>NZ_WHOS01000154.1 GCF_013340935.1 Azospirillum melinis | reverse complement strand
CGCTGAAGCCCGCCACGCTGAACGCCGTCACCGCTGCGTCCAAGATTGGCGGCGATGTCCATATCCTGGTCGCCGGCAAGGGCGCGCAGGCTGCTGCCGATGCCGCATCCAAAGTGGCCGGTGTCGCCAAGGTGCTGCTGGCCGACGATGCCGCTTACGAGCACCAACTGCCGGAAGACGTCGCCCCGCTGGTGGTGTCCACCGTCAAGGGCGGCGGCTACGGCCATGTGCTGGCCGGCGCCACCTCGGTCGGCAAGAACCTTCTGCCGCGCGTCGCGGCGCTGCTGGACGTCGCCGCCATCTCCGACATCACCGCCGTGGTGTCGGCCGACAGCTTCGAGCGGCCGATCTACGCCGGCAATGCGATTGCCACCGTGCAGTCGGCCGATGCGGTGAAGGTGATCACCGTCCGCACCACCGCCTTCGAGACCGCAGCCTCCGAAAGCGGTTCGGCCGCCGTCGAGGCCGTGTCGGGCGCCGGTGCCGCCGGGCTGTCGAGCTTCGTCTCGGCCGAGCTGACCAAGTCGGAGCGTCCGGAACTCACATCCGCCCGTGTGGTGGTGTCGGGCGGGCGCGGCATGCAGTCGGGCGAGAACTTCCCGCTGCTGGAGGCCCTGGCCGACAAGCTGGGTGCCGCGGTCGGTGCGTCGCGCGCCGCCGTGGACGCTGGGTTCGTGCCGAACGACTATCAGGTCGGGCAAACCGGCAAGATCGTGGCGCCGGAGCTGTACATCGCCGTCGGCATCTCGGGTGCGATCCAGCATCTGGCCGGCATGAAGGACAGCAAGGTCATC
>NZ_WHOS01000153.1 GCF_013340935.1 Azospirillum melinis | reverse complement strand
TAGGGTACGGACCCATAAAGAGCCTTTCCGTCAGTGAGCCGTTGTGATTCAACGCCCTGGAAAGGGGCTTTGCGATGAGCGACGGTCAGTTCTGGTTGACGGTGGAGCAGTTTGGGCGGCTTGAACCGCACCTTCCGCGCGACACCCGAGGCAAGCCGCGCGTGGACGATCGCCGTGTGATCAGCGGAATTGTCCATGTGCTGAAGTCGGGCGGGCGCTGGGCGGATGCTCCACCGGTCTACGGTCCGCGCAAGACGCTCTACAACCGCTTTGTCCGCTGGGCGGCCAAGGGCGTGTGGGAGGACATCTTCCATGCCTTGGCGGCGGCGGGTGGCCCACCGGCCCAGGTGATGATCGACTCTACGGCCGTGCGCGCCCATCGTTCGGCAAGCGGCGGCAAAGGGGGGAGCGTGCCCAGGCCATCGGGCGGTCGCGAGGTGGACGAACCACCAAAATCCATGCCCTGAGCGATCCGCGTGGGCGGCCGCTTGCCTTCTTGCTGACCGGCGGTCAGGTCGCTGACTGCACCGCCGCCGACCGTTTGCTCGACCGGATGCCTGCCACCGATCTCCTGCACGGCGACAAGGGATACGACAGCGCCGCTGTTCGCCGGAAGATCGAAGAGGCCGGGGCCGCGCCCAACATTCCGCCACGCGCCAACAAGCGCTGGAAAAACTGCTTCTCACCCTACCTTTATCGGAACCGTAACGTCATCGAGCGTATGTTTGGACGCCTCAAGGACTTCCGGCGCATTGCCACCCGCTATGACCGCTCCGCCACCAACTTCATGGCCGCCGTCCACATCGCCGCAACCGTCGCCTACTGGTTATGAGTCCGGACCCT
>NZ_WHOS01000152.1 GCF_013340935.1 Azospirillum melinis | reverse complement strand
CGTTGGTAGTGCTCACTGTGTCAGAGCACTGTAACGTACAGAGTTTGTTTTGTTAGCGACGCCGCTCGCGCCAATCACTCGCCTTCTCTATCTGTGGGAAGGGCGAGTTGTCGAGAACGCCGGCGACTGCTACCGCACCGCCACACAAACGTACGGCGCGGTCCGACTCGGCCTGCGTCACCGCAATCGCCAGACCCAGCCCGCCGCAGGCCACCAGCATCAACCCTGACGCGAAACCGGCCCAATAGAGCGGCGGTCCCTGATGCGCATGGCCGTGGAACACCGCGGCGACCGCGGCAACCAGCACCGCCACCACCGCCGGGGCGCGCACCCCCAGCGCCACCAGCGACCCGACCACCACCAGCGAGGCGGCCAACCCCGGCCCGGCATAGGGCAGCCGCACGCCCATCTGGGCGGCGAAGCCCGCGGCCAGCGCGGCGGTCACCGCGGCGGCCGGCACCTGCCACACCGCGGTGCCGCCGGCCTGTCCGGCCCACATGCCGATGCCGAGGATGCCCAGCAGATGCTGCAGCACCCACACCGGCGTGGTCAGCCCGTTGCCGAAGGCCCCCGTCACCGTCGTCATGCGCCCGCATCCCCCCCTTCCGTTCAGCTGTCCGTTCAGCTCCAGCTGCCGGTATGGCGGCTGAGCGGGGGCGGGGTCAAGCCGTCAGGACCGGCGCTGCCGGGGATGGCGGGGTTGCCGCTACCGCGCCAGCGGGTCGCCGAATTGACGCAAATCGTTCTCGCGCCGCATCAGGTCGCGCTGGCCCAGCGGGTCGAGCCGGCCCATGGCGTCGTCGGTGCGCATGCGGTCGACCTCCGGCCGGATCAGGTCGCGCTTGAAGGCGTCGGTGGCGCTCTGGGACGAGGGCGGGGG
>NZ_WHOS01000151.1 GCF_013340935.1 Azospirillum melinis | reverse complement strand
TCGCCGGCCAGCGTGTCGGCACCGCCACCGGCGAGAATGGTCTCGATGCCCGACACGCGGTCGGCCATCCAGCCGCCGTGGCGCACCTCGCCGGTCGCAAGATCGATGGAGATCGCGCCGGTCTCGGCAGAGTAATCGGCGATGTCGATGCCGTCGCCGCCGTCGAGGACGTCGTTGCCGCCGCCGCCCTTCAGCACGTCATTGCCGGCGCCGCCCAGCAGGGTGTCGGCGCCCAGCCCGCCGACCAGCGTATCGTCGCCGTCGCCGCCGTCCAGCCAATCGCCGTTGTAATCGGCACCCACCGTCAGCCGGTCGTTGCCGGCCCCGCCGATCAGCGTATCGCTGCCGAGGCCGCCGTCCAGCGTGTCGTTGCCAGCCCCGCCGTCGAAGCGGTCGTCGCTCCACACGCCGTCGCCGTCCGTCACCAGATCGTCGCCGTCGCCGGCCAGCACGATGTCGCGGCCACCGCCGCCGATGATCGTGTCATTGCCGCTGCCGCCGTCGATGCTGTCGTCGTTTTCGCCGCCGTCGATGCTGTCGTTGCCGGCGCCGCCGCTGATGACGTCGGCCCCGGTGCCGCCGCGGATGACATCGTCGCCGCTGCCGCCGTCGAGCGTGTCGCTCACGTCGCCGCCCAGCAGAGTGTCGTTGCCGCTGCCGCCATAGAGCCGGTTGGCATCGGTGCCGCCATCCAGCAGATCGTCGCCCATGCCGCCATAAAGCAGGTCGGCACCGCTGCCGCCGTACAGGCTGTCGTTGCCGGTCCCGCCGTCCAGCGTGTCATCCTCGCTGCCGCCGTCCAGCAGATCGTTACCGGAGCCGCCGAACAGCCGGTCGCTCTGCGATCCGCCGCGCAGCGTGTCGGCACCCGATCCGCCGCGCAGGCTGTCCT
>NZ_WHOS01000150.1 GCF_013340935.1 Azospirillum melinis | reverse complement strand
CATCCGCAGCTTCGGTACACGGCTTGAGCCCCGATACATTTTCGGCGCAGGCCGGCTTAACTAGACCAGTGAGCTATTACGCTTTCTTTAAAGGATGGCTGCTTCTAAGCCAACCTCCTGGTTGTCATGGCCTTCCCACATCCTTTCCCACTTAGCCGTGATTTGGGGACCTTAGCTGGCGGTCTGGGCTGTTTCCCTCTCGACGATGGACCTTAGCACCCACCGTCTGTCTGCCGGACTGCACTCTGCGGTATTCGGAGTTTGGTTAGGTTTGGTAAGGCTCGCGCCCCCCTAGCCCATCCAGTGCTCTACCCCCGCAGGTGATATCCGACGCGCTACCTAAATAGCTTTCGCGGAGAACCAGCTATTTCCTGATTTGATTGGCCTTTCACCCCTAGCCACAGGTCATCTCCGACTTTTTCAACAGGCGTGAGTTCGGTCCTCCAGTGCGTGTTACCGCACCTTCAACCTGCCCATGGCTAGATCATCAGGTTTCGGGTCTAAAGCATGCAACTCGGTCGCCCTATTCAGACTCGCTTTCGCTGCGCCTCCACCTACCGGCTTAAGCTCGCTGCATACTCTAAGTCGCTGACCCATTATACAAAAGGTACGCCGTCACCCCATGAAGAGGCTCCGACTGCTTGTAGGCATCCGGTTTCAGGAACTGTTTCACTCCCCTTGTCGGGGTGCTTTTCACCTTTCCCTCACGGTACTGGTGCACTATCGGTCACTGAGGAGTACTTAGGCTTGGAGGGTGGTCCCCCCACGTTCAGACAGGGTTTCACGTGCCCCGCCCTACTCGAGCATCCGATCCGGTTTATCCGTACGGGGCTATCACCCGCTATGGCCCGACTTTCCAGACGGTTCCGGTTATGTAGATCGAATGACTGGCCTGGTCCGCGTTCGCTCGCCACTACTAGCGGAGTCTCGGTTGATGTCCTTTCCTCCGGCTACTTAGATGTTTCAGTTCGCCGGGTTCGCTTCC
>NZ_WHOS01000014.1:0-147500 GCF_013340935.1 Azospirillum melinis | reverse complement strand
GGTGCGTTCGAGGCTCTCCCGCCTTCCCACGCTCGCCTTGCTTGCCATCATCACGGCCGGTGCGCTGACGCCTGCGACTGTCGTCGCGCGCAACGCCGATGCGCCGAATGGCCGGGCTCCCCATGCCTACAAGCCGGCGGTGAAGCCGAACACCGGTGCGGAGAGCGCCGCGGAGGCCAAGGACGATGCAGGGGATGACGGTCCAGCCACCGGACCGGTCGACCGGCGCACCCTGTCCATCGGCCGTGGGGATACGCTGATGGATCTGCTGGCAACCGCCAACGTCCCGACCAACGATGCGCACGATGCCGTCGCCGCCCTGCGCGAGGTCTATAACCCGCGCCGTCTGCAGGTCGGCCAGCATGTGACCGTCCTGTTCGAACCGCGCCGCGGCGGTGCCCGCAAGTTCGTCGGGTTCGAGTTCGCCCCTGATCCTCTGCGGTCGGTATCGATTGCGCGCAAGGACGATGCCGGCTTCACCTCCAGCCAGACCGAGAAGCCGGTGACCCGCAAGCCGGTGGCGGCGCAGGGTGTCATCCGCTCCAGCCTGTTCGAGGCGGGCGCGCAGGCCGGGGTTCCGATCTCGGTCATGATGGCCTTCATCCAGAACTTCTCCTATGACGTCGATTTCCAGCGCGACCTGCAGCCGGGCGACCGTTTCGAGATCCTGTATGAGAAGCTGGTCACCGCCGAGGGCACCCAGGCCGGCGAGGGCGAACTGCTGTACGCTTCGCTGACGCTGAGCGGCGATGACATGCCGATCTACCGCTTCAAGACCCGCGACGGACGTATCGACTATTACAATGGCGACGGCGAGAGCATCCGCCGCGCCCTGCTGCGCACTCCCATCGACGGCGCCCGCATCACGTCGGGCTTCGGCATGCGGCACCACCCGATCCTGGGCTTCAGCAAGATGCACAAGGGGGTGGACTTCGGAGCGCCGAACGGGACGCCGATCTATGCCGCAGGCCGCGGCACCATCGAGATCGCGGAACGCAGCAGCTCCTACGGCAACTATGTCCGTATCCGCCACAACACCGAGATCTCCACCGCTTACGCCCATATGAGCCGCTTCGCCAAATCCATCAGCCGCGGCGCGCGGGTCGATCAGGGCGACATCATCGGCTATGTCGGCACCACCGGCCGCTCCACCGGACCGCACCTGCATTACGAGGTGCTGAAGGCCGGACATCAGGTGAACCCGCGCTCCGTGGATCTGCCGACCGGCGAGAAGCTGGAAGGGCGGGAACTTCAGGCGTTCCAGCAGGCCCGGCGGTCGATCGAAAAAATGTTCGAGGACAGCCGCAGCGGCATGCAGCTTGCCCGGACCCCGGCCCCGGCATCGGCCGAGGAGAAGGGCTGTAACAAGGCCAGCAGCTGCTGACCTGCCGATGAACCGCGCACCGGCGGCGAGGATCACCGGTGCGCCTATTCCTTGTTCATCATGTTGCGGATGGCGCCGACGAACTGGCGGGCGGTATCCTCATTTTCCAGCATCTTCTGCAACCTGTCGCGGATGATCATCGCCTTCGGCCGCTGCTGCATGGCGCGTTCGATGGCGACGTCGGCTTCGCCAGGCTTCAGGGGTTCGAGGTCTGACATGGCAGATATCCCATGCGGAAGAGCTGTTGTATCGGCACGCAGGTAAGGATAGCCGGAACCGCTGCGGTCATCATCAGGCAAAGCAGATCAACGATACACCATGTCAGCGATACTGGCCGACGGTTTCCACCGCCTCGCCGCCGGTGCCGAGCTTGAACTCGGTAACGCCGGGAGCAGTGTCGGGGTTGATGCCGCCGAGGTCGAGGGCTCGGACGCCGCGCTGCTTCAACTCCCGCATCGCCCTCCAAAGCACCAGCCGCGTGGCGCCGTTCTTGCGCCCCGCCTCGCTGGCCCAGCTGATCTGACTGGTGGCGCAGACGCCATGACGGAAGAACAGCCAGCAGGCGGCCGGCATGCTGCCGTCCAGCGCCGTGATCATCAACGCCCCGTCGTTGCGGCCGCCGCCTTTGACCATGGCGTTGCGCAGACGGACCGCCAGCGGCCCGGTCATGGCGCGGAACCCCTTCTCGCGCGCTTGATCATGCTCCCGCTTCATCAGCCAAGGCAGGTTGTCGGCCTTCCAGTCGACGTCGAGGACGAGGCCGGCCTTTTCGGCGCCGCGCAGGCGCTTGCGCCAGTCGCGGGCAAGGCCGGCATGCATCGCCTCCTCGCTCCGCGTCAGATCCAGCCAGACGGTCCGATAACCGGGGCCGACCTTGCGGAAGCCGCAGCGGGCGAGCAGTGCCTCGTTCTCCGATCCCGCCGGAAGTTCGGGCAACAGGTTGGCGCGGCTGAGCGGATGGCCAGGACAGGCGCGGCGCAACAGGCGGAACACCGCCTCCAGCGTGCCGGCATCGGGGATCGTACCGTCCAGCCACAGCGGTCCGCGGTAGCATTGCCGGTCATGGAACAGCTTCAGCGTCCGGCGGTCGAGCGTCTGGACGATCCCGATCGGCTCGCCATCACGGCCGATTACGCCCAGGCGCGGCACATGGCCATAGGTGCGGCCCATGGCGCGGCCATAGGCGAAGCTCTGCAGCAGGGTGGAGCGGGGAACGCGGGCGAACAGCGCATCCCAATCGCCGACGGTGCCCTCGTTCCAGGCGATGTCGATGTCCGGCATCGGCGTCTTCCGAAAGATCAGGTAGCCGGATCAGGCGGGCGGCAGGGCGGAAGTCGCCTCTTCCACCTGGGCGAAGGTCGGACGGTATTCCGGTTCCAGCACGTTGCGGGCGTATTCCACCGAAATGGCGGGCGCGTAACCGGACAAATGCGCGATCAGGCCGGTCTTCATTGCCTGATAGTACTTGCCCTCGGCGTGGTAGACGTTCTTGAGGCCGCTGGCGATGGGCGCGAGGAAGCCGTAGGCGACCAGAATGCCGGTGAAGGTGCCGACCAGCGCGCCGCCGATCAGCTTGCCCAGCACCTCGGGCGGCTCGGTGATCGAGCCCATGGTGTGAATCACGCCCAGCACCGCCGCCACGATGCCAAGCGCCGGCACGGCGTCGGCCACCGCCTGGATGGCATCGGCGATGCGCTGGTGTTCGTGGTGCATCGTCTCGATGTCCTCGTCCATCAGGTCGACCAGCTCATGCGGATTGTCCGCGCCCAGCGACATCAGACGGAGATAGGTACAGAGGAAGGCGATGGCGTGATGGTCGCCGTAGAATTTCGGGAACTGCTGGAAGAGCGGCGAGTCCTCCGGCTTTTCGATGTGCTGTTCAAGCGCCAGCAGGCCCTTGGTCTTCGCGATCTTGAAGACTTGGTACATCATGGTGAGGACCTCCAGGAAGTCCTCCTTCTTGTATTTCGGGCCTTTGAACAGGTGGCCCAGCTCCTTGCCGGTGTGGGTGACCACCGATTTCGGATTGGCGATGAAAAAGGCGCCGGCACCGGAACCCAGGATGATCATGAACTCGAACGGCATCCACAGCACGCCCATGTGGCCACCGCCGAGGATGTAGCCACCGAACACACTGAAGATCACGATGCCGAAGCCGATCATCACGAACATTCGGTCTCTCCCCTCCCCATACCGACCACGGGCCGCAAGATGCTCCCGGCGGACAGATGGCCGGACATCGGTTGAGTTTCCGTGAATCACCCGAACGGCCTACCGCCTTCGCGACAGGCCGCGCGATCCTACCGATGCAGGAGTGCCCTGTCACGAGAGGACTGAGGAGTAAGGGTTTTCAACGGGTGCAGGGAGGAGGGACGATGAACGGGTCGCTGGGCTCCATGCCCAGGAGGGCAAATGCACAGCCGGAGCGCGACGGAAAAGCACAAGATGGTCACAGCCCAAGCGGGGCGGACCGACAACGCAACGCCCCAGCGACCGGGTGGAGCGGCCAACTGGGGCGCTCGAAAAGCACGGAACGTTATCGAAGCGGAATGTTCATCTGGACGCTGACGCCCGGCTGCGGCGGCGGGGCATAGATGACCGGGGGCGGTGCGTAGGACGGCGCGTAGATGACGCGCGGTGGCGGCGGCGGGGCCGGCACCACGACCACCGGCGGCGGCGCACCATAGATGACGACCGGACGGTCGTCATGGTGATGCTTCTTGTGGTGGCCCCAGCCATGGCCGCGACCATGCTCGCCCGGGTCGGCAAGTGACGGCGCAGACAGCGCGGCACCGAGCAGCAACATCGTTCCGGCGACGCCGGCGGCCTTCGCCGCGGCACGGGCAGCCCGGCGCATCGCCGTTCGCGGCATCTGGAGATCCTGCATGGCGGCTCCGGCGTTCATCGACCTGTTCTCCTGGAATGGGCTTGCATCGGCAACGGGAAGCGCGGACACCGGACGGATGGCCACATACCCATTTCGATGGGATAAACGCTTATGCTCAGGCTGAGGCTCGACCGGGTGGGACATTTTTGAGCGCTGTGCGGTGGACGGGATTGGGTGAAGGGACGGCGGCGGGAGGTTGCCGTGCATCCTTACCTATGAAGCTGTTGATCGACGGCGGTCGCCGCTACCCGTCCGAAAGGGTTAGACCGGATGACGCGCGCAGTTGGATGGCGCCGTCATGATCCGATGGGCACTTGGCCCCGTATCAGGCATCGTATGGATAAGGATGACCTCATCCCAACCGCCATCCCCACCCACCGAGCCGCGCCGATGACCGTCCGAGCCAAACTTCGCACCGTCGCTATGGTGGCAGTCCTTTCCATGATGGGAGGCGCCAGCGCTATGGCCGCAAGCAGCGCTTACGATTTCACCTTCCAGAGCATCGACGGCAAGCCACTGCCGCTGTCACAGTTCAAGGGCAAGGCGATCCTGGTGGTCAACACCGCCTCGCAATGCGGCTTCACCCCACAATACAAGGGGCTGGAGGCGCTGTGGCAGCGCTACCGCGACCGCGGTCTGGTGGTGGTCGGCGTGCCGTCCGACGATTTCGGCGGACAGGAACCGGGGAGCGCCAACCAGATCAAGGATTTCTGCGAGGTCAATTACAGCATCGACTTCCCGATGGCGGACAAGACGGTGGTGTCGGGCGAGAGCGCCCATCCCTTCTACCGCTGGGCGGCGGACGAGCTGGGCTTCCTCGCGAAGCCCCGCTGGAATTTCCACAAATATCTGGTGGGGCCGGACGGCAAGCTGGTGTCCTGGTTCTCCACCATGACCGACCCCGAGTCGGACAAGGTGCGCGAGGCGATCGAGACGTTGCTGCCGGAAAAGGCGCCGAAGTCGTAGCGGTACCGTCGCTCCTGCCCTACTCCACCGCCTGCCGCAGCGCCGCGGCACCCGCCCAGGGGGCAAGCGGCAGGGCGGCGGCGAGGATGCCGGCAAGCAGAAGCAGGTGCGGGCGCGGGGTCAGCCCGTTGATCGCGGCGTCAATGGCGCCGGCGCCGAAGATCAGCACCGGAATGTAGAGCGGCAGGATCAGCAGCGACAGCAGCACGCCGCCCCGTCGCGCGCCCAGCGTCAGCGCCGCCCCGATGGCGCCGATCAAGCTGAGGATCGGCGTGCCCAGCGTCAGGGTCAGCACCAGCACGCCGAACCCCTGCGCATCCATGTTCAACAGGACGGCCAGCAGCGGAGCGGCGACGATCAGCGG
The DNA here is from genome assembly GCF_013340935.1 of Azospirillum melinis. Lineage (GTDB taxonomy): Bacteria > Pseudomonadota > Alphaproteobacteria > Azospirillales > Azospirillaceae > Azospirillum > Azospirillum melinis. The sequence continues at coordinate 141,899 of NZ_WHOS01000014.1, read as the reverse complement.
TACGCCGGTGACCAGCCAATGGGCCAGGGTCTTCGCCAGAACCGCGGCCTCCAGCGGCAGGGGGGACAGCGACAGAAGCTCCAGCGAGCCGTCCTCGTAATCGGTCTGGAACAGACGCTCCAGCGAAAGCAGCGAAGCGAGCAGCGCCGCCACCCAGATCACGCCGGCGGCGATGCGGGCCAGGATGTTCGGCTCCGGACCGACGCCGAAGGGGAACAGCACCACGCACAGCACGAAGAACATGACGGCGATGGTGGCGTCCGAGCCCTGGCGCAACGACAGCCGCAGGTCACGCGCGACAAGGCGCAGGAAACGGCTCATGGCCCGGCCCCTTCTTCCTCATACTCGTCGCCCACCTCTTCATCGCCGGCCTCTTCGTCGGCGTAGGGGGCGAACTCGTCCAGATGCAGGTTCTCGCCGCCGGGAGTGGCGATGTCGGTGTGGGTGGACAGCACCACCATGCCACCCTGCGCCCGATGTTCGGCGATCAGCCCCTCGAACAGGGCGATGGCAGCGCGGTCGAGCGCCACGGTCGGTTCGTCCAGCAGCCACAGGGTCGCCGGTGCGGCCAGAAGCCGCGCCAGGTTCAGCCGGCGCTTCTGACCGGCCGACAGGTAGCGGCCCGGCACCCCGGCGATGTGCGGCACCCCAAGCCGGTCGAGTGCGGCCCGCGCGTTGGCGGCAGGATCGGCGGCCCCGGCCAGCGCCGCCCAGAAGGCAAGGTTCTCCGCCGCCGTCAGCACCGGCTTCACAGCGTCGAGATGGCCGACATACTGTACCTGCGCCCGGTGGGCGTCGGGATCGTCGGCGACCGACACCCCGTCCCAGCCCAGCGTGCCGCGCAGCGGCTTCAGCAGTCCGGCCATCACCCGCAGCAGGCTGGACTTGCCGCTGCCGTTGGGACCGAGCAGAACCAGCGCGCCGCCAGGGGCGATGCGGAACTCCAACCCGGTGAAGACCAGCCGGTCGCCACGCAGGCAGGTCAGTTCTGATCCGGCAAAGACGGGCATGGTGACAGGTCGCGCTTCCGGTTGAGGGAGGCGCTGCTATAGCACAAGGCGGCGGGAAAGCCGGAGCGAGAATGCGGTCGCCCCAGCGGTCAACCGACGCAGCGGTTCAATGGACGCGGGACAAAAGAAAAGGCCACCGCGAGGGGGTTCTCGCGATGGCCTTGCGTCCGGCCGGGTCCGGCCGGTCGATACCTTGTGGAACGGCTTCGTTCGTCGGCGCGATGGCGCTAGGGGGAACGCCGATGCGCGCGACCTCTGGGGCCGGTTGCTTGGGTTATCGTGTAAGGGAAGAAAGTGGCAAAATTTGGATGGAGTTCGAGGAAACGGATGCTACCCGATGACGCACCACGGTCACCGCAGCGCTGCGCTCCCATGCATGCGCCGCAGCGCCGGGTGCCGGGATTGTCACGGCTAAAGGCCGGACGCTTGTTCTGAATCAACGCCTTGACCGCTGTCCTGACGCATCGTGGCACCGTCATGCCCCCGCTCGAACGGGGACCGCCGCCCCCCTCAGGGTTTCGCCATGATTGCGGCGGCGTCTGCCCAAATGTGTTCAGGAAGCGAGTTGTCCCATGTCGGCCTTCGCAGACATCCTCCAGGCCATGCCGCCGATCGCGCGTGTGGTGTTCATGCTCGGTCTCGTGTCGGCGGCGGGCGTGGCACTCGGCCATATCAAGATTCGCGGGGTCGGGCTCGGCATCGGCGGCGTGCTGTTCGCCGGGATCGCCGGCGGCCACATCGCCAAGGAGGCGGGCATCGCCTTCAATCCGGAGATGATGGACTTCATCCGCGACTTCGGGCTGATCCTGTTCGTCTACACCATCGGCATTCAGGTCGGTCCCGGCTTCTTCGCCGCACTGCGCCGGACCGGGCTGGCGCTGAACGGGCTGGCCCTGCTGATGGTGGGGTCGAGCATCCTGCTGACCGCGGTGCTGGTGTCGTCGGGGGCGCTGTCGCTGGGCTCCTCGCTGGGCGTGTTCGCCGGTGCCGTGACCAACGCGCCGGCGCTCGCCGCCACCCAGCAGGTTCTGACGGAGGTCGGGGCCGGGGCTGGGGTGATGGCCCTGCCCGGCCTTGCCTTCGCCGTCACCTACCCGTTCGGCATCGCCGGCAACCTGCTGTCGATGGCTGCCGTCCGCATCCTGTTCCGCATCGATCCGGAGGCGGAGGTCACCCGCTTCGAGGATTGCCGCCGGGCCGAGGTGTCAACGCTGGAGACCATGGATCTGGCGGTCCGCAATCCGGAGCTTGCCGGCCGGCCGCTGGGCTCCATCGACCTGCTGTGCGGCCAGGGGGTGGTCGCGTCGCGCCTGTTGTGCGACGGCAAGCTCTGCGTCCCGCATGACGGAACCTGCCTGAAGCTGGGCGACGTGCTGCATGTGGTCGGGCCGCGGCCGAAGCTGGAGCAGGTGCGCGCCCTGCTGGGGCAGGAGTTCGACCGGCCGCTGACCACCAAGGGCACCGACCTGAAATGGGAGCGCATCGTCGTCACCAACAACGCGGTTCTGGGCAAGTCGATCGCCACGCTGAACCTTCAGGATGCCCATGACGTGGTGGTCAGCCGGGTCAACCGGTCGGGCGTGGAGCTGGTGCCGACCCCGGCGTTGAAGCTCCAGTTCGGCGACATCCTGACGGTGATCGGCCGGCCGGACGGTCTCGCCGCCGTCGGGCAGATTTTCGGCAACTCCACCCGCAAGCTGCAGCAGGTGGAGATGATCCCGATGTTCCTGGGCATCGTGCTGGGTGCGGCGCTGGGTGCCATCCCGATCTTCCTGCCGGGGATGCCGGCGCCGCTGCGCCTCGGCCTTGCCGGCGGGCCGCTGATCGTCGCCTTGATCCTGGGCCGCATCGGCCATGTCGGGCCGCTGGTCTGGTTCATGCCGCCGGCCGCCAACCTGGCGCTGCGCGAGATCGGCATCATCCTGTTCCTGGCCGTGCTGGGCATCGCGTCCGGCGACCGCTTCGTCGCCACGCTGGCCAGCGGCGCCGGCTGGCCCTGGATGATGTGGGGCGTGCTGGTGACGCTGGTGCCGCTGCTGCTGACCGGGCTGGTCGCGCGCGGGCTGATGAAGCTGAACTTCCTGACCATCTGCGGCGTCCTGGCCGGCGCCCAGACCAACCCGCCGGGGCTGGCCTATGCCAACGCGCTGGTCGCGTCAGAGGCTCCGGCGCTGGCCTATGCCACCGTCTACCCGCTGGCGATGTGCCTGCGTATCCTGGGGCCGCAAATTCTGGTACTATTGTTGTGGTAACGCACCATTTTCCGACACAAGCGACACAACGCGCGCGACGTGTGAAATCCGCGTTGCGGAACCCCTGTGCCCCGGTCTAGCCTGTGCCGTAATGGTCAGACCATAACCAGCCTCCACAACCCAGCCGGTTCTCCCGCATGCATCGCCATCCGCCCGTCAGCGATTCCGCACCCGCCGCCGTCGCCGTGGAGGATTTGCACAAGCGGTTCGGCGAGCTGGAGGTTCTGAAGGGCGTGTCGCTGACCGCGCGCGAGGGCGACGTGATCACGCTGATCGGCTCGTCGGGTTCTGGCAAAAGCACGCTGTTGCGCTGCATCAACATGCTGGAGATCCCGGACGACGGCCGCGTGGTGATCGGCGGCGAGTCCATCGCGCTGAAGAAGACGCGCGGCGGCGCCAGCGTCCCCGCCGACTCCCGGCAGGTGGAGCGCATCCGCACCCGGCTCGGCATGGTGTTCCAGAGCTTCAATCTCTGGACCCACATGACCATCCTGCAGAACGTGATCGAGGCGCCGGTCCATGTGCTGGGCGTACCGAAGGCCGAAGCCGTCGACCGCGCTCGCATGCTTCTGGACAAGGTCGGCATCCTGGCGAAGGCCGACAGCTATCCGGTCCAGCTTTCGGGCGGGCAGCAGCAGCGCGCAGCCATCGCGCGCGCGCTCGCCATGCAGCCGAAGGTGATGCTGTTCGACGAGCCGACCTCGGCGCTCGACCCCGAACTGGTCGGCGAGGTTCTGCGCGTCATCCGCCAACTGGCGGACGAAGGCAACACGATGATCCTGGTGACGCACGAGATGGGCTTCGCCCGCGAAGTGGCGTCCAAGGTGGTTTTCCTGCACCAGGGGCGGATCGAGGAGGAGGGGTCACCCGACAAGGTGCTGACCAACCCCGACTCGGACCGGGTGCGGCAGTTCCTCTCGCGCCATCTGTCCGGCGCGGCGTGAGGGGACGAGGCAGAGGGCAGGACCGGACCGTCAGAAACAGCCCGGCTCCCAACAGGGGCCAAAGAACGGGCGAACCGAACAGAGGAGTGTGTTCCTTGAAGAAGATCGTTTCGGTCCTGGCGCTCGGCGCCATGATGGCCGTCGCTGCTGCCGGCGCCGCCGGTGCGAAGGAATGGAAGACGGTCCGCATCGCCAGCGAGGGCGCCTATCCTCCGTGGAACGCCACCGACACCTCGGGCAAGCTGACCGGCTTCGAGGTCGACCTCGGCAACGACCTGTGCAAGCGCATGAAGGTCACCTGCGAGTTCGTCGCCCAGGATTGGGACGGCATCATCCCGGCCCTGCAGCAGGGCAAGTATGACGCCATCATGTCGGCGATGACCATCACCGACGAGCGCAAGAAGGTCATCGACTTCTCGGTCCCCTACGGCACCGAGCCGTCGGTCTTCGCCGTGGTGACCGGTTCGCCGCTGGCCAAGGCGCTGAACCTCGGCGCCGACCGCGTCGACCTGAACGACCAGGGCAAGGCCAAGCCGGTCCTGGACAAGCTGGCCGAAGCGCTGAAGGGCAAGTCGGTCGGCGTCCAGGTGTCGACCATCCAGGCCGACTTCATGGACAAGCATCTGCCGAAGGTGACCATGCGCACCTACGACAAGATCGACAATGCCGGAATCGACCTGGGCTCCGGCCGCGTCGACGCCATGCTGGGCGACCGCTCGGTCGTCGAGGCGGTGGTGAAGGCCACGCCGGACAAAATGGTCATCGTCGGCCCGAACTTCATCGGCGGCGTGATCGGCGAAGGCATGGGTGTGGGCCTGCGCAAGGACACCGCCGACCTGAAGGCGATGTTCGACAAGGCCATCGGCGAGGCGCTGAAGGACGGCACCGTCAAGAAGCTGAGCACCCAGCATTTCGGCTACGACATCTCGCCCACCAAGTAAGGGGGCGAAGCAGGGCGGGCCCCAGGTCCGTCCGTCTGATCGGTACGGCGCCCGGCGGCCTTCACGGCGACCGGGCGCCAGTCGTTCAGTAACCTCCGTTCGCTGACCCCCGTCCGGCCGGCGCTCTGCGCCGCGCCCGGCGGGCCTTACCGGGCGTGCCAATGCTGGAACTCCTTTCCTTCGGTCCCAACGGCTGGGGCGGACAGCTGCTGATGGGCACCGCGATGACGGTCGCGGTCGCCGTGTCGGCCTTCGCCTTCGGCATCCTCGTCGGGTCGCTCGGCGCCTCGGCCAAGCTCAGCCACTCCCTGGCGCTGAACGTCGTGGCCGATGTCTACACCACCATCGTGCGCGGCATCCCCGAACTGCTCGTGATCTATCTGCTGTTCTTCGGCGGCAGCGGGGTCGCCACCTCCATCGCCTCCGCCTTCGGCTATGACGGGCGCGTCGATCTGAACGCCTTCACCATCGGCGTGCTGGCGGTCGGGCTGATTTCCGGCGCCTACTCGACCGAGGTGATCCGCGGTGCGGTGCAGTCGGTCCCCTTCGGCCAGATCGAGGCAGCGCGCGCCTGCGGGATGAGCCGCTGGCTGATCCTGCGCCGGGTGCTGGTGCCGCAGACGCTGCGCTTCGCCCTGCCCGGCCTCGGCAATGTCTGGCAGCTGACGCTGAAGGACACGGCGCTGGTGTCGGTGACGGCGCTGGCCGAACTGATGCGCATCACCCATCTGGCGGCCGGCGCCACGCGCCAGCCCTTCCTGTTCTACAGCACCGCCGCCGTGCTGTACCTGATGCTGACCACCATTTCGACGGCGCTGTTCAACCGTGCCGAAATCTCCGCCAATCGCGGCGTCCGGAGGGCCTGAGGCCATGAACTGGCAATTGATGTGGGACAGCCTGCCCCGCATGCTCGGCGGGCTGACGCTGACTCTGCAGCTGATCGTCGGATCGCTGGCGCTGGGCGCGCTGGTCGCCTTCGGCGTGGCGTTGCTGCGTCTGTCAGGCAACCGCGTGGTGGAGACACTGGCGGCGGCCTATGTCTTCGTCTTCCGCGGCACGCCGCTGCTGGTGCAGATCTTCCTGGTCTATTACGGGCTCGGCCAGTTCGAGTTCATCCGCGACAGCATCCTCTGGCCCTTCCTGCGCGAGCCCTACTGGTGCGCCATCCTGGCGCTGACGCTGAACACCGGCGCCTACACCAGCGAGGTGCTGCGCGGCGCCATCCTGTCGGTGCCGCAGGGACAGGTGGAGGCGGCGCGGGCCTGCGGCATGTCGCGGGCGCTCGCCTTCCGCCGCATCGTGCTGCCGGTGGCGATCCGCCAGATGCTGCCGGCTTACGGCAACGAGGTGATCCTGATGGTGAAGGCGACCTCGCTCGCCAGCACCATAACGCTGATGGAGGTCACCGGCATCGCCCGCCGGATGATTGCCCAGACCTTCGCGGTCTTCGAGCTGTTCATCGTCGCCGGGGCGATCTATCTGGTGCTGAACTTCATCGCCACCCGCCTGATCAAGTTCGCCGAATGGCGCCTGACCCCCTATCTGCGGGCACGGGCGTAAGCGGCGTAAGTAAGGATAGCGTCGAACAGGCCCTCTCCCACCCAGAGGTTTTCCCCTCTCTCCCTTGGAAAGCAAGGTCAGGGTGAGAGAGACGCACAGCGACGATCCCCGGGTATCCTTACCTGGGAAACGAAAACGCCGCGGTCCGTCCCGATGACGGCCGCGGCGTTTTCGTTTCCCCACCTCTCCTCCCGGATGAGAGAGCGTGTTTCCTTACTGCCCCAGCATCTCGAAGGACGGCGGAGCCGGATCGACCACGCGCGATCCGGTCGGGGTGATCTCCATCACCGCCAGCCCGCGTTCGACCAAGCCGTCGCCGCGCAGGCGGAACAGGCCGTCCAGCCCCTCGAAGCCGTTCGGGTTTGTCATCGCCATGCGGTCGAAGGGCACCGGACCGCTGGTGCGGGTCAGCACCGCGGCAATGGAGGTGGCGTCATAGGCCAGCGTGGCGATGCGCGGCGGCTTGCGGCCATAGACCTGCTCGAACTGCGACTCGAAGCGGGCACGGGTCTGCGGGGCCGGGGCGGCGTAGAGCGCGCCGACCAGCGCCGGCTCCTGCCCCAGCGCCCCTTGCGAGCTGTCGTCCCACAGGCCGGTGCCCAGCAGCTTGACCTGCTGCGGCTGCACGCCGTTGGCGGCCAGCGCCTGGGCGATGCCCTGGGCGCGCTGCCCGCCTTCGGCCAGCATCACCGCCTGCGGCTGCGGGGTTTCCTGGGCCACCTGCTTGGCCGGGACCGACAGGTCGGTGACCGCCGGATCGTAGCGTTCGACCTGCGTGGTCATGGTGCCGAGCTTCGGTGCGATCTGCTGCATGGCGTTCACCACCGCGTCCCCATAGGGCGAGCGCGGCGCCAGCACGGTGAAGCGCGTCGCCCCACGCGAGCGGGCATAGCCGGCGACGCGGTTGACCTGATCGGCCGGGACGAAGCCCAGCACATAGGTGCCGTTGCCGGCCTGGGTGGCGTCGTTGGTGAAAGCCAGCACGTCGACGCCGGCATTCTGGGCGATCGGCCGCACCGCGGCGACGTCGGCGGCGAACAGCGGGCCGATGATCAGGCGGGCGCCCTCGGTCAGCGCCTGACGCGCGGCGTCGGCCGCACCGCCCGGCGTGCCCTTGGTGTCGCGAGGCAGAAGCTGGAGTTGGTCGCCGGCCATGTCGAACAGCGCCATCTGGGCGGAGTCCAGCATGGCCTGCCCGATGGCGGCGCTCTGCCCGCTGAGCGGTACCAGGACGGCCACCTTGATCGGGCCCTGCGCTTCGGGCAGGGGAGCCACCGGAGCCGGGACCGGTTGCGGCGCTTGTGCCACCCGCGGCGGCGCGCTTACAGTCGAACAGGCCGACAACAGGCCGGCGACCAGCAAGGCTGCCACGCCGTGACGTTTCAGACCCTGTGAGAAAGCTGTTGCCAAGCGTGCCACCAATCGTCTCCACATCTGCTGAAACGGCCGCCGATACCGAAGGCGAGACCCAAGGCATGGTCCCCACCGAGCCGGCCGAAAGTGGCGCTCAAGGTAGCCCCCTCGCCGCGCCAAGTAAACTCGCGGGCGGGCTGTATGTCGTCGCTACCCCCATCGGAAACGCCGCGGACATCACGCTGCGCGCGCTCGACACGCTGAAACGGGCCGACGCCATCGCCTGCGAGGACACGCGCGTCACCGCCAAACTGATGGGCATCCACGGCATCCACACCCCCTTCGTCTCCTACCACGAGCACAACGCCGCAAAGATGCGTCCGATCCTGATCGGGCGCATGAAAAACGGCGAGGCCATCGCGCTGGTCACCGACGCCGGCACCCCGCTGGTCTCCGACCCGGGCTACAAGCTGGTGCGGGAATGCGTGGCGGAGGGGGTGGCGGTGACCACCCTGCCCGGTGCCTCGGCCCCGCTGGTGGCGCTGGTGCTGTCCGGCCTGCCGACCGACCGCTTCCTGTTCGCCGGCTTCCTGCCGAACAGGAGCAGCGCGCGGCGCGCCACCGCCGGCGAACTGAAGGGCGTGCCCGCCACCCTGGTCTTTTTCGAATCGCCACAGCGCCTGCCGGAGTCGCTGGCCGATCTCGCGGATATCCTGGGTCCGCGCGAAGCCGCTGTCGCCCGCGAGCTGACCAAGCTGTACGAGGAGGTGCGGCACGGCACACTGCCCGAGCTGGCTGCCCATTATGCCGAGGCCGGCCCGCCGCGCGGCGAGGTCGTGCTGGTGATCGGCCCGCCGGGAGAGGAGGCGACGCCGGGCGAAGCCGATGTCGACGCCCTGCTGCGCGAGGCGCTGACCCGCCTGTCGGTGCGCGATGCCGCAGCCGATGTCGCCGCCCGCACCGGCCAGCACAAGCGCACCGTCTATGCCCGCGCGCTGGAACTGCAGCGGGAGGAAAGAGCGAAATGACCGACCTGGATGCGCGGCGCCTGCGGGCCGAAAGCCTGGGCCGCCGGGCGGAGGCGTTGTGCCGCCTGTCGCTGCGGCTGCGCGGCTACCGCATCCTGGCAAGCCGCTTGCGCACGCCGATGGGCGAAATCGACATCGTCGCCAGACGCGGCCAAACCATCGCCATCGTCGAGGTGAAGGCGCGCGGCGATTGGGACACCGCCAACGAGGCGCTGAACGCCCGCCAGCGCGGCCGGCTCGCCCGCGCCGCCCATGCCTTCCTCGGCGCCAACCCGCGCTATGCCGGCTATGTCTTGCGCTTCGACGTGATGCTGGTTACCCCTTGGGCTTGGCCCCGTCATCTGGTCGATGCCTGGAGACTGTGAGGGGATGAATTTGAGGGGGCGACAGTCTTGAGCAACCGCGCGGAAGCCCGCGAAATCCTGCGCCGCATCGGCGACCAGCCGGACGACGAGATCGATCTGGCCGAAGCCGCCCTGGCTCTGGGCGCGCTGGAGTTGCCGAACGCCGACCTCGCCCCCTACCGCGCCCACATCCGCGCCATCGTCGAGGATCTGGCCGCCCGCGTCGCAGCGCAGGATCAGGCCGCGGGCGACAGCCTGGAAGCACGCATCGCGCACCTGCACGCCGTGATCGGCGAGCGCCACGGCTATTCCGGCGACCACGACACCTACGACGACCTGCAGAACGCCAACCTGCTGCGGGTGGTCGATCGCCGCCGCGGCCTGCCGGTGGCGCTCGGCATCCTCTATATGCATGCCGCCCGCTCGCAGGGCTGGCCGATGGTGGGCCTCAATTTCCCTGGCCATTTCCTGGTCCGCATCGAGAAGGACGGCGCCCGTGCCATCCTCGATCCCTTCAACGAGGGGCAGACCCGCAGCGTCGTCGATCTGCGCGATCTGCTGAAGGCCACGGCCGGAAGCGCCGCCGAGCTGGAGCCCGGCCATTACCAGCCGGTGTCGAACCGCGACGTGCTGCTGCGCCTGCAGAACAACATCAAGCTGCGCCACCTGTCGGCACACGATGTACCGAAGGCGCTGGAGGTTCTGGAGGCGATGCGCCTGTTCGCCCCGCACGAGCCGGCGCTGTGGCGCGAGACCGGCCTTCTGGAAGCCCATGCCGGCAATCTGAAGGACGCCATCACCGCGTTGGAGACTTTCATGGCGCTGACCGGCGACGACCATCACCGGCGCCAGACCGCCTCGCTGATCCAGCAATTGAAGAACCGCCTGAACTGACCCCGTTCCAGAGGGACCCGTCATGAGCCTCGCCGTCGCCTTCCAGATGGACCCCATCGAGTCGATCAACATCGACACCGATTCCAGCTTCATGATGGCGCTGGAGGCGCAGAAGCGCGGCCATCGCCTGTACCACTACCACCCGCGCGACCTGATCCTGACCGGCAACCGCCTGACGGCCCGTGTGCGCGAGATGACGGTGGTGCGCCAGCGCGGCGCCCACTATACGCTGGGCGAGCCGGTTATGACCGACCTGTCGACGATGGACGTCATCCTGCTGCGTCAGGACCCGCCCTTCGACATGGCCTACATCACCTCCACCCACCTGCTGGAACATGTCCAGCCCAAGGTTCTGGTCGTCAACGACCCGGCCGAGGTGCGCAACGCGCCGGAAAAGCTGTTCATCACCAAGTTCCCCGACCTGATGCCGCCGACGCTGATCACCAGCGACAAACAGGCCATTCTGGACTTCCGGGCCGAGCACAAGGACATCATCGTCAAGCCGCTGTTCGGCAACGGCGGCGCCGGCGTTTTCCACCTGAAGCCGGACGACGAAAATCTCGGCTCCCTGCTGGAGTTGTTCACCCAGCTCTACCGCGAGCCCGTGATCGTGCAGAAGTACCTGCCGGAGATCCGCCAGGGCGACAAGCGCATCATCCTGGTCGACGGCGAGCCGGTGGGCGCGGTCAGCCGCATGCCGCTGGAGGGCGAGGCCCGCGCCAATTTCCATGCCGGCGGCAGCGCCAGGAAGACCGAGCTGACCGCGCGCGAGCGCGAGATGTGCGCCGCCATCGGCCCGGTGCTGCGGGAGAAGGGTCTGGTCTTCGTCGGCATCGACGTGATCGGCGACTACATGACCGAGATCAACGTCACCTCCCCCACCGGCATCCAGGAGATCAACCGCCTGAACGGTGTTCAACTGGAAGCCCTGCTGTGGGATGCCATCGAGCGGCGGCGCGCGACACAGTAAAAATACGACGGCGCGTTGGGAAGTAAGGATACGGCTCCACTTTGAGCAAGCGGGCGAGCCGGATCGCTGGACCGGTCAACCCGACCGTTTGAAGCGGGCGAAGGCGTCGCGGATTTGCCGGGCCAGTTCCGCCGCCGCCAGCGAAGGCGTGCGGACCGGCCGGTGCAGCGTGACGGCGAAGGACGGCAGGTCGGGAAGGCCACTGTCCGCCGGCAGAATCTCCAGATCGGGCGGCACGGTGAAGGACAGCCAGGCCGAGACCGCAAGATCCATCCGTACGGTGGCGAAGGTGGCGTCGAGGCCGCCATTCTCGAACATACTGCGCCAGTCCCGCCCCTGCCGGCGCAGCGCCGCCATCACCGCCGGCCGGAAGACGCAGGTTTCCACCACCAGCGACAATGGCAGCGGGGTCGCGGCATAAGCACTGCCGCCGCGCGCACCGACCCAGACCAGACGGTCGATCAGCAGATGCTCGCCCTGCGCCGCCTCCACCGGCTCCTCGACCAGCGCAAGGTCGAGATCGCCATCGCCGATGCGGCCCGCCAGTTCGGGGGACGATCCGCAGATCAGCGTCAGTTCGACCTTCGGAAAGGCAGCGGTGAAACTCCGCAGCATTGGGGCGATGCAGGGAGCGACAAGGTCGTAGGGAACACCGATCCGCACCGGCCCGTCGATGGCGCCGCCGGTGATGTCTGCCCAAATCTCGTCGTTCAGCGCCAGCAGGCGCCGGGATTTCCCCAGCAAACGCTCACCCAACGCGGTCGGGCGCAATCCATTGCGGTCACGGATGAACAGGGGACCGCCGGCGAGCGCTTCCAGCCGGGCGATCTGCTGGCTGACCGCCCCCTGCGTCAGGTTCAGGTTCTGGGCCGCCGCCGTCATGCTGGCGTGGTCGGCGACTGCGGCAAAGCTGCGCAGCAGGGTGGTATCGAGATTTCTGGGCATGGCGGCATTATGGGTTCTAATGCCGTCTATCTCCACTATTAGTTTTCTAAGAGATCGGTTGGGCGTTATTCCGGTTCCATCCACACCGTGACCGGAGAAGTCGTTCCGATGATCCCTGCCGTCAACATCGACGCCGCGCTCGACGCACTCACAGAACACTGGTCGCCCAAGGTGATCGCGCGGGTAAACGACCAGTATGTAAAGGTCGCCAAGCTGAAGGGCGAGTTCGTTTGGCACCGCCACGATGACGAGGACGAACTGTTCCAGGTCATCCGTGGCCGGCTGCGCATCCAGTTCGAGGATGGTGGCGAGACGCTGCTGTCGCCCGGCGAGCTGTGCGTGATCCCGCGCGGGGTGATGCACAATCCGGTCGCCGACGAGGAGTGCTGTATTCTGCTGATCGAAACGGTGACGACGAAGCACACCGGCGACGTCGAGACGCCGATTACCCGCTCCATCGCGGAACAACTGGCCTGAAAGAGCGGGCGCGGCTGCGGCGCGCCGCGCCTTGACCGGCGGACTTCGGGGGGCGATAACTGCCGCCTCCCAGAGTTTTCGAGCGAGACCACCCGTGAACCGCATTTTCTCCGGCATGCAGCCGACCCGGCAGCTTCACCTCGGCAACTATCTGGGGGCGCTGCGCAACTGGGTGGAACTGCAGAACAGCTACGAGTGCATCTTCTGCGTCGTCGACCTGCACGCGCTGACCATCGACCAGGACCCGGAGGTTCTGCGCAACAACATCCGCGAGGTCGCCGCGGCCTACATCGCCGCCGGCATCGACCCGGACAAGAACATCCTGTTTAACCAGTCGGTGGTGTCCGGTCATGCCGAGCTGGGCTGGATCCTGTCCTGCCACACGCCGCTGGGCTGGCTGAACCGCATGACGCAGTTCAAGGAAAAGGCCGGCAAGCAGAAGGACATGGCCAACCTCGGTCTCTATGCCTACCCGACGCTGATGGCCGCCGACATCCTGCTGTACAAGGCCACCCATGTGCCGGTGGGCGAGGACCAGAAGCAGCATTTGGAACTGGCGCGCGACATCGCCGGCGCCTTCAATCGCCGCTATGAGACTGAATACTTCCCGCTGCCCGAGCCGCAGATCCTGGGCGAGGCCACGCGGGTGATGAGCCTGCGCGACGGCAAGAAGAAGATGTCGAAGTCGGACGAGTCCGAATATTCGCGCATCAACATGACCGACGACGCCGACACCATCGCGCAGAAGATCCGCAAGGCGAAGACCGATCCGGAACCGCTGCCGGAAACCGTGACCGAGCTGGAGGCCCGTCCGGAGGCCGACAACCTCGTCACCATCTATGGCGCGCTGGCCGGCCAGTCGCGCGAGCAGGTTCTGGCGCAGTTCGCCGGGTCCCAGTTCTCCGATTTCAAGAAGTCGCTGGTCGACCTGTCGGTGGACAAGCTGGCGCCGATCACCACCCGCATGAAGGAGCTGCTGGCCGACAAGGCGGAGATCGACCGGCTGCTGAAGAAGGGCGGCGAGCGCGCCGCCGCGATTGCGGAAAAGAACCTGAACGACGTGAAGGACATCATCGGCCTGCTGCGGCCGTAAGGATAGCTTGCCCGTGACGGCCCCCATCCTGATCACCGGCTTCGCGCCGTTCGGGACACCCCCGGACGGCGAAGTGGATCCTTCCGCTGACCATCCCCCCACCGATCATCCCTGGACGGCCGATCCGACCGCCCTGCTGATGGAGCGGCTGGCGGGAGAGCCGGGGGTCGTCACAGCCACCCTCCCCCCCCTGTATGACACCTGCGGCGAGGCCTTCGCCGCGCTGCTGGCGGAATACCGGCCGCTGGCGGCGCTCGGCTTCGCCTATCTGGACTCCAGCAACTACATCCGGCTGGAACGGCTGGCCTGGAACCGCGACGAAAGCCCGCTGGCCGATGCGGCCGGCACGGTGCGGGACCATGCCGATATCGTGCCCGACGGGCCGACCGCCTATGGCAGCACCCTGCCGGTGCCGCGGGTGATGCGCGAATTGTCGATGGCCGGACTGCCGGTGACCTTCGGCGATTTTTCCGGCGGCTTCCTCGGCAACCATCTGTTCTACCGGGCGCGCCATATCATCGAGAGCGCCGGTCTGGATGTGCCCTACGGCTTCTTCCACATGCCGCCGCTGCCCGAACGGGCGGCAACGCTACGCCGCTTCGGCGGTCTGGGTCTGGAGCGGCAGGAGCTGGCGGTACGCACGCTGGTGGGCATGCTGCGCCGGGCGCTGGACGGGGGATCGCTTAGGTAAGGATCAGGCCGTCCTGGCGGGACGGCGCTGGTCGGGCGGGTTCACGATGGCGCGCAGCGCGTCCAGGAACTCACGGCCCTTGTCGGTCAGGGTGACGATCTTGCGGCGGCGTTCGCGCGGATCTTCCTGCGCCTGCACCAGATCGAGGCCGGCTTTGCCGAAGCTGTGCCAGCGGCTGAGCGCCGCGACGTTGCGCGACGCGGAGGATTGGGCGATGCCCAGGCGTTCCGCCAGTTCGCCGATGGAGATGCCTTCGCTTTGCGCGATGGTCATGAAACTCAGCGCATACTGGATGGGCAGATCGGGGTCGAGCTTGCGGAATGCCTCAAGCACCTGGACGACGGTAAGGACCTCGTCATGACGAACGCGGGCCGGCATTTAGCAGGTCTCCGCGGCGCCGCGCGCTATGCAGCGCGGGAGGGTGGTCCCCAACGGGCCGGTGTGTAGATGATGTTCAGGCGTCCAAGCCATAGGATGACTTCCCCGTTTTCACGCCTCAGGTCGAAGGACCCGGCCGGCGATGCCCAGCGGGCGTGTTCAACGAAGAGACGGTGACCGCAAAAACCCAGAAAGACACACATGGGATCCTCTCGATATCCGGAATTCACGTTCGAAGGCTGCGGGAAGAAGGCGGGCCGGCTGAGCTTGATTGGCGGCCATATGGGCGGCCCAATTGGCGGCGGTGATGGCCGGATCGCCCGATCGGCGAGTCCAGGCAGTGGCTACGATGGCTTTCATCGAAACTCTCCAGGGGTTGAGTGAAGGCCGGCGTGAGAGGCCGGCGGATCCGGTATCGCCGGTCAGCGATACGGTTGCAAGGTCAAAAATGTCCGCGCGTCCGATAGGTTCCGATCGCGGATGTGAAAAGGCGGAAGACGGCAGGCGAGTGGAGGCTCTTCGCCGTCCCCGGCGTCTCCGTCCGTCAATCCGATGTCGCGCCGCAGGTGGTCGCACAATCGGCCCGGTCCCGAGGATAG
The DNA here is from genome assembly GCF_013340935.1 of Azospirillum melinis. GTDB lineage: Bacteria > Pseudomonadota > Alphaproteobacteria > Azospirillales > Azospirillaceae > Azospirillum > Azospirillum melinis. Next base: position 126,420 of record NZ_WHOS01000014.1, on the reverse strand, counting down.
CCCGGAATCGAGCCAGCGGCTCCGCAACGCCGTCCACAAGGTCGGCATGATCTGCTCCTGTAACCGAGAGGCACCGACGGCCGGGCCCCTGATGGCGAAATAATTCCGTGCGCGGATTTATTCCGTCAACCGGTTCCTCTTGGAGATGACCGTTCGTTTGCAAATGGCGTGACCTTCACTGCACGTCTGTTGCATATCGGCACCGCTTTTCCGCCGTTTCGCCGTCCACCGGGATGGAGCCGGCCATCTCTGGACAAGCGGGGATCGGTCGGTCAAACACAAGGCCGACGGCAAAAGCCGTCTGCGGTACTCCTCTCATCGGTCTCCTATCCATCAGTTGCGGGTCGTTTGTCCGTGTCCATCCTCCCCTCCTCCGCATGGCCGACAGCGGTGCGTTCCGCCCGCAAGCTGCTGGCGGTTGCAGCCGTGGCGGCTGGCGTGCTGTGGAGCCTGCCCGCGGCGGCGGAGGCACGCTTTACCCCCGGCCCCTGCTGGTTCACCGTTCCGGACGGCGAAGCGGCCCTGTGCGGGACGGTGGCGGTGCCGGAACGGCGCGACCGTCCCAACAGCCGCAGCCTGCGCCTGCCGGTCGCCGTCCTGCTCAGCACCGCCCGCCAGCCGGCCCCCGATCCCGTGCTGTTCCTGGAGGGCGGCCCCGGCGCCTCCCCCTTCGGCAGCGGCGAGGCGACGGAGGAGCGGATGGAGGTGTGGTGGGAACTGTCGGCCCCGTTCCGCCGCACCCGCAACCTGATCCTGTTCGATCCGCGCGGCGTCGGCCGGGCGGAACCCGACACCGATTGCCCGGAGCTGGACGCCGTCGGCACCACCCGTGGCACCCGGCCACTGACGCGCGAGCAGCGGGCGGCGGCGGAACGCTCGGCAGTCAGCGCCTGTTCGGCGCGGCTGCAGGCGGCCGGGCTGGACGCCACCCAGTTCTCCACCCCCGTCGCGGCGGAGGATGCGCTGGACATCGTCACCGCGCTGGGGGCCCAGCGCGTGAACCTGTTTGCGGTGTCCTACGGCACGCGGGTCGGGCTGGAGATCCTGCGGCGGCAAGGCGCCCGTGTCCGCACCGCCGTCTTCGACAGCGTCTATCCACCCGACGTCAATGCGCAGGAGGAAATGGCTTGGCTGGCGCAACGCGCCTATCGCCGGCTGTTCGACGACTGCGCCGCCAACCGGTCCTGCCGCTCCGCCTTTCCCGATCTGGAAAAGCGCTTCCTCGGCCTGATCGACCGGCTTGACCGCAATCCGGTCGAGATCGTCGTCGGCGACCATGAGACGCGCCGCGTCCTGCGGCTGACCGGCGGGGCCGCCATCGCCGCCGGGCTGGAGGCGATGGCGGTCAGCGAGGCGGTGCCGGCCCTGCCGATCATGCTCGACCGCGCCATCCGCGGCCAATACGCCACGCTGGCCGAATGGGCGCCGACCAACTGGCTGGGCGACCCGGAGGTCGCCGACGGGCTGGCCTTCTCGGTCGAATGCCGTGAGTCGGTGACCACCGCCGATCCGTTGAAGCGCGCCGACAACGCCCGCCGCTATGCCCCCTACGGGCTGGTTGCTGCCGACGACCCCGGCCAGCGCGTCTGCCGCCTGTGGCCGGCCGGCCATCAGGAGTTGACCGAGCGCCTGCCGGTCGCCAGCCCGGTGCCGGTGCTGCTGCTGTCCGGCGCCTACGACCCCGTCACCCCGCCGGAATGGGGCGACCGCGCCGCCGCCACCCTGCCGAAGAGCCGCCATCTGGTCTTCCGCGCCGCCAGCCACATCGTGACCTCCGGCGAGGACTGCGCCATGGTCGCCGCCGTGACCTTCGTCGAGCAGGAGTCGGTTCCGGCGACCGCCTGTCCGGGCGCGGCCAAGCCGCCGGTGTTCGAAGGGCCGTAGAAGCTCCCTCATCGCCCCGGCGCGATCCGCCGATAGCTCAGCGCCTCCGCGATGTGGCGGCGCCTGACTCCCTCGGCCCCGTCCAGATCGGCCAGCGTCCGTCCGACCCGCATAACCCGGTGATAGCCGCGGGCGGACAGCTTCAGCCGCTCCGCCGCCTCGGTCAGCAAGGCGCGGCCGGGGGCGTCGGGGGAGGCCACCTTCTCCAGCAGTTCGCCGTCCGCCTCGGCGTTGGTCCGCACCGCCCGGCCGGCCGGGTAAGGACCGAAACCGCCGTAGCGCTCCGCCTGGATGGCGCGGGCAACGGCGACGCGGGCGGCGATGTCGGCGCTGCCTTCCGCCGGGGGCGGCAGGCTGAGGTCGGCGGGGCTGACCGCCGGGACGTCGATGTGTATTGGCTTCAATCAAATTTCGGACTGCATCTTGGTTAAGCCATTGATTATCCGAGTCGGCTGTTCAGCTAATTTTCAGACCAGAGCAGCTAAAAATCGGACTCGTTCAATTTTTTCAGCTAATGACTGGACTGTTTTGACAGCACTTTTCCCGCGATGGTTCGGATTGCCCTGACGTGGTCCGCCCGATGCCCTCCACGCCAGAGAGCTGCCGCCCTTGAACGGGTACCAGGACCAGCTTTGCCAGCCGGCAGGGCTCCGACGGCTGGCGGCCGAGGATCCAGGTCTTGAGCTGCTCCAGCGGCATTGGCCGGCCGACCAGATAACCCTGGATCATGTCGCACCCGAGTTCCTGGAGAAATGCGGCCTGCTCGGCCGTCTCGACTCCTTCCGCGACCACCGACAGCTTCAAGGTTCGCGCGGCCTCAATGATCATCCGAACAATGTCGCCATCACGCGTACCGTCGCGAGCCTGCTGCACGAAGGATCTGTCGATCTTCACCGTGTCGATGTCCAAGCGGCGCAGATAAATCAGACTAGAATAGCCGGTGCCGAAATCGTCCAGAGCCACTGCGATGCCCAACGAGCGCAGCCGGTTGAGCGTGGCCTGCGCCCTATCATGATCGGCGATCACCGCCGTTTCCGTCACCTCGATTTCCAGGCAACCGGGATCGATGTGGTACTGCCGCACCAATCCCTCGGCGACCGTGGCCAGATCGCCGCGGTTGACCTGAGCCGCGGCGACATTGACGGCGATGGTCAACGGTCCAAGGTGGTCCGCATCCCAGGAGGCGAGGACGCGGCAGGCCTCGGCGAGCACCCATTGTCCCAACGGCTCGATCAGGCCGGTTTCCTCGGCGAGCGGGATGAACTCTCCCGGTGAGATCAGTCCACGTTCGGGATGGTTCCAGCGCACCAGCGCCTCGACGCCACACAGCTGCCCGGTGGCGAGTGCGAGCTTCGGCTGGTAGACCAGGGAAAACTCGGAGCGTTCAATGGCACGGCGCAACGCAAGCTCCAGGTCCAGCCGCCGGTCGGCGGCCTGCGCCATGTCGGACGTGAACATCCGCATCGTGTTGCGGCCTGCGGCCTTGGCCGCATACATTGCCATGTCAGCGTGCTTCAGCAGGCTGGAGGTGTCACGCCCGTCAACAGGGAAGCGGGCGACGCCGATAGAAACGCCGGTGGTCAACACCCGCCCGTTGAGGACCAGCGGGGCGCCGAGCGCAATCCGGATGCGATCCGCCAGATGCGCGGTGTCCTTGCCTCCTGTGACGCCATCGGCAAGAACAACGAATTCATCGCCACCCAGGCGGGCGACCATATCGGTGGGCCGAACCGCCCCCTTCAGGCGCTGCGCAACCGCGACAAGCAGCTGATCGCCGGCAGGGTGTCCCAAAGTGTCGTTGATAACCTTGAACAAGTCGATATCGAGGAAGAGGATCATCAGGCTGGATGCATCGGCTGCAGCACGGTCGAGGATCCGGGTGGTAGCTTCGACAAAAGCTGTGCGGTTTGGAAGGTTGGTCAAAGGGTCGCGATAGGCAAGGTCATGCGTGCGCCGGACCGCATTCTCCAAAGCCATTGTCCGTTCAGCCACGCGCGCTTCCAACACGCGCTCGTTGTCCCGCAGCAGACTGTTGGCAGAGGCCAGGGCAACACTGGTCCGGTGTTGGCGCACGCTGAGGCCGACGAGTCCGGCTGCGAACAGCAGGATGATAACCGATACCAAGGTGGCTGCGGCGAAGAGGAAGGAGGTCCGTTCAGTCAGGTGGGCGTAGAGTTCCTCCTCGGAAAGCAGCACCATGCTGACCAGCGGCTGTATGGCTGCCCGGCGGTAGGCAGTAATGAAGGGACGGCCATCGATGCTGCTGGTCATCCTCACCACATCAGCCTCAGGCCGCGTGTTATCGAACTGAGCCCGGTCGGCGGGCAGTTCCCGTCCGATCTGCTCGCGACGCACCGGGTCGTTGGCGGCTGTGTGGATCATGCGGATGATGCGATCTCTGCCGACGACCGTGATCACCCCTTCATTGCCGATCGGCAGATCTTTGGCCAGACGGGAAAAGGCGAGCGGGTTGACGGCGATCGTCACGACACCTTGAAAGCGCCCATCTTGTGTCAGAAGGCTTCGGGAGAGATGCAATGACCATTCACCGGTGCTTGGGTCCAGGATCGGCTTGCCAATTCGAAGACGATCATCGCCGTCCGTGGCAGCCCAGCTCTGATGCCAGCGATAGGCGTCCTGGCTGCCCGGCTCTTCCGCATTGGGTGGGAAGAGGGTGGTATCGACCAAGCGGCCCTTGCCGTCGAGCACGGCAATCTGCATCAGTGCCACGTCATTCATGCCGTTGGCGATCTTGGCCAACAGATTTGGAGCCAGGTCTGGGCTGCTGAGCAACTCCCTACGGATGGACAGAAGGGCTTGATCAATACGAGCGATGCGCTCGGTCAGCCGAGCGTCAACGGCGCGCGCGATGTCGGCGGCCTGCTGACGGGCGGCCATCTCGGTCAGGTGTCGGTCGTGAGAGAGCTGTGCGACCGCGGTCAGCCAAACGGCCCCCAGAACAAAGGCAGTGAAGGCAACGACCAAGGAGAGCAGAGACCGAAGCGGCGCTGCGGCCCTCGGGTGCGGTCCACTCATCGTATGCATTTCCATGGGCAGTCATGACAGCTGACAGAGCACCAGACTGTGGACGAAGGCTGGCTTGCCGCCGATGATCGCATAGCCCACAGTTAAGATAAAATGGGGGTATGCCCTAATGACGATAAGAAAATCCTTAACAACTTACTCGACATCAAAATTCAGCTACTCAAGTGGTCGCAGTGAAGACCAATGGCGACGCTGTCGCGGTTTGTTATGGATACCCCGATACCGGCTAAGATTTGGCTGGGTTCATGAATGTCAAACAAAAGGAAGAATGATATCAACGTGGAAGCTGCAAGCGTGATCACTGCAGCCATCGGCGGTGCTAGCGTTCACATCAATGCTGTTTTCCCCACCGGTAGAATACCTATTCACAAGGTAGAAGCATAACCACAAGCGGATGAGTCGCCCTAGCGGCCCTTTCCCACGCAGATTTCAAACCTTTCCGCGAGGATGCTGCCGACCCAGCAACTTCACCCGATCACGTTGTGGCCAGACTGAGCGGTGATGGATCAAACTGATTGAAGAGAGATTGTAAGCTCTGCTACCTCACTCCGCAGTTGGGCTTGCACTCTGGCGCACCACGTCCAACCGCCGCTCCCTCGCCCCTGCCGGAGTGCCTGAGCCGTCGGTGACGGCATGCCCTCGCTCCACCGCCGCCGCCAGACCGCATGCTTCCTCCGCCGTGGCCTGGACCTGGCCGATGATCGATTGGGCGGCGATGGCCTGCTGCTCAATCGCCCCGGCAATCCCAACCGTCACCTCGTTCACGCTGTCAATGGTGCCGACGACCTCGCCGATCGCCTGCGCGGTTCGCCTGGGATGGGGCCCGGATGTCCGCCGCCCGCCGGGCGATGTCACCTCGCAGGAGTTACACCGAAGATCTCCTTCATCCACCCGTATAGATTTCCGGCCAAGCCATGACGGCCACGTAACCGACCGTGCGGCCAAGCTTGGGCTGCGGTAAGATCGGGCAAGATTGCCGGCTGGAGGAGGACAGGATGCGGCGGCGGATCGTCAAGCCCAACACCCGGAGCTTCACCGGACGCCACGTGCTGCCGGACGGCAGCGGCGACATCCGCTTCGAGTCGGGGCTCGAGCGTGATTTCCTGACCCTGCTGAGCCTGCGCGACGATGTCCGGGAGATCGTCGAGCAGCCACTGACCATCGACATCACTTGGCCCGACGGCCAAGCTCGCCGCTACACGCCCGACTTCAAGGTCACCTATGCCGACCGGGTGGTCCTGTACGAGGTCAAGTACCGCGAGCAGCTGCGCAAGCTGTGGCCGACCCATCGCCATAAGTTCCTGCAGGCCAGAGCCTGGGCAAACAGCCAGGGCATGCGGTTCCGAATCGTCACCGACCTGACCATCCGCACCGTCCGCTTCGAGAATGCGCGCCTGCTAAGCCCCTATCTGGGGATAGAGCCGGACGCCGGAATGGCCCAGGCGATCACCGACGGCCTCGCCCACGGGCCACGGACGGTGCTGGACCTCGTCCAGGCCCTGTGCCCCGAGCGCTGGGACCGCGCCCGCTTCTATGCGGCGCTGTGGCCGATGTTGGCCAACCGCAGCCTGCAGATGGACCCGCGGGCGCCGCTCGGCATGGACCTGCTGGTCGGGCTGCCATCATGACCGATACCCTGCCGGCTCCCCTCACCTACCGCCTGGGAGTGGATGCGGAGGTCGATCTGGGCGGCATCCTTGGCATCGTGGTGTCGATCGTCTCGCTGACCAGTGTGCTGGTCGAGAACAGCGCCACCGGGGAACGGACCATCCACGAGGCCGTCGGGCTGAAACCCTGGACGGGCACGGACGCCAGGCAGCGCCCCATTCCCGATCTGGCCGAGTTCACTGAGGAGGAACTGGCGGTCGGCCGGCAGCGGCAGGACGAGATCGAAGCCCTTCTGGTCCTGCGCCGGCGAACCAAGGCAGACGTGTCTCTGGCCGCCGAGCGCCTGGGGCTGCGGGTCTCGACGTTGTATGGGCTGATCAACGACTACGAATCGGAACGCTCGCTCACCTGCCTGATCCCGCATGCCTATCGGCAGCGGCGGCGGCGCAAGCGGATCGGAGCCGAGACGGAGCAGATCATCGCCACAGCGATCGATTCGATCTACATGCCGAATGCCGGAGCGCGGGCGACCGAGGTCATCACGGAGGTGCAGGACCAGTTGAAACGCGCCGGGCTCAAGCCGGTGGCTCCCAACACGATCCGTGCCCGGTTGCAGGCCCTTGACCCGAAGGCGGTCGACACGGCCCGGTTCGGCGGCATGGCGGCGGAACGCCGGCACCACCAGACCTACGGCACCGGCGATCCGGCGCGGTGGCCGCTACAGCGCATCCAGATCGATCACACCGTCGCCGATTTCTTCGTCGTCAGCCCGGACGGCCAAGCCGTGACCCGGCCGATCCTCACGCTGGCCGTCGACGAGTTCAGCCGGGTGGTGAAGGGCTTCTACCTGTCGATCCACAAGCCGTCGACGCTCTCGGTCGCGATGGCCCTGACCCACGGCATCCTCGACAAGGAGGAGTTCTGCCGCCGCCATGGCCTGGAGTCGCCCTACCCGGTCTGGGGGCTCGACGATGCCATCCTCACCGACAACGCCGCGGAGTTCGACAGCCGCGGCCTTCAGCTCGGCTGCCGGCAATGGCGCATCCGCGGCGATTTCCGGCCGCTCGGCCAGCCCTATTTCGGCGGTCGCATCGAACGCCTGGTCGGCACGATGATGGGCGATGTCCGGCTGATCCCCGGCTACACCTTCAACAGCATCAGCGAACGGGGAAAAGACTATGACGGCCGCGCCGGCGCCGCTCTGATGATCGAGGAGGCGGAGCGCCGAACGGCGATCATGATCGTCGATCGCTACCATCGGAGCCGGCATTCCGCCTTGGGGACGACCCCGCTGAAGGCGTACGAGCACGGCATCCTCGGCAGCGACAGGATTCCTGGACGTGGCTACCCGCGCATGCCGTCCGACCCCGGACGCCTTCTTATAGATTTCCTCCCGGTCGAGTACCGGACCGTCCAGGCATACGGCATCCGGCTCAACCACCTGACCTACCAGAGCGACCTCCTCCGGGTGCTTGCCAGCCGGAAGGACGGCCGGAAATATGTAGTCCGCTACGATCCGAGAAACGTCAGCGTGATCTATTTCTACAATCCTGACACGCAAGAATATTACGATATTCCGCTAAGAGACCGACACCGGCCCCCGGTGGCGCTGTGGGAGGTCGACGACGCCGTCGCCGAGTTGAAGCGGCTCGGGCACGATCCCGACGACGAGGATGCCATCTTCCGGGCGATCGCGCGATGCCGCCAGATCGATGCAGAGGCAACTCGCAAGTCGGCCGCGGCCCGGCGCCGGCAGGAGCGCCGGCGGGAGGACGCGAAGGCCCATGCGGCCCCTGCTCCGACGACCGTTCCGGCCCACGACACCATACCGGCCACTGTGCCGTCGACCGAGGCCGGGGGCGATCAAACGCCCGTCCGGCGTATCCGGCCGATCCGTGATCTGGAGGGCTGGTGATGACCGGCTACGATCATCTCCATCCCTCCACCGTACCATTGCTGGAGTTGCCGAGTGCGGAGCGGATCGAACGGGTTCGCACCAAGCGATGGATCCCCTACGCCTCTATTCGGGATCCCTACGCAGCGATGCGGACGCTGCTGGACATCCCGCGCCAGCAGCGCCCCGAGAACATCCTGATCGAAGCGCCGACCAACAATGGCAAGTCAACGTTGCTGGAGCGTTTCGAGACCGATCACCCTCCCCTGCACCGCCCCGACCAGGACAAGTCGCTGATTCCCGTTTTGATGATCTGCCTGCCCGAGCACCCAACCCTGATCATCGTCTACCAGACGATCCTCGACCGGTTGGGCTGCCCTTATGCACCGAGCGCCCGGCGGACGGAGCTGAGGCGGGCGGTGGTTACCAACCTGGAGAAGGTCGGCACCCGGGTTCTGCTGGTCGACGAGCTTCATAACCTGGCCTTGTCCGGTCCGCAGGAGCGCGATGCCATCCTCGCCTTCTTCCGCGCCCTGGGAAACGAGCCGGCCTTGCGCATCAGCCTCGTCTTCGCCGGAACCCCAGGGGCCCGGATCACCACCCAGAGCGACCCTCAACTGCTCAACCGCTTCGATGTGTTCCAACTTCGGCTCTGGCGGGATGGGGAGGCCTTTCGGGAACTGCTGGCCTCATTCGAGGCACTGATGCCGCTGCGGGCCCCCTCCTATCTGGGCGATGACGACGCGATCGCCCGCGACATCCTGAGCCGTGGCGAAGGTGTCATCGGCGAGTTCTTCAAGATCGTCAGCCGAGCCGCGGTGCTGGCGATCGAGACGGGTGAGGAGCGGATCACGCTGAAGACGCTGTCGCGCATCCGCTACCAGTCCCCCTCGCACCGCAAGGTGATGATCGACGACGTGCCGGCACTGCCATGACGCTCCGGCCGTGGCCCTGTCGACCGAAGCCACTGCCGGATGAGCTGCTGTCGTCCTGGATCGCGCGCACCGCCGTGGCGAACGGCCTGACCCCGGGGCATTTCATCCGCGCAGTGTGGCCGGAGGCCCGAGTCGCGGCCCGCGACATCGACCATGTCGGTCCCCGCCACGTGGTCGAGCGCATGGCGGCAGGGACCCTCACGGACCTGGAGCGGGCCTGGAGCACCACGCTCGGCAGCTTCAGCGGCTTTCTGTTCGAGGCGCACGCCCCGGCCGATGGACGACATGGCGGTACGAAATGGATAACCCGCACCCGGATCGCCGGCGGCATCTGGCACTGGCCGGGACAGCAGTTCTGTCCCGCCTGTCTGGCCGAGGGCCCGGCCTGGATGAGGCGGTCCTGGCGACTGGCGCTGTCGGCGGTCTGCCCGCGCCATGGCTGCGTGCTGGCAGAGCGCTGCGGCCATTGCGAAGCGCCGGTCACGGTTATCCGGGCGGACCATCCTGGACAGTGTCACGCCTGCCAGGGCGATCTGTCGCTCACCCCCTCTGCCGCAGCCCCCTGGGAAGCCATTGCCCTCCACCGGCGCCATGAGTCCATCCTCACTCGCGGATGGGCCCAACTGGGAGAATACAATCTTTATTCCACCCGGTATTTCGACCTGCTGCACTATGTGCTGCGCTTGCTCGCAGGACCGCGGTACGGAGAGCGGTTGCGGACGACCGTCAGCCGCCTGTGGGGCGGCGATGCCACGCCGCCAGTGCCGCCGGTCGGCATGACCAAGCTTGAAATGCTCTCCCCAGCCGACCGGGCCCGGCTTCTCGACCTGGCCGCGCGCCTCCTGCCGGGGTGGCCCTACCGCTTTATCGGCGCCTGTGCCGAAGCCGGGGCTTGGCAGGGAGAGCTGATGCTCCACTTCCCTGATGCCCCCTTCGCCTTTGCCGATCCGGTGCGCCGCCTGCTTCACAACGCGCCGTACCGCCCCTCGCGCGCGGAGGCCGTGGCGGCGGCCGCCCATCTTCACCGCAGCGGCAAACCCGTTACGACGCGCGCGCTGAGCAAGCTAACCGGATCGGGCGCCGTTCGCGCCCGCCTGCACAGACCTGACGCATCGAGCGTTACGGCAGGACCGGAACCGGCACCAAGCGCCACGTCCGACCGTCGCGCTCCACCCGCCCCGCGTGCTTGAGGCGGTTCAGCACCATGCCCGTGGTCTTGGGATGCACGGCCAGACCGAGACGCGCCTGGGCTTCGCGTGCGATGTCCGATGCCCTCAGGCTTTTCGGATAGGCCGCGGTCAGAGCGGCGAGGACCTGGGCTTGGAATGCCCCCTTGCCGACCGCACGGCCCGTCGTGGCCGCCACGGTCAAAGGGGCCGGCAATGGAACCGTCAGCACACGGGCAGCCGCTTCGGCATCGGCCAGCGACGACCGCAGCACACTCAACCGCTCCTGGAGCCGGTCGATCTGCCCGGTTGCCGCGATGATCTCCTGTCGGATGACAGCCACCCTGCCGGCGAGCTCCTGGCTGAATTGCGTGTGCGCGCTCATCGGCACCCCTCCACCGGCCTGTCATCTTCCCTTGCAGATGAAGAATTCTAATCATATTCTTAATATTCTTCAATACCGAGGTTGCAGTCGATGACGGAGCAGACGACGTTCGGTGAGGACCTCAAAGCATGGCGGAACAAGCTGGGCCTCAAACAAACGCAGGCGGCCCCTCTTCTGGGAATACACCAGAGTTGGTACAGCAAGCTTGAGAAGGATACGAAACCCCCGGGCCCAAAGGTGATAAAGCGCTTTGCTGCGCTCCGTCATTCCTCCAGCCAGCAACACTCCGTGAACACATCCGCCTGCACTGCATTGCTGGAGGAACTGCGCGTGGAGGCCGGCCGCAGGCCGCAGCGCACAGAGGAGGCTTTGCGCATCGCCGTATCGCTCATCCGGCTCGTGAACGCGGAATGAAGACTATTCCTTGGGGAACCACCTTGCCCGATCCAACGGCGTTGGCCCGCATCGGTGGACCGCTCACCGCGGACCTCGCTCTGGCGCTCGCTTTCCGCCGTTGGATCTATCGCTGGGAATGCCGCCCATCGCCCTCTCCCGATCTGCTCCGGCTGCGGTTGGTGCGCCGGCACTGCGGGAGAGAGCGCGCCATTGTCATCGACGCGATGCAGCGGACGTCGTTGCGCCGGCAGTGGAGAGCGATCGGCGAGAATATGCGAACCACGCGGCAAGCCGCCGTCCAGCGCAAGGAAGACTATTTCCTGCTGACCGACCGTTCGATGTCGCCGGTCCTCCGTGGCAATCTGGAGCGTTTGGTCGCCAGCCGCCCCGCCTGCCCGACCCGCGCGGTGGAACGGGCGATCTGCAGCGAATGCCCACCGCATACGTTGTTATCGATCGGCGTCCTGATGGCGCGGGCGGGCCGGCTCGGCATCTCTGCGCCGGCCGCCCATGCCGCGATCATCTGGATGCTGGCGGTCGACGATTTGCGCTGCGATCTTCATCAGCCGCTGGGTCGGGATGCGTATGTTCGGCGCCTGTGGAGCTATGAGCCGACAGCGCCTCAGCCCTTGCCAGAACCGCCTCCACGATCTGATCCACCGTGGCGGTTTCCGTTCTGAACTTGGTGAACAACAGATGGTGCGGCAGATCGCCGACACTCCGGCCATTCATCCGCTCCCCCCATTGCCCCCGCCGGGCGCGCACGACCGTGACGACGCTGCACAGGTCCTGTTCCGACAAGCGGCTGCCATCCGGCCGAGCGATCAGCATCATCCCGTCCCAGTCTTTAGGACGCTCCGGGCGTGGTTCGAGGCCCATCAGACAAGCCCAGCGTCCGGACACGGAGAACTCCGCCGCAAGCACCATGCGGGTCAGCAGGTCCGTGATCTTGTGCCAATGCCCTCCATTGGGGTGCGGCGGCAGGCAGCCGAAGGTGAAGTCGCCATGGCGCCGCTCGGCTCCCGGCGGCAACACCAGAGCAGCAAGACCGGCCACGGAGGGGTGGCATGACAGCGCACCCAGGACGTCGCAGAACAAATCGACCTCGGGCTCGGTCGGCGGGTTGGCAGGAGGGTGCTCATCCCCGGTGATGAGCCTCACCCGGCGCACGGTTCCCTGGTCTGCCCCCAACACACCGGTCGACACCTCGTCCGGAACGAGTGCCTCGCCCGGGATGTGCACAACAGGCGTGCTGGTCGAGACGCGCTCGACGGTCTCGACATGGATCGGCAAGTCGTTGAGTGCCGGGAAACGGGGGACAATGGAGGGAAGTTTCAGATCTTCTCGCGGCAAGTGCCGATTTGGCTTGCGATTATTGACCACCCGTTTCGGGCCGACATAGCCTGCGATGCTGTGTATCAGCACACGTCCGCCCTCGTCATGAGTGTCGGCGGACTCGTCCTCGCACCGCTCGATGATCAGCTCATCGAATGGGAACGGTGCCGTACATTGGACGAGACGGAGCAGAAGGACCCGTTCCGTCGAAGTACCGTCGGCCAGCGTAGCCTTGAACCGCTTTCCCTCTCCCGTCAGCCTCGTGCGTCCGGTGACGGGAAACGTCGCGTACAGCGAGGCTGGCCGCCGTCCGGCCGCTGCAGCCATGGCTGCCAGGAAGGGCAAGCAGAAGGCCTGACGCTCGGCAGAGTTTTCCGCGGAGCCAAAGAAGCGACCAAGCGTGCAGCAATCATCCCGACCAAAGCCGGTTCGGGGTGCAATCCGAAGCACCCGCCGAGGGGCGTCAGCGGTTGCCGAGGACGACGGATCGGCTGGCACGATCTCCATCCTGGTGCGCGTGAGATCGCACAGACTTCCCGGGTCTCGCTGGAACGCTCCGTTCAACAAGGCTTGGGCGAGGGCCGTCGAGGTTCCGATATAGAACTGGGCCAGGGTAAGAGCCGGGATGATCAGGCCGTAGGGGTCGTTGCCCACCTGCACGCCGACCAGCCGGACATCCCTGCTGTGGAGCCGGTAAACATGGGGCGGCAGGATGTAGTCGGTCTTGCGCTGTGGCGAGACCAGGTCGTATCCGCCGAATTCAACGATCCGATCCGACCCGATGGTCACGTCGAGCGTGCAGTCTTCCAGTCCCTCAACGCCATCGGCAATCTTCTGACGATCGTGCCAGATGCTGCCGATGATCAACAGCGGCAACCATCCCGCTCCTGCTAGGGCCCTCTTAGGCACGGAATTCACCCCAACCCCAACGAACAGACATTCGATCAATGGGTCGAAGGGATCAGTCGCGTTGCTATGCGGACCATTGATCCAGACCAGACGCCACGGTCCGCCCTCAGGGAAGGTCTCGAAGAAAGGATCTATATCCTCGGCGGAAGCACGGACTGAATTGAGTGCCACGCCCATCTCCCTCAGCTCATTCGGGTTATCAGAGTGGCCGAGCGGGTGACGCGCAAGCAATCGATTGCATTGTGTCAGCCAGCCGTCAAATCGATGGCTGGGTGCACCATATCGATTTGGATACGAAACGAGGCTTCCGGAAGAAGGCTTTCCGCACGCCCTGCTGGCACCGGCGCCGCTCATTTCGTTAGCGCAACGAGGTTATCGATGCCGTTCCTCGGATGGCAATGTCGCCTCAGAGATGCAAAAACCAGGCGAATCGGGACACGCCTGCCGCAGCGATGGCACCGAACACTCTCCCCTTGTCCATCAGCAGCGGCATCGGCTTGCGACCGGATCTGTCAGCCAGAACTGTGAAGGACTTCACTGTCACCCCCTGTCACCGGTAGTAGAAAAACATACTTATGAGATCAATTTTTCGGAGGGGATTGTGGGTCTGGTTTCAAAAAATGTAACGGTCAATGGTCACCGGACCTCGATGCGCCTGGAACCCGTCATGTGGGACGCGCTCCGCGAGGCTGCCCGGCGAGAGGGTATGACGGTCAATGCCCTTGTCTCCCAGCTCGCAGAGCGGTCTCCGCACACTCTGACAAGCGAAGTCCGGGCGTTCATCGCCGGCTACTACTGGGCGGCAGCCACCGAGGCAGGACACAGTGCCGCCGGGCATGGCCTGGGCCTTCCCGTGACGGTAGATCGGCTCATGACCGGTCCCGGCCCATCAACCACTCTTTCTGTGGAGAGTTTGGCGTCGGTCTGATCGATCCTAGCACTCTGCCCCTTCCAACCGCCGTGGCTGCGGCGCCCTCGCTCCTCTCGATACGACCGAACGTCCGTGGCCACAATCCCCGCCAGTCAGTTCACCGGCGGCACCGCGCTCCTCGTCAGAATCATTTCCAATCTGAACGCCATGGTCTTGAGGCATCCAGTATTTTCTAAATTCTGCTTACACCTCTCCTTCTTGCCTTCTATTTTTACTGTCAGTCCCACTCTCATCCCAGCGGGCCTGAAGGAGGGGAACTCACGAGGAGCAATTCTGTTTCCTCTGCTGGCAATGAAAGAGATTTCGAGGGGCCAGCCTCAGCGCCATCCGGATTCCGAATGGAATCCTCACAGGGTCAAAAAGGCAACTTTTGTATCTGATACGCGGTTGCGACAGAGTGATTTGGAGCGCATACTTATCAATAGATAGATTGCATGCATAAGTAAAAAAGTTGTGTCTGGAAATCAAAAGGGTTGGGAGGGGTCGATGTCTTTCATGCCACTTGGTCCGATGCAGGAGCCGCGGCCATCCGACACGGTCCTGGCGTTGATCGAAGCCGCACTCAATTCCGACTTCGTCGCGGTCCGCCGCCTCGGCACCACCCTGGTCGGCAGCCTCCCCGAACGGGAGCGGGTCGGGACGCAGGAGCGGCTCACGCGGCTGTTCCGAGGCGCGGGCGGAACCCGTCCACCGCACGCTATGGCGCCCCTCGACGTCAAGACCAAATCCCCCCTGGTCGAGGAACTGCCCTGGCCGACAGGCCCGCTGTTCCTGGACGACGAGGACTCCCAGCTGCTGGAGCGGTTCATCGCCGAAGCGCAGGCAGCCGATGAGCTCGCCGGGGCCGGACTGGCGCCACGCTCCAATCTGCTGCTGGTCGGGCCGCCAGGGACCGGCAAGACCCTGACGGCTGGCCACATCGCGGCGCGCCTGGGGTTGCCCTTCCATGTCGCCCGGCTCGACACCATCGTGTCTTCGCTGCTCGGAGACACGGCCAAGAACATCCGCGGCATCTTCGACTTCGTCCAGCGCGAACAGGGTCTGCTGTTCCTGGACGAGATCGACGCCGTCGCCAAGCAGCGGGACGATGCCCGCGACATCGGTGAGTTGAAGCGCGTCGTCAACACTCTGCTGCAAGGGCTCGACCGCCTCGACCATCGCTGTGTCGTCATTGCCGCCAGCAACCACGGCCACCTGCTCGATCCGGCGGTGTGGCGCCGCTTCCCGTACCGCCTCACCGTCGACCGGCCGGCGGAGGGACTGCGCGCCAGCCTGTGGTCCCATTACCTAAGCCTCGACCCTGCGGAGGCCTCCATCGCCAACGCCTTGGCCGGCATGTCGGAAGGGTTGTCGGGCTCCGATGTCGCAGAGATCGCGCTTGCCGCCCGGCGCACCGCTCATCTGAAACGGACAAAAGTTTCCTTCTCCGCAATCGCAGGTGCGCTTCTCGATTGCGCGAATGGGAAATTTTCGTTACCAACCATAGGCGAGCTCGACCGTGACGCGACCCTGAGTCTGCGTCGGGCGGTCGGCGAACGGTTCGGTTTGACCAACGGCCAGCTCAGCGCCCTCTTCTCCGTGACCTACGAGGCCGTGGCAAAGGACGCGCGGGTGAAGCGCGCCGGGGGGAAGCAAAGGAGCGGCCTTGCCCAACAATCCGGTGCTGCGGCTGACGGTACGCCCACGGCGGGAGCGCGTGACCGGCGGCGGTAAAGACGACAGCAAAATCACCCCCCATTATGCCGACCGGCGCCGGGCTCTGATCGAACGGGTGTCGAGCCTGGTCGACCCGGCATCGCCTCACACGCTTTGGTTTGCCGGACACGCGCTGTTCTGGGTTGGCGTCGACCTCGCTTCGCTGGCTCCAACCTACACGCCGAACGATCTCTTCCAGTCCGACATCGGCATACGGCTCGTCGCTCCCTGGAACACGGGTTACGTGATCGAGGTGCCCGCAACCAGCCGCGATGCTCTGTTGCAGCGCCTGCGGCAGCCCAGCACCATCCCGCAGCGGGTGGACATCTCACGGATCATCAGCTTCCGCCCGCTTCACAAGGAAATCACTCCTGACAGCCTGAAGCAGGCCTGGGCGACGGCGGCCTTGGACGGACCGGCGGCACCTGCCAGTTTCGTCGTCTCCCTGCCGCCCTTCCAGTCCGTCGCCGCACGCGACGCCGTCCTTGAGCGTCTCTGGCGCTGGATGGCCGAGCAGCCGATGATCCTGCTCGGCCAGTCCCTGCCCTTGGAAAGCGGTTCGGACCTGGTGCTGCCGAACGGCCAGCCGGGCGGTGCCCCGCTGGTCCCCGGTGCCGCAGCGGAGCAGCGTCGACGGGTCCAGATCTCCTATCGCGCCGGTCATCACCCGCGCCTCCCGGTGACAGCGCGCTTGCGCGAAGCCCTGTTTCAGGGAAGCGAGCGCGGTCTCATCGTCCGCTGGGATCCGGTCACTCCCCTCGCGCCGGCGCGCCCCGGAGGTGGACGGGAGCCCGATCTTGACCGTGAGGTCTCGCTCGATGAACCGATCGTCGGCCACATCGACGGGGGCTTTACCTCGCGGCGCTACCGCCCGGCCGTCGTCTGGGAAGCCGAACCCTTCCTGGCACCGGCCGATCTGGACACCAACCACGGCAACTGCACCGCGGCGCTGATCGTCGAAGCCCATGGCTGGAACACCGATCTCGATCTCCCTCCCCTGCACTGCCGCCTGGGCATCGTGCCGGCGGTGCCGCGCTCGACCTACAGCGGCCCCTGGGACCTCGGCGCCCTGATCCTGTTCCTCGACGGTGTCCTGGAGGCGCATCCCGAAACCACCGTGTGGAACATCTCCGCCAACCTCCGCCATGCCTGCGAGCGGAATCGGGTCAGCGAGTTCGGTCACCAGTTGTCCCAGCTCGCCCGCCGGCACCAAGTGCTGTTCGTCGTTTCAACCGGCAACCGCACCGGCGACGGCGAGGAGCGGATCGCTCCCCCCGCCGATGCCGAGGCGGCCCTCACGGTGGCCGGCCGCCTTCCCGACAGGGAGGGCAAGATCGGCGACTCCTGTCCGGTGTCCCGGGTCGGGTTGGGTCCTGACGAGATGCTGAAGCCGGAGCTGAGCTGGTTCTCGGTCGTCCAGGTCATCGGTGGCCGCTATGGCCGGGCCTCGAGCTATGCCGCTGCCCTGGTCAGCCGGCTGGCCGCCCACACCTGGGCCAATCTGCGCCAGCCCTCGCCGGATTTGGTCAAGGCGTTGCTGATCAACGCCGCGGACGGTGGACGCCACCACTACCGGCGCGGGTATGGCAGCCCGGTGCGGCCCCAGCTTCCCTGGGAGACTGACGACGGCACCGTCACCCTGTGCTGGCAAGGCCGGATGAGCGCGAAGCTGCGCTACTACTGGGAGGGCATCGAGATTCCGCTCAGCCTGCGTCCGGGAGGTCTGTTCCACGGTCGCGTCCGGCTGGTTTGCATCCTCGCTCCCGTGACGCACATGCGCGGCACGAACTACGCGTCGACTCGGCTGGAGGCGGCGCTACAGTACCGGGACGGAAAAGGCGAATGGACCCGGTTGGCCGGTAGCTTGCCGTCCGATACGGCGGAGGGGATCGCTCGCGCCAAGGATGCCAAGTGGCAGCCCCTGCGCTTCTACAACCGGCAGACCCGGCGCGGCGTCACCCTGGGCGGCCCGGAGCTCCGCCTGTCGGCGCGGCTGTTCTGGCGCGACCGCTATCTGTATCCTGAGTTGGAGACCGACGAGGTCGAATGCGATGTGACCTTCATCGTCACCTTGCAGAGTGCCGACGCTCAGGCCCCCGTCCATGCTGAGTTCACTCAGGCAATGGGCGGGAATGTCGAGCACGCGGTGATCGAGCCGGACATCGAGGTCGAGGGAGAGGTCTGACCAGGGGGCCAAGCCTCCGTCCGCTGCATCGGTGCCCGTTCCGCATGGGGCCGTACGGGTACGCACAGGACTCTGGATAGGTCCGGATCGGCTCGACGATGATCTGCTGATGCACTTTGTCGTCCGACTGGCGCGCCGTCGCTGTACCGACCATGAGCGGCACCGCCACGATCAGGCAAAGGGCTTGGCCATCAGGTGTTCGTCGCTGTCCCCTGCCCCCTTAGGTCGTCAGCTAAGGCAGTGGAGCCGGTATTCGGTCTTGATCTCAGTCCCGAACACAGCCAGACCCTGATTGATCCGTCCGATTCCCAATCGGTTCAGATTGCTGACCATCATTTCCGATACCTGGGAAAGCTCAAGACAGGCTTGCCGGGCCAACTCGGCCTCAGACATGCCGGTTTCGTGCAGCTTCGCCCGCAAGAGTTCGATCGCCTCCCGTTTCACCGCCATGAGTTCCGGATTCGGCGACCCGGCATCTCGACACGGATTGCCGCTCCTCGTGATCAGGTCCATCGCCTTTTCACCAGCCGCATCGGCGAGGTTGACGGGTTCGTCGAGGGACCGGTCTGGGACTGCGTCTCCGGCTCCAGGAGAGTCAACCGCGGCCTTGACCGTCTGATCCTCGGCGTCATTGGCCAGCCGCAGGCCAGCAACAGCTGCGAGGAAGGCCGGTGGGAACAATGACTGCATCATCGGATCGCGCAAGGCATGCGCCAGGACCTCCCAGGACGGAAAATCCAGGTGTTCTGCTGGCATGACAGCATCGCCGGCTTCGGCCCGATGCCAAACCTCGGCGAACGTCCGGGTGGCCTCCTGCAGCGTCGTGCCGATGTTCAGGTGGAAGGTGGCGCGTGGTTCCGTCGTCATGGGAGCCTCCCGTTCGACATCAAGGTTGCGGTGGTTGAGCACCAAGCGTACCCGCCGTCCGTACCGCGCCTTCCGGATCACTGCGATACTGAAGGAAATGCCCTTGCAAGGCAGCCGGGGCAAGGGCGCGGCCATCCAGTGCGGCGACGAAGGCCTCCGCCAGATCTCTCCGGTCCGGGTAGAAGGCCCGGAACATGCGGGCGATCTGCCCGCCCTCGGCCAAGCCGATCTCCTGCCGCCGGTCGATGCGCCCGGGTCGAATCAGCGCCGGATCGAGCCGGTCCAAGTGGTTGGTCGTCATCACGAGCAGGTGCCCCTCCTGCGACATCACCCCGTCGATGGCGTTCAGCAATCCTGAGAAGGTGATGCCCCGGCCCGCCGTCTCGGCGTCCCGGTCCCGGAACACGGCATCGATGTCCTCGAACAGAAGCACGCTGCGCGCCGGCGCCGTGCCGAGAAGCGCGCACAGTTGCTGGTCGTCGAGCCGGTCGGAGGCAAGGTTCACGATGCTCAGGTCGAGATCGAGTTCACTGGCGAGCGCCCGGATCAGGCTCGTCTTGCCGGTCCCGGGCGGACCGTACAGCAGATAGCCGCGGCGCCAGGGAATGCCACGTGTGCGGTACCAGGCCTCGCTGGCCAGGAAGGTTCGGGCGTCCTCCAGGAGGGCCTCGCCCACGCCATCGGCGAGGAAGACGGAACTCAGCGGCCGCCGGCGGATGGTCGTGCGGCCGCTCCACTCGCCGTAAGACTCCACCATATGCACGGCGATGCAGTCAGAGTCCCGGCCACCGAACTGGCGGTCGACAGTCAGCAGCAGGTTCGTCAGCACAGCCCGGTCGCGGGAGAGGGCGCGCATGGTGATCGTCTCGACAGGCTGGCGTCCAGCTGAAACCATCCCCTCCTTGCCGACCCCTACCGAACGCTCGATCCACAGCAGAACTCCGCCCTCGCGCAGGAAATGGCTGCCCTGTCCGGGAGACAGGCGCAGGACCTCGGCGTCTCCTTGCGGCACGCGGGCCGCGGTCAGTCGGCGACAGCGGGCATTGTAGGGGTGAGCAGCGAACCAGGCGACCAGCGCCTCGAACAGCGGCGACCGGCTGTCGACGGTGACGGTGGTGATGAACCAAGCCTCGACGATGAAGCGCAGCAAGGAGGGCAACAGCCGCAGGATCGCCGCGCCGACGACACCGAACGCCCCCAAGGCCAAGCCGCCGGTGAAGACCTGGTTGTTCAGTTGCGCCGCAACGGCCTGAGAGAGAGCCTCAAGCATGATCCGTCCCCCCGCGGACCAGGAGGCAACGGATGCAGACGTGCAAAACCACCGCGGGGAAGCAGTGATCCCACGGAGCGGAAAGCGCGACACGTCGCGTATGTGTGCATGATGTACGGCCCGGTTTGGCTATCAGAAGCGAAAGAAGCCGTCAATCCATCAGAAGCATCTGCCTCACCCCCTATGACTTCGATCACATCGATCGGTCCCTGAACCGTCGGCCTCGGGATCCGCAGAGCCTGGGCTCGCAGCCAGCAGGCCACGATAGCTGCGATCAAATGGCGGCCATAAAGATGATTTGAGGCGTGGCGGGATGTTGGGAGCGGCTCCCGTCTCTTCGACCTTCCCGCGCACAGCAGCACGATCCTACCCCTTGCTGGCGTGCAGGAGACCCGTGGCGCGCATCCGGTCGAGCAGGCAGTCGGCGGCGGTGCCGTCGGCACTCCGACCGCCAGTCGGCGGAAGGCGAGCGGCCGACCGCGCGGATTTTGCTGGGTCGCCCGCCATGCGGCCATCCGATGGCTTGGGCGCTTGCCCTCTTTGCCATCGGTTGCCGAACTATCGGCGCGCGCCACTCTGGAGCCGATCGTCACCTGGGCCGGTGGGCCAGCCACCGCGGCCAAGGCATCGAAGATATTATCCCACCCCCCCTGGCCGAAGTCCGGCCAGCGGGTGTTCCGGGCTCACGAAACAATGCGGCCTCGGCTCCGTTTAGCTGTCTTGCGGTGTGCATCGCCTCGCCGAGGCGGGCATTGCTGACGGGAGGCAGTCAGCGTGGGCTGGAGAATTCCCAGAAGCCACGTCAAAATCGCACTCGGTGCGGCTGTGATGGCCGCTCCGCTGCTCGCCTACGAGGTTCTTTCTCTCACCACACTGCGTCAGGAGCGGGAACAGGAACTGGAGGCGGAAGCCGGACGCCTCCTTTTGCTGGTGGACACCGAACAGCGAAAATCCGTGGAGGACATCCGCCACATTTTCGCGACCCTGCAGGCGACCGGGGTCCCCCGCCTGCCGCCTGCCGAGTGCCTGGGCATCATGGCAGAGCTCAGGCCATTATACCCGAATCACCTCGAAATCCAGCTTGCCGATAAAACTGGCCGGGTGTGGTGCGCAACGCAGCCTGGATCGGTTGGCATCGACATCGGCGATCTGCCGAGTTTCCGGGAGGCGCTGCAGAACGACCGCGTTGTCGTCGGCGAACCCGGTCCGATCCGGGCGGCACCGAACGCCCAAGGACGGGCTATCCTGCCGTACCGGCAAAGCTACATGGGGGCGAACGGTCAGCCGGACGGCACGATGACCGCTTTGATCGACCTGGACTGGCTGAAAGACTATGTCGCCAAGCTGTCCTGGCCGCCTTATGCCGTCGTTACGATCGTGCATCCGGACGGACAGATCCTCGCCCGAGCACCGATAGACAAAGGCCTTGTCCTTGGCTCCACGATCCCGAACCGGCTGCGTTACACCTTGGCCGCCTCCGCTCCTGGATCGGGGCAGTCTCCTGGCCTGGACGGGGTGGAGAGGCGCTTCGCCTTCCTGCCGCCGCAGGCAACGGATTCCGGGCTGATGCTGGCTGTTGCCATCGATCCCGTCGAAGCGCTGTCTCCCATCGACCGGTCAGCCGCCGGTTCCCTTGCGGCATTCGTGCTGCTGCTTGGATTGGTGTTCGCCGGCGGCGCGTACGGGACGTCGCGGCTCGCCATCGCCAAGCGCCAGGAAGCCGAGGCCGCCGCCCGGATGTCGTCCGTTCTGGAGAGCACATCGGACGCAGTGATGGAAATCGAGAGCGATTGGACGGTCTCCTACCTGAATCCCCAAGCATGGGAACTCCTGAGCCTAGACCGTGACGTCACCGGAGACCATGCACAGGCTGCCTTCGACTGTCTCGCCGGGTCGGACCTCGAAGCCTGCCTCAAGGACGTGATGGATCGCCGTGTAGAGGTTGAGTTCGAGTTCTTCTACCAACGGACTGGACGATGGTTCGCGCTGCGGGTTTTCCCATCGCGCAAGGGCGTCGCCATCTATTTCCGTGACATCACCGAGCAAAGGGCGGCGGAGGGTGAACGCCGTGCTTTGGCTGGTGATCTGGAGCGCGAACGATTTCTGCTGCGGGCGATCACCGACAGCCTGCCCATCGGATTGCTGATCGTCGAGGCTCCGTCGGGGCGCCTCCTCATGCACAACCCTGCAGCCGAGCAGCTGATCGGACACAGTATCATGGCGACGTCCGGCGTTGCGGATTACAGCGCCTATGGCGGCGTCCGGGCCGACGGTACACCGTTGCCTGCCGATGAGTACCCTCCCGCCCGGGCGCTGCGGGGAGAGGTGGTGTCACAGGAAGAGATGCACTACCGCCGGGGTGACGGCTCGATCACCACTTTTCTTGTCGAGGCGGTGCCCGTTCATCGAGCCGATGGCAGGGTGGAACTCGTCGTGGTCGCCTTCCATGACATCTCGCGGCGAAAAGCCATGGAAGAGGCGTTACGGGAAAGCGAACGGACCTTGAGCGCCGCCTTGGCGTCCGCCAGGGCAGGAACCTGGACATGGGATATCCGGTCCGGGGAAATCAACTGGTCGCCGGGCAATTACCTGATCCATGGCCTACAGCCCCGCGACGGCCATGCATGCTTTTCGGAGTGGCTGGCTGCGCTCCATCCGGAGGACCGGAGCGAGGCAAGGCAGGTGGTCAGGACGACTTTGGCATCCCGGCAGACCGCTTACGACGTCGAATACCGGGTCCTGCTGCCGGATGGCGGCATACGGTGGGTCGCCGGCATCGGCAAGGCCGAGTATGACGAAACCGGCCGACCGCTCCGAATGTCGGGCCTCACGGTGGATATCACCGACCGCAAGACGCTGGAAGTCGCGTTGCGGGCAGCGAAGGAGGAGTCCGATCGGGCGAACAGGGCGAAAGCCCGCTTCCTGGCGGCAGCCAGCCACGACCTGCGCCAACCGCTCCAATCGATGGCTTTGTTCGGCGGCGCGCTGCACTCCCATGTGAAGGATGGCCGCGGAACGGAGATGCTGCTCATGTTGGAGCGCGGAACGGAGACGATGAAGTCTCTTCTGGACAGCCTGCTCGACGTCTCCCGCCTCGACGCCGAGGCGGTCAAGCCGCAGGTGTCGAGCTTCGATCTCGACACGCTCATCCAGGAAATCACCGACTCCTACCGGCCGCTCGCGGCCACCAAGGGACTGTCCGTTTCTTCCGACGGTTCCTGCTGCAGCGTGGCCGTCCGCAGCGACCGCACCATGCTTGGGAGAATCATCCGCAACCTCGTCGAGAATGCGGTCCGTTATACCGAGCATGGAGGGATCACGGTGTCCTGCCGGATCGAGAAGGAAAGCGCGTGGATCGACGTCGCAGACACCGGCATCGGCATCCCTCACGACCAGATCGCCATGATCTTCGACGAGTTCCACCAAGTCGGCAATCCCGAGCGGGACCGTAGCCGCGGCCTCGGCCTGGGATTGTCGATCGTGCAGCGTCTGTCCCGGATCCTTGGCCATGAGGTCCGCGTGCACTCGAAACTCGGAGAAGGATCCGTTTTCTCCGTCGAGGCCCCGATCGCCCTCAGCACCGATGTGCGGGAGACCGAAACCGCGGACAGCGAGACCGCCCATCCGATCGGGCGCGGGCGGCTTGCGCTTCTGATCGATGACGACACCATCGTTCTGATGTCGCTGCGGACATTGCTGGAGCAATGGGGGTATGACACGTTGATTTCCGGCTCCCCCGAGCAGGCCATGGCCATTGTCGCCGAGGCGGGACGCCGGCCGGACGTGATCGTTGCCGACTATCGCCTCCGGGCTGGACGGAACGGATGCGAGGCGATCAGGGATGTTCGCAACCAACTGGGATTGGAGATTCCCGGTGTCATCCTGACCGGCGAGACCGGAGCGGAATGTGCGCGCGACATTGCCCGGTATGGGCTGGGGATCATCCACAAGCCGGTCATGCCGGGCCAATTGTGGGCGGCCCTGGAACGGCTGCTCGGCTCCACGCGCCAGGACACCATACTGTGATGGGGTGCCTGAGGGGCGGCTACGACCCAGTCCGCCGCTACGCCCGGGTTTGCCGGCAGGAGGAGGCGCCTCCATCGCCCAAGCCTATATGCCGTTGAGCTTTGCCCCGGGCGAGGTCTGCCAGTTCGACCGGAGCCATGAGGTCGTCCCGATCAACGGAACGACGGTCACGGTGAAGGTGGTCCCGGTCCGTCTGTGCCAAAGCCGGATGCTGTTCGTATGGGGGGGTCACTACACGAGAGTGATTCTCGACTTTGCGCATTTTGGGATCGCCGTCTCGGTTAGGAGGCGGTTCACAAGTCCAGTATCGGAGCGGTGTGAGAACGTGACGGTGGCGGCGCGGGAGCGATGCAGGGAGATACAGCCATGGCTGGAGGCCCGACGGGAAGCGTATAGGGACCAGCGTTAGCCGTCACCGTGATGGGATGAGGATCCCGCCCTCTGCCGGCGGAGGGCCTCAACCAGATCCCGCACGTCCTGCTCCGTGTAGCGTCTGCTTTGGATCCGCTGGACAGCTTCCTCCGCTTCGATTCGCAGTTCCGCGGGGCGTGAGCGCTGCAGCTGGGACAGGGCATGGATTTTTTGGGCGAAGCGCTGGGTGCTTGACGTCCAGGCGCGGAGATCGGCCATGAACTCGTCGATGTCGTCGGCAAGATGATCGGTCATGCTGGATGCTGGGCGGCCCGGCAGGTCATGGGGGAACAGTCACAGTTCGGAAAGCGGCAGGTGGGTGTGAATCGGCATGGAATAAGGGTTCTTCCGTGCTTTCGGTGCTGAGACGGACGGCTCGTAGCTGTTGATGCACATGTGAAGCGGGGAGATTCACATGATGCAGATCTCGGATTGCGCCCTGCCGCTGGTGCCGGCCGGCCTTCAGGCGACGGCGGTTATGATCGAGCAGGATCGCATCGTCATCACCGCCCGAACGATTGGAACGGTGGCAACCTGTCCGACCTGCGGAACGGGATCGGACCACGTTCACAGCCACTATTGGCGCACCATCGCTGACTTGCCGTGGCAGGGACGCCAGATCGTTCTGCGGGTTCAGGTTCGTCGCTTCCGTTGCCGGCACTGCGGATCGCGCATCTTTGCCGAGCGCCTGCCCGAGATTGCCCGCAAGGAGCGGCGGACGGGGCGGCTGGCGTTGGCTCAAGCTCAGATCGGCCTGGTGCTGGGCGGCGAGCCGGGGGCGCGGTTGGCGTCGAAGCTGGCCATGCCGGTGAGCGGCGATACCATCCTGCGCCTCATCCGCAAACTGCCGCCACCACCGTGTCCGCCTCCGCGGGTGATTGGTGTCGACGACTGGGCATGGCGCCGCAGCCGGCGCTACGGAACCATCGTGTGCGATCTGGAACGCGGCCGGGTGATCGACCTGCTGCCGGATCGCTCCGCCGCTCCTCTGCGCGGGTGGCTGAAGCGACACCCGACCGTCGCGCTGGTCAGCCGTGATCGATCCGGCCCCTACGCCGAAGCCATCCGCACCGGCGCGCCGTGCGCCGTGCAGGTGGCGGATCGGTGGCACCTGCTCGTCAACGCGTCGGACGCCCTGCGCTCCTTCCTGGACCGCCACCACGCTGAACTGCGCGAAGCTGCACGGCTGTGCGGCTCCGGTGTTCGCCCGTCCGCATGCGCCTTCCCACTGGACGCCATGAAACCGTCGCCCAGCAATGCCGGCGCCCGGCGGCAGGTGCGCTACCGCATGGTCGCGCAGTTGCACGCGCAGGGGCTCCCGATCAAGGAGATCGTCCGCCGGACCGGGGTAGCCCGCAACGCGGTGCGCCGGTGGCTTCGTGCCGGCGAAGCCGCTCCATATCGACGGTCTCCGGGGCCGAGCCTGCTGGATCGCTACACGTCCTTCGCCAAGGCCGCATGGCGCAGTGAACGGCGCAACGCCGCCGCCATCTGGCGCGCCCTCGTCAAGCAGGGGTTCGAGGGCGGCTATGACATCGTGCGCCGCTGGGCCAAACGGCGGCGAATGGCCGAGTCTGAGCGACCTGATGCTCCCCTGCCGTTGTGGCGGGTGCCATCCAGCCGTCGCGCGGCCCGCCTGCTGACGAGTGACCCGACCACGCTGAGCCCTGCCGACCGCCGGTTCGTCGACACCGTGCGGGCGATCGCGCCAAGCATCCGTGAGGTGGCAGACCTCATCAACGACTTTGGCAAACTCCTCCGCCGGCAGAGCGCGAGGTCCCTCGCCGCGTGGCTGGAGGCGGCCTCCGCGACAGCGCTGCGCAACTTCGCTCAAGGTCTGGCCGCCGATCTCGACGCGTTGCAAGCGGCTCTCCAGGAGCCCTGGAGCAATGGCCCGGTCGAAGGGCAGATCAACCGCCTGAAGCTCATCAAGCGGCAGATGTTCGGCCGCGCCAAGTTCGATCTGCTCCGCCAGCGCGTCTTGTGCACCGCCTGACGACTGCCACGCCAGCCATTACTGCGGCCTATGCCACCTCAGCACCGAATGCGCGGATGAACCGGAATAAGGACCCCGTATAGGGGGTGATCGGCATCCAAACGGGACCCCCGATGCTTTGGGTCCACACTGGCCGCCATGGAGGACATGGAGGCCTGTCGAGGGATGCTGATTGTGGAAACGATCGCGAAGATCCGTCGTGCCTACTTCGTGCAGCAGAAGCCGATCAAGGTGATCTGCCGGGAGTTCGGGCTTTCCCGGAAGGTCGTGCGGAAGGTGATCCGGTCGGAGGCCACGGAGTTCTGCTACACGCGCACGAACCAGCCTTTGCCGAAGATCGGCCCCTGGCGTGAAGAGCTGGATGCTCTGTTGCTGGCCAACGAGGGGAAAGCATCACGCGAGCGCCTGACGCTGGTCCGGCTGTTCGAAACGTTACGGTCCCGCGGCTATGAAGGCGGCTACGACGCTGTCCGTCGTTATGCCCGGGTTTGGCGGCAGGAGCAGGGCCCCTCCGTCGCCCAAGCCTACGTGCCGTTGAGCTTTGCGCCAGGCGAGGCCTACCAGTTCGACTGGAGCCATGAGGTTGTCCTGATCAACGGAACGACGGTCACGGTGAAGGTGGCCCATGTCCGCCTGTGCCACAGCCGGATGCTGTTCGTACGGGCCTATCCGCGCGAAAGCCAGGAGATGGTGTTCGACGCCCACGACCGGGCCTTTGCCTTCTTCAAGGGAGCCTGTACGCGGGGCATTTACGACAACATGAAGACGGCGGTCGACACGATCTTCGCCGGCAAAGAGCGTGTCTACAACCGGCGCTTCCTGCAGATGTGCAGCCACTATCTGGTCGATCCGGTCGCCTGCACCCCGGCATCGGGCTGGGAAAAGGGACAGGTCGAGAACCAGGTCGGCTTGGTCCGCGAGCGCTTCTTCACCCCCCGGCTGCGGGTGAAGAGCTACGACGAACTCAACGGCTTGCTCCTGGACCGCTGCGTCGCCCACGCCAAGGCATATCGCCATCCTGAAATGCGGGAGCGGACGGTCTGGGAGATGTTCGAGACAGAGCGGCCGAGCTTGGTTCCTTATGCCGGGCGCTTCGACGGCTTCCATGCCGTACCGGCTTCGGTGTCCAAGACCTGTCTGGTGCGCTTCGACAACAACAAGTATTCGGTCGTGGCCGGCGCGGTGGGCCGTCTGGTGGAAATCCGCGCCTATGCCGAGCGGATCGAACTGCGCCAGGATGGACGGATCGTCGGTGAACACGCCCGGTGCTTCGGGCGCGACAGAACGGTGTTCGATCCCTGGCACTATGTCCCGGTCCTGGCGCGCAAACCGGGGGCCTTGCGCAATGGGGCACCGTTCAAGGATTGGGTCCTGCCGGCCGGTCTGGAACGCGTCCGGCGCAAACTCGCCGCCGTCGAGGACGGCGACCGGCAGATGGTGGACATTCTCGGCGCCGTGCTGAGCGACGGACTGCCAGCCGTCGAGGCGGCCTGCGCCGAGGCCTTGCGCGAGGGCGTTCATTCCGCCGCCGTCATCCTCAATATCCTCGCGCGGCGCCGGGAACCGGCGGCGCCGATCACGATCATGACCTCCGATGCCCTGCGGCTCCGGCACGAGCCGGCCGCCGATTGCGCCCGCTACGACAGCCTGAGGAGACCCCTGTGATGGAGCGTGCCGAGATCCTGGCCACCATGAGCGAACTCAAGCTCTACGGCATGAAGGCCGCCTACGATGAACTCATTGCCACCGCCGTTAAGCGCCAGCACGAGCCGCAGCGGGTCGTCGGCGACCTGCTCACCGCCGAGATCTCCGAGAAGCAGGCGCGCTCGATAAAGTACCAGATCACCATCGCCAAGCTGCCGCTCGCCAGGGACATCGACGATTTCGCCTTCGACGACACGCCGGTCAACGAAACCCTGGTGCGCGATCTCGCCGGCGGCGCCTTCCTGGCCCAGCAGCGCAACGTCGTGCTGGTCGGCGGCACCGGGACCGGCAAGACCCATCTCGCCATCGCGATCGCCCGGGCTTGCATCCGGGCCGGTTCCCGGGGACGCTTCTTCAACGTCGTCGATCTCGTCAACCGGTTGGAGGCTGAAACCAGGGCCGGCCGGCAGGGGCGCCTGGCCGATTATCTCGCGCGGATGGATTTCATCGTCCTCGACGAACTCGGTTACCTGCCCTTCGCCCAGTCCGGCGGTCAGCTGCTGTTCCATCTGATCAGCCGGCTTTACGAGCGCAGCTCCGTGATCGTCACCACCAACTTGGCGTTCGGGGAATGGCCGTCCGTCTTCGGTGACGCCAAGATGACCACCGCCTTGCTCGACCGGCTTACCCACCACTGCGAGATCCTCGAGACCGGCAACGAAAGCTGGCGCTTCAAAAACCGCGCCTGACCTGGGTCGCCCAGGTCGCCCACAGCGCCTCCCCGCGCGTGCCGCTCCGTCGCAGATGAGGGCACTGCGCGGCACGCGCGGGTCCCCTCCATGGACGACCTGGGCGACAAGTCCTCACCAGCTCAACGGGGTCCCTTTTCCGCGCCGATCCAGGGTCCCAATCTCAAGCCGATTGACAAGGTGGGGCCGTTCACCTCCGCGGCATGGCTAGCAAGTGTACGGTGGATCGCTCTGGCGTCCGCGCTCGGAAACACGCCCTGGACCGTGGTGTCGGCGAGGATGATTTTGAGCAACGCCATGATGTGGCGCTCGGCGTCGAGGGCGTCAGCAAGGAGGCGGTTGAGCAGAGGCGTTGCCTGAAGCTCGCCGCCGGGAGGGTTGCGGGTGCGGGTCTGGAGGGTATCGGATCCAGGGTCGGGGGTCGATTTGTCGGGATCCATGATGGCGTGTCGCTCGGACAGGCAATGTGGTCGGAGGTTCGCCGCGTTCGCAATGTGTGTCATATACGTAGGATAAGGCCGGGCGGTTTTCCGGTGGGTGGGGCTTTTAGCGGTCACGTCGCGCTGCAGTGCGTGGCGGCACTCCTGCATGGTCTACAATCGCTGGACCCCGCTATCTCAGCCGACGTGTTCGAGCGCCCCCATCGGACGGCCAAAGGCGTATGGGGCAATTCCCTTCTTGAGGGATCGGGTACAACTGTTACGCCTCAGGTATGTATATATTAGGCGATGCCATCGTTTTGTTACTGAATGTGGAAAGCGTTTTCTGTTGCTGGCCGCGCACTTACTTAGATATTGTTACGTTAATGGAATTTCACTTTTGCGTGATTCATGCTCTATTCCCCTCACGTTCTACTCGCCGAGGACGAGGATTTGGTCGCGATGGTGGTGTCCGAAGTTCTGGAGTCCGAAGGGTTTCGGGTCACCACCACACACAACGGACTGCAAGCCGTCGAGGCTGACGCTGCCGATCCGGCCGACCTCCTGCTCACCGACATGCGCATGCCAGTGATGAACGGCGAGGCGCTGATCCGGATCCTCCGGCAGCGGCGTCCCGAGCTGCCGATCGTCGTCACCACCGGGTTCAGCGAACATATTCCGGACGAAGAGCCAGGACGCTTGGTGGTTCTGCGCAAGCCTTATTCTTTGTCCGCGCTGGTCCCGGTGATCACCGCCCTGCTGTCCGACCGGAGAGGGCTAGCCTCCTGAGCAAAGGGGGAAAATCGGCATCTGCGACCGGGCACGCCCCGCAGGATGCCGACGGACAAGGAGGTGCCTCGTTAACAGGGCATGGCCTGTCCTGTTAACGAGGCATGGACGATTTCCCTGACGACGAGCAGCTCCGGGCGGCGCAGGAGCGGGTGCGGCGGGCTGCCGAGGCGGTGGCGGACGCCTACGCGCGCCTAGCGCGCCATGACAGCGAGGCGGCGGCGCAGCGGCTGCGGGTGGTGCGGGCGTGGTGGGCGTCGCGACAGGGGGCGGACGGCGACCGACGCTGAGCGCGGTTGCATTTCCCCATGTTCCATAATCGCCCTCCGGTCATGCTCCATTCCCACATCCCGGACAATCTGCGCACTTTCGTGTAGTGACCCCTATGGGCCCACCCGCGCGAAAGTCAGGGGGTGGTGTTCGAGTAGGCGGTGCATCTGTGACACCATGAAAACGGCCGTCGATACGAGGATCACCGGCAAGGAGCGCGTCCACAACCGGCACTTCCCGCAGATGTGCAACCACCAACCGGTCGATCCGGTCGCCTGCAGCCCGGCTTGGGGCTGGGAACAGGGGGAGGTCGAGAACCGG
This sequence comes from Azospirillum melinis, assembly GCF_013340935.1. Taxonomy (GTDB): domain Bacteria; phylum Pseudomonadota; class Alphaproteobacteria; order Azospirillales; family Azospirillaceae; genus Azospirillum; species Azospirillum melinis. The sequence goes on along the minus strand of NZ_WHOS01000014.1, from coordinate 95,290 downwards.
GTCGGCTTGGTCTGCGAGCGTGTCTTCGCGCCGGCTGCGGGTGAAGAGCTACGATGACCTCAACGGCTTGCCTTTGTTTTGGTAAAATGTTTGAACAGAGTGTTGCTGCCGCATCCATCCTGGGAGACCTGAGCGGACCACAGGTGTTCATGTGCAACGATGACTGTCGAGCCCAAACGATGCAGACGTCCAATGCTTAAGATTTCTGGTCTATGCGCCAATAGCGTCTCATGGATACCATGAAAATTTCTCATACTATAACGCTTTCTTTTTGCTTTCCCCTCTAAAAAGGAGTGAGATAAATTGGAATTTCATTTGTAATTTCGTCAGGACAAACCCGAGGTTTTATTATTCTCACGTCAGGGAAATCGTGATCCATGCATTCGTTCGTTCACTGCACCTGCAGCAAGGATGGATTTTCTCTGTATCAGGTGGGGCAGAAATACCCGGTTGAGGCGGATTTTGACACCCATCGCAAAGTGGGATGTCTGGTCGTCCTGCTCCCCGACGGTCCGATCTGGCTCGGGGATACCGCTGGGATGACGGCGAACGACATCGAGGCTGCCGTCGCCGCCGGGGCAATGGTGATGGAGGTCAGTCCACCCAACAAGCTCGTTCTCGCCTGTCAGATGCCCTTTCCGGCCGTATAAGGATCATGCTGGGGATGAAGACAAGCCTCATCCCCGGCAGATTTCCTCACTCCGCCGCCCGGACAAGCGGAGTGAGGCCGGCACGGTGAGCCATTTGCTCAAGGAGCCCGGGCACGGTTTCCTCTTGTCTGTCGAATCGGACATGCACCGCTCCGTCGCTCACCGCTTGCACCGTAACGGTGACCGTCGCGGACATGCGGTCCGGTGCCAATCGAGCGGTATCTCCGGGTGTCAATGCGTGCTGCCGGGGCGTCAGCAGTCTGGCTCCGTCCATCGACAGGTCGGCAATGCGGACCGTCAGCGGTCCTCGGGCCGTCGCGAGTTGGGCCGGGTGATCGATGGCATAACGGGGGCTACGCCGGCGATCCGCTTCGGTTGTCGATGTCCGGACGACGCGCACCAACGTTCTGCGCAGGGCCTCGATGCTATGCGCGACCTCGTCCGAGCCGAGGCGGACCTGGGCGGCCTGGGAACCGGTCTGGGCAGCCTCCTGCGATACGGTGGCGATGCTGGCGGACACCGCCTGGGCGGCGCGGGAGGTTTCGACGACGTTGCGGCTGATCTCCTGGGTGGCGGCGGCTTGTTCCTCCATGGCCGCGGCGATCGCTCCGGTGACCTGATCGATCTCGCCGATCGTGCTGCCGATCTGCTCCACCGCAGTCACCGCCGCGCCGGTCACGGCCTGAACCTCGGCAATGAGGCGCGTGATCTCCTCGGTCGAGCGGGCGGTCTGGTTGGCGAGGGTCTTGACCTCCTGGGCAACGACGGCAAAGCCCTTTCCCGCCTCCCCCGCTCTCGCCGCCTCGATGGTGGCATTTAGCGCCAGGAGGTTGGTTTGGCTGGCGATGTCGTCGATGAGCTTCACGACGTCGCCGATCCGATTGACGGCGCTGGAGAGTGAGGTGATCGTCTCCTGCGTATGGGTTCCCCCTGTCACGGCACGGCGGGTGACGGTGCTCGAGTGGGCGATCTGGGCCGAAATCTCCCGGATCGAGGCCGCCAGTTCTTCGGTCGCCGACGCCACGGTCTGCGCGTTGGTCAGTGCCTGTTCGGCGGCGGCGGAAACCGTGCGGGCGTTGTCGCTGACCCGGTCTGCCGCCGCGGCCATGCGGTCGGCATCGTCGGCCATGCCACCGGTATGCCTGGCAACCTCCTCCACCGCCTGCCCTGCTTCGCGTTCAACCGTCGCTGCCATGGCGAGCATCGCGGAGGCACGGTCTTCATCCGCTTGCCGCTGCCGTTCGCCCCGCTCCTGACCGGCATAGTCCAGCCTGGCCTTTACCGCATTGAGCGTCGACCGGATGCGGCCGAATTCGGCAATGCCCGAACTGGGGATATGGGCACGCAGGTCGCCGCGCGCGATGGCGTCAAGATGGGCTTCGACAAGGGACAGAGGCCGGCGAACCGTCTTCAGGATGAGGCCGCCGGCAGCGACCGCGAACAGGGTCCCGGATGCGAGCAAGCCAAGGGTCACCGCCTCGGTGAGTTCGGCATGGAAAAGGGGCGGCAGGCCCAGGCCAGCCATCACGAGCATGAACAGGACGAAGGTGGCGGTCAGGCGGCCGGTGATGCTCCTGGCCCATCGGGTCATCGTCGGCCCGATCCCGTGCCTGACGATGTCGCCATCCAGCAGGGCATACGCGTGCGGAGTGCCGGACCTGAGCAGGGCGTAAACCCGCTCCGCCTCCTCAACGGAGGCCCACGCGGGTTTGGAGCGGATGGAAATGAAGCCGGTGATCCGGCCGTCTTCGGTGACCGGGGTGACGTTGGCCTTGACCCAGTAATGGTCGCCGCTCTTGGCCCTGTTCTTGACCAGACCTTCCCAGGGGCGCCCCTCTTTGATCGTCGCCCACAAATTTGCGAACGCGTCTTTCGGCATGTGCGGGTGACGCGCGATGTTGTGTGGAGCGCCGATCAGCTCCGCTTCGGTAAAGCCGCTGATGTCCGTGAACGCCTTGTTGACAAAAACAATCCGGCCATTGATGTCCGTTCTTGAGACCAGAAGCTGGTTGTCGCTCAGAAGAATTTCTGTCCCGGTCACCGGTCCGTTGTCGCGCATTCCCTGCTCCCAACTTAAACGAGTGGCTCGATCCCATCTCGGACGGATGCAAGTCTTGCGCCGGGCATGAACATCGAATTCAGATGGCCTTCCCGGAAGCCTACAAGAAAACTATGCACTTCTTAAGCAGCCGGCAATTTTGTTATATTTCCAGAACGCAATATGAGAGGATTTTCTTAAAATATGACGCAAATTGCGAGGGGCGGAGTCGAGCCCCGGCCCTCCTTGTCATACAAGGAGGGCAGCTCCGCCATCCGCGCGGCAGGTTTCGAAAGCGCCGGCGGCCTTCAGCGTCGGAGCTGCTTGGCCAGATGCCGTGTGAGCACCGAGACCGCGGTCGGCTTGGGGTAAACCGCGACCCGTGGGAACCGTTCCGCCAAGGTGGACGGCAGCGGGGTTGCGGTGTGGAGAACAATCGGCACTCCTTTCCCGTCCAGCACCTCCAGAACCGCTCCGGCAAGCCCATCGGACAGGGTCATGTCCAAAATGGCAGCGTCCACCTCACCGGAAGCGATCAGGTCGAGCGCCTCCCGCACCGTTGCCGCCGGACCGACCGGCGAGCCATGGGCGTCTTCGACGGCCAGGACGAGATCATAGGCGATGAAGGGCTCGTCCTCGACAACGAGAACATGGGCGTTCCCAAGATCGGGCTGAGTTCTGGAAGAGAGCGTATGGACCATGATGTCCTGTTTCCCAGGGGAGGATGCAGTTCGCACAACAGCCGGCGGAGCGTTCAGTGGCTCAGCCTTTCGATCGGAATCAGAAGAGCGACGCGCAGGCCGGCACTGCACCACTCGTGGCTGATGCGGCCACCGAGCTGACTGGCGATGCTCATGTGCATGAGCTGCGAGCCGAAGCCACGTCGCAAGGGAGGTCCTTGGACGGCGGGTCCTCCGCTTTCCTGCCACAGCACAATGAGCGCGCCGCCTTCTGTCTGCCAGGAGACCGTCAGCGTTCCTTGCGCCGACGACAAAGCGCCGTACTTTGCGGCATTCGTCGCCAGTTCATGGAGCGTCAGAGCCAGACTGGTCGCTGCAGCCGGGCCGGCATGAACCTGTGGGCCGTCGAGATGGAGACTTTTAGCCCCCTCGGCGAGATGGGGAGCGATCACCGCCTGCATCAGCTCCAACAAGGTGGTGCCGTCCGTGGTGGCGGTTTCTCCGGTCACGGCTGGGCGAATCAGGTCATGGGCTCGCGCCAATGCCAAAAGGCGGCCAGTGAGGGCATCTGCCATATCCCGCACTCCGGCGGAGGTGCGCGCCGTCATGGCGACCATACCCACGGCGACGGCGAACAGGTTCTTGACCCGATGGTTGAGTTCACGCACCAGCAGTTGGCGGTCTTCCTCCGCCCGTTTGCGGCTGGTGAGATCGATGGACGTGCCGACCAGACCGACGACCTGCCCGGCCTCGTTGCGGAACGCCGACTTGTGGGACAGCCAAATCCGCGGCCCGCGCTCGTCGTGCCCGACGATCTCTTCCAGTTCTTCGGTCGCACCGCCGTCCATGATCCGCCGATCGGTCTCCATGATCCGTCGGCCTTGTTCCTTATCGTCGAGGAGCTCCAGATCGGTGTGTCCCTCAACCTCGCTCCAGGGCTTGCCGATCAGCTCCATCACCGGGCCGTTGGCGATGCGGATACGGCCATCGACGTCTTTTACATAGATGAGCGCCGGCACCGCTTCGATGACGGTCCTGAGGATGCGGGTCGCTTCGATGGCTTCCGCCTCCTTCCGGCGCAAGTCCTCCTCAACCGTCTTGCGCTTGTGGATGTCGATCAGCACGCCTGGGAAACGGAGCGGCTTTCCCGTCGCATCGAGACTGCAATGCCCATTGGCCTCGACCCAGCGGTAGGTGCCATCGAACTGACGCACACGGTACTCGGCGCTGTAGGCTCCCCCTGCCTCCATGACGGATGCGACCGCCTGCCTGACATGAGGCCAATCCTCGGGGTGGATCGACGCCATCAGAACATCCAGGGACAAACCGTTCTGACTATACTGCGGCGAAAGGGCGAAGGTACGGGCAAAGCGCTCATCGACGGTGAAGCGATCGACCGGGATGTCCCAGACCCAGGTGCCGAGGATGGCTCCACTGGTCAGAGCGAGATCGATGCGCTCGACCGCGATGCGCAGGGCTTCTTCGGTCGCCTTGCGGTCGGTGATGTCGATCACGACCCCTGGAAAGCTCGTCGGGATGCCACGGTCGTCATGGGCGCAATGTCCCCGCGCCAGTACCCAGCGTGTCTTCCCGTCCAGACCGGTCACCCGATACTCCGCCAGATAGTCGGTTGCATCGTCGACGGCACGCGCGATCTTCGTGGCGACCATGGCGCGATCGTCCGGATGGATGGCTGACACATAGGCCGTGATCGGCAGCCCCTCCGCCGCCCGTGCCGGTTCGACGCCGAACAGGGAGGCGAAGGTGGCATCGACGGTGACGCCGTCCGTCCGGACATCCCAGTTCCAGGTACCGATGCCTCCCGCCGCATCGAGAGCAAAGCGGAACCGTTCTTCGCTGGCGCGGAGCGCCTCCTGCGTTGTCTTGAGATCGTGCACGTCGGTGCAGGTGCCGTACCAGCGGACAATCCGCCCCGCCGCATCGCGGACAGGCTGGGCCCGGCCGATGACCCACCGGTACCGGCCGCTCCAATGACGCAGGCGGTATTCGATGTGGTAGGGCTCACCGGTGGCGAGTGATTGACGCCACACACTCCAAGCCCGCTCCCGGTCGTCGGGGTGGAACATGCCGCTCCAAGCCTCGCCTTCGGTCGCCCCAGGCGGCACGCCGGTGAACTCATACCAGCGGTGATTGAAATAGTCGTGGTATCCATCCGGCCGCGTCGACCAGATCATCTGATCGATGGACTCGACGATGGCCTGGAACTTGGCCTCGCTCGCCTGCAGTTGCGCCCGGGCTGCCTTCCGATCGCTGATGTCACGCATGAAGGCGGCAACGCCCAGAACGCGGCCGTCGGCAGCGGTCATGCGGTTGGCCGTGATGGCCACATCGACAAGGGTGCCATCCTTGTGCCGCCTTACTGTTTCGACCTGAACCACCTCGCCGGACAAGGCGCGGTCGAACACGCCGGCCGGGCCTTCCGGACACCGCGCGGGCAGCAGCAGAGTGACCGGCCCGCCAATCGCTTCCTGCGCGCTATAGCCGAACATCCGGGTGGCCGCCGCATTCCATGCGGTGATCCGGCCATCCTCCGCCGCGAAGACAACGATGGCATCGGGAGAAGAGCTTATGATTGCGGCATAGCGGGCATTTTCCTCGGCAAGGGCCTCAGCCCGTCCGCTGGGAATGTCTCCAGAGTTGGAACCGCCTGCACAAGCAAGATCAGACATCTTTTTCTATCATTGATTGGACGCCTTGCCGGCAGAAGTGTCGGCCACCGGACTCTATAATCACAAAGGGGAGGAGGCATTACACTATGTTAAGCGCGCAGCCCCAATGAGGACATCTCCATGACAGCATCCTCAGGGCGTTGGTGAGACGTTCCACCGGAAGCGAGAAACACAGTGTTCAGTGCTGCATCGGTGTGCGCTTGGGAGGGCAGAGCATCTCTGCCGGGGCATGAAGGACACTCTGCCGGCAGACGATCTCAAGTCGACCATCCGGCGCGTCGGCCGCTATCGGCCGCGCGCCGGGCATGAAGCGCTTCAGGATGCGCGCCGCCGGCAGAAGACAGAGGAATGACGCCGACGCCGGCCCGGATTGGGGTCGAGGGAACGCTGGCCCAAGCCCTGCAACTCTTCGACCTGCGGCGATGCCGGTATCTCGGACCGTCCGGCCCCTGGCAAAACCCCGCATCTCCCGGTTCGCGGCTCTCCAACAATCCGTCGCGCACCCCCCTGAATTCGCCAACAGTGTCAGCAGCGGAACAGAAAGCCCAATTGAGCCGGGATCGCAGCCATCGCTAAGACGTTGGTGCGCTGCCCTGCAATGCGGCCAGCAACATACGTTCGAACTCGTCGATCTGGAATGGCTTTCTAAGCACGGGAATGTTGCTGCCCACGACCTCTTCGAGTGCCGCGCTATCGGCGAAGCCCGTCACGAAAATGATCGGCATGTCAGGCCGGCATGCCTGCGCCTGTTTCGCCACTTCTGCGCCGTTCAGGCCTGGCATGGCAAAGTCCAGGATCATCAGATCCGGTGCCGATCGTTCGAGCTCCTTTAGGCCGGCAGAGCCATCTTCGGCCTGCGTCACGGCAAAGCCGAGTCCGCCGAGAGACTCCACGAGGAAATGCCGAACATCGGGATCGTCATCGACCACGAGGATTCGCGCCGAAAGGCCCTTTGCGGTGACTCGCCCCTCATCGGCAGTCCTTTCAGCAAGATCGTCTGTTCTCCGCAGCAGCAGGCGCATCGTCGTGCCCTCGCCGGGTCGGGTGTCGATGCGGACGGTGCCCCCGGCCTGACGCATCGCGCCATAGACCTGGCTCAGCCCCAGCCCCGTCCCCTTGCCGACGCCCTTGGTCGTGAAGAACGGATCGAAGGCGCGTGCGACCACTTCGGGCGGCATCCCCGTTCCCGTGTCACGCACCGCGAGTTCGACATAGTCGCCATCGGCCAGCTCCCGGTCGCCTGCCAGACTGACCGGCCGCGTACTGATCGTAAGCTCCCCACCCTCCGGCATGGCGTCGCGCGCGTTCAACGCCAAATTCAGGACCGCCATCTCGATTTGGACCTCATCACCCAGCACGCGGATGCCATCGGTCTTAAGATCGAGGCTGACCTTGATGTGCGGCCCGATCGTGCTGGCGATCATCTCACGGAAGGCGCTTACCAGATCGGAGAGAGGGACCGGCTTCAGCTCGATTTTTTGTGCGCGGCTGAACGCCAGGAGCTGCCCCGACAATCTGGAGCCGCGCTGGGCCGCCTTGAGCCCGGCTTCGGCCCACCGTTGCACATGCTCATGATCGGTGGACTTGCGCCGGATGAGATCGAAGCTTCCTACCACGCCTTGAAGCAGGTTGTTGAAGTCATGGGCTATGCCGCCTGTCAGCTGACCCACCGCTTCCATTTTCTGTGCCTGGGCAAGCGCAGTCTCTGCTTCCCGCAAGCGATGCTGTTCGCGCAGCCGTTCCGTCACGTCGGAAACGAATTGATAGGCCCCGATCAGCCGTCCTTCAGCGTCGCGCAAGCTGCGGAACCGCATCTCATAATAGCGCCGATCGAGCGAAGGATCGCCGAACTCGTCCGTCTGGACAAACTCCTTTCCGGCAAGGGCGCGGGACCAGACCTCTCGAACGGCGGCCTGATGCTCTGGCTGCCTTTCCAGCAAGGCGAGCATGTTATCGCCGACTTTCGGCTTCCGAACCCCGAAAATGCGCGCGAATTCGGCCGAAGCTGCTCGGTTGATCGCCAGCCAGTTATAATCGAGGTCCGCGACCTGAACAAAAATATCGGTTCCGTCGACCACATCGGCAAGCACCTTGCGCCCTGCCAGGGCTTCAGCAACGCGATGTTCCAACGCTTCGTTCAATTCCCGAAGCTCCGCTTCCACCCGCTTGCGCTCGGTGACGTCCATCGCGGTTCCGATCACACGCAGGCAGCGGCCCGTCTCGTCGAAGACACCACGGCCCTTGGCCGCGACCCAGCGCACAACGCCGTCTTCTTTACCAATCGTGCGGTATTCCACATCGTAGAGGGAACGCCGGTTGGGGTCTGCGGCAGCTGCATAGGCCGCCGCGGTTGCTTCGTGGTCGTCGGGATGCAGGCCCTCGTAATAGTCCCGCATCGATACGGGAACGTCCGCCGAGATCCCGAACATTGCCTTGACGATCGGCGGCCAGTGCAACTTCTGGTTCACCTCGTCCACGTCCCACAGACCGATTTCGGCATGTTCCGTTGCAAGCCGTAGCCGTTCCTCGCTTTGGCGCAGCTCTGCCTCTGCTCGCTTCCGATCGGTGATTTCCACGACGGTCGCTCCGACATGCGCGACGGCGCCGTCCTCACCGGGAACAGGAAAGAAGCCGAGGAGCCATGTTCGCCGCGCGCCCGGGCTGGCAGGCGTCTCCCCGTCCATCTCGAAGCCCCCTACCGCGTCGCCGGTCGTGAACACCCGATCAATGATCGGCCCTACGGTTCGGGCAGTCTCGGGCAGCAATTCTTCCAGTGTGCGGCCAACATGCGCATCAGCCGGAATGCCGTTGATCGTTGCGAGGGCAGCATTGACCTTCGTGTAGCGATGATCCCGATCGAAGAAAGCAAAGCCGATCGGCGCATTGTCCGTCAGTGTGTCAAAGGCCGAGCCGGCTGTTGTTCCGAGACGCATCATAGGCCAGACCTCAACCAGTTCGAGGCTGGTTCAAGCCACGTCGCCCGAAACCCATCGGCCCGGTCAGGCCAGGTTGCGCATAGCTTGCGACGCTTTCGTTCCACTTTAAGTCGCTCCTCGCCACATCTCTTTGTCGTCCCCCCGCCCGCCGCACCAAGTCTACTCACTGCCGAGGGATTGACCAGTAAATTCTTGGATTGTCTGGAGGCAGACGTATATTACAGCATGCGTCAGTCAGTCAGGCTAATATTCATCTCCCGAACACAGCCATCAAGCGACCGGGTTACTTGCTACAGTGACTTCGAAACCACCGATGGGGTCCAACATTATGAGCGCTGGGATGAGTGAGCGCAATTCAGTGATGAGATGATCCAGGCTTTCGCCGTTGAGCGCAACGAGGACAGCGCGATGTGTGTTCGCTGAACAACGCCAAGGATAACCTGAACCGGAATCAGACCTCGTCATCGTTGGGTGCGCCCGATCGTCCGGTCGGGGCATAGGCGTCCTCAACGGGCAGAGGCGGCACCGGCGCGGTAGGCAGCTTCTTCCCCTCTGTGTGGTCGCGGTGACTCCATACCGACCACCGGTGGCAACGGTGGGCTGCACTGTCTCCACACGCGGCCGCCCCAGCGAATTGTCTCATCGTCAAACCAAGGCAAAGCAATCCGCACGCGGTGGCGACCAGTTCGTCGTAGTGAACCGCCCCGACATGTTGCGGTTAACCATTGCATTGATCTATGCAGTCAAAACCCTGCTTCACGCACAAACAGACCGATGGCGGATTTCAGAAAATCATCAGCAAGAGGTTTGGAATCGCCGAATACGACAACGTCACCTCGCTGCAGCATCGGCTGAGGGGATTGTTTCGGCTCTGCCAATGACAAGACAACTCGATAGAGGGCGGTTTCCGGGACCAGTCCGCCGGCTGTCTCCCTGACCAAGGTCTTTCCACCAGATGTGGATGCCAGAATTCCCTCCGGTAGAACTCTCGCCGCATCTTGGTCGATGAAATCGACTTTGAGAGAAACCCTATCTATACCCGATTGCTCCGGATAGAAAACCGCAAGATCGCCAACAGAGAGTCGGGTAATTTCGCCCTCCGGAAGGTAAGTGATCACCTGCCAAGACGACAGATCGGCGATGGATGCAATTGCTTCTTTCTTCTTTATCCAAACATCAGGCTGAATACCTGGATCGGAGAGGAGGAAAACCCCAGCGGAAGGCGCCTTTATCTGATAGCGGCTCTTCTCGGAAATCATGCCAGCCAGCTCGGCCTCAAGGCGGGCACGTGTTGCCTGGATCAAAGGCAACTGCCCGCGCAAATCGGCGTTCACGCCGGCGGCGTTCGTCTGCCACGACGCGGTCATTGCCTGGACCGTCTTCAGCCTCTGGCGATAGGCGAGGTCGGGCGCCTCCAATTCGAAGAGCACATCGTCCTTGCCGACAACGTTGCCTCCGACAATCGGCATCTTGACGATGCGCGCACCATCGGGCGCATACACCGAGTAGTAGTTGGTTGGCCGAAGCAGCCCCTGGCTGTGGATGCGCCGGTCCCATGGCACTACCCCAGCGGTGATCAGCACTGCAAATGCGGCAATCAAGACCACCACGCGCCGCGCCGCCAGGATGCGTGCTGCATTCCGTCCCCACACGGCAAACTCCTTCCAGACTGGCTGCAGAATAAACCACCAAAGCTCAATGGCACCTAGGAGCGGGCCGATTGGTTTGGGAGCCATGGAGTAGACGAGAACGGCAATGCCGGAGAACACCACAAGCCGGTAGATCCCTGTCACGGCGGCGAACAGGATCAAGCCGTGACGCAGACGCCTTGGCAACGCCTCCGGTGGCTCGTCGCCCAAACCGAACAGCACTTCACGCAGCCTCCAACGCGCGAGCGCAAAAGAACGCTGGTGTAGGTTCGACACGCCCAGCCAATCCATCAGCAGGAAATATCCGTCGAACCGCATGAATGGCGATGCGTTCACCAGCACCGTGGTGATCCAGGTGGTGGTCGCAAGCATGAACAGCCCGCTTCGGATCAGCCCGTCCGGCACCACAGTCCATAGGGCTGTCGCCCAAGCCGCCAGCAAGAGTTCCGTTCTGATGCCGGCCGCGCCGACGGCAAGGCGTTGCCCGCGGTTGTTGAGCCGCCAGACCTCCGTCACATCGGTGTACGCGACCGGGAACAGCACCAGAAAGGCCACGCCCATCGTCGGCACCCGGCAGCCATACCGCTTGGCGGTGAAGGCATGTCCCAGTTCGTGAAGAAGCTTGGCGAACACCAGTGCGATCAGGAAGCCGGCAAGCCCCTGAGGCGAAAATGTATCCACCAGTGTGGTCACGAAGGTTTCCCACTGGCGGGAGATTTCCATGATTCCGCCGATGAGCGCGGCCAGGGTCAGCCACAGAAAGCCGCGGGAGAACAGCGGCTCGACCAGCGGCAGCATACTTCTCAACCAGCGATCCGGACGGCAGAGGGGCAAGCGGAAGAACAGGTAATGGTGCAGAATCCAAGTGGCGAGGGAGGTTTCGCGTTTGGTTGCCTGCTCCCGATACCAGCGGGTTCCCTGTTCCGTCGGATTGCAGATCAGTTCGTTGTCGACCAGGAAACGCAGGACATCCTTCACATCATCGCGCTCCGCGACAATGGTCGTTTCGGCATCGATCGCCGCTACGATGGCATCGGGGTCACCGAGGTCCCATCGGCACAGCACCTCGAAGCTCAACCAGTCTAGGCTGAAAAAGGCGTTGCGGACCGGATCGTGCAGCGCCCAGGTCGGTGCACCCTCCCTGGTCGGAAGGCCGGGATGCAGTGTCAGTTCCTCCCGCAACGGCGGCAGCATGGCCTACAGACCCAACCACGCCCGCGCATCGGCGAACGGCCGGCGCAAGGCCCAGTAAACCAGCGGGACCTGCTCACCCTCCAGTTTCGCCGTCCCTTTCAGGCCGGTGCGCGCCGTCTGCGGCTCACCCGTCAGCGTCGCGCGGACGCGGTAGGCATAGTGGCCATCGGGGCGGCGCACCGCTTCGTGGGCAATGTAACGCAGCGACGCGCTCAACGGCTGGAGGGGATCGGCGTTCAGGTAGAGTGTCACCGGAGCGCCGGAAGGAAGTGGAACGGCATTGGCCGGCGCCAGCCACGCCTCCACCTCCACCTGCTTTTCGTCGGCGACCATCATCACCCGCTCTCCCGTCACCAGAGGACGGCCAATCCACTCCGTCGGGTCGTCGAAGAGCGCGATACCGTCGCGGGGAGCAGTGACGATGCTCCGGCTCTCCAAGCTGCGCAAATAGTCGACTTCCACACTCTTTTCAGCGACCTGCCCCTGCAGAACCGCCAAGTGGGATTTGCTCTGTTCATCGAACAGGGCTTGCTGGGCGCGCTGCCGGTACTCGGTGCGGACGGTTTCCAACGCCTTCTCGGCGATCAGCAGCTTGCTGGCGACGCTGGTGCGATCGAACGTGAAAAGAGGGTCATTCGCTTTGACCCTCTGTCCCGGTATGACCGCGATGCTGTCGATCACACCGTCCAGAGGTGACCGGACGATCGAAGGAGCGAGCGGCACCAACTCCGCCGGAGCCAACACCGTCAATTTGACCGGTATGAAGAGGGTGCAAATGGCTGCCGCGGCCGCCCAGAGCTTCAAACTTCCGACCCAGCGCAGGAACCGTCCTCGACCGCTCGAGCTTCGCGCCTTGTCCCCGGACCCGGAATGCCGACGCCAGAGACCGCCGCGCTGATGAAGCGCCCAGGCATGCGCCCAGGTTGCGGCCCACTCCGCCGCCAAATCCGCCTCCGCTTGCGTCCAGGGGTGGCTTCGAGCCAGGAGCAGCGCTCCACCGGGAGCGCCACCAGGAGCGCCTTTCCCCGAACCCTGCAGCGGGAGCCAAAGCGCTTCCGGCGGCAACCACTCGCCCCACTGGGCAGCACCATCGATCGGCAGATCTCCGGCCTCTATCGAGCGTGGGCTCTCCCTCGACTGCGTGCGATCCAGATGGCGAAAGATGGCTTCCAGCCACTGTACATAGGGGATGTTCGCCTCGACGGAGACCACACCGGACAAGGTGTGGACCCTGCCGTCCAGCCACAAGGCAGCTTGGCGGTAAGGCGCCAAGCCGTGGGTCTCGTTCACCAGGACAAAGGCGAGTTCCGCCCGGTCACGCGCCTGCCGGGCTCGCTTGCCGAGATGGAGCAAGGCAGCGAGCGCCTCCGTCTCGGCGCTCACCGGCCGAACGTCGTCCAACATCATCTGAAACCATCCATTATGCCAAGCGCCCGCCCGACTTGCTCATCCGGCTGGCGAGTGAGGTTTCGCGCGCCTGATGGATAAGTCGTTCGCGATCCGCTTTCCAAGCATGAAGGCCGTGACCTTTAAGCTGCTGGGCCAAGCTCGGCTTGCCAAGGAGTTGCGTCTGACGTTGAGGCACATCGCCGACCTTCAGGTGAACCATGGTCTCCGCTTGGCGCCCAACCCCGTCACGGGCGACGACCTTAACCTGGAGGTCACCCCTGTAACCTTCAGGAGGAGTTCCGGTGAAGGCTCCCTTTACCGGGTCGAACTTCAACCAGGATGGCAGCGGCTTTCCGTCGATCAGCGCGGCGCTCATCTCGACCCGCGCATTGGGATCGGTGTGCTTGAACGCATCCACCGGCAAGATGTAAGCGATCGACCCGGTCCCGGTTGGGATCAGAACATCCGGGATTGGCTTGTCGACCCGCAGTTCGTATTGGGGGTTCTGGCGCACCGCATCGTCCGGCCGGCTTGGAAGCGCGTTGGCCGAGCCGATCTCTGCCGGTACGATCGCCGGGTCGACCAGCGGAGCGAAGCCGGCGGAAGGCTGCGGCGTTACCACCGGCGAGAGAGCGACAGGCGTGGGAGCCGGGGCGGATTGAACGACCGGCGTCGCCGCGGCCGGCACTTCGGTTACGACAATCGGGGCCGGCGTGGTCTGCGGAACAGCAGGCGTTACCGGCGTGGCGACCACCTGCGGAACGGTCGGCGTCACCGGCGTGGGAGCGACTTCCGGGAGGGTCGGCGTCACCGGCGTGGTGACGACCTCGGGGACCGTCGGGGTGACCGGAGTAACCGTGACTACCGGAGTAACCGGGATGGTTGGAGGCTCTGGCACGGTAGGAGTGACAGGCGGCGTAACGACCACCGTGGAGGGCGTCGGTGCCACATCATTGTCGGTGATTGTGGCGGTGCCAGTGCTCGCGCCGATGGTCAAGGTGAAGGTTTCATTGGCTTCTACGTCTCCATCGTCAACTGTCGGGATCGTGACGGTGAAGCTGGTCACGCCGGCAGGAACGCTGATGGTGCCGGCTGTGGCATCGTAGGTTACGCCGTTGCTGAAGGTCGGAGCGATGCCGAAGTCCGTTCCGGACGTCGCCGTCACCCCGGCCAAGCCAAGCACAAAGGTCTCTGCAGCGGCACTCGCATTTGACAATGTAACGGTGAAGACCGCGCTTTGACCCTCAGGAACGGTGATGCTGTTTGCCGTTCCATCTCCGACATGAGCGATGGTCGGCCTGTCGTCGTCCAACTGAGCCGGATAGCCGGTGTCGGTGCCGGTGTTGGCGATACCGGTGGTGTTGGTCGACAGATAGACCGAGCCGGTGCCGTCGTCCTTGATCGTCGCCGTACCCTCGGCGGTGGTGCCGGAGCTGGCCCTGGTCACCACCAGCTTGAAGGTCTCGGAACCCTCATAGGTGCTGTCGTTGACGATGCTGGTGCGGACCAGCAGCGTGCTGCCGGTCATGGTGACGTCGCTGCCCGCCGTGTAGCTCGTCCAGGCCGTGCCGTTGTAATACTCCAGCCCGGTGCCGAAGTCGGCCGTGCTGGTGGCGGTGCCGTCGGTCAGCGACAAGCGCACCACCTGATTGGCGCCACCGCTGACGGTGAACACCGCATAGGGCGAGGCCTCGTTGACCGAGATGCTGTTCACCGTTACGGCGCGGTCATCGTCCAGATAGGACGGATAGCCAGTGTCGGTGCCGGTGTTGGCTGTTCCGGTGGTGTTGGTCGACAGGTAGACGTCGCCGGCAGCATCGTCGCGGATGGTCGCGGTGCCCTCGGCCGTTGTGCCGGAGCTGGCACGGGTGACCACCAGCTTGAAGGTTTCGGAGCCCTCATAGGTGCTGTCGTTGACGATGCTGGTGCGGACCAGCAGCGTGCCGCTAGTCATGGTCACGTCGCTGCCCGCCGTGTAGCTCGTCCAGGCCGTGCCGTTGTAGTACTCCAGCCCGGCGCCGAAGTCGGCCGTGCTGGTGGCGGTGCCGTCGGTCAGCGATAGGCGGACCACTTGGTTGGCGCTGCCGCTGACGGTGAAGACCGCATAGGGCGAGGCCTCGTTGACGCTGATGCTGTTCACCGTCACAGCCCGGTCGTCGTCCAACTGAGCCGGGTAACCAGTATCGGTGCTGGCGTTTGCCGTGCCGGTGGTGTTGGTCGACAGATAGACCGAGCCGGTGCCGTCATCCTTGATCGTGGCTGTGCCCTCGGCCGTCGTACCGGAACTGGCGCGGGTCACCACCAACTTGAAGGTCTCGGAGCCCTCATAAGTGCTGTCGTTGACGATACTGGTGCGGACCAGCAGGGTGCTGCCGGTCATGGTCACGTCGCTGCCTGCCGTGTAGCTCACCCAGGCCGTGCCGTTGTAGTACTCCAGCCCAGTGCCGAAGTCGGCCGTGCTGGTGGCGGTGCCGTCGGTCAGCGACAGGCGGACCACTTGGTTGGTGCTACCGCTGACGGTGAAGACCGCATAGGGCGAGGCCTCGTTGACGCTGATGCTGCTCACCGTCACAGCCCGGTCGTCGTCCAGATAGGATGGATAGCCGGTGTCGGTGCTGGTGTTCGCTGTCCCGGTAGTGTTGGTCGACAGGTAGACCGAGCCAGTGCCGTCATCCTTGATCGTGGCGGTGCCTTCAGCCGTCGTGCCAGAGCTGGCGCGGGTCACCACCAGCTTGAAGGTCTCGGAGCCCTCGGAGGTGCTGTCATTGACGATGCTGGTGCGGACCAGCAACGTGCTGCCGGTCATGGTGACGTCGCTGCCCGCGGTGTAAGTCGCCCAAGTGGTGCCGGTGTAGTACTCCAGCCCGGTGCCGAAGTCGGCCGTGTTGGTTGCGGTGCCGTCGGTCAGCGACAGGCGGACCACCTGATTGGCGCCGCCGCTGACGGTGAAGACCGCGTAAGGCGAAGCCTCGTTGACGCTGATGCTGTTCACCGTCACAGCCCGGTCATCGTCCAGATAGGACGGGTAGCCGGTGTCGGTGCTGACATTTGCCGTGCCGGTGGTGTTGGTCGCCAGATAGACATCACCGGCAGCATCATCGCGGATGGTTGCTGTGCCCTCGGCGGTGGTGCCGGAGCTGGCGCGGGTCACCACCAGCTTGAAGGTCTCGGAGCCCTCGGAGGTGCTGTCGTTGACGATGCTGGTGCGGACCAGCAGCGTGCTGCCGGCCATGGTGACGTCGCTGCCCGCGGTGTAAGTCGCCCAAGTGGTGCCGGTGTAGTACTCCAGCCCGGTGCCGAAGTCGGCCGTGCTGGTGGCGGTGCCGTCGGTCAGCGACAGGCGGACCACCTGGTTGGTGCTACCGCTGACGGTGAAGACCGCGTAGGGCGAGGCCTCGTTGACGGTGATGCTGTTCACCGTTACGGCGCGGTCGTCGTCCAGATAGGACGGGTAGCCGGTGTCGGTGCTGGTGTTCGCTGTCCCGGTGGTGTTGGTGCTGAGATAGACCGAGCCGGTGCCGTCATCCTTGATCGTCGCGATGCCTTCGGCCGCCGCAGTTTGACCGGTCAGAGTGGCTTTCAGCTTGAACGTCTCGGCACCTTCATAGACGGCGTCCTGCTCTGCACGAATATCCACGCGGACAAGGATTTTGCCGTTGGCATCAAAGGTCGGAAGGGCTCCGGTCGTGGTGTAATCGACCCAATCGAGCCCATCCCAGACCTTCAAGGTCTGGCTCGTGTTGATCGAGGCGCTGACATTCTCGAGCGTCAGGGTGACCGTCTGCCCGGAGTTGCCCGTCAGGGTGAAGATCGCATAGTCCGACCCTTCGTTCACGGTCGGGCTGCTCACCGACACCGACCGGTCGTCATCGAGAGCGGACGGGTAGCCGGTGTCGGTGCCGACATTGGCGGTGCCAGTGGTGTTGGTGGCGAGATAGACCGAGCCGGTGCCGTCATCATAGATGGAGGCAGTGCCGTAGACGGTGGTTCCCGAACTCAGCTTCGTAACACCCAGGAGGAAGGCCTCCTGCCCCTCGTAACTGCTGTCGTTGGCGATGCTGGTGCGGACCAGCAGCGTGCTGCCGGTCATGGTGAGATCACTGCCCGGGGTGTAAGTTACCCAAGCGGTACCGTTGTAATACTGCAGGCCGGTTCCATAGTCGGCTGGGCTGGTTGCGGTGCCGTCGGTCAGCGACAGACGCACCACCTGATTGGCATTACCGCTGACCGTGAACACGGCGTAGGGCGAGGCTTCGTTGACGGAAATGCTGTTCACCGTCAACGGCCGGTCATCGTCAGGATACTGCGCAATGCCCGTGGTATCGGCCGTGAAGCTGGTGTTCGTCGACAGGTAGATGGCACCGGTCCCATCGTCGATGATGGTGCCGGTGCCATTATAGTTTGCACCGGCCTTGTTGCTGGCGACCAGCTTGACGGTTTCACCACCCTCATAGAGGGAGTCGCCGTAAACGGCCGTGCGGACCAGCAGCACGTCGCCGGTGGGAATGGTGACTGCGCCACCGGTATAGGCGGTCCAGGCGGTGCCGTTGAAGTACTCCAGGTTCGGCGACAGATCGGCACCGATGGTGGCGTCGCCGCTTCCAGTCCCGGTGCTCTGAAGAGCGAGCGTCACCTTCTGGCCGGTTGTGCCGTCCACCTTGAAGAGAAGGTAGGGCGACGTTTCGTTGACGGTGCTTCCCGTGACCGTCAAAGTCCGGCTGTCGGCGGTTACCGTCACGTCGACGGTGGAGAGCGCCACCAGACCGGCGGAGTCCGTGGTCTGGACCGTCAGCAGATCGATGCCGCTGTAATCCGTCGCTCCCTGATAGGAAAGTGTGCCCAGCGCGCTGTTCAGCTGCGCCTTGGTGCCCGTCAATGTGAGCGTGGCCCCGCCATTGGTTCCGGACGAAACGAGGGCGCCGTTCAGGTTGCCGACCGTGAGAGTACCATTCTGCACGGTCAGCTGAACCGTCAGGCTCGCATCGTCCACATCCGCAACGCTGATGCCGGACAGAGCGACACTGGAGCTTTCCGCAACCGTGATCCCGCTCGACGGTACCGCATTGGCCGGCGCGTCGTTTGCGCCCTGGATGGTGACGGTCAGCGTCGCCGTGCTGGACGCGCCGTTTGAATCGACCATGCGATAGGTGAAGCTGTCGGTCAGCGTCTGTCCGAACGCCAGAGCCTGGACCGTGGCATTGCTGTTGTCGACCGTATATACGTAACCGCCGTCGGCCCCCAGTTTCAAGCTGCCGTAGCTGCCCGCGACCGCGGTCCCAGTGGAAGAACTGGTACCCGCGCTGACCGCGCTTGCCGAACCGGTCAAGCTGCCGCCGGCCTGGACCGCATTGACCGCCCTCGTATCGCCATTATCCACATCGGTGTCGTTGATCAGCACGCTTCCGGACGGGTTCACACCGACCGTACCGTTTGCATAACCTCCGGATTCACGGGCAATCGCGGTGTCGGCAACGGCAACCGGAGCATCGTTCGCTCCAGTGATTGTAATGGTAAGGGTAGTAACGTCTTCACGCAACGCGGTGGAGTTCGTGACACGATAAAAGAAGACATCCGTCAGCGTGTCCGACGACAAGCGCAACGCATCGACTGCAGCATTGCTGTTGTTCAATGCGTATGTGTAGGCCCCAGTGCTGCTGATGGTCAGGGTACCGTAAAGTCCGGTAATTTGCGTTCCACTACCGACTGCCGTTTCACTGCTGTTGGAGCTGCTACGTGCCGCCGTGACCGACAATGTGCCGGTGTTGGAGGGCGTGGTATCGATGCCGGTCAGCGGCGAACCGGTACCGGTGACCACGTTACCGGTCACGTTGGTGCTGTTCTCAGCAATGGTGTTCACGTCGGCAACGGCGTGAGGATCATTGGTGCCGGAGCCGAGAACCGTGATCGTCAGGGTCGCATCGGCGGTAGAGCCAGCACTGTCCTGCATCCGGTAGCTGAAGGTCTCCGTCGCTTGCTGTCCCTCGTTCAGGTTCGCGTTGTTGGCCGTCGGCGTATAGGTGTATCCGCCGTTGGCTGCGATCGTGAGCGTGCCGTACCTACCCGTGATGGTCGTGCCGGCTGCGGCGGTAAAGGACAGAGAGGTGTTCGACCCCAGCAACACCGCAACGGCGTTGTTGCTGCTGTCCTTGAGAGTGATCGTGTTCGTCGAGGTGTTTACCGAACCGACGAGTGTCCCTGCTGGAATTCCCGTACCCTGCACGGACATCCCGACGTAAACGGTGCCGGCATTGTCCAGCACCACCGAAGCGCTGGGTTGTTGAGTTGTGGAAGATCCATAGACAGACGTCGCAATATCGTTGTTGGAGTTTGTATTATTGGTAAAATGCAACGTAGCGCCGGACGGGATGCTGGTGGAAACAATGCCGCTCAGCTTTACTTGCAATGTTGAAGAGTCGTAGATCGACACGGACAGGTTGTTATTGGACACATCCTTAAGGAATACCTTGTTGGACGAATTGTCCAGGTAATAAACGATACTGCCTGTAATGGAGTTGCTCGACGGAGCGGAAGTCAGTGTAATGTAAGTGTTGGTTGACGCGGCTGCAGGCGTACTTCCAAGAGCGGTGGAAAAAATTCCCGTGACGGTTTTCGTTTCCGAATAGGCGTCCTTGTCGGTGTCGTTCGACAGAACGTTGCCCGTCGCCTTGTAGCCCGTCGTGTCGGTGTTGGTGTAGTTGCCGGACCCTGCGATCGACTCTTTTGCGATGTTGTAATCGTTGACTGCCACCGGCGTGTCGTTCACGCCTCTGATGGTGATGGTCAGTGTGCTGCTGGCAGTGAGGTTGCCAGGATCGGCGATGGTGTAGGAAAAGCTCTCTGAGAGCACGTCGGTCGATTGGCGCAGAGCCTGGACCGCAGCGTTGGTGTTGTCCAGCGCATAGCTGTAGGTGCCGTTCGTCTGAAGGGTCAGCGTGCCATACCGGCCAACCACCACAAAAGGCCCCGTCCCGGTCGTTGCACCGACACCGGACGCAGCCACCACCGTCCGGGTGTCTCCGTCGGGATCGCTGTCGTTGGTCGAAACATTTCCGGTGACGGTTGCCGTGTCCTCGTTGATGGCGTTGGTGTCGGCAACAGCGACAGGCGCATCGTTGACGTTGTTCACCTTGAAGGTGATGGTGTTCGGCGTCGGATCGAGATCGATGCCTCCATTGGCCGTACCGCCGCTGTCCCGCACCTGGAAGGTGAAGGTGGCATAGGTGGCGCCGAATGCATCGGTCGCTGGCGCGAATTTCAGCTTCGTCAGGTCGGTGGCCAGAATCTCCTGGCCCGCCGTAACGGCAGTTCCGTTCAGCGTCAGCGTGCCGGCGGACGGCAACGTGGTGATGACGACCGACTGCAACGAATTGGCCGGATTGTCCGATGAATCGGTAAAGCCGAATTCGCCGGCCGAGAAGGTGTGGCTGGTGTCCTCGTCCATCGTAATGGTTTTGTCGGTCCCGCCCGGCGCGTCATTGACCGGCGTGATGGCGATCGACAACGTCGCGGTCGCCGACACCTGACCGTCACTCACCGTATAGGTGATGGTGGGCACCGGGCCGGCATAATTGGCGGCAGGCGTGAAGCTGTAGCTTCCGTCGGCCGACAGCGTAAACTGCCCGACATTGGCGATGGTGAAGGCTTGGCCAAGTGTCCCGGCGCTGCCGTTGATGCTGAAGCCCGTGACGGCCAGGGCGTTGCCGTCGGCATCGCTGTCGTTCGTCAGCACATTGCCGGTACCGGCCCCGCTGTCCTCAAGAATGGTCAGGCTGTCATTGGTCGGTGTGGGCGCACGGTTCGGCACGACAAGCGAGTTGAGTGCGGAGTCCACGCGATCGGAGGAGCTTCCAACGAACTTGTACGTCTTCGTGACGCCATTATCCGTGAAGCTGCCTGCGACAGACAGATTATTGAAATAACTCTGATCGACGACAAGAATGAAAGCGTTGTTGTCTGCGGCATTCCGGTCGCCATCCATATTGCCGTCTTGGGTGGCGGTGGACAGATTACCAAAGTTCGCATCATACCAGAAGTAGAAGCCGCGGACGATGCCCTGATCCTTGATCGGGCGGCTTACCCAACCGTAATAATCGCTTCCGTTGATGCTTACTTTGGCAACGACGTCATTACCGGAGAAATAGCTGGAAAGCTGCCCATCGGTAATGACTGTGACACCCAGGGACGTGTCGATGAAGTGATGGCGATTCTGCTCCTTTTCAGCAAGGAAGCCGGCCCCGGTATAGACCTTGTAAGCGGTCAGAAAGGACAGCGTGGCGGTCTCAACCTCATAGGAGATCCCATCGATCACAACGGATTTGTGGTCGTTCTCCACCGCGATCCGAGCCTCGTCCACATAGTTGACGGAGATGTTCAGGACCTTGTCGGAGAACGCCTCGCCTTCGTCACCGGCCGTATCGGAGCCGGGGTTCAGCCGGTTGTCGATGGCGTGACCATACTCTTCGACCAGAGCCCGCACCCGGGTACTGTCATCGGCCTGAGCATTCCACCAGTCATGGTTGACGAGAATGGTTGGGGTCCCGTTCGGACCGCTGGCTGTGAACGCCGCAAAATAATTGCCCATGGCAGCACCATCGACGAACTGAACCGTCAAGTTGAAGCTGCCATTGAGCACTTGGCCGCGTAGGGCTTCCGCACGAGCCATCCAGTCCGCACTTGGTGTGGTTTGCGCGCCGGGGAAGAGCGCGGCCAACTTGTCGAGCCCGTCAGCCGAGCCAAGAAATGACGCGATCGCCTGCTTGGCCTGCTCTTCAACCGCTGACAGATGCGCTGCATCAGCCGACGCCACGTCGGTGGCGTTCGCAAGAACGGCCTCCTGACGCGTCGTTTCGGACTGGCTGCTCGCATCCGGCTCGGCGGTCTGGTGAATAGTGGTGTCCGACGAGGTCGCCGACTGCTGGCCTGTGGCGGGAGCCACGGTTGTCGAGCTGTTCCCCTCTGCCTCACCGGGTTGGATCCCACTGGGTTGGGTGTTGCCGGTATCGCTTGTCGGCGCCGCCCCGCTGGCAGTCGACGTCTGCGTGCTGGCTTCGCTCGGCGCTGTCTCAGTGGGCGTCTGCGCCGGCTGCGTCGCCTGACTGGTCGCGGTTTGAGTGTCGACCACCGGCACCGGCGCGGCTGCGGCTTCGGTGTGTTCGGCTGTCGGGCTGTCATTGACGGCCGCCGTCGCATCTACGACGGCAGCTCCGTCAAACATCATGCGGGGCTCAAGGCGCCGCGCGCTCGGGCCGTTGCGACGAAGGGCGCGGCGATGCACGAAGGGCGGCGTCTTCATGATGGCTTTTCTTCCTCTTTCCCGAACCTGAAGTCCCAGTTGATTATTGTTGTGCAGGTGGCGTAATGAGAATTTGGCCACTCATGCCGGCGAGCAGCTCCGGGTACTTGCCGTCGACCACCGCAACAGCTTTCACCGATTGGCTGACGGGATCGACCCTTGCGGCGGTTCGCACCAGCTTCACCGGATACTCATTCCTGGTGTCGTCGATCCGTACCTTGAAGCTGTGCCCAGGCTTGAACCAACTCAACCACTGCGAGGGCACGATGAATTCAAGCTCGAGGATGCTGTCGTCGATGATTTCGATGAGAGGCTGAGCTGGCTGCACGAACTGCTGTTCGCGGGCTTTGTGTTCGACGATGCGGCCATTGTACGGGGCCGTGAGCTTGCACTTCTCCATCGTCGTACGAAGGTAGGTGACGTCGGCCTTGGCTTTGGTGACCTCAGCCTCGCTGTTGTGGAGCTCGACCATTCCAACCGCGTTCAGCTTGGCCAGCCGTCTCTGTCCATTGAGCATATTCTCCGCACCTGCCTGCTGCGCCCGAGCCTTGTCGAGCTGTGCTGCCTGCAGGGCGCAGTCGAACTCCAGAAGGACGTCACCGACACGGAACGATTGGCCGTCACGCAGCGCGACACGATTGATCTTGGCCGCGATCTCCGCCGACAGCGTGGCATAGCGCTGTGGCGTCAACTGGGCGCGCATTTCAAGTGGGTTGAACCCAGCGCCGGGCAGCGATTGTGCTGCAGCCGGCACAGCCAGCGTCACGGCGCCGATTATGGCCGCAGCGACTGCCGCCCTCGTCACCACCGTGCCATTCCAGCCGGCGCGGCCAGCCCTCTGATGCCTTGCCATAGTCACACCTGGTCCTGAAGGAGGACATGAAGCTTCTGCTTCAGATCGTCCAAGGTGATATCGTCCAAAGCACCAATATCCGGTTCCTGGCCGAGAGATGCCTGGATCCGGCTGATCGCCTCATTGACTTTGGCGACCGAATGATAGAGGCGCAGCGAGCTCAAGATCGCCGTCACATTCGCCGACACACGCTCCAGCGATCCGCCCATCTCACTCTGTTCCTGGCTTCGGGCCAGTTCAGCCAGCTTGTTGTCGACGTCGGAGATCGCAATGGCACGGTTGTATTGCTTCAGTGCATCGTCATAATAATACCGGGCGAGATGCAGCTGAGACAGCACGGCCATCTGGAGCGCCATGCGTTTGGCCTCATTGGCAGTGACATTCATCTCGGCAGCACGGATTTGTGCCGGACCTGACAGAAGATTGAACAAGTTAAAGGCGACGCGGCTGCCCGCCTCTTGCCAAACCTGATTGATCAGGTATTTGTCACCGTCATACTTGTAGCCATAGTCGAATGACAGGTTCGGCAAGAGCTTTAGCAGAGCTTTACGGGTTTCCACTGCGGCGATGCGGGTACTGTAGACCTGCTCACGCAAGTCGGCGTTGTTGAGAAGCGCAACCTCCTCCATCTTCTCGACGTTGGAGGACAGCGCCTTGAAAGCGAAAGAGTCCGGTTCGACCAAACGGATCCGCGACCCTGGCTTGGCCCCGATCAGAGTGGCAAGCTCGATCTCCGCCACCGCCAACTCACGATCGACGTTCTCAAGAAGACGCAGATTCTCCAGCAGATTGCGTTGATAGCGCAGAGGCTCGGCCGGGCTGCGAATACGGTCGGCCGACATCTTCCGTGAGTCGGTCAGTGCCCGTTCGGCCTCTTGGATCGTCGATTGCACTTCGTTGCGAAGGCGCTGAGCCGCCAGTGCGCGCCAATAGGTGGTGCGCACATTCTGGATCAGCAGGTGCATGGCCTTGCGGCGGCGCTCGTTGGCGACCAGCAGACGGTCGGCGTTCTGATTGGCGTTGTAGTAGCTGACGCCGAAATCGAGGATGCTCCAGGACAAGCCGATATCGGCAGTCGCTCGCGTTCTATCCGTTGAGATCGACGGATTTGCCAGCGATGGCGCGCCGGTCACGGAGTCGATCGAATCCCGGATATTCTCTTTGTCGCGCCAGGTGTAGCCGGCGGACGTCAGGAGGCGCGGCAGCATGTCATACTTGCTGGCATCCAGTTGCCCGGCGGCCAAGCTCTGTTCCATCAATCTCGTGCGGTAATCGAGGTTCTGCTTGAGGGCACGCGCAACCGCTTCTTCAAGCGTGATCGAACCGGATATCGCAACAGTACTTTTCTCGATAGCAGCCCGATCCGTTGATACGACAGCGCTCATTTCCGAAGATGTCAACGGCTTCGGAGCGATGGCACATCCAGTAATGAGCGTAGAGAGCAATATTGCAGCGCCAACAGATTTGGCGGCATTCGCTGCCTTGCCCTCGTTGAACGTCATCGACTGAGACAACACAGCAAACATGATCTTGATGCCTCGCTTGAATACCGACGGAGAGCTGCTTAGTTTTCTTCTGGTCGCCGATATGGATGTTTTGTACGTGTTACACCACCGAGCAGAGATTGGAGGTGCATCGGTTGGACTCCAAAATATACGGATTTTCCTAAAATGCTATTGATTGGTTAAATTTCTATTTCCAAGACGTCATTGGCAGCCAAGATGATTTAACAGAAGTGCGGCAGTTTACTGCGGAGCTCGAGCTATTGCAAAATTCCGCATGATGCAAACAGACAGAAATTGTGATGAAATGCGATATCCTGTTGGCAGCTTGTAGCGGATTATTTAATTCTCTATTAATTCAACCTGTGGTTATGCGGAACGGTATTTTCATTTCTCCGTATGGATTGCATTATTTCTTTTTTGAGGCGCCGGAAATTGTAAGCGAGGTTGACGATCCCGATCTTCACCGTCGCGCGCCCAAGGCCGGTGGTGCGGATGAACAGCGCCATGCGCTGCTTCTGGTCGGCTTAGGCTTGTCCTGCTACTGCATACCCTGACCGCCCGTCTGGACGGGCATCCGGCGCGCCCGATGGTCGATGTGATGGGACAGGCGCTCGACACTCTGAGAAGCCTGCTCGATGGCCTGCTGGATATCTCCAAGCTCGACGCCAACGTCGTCAACGTGCAACTCACCGAGTTTCCGGTGACGACCCTGTTGCAGCGCCTGGAGGCTGAGTACGAGCCTCGCATGGCGGCGAAGGGGCTTCGCTTCCACACCGTCGGGTCCCAAGTCTGGGTGTGCAGCGACGCCCTGCTGCTCGGGCGAATCCTTGGCAACCTGCTGGAAAATGCGCTCAAGTACACCCCTTCGGGCGGTGTTGCTCGGATGCCGCAGGCGCGGCGAGTGTCTCCGTATCGAGGTGTGGGATACCGGCTTAGGCATCCCGCCGGATCGGCTGGACGATGTGTTCCAAGAGTTCGTCCAGATCAGCGATGGCGACCACGGAGGCTCCCGAGGGCTCGGCCTTGGTTTGGCAATCGTCCAGCGGCTGGCACATTTGCTCAAACACCGCGTGGATGTTCGATCGCGGTCGGGACATGGCTCCCTGTTCGCCATTGAGGTGCCAATCGTCGGGGATCGGAGAGCATACAAGCCGCATCGCCCGCTCATGCTGGCCTCTGAGCATGCGGGACGTGGATTTGCGATTGTGATCGAGGATGATGCCGTGATCCTGGACGGCATGCGCGCGCTGTTGGAGACCTGGGGCTATCAGGTCGGCACGGCGTCCAGCGCGAACGAGGCCCTGG
Organism: Azospirillum melinis; assembly: GCF_013340935.1. Lineage (GTDB taxonomy): Bacteria > Pseudomonadota > Alphaproteobacteria > Azospirillales > Azospirillaceae > Azospirillum > Azospirillum melinis. The sequence continues at coordinate 69,109 of NZ_WHOS01000014.1, read as the reverse complement.
CATGCATCTCGGCCAAGCGACGTTGCCCCGACCTGATCCTGTCCGATTACCGGCTGAAGGACGAGCAGACTGGCCTGGATGCGGTCCGTGACATCAGGGCGTTCTGCAACGTCGGCATCCCCGCCCTCATTCTGACCGGCGACACCTCAGAGGAGCGGGCCGATGAGGTGGCCAGGAACGGCTGCAGGATCCTCCACAAGCCGTTCAGCCCTGATCAGTTGGCTGAGATGCTGCGTATCCTGCAGGAAACCGAGCGGCCGTCACGGGTGAAGCCCAGAGCGCAATCGCAACGCCCGTGACCGACGCGGTTGGCTGCGGCACCCGCCGAGACAATCCCACTGATCGTTACCGACACATTTCTTCGCAGGGCGGCATCTCAGATGCCCCCAAACACCGCGCTCACCTGCAGTCATGCTCACGGCGCGGGTGACAAGCCCAGCCACAAAAATATCACGGGCAAAACGCAAGCTGAAGCATGTGCGAATGCGTTGTGCCGTGGTGAAGACACATCACAGGACATGGAAAGTAGAAAATCAAAATCAAACATATTGCCTTATGGTTGTTCTGGGTAAATCGGAGCACCCTCCAATGTTATGGCGCTAATGCCCAAACTCGTTCCGACGGAATAAAATGGAAGGCGATTTTGTTTTTTTCCCAGCGCAGCATTGTTCGCATTGTGCTTGCTGTTTTTGCGCCCGTCCTTGCCACTGACATAAGGATTATCCAAAATGACGAGTGTCGGCGCCACCATCCTCCTTGTCGATTCCAGCCAATTGCACCGCCATATTCTGCGTCTTCTCTTCCAGGATACCTCATTCGTCGTCGTCGGTGAGTGCACTGATCCTGCAGAAGCGCGAGACTGGATCGTCAGTTTTGGTTCCCCTCCGGACATTGTGCTCATGGACATATCGGCCACCGCTGAGGACGATCTCAGCAGACTGTTGGCAGCTCCCCAAGCTGCACCGGCCACTCATGTCGTCACGCTCGATGCCCGCCTGTGCCCGCGTCGCCTTGGGAAGGTGCTCAACGCCGGGGCGCGTGGGTATTTGGTGAAGGACATCTCTCCTGCGGCACTGGTGCAATCGCTGGAACTTGTCCTGACCGGTGAGCGGGTCTTCCCGACGGATTTGGCCCAGCTGCTGCTAAGGCGACCTCGAGCAGGGTTGGCTGCGGATGATTCGGCTTCTCCCGAAGGATTGACCAATCAGGACATGGGGATCTTGACCCATCTGATGAATGGGCGTTCCAACAAGGAAATCGCTCTTAGCCTGAAAACGACTGAAGCTCACATCAAAGTGATCCTCAAGCGTGTTCTGAGAAAAATCAATGCAGCCAACCGCACACAAGCCGCTATCTGGGCCAAGCGCAATGGTATTCAACCAGTCATCGATGTCAAATCGGAAAAATATGATCAAGATATTGCAAAAAAACAATATGCATAATAATTTTTTCTCTATAAAATTCTTGGATATTTAAGCAATTATCACATTGCTTCTATAAAATAGATAAACTGAAAACTAAAATAAACATATAGTTATCCGTTGATAATTGTGAATAGAAACGCTTTGTGCCGAGAGATATTTGTGCAACTCTTGTGCTCTGATGGCGTAAGAGGGCACCATGATACATTCATGGTCCCCGCATGTTGCCGTGCCAATGATGTGTTGATTATACGACCAGAGAGGTCGCCGAGGTTCGGCTGAGCGATCACCTGCGCCGACTGGTCGACCGATTGGCGCTCAGCCATGGAACCGCCGAGCGCGCCATCACGACCCGCCTGGAGCTTGCCGACTGCACCGTGATCTGGACCAGGCAATCCCGAGCGCTGACCTTGGCAAAGGTGGTGATCAACGCCCTGAAGCACGACTTCCCCCCGGAACCGGCGGCGGGTTGGTCATCTCGCTGCACTGCGATCCAACCGGCGTGCGCATCCGGGTGCGCGACAGTGGTTCGGGATTGCCGCACACCGTGTGCAAGGGATCTCTGAGAATGACGCTGATCAGGGCGCTGTGCCAGCAGATCGGATCCCGCTGCCATTTCACCACCGACAACGGCACGCTCTTCTTGCTGGAGGTCCCCACCGCAGCCTCCGTGTCGGCAATGGCGTGATCGTGGGTAGCAGGAGATCTGTGCTTTGTTGATGAGGAGAGGAGAATAAGAAAAGCAGTATAATTGGAGTGATGAATACGATTTCAGCATGTTATTTTCGGCTAGCGCGGGATGTTGAGCCCATGACCTTCCTTTTCGAAGACTCCAGTTCACCAAACCATGCCGCGCAAGGGAACACCTCATTTAGCGCCCAAGCTTAAGTCTTGCTTTTGAGGCGAGCGCCATAGCGAGACTGCAAAACAATTGCAGATTGCGATCGATTTGAAATGGCGAAAAAGGATAATGCATGGAAGGCTTTTCCCTAGACCGTGTTCATTACTCGAGAAACACGTTTTTTCGGGAGGTCCCAAGATGAAAACCCTCATGACCGCGTGCGGACTTATTGCTCTTCTGTCCAGTGCCCCAGCCTTTGCCCAGAGCACAACGGCAACCACCACCACCACCGCCCCGTCGGCCACCTCATCGGCCGGTGCGGTGGATCCGGCAATCGCGAAGATGAGCGCCGACCAGTTGAAGAATAAAGAGGTGTATGGCAGCGACGGTAAGGAGCTTGCCAAGGTCGAAGGCGTCGTCCGTAAGGGCAACGACACCTTCGCGGTGCTCGACGTCGATCACGTCGTGGACGTCAGCGACAAGGACGTCGTGCTGCCGATGAACAAGCTGCACATGAAGGGCGACAAGCTGGCTGTCGACATGTCCAAGGACCAGATGCAAGGCTTGGAGAAATGGCAGAAGGGCCAGTACGAGGACATCAAGGGCGCTGTCAAATAAGTAGGCGATGATGGATCGGCGGGGCGGGCACATCGAGAGGCCCGTCCCGCTTCTTACCCCTTAACAGGCCGTGTTCGCCATCGAGATTGAGTGGGTGAAAGCCGGCGCATATAGCCTGAAAGCAGGAGGAGTGACATGAACCAACATCGACAAGCCGGTCCGGAGTTCTGGTGGTCGGGCGAGCACCGGCCTGCTCTACACCGCTTCGTGATCGACGAACTGACCGCCTCGTCGTCGACCAAACCAAGCGACCCGTCCAGTGGGATGGTCAAGCCAGACAAGCTGCCAACAGCATCCTTGCGGCCGCTATGGCCCCGCCGGACTGTTGGGCTTCGGCATCCGTAGTCCGTTCGATGCGCTCTGCTCTCATAGATGAGTGAAGGCCTTGCCGGTTGTCGCTGGTAACGATTCACTGATTTGTGGCGAGAACGAGTTCCATGGCCACCACTTGGTGCCCGAAGTCCGGAAATAATGATGCAGACATACTCTGTTATTCAGCATGCCGACGGCCAAGCCTTCTATCAGGGCGAGGCACTGACGCTCGCCGACGCCCAGGTGTTGCTCAACGACGCTATCGCCGATGGTCGGGTAGACGTGGGTTCCTGCTTGAGGGTTGAGCCCAATATCCTGATCATCGACCCGCCCTTATGAGCCACGCCAGTGTGCTGGGCACTGTCCATCCCTCTCGCTCATACCATCCGTCATCCTTCAGAGTTGCCTTCGGCGCCTGGAGCGGACCGGCCCACTGGATCGTCATCGGTTCCTCCTCCTCCCCGATGAGGTCGACACGGCGGGCAAGGAGCCTCTGCCAGCATGGGTCCTCCAGCCTCCGGCCATTATCGTCGGAGCGGCCTCGCGTACGGTATAGCGCTCCACCTCGGCCGCATGCTTGCGGTATCAAGCTGCGCACCAGCAGCAGAGCGATTGCCGTCGTCAGATCGCGCACGAACGCCTTTACATCAGTTGTGGCAAAGGCGTGCTCGATGTCCTCCAGCGGAAGGGCGACGGTTACCGGGAAATCAGCCGCACTCCGACGGTGTCAGCTGCGCGGACATCACTGTGGATTCGCGAGCTGAAGAGCCTCTTGCTTGGTGTGAGGGCGAGCGGCCGGGAGCCAGCCGCGGTGTGGGTGTATCGACCCACGCAATAGATACTCGTTTCGCGACTTTCCCACACCGCCCCAGGTCTACGATGCCGATTTTGAAGCGATGACCGGCGCATTGGAGAGCAGCCCCTGGGCGCGAGCACGATCCAGCAGGTTCTTGACCGATGCCGCTGCCCAGCTGCGTCCGCCCCTTGGCGTAGTCTCCCGCATCGCCTCAAGCTGGGCCCCGATCGCCCGCAGCGACAGCGTCGGGTTCGCCCGGGCGATGCCGGCGACCAGTACCATCAGCCGGTCGTCACCGCGCACTGAAGTCGTTTTGTCGAGCAGTGCCCGCTCGGCCAGCCCTTCCTCGACGAAGGCACGGACGGCACGGCGCAGCCGCTCGGCGGTCCAATGCCGGCCAAGTGGAAGCTTTGCATTTACCGCGCGTGTTACCGCCGCCCAGGAGCGAACCGGCCGCAGCCGCCGCACGGTGGGCAGCCATTCCTCCGCTGTGCGTGTCAGCTCCATCAGATAGAGCTGACGTTGCCGCTCGGCCAAGCGCCGCGCCGTCGCCGTGTCGCCCTGCTTCAGCTTGGGATTGCCGCCGACGCGGCCCCGTGCCTTGGCCGCCTTCAGCCCGGCCCGCGTGCGCTCGCTGATCAGCGAGCGCTCGTACTCCGCAACGGCGCCCAGCATCTGCAGCACCAGCGTGCCGTGTGGGCTTGCGGTGTCGATCGGGCTGGTGAGACAGCGGAAATGGCAGCCGCGGCTGCGCAGATCCTCAATCACCTCCAGCAGGTGCGACAGCGAGCGGCCGAGCCGGTCGAGCTTCCAGATGACCAGTGTGTCACCCCGAGCCAGACGGGCGAGGGTCCGCGCCAGCTCCGGCCGGGCGCGCGAAGCGCCGGAGGCCTTCTCCTCGAAGATGGCAGCACAACCGGCAGCATGCAGCGCATCCAGCTGAGCGGCGGTGGTCTGATCGTCTGTCGAGACGCGGGCGTAGCCGATAAGCGTCATGGGGAATTACAAGCCAAGATGAAGACGGTGCCCTATTGTAAAGTTTTTGGAGATGCAAGAAAACGAGCGTTTCAGGGCACGCCACTTTGTTTACAACGCCGCTCCGGACGGGAACCGGTCTGGTCGGAAGGCCCTGCTCCTGCCGCTTGCGCCGGCACTTGGCTGAGGCCGCGCGAAAAGACACCAAACCGATCGGTCACCCTGGGGACCATGGCCGATGCCGCCGAGGAAACGGACCGTGGGGGCAAGTCAGCACTAAGAAGAGTTCTCCCGGTGCTCTCGAGGGGATGCCCTTCGCCCGCGGCTTATACCTCAGGCTTTTCACAGGAGTCGCTCTCATTTCACGCCTGCGATTTGCCAAATGACAGCGGGAGAGGGGTGGCGGCCCCGAACATCTCGCTGACTTCGTCTATTGATCGACTGCTGGAGCAGTAGACGGGTTACGAACGATTCACTGTCAAACCGCCGCAACCCCTTGACCTGTCATGATGCACGCTTTGGCACCGCTCCCCCCTCCTGCCCCTTCCCGGCCCGCCGGAGCGAGCCGCCACGGCAGTCAGCGGCCTGACCCGGGCGACGGTCAAGGGGGCCTTCCATGACCCGGTCGGCCGGCGTACCATCCCCACCGTCAGGTGCGGTATGCAGGGTGCGGAACGACCGGTACAGCGGGGTGGGTCATGCAGGACACAGATCGCCAGGGCACAGATCGCCAGAAACGCCTCCGGGCAGTCATCGACCTCCTGCCTTTGGGCAAGCGCCAGAAGGCACTCGCCATGGAAAGCATTGACAGCATATCAGCGGATGAGCAAATCGATATGCTCGCACTTTACGATCGAACAATCAGCCACCTTCCAGCAGCTCTGGAAGCCGTCAGGCGACTGCGGGGCATCGCTCCAATCGTTCAAGTCGCCGATCCATCGCCGTCCGATACTGAGCAGTGACATGCCGCGTCTCATATCCGCAGCCGACGCCAGGAGGCAATTCTCTACGATCCTCAAGCAGGCCGCCAGCGGCCGGACGGTGATCATCACCGAGCGCGGGCAGCCCGTAGCACGGCTGGAGCCATATGGGACGCCCGCCGCCAGTGGCGATGCCAGTTCCGCTTGGAACCGCTTGTTCCAAACCCTGGATGAGGGTATGCATCTCGACATTCGGAGTTTGGATCGCACGTCCTTGTACGACCGGCGATGAGTGGTCCAACCGGGTGCGACAGCCGTTCGCCATCGGTTTATAAGCAGCGTTTCCAGGGGACCCGGCACGCCCATGGATGACCGGGTCCTCGCCGGAACGATCACGCCACAACGCCGCTACGTCCGACTGCGGACGACGACTGAATACCAGCGCCCTGGAGATGCCCCAGGGCGCCGATGTCGTTCTCATCGACACGTCGATCGACGTGAAGACGTAGCGTGAACGCTGCGGATCGCCTTCGGCAAGGCGAAGCCGATCCGCAGCCGTACCGAAGTCAATCCCGGCGATGCGGTGGACAGATCGGGTAAGCATGCCGGAAACGCCGTCCGCGCACGATGTGATTGACCGTTCCGGAATTCAAACCAACCTGAATACTCGCTTCTGTCTGGCTGGTCTTCTCTACGTTCACCAACCACAACACGTAGCACGCTTTCATAAAGGTAGCCTTTCTCGACTGGTGGGAACACATGCCGCTACGATCGCCTCCTTCTGGAGAGGCCTGCCATGGGATTTTTGCGGTCGAACTCTTTGGGACTTAGGCCCCAAAACCGGCTCCCTGGGCGCGGTTTCTTAATTTTCCACACCGTGGTGCGACTAACATCAAACTTACGGCAACATCCTTCACGGGCCATTCTCCGGAAAGGACGGCGCACAGAATACGCCCGGCGTGTTCAAGCGAAATGTCGGGGGGACGACCAGATGAGTGCATGGCAATAGCTCTCTCGAGCACTGAAGTAATCAGCGCTTGACAAGCCCACACCCTTGCGCAATCCTCATGTCTCTCGTGTTGAGGACTGCGCAAGAGCATACTCAATTTCTGAAAAGGGCGACCGTTCCAGCGGTCGCCCTTTTTGCGTTGCCTAGCCTATTCCATCTTTCCCTCCGTCCGTCGCCTAGCATATATTCCGTGACGCTCTGCTCTCTCTGCTCCAGTCAGAATTATTTAACCTGCCGGCGCAAGAGGGTTTTTTTCTCTGTCGCAAAGACCAGTGAGCGCATCGGGGGCGCTGTATGAATCCATGGGAACAGGGTGTACGAGCCGCCCTAGCCGAACGACGCAATCGGCTGGAGGAAATCGGCCGGGAAATCGCCGACTTGGAACGTCAGATCGAGACATGCCGGCAACGCCTCGTATCACTCGCGGCGGACCGCTCCTCGGTCGAAAACCAAGCATCCGTGCTTGAAGAGATCGTAGAACGGGCGGCAGCCGGCATGCGTCCCGATGGGGAAGAAATCACGTCAATCTTGCGGTCGCAGAGTGTATCACCATCGGCAAAGAGCGCGTTTTCAGCACCGGCTTCTCCTCCGTCCGCTCCGCCAAGTCCGAAGGTAGAGGCGATGCTCGACGTCCTGAGAGGCTTCGGTCATACGGGCGCAAGCGCCAAGACTCTGGCTGACGCGTGCGCCGCAGCCGGGCTCGAGCTGAAGAATGGCTGGGTCAGCAGTTCTCTGTCACAGAAGAAGCAGCAGGGAAAGGTTGTCGGGCAGAACGGAATCTGGTGGGCCGTCGAACATGCACCTGGCGACCTTGTGTCCCTGCTGCACACTGTGCAGCTCTCGCCAAACAAGATCCCGCAACCGAGCTTGAGTGACACCATCAGACAGAGGCTGCAATCAGTGGGAGAGCAAGGCGCCGCCACCCGAGAGCTGTTCGAGCGAATTGTAACACTCCGCCCAGAGACCACTTTGGGAGCGGTAAGCTCCTGTCTTTCCAAGCTTTGCAAGAAGGGAGAGGTTCGTGCTGTCAACGGACGGTACGTCGCAGCTGGACAAAGGACAGCCCATCCAAGCGCCTAAGACAGCGCCTCTGCCTCTCTAGGATCAACGCTCATCGACAGTGCCGCCCTTTGGAGTACCTGCGCCCCAGTGACCCCCAACCGGCTTTCACGTCGCTGCCGGTCCAGCTCCTGCACCAAGCCGGAGCGCCCTGATTCCTGCAGCATCGCACGCATACCTTCGGTTCGCCGGCGACTTTCGGCCTCCAGCCGCTGGGGACATCGGCCTCGGTCATGGTGGAACGTCGGCGCTACATCGTCGCCCTTGTCAATACCTTGCCATGTACGGATTGAATTCGATAGCAATCTTGTCAGTAAGTGCGGTGTCCAGCTCAACGACAAGGTCCCGATACGTGATTGTTTCCCTTGTTTTTCCAACCATCTCGAAGAAAACTGGTGGGACACGCACTTTTTTTATCGTAGTTCTTTCAACTTTTGCGGTATACAGCAATTCATCATAGAAGATGCGTTCGCCGTGGCTCAAAATATCCTCGACCTGCAAAAGCGGAACTCGCAGCGTTTCGGCCGGGTGCTTGTGCATTTGCACTTGCCACATGGACAGAAGAACGTCGTGTACGGTTCTCGGCATTGGTCGACCTGTGGATCGGTGTTGCGGCTGAAGGCAGGCAAGGCGTTGCTCTGCCGACTGTCCATTACGCCCCAAAATCGCACAAAAATCGATGGTTTCGTGTAATCCACGAAACGTCTGGTACTTGCTCGCGCTGCGTACGACGCCGCTCTGCCGGAGATCCGGCGGGTCGCCGTATACGATGCACCTTCCCTCTATTTCTGGATTAGGCGTCGGTGAGCCAATCTTCCGACCGAAGCCCATCAACACGCCGGAATTCGCCCAGATTTTCGGTTACGACGATCAAGCCTCGGCTGCGGGCATGCGCGGCGATCATCAAATCGTAAGGCCCAATGATGGTTCCACGTCGCTCAAGATCCGCACGGATCTCGCCGTAGTGCCCGGTCGCGTCCTCGTCGAACGGAAGCACCTCCAGTCGACCAACCAAGCGCTCGACCTCATGGCGCTGCTCCGCCGGCCGCGCCGACCTGGCGGTACCATGCAGCAACTCGGCCAGAGTGACGGTGGAGATGCAGAGAGCGCCAGCTTCCGCGCTGAAGCGCCCACGCAGACCGGGGGGACGGTCACGCAGCACGCGGATGCAGAGATTGGTATCCAGCATGTAGCGCAGCATCACAGCGCCTCGCGCTCCTGCATAGCCGGCTGGTCGCGATCCGGAAAGGTGATTCCGGGAGAGTCGAAGAAGTCGTCCCAGGCACGGTCGGCGGGGACGATGACGCGCCGGTCGCCTTCGCGGATGATCAGCACTTCACGCACATCTCCGGGAAAGGCGACATCCTTCGGAAGGCGAACCGCCTGGGTCCGGTTGGACTGGAACAAGGTCGTGCGAACCGCCACGGTGCCCTCGCATTCTTCAGGATATCCAGACCGTATATCCCGACGCCGTATATGTCAATGGTATATCCGCGGCCGAATGTTCCGTAGCCTCTCCTATGCCGGACAAAAGGCACGCAACTGATCAGAGACCAAGTCAAATTCGCGGCGCGCCGCCCGTTCTGTCGCCGCTCCGATCTGGTCATCCGGGTAGCGGGCTTCCCAGTCGATTTCGGTCTTCCGGCACACGGCCATCCGTTCATCGATAATCCGCAGAACTGCTTCAAGCGCGGCGCGCTGAATGCTCTGGCTCCGCTGACCTCTCAAGCGCTTCCTGCAGGTTCTCCATTGATAGACAGCGGCAGGTCAATGCCTGCCTGGACATCTCAGCGCCGGTGCGGCGGTCGACCAGTCTGGGCCACTCACTTCGCCTTGCCCTACTGCCCCAGCGCAGCTGCCACGGCCGGATCAAGAGCCTCCAGAGGCTCGGCATCTGCCGGGCGTTGGCTGTCGGTCACTTCGGGACCTTGGACGGGTGATAGCCGTCGGATCAGCGGCCTGACAGATATCGCGTAGACGCGAGAACGCGGGGTGCACGAGGATGTTGCGGGTCCAGGCGGGCTTAGCTGCCACAGTTCTCTCATTGCCGTCAGCATGCCGGCGGGCGCCTCGCACTGCGTGCATCGCATCCCGGAAACGTCAACCGTTCGTTCGATGGGGCTGAGCATCGGAGGCTCCCTTTCCAGACAGTTAGCGGCAAGTCTCGTTCAGCCCCAGCTGGCAAGAGGCGGATACTTGGCATCGATCAACGACGAAGCAGCCTGCAGGAAGACCGCAACCGCAGTGACAATGGCAGCACGGCCGTTCCAGAGGTTCACCAGATCCTGGCCCTCCGCATAAGCGGAGACGATCCTCGCTGCAGCACCAGCAAAGCCGATGATCCTAGCGAAGATCTTCAGCCACCCCGACGTCCTGATGAAGAACATAGCCACGTTCGAATTCCTCCTTTGATAGATTTGCCAATCAGGGATTGTTGCGCTCCATAAACCAAGAAGGACCTACCTCAAAAAGCCTTTCGGCGCGCTACCACAGCACCGTCGGCGGGGGCCGTGACGTCGAAGTGATCGGCTTGGGTCACCTCCAGGATCTGGCGCGGCTGATAGGCCACGGTGTTGACACCCCCGCTGTGGCGCAGGCTGTCGTAGGCGATGCCGTTCACCTGCCCTGCCCTGCGCACCTCCTCGCCGAACACCTGGGACGCGTGGTAATCACCCGCTGCATACAGCTCGGGTCGCGCAGCGCTCTGGTTGCGGATGTCGACGAAATCGCCGGCGAGACGGGCGGTATAGAGGCGGTAGGTCAGCCGCATCTCCGGAAGCCGGCGGTGGACGGCTTCTCGCTTGAGGTGATGGGCCACTTCGGCGATGGCCGTCTTGAGCGCCCATGCCCCGTACCACGCGCCGAGTTCGCCGCTGTTGAAACGCCCGCCGGCGGGTGCAGCGTGCAGGAAGGCGGCCATCACCACGGAGGCGTTCGGGACGCCGTAGACCCACTGCTCTCGGGGCAGCCGCGCGACGCGCTCCTGGACGAGGCGGTCGTTGGTCCAACCTTCCAACTCCATGACAGCCTCCAGATCGTCCGGGCGCGTCACGCTGTCAAAAGCTGGGATCGGCGGGAACTGCGACGGGATCAGGCGGTGCGTCGGATGCGGTATGGAAATGGTGGTCGTCACGGTGTCACACGATCACGATGTCGTCGTCGCTGTAGGGAGTGCTCGTCTCGTCCATCGAACCGGGTGGTCCGAACACGCCTCCCCGCGCGGCATCGAGGTAGCGGCGCACCAGCATGGGACCGTCCATCGTGCCGTTGGTGACCAGCGCCATCGGCGGCTGACCGCCGAACGACGGACCATCGTGCGGCCCGGTCAGCCAGTCCAGGCCAGCCATCTCTGAGCCGAACAGGATCATCAGCGCCTTGTGGATGCCGAGGATAGCGGAGATGCGCAGCAGCACATCGACCGGCAGGGTCAGCTCATGGCCGTCGCGCGCTTTGGCGACCCAGCCGAAGTAGGTCGAGCGCCCAGGCGACCCCAGCACCAGCAGGCGCTCGGCCTCCGCCCATCCCCAACGATCAGCGATGGCCAGAAAGGTCCGCAGGGCCGGCGCACTGAGTTGCCGACGCTTGGCCGGGGCAAAACGGTCCGGTAGGAGGAGAGACGGTCCTGCTGCGATAGGAGCGGTGATGCGGTGGGCGCGGCCTGGCATGGCGAAGCCTCCTCTAGTCCATATGAGGATTATGTAGTCCAGATATGGACTGCGTCAAGCCCGATTGGTGATGAGTGCCGTAGGCGTGCCGAGACTGCAGATAGAGCGCCGGGCGCCGGGTGCGCGGCCATTTCCACCACCGCGGCGACTGACGGGCTGAACCGGTGCCGGTCCTGCTGCTGATCGGCGCTGCCGCCGCGCAGGGCCTGCTGGCGGAGGGCAGCGCCGGGCGCTCGCCCAGCACCACCACCGCGGCGGCCGGGCCGGTGCTGATCCTGCTGCCGATCGGCGTCCATCTCAAAACAGCGGGAGCTGCACCTTGCCACCATCATCCGCGTGTCGTCGTGCTGCCTGCACGGCAGCATCCTGGGCGCTCGCTTGGCTGCGTGCTCTCCCGCTGGCGACTTGCTCACCGGCGACGGTCACCACCCATCCCCAACCGTCCGACCGCCACGTCACAGCGAGATCGCACCCGTGGAGTCGGGTCACTACGTGACGAACAGTCCAGACAGGAGACTGATGCATCGGGGCCTCAAAGTGGTCTCGGCTTCGGTCGGGCCAAGATGTCAGTTTCGAATATCGAACCGCAAGGGCACTGCCGGAACTCCATCGATCCAGCCGGGTGCGCCAGAAATCCGAGCGCCCCACCGTTGCCACGCCCAGTGATGTCGAGCATAGACCTCAGCTGTAACAGCTGAAACTCCGTGAACACGGGCAATCGCGACGGCCGCCTCGAACAACCTACGGGTCAAGCCGGAGCCACGGAATCGCGGCAGGACGGACAGCTTCTCCAGATGAAGAACGTCGTCGCCTGAGTGCAGCCGGACGGCCGCCGCCGGCTCGGTTCCCATCCGGGCGAGGAGATATCGGGTTGAAAGTGTCGGCGGTAGCAGGAGGCGACTGGGAGCTGCGGCAGGTACCGAAACCCAGACTTTGACCATGATGCCATATACTGCGACAAGATCGGCCGGAGTGACCGCTTGGAGAATTTGCACAGTGCTCGACCAGCCAGGCCATTGATAATCCCGCTGCTGATCGCCCAAGTCGACACCCAAAATCTGCAGGCGGTAGTCGGCGGGCCGGGCATTCGCGCAGCTGGGCCGACCGGCCGGGTCGCGAGCAATCCTGCTGGCAATTGGCACCGACGACGCTCCCTTTCTAGATGGTCAAAGGCGCAGCGCTAGCAGGGGCGCCAACTTGGCGAGGACCTGCTGAAGCACCGGTGCTGGCACGGCACCGGCAGGATCGAGTTGGTGGACCCGCCGGTCGAGGCTCTTCACCTGATCGGCAAGCGCGACACCACCGATCAGCATCTCTTCGGGCAGCGGCACCTCGAACGGATAGCCCTTGGCCTTGTTAATGAGCGGATAGACCACGGTGAACGGCGCCCGCTGGTGATAGGGGCGCGGGGAAAGCACAAGCGCCGGCTGGTGGCCGGCCTGTTCGTGCCCCGCCTGCGGGGTAGTCGATCCAGACCAGATCGTCGCGGTCAGGCAGCATCACAGCAGCTCCCGCCCACGCGGCGCATCGTCGAAAGCTTCATAGGGCAAGTTGTCCGGCGTGATGCCGGCGAGCAGTTCGTCCAGCGAGTAGCGCGGCAACGCCGGCCGGATGACGAGTTGGTCGCCCTCGATGTCGATCTCAACGGGGGTCCCCTCGGCAATCCCGGCCTGATCGGCGATCGGCCTCGGGAGACGGAGGGCGAGGCTGTCGCCCCAGCGGGCGATCTCAGTGCGCATGGCTTTCTCCTCGGTAGATACGTTGACTATACGTCCGTAGAGCCGCCGTATCTGCAGATGGATTGCTGATCCGCTTCTTCAATCGAGACTACCGCGCCATTCCTCGATCGACATGTCGCGGAGCATCTTAAACCCCTCTACCGCCGCGGCCCCATGCGTGGTCAGGCGGCAGAGCACTCCTGCTGCATCGACCTTGACCAGCTTGAGGACCACCAAATCCTCGTACGCCTGCGCATCGGCTGGAGCAGGAGCATCCTGCCAGTTACGCCAAGTGCGCAGATCAAGATGGCGCAAGGCAGCGACGTGCCTGCTGTCGAGATCCTGGGGTATGTCTCGCATGGCGGTGCGGCCAGCGTCCGTGATGGACAGGGTCCACTCGGCCACAATTCGGTCGCGCCCCCCGTTTGGCGGTAAATTCCATTCGATCAGCTTTGCCGCCGCGTCAGTCATACCGAACGCTGTGGACCGTTCACGGGTAGACAGAGCTGCCCCAGCCAGCGAGCCGCCGGCGTCGGCCAAGCTCTGAAGCAGAGACCTACGGGCGGCGGTTAATGAACCTCGGAAGAAGTTCAACGGTTGCAGATCGCAGACGCTCATAGTCAGCTCCCTTTCTGGACGGTCATTCCATGCGATCGTGATCACGCGGTGGGTTTCCGACGCCGGACCGGCCCAGGATGTCCTTGGCCGTCCAGGGGTCGCGCGAGCCGCCCGAGCGGCAAAGTAGCGCGCCGCCTCAGCGTGCGCACCAATACGCTACGATTATCCTCCATCCCACCACTGCAGATGATCGCGCCACCAGCCAGTGGGGGTAGAGAGCGCGGAACGTCGAGTCTGAAGCTTAGCTGAACCAGTCTGATAGTTACCTGAATAGTCTGAAATTTAGCTGCAATTCATAATGTGCAGGTCGATGCGGTCGAACAGCGGGCCGCTGATCTTCGACTGATAGTCGGCGGCGCATTTCGGCGCGCGGGCGCAGGCGAGCGAGGCGTCGTCGAGATGGCCGCAGCGGCAGGGGTTCATCGCCGCCACCAGCTGGACGCGTGCCGGGTAGGTCACATGGTGGTTGGCGCGGCTGACCACCGCCTTGCCGGTTTCCAGCGGTTGCCGCAACGCCTCCAGCAGGGCGCGGGGGAACTCGGGCAACTCGTCGAGGAACAGAACGCCCTGGTGCGCCAGGGAGATCTCGCCCGGCTTGGCCCGCGTGCCGCCGCCGACCAGCGCCGGCAGGCTGGCCGACTGGTGCGGCGCGCGGTAGGGGCGCTGGCGCAGCAGACGACCGTCCTCCAGCAGTCCGCCGACGCTGTGGATCATCGACACCTCCAGCGCCTCCGCCGGGTCGAGCGGAGGCAGCAGGCCGGGTAGACGGGCGGCGAGCATCGATTTTCCGGAACCGGGCGGCCCCATCATCAGCAGGTTGTGCGAGCCGGCGGCGGCGACCTCCAGCGCGCGCTTGGCCGTTTCGTTGCCCTTCACGTCGCGGAGGTCGGGCGGCGGCGCGTCCTGCTCCTGCATCCGCGGCTTGGGCGGGGTCAGCACCTGGGTGCCCTTGAAATGGTTGATCAGCGCCAGAAGGTTGGCCGGCGCCAGCACGTCGAGGTCGGGACCGGCCCACGCCGCCTCCCCGCCGCAAGCCGCCGGGCAGATCAGGCCGCGGTCATTGGCCAGCGCGTCGATGGCGGCGGGCAGCACACCCGCCACCGGCGTCAGGGCACCGTCCAGCGCCAGTTCGCCCAGCGCCACATAGCGGGCGATCTCCGCATCCGGCAGCACCCCCATCACCGTCAACAACCCGAGCGCGATGGGGAGGTCGAAATGGCTTCCTTCCTTCAGCACGTCAGCAGGGGCAAGGTTGACGGTGATGCGCTTGGCCGGCAGCGCCAATCCCAGCGCATGCAGCGCGGCGCGCACACGCTCCCGGCTTTCACCCACCGCCTTGTCGGGAAGGCCGACGACAGTGAAGGCGACGATTCCGCCGGACATCTGGACCTGGACGTCGATCCCCAGCACCTCGATGCCCTGGAACGCCACCGTGTTGACGCGCGCAACCACCACCGCACCCCGAAACAGACGCCCGTCAGGGCATGATGCACGCGATTGTAGTCTCCGCATAAACGATGCGCTAGCGCGGGGTGAACAAAATCCATCCACCGGTCCCGTCATGCCCGCCCGGCGCAGGGAGCGGTTGTCCCTGCACGCCAGCCGCCTAACATGAAGGCAAACGCATTCCCGGCCGCATTTCCGGCACGCATCGTCGAAAAGGATCAGCCACCGTGCAGCTTCACCTGAGCACCTGGGCCGAGGTCGAAAGCTATCTGAAGACCTCCAAAGGCATCATCATGCCGATCGGCTCGACCGAGCAGCACGGGCCGAACGGGCTGGTCGGCACCGACGCCATCTGTGCCGAGGTCATCGCGAAGGGCGTCGGCGACGCCACCGGCGCACTGGTCGGCCCGACCATCCCAGTCGGCATGGCCGTCCACCACATGGAATTCCCCGGCTCGATGACGCTGAAACCGTCCACCCTGATCGCGCTGCTGCGCGACTATGTCGGCTCGCTGGCCGAACACGGGTTCGAGCGCTTCTTCTTCGTCAACGGCCATGGCGGCAACATCGCCACGCTGCGCGCCGCCTTCTACGAGATCTATGCGGAGAACCGGGCGCTGCGCGGCCGCGACGCGCCGGACCTGCGCTGCACCCTGGTGAACTGGTGGGAGAATGGCGAGGTCGGCCGCCTGTCACGCGAGCTGTACCAGGGCAAGGAAGGCTCGCACGCCACCCCCAGCGAGGTGTCGCTGACCCAGTACGCCTATCCCGACTCGATCAAGAGCGTGGCGATGGAACCGGAACAGGCGCCGGCCGGCGGCTTCCACGATGCCCGCGACTTCCGCCGCCGCTATCCCGACGGCCGCATCGGCTCCGCCCCCGGCCTTGCCCGTCCCGAACATGGCCAGCGCCTGTACGAGGCGGCGGTCGGCGCTATCGCCACCCAGTACCGCGCCTTCCTGGCGGAGCAGTAAGGGCGGCCACATCCCTGCATGCCGCCTGCAAGCCAATGGGGGCATGCCAGTGGGGCATCTTCGCCCCGCACGTTGATTCGGCGGTCGGACCTGCCTAAATTCGGACCGGTTGACGGAACCTGCGTTCCGCAACCGACCGGCCCGAACAGAGCACGACCGCCCCAGTCCATGATCAACGAGCTGAACCAGCGATCGCGCGAGATTTTCCGGCTGATCGTCGACGCCTATGTGGCGTCGGGCGAACCGGTCGGCTCCCGCACGATCTCCAGGCGGCTTGGCATGGCCCTGTCGCCCGCGACCATCCGCAACGTGATGGCCGACCTGGAGGAGCAGGGGCTGCTCTACGCCCCGCACACATCCGCCGGCCGCATTCCGACCGATGCCGGCCTTCGCATGTTCGTCGACGGTCTGCTGGAGATCGGGTCGCTGACCGAGGACGAGCGCGCCTCGATCGAAGCGAAATGCTCCGCCTCCGGCCGCGCCTTCGCCGACGTGCTGGGCGAGGCGTCGACCATGCTGTCCGGCCTGTCGCACTGCGCAGGCCTGGTGGTGGCGCCCAAGACCGACCGTCCGCTGAAGCACATCGAGTTCGTGTCGCTCGGCCCCGGCCGCGCCCTCGTCGTCCTGGTCAACGAGGACGGGCTGGTCGAGAACCGGGTGATCGAGGTGCCGATGGGGGTCCCGACCTCCACCCTGCAGACGGTGTCGAACTTCCTCAGCGCCAAGCTCGCCGGCCGGACGCTGGACGAGGCCCGGCAGGAGGTCCTGCAGGAGATCGAGCAGCAGAAGACCCAGCTGGACGAGCTGTCACGCAAGGTGGTCGCCGCCGGTCTGGCCACCTGGGCCGGCACCGGCGGGTCGAACGCCGGCCAGTTGATCGTCCGCGGCCAGTCCCGCCTGCTGGAGGACGTTACCGCCCTGTCCGATCTGGAGCGCGTGCGCGGTCTGTTCGAGGCGCTGGAGACCAAGGAGACGATGCTGCGCATGCTGGACGCCACCGGTCGCGGCGACGGCGTGCAGATCTTCATCGGTGCCGAGAATGTGCTGTTCAGCCATTCCGGCTGTTCGATGATCATCTCCCCCTTCCAGAACAGCCGGGAACAGGTGATCGGCGCCATCGGCGTCATCGGCCCCACCCGCATCAATTACGCCCGCATCATTCCGCTGGTCGATTACACCGCCAAGGTGGTCAGCCGGCTGATCGGCTGAACACCATCCTCACTCACTCCGCCTTTTGATGAAGCAAGAATTGAGAAAACCATGAGCGAAGAGCAGAACAAGCCCGCCGACGCCACGGTGGAGCCGACCGAGGCCACCGCCGACACCGCCGCCAACCAGACGGATACCGGTTCTTCCGAGGACCGCGTCGCCAAGCTGGAGGCCGAGGTCGCCAGCCTGAAGGACCAGCTTCTGCGCGCCATGGCGGAAACGGAGAACACCCGCCGCCGTGCCCAGCGCGACCGCGAGGACGCCAGCAAGTTCGCCGTGTCGAGCTTCGCCAAGGAGCTGGTGTCGGTCGCCGACAATTTGCGCCGCGCGCTCGATGCCGTGCCGGCCGAGGGCCGCGACCAGGACGACATGCTGAAGGGCCTCGCCGTCGGCGTCGAGGCGACCGAGCGCCAGCTGTTCGCCGCCTTCGACCGCGCCGGCATCAAGAAGCTGGACCCCGCCGGCGAGCCGTTCGACCCGAACTTCCATCAGGTGATGTTCGAGATCGAGAACACCGGCAAGGCCGCCGGCACCGTCGTGCAGGTTCTCCAGCCCGGCTACACCATCCACGGCCGCCTGCTGCGCGAGGCGATGGTCGGTGTCGCCAAGGGCGGTGACGCCGGCGGCCAGCACGTCGATACGAAGGCGTAACCGTACAGCCTCTGCAAAGCCCCCGGTTCAGCGGCTCTGCCGACGGGCCGGGGGCTTCGTGTTGTGCGGAATAGGGTACGCCAGCGGTTGACGGTCGGCGGGAAATTGCCTAGGGCTTTCGCCTAATCCTTTCGGCCGTGCAACCGGAGCCGCCTGCAATGCCCAAAAGCGTCCTGACCGTCGACGATTCCAAGACCATCCGCGACATGGTCGGGTTCACGCTGAAAGGCGCCGGCTATGAGGTGGCGGAGGCTTCGGACGGCAATGCCGGCCTCGCCCTGGCCAACCAGCGCAAGTTCGACTGCATCATCACCGACCTGAACATGCCGGGCCTGGACGGGCTGGCGCTGACCCGCGCCATCCGCGCCTCGGCCACCAACCGTGCCACCCCGGTCCTGCTGCTGACCACCGAAGCCGATCCGGCCAAGAAGTCCGCCGGCCGCGAAGCCGGCGCCACCGGCTGGCTGGTCAAGCCGTTCAACCCGGAAAAGCTGGTGGAGACGGTGCGGAAGGTTTGTCCGTAAGGACCGGTCTTCCCCGTCAACGGGTAACCAGGAACTCCCCTTCCGGATCGTGCGCGGCGAAGCGCTGTTGGGCCTTGCCGCGGTCGGCGACGGCGTAGCAGTAGACGCAGCCGTGCGGGCAGCTGTCATAATCGCCGATGTCGCGGCTTTCGGCACACAGGCAGCCGGGCCGGTTGCCCTTCTCCCGCGCGGCGATCGAGTGGCCCGCGACATCCGACAGCCGCAGCCCATCGACGCAGCGGGCCGGCGCCGTGCCGGGCGTACCGTCCAGGTCCGGCTGGGTGCAGAGAGTCAGCGCCATCCCCTCCCCCGCCGCGATCCCCGCCATATCCGCCAGCAGCGCGCGCTTCTCCTCCGGCTCCGGATCGCGCCAGCCGATGCCGGCGGCGGCGAGGTTGCGGGCGGTCTTGCGGTAGGGCTGGAGGAATGAGGCCACCACCTCGTCGGTCACCCCGCGCAGCGAACGGGCGATGGCGGCGAAGGTCTCGCGGTGCCAGGCGGGCGGCGTGGCGTCGGTCAGGGCGATGGGGTCGTAGCGCCAGACCGCGGCACGCGGGCCCCAGCGCCCGCGCACCCGCGCCATATGGCCGACCGCCGTTTCCCAGGCGGGGACCGAGCGCTCCAGCGCGGTCGGCAGGCCGGTGATGCTGTACTGCACGACGAAGGGAAAGCCCCGCTCCGCCACGCTGTCGAGCGCGGGCAGGAACGGTCCCAGATTCTTGGTCCAGAAGATGAAGCCGTCGACCGCCGGCCGGGTGAGGTCGATGCGGTAGGTCTGGCCGCCATAGGGGTTGACCATCCGGCAGTAACCGGCGTCGAGGCGGTTCAGGAACCAGCGCCCGTAGAAGGCGGGAATGTCGGTCTTGTAGCTGGCGGAGATGATCATGCAGCCAGCATGGGAATGCCGGCCCGCCGCTTCAAGGGCGGACCGGCATGACCAAATCCTTACTGGACCGAGCGGACTTCGACCACTTCCGGGATGTAGTGGCGCAGCATGTTCTCGATGCCGTGCTTCAGCGTGGCGGTGGAGCTGGGGCAGCCGGAGCAGGCCCCCTTCATCGCCAGATAGACGACGCCGCGCTCGAAGCCCTGGAAGGTGATGTCGCCGCCGTCCTGGGCGACCGACGGGCGGACGCGGGTGTCCAGCAGCTCCTTGATCTGCTCGACGATCTCCTCGTCGTCGGCGTTCGCCGCCGCGGCATGGCCGTCGCCGCCGTCCTCCAGCAGGACCGGGCGGTCGGCGGTGAAATGCTCCATGATCACGCCGAGGATCGACGGCTTCAGCAGGAACCAGTCGCGGGCGTCGGTCTTGGTGATGGTGATGAAGTCGGCACCCAGGAACACGCCGACGACGCCCTCGATCTCGAACAGGCGCTGGGCGAGCGGCGAACGGGCGGCATCCTCGCGGCCGGTGAAGTCGGCGGTGCCGCGTCCGAGCACGTCACGCCCCGGCAGGAACTTGAGAGTCGCCGGGTTGGGCGTCTGCTCGGTCTGAATGAACATGGTCTGGTCCTCCATCGGCGGCGGAATGGAACCGCCGGCGCGCCCGGGATCGGGACGCGGTACGATTGGGGGAAATCTGGGCCGAAACGCCGGGCGGATCAAGGACCCCGGTTGTGTGGGTATTCGGCATCCGGCATGCGCGGCCGGTTCCCGCCCTGCCTATCCTTACTTACGTGATCGCGTCCAGTTCCTCGTTGCTGAGCCCGCCGGGGACGATGGTCAGCGGGATGTGCAGCCGCCCCAGCCCGCGGCCTGTGTAGTAGGAGATCAGCGGGCCGGGCCCCTCCGGGTCGGTGCCGGCGGCCAGCACCAGGATGGAGATGCTCGGCTCCTCGCCGATCAGGGAAAGCACCTCCTCGGTGCGGTTGCCTTCGCGGACATAGAGCGCCGGCAGGGTGCCGGTCAGCTGGTTGACCTCGCGCGCCAGCTTCTGGAGCATCTGCTCCGCCTCGGCACGCTGTTCCTCGCGGATCAGGTTCTCCACCGCCAGCCAGTGCTGCATCTCGCCCTTTTCCAGGACGGTCAGCAGCGCCACCTTGCCGCCCGACTTGCGGGCGCGCAGGCAGGCATAGCGGAGCGCCACCTTCAGCTCCGGGCTGTCGTCGACCACCACCAGGAAGATGCGCACCGGCTTGGGGGCTTGCTGTTCCGGCGTGGCGGACTGCGTCGTGTCGGTCATCTCTGTCACCCTCTCGGCTTAGACCCGGCGGAATGCGGCGCCGGCCGCCCAGCCGGCCGCGATGGCGCCGAGGACGGCGGCCACCCCGTAGATGACCGGGCGGTTGCGCGCGAAGTCCGACACTTCGGCGCTGAACCCGATCTTGGACACCACCAGCGGCGTGGTCTGGGCGCTGACCACCTCGCCGTCGCGAATCAGCAGGGCTTCGACATTGTACAGCCCGGTCGGGACGTTGGCCGGGAAATAGATGTTGGTGCGGAACAGCCGCTCGCCCAGGAAGGCGACCTGCCCCATGGAAATGGCGTAGAGCCCCTGGCGCTGCTTGTTACGGATCAGCGCGCTGCGGTAGGCGGCAAGCTCCTCCGGCGGCAGGGTGGAGTCGGCCGGCAGTTGCAGCTGCGGCAGGCCAAGCTGGTGGCGCTCCAGCACCGGACGGCCGACCAGCTGGTCGAGCGGCCGGCTGACCGCCACCGTGTAGAAGCTGGGCACCTGATCGAAGCGCAGGCTGTCGGTGTTCATCCACATGCCGGCCACCCGCTCCTTGCGGCGGACGGTGGCGGGGGAGCGCGGGCCGGTGACGACGATGGCGACGTCGCCCGCCCCGTCGGTGGTGCCGAACAGCACGACCTCCGTGCCGGTGAAGCCGGTGGTGATGGCGATCAGGTGGCTCGACAGGTCGGCGACCAGCTGCTGCGCCCACACCGTCGCCGCCACCGTGCCGCCCAGCAGCAGCCCCGCCAGCGCCGCGGCGGCCTGGATCAGCCTGCGCTTGGTAACCGCCGCCATCAGCGCAGCCCCATGGTCAGGGTGTAGAGATCGTCGGGACGGGAGAACAGGTCCCAGGCCAGCTTCAGCGCCACCGCCACCACGATCAGCGACAGCGCCATCCGGGCGGTCTCGCCGCGCAGCCGGGTGCCGGCCCTGGTGCCGAACTGCGCGCCGATCACGCCGCCGATCAGCAGCAGGAGCGCCAGCATGGCGTCCACCGTCTGGTTGGTGGCGGCCTGCAGCAGGGTCGCCGCCGCGGTGGTGAAGATGATCTGGAACAGCGAGGTGCCGGCGACCAGACCGGCCGGCATGTTCAGAAGATAGATCATCGCCGGCACCAGCAGGAAGCCGCCGCCGATGCCCATGATCGCCACCAGCATGCCGCCGACCGCGCCGATCCCCGCCGGCAGCAGGGCGGAGATGTAGAGCTTGGAGCGCTGGAACCGCATCTTGAAGGGCAGGCCGTGCAGCCAGATATGGCGGTGCAGCTTGCCGCGCTTGGCCGTCGGCGCGCGGCGGCGCAGGATGGCGCGGCTGCTTTCCACCAGCATCATGCCGCCGATGGTGCCGAGGAAGAAGACGTAGGACAGGGTGATGGCGATGTCGATCTGGCCCAGCCGCTGGAGGATGCCGAAGATCCACACCCCCACCGCGGTGCCGACCACGCCGCCGCCCAGCATCACCACGCCCAGCTTCACGTCGACATTGCCGCGCCGCCAGTGGGCGAGCACGCCCGACACGCTGGCGGCGACCAGCTGGTTGGCCTGGGTGCCGACGGCGATTGCCGGGGGAACGCCGATGAAGATCAGCAGCGGCGTCATCAGGAAGCCGCCGCCGACGCCGAACATGCCCGACAGGAAGCCGACCAGCCAGCCCATGCCGAGCACCAGCAGCGCGTTGACCGACATCTCGGCAATCGGCAGGTAGACTTGCATGGAGGGGCAATCTGTCAGGATGGGCGGCGGGATCGGCAGCTTACCCGAGCCGGTGCCGTGGCGGAAGACCGCAGCACCGGCCTTTTGGGGGGTCGCATTTGGATTTCGTTCCCTGACAAAGCCCTTCTCCCCTTGCGGCTACCGGATGCACAGATCTCATGGACCTTTAAGCCACTGGACTCGGAACCTTTACTCGGCCGTCATTCCCGCGAAGGCGGGAATCCAGCCGCCTCATCGCTGAGTTTCCTGGATCCCCGCCTTCGCGGGGATGACGCAAAATTCCTTTTATTCCAGAGGTTTAATGTTTCTCTGAGTTGTGTGATTCCGCTATTCCTTTGCGGGGGAGGGGTGGAACGGCGTGGAACGGTTTCCGGCCGATGTTCCATCTTGTCCGCCTTACAAACGGTCGAAGGCGGCCTTGCCCCGGCGTTCCAGCGCCGAGCCGAGGGTGGGATAGGGATCGTCGGGGTTGAGGGTGTAGGGATAGACGCCCTTCGGCCCCGGCCCTTCCGGGCGGGCGAGGATGGCGGCGACGGCGCGCGGATCGGGCGGGGTGCGTTCGCGGATCGCGCCGGGAATGCTGTCGTCGTCGAGGTCGGGGACGATCCCGGCGAATGGATCTTCCGACGGCTGCGGGGTTTGCGGCTGCTGAACCGGCTGTTGCGCCGGCTGGGCGGCGAGCCCGTCGAGGATGCCGAGCCGGTCGGCCAGCCAGCGCACGGTCGAGGGATCGCCGGAGGAGACCAGCCGTTCGATCTGCTCGACGACCAGACTGCGCAACGACGACAGGCGCAGGTCGGCCTCGCGGTTCAGGGCCTGACGTTCCCACCACACCCTGTGACGGAAATCCTTGGAGCCGTAATAGGCCCGCCACAGCGTGGTGCGGCTGCATCCCATGGAGCGGGCGACATAGAGGAAGCTGCTGCCGCGCGCCAGCATGCCGGCGGCCATGATCCACTGCTCCTCGTGGAACTGCGAACCGGGGACCAGCGAGCCTGCCGACGGCACCGGCGGCTCCTCCGCCCAGAGCGGGAAATGGTCGTTTGCAAGGGTACGGCTGTCGAGGGGCATGGCATGGCTCCGCGAATGAGTGGGCATTGCGGAGAGGTTATAGGAATTATTTCTCCAGACGGTGGTCTTTTGCGAAAAACCGAAACCAGTCAAGGCACCGCCGCGTGGAAGAAGACCTGATAGCCGCCCTTCTGCGGGAAGACATGGTCCGCCTCGCGCCGGGCGGACCCCATGTCCAGCGCATGCACCACGACCCGGTTGCCGTAGCGCCAGGCCGGGTTCACCGGCTTGCCGGCGGCGCGGGCGGCGGCGGCGACAACGGTGTCGAACTTCGCCTCCGCCTTGAAGCCGCGCCGGTTGCCGCCGGGGGTGCCGAGGATGTGCAGGAAGACCGGCGGTTCCTTGTCCAGGGCGTCGATCTGGCGCTGGAGGTGGCTGACCCGCAGTTCGGCGGCGGTCAGACGGCCCCTCGCCTCCTCCAGCCGGCAGGCCATGTCGGCCAGCGCCTCCGTCTCGGCGCGCTGGCGTTCCTTCAGCGGCAGCACCGACTGCCGCAGCCGGTCGAGCCCGGCCACCCGTTCCCAGCTGCGCCGGATCCCGACCCAGCACAGATGGCACAGCACGGCCAGCGCCGCCACCAGCGGCACCGCCGAGTTGAGGATCGTCCGCACCACCTCCATCGCACCCCGCTCCCATCGAATTCCGCCACGAATGCCGGCGCCTGCCCTGGCACGCCGGTTGCTGGTCTCCCGGCAGCCGGGCACGCAGCAAGGAGCGTGCCGGAGGAGCGGAGGAGGATGGGCATGCAGACGCCGCTGCTGCTGGTGCTGGAAATGGTCATCATGATGGCCTGCCTCAGCTGGGGCACCGTGTCGATCCTGCGGATCGGCTACCGGATCGCGTCCGTGCAGCGCCGCCGGTCGCAGCTGCATCATGGACGGACGGAACTGGCCCAGACCACCGACTCCCTGCGGCGCGACCTGCACCGGCAGGAAACCGAACTGCGCCAGCTGGAGGACGCGATAGCCGTGCGCAACGCCCAGGCGGTGGAATTGCAGAGCCAGTTGAACGACCTGCGCCGCCAGGGGCCGCGGGAATACACGCTGATGAACGAGCGTTTCGGGGAGAAGGACCGGCTGTGGCTGCTGACCGTCCCGCGGCCCGACCGGCCGGAGCGCTGGGCGGTGGCCGCCCCCGACAGCGGGACGGCGCTGGCGCTGCTGTGCGCCAGGGTCACCGTGCCGGAGCGGCCGGTGGTGGACGACCAATTGAACTGAGCCAGCTGAACTGAACAAGACCGGAGCGGAATGAGAACCGGCCGCAGTTGCAAAATGCACTGCGGCCGGCAACGTGGTCGCGATCTGAGGCGCAAATCGCAGATTAAAGAATGCCCTTGGCGGCGACCAGCTCGCGCAGGTTCACCTCCGGCCGGGCGCCGACATGGCTGATGATCTCCGCCGCGGCGACGGCGCCCAGACGGCCGCAGACCGCCGGGGACAGGCCGCGGGTGTGGCCGAACAGGAAGCCGGCGGCATAGAGGTCGCCGGCGCCGGTGGTGTCGACCACCCGCTCCACCGGCTCGGCCGCCACCTCGACCACCTCGCCGGCCGACACGATGACCGCGCCCTTCTCGCTGCGGGTCAGCGCCGCCGTCTTGCCCAGCCGCTTCACCGCCGCCAGCGCGTCCTCGAAGCTGTCGGTGCCGTAGAGGGCGCCGATCTCATGCTCGTTGGCGAACAGGATGTCGACATGGCGTTCCACCAGATCGACGAACTCGGCATGGTGGCGGTGGACGCAGAAGCTGTCGGACAGCGACAGCGACACCTTGCGGCCGGCGGCGTGCGCGATCTCCGCCGCCTTGCGGAAGGCTTCCTTGGCGCGGGGCGGATCCCACAGATAGCCTTCCAGATAGGTGACCTGCGAGCCGGCGATCAGCGCCTCGTCGATGTCCTCCGGACCCAGCTCGACGCAGGCGCCGAGATAGGTGTTCATCGAGCGCTGGGCGTCCGGCGTGACGAGGATCAGGCAGCGGGCGGTCGGCGCCCCGCCCAGCAGCGGCGCGCTGTCGAAGGCGACGCCGGCCGCGCGGATGTCGTGGCGGAACACGTCGCCCAGCTGGTCCCTGGCGACCTTGCCGATATAGGCGCCGCGCCCGCCCAGCATGGCCATGCCCGCCATGGTGTTGCCGGCCGAGCCGCCGGAGACCTCGACGCCCGGCCCCATGCGGCCATACAGCTCCTCGGCGCGGGCGGCGTCGATCAGCGTCATCGCCCCCTTCTCGATGGTGTTGGCGGCGAGGAAGCCGTCGTCGGCGTGGGCGATCACGTCCACGATGGCGTTGCCGATGCCGGTGACGTCGTATGCGGCATTGGGGGCGGCATCGGGGGCAGACGTGGCCATGGGCTCTCCTGGGGAATCTTGCGGTCGGGGCGATGTTGCGGCGCAAGTATAGCCGCCGCCGCCCGCATCACAAGTGCGGCCCGGGCGAGCACTCCCGATGCTCCGCGGCTGCGTCGTCGTCCCCATTACTTGCATGATAAAAGTGACCGTGCGACAGTCGCCGCCATGCGACGCACCCGCCTGATCGACGTTCCCTGCCCCATCGCCCGCGGCCTTGACGAGGTCGGGGAATGGTGGTCCCTGCTGATCCTGCGCGACGCGATGCTCGGCCTGACCCGCTTCGACGAGTTCCAGCGCAGCATCGGGCTCGCCAGCAACATGCTGACCCGCCGCCTCCAGGCTCTGGTCGAGGCCGGGCTGCTGGAGAAGCGGCCCTACCAGGACCGCCCGCTGCGCCACGGCTATCACCTGACCGGCAAGGGGCGGGATTTCCTGCCGGTGCTGATCGCCATGGCCGACTGGGGCAGCCGCTGGCTGGCGTCCGGCGGGGCGTTCCGGATCGTCGACAGGGACACCGGACGGCCGGTCGAGCCGGTGCTGATCGACAGGACGACAGGCGAAGCGATCCGGCCGGAGCGGCTGCGCCCGGAATTCACCATCCCCGCAAAGACGACATGGGCAAAGGACGAAACCGAATGAGACGAGTCGTGGTCACCGGATTGGGCGCGGTCACTCCGCTCGGGGCCGGGGTGAATCCCAGCTGGCGCGCCATGCTGGACGGCCGCAGCGGCATCCGCGCGATAAGCGGGGTCGATGCCGGCGGGATCGATGTCGCCGACCTGCCCTGCCGCATCGCCGGACAGGTGCCGGACAGCGGGGAGGCCGCCTTCGACGCCGATGCGGTGGTGCCGCCCAAGGACCAGCGCAAGATGGACCGCTTCATCCTGCTGGCGCTGGCCGCCGCGGAAGAGGCGGTGGCGGATGCCGGCTGGCGCCCGGCGGATGCGGAGGCGCAGGAGCGCACCGGCGTGATGATCGGCTCCGGCATCGGCGGCCTGCCGGCTCTGGCCGACGCGGCTCTGACCCTGCACGCGAAGGGGCCGCGCCGCATCTCGCCCTTCTTCGTGCCGTCGACCCTCATCAACCTCGCGTCGGGCCATGTCTCGATCCGCTACGGCTTCCGCGGACCGAACCATGCCGCGGTGACCGCCTGCGCGACCGGGGCCCATGCCATCGGCGACGCCGCCCGGCTGATCGCCATGGACGATGCCGACGTCATGCTGGCCGGCGGCAGCGAGGCGACGATCTGCCGTCTCGCCATCGCCGGCTTCTGCGCCGCCCGCGCCATGTCCAGCGGCTTCAACGACGATCCGGCCCGCGCGTCGCGCCCCTGGGACCGCGAGCGCGACGGCTTCGTCATGGGCGAAGGGGCCGGCGTGCTGGTGCTGGAAGAGCTGGAGCACGCCAAGCGGCGCGGGGCGACGATCTATGCCGAGGTCACCGGCTATGGGCTGTCGGGCGATGCCTACCACATCACCTCCCCGGCGGAGGACGGCAACGGCGCCTTCCGCGCCATGCGCGCCGCGCTGAAGCGGGCCGGGCTGGCCCCGGACGCCATTGACTACGTCAACGCCCACGCCACCTCCACCCCGGCCGGCGACCCGGTGGAGATCGCGGCGGTCAAGCGCCTGTTCGGCCCGGCGGCGGCGGACCTCTCGATGTCCTCGACCAAATCGGCGACCGGTCATCTGCTGGGCGCGGCGGGCGCGGTGGAGGCGATCTTCGCCATCCTCGCCCTGCGCGATCAGGTCGCCCCGCCCACCCTGAACCTGGAGGCGCCGTCGGAGGGCTGCGACCTCGACCTCGTGCCGCTGCGGCCGAAGGAGCGGCGCATCCGCCATGTCCTGTCGAACAGCTTCGGCTTCGGCGGGACCAACGCCGCGCTGGTGTTCAGCCCCGCACCGTAACGGGAGAGCGGCACGGGCGACACGGGGGGGACTGGAACCAGGCGGCCGGCCACCGTAGATATGCGGGCGGCGGCAGCAGCCCTGCCCCGCCTCCAGGCCCCGCCGCCCCGTTTCGCCGCCTTACGGACCGCCGATGATCCGCGCCCTCGTGCTTGCCTTCGCCCAGCTGTCCGACCCGCGCGTGCGCCGGGTGGTGTGGATCGGGGTGTTCGTCTCGCTGCTCGCCTACGCGCTGCTGGCGGTCGGCGCCTCGTGGGCGCTGTCGGCGACGCCGCTGACCGGCTATGGCTGGATCGACGCCACCATCGACGTCATGGGCGGGCTGGGGGTTCTGATCCTGGCGTGGCTGCTGTTCCCGGCCACCGTCGGCACGGTGTCGAGCTTCTTCCTCGACGAGGTGGTGGAGCGGGTCGAGGCGCGGCACTACCCCGGCCTGCCCGCCCCGCGCCGGGCCGGCTGGCTGGAGGAGCTGGCGACGGCGCTGCGCTTCCTGCTGCTGGTGCTCGCGGTCAACCTGCTGGCTTTGCCGGTCTACATCTTCGCGCCCGGCCTGAACCTGATCGTGTTCTACACCATCAACGGCTATCTGCTGGGCCGGGAGTATTTCGAGATGGTCGCGCACCGGCGGATGGACCGCGCCACCGCGCGGGCGATGCGCCGTGCCAGACCGCTGAAACCTTTTTTGGCCGGGGTCGTCATTGCCTTCCTTTCGACAATCCCCTTCGCCAATTTGCTGGTCCCGGTCGTCGCGAGCGCCTTCATGGTTCATGTCCTACAGTCCATGTCGGCGCCCCTTGCGGCAGGCCGGACGACCGTGATACGCCGCTAGGCGGCACGGCCGCACACCGTCGCCTGCCCGGAAACCGGCCGCCCGGACACCGACTGCCTGGACGGCGACCGGGGCGACCGCCACACGATTTCCAGGCCATCCCGCCACCCGAATGTCCAGACTGGGGGAACCGCTCATGCTGTTCGGACGAAAGACACCGCCCGCCGCTCCCAAGGCCGACAGCCCCGTCCCGCCGCAGCCGGGTGTCCGTCCGTACACCCCGGGCGAGCCCGGCGCCGTCTCGTCGCCGCTCGCTTCCCTGAACAATCCGGCACATGCCCCGGCCTCCGCCCCGACGTCCGCTGTCGCCGCCGGAGCAGCCGCCCCCAGCATGGCCCACGCCCTGGCCGACACGCAGCACGCCGCCCCGGCCTATCCCGACATGCCTGCCGCCTCGAAGGGACCCGACATGAACAGCATTCCCAAGCCCCCGTCCGCGCCGTCCGTGCCGGGTGCCGGCTTCAAGACCGACGTGCCGCGCCGGGTCGTCGACATGCCCGGCTCCGCCCCGCGCCAGCCGTCGATCCCCATCGCCAACCCGGCCGCCGCTCCCGTCGCCCAGGCTCCGGTCGCGCCGGCCCCCGTCGCGCCGGCCCCCGTCGCTCCGGCCATGCCCGAGCAGCGCCGCCTGATCGTCGGCCGCGACATCTCGCTGACCGGCGAGATCGGCTCCTGCGACGTGGTGGTGGTCGAGGGCACGGTCGAGGCCAAGCTGCGCGAAGGCCGGCTGGTCGAGATCGCCGAGACCGGCCTGTTCAAGGGCTCGGTCGACATCGAGGAGGCCGACATCGCCGGCCGCTTCGAAGGCGACATCGCCGTCCGCGGCCGCCTGACCGTGCGCTCCACCGGCAAGATCACCGGGTCGATCCGCTTCGGCGAACTGGCGGTCGATGCCGGCGGCCAGCTGATCGGCGACATCCAGATCTACAGCACCGGGTCCAAGCCCGCCGCCGCCGCGGTCCAGCCCGTGGCCCAGCCCGTCATCGAGCAGATCCCGGCGGCCGAGACCGTCTGACCGGCAAGAACCGCAAAACGCCCGGCTGGCTTTCCGCCATGCCGGGCGTTTTGCGTTTGGGTCAGGCGATGATCTTGTCCTTGAAGGCGCAGAGGTCGGCGACCGGGCAGACCGGGCAATCGGGCTTGCGCGCCTTGCAGACGTAGCGGCCGTGCAGGATCAGCCAGTGGTGGGCGTGGCGGCGGTACAGCTTGGGCACCGCCTTCAGCAACTTCGCCTCCACCGCGTCCGGCGTCTTGCCGGGGGCGAGCCCGGTGCGGTTGCCGACGCGGAAGATGTGGGTGTCGACCGCGATGGTCTCCTCACCGAAGGCGACGTTCAGGACGACGTTGGCGGTCTTGCGGCCGACGCCGGGAAGCTGTTCCAGCGCGTCGCGGTCGCGCGGCACCTCGCCGCCATGGCGCTCGATCAGCAGCTCCGACAGGCGGATGACGTTCTTGGCCTTGGTGTTGAACAGGCCGATGGTCTTGATATAGCCGCGCAGCCCCTCCTCGCCCAGCGCCACCATCTGCTGCGGCGTGGTGACGAGTTGGAACAGCGGTCCGGTCGCCCGGTTCACGCCGACGTCGGTGGCCTGGGCCGACAGCACGACGGCGACCAGAAGCGTGTAAGGATTGACGTATTCCAGCTCGCTCCGGGGTTCCGGATTGGCGGCGGACAGGCGGCGGAAGAATTCCTGGACGGCGGCTGGCTTCATGGCCGCCACCATAGCCGCAACGGCCCCGCCTGCGCCAGAGGCGGAGCGGGCCGTTCGGAGGGGCTGCGACGGGGCCATGTGACGGGAGATGATGACAGCCGCGAAACGCTCCGGCGCAGGCCGCAGACCAAACTGCAGCGTTGCGTCGCAATTTGCGACAAAGATTGGAATAAGTGACGACGAATCAACAGAATTGGACGCAGAATACCGGCTTTCCGGTCCCTTTCACGGTGGCGTATGATTTGCTGACTGCCGGGACACCGCTTGAACGCCTGCAAAAGAACCATGGATCATCCTGGTTGTGGCGTTCCGATCGGATAAGGGTATCTTGATATGACCGCGTCTTATCTTGTGGAACTGAAGGATTGGGGACTGCATGTCCGGTTGCAGGGCACCCTGTCGCTGGAGCAGCGCGACACCATCGCCCGGCAGGTGGAGATGCAGTGCGCCACCCTGGGGGCCCGCGGCACGTCCTGGAGCAGCCTTGTCGAGTTCGACCGCTTCGAGGCCGAGGACGGGTTCCGGCCGGAGATCGTCGTCGCCCTGATGAAGCTGGCCCGGCGCTGCGGACAGGTGCGCTGCGCCGTGGTGATGACCGACTGGCACTGGGCCTCGGCGATGGCGGAGGTGATGATCGCCGCCGGCATCGACGACCAGGCGCGGATCTTCGTCCTGGCCAAGGGTCCGACCGTCGAGGGCAGCCTGGCCGGAGAGATCGAGGGCCGGCCGACTGCGGACCATCCCGCCGACTATCCCGGCATGGACAGCGCCATGGCCTGGGTGCTGAACGGCGGCGCGGTGCCGATGGTGTCGAGGGCGGCATAATGAGGGCGGCATAACGGGGACGGCATAACCCCGCATTCCTCGCGGTTTTCTGCCGGGCGGCGCTGGGGTAGGATGGCCGCCATGCCAATCGACATCAGCGGCCCGAACCCCGGTGGCCGGCAGCCCGGCGACGGTCCCTCCACCGCGGACAGCGGCGGCAGCGGGTCGGTGCGCGTGCTGTTCGACGCCATCCTCCACCCGCACCGCAGCCTGGGCCGCAGCGGATTCCGCGTCCTGATGGCGGTGGTGGTGGCGATGAACCTGATCGTCGCCGGCATCTTCGTCGCCCATGGCGCCTGGCCGGTCGTGCCCTTCTGCGGGCTGGACGTGCTGGCGCTGTGGCTGGCCTTCCGGGTCAGCTACCGCTCCGCCCGCCAGTACGAGCGGGTGCGGCTGACCGAAACCGCGCTGACGGTGCAGCGGGTGCATTGGAAGGCGCCGGAGCGGCGCTGGTCCTTCCATCCCTACTGGCTGCGGATCACCCACACCGAGCCGGCCGACCATGAGCGCCGCGGTGCCGCCGGGCAGGTCACGCTGAGTTCCCATGGCCAGTCCGTGGGCGTCGGGTCCTTCCTGTCGCCGGACGAGCGGTCCAGCTTCGCCCGCGCGCTGGGCGATGCGCTGCGGGCCTGGCGCCGCCCCCCCTGCCCACCGGCGCCCGCCGGATAAGTCCTGCCTAGCGCTTGTCCGCCGGGTCGGGCAGGCCGCGTTCCTCCAGCTCCTCGTCCACCTCGCGCTCCACTTCGCGTTCGACCGCGCGCTCCACCTTCTCGTCGATGCGGTGGTCCAGGCACTCGGCGGTCTTCGCAAGCTTTTCGAAGCTGCGCTTCACCTTCGCCAGCTCGTTTTCCGGCATCTCCTCCACGTCGATCATGCCGTTTCGGGCGGAGTGGGTGGCGCGGATCAGCTCGTCCAGCTTCAGGTGGATGGCCTGGGTGTCGCGGTTCTGGGCGTTCTGGATGATGAAGACCATCAGGAAGGTGACGATGGTGGTGCCGGTGTTGATCACCAGCTGCCACGTGTCGGAAAAATGGAACAGCGGCCCGGTCAGTCCCCAGACCAGCACGACGGCGAAGGCGGTGACGAAGGCGGCCGGACGGCCGGACTGACGCTCCATCCAGCGGGCGAACCGGGAAAAGGCATCGCTGAGCATTTTTGCGGCTGGCTCCCGCTGATCGGACGTACAGGTCGTACATAAGGAAAACGCCCGGCAAAGCCGGGCGTTCCCTGTGCGTAAGGTCTGAGCCGCCGCCTGCGGGCGGTACCCCCGGCGGTCAGGAGCCCTGGCTGAGCGCTTCCGCCAGCGCGCGGTCATGCGGGTTCTGGCCGACGACCAGCTGCATCGACTGGGTCGGCATGGCGATGCCCAGCTCGTCGAACTTCTTCTTCAGCAGGCGGTTGAACTCGCGGGTGACGCCCCACTGGCGGGTCGGACGCGTCTTGAACTGGGCCAGGATGTTGATGCCGGTGTCGGACAGCTTGTCGACGCCCAGCACCTCCAGCGGGTTCAGGATGTCGGCGGCGAACTGCGGCTGGGCCTGCACCTCGGCACCGGTCTCCTTCAGCACGGCGATGATGCGGTCGGGATCCTCGCGGTTGGACACCATGATGTTGAACAGGGTGACCGAGAAGTCCTTGCTCATGTTCTTCACGGTGGTGACGGCGCTGAACGGCACGGAATGGACCGCACCCGACCCGTCGCGCAGGCGGATCGAGCGGATGGAGATCGCCTCCACCGTGCCGGAATGGCCGCCGCCGACATCCACCGCGTCGCCGACCGACACCGTGTCCTCGAACAGGATGAACAGGCCGGTGATGATGTCCTTGACCAGCGTCTGCGATCCGAAACCGATGGCCAGACCGACGACACCGGCACCGGCCAGCAGCGGGGCGATGTTGACGCCCAGCTCCGACAGGGTGATCAGCGACACCATCGTCACCAGCAGGATCAGGAAGGCGTTGCGCAGCAGCGGCAGCAGCGTGCGCATGCGGGCGCTGCGTTCGATGCGGGTGCCGTTGCGGTCGGTGGCGCGCAGGAAATGCTCGATCAGCGCGCTGACCACCTCCCAGGCGACGATGGCGCCGGCCAGCAGCAGGCCGATGGAGATGGCGCTGCCGACGATGCGGCGGCCGGCATTCGTTTCGACCATCCCCAGCGTGTCGATGCCCCAGCCATTCAGCGCGGCGCCGAGCGCCACCAGCCAGATGATGATCTTGCCGATGCGCTGGACGATGGGGAGATAGTGGAAGGCGCGGGTGTGGAGCTGCGGCAGGTTGCCGGCCAGCTCGCGGTTCATGGTCAGGCCGCGGCGCAGCGTCCGGTTCAGCCCGGTCACCAGAAGCCGGGCCACGACCACCGCCACCACGGTCACCGCGGTGCCGCGGGCCAGGAATTCGAAGCCGCCATAGACGTTCAGCACCCAGACGCCCAGCGTCACCACGACATAGAGGATGGCAAGCACGTGCCAGATCTCGGCGAAGCGGCGGCGCGCGGTGCGCAGGACGGCCCCCTGCCCTTCCGCCTCGCGCCGGGCGGTCGCCAGCGGGTCGCCGTCGCCCGACAGCGGGTTGCCGCGCATCCAGTCGGCGACGCCGACACGGTTTTGCAGGATCAGCGCGATCAGCATGGCGGCGATGACCACGCCCAGCAGCTTCAGCAGCGCGCCGTAGGCGCCCAGCGGCAGGCCCAGCACATAGGCCCCCTCCGCCAGGAAATAGCCGTAGACGGCGACCGCGATCAGCCGGCGCGACCAGATGTAGCAGCGCTTCGCCCCGGCCTCACTGGTGTGGACCAGCCGCAGGTTGGGCGCGTCGGGCGCGAACAGCATCCGCACCAGGATCAGCAACGCCTGGGTGATGACGGTGGCGTTCACCACCGCCAGCGCCACCAGCCGCACCCGCGGGGCCGGTTCGGTCACCGACAGGATGGTGTAGGCGACGACGATGAAGCCCAGGATCGGCGCCAGTTCCAGAACCGCCCGGCCGAGCAGCATCGGGATGCGCAGCAGGGTGGAGCCGACATGGCGGGCGGCCATGGCATGGCGCGGCCGGCTGAGCAGCCAGCCGATGCCGCGCGCGGCCACCGCGCCGATGCCGAGGATCATCGCCAGCTGGATGGCGATCTGCACCCAACGGTCGCGGGCGGTGTCGTCCTGCGCCTGCCGCTGGACCCAGGACAGCGCCCCCGGCAGGTCGGAGAAGACGTTGGCGACCTGCACCAGCTGGCGGCTGACCACGTCCATCCGCGCCGCCAGGAAGGCCAGCGCGCGGGCGCCGAGGGTCTGCGGCAGGGCCGACTCGCCTTCCGCCTCCTTGGCCTGGGCGAGGCCGCGCTGGGCGGTGATCAGGTTGCGCAGCTGGGTGACCAGCTGGGTGCGCGCGTCCTGGTTCTCCAGCGTGCCGACCAGCGCCTCCAGCTGCTGCACGGTCGCCTCGTCCACCACCACCGGCGCGGCGGCGGCGGGAGCGGCGGCCCCGGCGGCCGGAGCCGGAACGGCGCCGGCGGGCGCTGCCGAGGCGGCGAGCACCGGCGTCGCCGCCCCGCCGAGCAGAATTGCGAGAAGCAGGACGGCCAGGCCGCCGGACAGGAGCTGACGCCAAACGCTTGGCAGAGGGTTTGCGGCGGGCGTTGCGGACCGGATCATCGGCAATTCACTCGGGTGGTCTCTGACGGGGCGGCGATAGGGGTGGGCGGCGAAAACACAGCCGGCCGGCACCCTGGCGTGGAACTGTGGCTCCAATATGCCGGGGCTCCACCATGCCGGGCTTCGGGAAGTTAGTTCTCCCGCTTGCGCTTGCCAACCCGACTGTCTGTTCCTTTTTTAAGCGGGTCCCCTGCCGGCGGAGATGCCGGCGGAGCCGGAAGCGCTGAGTAAGGATGAGCCATGAGCGACACACCTCCCAAGCCGGACGGGCGTACCGGACTGGAACCGGACCGGAAGATCGGACAGGACGGCACCGTCCGCGACAAGCTGGTCGCCACCAAGGAGCAATGGGCACGCGATGGCCGTGCCTTGACGGGACATGCCGCCGACCCGGCGCGCGAGCGGCTGCCGCCCGGCCAGCGTCTGGTGACCGACTGGCCGGTGCTGGACCTCGGCATCACGCCGAAGGTGACGACGGCCAACTGGACGCTCGCCGTCGACGGGCTGGTGGAGAACCGCCTGTCGTGGAACTGGGGCGATTTCCAGGCCCAGCCGCAGGAGAGCTTCGTTTCCGACATCCACTGCGTCACCACCTGGTCACGCTACGACAACCGGTGGGAGGGGGTCAGCGCCCGCCGCCTGCTGGAGCTGGCCCGGCCGAAGCCGGAGGCGCGCTTCGTCGTCTTCCATTCCTTCGACGGCTACACCACCAACGTCGCCCTGTCGGACTTCGACGACGACGGCGTGCTGCTCGCCACCAACTGGGAAGGCCAGCCGATCAGCCGCGAGCATGGCGGTCCGGTGCGGATCATCCTGCCCAAGCTGTATCTGTGGAAAAGCGCCAAGTGGGTGAAGCGGATCGAGCTGCTGGCCGGCGACCGCAAGGGCTATTGGGAGGTCCGCGGCTACAACAACCACGCCGACCCGTGGCTGGAGGAGCGCTATTCGGACTGAGGGCGGGCGGCGCCGCCAAGTCAGTCGCCTGAACGCGAGGTCCTGGAGACGCAGGCAACAATCGACACGGATTTCACGGATTTTGACACGGATTTCACGGAACCGCCCGGTTCAGCACGATCCTTCCCGGTCGCCATCCCTATGGATCGACATGGATCGACGTCGCGGATACGGCCTGATCCGTGCAATCCGTGTCGAAATCCGTGTAATCCGTGTTCTATGGTGCTTCCAACGGCGTGACGCCCGTCTTCAGGCGAGCGGTCCAGCGACGCCGCACTTTCACCAAAAGCCGCTTTCCCCTTGCAAGCGAAACCGTTAAGGTGCGGCGCAAGTGGCCCCGTAGCTCATCAGGATAGAGCGCGAGTTTCCTAAACTTGAGGCAGCAGGTTCGAGTCCTGCCGGGGTCACCACTTCCGTAAAATCATGGCTCAATGTGCGACGATGGCGCAGACCGTCGCCTTCGCCGCCTTCGCCAGATCGGCGGGCGCCAGCACGATCTGCAAACCGCGACGGCCGCCATTCACCACCATTTCCGGCAGCGCTTCGGCGCTCGCGTCGATGAAGGTCGGCAGCGTCTTCTTCTGGCCCAGCGGGCTGATGCCGCCGACGAGGAAGCCGGTGGTCTTTTCCGCCAGCGCCGGGTCGGCCAGATCGGCCTTCTTCGCCTTGGCCGCCGCAGCGATGGCCTTCAAATCCAGCTTGGCCGCGACCGGAATGACGGCGCAGGCCAGCGCCTTGGGCTCCAGCTGGACGATCAGGGTCTTGTAGACGATAGCGGGATCGAGGCCGAGCGATTCGGCCGCATGCAGGCCGATGGCGTCGGCCGAGGGGTCGTAGTCGTATTCCATCAGCCGGAAGGCGACGCCCGCCGCCTTCGCCGCATTGACCGCCGGGGTCACCTTCGCCGCCATGCTCCACACCGCTCACTGGGAAATAGCGGCGGGAGCTTGGCAGGCGGCGTTATGGGTGTAAAGCCCTCTCCCCGAACGGAAAGAGCGCGATCCTCACTCCATCCCGCGCGAGGACGGGTTGCCGATCATCGTCAGGAACTCGCGGCGGGTCGACGGGTCGGTGCGGAAGGCGCCCAGCATGCGGCTGGTCACCATGGTCACGCCGGTCTTGTGGATGCCGCGGGTCGTCATGCACTGGTGCTGCGCCTCGACGACCACGGCGACGCCCTCGGGCTGGAGGACCTCGTCGATGGTGTTGGCGATCTGCGCCGTCATCTTCTCCTGGATTTGCAGGCGCTTGCCATAGGCCTCGACCAGCCGCGCCAGCTTGGAGATGCCGACGACGCGGCGGCGCGGCAGGTAGGCGACGTGGGCCTTGCCGATGATCGGCACCATGTGGTGCTCGCAATAGGATTCGACCCGGATGTCGCGCAGCACGACCATCTCGTCGTAGCCGTCGGTCTCCTCGAAGGTGCGCGACAGGATCTCCACCGGGTCGATGCCGTAGCCGGCGAAGAATTCCTCGTAGGAGCGGACGACGCGGTCCGGCGTGCCGACCAGCCCTTCGCGCGCCGGGTCGTCGCCGGCCCAGCGGATCAGGGTGCGCACGGCCTCCTCCGCCTCGGCGCGGGACGGGCGGTCGAGGGCGTCCGGCCGGGACAGGCCGGGGCCGCGGAGCACGTTGTCGACCGCCGGAGGCTTGGCGTGCGGGGTCTTGGTAGCCGTCACGGGAACATCCTTTCCATAACTGATAACACGCCTTGCGTGGACCATCGGCCGTGAGCCGACGGCTGTCGCGCAACACGCCCACCTTGTCTGGCCATCGTGTCTGGCGTCACTCGGGCTGGCGTCACTCGGGTTTGCCGTCAGTACGGAACCGATGCCTCGGCGGATCAACCGAACGGCTCGCAAGACGAAATGGAGATATCTAGACCGGAACGGCGGCGCCTGCCTTCCCGTTTCCGCCCGTTTCCTGTCGCCGGACGCCATTCGGAAGACCCTAGATAGGGTCCGACCTATGACCTTCAAGCGATGGACAAAGTACGGGCAGCCATGCGGCTTGTCAAAGCCGCGTGTTAAATTCTTCCAATAACCACACACATTCTATTGTATTATTCGCCTGCGTCCGAATTCAGCGGTCAGTTCAGCTGCATCGGCTGGTGCGGGCTGTCCAGCGAGAAGGCCGGGATCGTCACGTCGAAGGCGCGGCCGTCCTCGCCCTCCATGCCATAGGTTCCGGCCATGATGCCGGACGGCGTGCCGAGCGGGGTGCCGCTGGTGTATTCGAAATGGTCGCCCGGCTCCAGCACCGGCTGTTCGCCGACGACGCCGGGGCCCCGCACCTCCTGCACGCGGCCCATGGCGTCGGTGATGCGCCAGTGGCGGGTGCGCAGCTGCACCGTCTCCTCGCCTTCATTCTCGATGCGGACATGATAGGCCCAGACGAAGCGTCCCTCCGCCGGGGACGACTGGTCCTCCAGGAACACGGGCTGGACGGTGACGCGGATGTCGTGGGTGACGGCGGTGTACATGGTCGAGAATCCTGGCAGGCAATCCGGGCAGGCAATCCGGGCGGACAATCCGAACGGACAGCCCGGCAAACGGCGCCGGGCGGCTGTCGGCCACAGGATAAGGTCCCCCCTCCGCACTGTCCAGACGCGCCCCGGACAATCCTGGGACATGCCCGCATTCAGATGGATACAGTTATGCACTCCATCGGGGTCTCCACGGTCTTGCGACGGGGGGGCGACAATGATATATGCGCAAGTCCCAGCAACGGCCGAAGAGCCTTGTCCATGTCTCGTTCGCACGCCCTTCGCATCCGACGACGGAGCCTCGCACCGCGCATTGCGGTTGCGGCCGTCCTTGGGTCGCGTGCGAACGCCAAAGGCACATCGGGGACCTGACACCCCCGGCCTTCCGGCGGCGGCGCGATCCGCCCTTCAGAAGCCTTCTGAGAAGACCTTCTTCCCGCCGGGAGCCCCAGCTGATGATCATCACCGTCGAAGAGCCGAAGCACGCCGCCGCCATCGAAGCCCTGCTGGACGCCTCCTTCGGTCCGGACCGCTTCAACAAGACCGCCTACCGGCTGCGCGACGGCGTCGACTCCATCCCCGCCCTGAACCTCGTCGCCATCGAGCATGACGAGCATGGGCGCGAGGTGGTGGTGGGCACCATCCGCTACTGGCCGATCCTGGTCGGCGGCGCCACCCCGTCCATCCTGCTCGGCCCCATCGCGGTCGCCGCCCACCTCCAGGGCAGCGGGCTGGGCAGCAAGATGATCCGGATGAGCCTGAACAAGGCGGTGGCGCTGGGCCACAAGTCGGTGATCCTGGTCGGCGACGCCCCCTATTACGAGCGGTTCGGCTTCTCCCGCGCCCTGACGCTGGGCATGCAGATGCCGGGTCCGGTCGACATGAGCCGGCTCCTGGGGCTGGAGCTGGTCGAAGGCTCGCTGGCCGGCGGCGCCGGCATGATCGGCAAGCCCGAGCAGGCGGACGCGCAGGATGTCGCCATCGGCGCCACCCCGGTGCTCGGCCCGGTGCTGGCCAGCTCCATCGACCTGCCGGCGGGAGACACCCCCGTCCCTTTCAGCGCCCTGTTCAGCCGGACGGCGGCGGAGCGAGTTTGGACTGACCGGGTGCGCCGGACCGACTGGTTCTGGCGCGACGGCCTCCAGGCCGGGGCGGCGTGACCTTTCCGGAGGGCGGAAAGCGGAGGCTTGCAAATAGTGGGCGGGGCGAAGCGGGATTGACTCGATTCGCCCCGCACGCGATACCATCTCATCAGGAGCGACGCCGGACCGACGGCGTGCCGCGCGCCACGCAAACCCGTGAGCGCGCTATTCGTTTTTGTTCCAAGCGGAAGGGTGCGGGTTGACCAAGAAGCTGTTCATCAAGACCTGGGGCTGCCAGATGAACGTGTACGACTCCGCCCGGATGGTGGACGTCCTGGCACCGCTGGGCTACCAACCGGTCGATGAGCCGGACGGCGCCGACATGGTGATCCTGAACACCTGCCACATCCGCGAGAAGGCGGCCGAGAAGGTCTTCTCCGAGCTGGGCCGGCTGCGCCAGATGAAGGACCGCAAGGCGGAGGCCGAGGACGGCCGGATGATCCTGGCGGTCGCCGGCTGCGTCGCCCAGGCCGAGGGCGAGGAGATCGTCGCCCGCGCCCCCTTCGTCGACATGGTCTTCGGCCCGCAGACCTACCACACCCTGCCGGAGATGGTGGCGAAGGCCAGCCGTGCCGCCGGCAGCGTGCTGAACACCGACTTCCCGGCCGAATCCAAGTTCGACCTGCTGCCGGAGGAAGCCGGCGCCCAAGGCGTCGCCGCCTTCCTGGCGGTGCAGGAGGGCTGCGACAAGTTCTGCACCTTCTGCGTCGTGCCCTACACCCGCGGCGCCGAGTTCTCCCGCCCCGCCGGCCAGATCCTGGCCGAGGCGAAGCGGCTGGTCGCCGGCGGCACGCGCGAGATCACCCTGCTGGGCCAGAACGTCAACGCCTGGCACGGCGACGGGCCGGACGGCGCGACCTGGGGCCTCGGCCGGCTGATCCGCGAGCTGGCGGAGATCGACGGGCTGGCGCGCATCCGCTACACCACCTCGCACCCGCGCGACATGGCCGACGACCTGATCCGCGCCCATGCCGAGGTGCCGCAGCTGATGCCCTACCTGCATCTGCCGGTG
This sequence comes from Azospirillum melinis, assembly GCF_013340935.1. Taxonomy (GTDB): domain Bacteria; phylum Pseudomonadota; class Alphaproteobacteria; order Azospirillales; family Azospirillaceae; genus Azospirillum; species Azospirillum melinis. Next base: position 28,547 of record NZ_WHOS01000014.1, on the reverse strand, counting down.
CAGGCCGGCTCGGACCGCGTCCTGGCGGCGATGAACCGCAAGCACAGCGCCGACGACTACCGCCGTCTGGTCGACCGGCTGCGCAGCGCCAAGCCCGACCTGGCGATGTCCGGCGACTTCATCGTCGGCTTCCCCGGCGAGACGGACGCCGATTTTGCCCAGACGCTGAAGCTGGTCACCGAGATCGGCTATGCCCAGGCCTATTCCTTCAAATACAGCTCGCGTCCCGGCACCCCGGCGTCGGCCGAGGGCGCCCAGCTGCCGGAAGAGGTGAAGGAGGCGCGGCTGGAGGCGCTGCGCCAGTTGCTGGACGCCCAGCAGATCGCCTTCAACCACGGCTTCGTCGGCCGCAGCGTGCCCGTCCTGTTCGACCGCGTCGGCCGCCGCGACGGCCAGCTTCTCGGCCGCAGCCCGTGGATGCAGTCGGTCCATGCCGAGGCGGACGAACGGCTGCTCGGCCGCATCGTCGAAGTGCGGGTCGACGCGGCGCGGGCCAACAGCCTCGCCGGCACGGTGGTGACCGGCGAATATGTCACCGCCTCTCCCTTCCAGCCTGCCGTAACCTTGGAGGCAAGCGCTTGAACGGTCTGCCCGAACGGCGCATCGACGTTCAATTCGATGACAATCGTCTTCTCCCGATGCTGTACGGGGAGCATGACCGCCACCTCGCCCGCATCGAATCGCTTCTCGGCGTGTCGCTGATCTCCCGCGGCAACACCCTGACCATCTCCGGTCCGTCGGACGCCGCCGAGACGGCGCGGACGGCGCTGAACGGCCTGTATGGCCGGCTGACCCGCGGCCAGACCATCGACAGCGGCGAGGTCGACGGCGCCGTCCGCATGGCGACCGCCGAGGCCGGTTTTGCCGGAGTCGCTGCTGGCGAAGAGCCGCGCGCCCCCGGCCCGCAGGCGACGATCACCCGCGCGGAGATCGCGCTGCGCACCCGCCGCCGCGGCCCGATCACCCCGCGCACCCCGACCCAGGCCGCCTATCTCCAGGCCCTGGCGGAGAGCGAGCTGGTCTTCGGGCTCGGCCCGGCCGGCACCGGCAAGACCTATCTGGCGGTGGCGCAGGCGGTGGCCCTGCTGACCACCGGCCAGGTCGACCGCATCGTGCTGTCGCGCCCGGCGGTCGAGGCCGGCGAGCGGCTGGGCTTCCTGCCCGGCGACCTGAAGGAGAAGGTCGATCCTTACCTGCGCCCGCTCTACGACGCGCTGCACGACATGCTGCCGGCCGAGCAGGTCAAGAAGCGGCTGGAGTCCGGCGAGATCGAGATCGCGCCGCTGGCCTTCATGCGCGGCCGGACGTTGGGCAACGCCTTCGTCATCCTGGACGAGGCGCAGAACACCACGCCGATGCAGATGAAGATGTTCCTCACGCGGCTGGGCGAAGGCGGGCGGATGGTGGTGACCGGCGACATCTCGCAGATCGACCTGCCGACCGGCACCCGGTCGGGCCTGCGCGACGCGCTGGACATCCTGCGCGGGGTGGAGGGCGTGCGCTTCGTCCGCTTCACCGACGCCGACGTCGTCCGCCACCCGATGGTGGCCCGCATCATCCGCGCCTATGACCAGGCCGATGCCCGCGAGGCGGAGCGCAGGCAGGCCCGCCGCACCAACGCCGCGCCGGCCGGTTCCGCACCCGAAACGACCGGCGGTGATGCCGGGATCGTTGGAGAACCGGAATGACCACCGCGGTCGATATCACTGTTTCACGTGAAGCCGGCGACTGGGCCGAGGATGCCGAGTGGCTGGCCGAGCGCGCGGCGCTCGCCGCCCTGGGTGCGGCCTATGACGACGAGGAAGGCCCGGCCGAGCTGTCGGTCGTGCTGGCCGACGACGAACTGGTCCACCGGCTGAACCGCGAGTATCGCGGCAAGGACAAGCCGACCAACGTCCTGTCCTTCGCCCTGACCGAGGCGGAGGAACCGGAGGCGCAGGAGGGCGTGCCGGTGATGCTGGGCGACGTCATCCTCGCCTATGAAACGGTTGCACGCGAAGCCGCCGAACAGCGGAAAAGCTTCCAGGACCACATGACTCACCTTGTGATGCATGGTGTTCTGCATCTGCTGGGGTATGATCACGAGACGGACGACGAGGCCGAGGAGATGGAGGCGCTGGAAACCCGGTTGCTCGCCACGCTCGGAATCGCCGATCCTTACGCCGCCAACCACCAACCGCCGGACCGATGAGCGAAATATCCGACAGTCGCACGCCCCGTGATGACAACGGGGCCGAAGACCATTCCCTGGGCCACCTGTTCAAGGGGTGGCTCCGCACCGTCTGGGGCGGCCGCGAGGACAATTCCCTGCGCGGCACCATCGAAGAGCTGATCTCCGGCCTGGACGATGCAGCCAGCGAGGACGGCGAGGATTCGCTGGGCACCGGCGAGCGGGCGCTGCTGACCAACATCCTGAAGCTGCGCGACCGCACCGTCGCCGACGTCATGGTGCCGCGCGCCGACATCATCGCCGTCGACATCGACACCCCCTTCCCAGCATTGGTCCAGCGCGTTGCCGAGGAAGGCCATTCCCGCCTGCCGGTGTTCCGCGAAACTTTGGACGACGTGGTCGGCATCATCCACATCAAGGATGTGATGACCCTGATGGCCAGGCAGGCCGTCTCCGCCGAGGGCCTGCGCCAGAAACCCGACCTGAGCGGCATCATCCGCGAGGCGAAGATCGTCGCCCCCTCCATGCATGTGCTCGACCTGCTGGTGCAGATGCGCCAGACCCGCCAGCACATGGCCCTGGTGGTGGACGAGTTCGGCGGCATCGACGGCCTCGTCACCATCGAGGATCTGGTCGAGGAGATCGTCGGCGAGATCGAGGACGAGCATGACGAGGCCGCGGCCCCGCGGCTGGTCGAACGTCCCGATGGCAGCCTGATCGCCGACGCCCGCCTGCCCATCGAGGATTTCGAGGTCCGGGTCGGCCCGGTGCTGACCGAGGAGGAGCGCGAGGACATCGACACGCTCGGCGGTCTGGTCGTCTCCATCGCCGGCCGCGTGCCGGGGCTGGGCGAACGGCTGGTCCACCCGTCGGGCCTGGAGTTCGAGATCGTCGACGCCGATTCCCGCCGCCTGAAGCGCCTGCGCGTCCACAATGTCCCGGCGAACAGCGCGGAGCTGGCGGAGACGGCCTGAGGACCGGGTGGGGGCCGGGGTGGGGACGGTCTCCCCACCCCACAACACAGCCCCGCCCACAAGAACCTTGGCACCCCTTCACGGCGGCATTACCTATGGCGCCGCCCGCACCTATGGCGCCGCCCCCTGCCGCTGCCGGAGTTTTGCCTTGACCGCCACCGACACCCTGCCCGTCCCGGCCAAGCTGGGCCGCGTTTCCGCGCGGCTGGCCGCCCTGACCGGCTGGCGCCGGCTGGCCGCCGCGATGCTGCTGGGCGGACTGGCGACGCTGGCATTGCCGCCGGCCAACCTGATGCCGGTCGTGCTGGTGGCCTTTCCCGGCCTGATCTGGCTGCTGGACGGGGCGGAGACCAGAAAGGCCGCCTTCGCCGTCGGCTGGTTCTTCGGCTTCGGCCACCACCTGCTTGGGCTCTACTGGATCAGCGCCGCGCTGTTCACCGACATCGAACGCTTCTGGTGGGCGCTGCCGCTGTCGGCGGTCGGCCTGCCGGTCCTGCTGGCGATGTTCAGCGGCGGCGCCACCCTGACCTTCCGGCTGCTGCGCCGGCGCGGCTTCGGTGCCGGGCTCGGGCGCCCGCTGCTGTTCGCCGCCTGCTGGTGCCTGTGGGAATGGCTGCGCGGCCATGTCTTCACCGGCTTTCCCTGGAACCTGATCGGCTATGGCTGGGTCGGGGTGCTGCCGGTTCTGCAGACCGCCTCGCTGATCGGCATCTATGGCCTGACGCTGGCGACGGTGCTGGTGGCGTCGCTGCCGGCCGCCCTGCCCGACCGCGACACCACGCCCGGCCGGGCCCGCGCCGCCGTCGCCGCCGGTCTGGCGCTGCTGGCGGTCCTCGGCGGCTGGGGAGCGTGGCGGCTGGCCGGTGCGGCCGACGAGCCGGTGCCGGGCATCCGGCTGCGGCTGGTCCAGGCGGCGATCGACCAGCGGCTGAAATGGGCGCCCGGCGAGCGGGCGCAGAATTTCCAGAGCCATCTCGCTTTGTCAGCCGCCGCCCCGGCCGATCCCTCCACCCCGCCGCCCAACGTCATCATCTGGCCGGAAACCGCCGTGCCCTTCTTCATCGAGGACGATGCGCGGGTGCGGCAGGCCCTGGCCTCGGTCACGCCATCCGGCGGGCTGCTGATCACCGGAGCCCCGCGCACGACGATGGATGCCGATGGCGAGCGCCGCTATTTCAACGGCATGGTGGCGGTGGACGGCAGCGGCGCCGCGGTCGCCGACTACGACAAGTTCCATCTCGTCCCCTTCGGCGAATATATGCCGCTGCGGCAATGGCTGCCGGTCGGCGCCATCGCCGGCAACGGGGCGGAGTTCTCCGCCGGTCCCGGCCCACGCACCCTGCATCTGGGCGACCGCGTGGCGGGCCTGCCGCCCTTCAGCCCGCTGATCTGCTACGAGAGCATCTTCCCCGGCGCGGTGGTCGATACCGCCGACCGGCCGCAATGGCTGCTGAACCTGACCAACGACGCCTGGTACGGCCGCACCGCCGGTCCGCACCAGCATTTCGCCATCAATCAGGTGCGTGCGGTCGAGGAAGGGCTGCCGCTGGTACGGGTGGCGAATACGGGAATATCCGGGGTGGTGGATTCCTACGGTCGTGTGCGACAATTGCTCGGTCTGGGTGAACGTGGCTTCATTGATACCACGTTACCGAAAGCTCCATCTGGCGTTACAGCCTATGCCCGCATGGGCGACTGGATTTTCGGCATATTGCTTCTAGGCTGTTTCATGGCGGCCCTGGCCTCGCGATATCACCGGTGACGCTGCAATACGGGCATTCTGCCCGCCACAGGCAGAACAAATTCGTGTAACCGGCATGACCGGAGCGGGCTTGACTGCATACGTGGATATGTCGTAACTAGGTTGCACAACCGTTACAGGGATAAACGAGATGCAGACTGAAACTGGAGCGCCGCGCGGGCGCCGTGCGGGTGCGGGCCGTCCGAAGACCGGAAAGCCGAATCCCATCGATGTCCATGTCGGATCCCGCGTCCGTCTCCGCCGCACCCTTCTCGGCATGAGCCAGGAAAAGTTGGGCGAGGCCATCGGTCTGACCTTCCAGCAGGTGCAGAAGTACGAGCGTGGCGCCAACCGCATCGGCGCATCGCGTCTGTTCGATCTCAGCCGCGTGCTGGACGTGCCGGTTTCCTTCTTCTTCGACGACATGCCGGCCGAAGCGGCCTCGGCCCGCGTCGATGACGACGATGAGGCGGGCGGCTCGGAAGAGCGGTCGGCCAGCACCTACGAGCCCGATCCGATGGCCAAGCGCGAGACGCTGGAACTGGTCCGCGCCTATTACAAGATCAGCGATCCGTCGGTGCGCAAGCGCCTGTTCGAGCTGACCAAGGCAGTGGCCAGCGCCGCCGTGGCGGAAGCCGCGGAGTAAGTTGCGGCGATAGCTTACGGCAGTGACTCACGGCGGCAGTTCGGGGCGTTGAGCTTCCCGGCAGCAACTCCTGCCGGTTGTCTGCGGCCTGAGATACCCACCGAACGGGGAAGATGCGGCGCGACCGTATCCACCCCCTTCGTGTGGTGCCTGCGCTGATAGGACCAAGGCCTTACCGCTGGTAGGCTTCTTGACCCCGGCCTGAAACCTTGTCAAAACCGGATTTGGATCGGTGTCTGCGGCCGCTGTACCGGTCTGCCGTTTCGGCTCATGAAATAGCGTGCCGCCGAATGCCGAGGTTTCCCGTGGCAAAGTTGAACTACGTCTTCACCAGCGAGTCCGTGTCGGAGGGTCATCCCGACAAGGTCTGCGACCGCATTTCCGACGCCATCGTCGATCTCTACCTCTCGCACGATCCGCAGGCCCGCGTGGCCGTGGAGACGCTGGCGACCACCAACCAGGTGGTACTGGCCGGCGAGGTTCGCGGCCCCGCCAGCATCGAGGCCGACCAGCTGGTCGCAGCCGCCCGTGCCGCGGTGAAGGACATCGGCTACGAGCAGGACGGCTTCCACTGGGAGAAGATGGACGTCAAGTGCTTCGTCCATTCCCAGTCCGCCGACATCGCCGTCGGCGTCGACGCCGCGGGCAACAAGGACGAGGGTGCCGGCGACCAGGGCATCATGTTCGGCTATGCCTGCCGCGAGACCCCGGCCCTGATGCCGGCGCCGATCTACTACAGCCACGCCATCCTGAAGTCGCTGGCCGAGGCGCGCCATTCCGGCGCCGCCCCGCAGCTGGGCCCGGACGCCAAGAGCCAGGTCACCCTGCAGTACATCGACGGCCGCCCGACCCGCGCCACCGCCATCGTGCTGTCGACCCAGCATGCCGAGGGGCTGGACCAGGATGCGGTGCGCGAGATCGTCATGCCGCACATCGTCAACTGCCTGCCGGAAGGCTGGATGTGCGAGGCGAAGAACCTGTACGTCAACCCGACCGGCCGGTTCGTCATCGGCGGCCCGGACGGTGACGCCGGCCTGACCGGCCGCAAGATCATCGTCGACACCTACGGCGGTGCGGCCCCGCACGGCGGCGGCGCCTTCTCCGGCAAGGATCCGACCAAGGTCGACCGCTCGGCCGCCTACGCCGCCCGCTACCTCGCCAAGAACGTCGTCGCGGCGGAACTGGCGGACAAGTGCACGATCCAGGTCTCCTACGCCATCGGCGTGTCGAAGCCGCTGTCGGTCTATGTCGACACCCACGGCACCGGCAATGTCGACGAGGACCGGCTGTCCGACATCCTCCAGCAGCTGGTCGACCTGTCCCCGCGCGGCATCCGCACGCATCTGGGCCTGAACAAGCCGATCTACGCCCGCACCGCCGCCTACGGCCATTTCGGCCGCGAGCCCGAGGTGGACGGCGGCTTCTCGTGGGAGAAGACCGATCTGGTCGAGGCTCTGCGCGGCGCCTTCTGACCGCCCCGACCGGCGGATCACCAGATATGAAAAAGGCGGCGGAGGCTGGAAACGGCCTCCGCTGTCTTTTTGTACAAGCCCGCTTTTTGTACAAGCCCCTTTCCCGCCGCCCCTGCTCTTCGAACCGCATCAGCCGCCATGACCGACAGCAAAACCGACCGACCGACTGACGACGCTCCGCAGAGCGAAACCGGAAACCGGCTGTTCGGCCGGCGCAAGGGCCGCCCCCTGCGCAAGCGCCGGACAAGCCTGATCGAGGATCTGCTGCCGCAGCTCCAGATCCCGACGCCGAAATCCGGCGACAGCCTGGACCCGGCCAGCCTGTTCGACACGCCGAAGCGCGAGGTCTGGCTGGAGGTCGGCTTCGGCATGGGGCATCACCTCGCCTGGCAGGCCAGGCACAACCCGGATGTCGGCATCGTCGGCGCCGAACCCTTCCTCAACGGCATCGCCGGCCTCTTGGGGATGATCGACGACGACGATCTCGGCAACGTGCGCATCCATCCCGACGATGCCCGGCCGCTGCTGGACGCCCTGCCCGACGCCTCCATCGGCCGCGCCTTCGTGCTGTTCGCCGACCCCTGGCCGAAGAAGCGCCATGCCGACCGCCGCTTCATCGGGCCGGAGAACCTGCCGCGGCTGGCCCGCGTGCTGAAGGACGGGGCCGAGCTGCGGCTGGCCAGCGACGACATGGGTCTGGTGCGCTGGATGCTTGAACATACGGTCAAGCATCCCGATTTCGAATGGACGGCGCGCCGCCCGTCCGACTGGCGCATCCGCCCCGACGACTGGCCGGCGACGCGCTATGAGGAAAAGGCCATCGCCGCCGGGCGCAAGCCGGTCTTCCTGCGGTTCGTCCGCCGCCCGCGGGGGTGACGCATACCCGTTCCGCTTGAGATTCCGGGCCGCCACGACGATCGGTCCCGAAAAGGCTTGCGGCATCGGCCGGAATGACTATATTCAGCCTCTGAGAACCCATACGGATCGGCGGCCCGGGCAACCGGGCCGGCGAGACGCTTTGCGGGTGGGCTTTTGCCCACTTATTTTTTTATGAGCGTGTGGAAACACGCGCTTGTTGAACCTTCTGTTGTGGAAACCTCGTCCGGTTCGATCCCGGCCGCAGGCTTTGGGTTAGGTGGAATGGACGCTACAGGTCGCATCGAACAGATCATCACGCCGTCGGTCGAAGCCATGGGCTATGAGGTCGTGCGCGTTCAGATCTCCGGCGGCCAACGGTCGATTCTCCAGATCATGGCGGAGCGCGCCGACGGCGCGCCCATGACTGTCGAGGATTGCGCCGACATCAGCCGCTCCGTCTCCGCCCTGCTGGACGTGGAAGACCCGATCCGCGAGGCCTACACGCTGGAAGTCAGCTCGCCCGGCATCGACCGGCCGCTGACCCGGCTCAAGGATTTCGCGCGCTTCGCCGGCTTCGAAGCCCGGCTGGAAAGCCGCATGGCCATCGACGGCCGCAAGCGTTTCAAAGGCATGCTGAAGGGCGTCGAGGACGGCCTCGTGTGCGTCGACACCGAACAGGGACCCGCCCGGCTGGAGTTCGACAACATCCTGCGCGCCAAGCTGGTGCTGACGGACGAGCTGATCCGTGCCAGCCAGGAGCAGCAGGAGGGCCTGGAGCACTGACGGCCAAGTCCGCCAGGACAAAAGCCGCCAGGACCCCGCCCCAGGTTGCCCTTCGCCCCGCCGACCCGACCGGACATCACGCAAGACCGGCATCACACAAGACCGATTCAGGAAGTGTAACGGATGGAACTGCTGCAAGTCGCTGACGCGGTCGCCCGCGAAAAGAACATCGACCGGGACGAAGTCCTGGAGGCGATGGAGCAGGCGATTCAGAAGGCCGGCCGCTCCAAGTACGGCCATGAGCACGACATCCGCGCCCGCATCGACCGCAAGACCGGCGACATCCATCTGACCCGCCACCTCGAAGTGGTCGAGACGGTGGAGAACGAGGCGACGCAGGTCACCCTGCCCTACGCCCAGAAGCGCAAGGCCGGTGCCAAGCTCGGCGATTTCCTGGTCGACCCGCTGCCGCCGATCGATTTCGGCCGCATCGCCGCCCAGACCGCCAAGCAGGTGATCGTGCAGAAGGTGCGCGACGCCGAGCGCAAGCGCCAGTTCAACGAGTACAAGGACCGCAACGGCGAGATCGTCAACGGTCTGGTCAAGCGCGTCGAATACGGCAACGTCACCGTCGACCTGGGCCGCGCCGAAGCGATCCTGCGACGCGACGAGCTGCTGCCGCGCGAGCATTTCAAGAACGGCGACCGCGTGCGCGCCTACATCTTCGACGTCCGCGAGGAACCGCGCGGGCCGCAGATCTTCCTGTCGCGCACGCACCCGATGTTCATGGCGAAGCTGTTCGCCCAGGAAGTGCCGGAAATCTACGACGGCATCATCGAGATCAAGGCGGTCGCCCGTGACCCGGGTTCGCGCGCCAAGATCGCGGTGCTGAGCCATGACAGCTCCATCGACCCGGTCGGCGCCTGCGTCGGCATGCGCGGCAGCCGCGTCCAGGCGGTCGTCGGCGAGCTGCAGGGCGAGAAGATCGACATCATCCCGTGGAACGGCGAGGCGCCGACCTTCGTCGTCAACGCGCTCGCCCCGGCCGAGGTCGCCAAGGTCGTGCTCGACGACGACAACCACCGCATCGAGGTGGTGGTGCCCGACGACCAGCTGTCGCTGGCGATCGGCCGCCGCGGGCAGAATGTGCGACTCGCCTCGATGCTGACCGGCTGGGACATCGACATCCTGACCGAACAGGAAGAGTCGGAGCGCCGGTCGGAGGAAATCCACAACCGCTCCGCCCTGTTCATGCAGGCGCTGGACGTCGATGACGTGATCGCCCACCTGCTGGTCGCCGAAGGCTTCACCTCGGTCGAGGAGATCGCCTATGTCGAGACCGAGGAGCTGGCCGAGATCGAAGGGTTCGACGAGTCGGTCGCCGACGAGCTGAAGCAGCGCGCCCTGGCCTTCCTGGAAGTGCAGGACGAGCAGGCCAACGAGCGCCGGCTGGAGCTGGGCGTCGAGGACATCGTCGCCGAGCTGACCGGCTTCAGCGCCGTCCAGCTGGTGAAGCTGGGCGAGAACGGCGTCAAGACGCTGGACGACCTGGCCGACCTGGCCGGCGACGAGCTGGTCGAGATCCTGAGCAAGGACGGCGCCAAGGACGCCCCCTCGGAAGAGGAGGCGAACGCGATCATCATGGCCGCGCGCGCCCACTGGTTCGAGGGCGAGGGCGAGGGCGAGGACGGCGCCGCCGCGGCTCCGGCCGCCGGCGGTTCGGCTGACGGCACTGCCGATGGCCAGGGCGCGCAGGCCTGACCGGCAGCAATGCCGGTTGGAACTGCGCCCGAGAGGAACGATTATTCGGGACCGCGCGAGCGGATGACGATCGGATGACCGAACGGAACGACGAACGGACACCGACCGCCGCCGCGGATGCGGTGCCGGAACAGGATTTGGCACAGGACGACGGTGCCGGTACGGACCGCCTGCCGGCCGACGACGAGAAGGGGCCTCTGCGCCGCTGCATCGTGTCGGGCACGGTGGGGCCGAAGGAGAGCATGATCCGCTTCGTGATCGGCCCCGACGGCGAGGTGGTTCCGGACCTGGAGGAACGTCTGCCCGGCCGCGGCCTTTGGGTCACGGCCGACCGGGATGCCCTGGCGAAAGCCATGGGTAAATCCGTTTTCGCCAAAGCGGCCCGCCGGGCGGTGAAAGTACCGCCCGATCTGGCCGAGAGGCTGGAACGGCTGCTGGAGCGGCGCTGTCTGCACGCGTTGGGCCTCGCCCGCCGTGCCGGCCACGTTCTGGCGGGATACGAGAAGGTGCGCGAGGCGTTGAGGGCCAACCAGGTCGGCCGTGCGGGTCCCCCGCCGGCCCTGCTGGTCGAAGCCGCGGACGGCTCGCTGGACCAGCGCGGCAAGGTGACGGCGCTCGCGCCGTCGCTGCCGGTGATCGACCTCTTCCAGTCCCCGGCCTTGGCCGCGGCGCTGGGACGCGATCACGCGGTGCACGCCGTGGTGGCGCGGGGCAGGCTGGCCGCAGGGCTGGCCCGCGATGCGGCACGCCTGAGGGGGCTGAAAGGTCCCCAGGGGCAGCTGGGCTCGACAGGTCCCGAAGGGGACCGGGACGCGCACCGGGAATCTGATAAGGGCTTGGGAGTCGGCGATACGGCCGGCCGGCCTGCGATGTAACGTCTGACCATTCGGGAACCGATGACCGACAGCAACGACCAGGACCAGAAGAAAGTCTTGCACCTAACCGGCGCCAGCAAAGGAAAGCTGGAGTCGAAGAAGCCGGTCGAGACCCAGGTCCGGCAGAGCTTCTCCCATGGCCGGTCAAAAGCGGTGACCGTAGAGGTCAAGCGCAAGCGTCATGTTGAAAAGGGCGCCGTGCCCGGCGTTGCCGACGGCGGCGCCGCTGCGCGTCAAGCTGCCCAGGGCCTGCCCATGCGCGGCGCACAGGGCCAGCGTCCCCGTGGTGGCGGTGCCCCTGCCGGGCGCCAACTGACCCGCGAGGAGCTGGAATCCCGCCTGCGTGCGCTTCGTGGCGCCGCCGCGTTCGAAGAGCAGCGCCGGATCGACGCCGAGGAAGACGCGGCCCGCGCCGAAGCCCGCGCCGCCGAGGCCGCCGCCCGTGCCGCCCAGGCCGCCGAGGATGAGGCTGCCGCTCCGGCCGCCCCCTCCGAAGCCGCTGCTCCGGCCGCCGCCCCGTCCGACGCTCCGGCGCCGGCCGCGCCGGAAATGCCGCCGATCATCCTGGATGCCGAGACCTTGCGCCAGCGCGAGCTGGACGAGATGCGCGCCATCCAGGAGGAGGATCGCAAGATCGCCGCCGAGGCCGAACGCCGCCGCAAGGAGGAAGAGGCCAAGCGCAAGGAAGCCGAGGACGCCAAGCGCCGCGATGCCGAGCCGGCTCCGCGCCGCGACGGTGGCCGCGATGGCGGCCGCGACGGTGCGGCCCCCCGTGACGGTGCGCGTCCGGCCGGTGCCCGTCCGGGTGCCGACCAGCGCCCCGGCGGTGCCGCCGCCCGTCCCGCCGCCGACGCCGCTCCCGGCCGCACCCTGCCGGGCGTCGGCGCCCCGCCGGCCCGCGCCGAGGAAGAGGACGACAACCGCCGCAAGGGTGGTCGCGGTGGCGCCCCGGCCAAGGCCGCGCCGGCCCGTCCGGCCGCCAAGGCTCCCGCCGGCGCCGACCGCCGCAAGGGCACCAAGCTGACCGTCTCGCAGGCGCTCAGCGACGACGGCAGCGACCGCACCCGGTCGCTGGCCGCCGTCCGCCGTGCCCGCGAGCGTGAACGCCTGCGCCAGATGAGCCGCCAGGAGACCGCCAAGGTCACCCGCGACGTCGTCCTGCCGGAGGTCATCACCGTCCAGGAGCTGGCCAACCGCATGGCCGAGCGTGGCGCCGACGTCATCAAGGCGCTGATGCGCATGGGCGTGATGGCGACCATCAACCAGACCATCGACGCCGACACCGCCGAGCTGCTGATCACCGAGTTCGGCCACCGCGTCCGCCGCGTGTCGGAGTCCGACGTCGAGATCGGCCTGCGTGCCACCGAGGAAGAGGGTGCCGTCCTGGCCCCGCGTCCCCCGGTCGTCACCATCATGGGCCACGTCGACCACGGCAAGACCTCGCTGCTCGACGCGCTGCGCCAGACCGACGTGGTGTCGGGCGAGGCCGGCGGCATCACCCAGCACATCGGCGCCTATCAGGTGCAGCTGGAGTCGGGTGCGAAGATCACCTTCATCGACACGCCGGGTCACGCCGCCTTCACCGAGATGCGTGCCCGCGGCGCCAACGTCACCGACGTGGTCGTGCTGGTTGTCGCCGCCAACGACGGCGTCATGCCGCAGACGATCGAGGCCATCCGCCACGCCAAGGCGGCCAAGGTTCCGATCATCGTCGCCATCAACAAGTGCGACCTGCCCGATGCCAAGCCGGAGCGTGTCCGCCAGGAACTGCTCCAGCACGAGCTGGTGGTCGAGGAGATGGGCGGCGACGTGCTCGACGTCGAAGTGTCGGCCAAGGCCAAGCTCAACCTGCACAAGCTGGAAGAGGCCATCCTGCTCCAGGCCGAAATCCTGGAGCTGCGGGCAAACGCCGAACGTGCCGCCGAAGGCGTTGTCATCGAGGCGAAGCTGGAGCGTGGCCGCGGTTCGGTCGCCACCGTGCTGGTCCAGCGCGGCACGCTGAAGGTCGGCGACGTGTTCGTCACCGGTGCCGAGTGGGGCCGCGTCCGCGCCCTGATCAACGACCGCGGCCAGAACGTCAACGAGGCGGCCCCGGCCGTCCCGGTCGAGGTTCTGGGCCTGAACGGCACGCCGATGGCCGGCGACGACTTCTCCGTCGTCGAGTCCGAGGCCCGTGCCCGCGAGATCGCCGAGTTCCGCCAGCGCAAGAAGCGCGAAGCGGCGGTGGCGGCCTCGGCCCGCGGTTCGCTGCAGGACATGTTCAGCCGCATCCAGGCCGGCGAGGCCAAGGAACTGCCGGTCGTCATCAAGGGCGACGTGCAGGGCTCGATCGAAGCCATCGCCAGCTCGCTGGAGAAGCTCACGGCCGAGAACACCGAGGTCAAGGTCCGCGTCCTGCACAACTCGGTCGGTGCGATCAACGAGTCCGACATCACGCTGGCCAATGCGTCCAACGCGATGATCATCGGCTTCAACGTCCGCGCCAACCCGCAGGCCCGCGACCTCGCCAAGCGCGACGGCGTCGAAATCCGCTACTACTCGATCATCTACAACGTGATCGACGACGTGAAGGCGGCGCTGACCGGTCTCCTGTCTCCGACGCTGCGGGAACGCTTCATCGGCTACGCGACCATCCGCGAGGTGTTCAACATCACGAAGGTCGGCAAGGTCGCCGGTTGTATGGTCACGCAGGGCACCGTCAAGCGCGGCGCCGGCGTCCGCCTGCTGCGCGACAACGTCGTCATTCACGAAGGCACGCTCAAGACGCTCAAGCGCTTCAAGGACGAAGTCAAGGAAGTGCGCGAGGGTTACGAGTGCGGCATGGCCTTCGAGAACTACGACAACATCCAGGCCGGCGATCAGATCGAAGCCTTCGAGATCGACGAAATCGCTCGCGAGCTTTGAGACCGACGGTCCGCCCGGCCCCTTCCGGTGTTTTACCGGACGGGGCCGGGCGGTTCGTTTTTTCGGATGTTTTCCGGACAAGGGTAGGGGTGACGCCAACCTGGAGGTGACGCTATGGATCGCGTTCCGCTATCCGAAGCCGACGGGCATATGGCCGAACTGATCGACCGGGTGGAGAATGGCGAGGAGATCGTCATTCTTCGCGATGGGAAGCCTGCGGTTAAGCTGGTGCCAGTCGCGGAAGACGTCGTCACGGAAGACGGGGCGTCCGCGCCGACGCCGTCCGGCAAGCGGCCGGTGCGGTTCGGCTTCGCCAAGGGACAAATCCGGATCGCCGACGATTTCGACGCTCCGCTTCCCGACGACCTGCTGAAGAGCTTCTACGGTCTCGCTCCGGACGAGGAGTGGCCGGACCAGTGGAAAGGGATGCCGGGGTGAGGCTGCTGCTCGACAGTCATGTGCTGCTGTGGCTGGCGACCGATGACCCGAAGCTCGGTTCCGCCGTCCGGACCGTGATCGCCGACGGTTCCAACACCGTGCTGGCGAGCATCGCGTCGCTCTGGGAACTCACCATCAAGGCCGGCCTCGGAAAGCTGACCTTGCCCACCGGGTTCCATCGCCTTCTGGTCGAAAACGGTCTGACGATCCATCCCATCGACGTCCGTCACATCGACCGGCTGGACAATCTGCCCCGGCATCACGGCGACCCCTTCGACCGGATGCTGATCGCCCAGGCCCAGGCCGATGGCCTGACGCTGGTCAGCGCCGACCGAACCATCAGACTTTACGACGTGCCCGTTCTCTGGTCCTGACACCGGTCAGGCCGCCGCGGGCGCCAGACATCGACGAAAGACACGTACCATGGCCAGCAAGAAGCGCGGCGCGTTCATCGCCGGCAAGCCCCCGTCCCAACGGCAACTGCGCGTCGGCGAGGAGGTGCGCCACGCCCTTGCCGACCTGTTCCGCCGCGGGGACTTCCACGATCCGGAACTGGCCTCGCTGAACGTCACGGTCACCGAGG
The DNA here is from genome assembly GCF_013340935.1 of Azospirillum melinis. Lineage (GTDB taxonomy): Bacteria > Pseudomonadota > Alphaproteobacteria > Azospirillales > Azospirillaceae > Azospirillum > Azospirillum melinis. The sequence goes on along the minus strand of NZ_WHOS01000014.1, from coordinate 13,402 downwards.
TGCGGATCAGCCCCGACCTGTCCAACGCCACCGTCTTCTATTCGACGCTGGGCGGTGAGCGGATGGAGGAGGCCCAGGTCGCGCTGAAGCGGGCCGCCGCCTTCCTGCGCGGGCAGGTCGCCCGCATGGTCAACCTGCGCCACGCCCCGACGCTGAGCTTCGAGGGCGACACCTCCTTCGACTACGCCCACCGCATCGACAGCATCCTGCACAGCCCGGAGGTCGCCCGCGACCTGAGCGGCCATCCGCTGGGCCGCGTCAATGGCGACGACGACCATGACGAGGATGAGGACGATTCCTGGGACGAGGATGAGGACGGCGAGGACGAGGATCCCGACGCGGCGGACGAGGACGACGAAGACGACCGCGCCATGCTCGACGACGAGGACAAGAGCGGGGAAAAGGGCGGCCGTCGTGGCTCGTAAGCGCAAGGGCACGCCGATCCATGGCTGGGTGGTGCTGGACAAGCCGGAAGGCATGACCTCCACCCAGGCGCTGTCGAAGGTGCGCCGCCTGCTGAACGCCGAGAAGGCCGGGCATGGCGGCACGCTGGACCCGCTGGCGACCGGCATCCTGCCGATCGCGCTGGGCGAAGCGACCAAGACCGTCTCCTACGCCATGGACGGTGCCAAGACCTACCGTTTCTCCATCCGCTGGGGCGAGCGCACCAGCACCGACGACCGCGAGGGCGAGGTGATCGCCCGCTCCGACCACCGTCCGGCGACCGAGGCGATCCGCGCCGCCCTGCCCGCCTTCCTGGGCGAGATCCAGCAGGTCCCGCCGCAGTTCTGCGCCATCAAGATCGACGGCGAGCGCGCCTACGACATCGCGCGCGAAGGCGATGCGGTCGATCTGGCCGCCCGCACCGTCCGCATCGACCGCTTCGAGCTGGTCGAGGAGCCGGACGCCGACCATGCGGTGTTCGAGGTCGATTGCGGCAAGGGCACCTATGTCCGTTCGCTGGCCCGCGACCTGTCGGAGGCGCTCGGCACGGTCGGCCATGTCGGGCTTCTGCGCCGCCTGCGTGTCGGCTCCTTCACGCTGGACCGGGCGATTTCCCTGGACGAACTGGCCGCCATGGAGCAAGGTGCGGCCGTCGAAAGACTTCTGTTGCCGATCGAGACCGCGCTGGACGACATCCCGGCGCTGGCCCTGACGGAAGCGGAAGCGCACCGACTGAGGCACGGCCAGACGGTCGCTCTCCTCACCCGGCAGGATCGTGAACGCCTGATGGCGCTTCAGGGTGCTGACGGTGGGGATGGCACCGTCATTGCGCTTTTCGGCGGAACGCCGGTGGCGTTGGCCCGTGTCGAGGGGGCGGAGGTCCGTCCGGTGCGCGTGCTCAACCTCACGTGATTTAGGAGACCCCGATGTCGATTACGCCCGAGCGCAAGCAAGAGCTGATCAAGGAATTTTCCCGCGGCACCAACGACACCGGTTCGCCCGAGGTCCAGGTGTCGATCCTGACGGAGCGCATCAGCAACCTGACGGATCACCTGAAGGGCCACAAGAAGGACTTCCACTCCCGCCGTGGTCTGCTGGTGATGGTCGGTCAGCGCCGCCGTCTGCTCGACTACCTGAAGAAGAAGGATCAGTCGCGCTACGCCGCTCTGATCGAGCGTCTGGGCCTGCGCCGCTAACGGCTGCGCCGTCCCGCCGACGGGTACGGGTTCCCCCGGCCGGCCACCGGCCGGGGGCTTCCCCCGGAAAGCGGCGGGAACAACGACGTCAGATGCCGAACTTCTCGTTCACCTGTACCGTTCCGGAACACCTCATTGGTTATTGGCAATAGAAACTGGATCTTGAGCGTTTCGTGATGGACAGGCCGGCCCGATCATTCGGGGACCGGCCTTTTTTGCATTCACGCCACTTCTATCTCGATTCGTTTGGTGCTGTTGTCGAACACCGTCACTTCAGTTTTCTCGCGGGGTCCTACGACCGATGGCCCCGGCCTTGGGCGGCAATCCGGCCGTTGCAGGGTGTCGGATGGAAGGAAAGAATCCATGTTCACTGTTCATCGTAAGGAAATCGAGTGGGGCGGCCGCAAGCTGGTCCTGGAAACGGGCAAGATCGCCCGCCAGGCCAACGGCGCGGTTCTGGTCACCTATGGTGACACCACCGTCCTGTGCACCGCCGTCGCCGCCAAGGCGCCGAAGCCGGGCGTCGATTTCTTCCCGCTGACCGTCAATTACCAGGAAAAGGCGTTCGCGGCCGGCAAGATCCCCGGCGGCTTCTTCAAGCGCGAAGGCCGTCCGACCGAGAAGGAAACGCTGGTCAGCCGCCTGATCGACCGCCCGATCCGTCCGCTGTTCGCCGATGGCTTCCGCAACGAGACGCAGGTCGTCTGCACCGTGCTGAGCCACGATCTGGAGAACGATCCGGACATCGTCGCGATGGTCGGCGCCTCGGCCGCGCTGACGATCTCCGGCATCCCGTTCCTGGGTCCGATCGCCGCCGCCCGCGTCGGCTACAAGAACGGCCAGTACATCCTGAACCCGACCCGGGACGAGGTCGGCGACAGCGATCTGGATCTGGTCGTCGCCGGCACCACCGAAGGCGTGCTGATGGTCGAATCGGAAGCCAAGGAGCTGACCGAGGAGGTCATGCTGGGCGCCGTCATGTTCGGCCACACCAACTTCCAGCCGGTGATCAACCTGATCATCGACCTGGCCGAGGAAGCGGCCAAGGAGCCGTGGGACCTGCCGGAGCCGGCCTATGACCGCAAGGCCCTGAAGGCCCGCCTGCGCGAGACCGTCGGCGCCGCCGTCGAGGCCGCCTACACTGAGACGGTGAAGCAGAGCCGCTACGAGAAGGTCGGCGCCGCCAAGGCGAAGGCGCTCGAGACGCTGGCCGAGGAATTCGACGCCCAGTCCATCGGGTTCGAGTTCAAGGAGCTGGAAGCCGACATCCTGCGCGGCGCCGTGCTCAAGACCGGCCGCCGCATCGACGGCCGCGACACCAAGACCGTGCGCCCGATCGTGTCGGAAGTCGGCGTTCTGCCGCGCGCCCACGGCTCGGCCCTGTTCACCCGCGGCGAGACCCAGGCGCTGGTGGTGACCACGCTGGGCACCAGCCAGGACGAGCAGATCATCGACGCGCTCGAGGGCGAGTACCGCGAGCACTTCATGCTGCACTACAACTTCCCCCCGTACTCGGTGGGTGAAGCCGGCCGCATGGGCAGCCCGGGCCGCCGCGAGATCGGCCACGGCAAGCTGGCGTGGCGCGCCATCCACCCGCTGCTGCCGAAGAAGGAAGACTTCCCCTACACGCTGCGCGTCGTGTCGGAAGTCACCGAGTCCAACGGTTCGTCCTCGATGGCCACCGTCTGCGGCACCTCGCTGTCGCTGATGGACGCCGGCGCGCCGCTGATCCGTCCGGTCGCCGGCATCGCCATGGGCCTGATCAAGGAAGACCACGGCTTCGCCGTCCTGTCGGACATCCTGGGTGACGAAGACCATCTGGGCGACATGGACTTCAAGGTCGCCGGGACGGAAGTCGGCGTCACCGCGCTGCAGATGGACATCAAGATCACCTCGATCACCGAGGAGATCATGAAGATCGCGCTGGGCCAGGCCAAGGACGGCCGCCTGCACATCCTCGGCGAGATGTCGAAGGCGCTGACCGGCGCCCGCGAAGGCGTCAACGAGAACGCCCCGCGCATCACCGTGATCAACATTCCGAAGGAGAAGATCCGCGACGTGATCGGCTCCGGCGGCAAGGTGATCCGCGAGATCGTCGAGCAGACCGGCGCCAAGATCGACATCGAGGACGACGGCACCGTCAAGGTCTCGGCCGTCGACCAGAAGAAGTCGGACGCCGCCATCGAGTGGATCAAGGGCATCGTCGCCGAGCCGGAGATGAACGTCGTCTACACCGGCAAGGTGGTGAAGGTCGTCGATTTCGGCGCCTTCGTGAACTTCCTGGGTTCGCGCGACGGCCTCGTCCACATCTCCGAACTGGCGCAGCAGCGCGTCGGCAAGGTGTCGGACGTCGTGTCGCAGGGTGACTCGGTGAAGGTCAAGGTCATCGGCTTCGACGACCGCGGCAAGGTCAAGCTGTCGATGAAGCAGGTCGACCAGGCCACTGGCGAGGACCTGACCAAGAAGGCGGAGTGATCCGTCGGTAAGGTTCGGGAACGCCGGGCAACCGCCCGGCGGGACCTGCCATGAACAGGGGCGCTTCCCATCGGGGAGCGCCCCTGTTCATTATGGGCGCCCTTCCCTTTTCCGCAGTGCCCATGTCCCGCGCCGAACGTCTCCTCGATCTGATGCAGGTTCTGCGGCGGCATCGCCAGCCGGTCAGCGGCAAGTCGCTTGCCGGCGAGCTGGGGGTCAGCCTGCGCACGCTCTACCGCGACATCGCCACGCTCCAGGCGCAGGGCGCGATGATCGAGGGCGAGCCCGGGGTCGGCTATCTGCTGCGCGCCGGCTTCCTGCTGCCGCCGCTGATGTTCACCGAGGAGGAGGTCGAGGCGCTGGTGCTGGGGTCGCGCTGGGTGGTGGAGCGCGGCGACAGCCGGCTGGGCGGGGCGGCACGCAACGCGCTCGCCAAGATCGCGGCGGTGCTGCCGCCGGACAAGCGCGAGGGGCTGGACGGCTCCGCCCTGCTGGTCGGGCCGGGCGAGCCCATCGCCGGAGGCGATAACGATGTTTCGGCGGGAGATGCCGAGCTGGCGACCATCCGCGGCGCGATCCGCGGGGAGCGCAAGCTGGAGATCGCCTATCGCGACCGCGACGGGTCGGAAAGCCGGCGTGTCGTCTGGCCCTTCGCGCTCGGCTTCTTCGACCGGGTGCGGGTGATGGTGGCGTGGTGCGAGCTGCGCCAGTCCTTCCGCCATTTCCGCACCGACCGCATCCTGGCGCTGACCACCAGCGAGGACCGATATCCCCGCCGCCGGCAGGCGATGCTGAAAGAATGGCGCGCGGCGGAAGGCATCCCGCAAAAGGGATGATTGGGGCTGACACCATGCTGACGGAAACTGTCAGCATGCCGGCCTAGTCTTGGCTTTGCCGGTGAGGGCGCTCAACAAAACGCCCCACCCCAATCCTTCAAGACCGGAGCCGACCATGACCGCCGCCCTCGCCCTCGATTTCGTCCTGCTTTATGTCGACAGCCCGGCCGCCAGCGCCGCCTTCTATGCCGACCTGCTGGGCCGCAAGCCGGTCGAATCCTCGCCCACCTTCGCCATGTTCAAGGCAGGCAATGGGCTGATGCTGGGCCTGTGGTCGCGCCACACGGTGGAGCCGGCAGCGACTGCGCCCGGCGGCGGGGAGATCGCCTTCACCGTCGCCGACGAGGCCGCCGTGCGCGACCTGCACGCGGACTGGAGCGCCCGCGGCCTGACCATCCTGCAACCGCCGACCGCGATGGATTTCGGTCATACCTTCGTTGCACAGGACCCGGACGGCCATCGCCTGCGCGTGTTCGCACCCAATCAGGAGGAAGCTCAGACGGTGCAGGTGCGGTCGTGAGCGGCGGCACATACACCGGTGCCTGGATCGCCGTGGCCAGCGCCGAGCATGTCCGGCGCGGACGGGCCGGCGGCTTCATGCAGGTCTGCCACGGCAAGGCGGCCCCGCTGCGGCGGATCCAGGCGGGCGACCGGGTGGCGTACTACTCCCCCACCGACAGGTTCGGGGCGGCGGACGGGCTGAAATCCTTCACCGCCATCGGCACGATCCTGCCGGGCGAGCCCTACCGGTTCGACATGGGCGGCGGCTTCATTCCCTTCCGCCGCGACGTGTCCTGGTGGCCGGCGGAGGAGGCGCCGATCCAGCCGCTGCTGGACCGGCTGGAGCTGACCGCCGGGGTGCGGAACTGGGGCTATCCCTTCCGCTTCGGCCTGCTGCCGGTCAGCCTGCGCGACTTCGACCTGATCGCCGGGGAGATGCGGGCGGCGGCGCGGAACCCGATGGCGGCCTGACCGGGAAAAAATCACCGGGGCGCGGGGGATGAAACGCCCCGCCTCCGGCGTCCCACACCAGGGAAGTCAGGCGCCGCCGGAGGTCCGGGCCGCCTCATACCTTGGTGTCAGAGTACGAACGAATGGCGGGTCCGCCTGACCGAGATCAAGGCGAAACCCCTCGCAGTCCGCCATACATGCGCTTATATCGTCCGCAAGCCTGACCAAGGTCATCCGTACCGGGGCCATCGTTCCATGCATCGCTTCGCCAACCCCGCCCGCTTCCTGCGCCTGTCGGCCCTGCTGCTGCCCTGGTGCGCCGGGGCGACCGTGATCCTGACGATCCTCGGCCTGTGGTTCAGTCTGTTCGGCTCGCCGCCCGACTATCAGCAGGGCGAGACGGTGCGGATCATGTACATCCATGTCCCCGCCGCCTGGATGAGCCTGTTCGTCTACACCAACATGGCCATCGCCGCGGCCTGCGGGCTGGTGTGGAAGCATCCGCTGGCCGATTTGTTCGCCAAGGCCGCCGCCCCCATCGGCGCCGGCTTCACCTTCGTCTGCCTGGTGACCGGGTCGCTGTGGGGAGCGCCCATGTGGGGAACCTGGTGGGTGTGGGACGCCCGGCTGACCAGCGTGCTGATCCTGTTCTTCCTCTATCTCGGCTACATGGCCCTGGTGAACGCCTTCGACGATCCGCAGCGCGGCATGAAGGCCGGCAACGTCCTGCTGCTGGTCGGCATCGTCAACGTGCCGATCATCAAGTTCTCGGTCGACTGGTGGAACACGCTGCACCAACCGGCCAGTGTCGTCCGCATGGGCGGTCCCAGCATCGACCCCAGCATGCTGACGCCGCTGCTGGTGATGGCCGGCGCCTTCACCGCCTATTTCCTGGCGGTCGTCCTGCTGCGCGTGCGCACCGAGATCGCCCAGCGCAAGATCCAGACGCTGCGGCTGGCGGTTGCCGGCGGGCCTGCCGATGGAGTTGCCGGCGAGGGCGGCGTGACGGACGGGATGCGGGGGTAAGGACGATGACCGAATTTCTCCATATGGGCGGGTATGCCGCCTATGTCTGGCCGGCCTACGGCATCGCCACCATCGTCCTGCTGGGGCTGCTGGTCGCCACCTGGAAGGGGCTGCGCAACGCCGAGGCGACGCTGAAGGCGCTGGAAAGCGCCCGGCCCCCCCGCCGCCGCACCCGCAACAGCGGTCGGAAAGCGGCCGAACAGAGCGCCGGAACGCCGGCGGAAGCGAGCGAAGGATGACCCGCAAGAAACGCCGCCTCTACATGCTGGGCCTCGCCCTTCTCGGGCTGGGTTCGGCGACCGCCCTGGCGCTGACCGCCTTCCAGGACAACATCGTCTTCTTCTACAGCCCGAGCCAGCTGCAGACGCAGCAGGTCGGCGACCGCAATTTCCGCCTGGGCGGGCTGGTCGAGGAAGGCAGCGTCCAGAAGCAGCCGGACGGCGTCACCACCGCCTTCCGCGTCACCGACACCGCCCACACCGTGGACGTCCGCTACCGCGGCCAGCTGCCCGACCTCTTCCGCGAGGGCCAGGGGGTGGTGGCGGAGGGCCGGATGACCGGCGGCGTCTTCGTCGCGCGCGAGGTGCTCGCCAAGCATGACGAGAACTACATGCCGCCCGAGGTGTCGGAGGCCTTGAAGCAGGCCGGCGTCTACAAGAACCCTGCCGAATCCGCGACGAAGACCGCGAAGAAGGAGTAGCGGGCCCGTGATCCCCGAACTCGGCCATTACGCGCTGGTGCTGGCGCTGTTCGTGGCGCTGGTGCAGTCGGTGCCGCCGCTGGTCGGCGCCGCCACCCGCAACGGCGCCTGGATGAACGTCGCGGTGCCCGCGGCCATCGCCCAGATGCTGCTGGTGCTGCTGTCCTACGCCGCGCTGACCTGGGCGCATGTGGTGTCCGATTTCAGCGTGCTGAACGTGGTGCAGAACAGCCACTCGGCCAAGCCGATGCTCTACAAGGTGTCGGGCGTCTGGGGCAACCATGAGGGCTCGATGATGCTGTGGATCGTCATGCTGACGATCTTCGGCGCCGCCGTCGCCGTGTTCGGGCGCAATCTGCCGCCGACGCTGAAGGCACGCGTGCTGGCGGTCCAGGGGCTGATCGGGGTCGGCTTCCTGCTGTTCATCCTGATCACCTCCAACCCCTTCATCCGCGTGATTCCGGCGCCCATCGACGGCAACGATTTGAACCCGCTGCTGCAGGACCCCGGCCTCGCCTTCCACCCGCCCTTCCTCTATGCGGGCTATGTCGGCTTCTCGATGGCCTTCTCCTTCGCCGTCGCGGCACTCATCGAGGGGCGTGTCGATCCCGCCTGGGCGCGCTGGGTGCGGCCCTGGACGCTGGCGGCGTGGTCGACCCTGACCATGGGCATCGCCATGGGCTCCTGGTGGGCCTATTACGAGCTGGGCTGGGGCGGCTGGTGGTACTGGGACCCGGTGGAGAACGCCTCCTTCATGCCCTGGCTGGCCGGCACGGCGCTGCTGCATTCCGCCATCGTGGTGGAGAAGCGTGACGCGCTGAAGAGCTGGACCATCCTGCTCGCCATCGTCACCTTCTCGCTGTCGCTGATGGGCACCTTCCTGGTGCGCTCCGGCATCCTGACCTCGGTCCATGCATTCGCCGTCGATCCCAAGCGCGGCATCTTCATCCTGGTGCTGCTGGCGATCGCCACCGGCGGCTCGCTGCTGCTCTACAGCCTGCGGGCGCCGACACTGAAGGCGGGCGGGCTGTTCGCGCCGATCAGCCGCGAAGGGGCGCTGGTGCTGAACAATCTGCTGCTGTCGACCGCGACGGCGACGGTGTTCATCGGCACGCTCTATCCGCTGTTCCTGGACATCATGAAGCTGGGCAAGGTGTCGGTCGGCGCCCCCTTCTTCAACGCCACCTTCGTGCCGGTCGCCATCCCGATGGTGATCGCCATGGTCGTCGGCCCCTATCTGTCGTGGAAGCGGGCGGATCTGGGAGCCGCACTGACGCGGCTGTGGGTGGCCGGCGTCGCCGTCGTGGCCGCCGTCGCCATCACCGCCTATGTCAAGGCGGGCAGCGGTCCGCTGCTGGCGCTGGTCGGCATCGGCCTTGCCGCCTGGGCCTTCGTCGGCTCGCTGGTGGAGTTCGCCGACCGCATCGCCCTGTTCCGCACCTCGTTCAGGAACAGCTGGAACCGCGCCGTGCATCTGCCGCGCAGCGCCTGGGGCATGACCATCGCCCATGCCTGCGTCGGCCTGTCGATCCTCGGCATGACCGGCACCTCGGCGTGGCAGACGGAATCGATCACGGCGATGAAGCCGGGCGACCGGGCCAGCGTCGCCGGCTACGAGTTCCAGTTCGACAGCGTCGGGCTGGTCGACGGCCCGAACTTCAAGGCGGAGCGCGGCACCTTCACCGTCACCAAGGACGGCCAGCGCATCGCCACGCTGGAGCCGGAACGCCGCAGCTACAGCACCACCCGCATGACCACCACGGAATCGGCCATCCACACCACGGTCTTCTCCGACCTGTATGTGGCGCTGGGCGACCCGACGCAGAACGGCACCGCCTGGATCGTCCGCATCTACCACCACCCGCTGGTGCCGTGGATCTGGATCGGCGGCGTCGGCATGATGCTGGGCGGGCTGGTCAGCCTGACCGACCGCCGCTTCCGCATCGGCGCGCCGGAACGCCGCCGCACGGCCGGAAAGACCGGGGGCAAGTCGGCTCCGCTGCCGGCCGAATGAGGACAAAGACACGATGCGCCGCCTTCTCTACCTGCTGCCCTTCCTGCTGTTCCTCGGGGTGGGCATCGCCTTCTACCTGGGGTTCGAGCGCGACCCGCGCGACATCCCGTCGGCCCTGATCGACAAGCCGGCCCCGACCTTCGACCTGCCCGCCATTCCGGGCCAGATGGTGCAGGGCCAGCCGGCCCAGGGACAGCCAGGGGGCGGCGGCCTGTCCTCCGCCAGACTGGCCGGCGACGTGACGCTGGTGAACGTCTTCGCCTCCTGGTGCATCCCCTGCAAGGCGGAGCACCCCGTCATCACCCGCCTGTCGCGCGAACAGGGGGTGACGGTCTACGGCATCAACTACAAGGACAAGCCGGAGGACGCGTTGACCTGGCTGTCGCGCAACGGCAACCCCTATGCCGCCATCGGCGCCGACCAGGATGGCCGGGTGTCGATCGACTGGGGCGTCTATGGCGTGCCGGAGAGCTACCTGATCGACCGCAAGGGCCGCATCCGCTTCAAGCATGTCGGCCCGCTGACCCCGCAGGTGGTGGAGGAGCAGATCCTCCCGATGGTCAAGCATCTGAGGCAGGGCTGATGAAACGCCTCCTCCTCGCCGCCCTGCTGGCGCTGTCCGCGCTGTCCTCTCCTGCCCTGGCCGTCCAGCCGGACGAGGTGCTGCCGGATCCGGCGCTGGAAAACCGCGCCCGTACCATCAGCCAGGAGCTGCGCTGCCTCGTCTGCCAGAACCAGTCCATCGACGACAGCAACGCGCCGCTGGCCCGCGACCTGCGCCTCCTGGTGCGCGACCGGCTGAAGGCCGGCGACAGCGACGACAAGGTGATGGAGTACGTCACCGACCGCTATGGCGACTATGTGCTGCTGCGGCCGCCCTTCAAGGCGACCACGCTGGTGCTGTGGATCGGTCCCTTCGCCGTGCTGCTGCTGGGCGCGGCCGGCACCTTCCTGTTCCTGCGCGGGCGGCGCGGCGTGGCCGCCGGCGCCGACACCGCGCCCCTGAGCACGGATGAGCGGCGGCGGCTGGACGCCCTGCTGCGGAAAGACGACTGATGCTGTTCTGGATTTTCGCCGCCGTCCTGACCGCGGCCGTGCTGCTGCTGCTCGTGCCGCCGCTTCTGCGCACCGCCGGTTCCGGCCCGGACAGGGAGGAGTTCGACCGCGAGGTCTACCGCGACCAGCTGGACGAGCTGGAGCGCGACCGCGCGCGCGGCCTGATCAATGACGCCCAGGCCGAAGCTGCCAGGGCGGAGATCGCCCGGCGCATGCTGGCAACCGCCGAGAAGACCGCGGCGACCGGCGGCAACGGAGCCGTCACCCCGCGCAGCGCCCGCCTTCTGGCCGTGCTGCTGGCGCTGGTGCTGCCGGTCGGCGCGCTTGCCGTCTACGGCACGGTCGGCCGCCCGGATCTGCCGGCCCAGCCGCTGGCCTCGCGCAACATCGAGCAGGAGCGCGGCGGCCCGCCGAAGAGCGTGCTGGCGGCGATGGACAAGCTGAAGGCCCAGCTGGCCGAGAATCCGAGCGACATCCAGGGCTGGCTGATCCTGGGCCAGGCCTATGCCAAGATGGGCCGCAACGGCGATGCCGCCGATGCGCTGCGCCATGCCGTCGCCCTGAACCGGGACGATGTCGAGGTGCAGGGGCTGTTCGCCGAGACGCTGGTGTCCGCCAACGACGGCATGGTGCCGGAGGAGGCGGTGGCCGCCTTCGACGCCGTGCTGGCGAAGGACCCCAAGGACCCGCGCGCCCGCTTCTTCGCAGCCCTCGCCCGTTTCCAGGCCGGCGACCAGCAGGGGGCGCTGGACCGCTGGAGCGCGCTGATGGCGGACTCCCCCGCCGATGCGCCGTGGGTGCCGGTGGTGCGCGACCAGATCCGCGAGGCCGCGGTGGCGCTGAACCTCGACCCCGCCAAGGTCACGCCGCAGCCGCTGCCGCCGGAGCAGAAGGAACAGGCGGCGCAAGGACAGCCGGGGGGGCAGCAGGCGGCCCCGAACGCGCAGGGCAATGGGGCGGCCAGCGCCCAGGGCAACGCCCAAGGCAACGCGGCGGGTCAGGACGAGATGATCCGCGGCATGGTCGCCAACCTCGCCGCCAAGCTGGACGCCGATCCGTCGGACGTCGATGGCTGGCTGAAGCTCGCCCGCTCCTATGGCGTGCTGGGCGACACGGCCAAGGCGCTGGACGCCGCCCGCAAGGCGCGCGAGCAGGCGCCGGACCGCGCCGACGTGCAGATCGCCTACGCCAACGCCGTCTTGCAGACCCAGCCGCGCAACGAGACGCCGAAGCCCCTGCCGGAAGAGGCGACCGCCGCCCTGCAGCTGGCGCTGAAGGCGGAGCCGGACAACAAGGACGCGCTGTGGCTGCTCGGCCTCGACGCCATGATGTCGGGCCGCAAGGACGAGGCCGCCGCCCATTGGGGTAAGCTGATCGCCCAGTTCAAGCCGAGCGATCCGGAATACACTCTGCTGAAAGGACGTTTGGACGCGTTGAAGGCGGGCGGCTGACCCGCCGGGCCGACAACGTCCAGAACCAGACTGAGGCAAGGAGAGGCTTGGTTGCCCCACAAGATCGACAGAGACACGCGCCTGTGCATTTCGCTTTCGGGCCGCCCGAGCAACATCGGCACGCGCTTCCACAATCACCTCTATGAAGCCCTCTCGCTGAATTACGTCTACAAGGCGTTCACCACCAAGGATCTGCCGGGGGCCATCACCGGCATCCGGGCGCTGAACATCCGCGGCTGCGGCGTGTCGATGCCCTTCAAGGAAGCCTGCATCCCCTTCCTCGACGAGCTGGACCCGTCGGCCGCGGGGTTGCAGTCGGTCAACACCATCGTCAACGATAGCGCCGAAGACGGCGGCAGCCGGCTGCGCGGCTACAACACCGACTATCTCGCGGTCCGCACGCTGCTGGACCGTCACGACGTCTCGCCCGCCCTGCCCTTCGCGCTGCGCGGCAGCGGCGGCATGGCCCGCGCGGTCCTGTGTGCCTTGCGCGATTCCGGCTTCACCAACGGCACGCTGATCGCCCGCAACGAGACGACCGGCCGCCGGCTCGCCGAAGAGTACAGCCTGCCCTGGCAGCCAGACAGCACGGGCATCGCCGAGGGATCGCTGCTGGTCAACGTGACGCCGCTCGGCATGGCCGGCGGACCGGAGGCCGACACACTCGCCTTCGAGCCGGCACTGATCGCATCGGCGGCCCATGTGTTCGACGTCGTCGCCATGCCGGCAGAAACCCCGCTGATCCGCGCCGCGCGGGAGGCCGGCAAGCCGGTGATCACCGGCGCCGAAGTGATCGCCCTGCAGGCGCTCGAACAGTTCGTGCTGTACACCGGCGTGCGTCCGACCGACGAGCAGATCGCGGCGGCCGCCGCCTGGTCGCAAGCGTAAGCCGGCACATCGCTTCCCAGGCATCATTTCCCGCGCGCCCTTTTTCTTTGCAGCGCGGCAACACACATTGACAGGGGCGGGCCGACGGGCTTTATCCGTTGGCACCGCCCTTTTCCTTGCCGCAGAAGGTTCCGCGCCGATGACCCGCAGACGACTGCCCACGCCCGACGAGCGGCGCCTGTGGCGGATCGCCATGCGCGACGCCGAACCGATGCCGGGCCGCGCCATCGAGGCCGAGCCGGAACCGCTGGCGACCATGGCGGAGCTGGTCGAGGAACCGGTGGCGACCAGCCTCGCCCCGCCGCCGACCGCGAAGCAATTCCCCGGCCCCGCCCGGCCCTCGCGGGCGGGGCCGGGGAATTGCT
>NZ_WHOS01000149.1 GCF_013340935.1 Azospirillum melinis | reverse complement strand
AGGCCGGCGAAGCCGATCAGCAGGTTGAAGGCGCAGGCGAACAGCGCAAAGCACAGCACCTTCATCAGGAAGACGGGATAGAGCACGAAGGGTGCGGCGACGGCGACCAGCAGCAGGACGGCGGCGATCACCGCCGTTCCGGTGCCGCGGGCAGGGCCGCGCAGGGCGACGTGGGTGGAATTGCTGGCGACGCTCATGGATCAGCGCTCCCGTCCGAAGAGGCCCGCGGGCTTGATGAGAAGAACGATCGCCATCACGACGAACACGACGATGTTGGAGGCCTCCGGGTAGAAGACCTTGGTCAGCCCCTCCAGCAGCCCCAGACCCAGGCCGGTGACGATGGCGCCGAGGATCGAGCCCATGCCGCCGATCACCACCACGGCGAAGACGATGATGATCAGATTGGTCCCCATCAGCGGCGACACCTGATAGATCGGCGCCGCCAGCACGCCGGCCAGACCGGCCAGCGCCACGCCGAAGCCGTAGGTCAGCGACACCATCACCGGCACGTTGATGCCGAAGGCCTGCACCAGCGTCGGGTTCTCCGTCGCCGCGCGCAGATAGGCGCCCAGCTTGGTCCGCTCGATGGCGAACCAGGTGCCGAAGCAGATGGTGAGCGAGGCGACGACGACCCAGGCGCGGTAGTTGGGCAGGAACATGAAGCCCAGATTCTGCCCGCCCTTCAGCGCGTCGGGGATGGGGTAGGGCTGGCCCGACACACCATACTGGTGGCGGAACGCCCCCTCCAGGATCAGCGCCAGACCGAAGGTCAGCAGCAGGCCATAGAGATGGTCGAGCTTGTAGAGCCGCGACAGCATCGACTTTTCCAGCGCGATGCCGAGCAGCCCGACCACAAGCGGCGCAACCACCAGGGCCCCCCAATAGCCGACCCCGGCGTAGGTCAGCAGCAGCCACGCCACGAAGGCGCCGACCATGTAGAGCGCGCCATGGGCGAAGTTGATGACGTTCAACATGCCGAAGATCACCGCCAGCCCAAGGC
>NZ_WHOS01000148.1 GCF_013340935.1 Azospirillum melinis | reverse complement strand
ACGGGCCACGGTTAGATGCCAGAGACTTCAAGGGTGGTATTTCAAGGTTGGCTCCACCCGGGCTGGCGCCCAGGCTTCCAAGCCTCCCACCTATCCTACACATGAAGTCCCTAGCACCACTGCAAAGCTGTAGTAAAGGTGCACGGGGTCTTTCCGTCTGACCGCGGGAACTCCGCATCTTCACGGAGAGTTCAATTTCGCTGAGTTGGTGTTGGAGACAGCGGGGAAGTCGTTACGCCATTCGTGCAGGTCGGAACTTACCCGACAAGGAATTTCGCTACCTTAGGACCGTTATAGTTACGGCCGCCGTTTACCGGGGCTTCAATTCAGAGCTTGCACTCCTCCTCTTAACCTTCCGGCACCGGGCAGGCGTCAGACCCTATACGTCGCCTTGTGTGGCTTCGCAGAGCCCTGTGTTTTTAGTAAACAGTCGCTACCCCCTGGTCTGTGCCCCCCGCCATGGCTTGCGCCACAACGGGGCCCTCTTCTTCCGAAGTTACGAGGGCAATTTGCCGAGTTCCTTCAACACCATTCTCTCAAGCGCCTGGGTATACTCTACCAGTCCACCTGTGTCGGTTTGGGGTACGGTCTGTATGGCGGGGCTATTTCCTGGAACCGGTCCACAGCACGATCAATCCGATAAGATCGTACACGCTTTCCAATCCGTCACCTCCGCCAGGCCCACGAATATTAACGTGGTTCCCATCGACTACGCCTTTCGGCCTCGCCTTAGGGGCCGGCTCACCCTGCGTGGATTAACCTTGCGCAGGAACCCTTGGACTTTCGGCGACAGTGTTTCTCACACTGTTTGTCGCTACTCATGTCAGCATTCTCACTTCCGATACCTCCAGGCGGCCTCACGGACACCCTTCGCAGGCTTACGGAACGCTCCGCTACCACGTGATCAGAGATCACATCCGCAGCTTCGGTACACGGCTTGAGCCCCGATACATTTTCGGCGCAGGCCGGCTTAACTAGACCAGTGAGCTATTACGCTTTCTTTAAAGGATGGCTGCTTCTAAGCCAACCTCCTGGTTGTC
>NZ_WHOS01000147.1 GCF_013340935.1 Azospirillum melinis | reverse complement strand
TGAGGGGGGTGCGTGGTGGGACCTTTGTGGAAATTCCGCGACGCTCCCCCCTCACCCTGCCCCTCTCCCCGGGGGGGGAGAGGGGATGGTAGCCGTGTCGGTCGCCTCCCCCTTCAGGCGGGCAGCCGCAGGATGCGGCCGTCGGGGTGGGTGAAGCGGGCGGTGACGCCGGGATGGGTCGCCAGGATGGCCGGAGCCCGGTCCGCCGGCACCACCGACAGGGCGGTCGACAGGGCGTCGGCCGTCGTCGCGTCGGCGGCCTGGACCGTCACCGCCAGCCATTGGGCGGCGCAGGTGCCGCTCGCGGGATCGAACAGGTGGGTGAACCGGCCGGCAGCGTCGAACTGCGTGCCGTAGCCGCCCGAGGTCGCCATCGCGCCGTCGGTGAGATCCACGGTCTCCGTGCTGCGGTCCGGCGCCCTGGGATCGGCGAGACCGACCGTCCAGGGGCGGCCGGAGGGATGATGGCCCAGCGCCCGCAACTCGCCCATGTCGACCAGCACGTTGCCGATGCCTTCGGTTTTCAGGCGCTCGGTCACGCGGTCGGTGACGTAGCCCTGGGCGATGCCGTTCAGCGTCACCGCCATGCCCCCGGCGGCGAAGGCGATGCGGTCGGGCTCCACCCGCAGGGCGCGGACATCGACCAGCGCGCGCGCGGCGCGGACGGCACTCTCCGGCGGGCCGGCGGGGTCGGCGTTCGCGCGTTCGAAATGGCCGGCATAGAGCTGCCACAGGGGCTGCACCGTGGGATCGAAGGCGCCGCCGGTGGTACGGCCGAAGGCGGCGGCCTCGGACAGCAGGCGGACGAGGTCGGCGGGCGGGGAGTCCAGCCGGCCGTCGCGGTTCAGGCGGCGCAGCGCGGAGTCGGGGCGGTAGAGGCTGAAGACGCGCTCAAGCCTTTCGACCTCTTCGAGGCTGAGCGCGATCAGGCGGTCGGCCTCGGCCGGATCGGGGTGGGCGATGGTCAGGCTGGCGTCGGCGCCGAGCGCGACGCCGCGCCAGACCCGGACGGGAACCCCTTCCGCCCGCAGCAGGCGGTGCGGCAGGAGCGACAGGCCGGCGGCGACGGCGCCGATGGCGAGGACGCGGCGTCTGGGCAGGGGGGTGTGTCTTATTAACATCCGAAGGGTGCGCGGAATAGAGAGGGGTGAAGGTGG
>NZ_WHOS01000146.1 GCF_013340935.1 Azospirillum melinis | reverse complement strand
CCCCCGGCATGAACACCATTCCCCCCGAGCTGTCGGGCGGTGCGCCGCTGATCGTCGTGGTGATGGGCGTCGCCGGCTGCGGCAAGTCCAGCGTCGGCCAGAGCCTTGCCGCGAAGCTGGGCGACGGATTCATCGAGGGCGACGCCCACCATCCGCCCGCCAACATCGAGAAGATGTCGGCCGGCGTCCCGCTGACCGACGCCGACCGCGACGGCTGGCTGGCGACGCTGGCCGGCTTCATCGCCGAGGCGCATCGGGCGGAGCGCGGGCTGGTCGTCGCCTGTTCGGCGCTGAAGCGGCGCTACCGCGACCGGCTGCGCGGCGACTGCGAGCGGGTGGTCTTCCTGCACCTGCATGGCGACAAGGCGCTGATTTCCTCTCGCATGGGGGCGCGCACCGCCCATTTCATGCCCACCGCCCTGGTCGACAGCCAGTTCGCCGACCTGGAGATGCCGACGGCCGACGAAGCCGTCCTATCCTACGAGGTGACGCTGCCGGCCGAGGCCATCGTCGCCGATGCCTATGCCCGTCTGACCGGCGACCTGAAGACCGGCGAAAAATCTGGGAGGAACGCATGAAGAGCGTCGCGGATCTGCTGGAGCGGATCACCGAATGGATCATGGCGGCGATGCTGGCGGTCATGGTCGGTCTCGTCTTCGGCAACGTCGTCCTGCGCTACATCTTCAACAGCGGCCTCGTGGCGGCGGAAGAGATCGCGCGGCTGATGTTCGTCTGGCTGGTGTTCCTGGGCGCCACCGTGGCGCTGCGCCACCAGCGGCATCTGGGGCTGGAGATCCTGCAGGCCCGCCTGCCGTTCAAGGTGCGGCGCGCCTGCGCGGTGATCGCGCACCTGATGATGCTGTACGCGCTCTACCTGTTCGTGCAGGGCAGCTGGATGCAGCTGCTGATCGGCATGGAGACCTTCTCCACCGTCCTGCGCTTCCCGATGGCCTTCTATGCCGCGGCCGGCTTCTTCCCGGCCATCGCCATGGCGCTGATCGTGCTGGCGAACCTGTGGCGGATCGTCACCGACCAGCCCGGTGCCCGCATCCCCGGCGACCCCGACACGATGATGGACCATCCCGAATCGCACGGCCCCGCCGTGGCGCCCCCTGTGGATCCGGCGGCACCCGGCAGCCATCCCGGCGCCGCCGTCGCCAAGCGCTGA
>NZ_WHOS01000145.1 GCF_013340935.1 Azospirillum melinis | reverse complement strand
TGGAGTGCCCCCTGAAACTGAGACAGTGTTAAAGTGTTCCGGTTCTCTGATGGAGAGGACCGATGGGAGAGAAGCGAAGTTTGGAGTTCAAGGTTTCGCTGGTTCGACGGCTTGAAGCTGGCGAGCGGATAACGGATCTTGAGCGAGAGGCTGGCGTATTCCGTGCGCAGATTTACCGCTGGCGCGATGCTTTTGGTCGTGCGGGTGAGGCTGGATTGGAGCGTCGTCCTGGCCGCCGACGCGGCTATCGGCGGTCTCGATCTGCAGAGGGAGGCCCTTCAGCGGGCCCGGCGCCGAGCGCGCCTGCGGAGGCAGCATTGGATCAGCTTGCGCCTGATGTGCGTGCGTGGGTATCGGAGCTTGAGCGGACGGTTGCGCGCCAGCAGCTTGATTTGGATTTTTTCAGCGAAGCCTTGCAGCGTATCGAGGCATCACGCCGGCCGAAGAGCGCGGCTGGCGAGACGGCGTCTATGCCGCCATCCAGGCGATGACGCAGCGGCAAGGCAGAGTTTCGGTGGACCGGATGTGCCGGTTGGCGGGGGTGAGCCGGGCCGGTTTTTACCGGCATTGGCAGGAGCGGGCGCCGTCGGCTGAGGAGACGGACCTGCGCGACGCCGTCCAGCGCCTTGCCCTGGTACACCGGCATTACGGTTACCGGCGGATCACGGCGCTGTTGCGCCGGGAGGGGCGGCTGGTGAACCACAAGCGGGTGCTGCGGCTGATGCGGGAGGACAACCTGCTGTGTCTGCGTCGGGCATCGTTCGTCCCGGCGACGACGGACAGCCGTCATGACTTTCCGGTCTGGCCCAATGTGGCGCGCCGCCTGGCGTTGAGCGGACCGAACCAACTGTGGGTGGCTGACATCACCTATGTCCGGTTGGGCGGGGCGTTCGCCTACTTGGCGGTGGTGCTGGACGCTTGGTCGCGCCGGGTGATCGGCTGGGCACTGGGCGATCATCTGCGGGCGGAACTGGCGCTGGAGGCGCTCGACGGTGCCTTGGCCGTACGTGGAGCAGGACCGATGGTTCACCACTCCGACCGAGGCGTCCAGTATGCGTGCCGGGCCTACATCGGGCGCCTGGAGGCTCATGGCGTCCAGCCAAGCATGAGCCGGGTCGGCTGCCCTTACGACAATGCCATGGCGGAGAGCTTCATGAAAACACTCAAGACCGAAGAGGTTGATGGCCGCAGTTATGCCGACATCGCCCAGGCAAGGGCCTGCATCGACCGCTTCATCGACGAGGTGTACAATCGCCAGCGCCTTCACTCGGCCCTTGCCTACAGCCCACCGGTCGAGTTCGAGGAAAATTTCCCGCCACCAGGGCCGGGCGGCCGCCCGGCCCTGGTGGCCTGACCAATCCGGAACAATTTAACAAGCGTCTCAACTTCGGGGGGCGGTCC
>NZ_WHOS01000144.1 GCF_013340935.1 Azospirillum melinis | reverse complement strand
TAGATCAATTCTTTTTTTTATGGAAAAAAGACAGGACACGAAAAGAAATGCCAGTGGCTCGGGGAGTGATGAATGAAGAAAAAGAGCGCGCCCAGCGGGGTGTTGCACCGGATGTAGTAAGACATGATAATCGGGGGGAGAAGGAATTCACCATGTGTCACCCCCCACCCCCCCGGGGGGGGGGGGGGGGGGGGGGGGGGGGATGGGCAGGGAGGATACTCGGGAAAGGGCCGCCGCGCGTCCCCCTCACCCTAACCCTCTCCCCGGGGGGGAGAGGGGATTGGTTCACGGTCCGATGCGTCGACGGGAGGCCCTTCCAATCCGTCTGCCGTCGGGGGCTGCGAAGACTCAGCCAGGATTTCGGCATCGGCCGCCGCCAACGTCTCGACCGCCTCGTCCTCTTCCCGCTTCTCGTCGGGCAGCACGGCGTCCAGCAGGCGGGCGATGTCGTCGGTGGGGCGCAGGGCGCCATAGCCGGGTGCGTTGTAGTCCCAGTCATATTCGGCGAAGCCGCGGAAGCCGGCGATGACCGGGTCGCTCGCCCAGGCCCGGCGCAGCGCTTCACGCCGCAGATCCGCCGGAACCTCACGGCGAAGAAAGCCGGTGTAGTCGCTGTCGGAGCCCAGGCTGTCCAGCGGGGGCAGGTCCGCCACCTCCTCGCCGATCTCTCCAGGCGACGGTTCGGGCGGCACCGGCTCGGGCAGCAGGGCTTCCGGCGGCGGTGCCACCGGCTCCAGCACCGGCTCCTCCACCCGCGTCTCGCGCTTCAGCCGCGACCAGCGGCCGAGGAAGCCTTCCTCCTCGCCCTCAGCCATGCTGCGGCAGTCCGGGCTTGCGATGCCGCGCCAGGGCTTCCGGGTCAGCGCGGTCGCGCTTGCGCTTGTGGAAGGGGCGCTCGACGAAATGGCGGGCGACGAAGCCGTCCATCCACAGCACCAGCGGGATCGGCAGCGGCAGCGCCTCGATCACGTCGTCGCCGGCTTCGGCATGGGCGTCGATCTCGCCGGGGTCGGCGGTGACCGCCAGCAGCTGCATCCCCGGCGCCCGCCCGCCCGGCCGCAGGATGACGTAGGCGCTGGGCGTGCCGCCGTCGAGGTTGTGCTTGTAGTTCTCGGCCTCGGTCGGGAACAGGGCGATCTCGGCGGTGCCGGCGTAATGGCGTGTCCAGTCCGGCCCTTCGGCCAGCACGCTCCAGTCGGGCAGGGTGGGGTCGGCCGGGACCAGCATCACCGGCTGCCAGCGCGCCTCGATCCACGGATTGTCGACGCGCCGACGCTCCACCACCACGCCGACGCTGCGCCGTTCGGCGCGGTCCTGGGGCGAGGCGGGAGCGGGGGGGGCGGCAGGGGGGGGGGGGGGGGCGGAGGGAGGGGACTCGCTGGGCATAGTGCGTGGTCCTGAGTGGGCGGTGCCGGACGGCCGTGAAACCGGGACCGGGTTCCCGTACC
>NZ_WHOS01000143.1 GCF_013340935.1 Azospirillum melinis | reverse complement strand
GGATGTGTAGAAGAGACAGGTGCCATGCCGCTCCCCGCCGGGCGCGGCGTGGCTGGCCGGGGGGAGGGCAGGCCGGCGGTCGACGGGCTGCCCTGGGGGCTGCCCTGATCGGCCGGGCGGGCGGTGTCGCGTCTCGTCTCGGCAGTTCCCGTCCGGGGGAAGCCGTCGCGACGGTTCAGCACCGCGTCGATGCGGCGGGCCAGGGTCGCCGCCGGCACCGGCTTCGCCAGCACGGAATCGGCGCCGGCATCCCAGGCGCTGCGCACGGTGGCGAGGTCGGCGTTGGCGGTCAGCACGATGATCGGCATGCCGGGCCGCAGGCTGCCCGGCGACTGGCGGATCCACTGGACCAGCTGCGAGCCGCCGACCGGTTCCATCACCCAGTCCGTCACCATCAGGTCGTAGACCTCGCGCCGCAGCGCGTCCTTGGCCTCCTGCCCGTTGCCGACGGCAGTGATCTGGCCGACGCCCCACAGCCCCAGCATGTCCTTCAACGCGCGCTGCAACAGCGGATTGTCGTCGACGATGAGGATCTTGATGGGGGAGGCGGGACGCTTCGTCATGGAGTGGTTCCGATGATGCGGCTGTGTCAGTCCCGATATCCGCCTCGACGGCCCGCTTTTCATGGAGGGGGACGGGTAAGCGCCCAATGAGACAGTCCATGTACCGTTGGGTGGGCGGGGTTATCCCCGCTGCCGTTCGAATGGGTAGCCCGCGCGGTCGGACACCTCTTTCGATACCGGAACGGTGAGACCGGCGTATATCAGAAAATTCTGATGGTAGTGGACGCACGCTTCCGCCACCCCTATGATTTCACTGTCAGGGTTCGAATGGGGCGTGCGATGAGCGGTGGATGCGGTGGCGGATCCTGTGGTGGCGGTTCACGTGGCGGTGGATCATCCCGTCTTTCCGGCGGATCGGGCAATCTGAAGCACACCATGCGGATGGCGATGGTGGTGAACGGGTTGCTCGGCGCCCTGCTGCTCGCCAGCGCCAACGCGACGCAGGCGGTCACCCTGTGGGCTGCGGCCCTGCTGATGCTGAACCACGCCGCCGGCCATGCGGTGACTTTGGTCGGGCTGGAGCGCCGGCAGGACTGGCACGCGCGCCTGTCGATGATTCAGGGGGCGGCGCTGATTGTTGCGGCGGTGGCGCTGGTGGTGACGGCCGGGCGCAGCATCGCCGGCATGGCGATCCCCGACGTGCCGCTCGCCAGTCTGGCCCTGCTGCTGGCCATCGGCGTGACGGTGGCGACCGCGACCCTGTTGTTCGCCGGTCGGCGCGGCGCGCTGACCCTGCGGGCGATCTGGCTGTGTTCGCGCAAGGATGTCCTGCCGCTCGGCGCCGGGCTCGTGGGGCTGGCGGCAAGCTGGCTGCTGCTGGACGGAGCGCCCGACGCGCTGGTCGGTGCCGGGATCGCAGCGTTCCTGCTGCCGGCCGCCTGGGGCCTGCTGCGCGGCAGGATGGGGGGCGGCATGGGAGGCGAGG
>NZ_WHOS01000141.1 GCF_013340935.1 Azospirillum melinis | reverse complement strand
CCCGAATAATTCATCAGGGCTGGCGCAAGGGGCGGCGGGCGCAAGGCTAATCCACTGAATTCGTGTATGATTCTGGTGCTGAAGCAGTCTCACCACGGATCACCGGAGTTCACGCCCGCCATGACCGAGAGTAGCGGGGTTCTGCCCGGCTTGTCACCGGTTGCCGGCAAGCCAATCATCACCGCCTTCGACGGCGGTCGCCTCACGTCCGACGCCGGCATCCTGCTGCTGGCTGAGATCGACCGGCGCCTTGGGATCTGCGAGCACTTGGCAGGCTGCATCGAGGATCCCCGTGCGCCCGAGCGCGTCCGGCACACGCTGGCCGAGATGATCCGGTTCCGTGCCCTGCTGATCGCCGCCGGCTACCCGGATGCCAATGACTGCGACACCCTGCGCAGCGATCCCGCCTTCAAGATGGCGGTCGGGCGGCTGCCTGAAAGCGGAGGCGACCTTTGCTCGCAGCCCACGATCAGCCGGCTGGAGAACCTGCCCGGCCCGGTGGCGCTCAAGCGCATGATGGCCGCGATGGTGGACCTGTTCTGCGACAGCTTCGCCACGGTGCCGCGGCGCATCGTGCTGGACATCGACGACACCGAGGACCGCGTCCACGGCGCCCAGCAACTCTCGCTGTTCCACGCCCATTACGATGGGCGCTGCTTCCTGCCGATGCACATCTACGAGGCGACCACCGGCAAGCCGGTCGCCGTCATCCTGCGCCCTGGCAAGACGCCGGACGGCGCCGAGGTGACGTTGGTGCTGCGTCACGTCGTGCGGGCCATTCGCGCCCGCTGGCCGCGCGTCGATATTCTGGTGCGCGGCGATAGCCACTACGGCCGCCATGAGGCGATGAGTTGGTGCGAACGAAATCGCGTCGGCTATATCTTCGGCCTCGGCGGCAACAAGATCCTGCTCGGGCGGGTCACCGACTTAGCCGAGGACGCCGCGATGGGCCGGCTTGCCGGCGAGGCGGACAAGGTCCGGCGCTTCGGCGAGTTTCGCTATGCTGCCCGCACCTGGAAGGTCGAGCGCCGGGTCATCGCCCGGATCGAGGCGTCAGCCCAGGGCACCGACACCCGCTTCATCGTCACCAACTTGGCTGGAACGCCCAAAGCGCTGTACGAGACGATCTACTGCGCCCGCGGCCAGATGGAGAACCTGATCAAGGCGCATAAGCTGCACCTCGCCTCCGACCGAACCTCCTGCAGCAAGGCAACCGCCAATCAGTTCCGGCTGCTCATCCACACCGCCGCCTACTGGTTGCTGCACACCTTGCGCGGCTTGGCACCGAAGGCGTCGTTCTGGCGCGAGGCGCAGTTCGACACCCTGCGGCTCGGGCTGATCAAGGTGGCGGCGCGGGTCACCGAGATGAAGACTCGCATCAAGGTGTCTCTGCCGACCAGCTTCCCCTATCAGGAAAGCCTCGCGATGCTGGCTGCCCGCACCGTCAAGCTGCCGCCGTGAACACCGGGGCGACGTGCCCCCGAACGAACCTGTCCCCGCAACCCTCCAGCCCCGTCATGCCGCGCCGTTGGCGCCACCCATCGACGCGCCTTCGGGCAGCCGTTCCAAAGCGCTGATGAATGATCCGGGCT
>NZ_WHOS01000140.1 GCF_013340935.1 Azospirillum melinis | reverse complement strand
CCGCCGCCGCTGCCCGCGTGCGCTGCGCGCCACCCCGCCCCGGCCGCCCCCCCGGCGGGTGGGCAGGGCGGGCGGGCGCGGCGCGTGGCGGGGCCGGGGCCGCCGCCAG
This sequence comes from Azospirillum melinis, assembly GCF_013340935.1. Classification (GTDB taxonomy): domain Bacteria; phylum Pseudomonadota; class Alphaproteobacteria; order Azospirillales; family Azospirillaceae; genus Azospirillum; species Azospirillum melinis. The sequence goes on along the minus strand of NZ_WHOS01000140.1, from coordinate 1,515 downwards.
CCGGTCGCGGGCAAGCTCGAAAGCCTTGGCGGCGAACAGGCGCGCGAACTCGCCAGCCGTCAGCCGGTCGAGCGGCGACGGGTCTTCGCGGGTGCGGATCGGGCGGGGGCCGGCGTAGAGCTGGCTGGCCCTGCGCTGGTCCGGGTCCGTATGGTGGTCCGGTCGGTCGGCGGTCACGGCGCGCTCGCTGGCCCTGTCAGGTCTGTGTGGGGAGTGCGGGAAACGTTCCCGCTTCGATCCTCATACGCTCACAGCCGCCCGGCCGGAAGGCCGGTCGGGGGCCGACGATTATTTGTCTCCCGACCGTGGCGAAAGGATGACTCTATCCGAAATTTCGGGGGTGGGAGATCAAAGCGGCAGCGTCACCGTCGCGCGCAGGCCGCCTTCCGCGCGGTTCGCCAGCGTCACGTCGCCGCCATGGCCGCGGATGATGCTGCGGGCGGTGGACAGGCCCAGCCCGACCCCGCCGGTGTCGCGCGAACGGGAGCGCTCCAGCCGGTAGAAGGGGGCGAAGACCTTCTCGAACTCCGCCTCCGGGATGCCGGGGCCGTCGTCGTCGATGTGGATCAGGGCGTTGCGATGCTGGCTGCCGTCCGGGCCGGTCTCCAGCCGGACGGTGAAGCCGCCGCCATACTTGATGGCGTTGTCCATCAGGTTGGCCAGCGCCCGGCGCAGCGCCACGGTGCGGCCCTCCGCCACCGCATGGGCCGGGCCGTCGTAGAGCGCGCGATGGCCGGCGTCGACGCGGTCGTCGCACAGGCTCTGCAACAGGTCGGCAAGGTCGAAGCGGCCGCGCGGCTCGCGCTGGGCGTCGTCGCGGGCGAAGGCCAGCGTGGCGGAGATCATCGCCTCCATCTCGTCGAGGTCGGACAGCATCCGGCGCTGCATCTCCGGATCGTCGACCAGCTCGGCGCGCAGGCGAAGCCGGGTGATCGGCGTGCGCAGGTCGTGGCCGATCGCCGCCAGCATCTGGGTGCGGTCGGCGACGAAGCGGGCGAGGCGCGCCTGCATCCGGTTGAAGGCGCGGGTGGCGGCGCGCAGCTCGCGCGGGCCTTCCTCCGGCAGGGGATCGGCCTGCCCGTCGACGCTGAGCCGTTCGGCGGCGGCGGCGAAGCCGGCCAGCGGCGCCGTCACCCGGCGGGCGGCGAGCAGCGACACCAGCAGGATCACCGCGACGATGGCGCCCATCCACAGCACGAAGCGGACGATGCCGAACGGGCCGGGCAGCGGCTCGCCGCCGGTGAAGCTGAGCCAGGAGCCGTCGCCGAGCCGCACCGACAGCCGGACATGCGGCCCCCAGTGCCGCGGCTCGTCGCCCGCCGCCGCCCTTCATGGCGGGCGACGGGGCGCCGCACCGGGGGGCGCCTGGTCCGCGGGTCGGGGGGCCCCGGGCCGGGGCCCGGGCCCGGCTTCCCCGCCGGGGGGCCCCCCCCCGGCCGCTCCGCGCCGTTCCCCTTCGTCCTGGGGGTGGGCCCCTCCGTCCCGGTGGCCCGCCGGGGGCGGGTCGCCGCCCCC
>NZ_WHOS01000013.1 GCF_013340935.1 Azospirillum melinis | reverse complement strand
CCCCCAGTTACTCCCCTCGTTACTCCCCTGGGCCGCACCCGCGCCCCGGAACCGAAGCTGAGCGCCGACGTGATGATGCCGGCCCCCAGCGGCGGGGCGATGGCGCGCACCACCGAGCGCGTCATCTGCATCGGCGCGTCCACCGGCGGCACCGAGGCCCTGCGCGAGGTGCTGGAGGCGCTGCCGGCCGACAGTCCCGGCATCGTCATCGTCCAGCATATGCCGGAAAGCTTCACCGCCGCCTTCGCCCGCCGGCTCGACAGCCTGTGCGAGATGACGGTGCGCGAGGCGCGCGACGGCGACACGGTGCTGCGCGGGCAGGTGCTGATCGCGCCCGGCAACCGCCATATGCTGCTGCAACGCAGCGGCGCCCGCTATCTGGTGGCGGTGAAGGAGGGGCCGCTGGTGTCGCGGCACCGGCCGTCGGTCGACGTGCTGTTCCGGTCGGCCGCCCATTGCGCCGGCGGCAATGCCGTCGGTGTCATCATGACGGGGATGGGGGACGACGGCGCCACCGGGATGCGCGAGATGAAGCAGGCAGGCGCCTTCACCGTCGCCCAGGACGAGGAGAGCTGCGTCGTCTTCGGCATGCCGAAGGAGGCCATCGCGCGGGGCGGGGTGGACAAGGTGGTGGGACTTTCGTCGATCCCGCGCGAGATCCTGCGCCATGACCGCTCGTGACCCCATCCGCTTCCCCTGACGCATCCGTTTGGAAAAGGCTTCCGGCATGTACAGCACCGTTGACGCAGCGGCCATCGGCGGTCCGGGCGGCGCCCTCCCGGGGGCTCCCCAGCCCGGCCCAACCCAGTCCGGTTCGGCCCAGCCCGGCCCCGACGCCGGACTGATCCGCTCGCTGAGCGCCGAACTGCGCGCCGCATCGGCGCCCATCGAGACGACCTTCCTGACGGTCGGCGAAACGCTGTCGCAAACGCTGGAGCGGATGACGGCCATCGGTGGCCGCTTCAGCGCCCTGTCCATGCTGATCGACAGCGAGGATGGCGCCGAGGCTTGCAGGCGGCTGGGCACCGTCCGCAGCGTGACCGACGGCCTGGCGGGCAATCTCAGGCAGACGCTGACCGATCTGACTGATCTCGATGGGACGGGGGCCGATATGGCCGCCCTGCTCGCCACCCTGGCGAAGATCATCGGCGAGATCACCGCCCTGGCGATCAACGCGAAGGTCCAGTCGGTCCAGATCCGCTCCGGCAGCGACGATTTCAGCGTGTTCAACCGCGAAATCGACCGGCTCCACCGTCTGGCGGAGGCGGCGACGACGCAGGCGATCGGACGTCTCGCCGATCTGCGCACGACCATGTCCGCGGCAAAGGACGGCGCCGGTGCGTTCGAGCGCGACAACCGCACCCGCCTGGACGATGTCGGCAGCCGTCTGCAGGCAAGCCTGGACCGCTTGACGGCATACCGCCACACCGCGCAGGCTGCATCAAAGCGCTTCGCCGGCCGTGTCGAGGAGATCGGCCGGCGCATCGCCCGCTGCATCAGCGATCTTCAGGTCGGCGACTTCACCTGCCAGCGGTTGGCCCATATCGGCGTGGCCATGGATGTGCTGGCCCTGCTGGCGGACCCACCCCCGGCGTCTGCCCTGGCACGGGACCTGCGATGGCTCGCCGGGCTGGACCTGGGGCACCGGCAGGATCTGTCGGCGGCGATCTGCACCCTCGAAATCCGCCAGTGCGTCGAGGCGTGCGCCGATTTCGCCAGTCAGGTGGCGTCGCTGAAGGACAATCTGGAAGCGCTTGCCCGCGATGCGGACAGCATCGCGCAGGAAGCCCGGGAGCTGTTCGGGGCGGGCGGTGACATCCCGACCGCCGGCAAACCGGCAGGGCGGTCCGTTCTGCACGATGTCGCGGGCGACGTCGACCGGGCGCTGGAGCTGCTGCATCACTATCGCCGCTCCGACGACATCATCCGCAGGCAGGTGGGCGAAGTCTCGGGCGGGTTCGTCGCCATGGGACGGGACGTTCTCGCCATCCGCTCCATCGACACCGACATGCGGCTGATGGGGCTGAACACGACGCTGAAATGCGCGCGGCTTGGCGATGCGGGGCGGGCGTTGGGCGTGGTTGCGCAGGAGCTGCGCGCGTGCAGCCGCAGGACCGAGGACATGTCGAAGGCGATCACCGAGGCGATCCATGCAGCCACTGACCGGGCGAACGGCCTGGACCGGCGGTCGGGCACCAACCATCGGGTGGCGATGGAGCTGGTGGATGCCATGACCGGCTCCATGGACTGCCTGAAGCGGCTGCACGCCGATCAGATGCGCTCGCTGTCGACCATGACCGGCGATTGTGCGGAGGCCTCCAAGGTGCTGACCGGCACGGTCGGCCGATTGGGTATGGAGCTTCGGCTCGGAGGATTCACCCAACGCTTCGTCGACCGGATGCAACCCTATGCCGGACGGGGAGACATCCATGCCCCGGGAATTTCCGACGACCTGAACCGGCTCTTCGCGTCGCTGTACACCGCGGAACGGGAGAGAAGCATCCATTCCGACCTTTTCGGCGGCCTGCAAGGCGGACGGGAGCAAATCGGCCAAAAGCAACATGGTGGGGAGCAATCCGGCCAGGAGCAGGGCGGCGGGATCGACGAGTTCCTTCTTTGAGACATTGCTTTTGAGAAATTGCTCGTAGCCGACCCGTACAAGCCTGTCGGAACGCGCGGCGGCATCGTGGACCTGCAACGCCGCCTTCCACCGAGCCTGTGCCCCGCATCCGGCGGCGCACAGGCAACTCGGCTTGGGAAAGTGCCGTTCTTCAGCCGAAGACGCGCGACAAGGCGCCGTCGATGGCCGCGACGATGCGGTCGATGTCATCGGCGGTGGCGATCAACGCCGGACTGAGGCACAGCGTGTTGTTCAGGCCGGGAAGCGAGCGGTTCGTCGCGCCGATGATGACACCGTTCGCCATGCAGTCGGCGACCACCGCCTGCACCAGCCTCTCCTCCGCCGGTTCCTTCGTCGCCCGGTCCTGGACCAGCTCGACGCCGCAGAACAGTCCCTTGCCGCGCACATCGCCGACGGCGCGGTGGCGCTCCGACAGCTCCCACAGGCCGGCCATCAGCCGCTCCCCCATCGCCTGGGTGTTGGCGAGGAGGTTCTCGTCCTCGATGATGCGCATGTTCTCCAGCGCCGCCGCCGGCCCGGCGACGCAGCCGCCGAAGGTCGAGATGTCGCGGAAGAAGGACATCGGGTCGGCGGGGTCGTCCTTGAACAGCTCGAAGATCCGCTCGGTCGTCACGGTGCAGGAGATGGCGGCATAGCCGGACGCCACGCCCTTCGCCATGGTGACGAAATCCGGCTGCACGCCGTAATGCTGGTAGCCGAACCATGTGCCGGTGCGCCCGAGACCGCACACCACCTCGTCAATGTGCAGAAGCACCTCGTGGCGGCGGCAGATGTCCTGCACCTTCTCCCAATAACCCTTCGGCGGGGTGATGACGCCGCCGCCGGCGGTGATCGGCTCCAGGCACAGCGCGCCGACCGTGTCGGGCCCCTCGCGCAGGATCACCGCCTCGATGGCGTCGGCGGCCAGCTCGCCGTAATTCTCAACGGCGCCGTACTGGCTGCGGTATTCCAGGCAATGCGGCACCTCGACGAAACCCTCGGGGAAGGGGCCGAACTGGGCGCGGCGCTGCGCCTGCCCCGCCGCCGCCAGCGTGCCGAGCGTGGTGCCGTGATAGTCGCGCTCGCGGTAGAGGATCTTGGATTTGCGGCCGCCATGATGCCGGTGCGCGATCTGGCGCACCATCTTGAACACCTTCTCGTTCGCTTCCGAACCGGAGTTCGAATAATAGACCCGGCTCATCCCCGGCATCTTGCCGATCAGATTCTCGGCGAAGCGGGCGCCGGCAATCGACCCGGCCGAATTGGCGAAATAGTTCAGCTTGACCAGCTGGTCGCGCACCGCGTCGGCGATGCTGGCCCGGCCATAGCCGACATTGACCGTCCAGACGCCGCCCGACACCGCGTCGAGATATTCGCGCCCGGCGGCGTCCCACACCCGCATCCCCTTGCCTTCGACGAAGATGCGCGGGTCGGTCGTCTCGAACCCCTTGTGCTGGGTCAGATGGTGCCAGACATGGGCGCGGTCGGCCTCGATCACATGCCGGATGTCGTTGACGCGTGACGCGTCGTTCCGAAGGACGTCATCCATCGGTCATCTCCTAGGGGTCGGATGCGGTGCCGGTTACGGCGGGATCAGGAAAGCGTGTCGCGGTGGATCTTGAACGGCGCCCAGGACTGGCTCACCGGCATGATCTCCACGCTGTTGATGTTGACGTGGGAGGGCAGCGAGACCACCCAGCGCACCGTCTCGGCAATGTCCTCGGGCTGCAGCGGGTTGGCCCCGCCATAGAGCGCGTCATAGGCCGCCTTGTCGCCGCCGGTGCGCACCAGGGTAAACTCGCTTTCCGACAGGCCCGGCTCGATGGAGGTCACGCGCACGCCCTGCGCCGACAGGTCGCAGCGCAGGCCGAGCGAGAACTGCTTCACGAAGGCCTTGGTGCCGCCATAGACATTGCCGCCGGGATAAGGCCAGTTGGAGGCGATGGAGGCGAGGTTGACGATCAGCCCGCGCTGGGCGATCAGCCGGTCCAGCAGCAGCCGGGTGATGGTCACCAGCCCGGTGACGTTGGTGTCGATCATCGTGCGCCACTGCTCCAGGTCGCTGTCCTGCGCCGCCCCGGTGCCGAGCGCCAGCCCGGCATTGTTGACCAGGACCGAGATGTCGGCGAAGGCGTCGGGCAGGGTGGCCAGCGCGGTGCTGGTCGCCTCCTCGTCGCGGATGTCGAAGCACAGCGGATGGACGACATCCGGCCCGCCCAGCGCTTCGACCAATGCGTCCAGCCGGTCCCGGCGCCGGCCAGTGGCGACGATCCGCCAGCCCTCCGCGACCAGCCGCCGGGCGATGGCGTCGCCGAAGCCGGAAGTGGCGCCGGTGACGATTGCCGTTTTCGGGGCAATGTTCGACATCCTGTGGTTTTTCCTCATGACGGAGTAGTGAAATTCAGGCCCAGGGTGACGGCGGTCTGGATCAGGCCGGCCACCGCCACGGCGAACAGGCCCCCGGAGGCCAGCCGCCGCCAGCCGTCGAGGCTGAGGCGGGCGGACAGCAACCGGCCGGCGGCGAACCCGGCAAGCGTGGGGCCGATGAAGGTCGCCAGCAGACCGACCACGCCGGGGTCGATGGCCCCGACCATGGCGCGCCCGGCAAGGCTGAGCGCATCGACCGCGCCGAAGAACACCGCCAGCGTTCCCTTGATGGTCCGCCGGTCCCGCCCGCCGGCCAGCAGCCATGCCGCGATCAGCGGCCCGCCGACGGCGAAGGCCGCCAGCAGCACGCCGACGATGAAGGCGATGCCGGCCCCGACCGTCCGGTGCCGCAGCCAGTGCGGCGGCTCCCGCACCAGGGCGACGCAGGCCGCCGCGAAGACCGTCACCGCGACCAGCAGCCGCGAAGTGCCGTCGTCGAGGCTGGCGGCGATCAGGCTGCCGCACAGCGCGCCGGCGAACCCCATCGCCAGCATCGGCCGAGCCACCGCCCAATCCACCGCCCCCTGTTCGCGGTCCAGCAGCAGGAAACAGGTCAACAGCAGGTCGCTGACCAGGATGAAGGGGATGCCGGCGGCGGGCGAAGGCAGGAACAGCAGCCCCAGCGCCGCGATCAGGGCGTATCCGAACCCCGTCACCCCGCGAAACGCGGCGGCGAGGAAGGTCACGCCCCCGAAGAGGAGCATGGACATCGGTTTCGCGACCTTCCCTCAGTGTGACTCAAACCTTGCCCTTCCAGGGCACCAGACGGCGTTCCAGCCAGCGCATGCCGAATTCGAACAGGGCGGCGAAGGCGCCGATGACGAAGATCCCCATCAGCACGATGTCGGTGCGCAGGAAGTTGGAGGCGTTCAGCACCATCTGCCCGATCCCGGTGGAGGCGGCGACCATCTCCGCCGCGACCAGTGTCGTCCACCCCACCCCCATGCCGATCCGCAGCCCGACCAGGATGTCGGGCAGGGCCGCCGGCAGCACCACATGCACCACCACCTGCCAGCGGCTGGCGCCCAGCGCGCGGGCGGCGTTGACCTGATCGGCCGCCGCCGCCGACACGCCGGCGCGGGCGGCCAGCGCCACCGGGGCGAAGCAGGCGAAGAAGATCAGCAGGATCTTCGAGGTCTCGCCGATGCCGAACCAGATGATGACCAGCGGCAGATAGGCCAGCGGCGGCAGCGGCCGGTAGAATTCGATGAAGGGGTCGAGTGCCGCGCGCAGGGCCGGGCTGAGGCCCGTCGCCAGCCCCACCGGGATGCCGATCAATGCTGCCAGCACAAAGGCGCTGACCACACGCACCAGGCTCATGGCGATGTGTTCGGTCAGCGGCGCGCCGTCGATCCGTCCGTCCACCGCATCCAGGAAGGCCTGGAAGACCGTCCCGATCTTCGGCAGGAACAGCGGCTTGACGACGCCCTGGCCGGTCAGCGCCGCCCACAGCGCCAGCGCCGCCAGGATGGCCGCCATGCTGATCAGCGCCGGCTGCGACCGGAATCCCTGCATCCGGCGGCGCAGCCGGTTCAACGGCACCATCCCGGCCGGGATGCCGGTCAGCCCGGCGCCTGGGCTTTTGGCGGATCGCACCTGCTCCGTGGCGGTGGGTTTCATGCGGCCTCTCCTGTGGCGGCGTCGTTGCGGTGGTCGCTGCGCTCGTGAATGAAGCCCAGCACCCGCTCGCGCATCGCGATGAAGTCGGGGGAGGATTTGACCGACCGGGCATCCTGCCCGGCCAGGAAGCGCCGGCTGAACTCCAGCGGGATCGTTTCGGCGATCCGGCCGGGGCGCGGGGTCATGATGATCAGCTTGGTCGCCAGGAAGATCGCCTCCTCCACCTCGTGGGTGATGAAGAAGGCCATTTTCCGCGTCTCCGCCCACACCCGCAGGATCAGTTCCTGGATCTGTTCGCGGGTGAAGGCGTCGAGCGCGCCCAGCGGCTCGTCCATCAGCAGCATGCGCGGGTCGGCGGCCAGCGCCCGGGCGATGCCGACGCGCTGCTGCATGCCGCCGGACAGCTCGTAGATCCGCTTGTCGGCGAAGGACGCCAGCCCGACCAGCTCCAGCATGCTGCGGGCGCGCCGGCCGCGTTCCGCCCTGCCCATGCCCTGCATCTTCAGCCCGAAGGCGACATTGTCGGCCACGCTCAGCCAGGGCATCAGGGCGTGGCGCTGGAACACCACGCCGCGGTCGGCCCCCGGCCCGGTGACCGGTTTGCCGTCCAGCAGGATTTCCCCGTCCGTCGGCGGCAGGAAGCCGGCGATGCAGGACAGCAGGGTCGTCTTGCCGCAGCCCGACGCACCGAGCGCCACCACGAATTCCCCCGGCTCGATGGTCAGATCGACCCAGGACAAGGCGACGGTGGCGCTTTCCCCGCCGCCATACTGGACGCTGACGTTGCGGACTTCGAGCATGCTGGGCCTCCTGAGGCGAAGGAATAGAACTGCGGACCGGACCGTTACTTGGCCGCCGCCTTGACCACGTCGGCGGTCACGAAGGGGGTGTAGTCGGGGGCCAGTTCGGTGACGCGGCCCTGGCTCTTCAGGAACTCGGCGGTCGATTTCAGCGCTTCTGCGGCACCGCCGCCCAGCCACTCCTTGGATGCCTGCTCCTCCAGGGTCGGGAAGCGGTAGGCGGCGAGCCCGTCCGGCACGTCGGCTGGGGCGGCGCCCGTCCATTTGGCGATGGCGGCGGCCTGCGGCGAGGTCGCGGTCCAGCTATCGCCGGTCTTCGCGTAATCGGCGTCGGCGGCGGCCAGCAGCTTGACGAAGGTCGTCATGAAGTCGGGGTTGGCGGCCATGAAGGCCTTGGTGGCGACGATGCCGTCGAAGGTTGCCTTGCCCTTCTTCGCGAAATCGCCGGCGCTGGCGATGACGGTGCCGTTCTTCTTCGCGGCGGTCAGGACCGGCGCCCAGATGAAGGTGGCGTCGATGTCGCCGCGCTCCCACGCCGCGGCGATTTCCGGCGGACGCATGTTCAGCAGCTTTACGTCCTTGCCCGACAGCCCGGCCTCCTGCAGCGCGTACATCAGCTGGTAGTGGGAGGTCGACACGAAGGGCACGGCCACCGTCTTGCCCTTCAGGTCGGCGATGGACTTGATGCCGCTGCCGTTGCGGGCAACCAGCTGTTCGGCGTTGGCGATGTCGTCCAGGATCCAGAACAGCGTGATGGGAAGACCCTGGGAAGCCGCCGCGGCGATGGGGGAGGAACCGGCTTCGCCGATGTCGACATTGCCCGACGCCATGGCACGGATCACGTCGCCGCCGCCGCCGAACTTCACCCATTTCACGGCATAGCCGGTCTTCTTCTCCAGATCGCCGCTTTCCATCAGGACGCGGATCGGCGTCATCATGTCCTGATAGGCGAAGGTGACGGTCTTCTCCGCGGCCACGGCCGGGGCGGAGGCCCCGAACAGCGCGCCGATTGCGACGAAGGCGGTGGCGAGCAGGGTCTTGCTGAAGGTCATGGCGGGGTCTCCGTCGAGGCCGGTCAATCCGATGCGACCATTGGGCCGATGCGACCATTAGGCCGATGCGGCCATTAGGACCCAGCCGCCGCCCCCGCCGAAAGGTCCAGATCCTCCCGCTTTGCGGCAGTGACTGGTCCGGTGCCCGATCCGCTGCCCCATCCCGCGCCATGTGGCGCCCCTTTGGGCAGACGCCTGTCCGGTAACCATCCCGGCCGCCACAATCGGCGCCGTTCCGCCCGTCACCGGCCGGCACCCTTCTTGCTTTTCCGCATACCGGGGCAGGCAGCCCGACGTGATTGCCAGCGCGATGGTTTCGGGGAAAGAAGGACGGTTGCACCATGCAGATCGACACCGCCTGGCGGCTTCTTTTCGGCGGGATGGAGCGCGACCCGCAGGGGTTGAGCGCGCGCGTCCGCGGCATCATCGCGGACGCCATCGAGGCTGGCCTGCTGGCGCCCGACATGCGGGTTCCCTCCAGCCGCAGCCTTGCCGAGGCGCTGGGCATCTCGCGCAACACCGTCAACGCCGCCTATCAGCATCTGATCGACGATGGCCTGCTGGTCGCGCGGGAGCGCAGCGGATGCTTCGTCGCCTCGTCCGACGACCGGCCGGCGTCGGAGCCCATGCGCACCGGCGCCGCGGCCGACAAGGCCGGCGGCTGGGCGGCGCGCTTCGCCATCCGGCCATCGCGTCTGCCGCAGATAACCAAGCCGCGCAACTGGATGGACTATCCCTATCCCTTTCTGTTCGGGCAGTTCGATCCCAGCCTGTTTCCGACCAACCCGTGGCGGGAGAGCGTGAAGGCGGCGTCGAGCGTGCAGGAGATCACCCGCTGGGCCCGCGACATGATCGACGACGACGACCCCGACCTGCTGGACCAGCTGCGCCACAAGGTGCTGCCCCGCCGCGGCATCTTCGCCGGTCCGGGCGAGATCATCGTCACCATCGGTTCGCAGCATGCGCTGTCGATGCTGGTCCAGCTGCTGGTCGGACGCGAAACGCCGGTCGGGATCGAGAATCCGGGCTATCCCGACGTGCGCCATATGGTCGGCATGGCGACGGCGGACATAAGGCCGCTGACCTGCGACGGCTTCGGCATCGTGGCCGATGCGGTGTTCGCCAGCCGCCGGGTCGCCTTCGTGACGGTGGGGCACCAGTGTCCGACCACCGCAGTGATGCCGATGGGACGGCGGCGCGCCCTGCTGGACGCCGCCGCCCGCCACGACGTCGTCCTGATCGAGGACGATTACGAATCCGACCTGTCGGTGGAAGGGGATGCCGATCTGCCCTGCCTGAAGAGCCTCGACCGGGCGGACCGGGTGATCTACACCGGCAGCTTCTCCAAGATCCTGGCACCGGGCCTGCGCATCGGCTACGTCGTGGCGCCGAAGCCGGTGATCGATGAGTTGCGTGTCCTGCGGCGGCTGATGTTGCGCCACCCGCCGACCAACAACCAGCGCAGCCTCGCCACCTTCATCCAGCTCGGCCATTACCGCCAGCATCTGCGCCGGACCGCCGCCGTGCTGGAGGAGCGGGCCGAGCTGATCGCCGGGCTGCTGCCGAAGCTTCTGCCCGGCTGCCGGTCCCGCCGCGACTTCGGCGCGAAGAGTTTCTGGATCGAAGGTCCGCCCGACCTGGACAGTCGTGATCTGGTTCGCAGGGCGCGCGATCAGGGCGTCCTGATAGAAGCCGGCGATATCTTCTTTCTGGACCCCGCCGAGGGCCGCCGGTATTTCCGGCTGGGCTTCACCTCCATTGCCGCCCACCGGATCGAACCAGGGTTACGCCGCCTTGGGGCTTTGCTGGCGGCGTGAACCGGCGTGAACCCGTCGGCACCAAGATTGGGGGTTTTCGGCCGAGGACATCTCCCGCCTGGATCGTGTCAGTGCGCTTCCAGATCGGCCAGTCCGGACTCCGGAAACAGGACATCGATGAAGCCGAACTTGGACATGTCCACGATCCGCTGGGGAAAGAGGAAGCCGTCGAGATGGTCGAACTCGTGCTGGAAAACCCGGGCGTGGAAGCCTTTCGCTTCGCGGACGAGCGTCGTGCCGTCCTCCAGGGTGCCGCCATAGCGGATGTGCGTGCAGCGCGGAACCATCCCGCGCAGTCCCGGAACCGACAGGCAGCCCTCCCAGGATTCCTCCACCTCTTCGGTAAGTTTTTCGAACCAGGGATTGATCAGCGTGGTGACGGGGACGGGCGGCACGTCCGGGTAGCGCGGATTGGAGTCGAAGCCGAAGACGATCACCCGCAGGTCGACGCCGATCTGCGGTGCAGCCAGCCCCGCGCCGTTGGTGGCGTGCATGGTTTCGAACATCTCGGCGATCAGCGACTTAACCGCCGGGTCGTGGATATCCTCGACCGGCCTCGCCACCCGCTGCAGGCGGGGATCGCCCATCTTCAAGATTTCACGCATGATGTGTCCGTCACTCCGCTCGATGCCCGCTCCATGAGTCATCGGGATCGGCCGCGGTGCAAGTGCGATCTGCGATGTCCGGAGCCGTTCAGCAGCCGTGGCTTCGGTCGTAGCCATTGATGGCCGGTGTGCGCCATCCCTCCGGCAGTCGGGCGGGCTTGTGGATCTCGACGAGGAGCGGATGGCAACTGGCCGCGTCCGAGGAATGCTCCGACGAGCAATCGCCGCCGGGGCAGGCGGACATGCAGCCGAGCAGGTCGAGTTCGGCGAAAAACTCGAGGTAATCGCCCGGCCGCACGGGGCTTGCCTTCATGAAATACTGCCCGGTGTCCCGGGTGAAGCCCGTACACATGAAAACATTCAGCACATCGTGGATGTGGGGTTCGGCCTCGGGCAGGGTCATGCCGGTGGCTTTCGCCAGCGCGCGGGTGAGATTCGAATGGCAGCAGTGGTGGTAGTGGTCCCCGCCGTTGAGCAGGTTGTGCGTGTAGGGGTCGCAGCGGGTGCCGATGACGTCATGCACCGACCCGCCGAATTCGTCGAAACCGTACCAGTCGAGCGTGTCGTGCGTGATGGTGGCGATGGGGCGGAGATAGGGGAAGTTGGAAAACAGCTGATCGCCAAGCCCCACATGGGTGCCGTTCAGCGCGCGGGTCTTGCCGGTGTAGAGCCGCTCCTTCAAGTCGTTCGCGTTGAAGAGGTTGAGGTCGCCAACCTGTGCGCCTTCCGTCGAGACGATGCGGCAGAAGTGACCGGCAGGCACGGTCCAGGTGGCCGCATCGCGCGGCGGGACCACCACCGTCCCGACCAGCTCCATCCCGTCCCGCACCGCGCGGTATGCCGCCAGATCGGCACGCGGCAAGCTCTGCGTCGGATAGCAGATGACCGGCCCGATCGCCTTGCGTGCAGCGGCATCTGCGGGGGGCACCGTGATGGGGGTGGGCTTCATTGGCTTTTCCGTTCGGTTCATCAGGATCGCCGCTGGCATCACCGCCGGGATCGCCGCCGCGATCATCATTGAGATCGATAACGGCCATGCGGTAACCTGCTCAACGAGTGAGTAGCGATTGTTGAATACCATAAAATATATTGTTGAACAATCTTGATTCGATCCGGCAGCGCCGGGATCTTGGGAGGTGCCGATGACGATCAGGACGACGATGGAAGCCGACGAGGCTTCCCTTGCCGGCGCGGTGGCGATCCGCATCCGTGAAATGCTGATCGCCGGTGAGTTCGAGCCCGGCCAGAAGCTTTCGGAACACCGGGTGGCGGCGGATTTCGCGGTGTCCCGGAACACGCTGCGCGAAGCGTTCCGCTTTCTGACCAGCCAGCGGCTGCTCTCCTACATTCCCAACCGCGGCGTCTTCGTCGTGGTGCCGGACGAGGCCGCGATCATCGACATCTACCGTGTCCGCGCGGTGATCCAGCGTGGCGCCGTCGAGGCGGCGAGCCGGGGCCATCCTGCCTTTGCCCGCATGCGGGTCCTGGTCGAAGAGGGCAGGGAGCTTGGCGCCAGGCGGGATTGGCAAAAGGTCGGGACGAACAACATGGAGTTCCACCGCGCCATGGTCGGCCTGTGCGACAGCCCCCGGCTCAGCGCCAGTTTCGACCTCGTGCTCGCCGAACTCCGGCTTGCCTTCGGGCAGCTCAAGGACATGGCCCATCTTCACGAGCCATACATCGACCTCAACCACACGCTCCTTCGTGCGCTTGAGACGGGCGACCGGCTGGCATCGATGACGACGCTCGACGCGTATCTGCTGCAATCGGAGCGTGGCGTGCTCGGGGCGTTGCAGCATCGAAGGGCGGCCGAGCCGGTCAAGTGACCGCCGGCCCTCCGGGCCGAAGCAGTATCACGGAAACCATCACTCCTCTTCCGTCGCGACGGTGAAGTTCCGGTCCCTCTGCCTCAGCTCGTCCAGCAGGCCGTCGATGATGCGTAGCGCCTGTGCCGTGGCGGCATTCACCTCGGTTCCGGCGGGATGGATGAGGAACAGCGTGCGCATCAGCGCCGGGTCGCAGATCGGCCGGATCACCAGGGCGCCGGCCTGGATGTCTTCCGCGACGGCGCTGTGCGGCAGGATCGCGCAGGCCAGTCCGCGCCGGACCATGTCCTTGATCGCCTGCATCGATTCGAGCGAGAAGGCGATGTTCGGCACCAGCCCGCGCGCCGTCATCGCCTCGGTGACCAGGCGCCTGACCAGATCGCCCTCGTTGGGCATCGCCAGTTCGGCGTCGGCGATGGCCGCCAGTGACAGCGGGCCGGTCCCGTCGAACCGCGAACCCGGATGGGTGATCAGGCACAGCGCCTCGTTCAGCCGCGGTTCCCGGTGCAGCATGCGGCTGCGCGGCACCGTGTAGGCCAGCGCCAGATCCAGCTTGCCCGATGAGACATGGCCGATGAGGGCATGGCTCAGCTCTTCGAACAGCTTCAACTCCACCCCCGGCAGGGCGCCGTGCAGCCGTTCCATCAGCCTGCCGGCCAGCAGCCCGGACAGGCTGGGGGTCAGTCCCACCGCCAGCGTTCTCGGGACCTGCCCGGCGACCTCGCGCAGCGAGCGTTTCAAATCCTGCAGGCGCCGCACCATCAGCCGCGCCTCTTCCAGAAAGAGGAGGCCGGCGGGGGTGGGATGGGTTCCGGTGACGGTGCGGACCAGCAGCGGCACGCCGAACTCCCGCTCCAGCGCCTTGATCTGCACCCCCAGCGCCGGCTGCGCGATGTTCAGCGCCAGCGCCGCCTTGCTGATGCTGCCCAGTTCGCAGACGAGGATGAAGCTTTCCAACTGGCGGCTGCGCATCGGTCGGGATCCATCGGTGCGGCCCGGTGGGGCGGCTCAATTGGGCGGCCCAGCGTGGCAGCCCTGCGGTACGCCACGGGCAGGGACGAAAGCCTCGCATCGGCGGCGGGGGAGGGCAAACAATTTTTATATGGGGGTGGTCCAAAGCTGTCCTAGACAGGGCCGGCGGGCTGCATTTGTATGCTTACAAAACAAACAGAATTCAGGCGCAACGCCGAACGCCCGACACCGGGAGGGAGATGCAGCCCATGCGTGGCCTATCGTCAGAAAGAGCGCCGGTCCCCCAGGATGCGGCAGGCGCGTCCCATCCGGCGCAGCCCATTCCCTTCGGCCGCGCCCAGGGTCCGAACGGTGCCCAGGGCTCCAACGGCCTCGCGGCCGGCGCCCACGCGGTGATGACCGGCGTCACCCGCATCTTCGGATCGGCGGTCCATGCGCTGGGTCCGGTCGATCTTGAGCTGCGCCGGGGAGAGTTCTTCTCCATCGTCGGGCCGTCCGGCTGCGGCAAATCCACCCTGCTCGACGTGCTGGCCGGTCTGAGCAGCCCAACCGACGGCACCATCACCTTCGAAGGCAAGCGCGTGCGCGGCACGGTTCCCGACGGGGTCGGCGTGGTCTTCCAGGAGGATGCGTCGTTCCCCTGGCTGTCCGTGCGCGACAACATCGCCTTCGGCCTGCGCCGCGCCGGCTTCCGCGGTGCGGAGGCGGAAGAGCGCGTCCGCCATGCCATCGATTTCATGGGGCTGAACGATTTCGCCGGCGCCTATCCCAACCAGCTGTCCGGCGGCATGCGCCAGCGCGTCTGCATTGCCCGCACGCTGGTGATGCGCCCGCGCCTGGTGCTGCTCGACGAGCCGTTCGGCGCGCTCGACCAGCAGACCCGCCTGCTGATGGGCGACGAGCTGCTGCGGCTGTGGCGGGCCAGCGGGGCGACCGTCCTGCTGATCACCCATGCGCTGGACGAGGCGGCGATGCTGTCCGACCGCATCGGCGTGATGTCGTCGCGCCCCGGCCGCTTCATTGAGATCGTCGAAACCGGCTGGCCGCGCGACCGCACCAGCGCCATCGCCGCCGAACCCGCCTTCGGCGAGGTCACCACCCGCCTGTGGAACACGCTGCGCGAGGAATCGCTGAAGGCGATGGCCAGCCAGCGGAGGGTCGCGGGATGACGCGGGCCGGCATCCAGCGCCTGCTGATCACCGCCGCGGCCGTCCTGGCGCTGGAGGCGTCCTGCCGGCTGGGCTATGTCGGGCGCGCCACCATGATCCCGCCGTCGGAGATGCTTGCCGAGCTGGTCCGTCTGATGGGAACCGACGGCTTCTGGTCGCAGATCGGCTTCACCCTGCGCAACATCCTGGCCGCCGCCGTCGCCGCGATGGTGGCGGGCTTCGCCGGCGGCGTCGCGCTCCACGCCCTGCCGCGGGTCCGCCGGGCGGTCGAACCGCTGATCGCCAGCTATTACGCCCTGCCGTTCTTCGTGCTGTATCCGCTGTTCATCGTGCTTCTCGGCATGAACGCGCTGCCGATCATCGCCATGGGCTTCCTCTATGCGGTGATGGCGATGGTGACGGCGACGCTGTCCGGGCTGGACCGCATCCCGCCGGTGCTGCGCAAGGTCGGCCGCACCTACCGCCTCGACCGTGTCCAGGACGCGCTGCTGATCCAGCTTCCGGCCGCCGGGCCGCACATCTTCACCGGGGTGAAGCTGGCGCTGAGCTATTCGGTGACCGGAGTCATCGGGGCGGAGTTCATCCTGGCCGGCAGCGGGCTCGGCTACTCCATCGCCTTCGCGTACAACAATCTCCAGGACCGGACGATGTACGCGCTGCTGCTGTTCGTCGTGGTCTTCGTCTCCAGCCTGACCGTGCTGCTGCACTGGGCGGAACAGCGGGTGCGCCACCGCTCCGGTGCCGGCCGCGTCGGCGCCGCCCGCGACACCGCCGGGGCGGGGGAGAAGCTGGCCGCCGCCGTCGTCATCGCCCTGCTGATCCTGGGCGGCTGGCAGCTGTTCCACGGGCTCGCAGGGGACGAGGCGCTGGCTTCGCCTGCCGTGACCCTGAACCGGATGACCGTCCTGTTCGGCAACCCGTCCTTCTGGGAAAATGTGGCGGAGACCGCCAAGGCGCTGGGGCTGTCGCTGCTGATCTCCTGCATCGGCGGCGGGCTGGCTGGCGTGCTGATCGGTGCCAACCGGTCGCTGTCGGACGTGCTGGAACCGCTGTTCGTCACCCTCTACGCCATTCCCAAGGTCACGCTCTATCCGGTGATCCTGCTGCTGTTCGGGCTGGGCATGCCGGCGAAGGTAGCGTTCGGCACGCTCCACGGCTTCATCCCGATGATGCTGGTCACCATGGGCGCCATCCGCGCCATGAACCCGGTGCTGCGGCGCTCGGCCCGCGCCATACGGCTGACGCGGATGCAGACGCTGACCGCGGTCCTGGTGCCGGCGACGGTGCCGGAGATCGTGACCGGCCTGCGCATCAGCTTTTCCATCACCCTGCTGGGCGTGATGGTCGGCGAGATGTTCGCGTCCAAGCGCGGGCTGGGCTTCATGATCATGAACGGCATCAGCGTCAACGACACCGCGACGATGATGAGCGTCACCGTGCTGATCGGCCTGTTCGCCCTGGCGGTCAACAGCGTGCTGCTCGCGCTCGACAACCGGATGCACCGGGTCGCCTGAGCGGCGCCCGCATTCGAACGCCCTCTTCGCCAGCCCCTTCCTTCCCGGCCGCCGGCCCGCCCGGCGGAAAGGACCTTCCCATGCCCATCGAAACCGCGACGCTGATCGACGTTCATGCCCATGTCCGCCTGGAGGCGACCAACGGCGCCGCCGGCATCCACGGGCCGGAGCATGGCGTCGACGGGAACGGCCAGCCCTGGTACCGCGTCGGCAATTACCGACTGAGCGGCGTCCGCCACCTGAACAGCCCCTTCACCGACCCGGAGCTGCGGCTGCGCCGCATGGATCAGGCCGGCATCGATTTCCAGGTGCTGTCGGCCAGTCCGCTGAACTATTTCCACCACATCGACGTGCCGTCCGCCGTCTCCTTCTGCCGCCGGCACAACGACGCGCTGGCGGAGCTGGTCGCGCGCTATCCGGACCGGCTGGGCGGGCTGGCCGCCCTGCCGATGCAGGACCCGCGCGCGGCGACGGAGGAGCTGGAGCGCTCCGTCGGCGAGCTGGGACTGTGGGGGGCGGCGACCGGCACCGAGTTCGCGGGCGAGCCGCTGCACAGCTCGGAGTTCGACAGGCTCTACGAGGCGTTCGTCCGGCTGGACGTGCCGCTGTTCCTGCATCCGGCCCCGGCCGGCATCGACGGGCCGCCCGGCGACCCGGCGCTGAAGCGTTTCGACCTCGACGTCATCATCGGTTTTGCCGCGCAGGAGACCATCGCCGTCGCCACCCTGATCTTCGGCGGCGTGCTGGAACGCCATCCCCGGCTGGATGTCTGGATCAGCCATGGCGGCGGTGCCGCCGCCTTCACCGCCGGGCGGCTGGCGCAGGCCGGCATGAAGCGCCCGTGGGCCAGCCAGTCGATGAAGAAGGACGGCGCCTTCGAGGAGATGCTGTCGCGCCTGTGGTTCGACACGCACCTGAACGACGACCGGGCGCTGGCGTTGCTGACCCAGGTGGTGGGGCCGGACCGGCTGGTCTTCGGCACCAATTTCGCCGGCTGGGACCAGCCGGAGGATGGGCATCACGGCGCCGTGTCGCCGGCGCTGGCCGGCAACGCCCGCCGCCTGCTGAGAAAAGACAAAACCTACAACGGAGGGACGCCATGACCATCACCCGTTTCCTGACCCGCGCGCTGGCGGCGGTGCCGCTGATCGGTGGCCTGCTGGCCTCGGCGCCGCAGGCCCATGCGCTGGAGATCATGGCGTCCCACTATGGCGCCCTGCTGAACACCGCCCCCATCGCGGTGGCGCTGGAGCGCGGCGACTACAAGAAGAACGGCGTCGACGTCACCGACGTGATGAGTTCGGTCGGCGGCGGCACCGGCATCCGCAACATGGTGGGCGGCGGGCTCGGCTACGGCATCGTCAGCACCTCCACCGCGCTGGCCGGCATCAGGCAGGGCATGGACATCCGCATCGTCCACACCGCGATCCGCCGGGTGGACGACCTGCTGTGGGTGACGCGGCCGGACAGCGGCGTGTCCTCGGTCAAGGATCTGGTCGGCCGCAAGGTCGGCATCACCGCGCCGAAATCGTCGAGCGAGCTGATGGTCACCATGGCCTTCGAGGCGGCCGGCTATCCCGGCAAGGCCGACATGGTGGCGCTGGGATCGGTCGGCTCGGGCCTGTCGGCGCTGGAGCAGGGCGGGGTGGACGCGGCGCTGATCCTGGAGCCGCTCTACAGCGCCCGCAAGGACCGCTACAAGGTCGCCTTCTCGCTGGAGAACCTGCCGTCGATGACGCCGACCGTCGGCGTCGCCACCGGCGACTTCATGCGCAAGAGCCCGGACCAGCTGCGCGGGCTGCTCGCCGCCTGGCGCTCCGCGGTGAACTTCATCTACGAGAACCCGGAGGAGGCCGCGAAGATGGTCGCCAAGCGCTATGGCGACACGCTGCCGGTCGATGTCGCCACCGCCTCGATGAAGCGCATGGCGGCGATCAAGTACTGGAGCCAGGGCGATTTCGACATGGACGCCCTGAACATCTGGGTCAAGGGCATGGAACGCATGGGCGAATGGTCCGGCCCGGTCGACTGGTCGAAGGTGCTGGACAGCTCCTTCCTCGCCGCCGACCTGCGCAAGTGACGGAGGACCCGGCCATGGACCCGGCCATGACGCAGCAGACCTCGACCGCGGGCGGCGCGCTGGCCGTCGTCATCGGCGGCGGCAACGGCATCGGCGAGGAGACCGCCCGGCTGATGGCGGCGCGCGGCTGGCGGCTGGCGGTCGCCGACCTCGACCCGGATGCCGCGGAGCGGGTGGCCGGCGACCTCGGCGGCGCCGCGCTGGCGCTCGACATCGCCGACGCCGGCGCGGTGGAGCGGGCGGCGGCGGCCATCGAGGCGGCGCATGGTCCGGTCGGTGCGCTGGTGGTCGCCGCCGCCGTCTTCCAGCCGGTGCTGCCGCCGGCCGAGCTGCCGCTGGAGGTGTGGGAGCGCACGATCCACGTCAACCTGACCGGCACCTATTACGCCAACCGGGCCTTCGGCACCCGCATGGCGCGGCAGGGGCGGGGCAGCATCGTCAACATCGCGTCGATTGCCGCCATCGGCTCGGTGCCGGTCCATGCCTATGCGTCGAGCAAGGCGGGGGTGGTCAGCCTGACGCTGAACCTTGCCGGGGAATGGGGACGCGCCGGGGTGCGGGTCAACTGCGTCTCGCCCGGCTCTACCCTGGTGCCGCGGGTGGTCGAACGGATCCGGTCGGGCCGCTATGCCGCCGATCCGGCCGAGTTCACCGCGCTCGGCCGGATCGTGCAGCCGCGCGAGGTGGCGGAGAGCATTGAGTTCCTGGCCTCCGACCGGGCGTCGGCGATCACCGGCGTCAATCTGGTGGTGGATGCCGGATGGCACGTCGCCGGCAGCTGGGCACAGTATGGCGGCGTCCGTCCGGCTCCCGCCCCCCTCCAGGCGGGAGGTGCCGCGTGAACCCGCTGTCGCTCTCCTACTACACGGTGCCGGAGCTGTCGCCGCCCGACATGGTGACGGTGGCGGCGGACCAGGGCTGCGACCATGTCGGGCTGCGCCTGCTGGGCGGCCAGCCCGACGGCGATCCGATGCCTCTGCTGGCCGACCCCGCCCTGCGGCGCGAGATGAAGCGGCGCATGGCCGACCGCGGCGTCACGGCGCTCGACGCCAACACCGCCCGCGTCCTGCCCCACACCGACCTCGACGCCTTCCGCCCCTTCCTGGAGGCGGCGGCCGAGCTGGGTGCCCGCCATGTTCTGGCGACCGGCGACGACCCCGACGAGGGGAGGCTGGCGGCAAGGCTGGGACGGCTGTGCGACGATGCCGCCGGCTTCGGCCTGACCGTGCAGTTCGAGTTCGTGCCCTGGATGAGCGTGCCGAGCGCCGCCGCCGCCGCCCGGCTGATCGGCCGGGTGGAGCGCCCGAACATCGGCATCGCGCTCGACGCGCTGCATTACGACCGCTCCGGCGGCACGCCGGCCGAGGTGGCGGCGATCCCATCCGGCCTGTTCGCCTACATGCATCTCTGCGACGCCCCGCGCGATTATCGGACCGACCGCGATGCCCTGCTGCACACCGCGGTGAAGGAGCGGCTGTTTCCCGGCGACGGCGGCATCGACCTGACCGGGCTGCTGCGCGCGCTTCCGCCCGGCCTGCCGCTCGCCCTCGAAATCCCCACCACCGCCCTGGCGCGGACGATGGATGCGCCGGCCCGCGTGGCGCGCGCCGTCGCCGCCACCCGCCGCCTGCTGGCGGCGCTCTGACCACCGCCCACCCAGGAGGAACCATCATGGCCGCCAGCCCCGAGACCGGCACCGCCATCCGCGCCTGCGCCCAGGCGGTCATCCGGGCGATCGAGACGCACGGACACGACACCGCCCGCCTGACGGAGGCGCTGCGCGAACCGCTGGCAGCACTCGCCGCCCGGCCCGACCTGTGCACGGCCGGCGTGCCGCGCATCGGCAACCACGTCGCCAATTCCCAGTACCTCTACTATGACGGCGACCTGTCGATCCTGCTGTTCGAGCTGCCCGACGGCCAGCCCATCGCCGTCCACGACCACGGCAACTGGGAGAGCATGGCGATCTACCGGGGGCGGGTGAAGCACACCGTCTACGAGCGGCGCGACGACGGCTCGGTTCCCGGCAAGGCCGACCTGACCATGGTCGAGGACCGCGTGCTGGAACCGGGCGACAGCGTGGTGATCGCCCCGCCCGCCGACATCCACGGCTTCATGGCGCTGGAGCCGGGAAGCTGGGGCATCACCGTGGCGAGCGGAACCTACAAGCCCGAGCGCAGCTATTTCCAGCCCGAGGCCGGAACCGTCGTCAGCAGGCGCCCGCGCGGCTGACGCGCTGCCCGCATCCGGAACAAGGAAGACCACAGCGATGGGTGCAGAGCACGCCGCGACGGGGATCCCGTCAACCTTCGAAACCCGCTTTTCCGGGAGGATCGCATGACCAAGACCGCTCTGGTGACCGGAGCCGGCGGCGGACTGGGCGCGGCCATCGCGCGCCGTCTGGCCGGCGACGGATACCGCGTGGCGCTGCTCGACCTCGATGCCGCCGGGCTGGAGGTCGAGGCCGCGCGCATTCCCGGCGCCCTGGCCTTCACCGCCGACGTGACCGACGAGGCGCAGATCGACGCGGTGGTCGCCGCGATGGCCGAGGCGTTCGGCGACGGCCCCGACCTGCTGGTCAACAATGCCGGCATCGTCCGTTTCGGCGACCTGCTGGAGCACAGCGTCGCCGATTTCCGCCGCGTGGTGGACGTCAACCTGACCGGCACCTTCATCGTCACCCGCGCCGTCGCGCGGCGGATGGCGGAACGCGGGTCGGGGGCCATCGTCAACATCACCTCGCTGAACGCCGTCGCCCCCAGCCCCGACGCCGGGGCCTATCCGGCGACCAAGGCGGCGGTCGCGCTGCTGACCGAACATCTGGCGCTGGCGCTGGCGCCGCGCGGGGTGCGGGTCAACGCCGTCGCCCCCGGCTTCATCGACGCCGGCATGTCGGCGCCGATCTATGCGGATGCGGAGGTGCGCGCGGTGCGCGGCGCCGCCGTCCCCGCCCGGTCGCTCGGCACCGCCGACGATGTCGCCGACGCGGTGCTGTTCCTGGCCTCGGACCGCGCGCGCTACATCCACGGACAGCATCTGATGGTCGATGGCGGCGTGTCCTTCAGCCTGAAGATGCACCTGCCCCGCCGCGCCCCGGCGGTGAAGCCCCTGGCGGGCGACCGATGAGCGGGGCGGTCCGCAACCTGATCCTGACCGGCGGCATCGGCCACCCCTTCGCCGACGCCGCTCCGGCGCTGGAGGAAATCCTGGCCGGCGCGGGTGTCGTCTCGACCGTCACCGACGACATCGAAGGCGGGCTGGCGGCGTTGGACCAGGGCGGCTTCGACCTGCTCACCGTCTATGCGCTGCGCTGGCGGATGCTGGGCAGCGAGAAATACGCCCCCCACCGCGAGCGCTGGGCCTTCTCGCTGTCGCCCGATGGGCGGGGGAGGCTGTGGAACTTCGTCACCGGCGGGGGCGGGCTGCTGGGCCTGCACACCGCGCTGATCTGCTTCGACGACTGGCCGGACTGGAAGGATCTGCTGGGCGGCGCCTGGGTGTGGGGCCGCTCCGCCCATCCGCCGCGCGGTCCGGTCACCCTGGTCCCCACCGACCGTCCCCATCCCCTGACCGCCGGCCTGCCGCCCTTCACCGTCACCGACGAGGCTTACGGCGATTTCGATCTGGCCGGCGACGTCCGGCCGCTGGCGCTGGTGGCACCGGACGGGGGACGCGCCTGGCCCGCCCTGTGGGCGCGCGACGCCGGGCTGGGGCGGGTGGTGGCCGACACGCTGGGCCATGACCGCGCGTCCCTGGAACACCCGGTCCACCGCCAGATCCTGACGCGTGCCGCCCTCTGGGCCTGCCGCCGACCGCTTTGAAAACCAACCGACCTGCACGAGGAACCGTCCCGATGACCAGCCTCCATGCGCCAGCCGCCTCTTCCGCCGCCGCATCCGCCGCCTCTTCCGCGACCATTCCCCTGTTCACGCCGCTCGACGGCATCATCGGGGCGGAAACCGACAGGCTGGACCTGTCCCGGCCGCTCGACGACGCGACGGTCGATGCGGTGCGGACGGCCTTCCGCGACCATCATCTGCTGGTGATCCGCAACCAGTCGCTGGACAAGGAGCGCATGTACCGCTTCGCCGAGCTGTTCGGCCCAATCGAGGGTCACATGATCCGGCTGGCCGACGGGTCGAAGTGGGATGCGGTCCACACCATCACCAATCTGGACGCCGCCGGCAACCCGGTGGCCAAGCCCTTCATCAGCTCCAACTATTTCTGGCACACCGACAAGTCCTTCCTGCGGGAGCCGTCGCTGCTGACGATGCTGCAGGCGGTGGAACTGCCGCCGAACGGCGGCGACACCCAGTTCGCCGACATGACCGCCGCCTACGACGCCCTGCCGGAGGCCACGCGCCGGCGGATCGACGGGCTGAAGTCGGTGCAGAGCCTGGAGTTCATGCGCCGCTACACCGGCAGCGCCCCGCCGACCGAGGACGACATCGCCGCCGCCCCGCCCATCGCCCATCCGCTGGTCCGCACCCATCCCGAGACCGGGCGCAAGAGCCTCTACATCGGCATGTACAGCTCCCACATCGAAGGCATGCCGGAGGAGGAGGGGCGCGCCCTGCTGGAGGAGCTGCTGGAGCATGCGACGCAGGACCGCTTCGTCCACACCCACCGCTGGCGGCACGGCGACCTCGTCTTCTGGGACAACCGCTGCCTGCTGCACCGCGCCACCGCCAATTACGAGATGGGCAAGCACCGCCGCGTGCTGATGCGCGTCGTGGTGAAAGGCTCCGTGCCGGAGTGACGGGTGCGGCATGCCCCGCCTCACGGGATGGTGGCGCCGGGAGCCGTCGTTCGCCCGAGCGCAAGCGCTTCCTCGATCTGGCGGTTCTCCATCGCCGGGGCGATGGCCCGCATGTCCTGCCCGGTCATGCCGAGCCTCGTTCCGATTTGCCGCCACCCGGCGGAAATCGCATTGGCCATGCCGATGGCGATCTTGCGGGCCTCGTCCTCGCTCGTCTGGAAATACGGAGCGGCCTCGATCAGCCGGGCCACGCTGAGGTCGTTGCCGTGGATTTCGGAGATGGCGATTTTCAGGGTGCCCTCCTCCGGAACCGGGTTCACGTCGAACGCCGGAGAGAGGGTCCATTTGCCTCCGGGCGCGGCGAGGAAACCGTGGTTCCGCAGATGGTCGTCGGTGTTCCGGATCAGGATGCCGAACATCACCCGCCGGAAGAGTTCGCGGATGTCGGTCCGTGGGGCTGCGCAGTGCGTGAGCATCCGCTGGGCCAGATCGACGTAGTTGCCCGGCTCGGCACCGCGCAGCCCCATGAAGGTCTGCGCCGAGATGAAGGGGACACGGGCATGCGGCTGACCGGCCGCGCGGCCGGCAATGCGGTCGAAACGCCGGATGATCACGACGGGAAAGCGCTGGCCGGTCGGAGCGATCCGATGGCGGTCTTGAGCAGACCGCCGTGAAGCATCTTCGCCCGGCTCTCCCGGTAGTGGATGGGGTCCGCCTCGAACGCACGGGACTCGGCCACGATCTGCTCGAGGTCGAAAAGGCGCGGAATGGAGATCTCGCCCGCCTCCCTGGGAGGTGCGAGCGGCTTCCCGGCAGTGCCCGGCTTGTCGAAGTAGCGAAGCGCTCCGGAGCGGAGTTCGTCGTCGGCCTCCAACAGGTAGTCGAGTTCCGAGTCCACGCGGCCGCCCAGCGCCATCCTGATGATGGCACGGCCCCACGAATCCGGGGAACCATCGGCAATCGGGCCGGGAAGCGCGGAGGCGTTGCCCGTGCGCGCGTGGTAGAACGGAGCCACCTGGAGCGGCAGGTCGGGCGCGATGGCGAAGGCCCGCGGGTTGTCCAGCCACGAGGCATGATAGGTGAATGCGGACGTTTCGCGGGTGCCCGTGCTCTCGTGGATGAACTCTCCCACGGGAACGGCATTCGTTCCGAGCCGGACGTCGATCCTCCGTGTCGTCATCTCACCAACCCTCCACCTCGTCGTTGGAGACGATGGGGCCGGTCGTGGCGTCATCGGGCTTAGACCCGTTTTTCTTCGCCCGAGGCTTCGAGACGCGGGTCGGCACGTCCTGGCGGAGCATCATCAAGGCAACGTCGTCTTTCGTCTGGTCGAGGAGGTTCGTGAGCAGATCCAACCGGCCGAGAGCGTTGAGCGCCATCGCGAGCGTGTTGAGCGAGACGCCGGCATCGCCCTTCTCCAGCCGATGCAGGGTTGCTCGGGACACGCCCATCGCCCGCGCGAAATCCTCGGCCGGAATGCGGCGCGACCGGCGTGCGAGAGAGATGTCCTGGCCGAGCTTCCCGATTGCCCGAGCCACCGCCGGATAGACCGGCGACCCTTTGGTCCTGTGGGTTCCGTCTTGGGCTTTCATCGTCTTACACCTGATACGCGATCGGGGAATTGGGTCTCATGTGCGTGACGTGATGCAGATCGGAACGACGTCTCGGGTCGAGCCGGTTTGCGTCTCATAGATAGTACGTTATTTCGGGTTGTGTAGCGTTTGCGATACATTGTCCGATATCGGAACGACGCTATGACGTGGGTGCCCGGCCTCAGCTGGGGGGCCGCTGCATGGTGCCCCTCACGTTTGCGATGCCCCGCGCCGGCTTGCGCCGACAGGCGATCTCCCGGCGCGTGACCGTCCATTCCTCCCTCGGGAAGCACCCCGGCAGGGCCAGGCTGAGCCTCGCCAGCAGCCTGGAGCGCCAGCGCGTCCGGCGACCTCGGATCGCCTGCTCAAGCATGGCGGGATCGAAGCCGGCCCATTCACCGGCAGGCTGGAGCAGGTTCGAAAAGCAGACGGGGTGGATCTCCTCCCGAAGGATGGCGTCCATCTCCTCCAGGCTGTAGGGCGAGGCCGAAAGAACCTGCACCCGCCATGCGCGGGACAGCGCAACGTCCGTGTCCAGATACATCGTCGACAACGCTTCCCAGACCGGGCGGCGCTCTTCCAGTTGTGTGTCCGAAAAGCGGATGGTGCTGCTGTTCATCGGGATGAGGGCTGGTGACGACCGGGAAGTCCGGCAGCCTAACCCATCCGTCCATCCTGTCGAGGCTGTTCGCCATGCGGCCAGACCTGCCGGAAGGTCCAGAATGGTCCAAGGTCGTGCCGATGCGACAAGACCATGCCGGCCGCCGCCGCCGATACTGCCCCCTTCGCCCGAAGAAACCGCAGGAAACGACAGCCATGTCCGCACCGGCCGCATCCGGCACCTCCCCACTGCCCATCCTCCTGCTGCTGCTGTCGGTGACGACGGGGCTCGTCGATGCCGTCAGCGTGCTTGGCCTGGGCAAGGTCTTCACTGCCAACATGACCGGCAACATCGTCTTTCTCGGCTTCGCCGTCGTCGGTACGCCAGGCTTCCGGGTTCTGCCGGCGGTGGCGGCGCTGCTGTCCTTCCTGACCGGCGCCCTGATCGCCGGCCGGCTCGGCAGGACATTCGCCGGCCGGCCGATGCGGCATTGGCTGCTGACCGCCGCCCTGTTCGAAACGGCCCTGTTCTGGATCGCCGCTGCCGTCGCCGCGGGCTTCGATGTCGGAACGCAGGCTCCGGCGGTCGCCCTCTACGCGATCATCGCCCTGACCGGTTTCGCCATGGGGTTCCGCAACGCCACGGTCCGGCAGATGAAGGTTCCCGATCTGACGACGACGGTCCTCACCCTGACCCTGACCGGACTGGCCGCCGATTCCGGCCTTGCCGGCGGGGCGAACACCAATGCGCGACGCCGGATGGCCAGCGTGGCGGCGATCTTCCTCGGTGCCGCGCTCGGCGCCGTCATGGTCATGCAGAGCGGTCTGGTGCTGCCCCTGGTCGTCGTCGGCGCGCTGGTGCTGGCAGGCACCGCGTTCTGCGCCCTTCACCCGGCCTCGACCGCACCGGTTGCGGCCTGACGCCGGTGCGGCGATACCGGGAACCGTCCATCAGAGGTCGGTGAAGCCGTCCTCCTCTCGGTCGCCGGCTCCCAGCTGCACGAACTGGGCGAGCAGCCAGGAGGCGGCTGGGCCGGGCGGCGTGTCGCGCCGCCAGACGCCGGAGAAGCGATAGGTGCCGCCCGGATGGTCGGGCATGGCGAGCCGCACCAGGGTGCCGGCGACCAGATCGGGCTCGACCATCGGCAGCGGCATGTTGCCCCAGCCGATTCCCTCGCGCAGCAGCGCGTGCTTGGCGCCCAGGTCGGCGAGCCGCCATGTGCGCGGACTCATCACCGAGAAATCCTGCCCCTCGGTGGCACGCGACCGGTCGGTGAGGACCAGCTGCACATGGTCGCGTCCGGCGCCGGAGGCGATCTGCGCCATGCGGCCCAGCGGATGGTCGGGTGCGGCGACCGGCACCATCGGCACCGATCCGGCGGTCGTCCGGTCCAGCCCGTCCATACCGGCCGCCACCGGGCCGGAAATCCCGAGCACCGCTTGGCGGTCGAGCACCAGGGCGGCGACCGCGCCCAGGGTTTCGACATGCAGGCGCAGCGAAACCGTCGGATGGCTGCGCGCGAAGTCCCGCAGCACCCGGCCCAGACGGTCGGCCGGCAGCATCACGTCGACGGCGAGATCGACCTCCGCCTCCAGCCCCTCGTGCAGGCCCCGCACCTTTGCGCGCAAGCCGTCCATCGCCTGTGCAATCGTCCGGGCTTCGGCGAGCAGCGCCCGCCCGGCGGCGGTCAGCGCCGGCTTGCGCGACCCTTCGCGGTCGAACAGCGGCAGGCCGAGCTGGGCTTCGAGGTTGGCGATGCCGTAGCTGACGACGGAGACCGCCCGGTTCAGCCGCCGTCCCGCCCCGGCGAAGCTGCCGGCATCCACCACGGCGAGGAAGATGCTGAGTTGGTCGAAGCTGGGGGTGCCGACGCTGCTCATCGTTCAACTTTCTTGAACATCTTGCGGCGATTTATAGGGGTAAACCTGAAAGGAGACCAGGGCTATTGTCCTCTCAAGCGAAACACGGCGGCCGATGCGGCAAGGACCCATCGGTCGCACAATCAGGAGACGGACCATGATCGAACTGCGTCCCTTCGAGAGCCTGGGCGGCGAGAACCATGGCTGGCTGGATGCCAAGCACCACTTCTCCTTCGCCAACTACCATGACCGCAAGCGGATGAACTGGGGCAACCTGCGCGTCTGGAACGACGACACCATCGCCCCCCGCACCGGTTTCCCGACGCACCCGCACCGCGACATGGAAATCATCACCTATGTCCGCGAGGGCGCCATCACCCACCAGGACAATCTGGGCAACAAGGGCCGTACCGAGGCGGGCGACGTCCAGGTGATGTCCGCCGGCACCGGCATCGCGCATTCCGAATACAATCTGGAGGACGTCACCACCCGCATCTTCCAGATCTGGATCATGCCGACGCGCAGCGGCGAGAAGCCGGGCTGGGGCAGCAAGCCCTTCCCCAAGGGCGACCGCAGCGGCCACTTCGTCACCCTGGCGTCGGGCTACTCCGATGACGGCGACGCCCTGCCGATCCGCACCGACGCCCGCGTGCTGGGGGCGACGCTGAAGGCCGGCGAGACGGCGACCTATCCGCTCGGCAAGGACCGCCGCGCGTATCTGGTCCCGGCCAGCGGTGCCGTCGAGATCGACGGGGTGCGGGTGAATGCCCGAGACGGTGCGGCCATCGCCGATCTGGACACCCTGACGGTGACGGCGCTGGAGGACAGCGAAATCGTCATGGTGGATGCCGCCTGACGAGACCGATCCCGTGCCGGGGCTTTGCCGTCCCGGCACGGCGTCATCTGCAAAGACGGGAGTTCGGACCATGAAGGCCGGCCGGCTGGAAGCGTTCACCGATGGGGTCGTGGCAATCGCCATCACCATCATGGTGCTGGAGTTGAAGGTGCCGGAGGATGGCAGCCTCGCCGCCCTGGCGGAGCGCGTCCCCATCCTGCTGGCCTATGTGCTGTCCTTCATCAATGTCGGGCTCTACTGGAACAACCATCACCATCTGCTGCAAGCCACCACGCGCATCGACGGGCGGGTGCTGTGGGCCAACCTGTTCCTGCTGTTCTGGCTGTCGCTGGTCCCCTTCGTCATCCGCTGGCTCGATGCCAGCGACTTCTCGCCGGTGGCGACCGCATCCTACGGCGTCGTGCTCGGCATGGCGGCCATCGGCTACAGCCTGACCGAACGCGCGATCATCGCCTGCGGCGGGCGCGAGTCGGTGGTGGCACGGGCGGTCGGAACCGACCTGAAGGGCAAGATCAGCCTGGGGCTGTATGCCCTGGCCATCCCGCTGGCCTTCGTCCTGCAATGGCTGTCCATCGCCCTCTACATCCTGGTGATCCTGCTGTGGCTGGTGCCGGACCGGCGGATCGAACGCATCGTGGAGGAGTGACGGAAAATCGGCGTCGATACCGATCTACACCGATAGGGTGCGGACCGGTGCTGGCTGGCTTCCCCGACCCTGTGCTACATCATGCCGAAACTGATGGGGACGCCGGCAGCATGCCAACGATGACGGACTGGACGATTCGGCACGCGGTGACGCGGGTTCACGGGTGCGAGCTGGCAGTGATCTGGCGGGGGCCGGAGATGTGGGCGTGGGTCGTCACCGTCGCCGGCGAGCAGGTCCGCTCCGGAACTGCGCGCACCATGGCTGGCGCCCAGGATGCCGCACTGCGTGCCGCGAAAGCCCATGCGGACGACGGCGGCCGCGTCCAGCTTCCGCTGTTCTGACGGCGTCGACGCTGCGCGCGGAAGGTACGGCCGCCTGCCTTCACAAGCCTGTCTTTACAAGCCTGCCTTCACACGGCCGCGGCCTTGGGGCGCCGCTTGCGGACCGGCTTCCCGGGCTCCGCGTCGCCGTCGGCCAGCGTGGCGTCGGTGTCGCCGTCGCGGCGGTAATGCTCATAGGACTTGTCGATATGCTGCTTCATCAGCTTTTCGGCTTCGTCGGGCTTGCCGCTCTCGATGGCCGCGATGATCGCATCATGCTCGTTGGCCGCGGCATGCATGCGGCCGTCCTTGTAGGTGGCGTGCTGGTGCGAGAAGCGGAGCACGTCCGGTCCCATCAGGGCGATCAGTGACCGGAGCAGGTTGTTGTTGGTCGCTTCGGCAACCTTGAGATGGAACAGGAGATCCTCTTCCAGCGTGTAGGCGTTGGCCTCGGCCTGTTCGCGCATGCGCTGCTGTGCCTTGCGGATTTCGGCGATCTGGGCGCCATGGGCGCGTTCGGTCGCCAGCCGGGCGGACAATGCCTCCAGCGCGCCGCGCACCTCGATCAGCATCTCCGGGCTGGTGTCGCCGGCATTCAGGATGTTGCTGATCAGGCCGATCAGCACATGCTCGCTGAGATTTTCCACCACCGTCCCGCTCTGCGGCGATGTGCGGACGATCCCGAAGAACTCCAGGCGGCGCAACGCCTCCCGGACCGTGCCGCGGCTGACGTCGAAGCGCTCCGCCAGCACCCGTTCGGCCGGCAGCTTCTGGCCGGCCTTGATGATCCGGCGGGCGATCAGGTCGCTGATCTGCTCGATGATGATGTCGGGCGGACGCCGGATCTTGATCTTCTGAAAGTGGCGGGAGACGTCGAAATCAGGATCATCCATGCCGCTCTCCGATCACCGAACTGGTTCGCTGGTTTA
Organism: Azospirillum melinis; assembly: GCF_013340935.1. Classification (GTDB taxonomy): domain Bacteria; phylum Pseudomonadota; class Alphaproteobacteria; order Azospirillales; family Azospirillaceae; genus Azospirillum; species Azospirillum melinis. Next base: position 134,016 of record NZ_WHOS01000013.1, on the reverse strand, counting down.
TGATCACTCCAGTTGTTTAGGCATCCTTGACGGCCGAGTCAATCGCAGGCCCCCGCCGGGCGTCGCCACCCGGCGGGGGAGGATCGGAGGATCAGTAGACGGCCATGATGCCGCCATCGACGAAGATCAGCTGTCCATTGACGAAATCGGATGCCGGCGAGGCGAGGAACACCGCGGTGCCGACCAGATCCGCCGGGTTGCCCCAGCGGCGGGCGGGCGTGCGCTTCTTCACCCAGCCATCGAACTCCTCGTTCTCGATCAGCGGCTTGTTCATCTCGGTGACGATGTAGCCCGGGCCGATGGCGTTGATCTGGACGTTGAACTCCGCCCATTCCGCGGTCATCGATTTGGTGAGCAGGCGGATGCCGCCCTTGGCGGCGGCATAGGGCGCCACGGTGACGCGGGCCTGCTCGCTGGTCAGCGAGCCGATGTTGATGATCTTGCCTGCGCGCCGCGCGACCATGCGGCGGCCGGCCTCGCGCCCGACGAGGAAGGCGCTGGTCAGGTTGGTGTCGATGACCTTGCGGAAGTCCGCCACCGGGAAATCGACCAGCGGGCTGCGGATCTGGATGCCGGCGTTGTTGACCAGGATATCGACGGAAATGCCCTGCTTGTCGAATTGGGCGAAGGCCTGCGCCACGGCGTCCTCGTCCGTCACGTCGAAGGCGGACTCATGGACGATATAACCCTTGTCGCGCGCCCTGGCGGCAGCATCGGCAAGGGAATTGGGGTTGATGTCGCTGAGGATGATCGCGGCACCGGCCTCGGCCAGCCCTTCGGCGATGGCGTTGCCCAGCCCGCGGGCCGATCCGGTGACAAGGGCGGTCTTCCCGCTCAGATCGAACATGGTGGTCATGATGGTTGAGTCTTCCGGTTAGAGGCTTGTGCGGCGAACGCGCAGATCGGGACGCTCGAAGACGGCCGGCAGCAGTTCGGTGCCGAGCCCCGGCCCTTCCATCGGCAGGACATGGCCGTCGACGATGCGTGGCACCTCGGTGACGAGTTCGGTGTACCAGCCGGTGTAGAAGGCCCGCACCGACTCCTGGATCAGCGTGTTCGGGTTCGACAGCGAGGAGTGGACCGCGGCGACATAGGCGACCGGGCCGGTGCAGTCGTGCGGGGCGTAGGGGCGATGGTAGGTGTCGGCGAGCGCGGCGATCTTGCGGCCTTCGGTCAGCCCGCCGGTCCACACCAGATCGGTCATCACCACGCCGATGGCGCCGGATTCCAGCATGTCCTTGTAGGGGAAGCGCGATCCCAGCGTTTCCGAGGCGCAGATCGGCACGCTGGTCGAGGCGGCCAGCTCGGTCAGCGCATTGACCGAGTTCATGCGGATCGGATCCTCGTACCAGGTGGGATCGTAGTCCTCCAGGACGCGGGCGATCTTCTTGACGGTCGGCAGGTTCCACAGGCAGTGGAATTCGACCATGATCTGCATGCGGTCGCCGACCACCTTGCGGATCTTCTCGAACGGTTCGACCGCGCGCTTCATCTGCTCGGCGGTGATGAAACGGCCGTCGTTGGCGATGGCGGCCGGATCGAACGGCCAGATCTTCATGCCGGTGATGCCCTGTTCCAGCAGGCTTTCCGCCAGCCGGCCGGCATCGGTCATGAAGCCGTTCAGATCCTCGTACGGCCCCTCGCTGGAGCCCAGGTTCCAGGTGTCGACCGGCTTGATCTTGTTGGAGCGCACATAGCCGTAGCCGGCGCAGGTGTTGTAGACCGGCACCCGGTCGTGGCAGAGGCCGCCCAGCATCTGGTGCACCGGCTGGCCGCAGACCTTGCCGAGAATGTCCCACAATGCGAGGTCGATGGCCGATGCGGCGCGGTATTCGGCGCCGGTCGAGGACTGCGCCATCGGCAGGTTCACCAGCTCGCGGGCATGGGCCTCGATGCGCAGCGGGTCCTTGCCGAGCAGGCGGGCGGCCAGGACGTCATGGATGTGCGCCTCGACCGAGCCGGCGCCGTAGAAGGTCTCGCCGAGGCCGACGATGCCGGCATCGGTGTGGACGCGGACCCAGACGACGTTGGAGAACTCGTCCGTCCTCAATGTTTCCAGCTGCGTGATTTTCATGGAGCGCTCGCAAGGGATGGGTGGGCTGCCCGACGGGGGGGCCCACTGGAGGCGGTCTGCCGAAGGCGGGGATGCGCCGTGCCGCGGCACGGCGCCGCCGGATCAGAAGACGATCTGAACCTTCATGTTGCTGTTGCGGTCATGCGCCGCGGCGAACGCGTCGGCCGCCGCCTCGAACGGGAACTGCGCCGTGGCCAGCGGCGACAGGTCGACGCCGCCGGTGGTGAGGGCGGACACCGCCCAGGCGAATTCCTCGTGGAAGCGGAACGAGGTTTTGAACGTCACTTCCTTGGCGAGCAGCCGGTTCAGCGGGATCGGGGTGAGGCCGGGCGCCAGCATGCCGACCTGGACGACGGCGCCGCCGGGGCGGGTGCTCAGCACGCAGGTCTCCACCGCCCTGGCGCTGCCCGACGCTTCGAAGCAGACGTCGAAGCAGCCGCGGTCGGCCTGCCAGCGGTTGGGGGTCTCGCTGTCGGCAAGGACGTTGACGGTTTCATCGGCGCCGATTTGGGCGGCGATCTCCAGCGGCTTGTCCGACAGGTCGGTGATGGTGATGTGTTCGGCCCCCGCCCGGCGCGCGGCGACGGCGATCAGGCAGCCGATCGGCCCGGCGCCGGTGATCAGCACGCGCCGGCCAAGCAGGCTGCCGGCCTGTGCCACCGCATGGAGGGCGACGGCGAAGGGCTCGGCGAAGACCAGATTCGTGTGCTTCGTGTCGGCCGGCACCGGGAAGCACTGGAAGTCGCGCACCACCAGCGTTTCGCGGAAGGCGCCCTGGACATGGGGGAAGCGCGAGGCGCTGCCGAAGAAGATCATGTTGGCGCAGAGATTTTCCCGGCCGGCCAGGCAGTGCGGGCAGGTCCGGCACGGCTTGCCGGGGTTGACGGCGACGCGGTCGCCGATTTTGGTCCGGGTGACGTCGGGGCCGACCTCGACGACATCGCCGCTGATCTCGTGGCCCAGGACCATCGGCTCCCGGACGTTGAAATCGCCGACACGGCCTTCGAAGAAATAATGGAGATCCGAGCCGCAGATGCCGCCGGCGGCGATCCTGACGCGGACCTCTCCCGGCTTCAGGGTCGGTTCGTCGAGCGTTTCAAGGCGAAGGTCCTTTTGTCCATGCAGAACACAGCCGCGCATCTGGTCTCTCCTGAAAGGTAACGGCGCGCCGTCGCGCCTCGTGTCCGTGGGGGATGCGGTCCGATTGTCCGGCCCGCGGACGCCTCGTGCTTTGCCAAGGTGCCCGGCAGTGGCGGTGGCGCGTATCCGGTAAAATGGACCAATATGCGAATTGGTCTTCTGGTTCGATGATTATGCCGGTCGCGCAGACTTGTCAACACGGGCGTGTTCGGACTTGCGGCAGGCGTCGTCGGCATAGGGCAGCGGCGATTGCCGGCATGCCGGGGGTGTCAGGAAAAATATGACGTCCTATCAACGGGATGGGCGTGGGCGTCCAAGCGGAAAACCCCGTCGGGCCGTGGTGCCCGGTCCATGAAGGCCCGGGAAGTCAAGGCGCTGCCCTGCGACCGTCGGTCGCACGTTGACAAAACATTTTGTGCATCCAGCGTTATGCAGTTGACAGGCCCTCGCCCGGTGCACTATCCACTGGAATAGAAGACCAGTGTACCAATTGCCCAATTATCGGCGACCGGTCCGGCAGGTGCCTTCGGGATTCGGGACGGCATGGGGCGCCTTGCGCCGCCGCCCGCGATAAGAAGCACGAAGCATCCGGCCGGAGCGTGAGCGGACCGGAACAGGGCATCGGATCCGGTCGGGCAATCAATCCATTCCGCTGGCCGCAGCGCCCCGTCGCTGCGGAATCCGGCGGGAACACCATCGAGGGGGAAAACCATGAGTGCTATGCCCAAGGGGAAATCGCAGGCCGGCGGGGGCGCCGCTCCGCCCATGTCCCCCCTCCGCGTGGTCATTGCCGACGCCAACTTCCTGCCCCACCGCGCCTTGATGGAGGCGCAGCTTCCCGCGGGCACCGTCGTGTCCTGGCATCCCGCTTTCGATGAGGCGGCGGTCGCCGCCGACCTGCCGGGCGCCGATGTCTTCGTCGGTCCGCGCTTCACCGCCGCGATGGGGGCCGCCGCCGACAGCCTGCGGCTGGTCCATGTCGGCGGTGCCGGCTATGACGGTATCGACGGCAAGGCGCTGCCCGACGGCGTGCTGTGCGCCAACACCTTCTGCCACGAATCCTCGATTGCCGAATATGTGGCGGCGACCAGCGTCGTCATGCGCCGCCAGCTTTTGCAGCAGGACCGCGAACTGCGCCGGGGGCACTGGGATTCCTCCGTCTACGAATCGCAGCGCTCTCAATTGGGGTCGCTGGCCGGTGCCACTGTCGGCATCGTCGGGTACGGCCACATCGGATCGCAGGTCTGGCGGCTGATGCGGGCGTTCGGCGCCTCCGGCGTCGCCGTCACCTCACGGCCCGCCAGGGCCGAAGGGGAGGGGTTGAACTGGGTCGCCGGCACCGACGGTCTCGACCGCCTGCTCGCCGAGAGCGACATCGTCGTGCTGTGCCTGCCGCTGCTGCCGGAGACGCGCCACCTCATCGGCAAGGCGCAGCTTGCGGCGATGAAGCCCGATGCCTTGCTGGTCAATGTCAGCCGCGGCCCGCTGGTCGATCCCGAGGCGCTTTACGACGCATTGAAGGAACGCCGCATCGGCGGTGCCGTCATCGACGTGTGGTACCAGTACCCGACCGGCGGCGCCCATGCCCAGCCGGCGGCGCTCCCCTTCGACACGCTCGACAACATTCTGATGACGCCGCACATCTCAGGCGTCACCACCCAGACCTTCCAGGGCCGCGTGCGCGATGTCGCCGCGAACATTGCCCGGCTGGCGGCAGGAGAGCCGCTGCGCAATCTGGTCAGCCCCCGCTGAACGCCGGCTGACACCGTCGCGGGCTTGCCCGGCGGCAAGCCCGGACGCTTCCAACGTTGGGCCAGCCGCCGGCCCGACCGCTGGCACCGCACCGGCCGGCTTGTCCATCGCCGGCACTCTCACCATCGCGCCCCTCATCGCGCGGCCCCTCATCGCGCGGCTCAGGCCGCGCACGCTCATTGCTCCACCGCTGCGGTGGTTGATGAAGGAAGCAGGACATGTCTCAGATATCCAGCTCCATTGCGGAAACCGAACGGATCGCCCGGGCAGACGCTCCCGCCGATGTGCCTGCCGACGCCAAAAATGTGCGCCGTGCCGCGCTGGCGGGCCTCATCGGCACCATGCTCGAAAACTACGATTTCGTGATCTACGGCACCGCCTCCGCCCTGATCTTCAGCAAGCTGTTCTTCCCGACGATCTCCCCGGCGGCCGGCATCATCGCCGCCTTCGGCGCCTATGCCATCGGTTTCCTCGCACGGCCGCTCGGCGGCCTCTTCTTCTCGCATTACGGCGAGAAGTTCGGCCGCAAATGGGTGCTGGTCACCACCCTGTTCCTGATGGGCGGGGCGACCTTCGCCATCGGCTGCCTGCCGACCTATGAGACGGCGGGCGTCTGGGCGCCGCTGCTGCTGGTCCTCTGCCGCTTCTTCCAGGGCTTCGGGGCGGGCGCCGAGCAGTCGGGCGGCGCCACGCTGCTGACCGAAACGGCCCCGCTGGGCCAGCGCGGACGGCTGTCGTCGCTGATCATGGTGGGTGCGGCCTTTGGCACCGCGCTGGGCGCCATCGCCTGGATCGGCGTGCAGCAGCTTCCCAACGAAGCGCTGATGAGCTGGGGCTGGCGCGCGATCTTCTGGAGCAGCATCCTCGTCACCATCGCCGCCTTCGTCATCCGGCTGAAGCTCGCCGAAAGCCCCGTCTTCACCGAGCTGAAGAAGAAGGTGGATGTCCGCAACCAGGCTCCGCTCCGCGTCGTCGCGAAGCATGGCAAGAAGAACGTCATCAAGGTCATCCTGATGAACTGGGGCGTGTCGACCCAGTCCTACACCTATCAGGTCTTCATGATCTCCTACCTGATCAATGTGGTGGGGGTCGACACGCACTTCGTTCCGCCGGTCCAGCTTGCCGCCGCCATCGCCGCGTCCTTCGCCGCCTTCCTGACGGGCAGCCTGTCCGACCGTTTCGGACGCCGTCGGATGACGCTGGTGCTGACCGGGATCCTCGTCGTCACGCCGTTCCTGGTCTTCCCCGGCCTCAACACCGGCTCACCGGTCCTGATCACCGCCATCATCGTGTTCGGTTACATGGTCGCCGCCCAGGGCGTGACCGGCGTGCACATGAGCTTCTTCCCCGAGATCTTCGGCAGCCGCTACCGCTATGCCGGCGTGACCCTGGGGCGGGAGTTTTCGTCGATCATCGGCGGCGGCATCGCCCCGCTGCTGTGCGCCTCCCTGCTGGCCTGGTACGGCAATTCCTGGGTTCCGGTCGCGATCTACATGGCCGTCACCATGCTGGTGTCGTTCCTGGCCACCTACTCGCTCCCCGAAACCCTCGATCGCGACCTGAACACGCCGACGGATGCCGAATGGGGCGAAGCCCGGTCTTCCACCGGCCGTGCCTGACCGCCAGCCGCGCCTGAACCCTGCGACGGCCGGTGCGGGGGGCGCGATCCGGGGTTGCGCCCCCCGCACCCGCGAAAAAACTGCCCGCGAGAGAGAAGGGGCGACAGCCATGACCACCGAACATCGTGACAAGCCCCTCCGCGTCGTCGGCGCCTATGCCGCCCAGCCGGATGAGGCTCATGAGCGCAGGGCGTTTCTGGAAGAGGTTCTCTCTCTTCCCGGTGTCGACGGCCTGGAAATTTCCTGGGGCGCGCCCGGCTGGGAGCAGGATGCCCCGCTTCTGGCCGATGCGCTTGGGTCCGATAGGCCCAACAATCGGGGAGGTCGGGGAGGGCATGTGCTGACCCTGATCGGGGCTGCGGCGACGATGGCTGCCAAGGCTCCGTCAGTCGGTTTGGCCTCTCCCGACCCAGATGGACGTGAGCGGGCGATCCAACTGGTCGCGTCGGCCCGCGAGGCCGCCCTGGATTATCTGACGCGCGGGCAGCGCATCGTCGCCGTCGAGCTTCAGTCGTTTCCGACGCTGGCGCAGGCCGATGCCGGGCTGGGTGGAGAGGCACTGGAGCGGTCGCTGTGCGAGATTCTGTCCTGGGACTGGGGCAGCGTCGCCGTCGTTCTCGAACATTGCGATGCCCGCACCGCGACCTTGCCCTGGCAGAAGGGCCTGCTTCCCCTCGACATCGAGATCCAGGCCGTAGCCGCTGCTGCGGCAAGGTCGCCGACGCCCACGGGAATGGCGGTGAACTGGGGCCGCTCGGCAATCGAGGAGCGGGACGGAGCGGCGCCCGAACGGCATGTGCACCGCCTGCGCTCCGCCGGCTTGCTGCGCGGCGTGATGTTTTCCGGTGCGACGGATCGCGATGGCGCTTACGGCATGGCCTGGAGCGACGTGCATCCGCCGCTCCGCGAGCAGATGCCCGATTCCGTCATGGACCGGCTCAAGGTGGCGGCGACGCTCGCCGCCGCCGCCGGCAGCGGCCTGCTCTATGACGGCGTCAAGGTCGCGGTGCGGCCGCCGCAAACCACCGTGAAGGATCGCATCGCCGCAATCCGCGGCACGCTCGCCGCCCTCGATGGCACGTCACCCTTACCGCTCGACCCTCGGGCTCGTTGATCGCTATAGTCGGCCGGCGAACAGAGCCCAGGATCGTGAATGCAAGCCCGCCAGTTGGAAGTCTTCTGCATGCTGATGCGCTGTGGAACGGTGACCGGGGCGGCGGGGATGCTGAACATTTCCCAGCCGGCCTTGAGCCAGATCCTGCTGCATGCCGAGGATCAGCTGGGGTTCAAGCTGTTCGACCGGGTGCGCGGGCGGCTGGTGCCGACCCAGGAGGCCAACGAGCTTTATCCGGAGGCCGAGCGGATCTTCTCGGAACTGGGGGCGTTGCGCCGGCGAACGGTCGACATGCGTCACGGCCGCACCGGTCTGGTCCGTCTCGCCGCCTCCGCTCCGCCCTCCATGTCCATCGTTCCCAAGGCGTTGACGGCATTCCGTGAGGCGCACCCCGACATCGTCGTGCGGTCCCTGGTCGCGCCGATCGCCAACATCCGCGACATGCTGCGCAGCGGCGACGTTCTGCTGGGGGTGGCGATGGATGACATGCCCCATCACGACATCGATGTCGAAACCGTTGGGCATGCCGAACTGGTCTGCCTGTTGCCGGAGGGGCACCGGCTGGCCGGACGGGCCGAACTGGGCTTCGCCGATCTGGCGGAGGAGACGCTGATCTCCTACCGCGTCGACACGCTGCCCGGCCGGCTGCTGGCCGGGGCGCTGGAGGCCGAGGGCGGCGTCTATGCCCCGGCGGTGGAAATCGACCTGTCGATCACCGCACTGCCATTCGTGCGCGAAGGGATCGGGGTGGCGGTGGTGGACGGGCTGCTGCCCTGGACCCAGTTTTCCGGTCTCGTCCAGCGGCCGTTCAGGCCGGGGATCCGCATGCCCATCGCCATCCTGACCAGCAAGGAGCGCCCGCTGTCCGGCAGCCACGCCCTGATGCGCGACTGCATTCGCAAGGCCGCCCGCGCCCTTGAGCCGGGCCGTTCCTGACAGCTCCGCTGCCGGTCAGAAATCGGCCACTTTCCCGGCGGAAAAACCGGCGAAGCGGTCGGGGTGATAGGGCTTGGGATCGACAATCGGCGGCTGATCGGTGATGAGGTCGGCGATCAGGTGCCCGGCGCCGGGGCCGATGCCGAAGCCATGGCCGCTGAAGCCGGCGGCCAGGATCAGGCCGGGCAGGCTGCCGACCTCGCCGATGGCCGGAACGCCGTCGGGCGTGCTGTCGATGTAGCCGGCCCAGGCGGCGGTGATCGGCGCGCCCTTCAGGCCGGGCAGCAGCGCCGTTGCCCGCTCGTGGGTGAGGCGGATGGTGCTGCGGTCCGGGCTGGGGTCCAGAACCCGCACCCGCTCCATCGGCGTCGGGCGGTCGAGCCGCCAGCGCCGCAGAGTCTCGTGGCCGGAGCGCATCCCCTCCGTCCCGCCGGGCATCAGGCTGCGCCAGCGCCGGGCGAACATCGGCATGAATTGCGGCGCGAAGCGGATCTGCTGGAGCGTCGGGTCGACGCGTCCGCGTCCGCTGATGGCCAGCGTATGCCCGCCGTCGCCGCGCCGGGTGATCGACACGGCGGCGGTGTGCAGGGCGTCCGGCAGGCCGGACGGGCTGGGACCGACCGACAGGATCGACGAGCGGATCGAGGCCAGCGGGAACCGCACGCCCATCTGATGGCAGAAGGAGGACGCCCAGGCTCCGCCCGCCAGAACCGCCAGCGTCGTGCGGATCGTTCCCTTCTCGGTCACGACGCCGCAGACCCGTCCGCCGGCGGTTTCCAACCCGCGCGCGGCGCAGCCCTGATGCACCGTGCCGCCCAGCGTCATGATCGCCTTTGCCACCGCGGGGGCCGCGCGGGCCGGATCGGCGATGCCGTCCGACGGTGAAAAGACGCCGCCCTTCCAGGGCTTTCCGGTCGCCCGGCCGCGCTCGGCGGCTTCGGCGGCGGACAGCATGTGGGTGGTGACGCCGACCGTCCGGGCGAAATCGCGCCAGCGCGCCCAGCCCGCCAGTTCCCCGTCGTCGTTGCTGAGATAGAGCAGGCCGCAGCGGGAGAAACCGGTGTCCTCGCCGCTCTCCGCGGCGAAACGCTCCCACAAATCCAGGCTTTTGGTCGCCATCGGCAGTTCGCGCGCGTCGCGGTTCTGCTGCCGGCACCAGCCCCAGTTGCGGCTGGACTGCTCCGCCCCGACCTGTCCCTTTTCCACCAGCGCCACCGACAGCCCGCGCCGGGCCAGGAAATAGGCCGCCCAGACACCGACGATGCCGCCGCCGATCACGACGGCATCCGCCTGTTCGGGCAGGCTCGGGGAGGACGGGATGGTTTGCAATGGGGCGGGCATGGCGCGGGTCTCCGATTTCGGCGTGACACCATCTAGCCATGGCGCGCGGATCGGCGGGCGCTGCTTTGGGCGACTGAACGGCATTATCTTCTGCCGATGAAGGGAAGCCCGATGCTTTGTTCTGCCGAAAGAAAGCCACTCGGCCGTCGACAGGCGGGCTGCGCGTGTTAAGCTTCCCCGGCATGCCCGGCAGAATTATCTGCTGCCGTTACATCGGCTCTCCCGCCCTCGAACCGGATGGGTTCCCCATGAAGCTGGACCGCATCGACATCAAGATTCTGCATCAGCTCCAGAAGAACGGCCGGATCACCAACGTCGAGTTGGCCGAACTGGTGAATCTGTCGCCCAGCCCCTGCCTGATGCGGGTCAAGAAGCTCCAGGCGGAAGGCTACATCGAAGGCTACACGGCGCAGATCAATGTCAGCAAACTGGGCCAGACCCTGACCGTCTTCACCGAGGTGACGCTGAAGAACCACCGGCAGGTCGATTTCGCCCGCTTCCTGGCCGCCGTCAAGAAAATCGAACAGGTTCTGGAATGCCATCTGGTCTCCGGCGGCTACGACTACATGCTGAAATTCGTCACCTCCGGCATCGGCGAATATCAGGAGATCATGGAAAAGCTGACCGACATGGACATCGGTATCGACAAATATTTCAGCTATGTCGTGCTGAAGTCGCCGATCGTGCGCGCCCACATGCCGCTGACGACGCTGTTTCAGTTGTGACTCCCGCGCCTTGACCCCCTGCGTCGCCGAACCGCGCAAGGGCGATGCAGCGGAGGGATCGTCCGCTGCATCGCCCGGTCTCCATCTCACAACTGCGGTGACTCAGGCCCCGAGCTTCGGCACCGTGTGTGTGTCGAGCGCCACGCAGATGTTCTTCGTCTCCATGTAGAAATCGAAGCTGTAGTCGCCGCCGTCACGGCCGATGCCGCTGGCCTTCATGCCGCCGAAGGGGGTGGGGAGGTGGCGGTTGTTCTCCGAATTGATCCACACCATGCCGGCATCGAGCTTCAGCGCCACGCGGTTGGCCCGGCTGACGTCGCGGGTCCAGACATAGCCGGCCAGCCCATAGGCGACGTCGTTGGCCACCGCGACCGCTTCCGCCTCGTCGTTGAAGGGAATGGCGGTCAGGACAGGCCCGAAGATTTCCTCCTGGGCGATGCGCATGCGGTTGTGCGCGCCGGTGAACAGCGTCGGACGGACATAGTTGCCGCCGGTGCCGGGCTCTCCGGCGCGGACGCCGCCGACCTTGACCGTCGCGCCGTCATCCTGCGCGATGGCGCAATAGCTCAGAACCTTGTTCAGATGGCGCTCGTGCACCAGCGGGCCGACCTCGGTGGCGGGATCCAGCGGGTGGCCGACGCGGATGCGGGCGACGCGCTCCGCCAGCCGCTCGACGAAGGCGTCATGGATGCCGCTCTGCACCAGCAGGCGCGAGGACGAGGTGCAGCGCTGGCCGTTCAGGCTGTAGATCATGAACACCACGGCGTCCAGCGCCCGGTCCAGATCGGCGTCGTCGAACACGATAACCGGGTTCTTGCCGCCCAGCTCGAAATGCACGCGCTTCAGCGTCGGGGCGCCCTGGGCCATGATGTGGCTGCCGGTGGTCGATTCACCGACGAAGGCCACCGCCTTGATTGCTGGATGCTCGGTCAGCAGCTTGCCGGCCTCCTCGCCCAGACCGTTGACCAGATTGGCCACGCCGGCCGGCACGCCGGCTTCGGCCATGATCTCGGCCAGCAGCATGGCGGTCAGCGGGCTCCACTCCGCCGGCTTGTGGACCACCGTGCAGCCGGCGGCGAGCGCCGGGGCGATCTTCCAGGTCGACAGCATGAAGGGCGTGTTCCAGGGCGTGATGACCGCCACCGGTCCCAGCGCCTGCCGGACGGTGAAGTTCAGATGGTCCCTGGCCGGCAGCGACAGGCCGTTGGCGGCATCCGGCGCCCGGTCGGCGAAGAAGCGGAAATTCTCCGCGGCGCGTTCGGCGGCCTTGCTCATGAAACGGATCGGCTGGCCGCTGTCCAGGCTTTCCAGCACGGCGATCTCCTCCGCCCGTGCCAGGATGCCGTCGGCGACCCGGTGCAGGATGCGTTTGCGCTCGGTGCCCGGCAGGGCGGCCCAGGCTGGGAAGGCGCGCTGCGCCGCGGTCGCGGCGGCATCGACGTCGGCGGCGTTGCCGGCATGGACCCGGTTGATGATTCCGCCGTCGATGGGGGACAGATTGTCGAACAGCCGCTCCGACTGGCCGGGCACCTCCCGCCCGTCGATGAAATGGCCGAGCGGACGATCCCGGAACCGGGTCAGGAGCCGTTCCGCGGTTGCGAGATTCGTTTCGAAAACGGATGCCATGGCGTTTCACTCCAGGTTTTGGTTGGCGCTTGTTGGGCGGAGCTGTGGTTGGCCGGGATATGGCGGGCCGGGGGCGCAGCGGGCGGCACGCCGGGAGTAAAACTTGATTGGTTAATATTTAACATGTTATATAAATCGGGCTGCGGTGCTGTCAAGCGCTTTCCCTGCGCAGGGCCGCCGCGCTATGGTGCGGGAAACCTCCTGACATGCGTCGACTCTTTCCAGATGAGGCCGGAGCCTTGGGCAGACCTTCCAGAAAAGCAGCGGCGGCAATCGAACCGGCGGCGAAACCCACAGAGGTAACCGGGCAGTCCGCTGGCGAGATCCGGGCCTTCCGCCGGTCCCTGCCGATGGCGCTGCTGAAGGCGCGCGAGGCGGTGATGGCGCGCTTCCGTCCTCTGCTGCACGAACATGACCTGACCGAACAGCAGTGGCGCGTCCTGCGCGCCCTGACCACGGCGGACGAGTTCCGCGCCGGTGAACTGGCGCGGGTCAGCAGCATCAGCATGCCCAGCCTGTCGCGCATCCTGCGCACGTTGGAAAAGCGCGGGCTGATCCAGCGCGGGATCGAGGACAAGGATTTGCGGGCGGCCCAGATCTCGATCACGCCGTCCGGCCGCGACATGATCGCGCTGATCGCCCCCCACAGCGAACGGCGCTATGCCGAGATCACCGCGGCCTTCGGCGCCGACCGGCTGGCGACGCTGTACGGGCTGCTCGACGAACTCGCCGATTGCCTGGGCGGCCCGGACGGCGGCGACGGCGACGAAGAGTAGGGGGCGGTCAGTAGCCGCCGGGCGCCGGAGCGGCCGTCGTCGTAGAAGTTGTCGCCGGAGCAATCGTCGGACCGGGAGACGGCTGGCGGAAGCGGGCGGCCAGGTCGGCGGCGGCGCGGGCGAACAGGGTGGTGTCCACCCCGACCCCGACGAACAGGGCGCCGGCCGCCAGATAGGCGCGGGCCAGCGTCTCGTCGGTCGCCAGCACGCCGGCGGCCTTGCCCGCCTTGCGGGTCCGTCCGATGCCGTCCTCGATGGCCGCGCGCACGGTCGGATGTCCGGGCTGGCCGCGCAGGCCCAGCGACGCCGACAGGTCGGCCGGGCCGAAGAAGACGCCGTCCACTCCCTCCACCGCGGCGATGGCGTCGAGATTGTCCAGGCCGCGGGCGGATTCCACCTGCACCAGCAGGCAGATCTCGCCGTCGGCCTCGTCCAGATAGCCGTCGATGCGGTTCCAGCGCGAGGCGCGGGCGAGCGCGCTGCCCACCCCGCGGATGCCGCCGGGCGGATAGCGGGTGGCGGCGACCAGCGCCGCCGCCTGCTCCGCCGTCTCCACCATCGGCACCAGCAGGGTCTGGGCGCCGAGGTCCAGCACCTGCTTGATGATCGCCGCGTCGCCGGCCACCGGGCGGACGATGGGATGGCTGGGATAGGCGGCGATGGCCTGGAGTTGGGCCAGGATGCCGCGCAGGTCGTTCGGGGCATGCTCGCCGTCGATCAGCAGCCAGTCGAAACCGGCCCCGGCCGCGATCTCCGCGCAGTAGGCGTCGGCCAGCCCGAGCCACAGCCCGAACTGCGGCCGGCCCGCCGCCAGCGCCCGCTTGAAGGTGTTTTCCGGGGTCTTCATCGATGTCCTCCTTGGAATCTTTACACGAAGCGCAGCGCGATGGAGCCGAAGGGGCCGTAATCGGCATGGACCGTGTCGCCGGACTTGACCGGCACCGGGCGGGTGAAGGACCCGGCGAGCACGACCTGTCCCGGCTCCAGCGCAACGCCATGCGGCGCGAAGCGGCGGGCGAGCCAGCAGATGCCGTTGGCCGGGTGGTTCAGCACGCCGGCGGCCACGCCGGTCTCCTCGATCACGCCGTTGCGGTAGAGCAGGGCGGCGGCCCAGCGCAGGTCGGTGTCCAGCGGCCGCATCGGCCGGCCGCCCATGACGATGCCGGCATTCGCCGCATTGTCGGAGATGGTGTCCATCACCTTGCGCGGGCGTTTGCTGTCGGGGTCGATGCGGTGGCAGCGGGCGTCGATGATCTCCAGTGCCGGCACGACATAGTCGGTGGCCGACAGCACGTCGAACAGGGTGACGTTCGGCCCTTCCAGCCGCGATTTCAGGATGAAGGCCAGCTCGACCTCCACCATCGGGGCGATGAAGCGGTCGATGGCGATGTCGCCGCCGTCGGGGAACAGCATGTCGTCCAGCAGGGTGCCGTAATCCGGCTCGTCGATCTGCGAGGATTGCTGCATCGCCCGGCTGGTCAGGCCGATCTTGTGGCCGATGACCTTGCGCCCCCCGGCGATCTTCGCCTCCACCCAGCAGCGCTGGATGGTATAGGCGTCCTCGATGGTGATCTCGGGGTGGTCGAGGGAGATCTGGCGGGTCTGGACGCGGGTCTTCTCCGCCTCGTGCAGGCGCGCGGCGGCGGCCCGGACGGCGTCACGACTGAGCATGGGAAAGCCTCGTCTCAAGCGGCCTTGTAGCGGCCGTGGATGTTGTTGTGCTTCCAGGTGCCGGCCTCGCCGAATTCCTGGATTTCCAGCGACAGGGCGAGGAAGCGGCTGGCGAAGAGCGCGGCGAAATGGTCCTTGACCATGGCGAACAGTGCGTCGCCGGTCTTCGTCTTCTGCTCGGCACTGCGGCCGGCGCCGATCTTCAGCGTCAGGTGGACGAAGGCGTCGTCGGCCGTCCCGTCCGCCACGCAGAAATCGTCCAGCCGGATGGCGCGGGAGCGGATGCCGCCGGTGGGAAAGACGCCGCCCTGGGCGATCAGCACGGCGTTCGCCTTGCGCAGCAGCGCCGGGATGTCGGCCTGGGCGCCGAGGTTGCCGGTGTATTCGACGGTCAGATGCGGCATGGTCGGCCCTCCCGCCTCAGACCGAGAAGACGGCATTGATCTGGCCGGTGCCGGAGGAGGCGAAATAGGGCGTGACGATGTCGACGCTGCCCTCGTAGCGGTCCCAGCCCAGCGCGCCGAACAGCATGGCAGTGTCGTGCATGTAGCCCTCGCCCCAGCATTTCTCGGCATACATCGGCAGCATGGCGGTGAATGTCGCCCACTCGCCGCGCTGCCACAGATCGACCACGCGCAGGTCGACCTGCTCCAGGAAAGGGTCCCACATCTTGTGCAGGTATTGCTCCGACACGCCGTTCTGGGCGAAGCGGTGGGACAGCGAGCCGCTGGCGAGGATGGCGACGGTGCCGTCATACTCCTCCTCGATGGCACGGCGGACGGCATGGCCCAGTGTGGCGCTGTCCTTCAGGTCGTGGACGGTGCAGAGCGAGGAGACCGACACCACCTTGAAGCGGCGGTCCTCGTTCATGTAGCGCATCGGCACCAGCGTGCCGTATTCCAGCGTCAGCGAGGTTTCCGAATGCGCCCGGGTGTTGACCCCGGCCGCCGTCGCGCTGCGGGCCAGCAGCTGGCCGAGCGCCGGGTTGCCGTCATAGGCGTAGGGCAGGTTCCTGATGAAGTGCGGCAGCTCGTTGCTGGTGTAGACGCCTTCGAAACGGACCGCGCAATTGATGTGGTAGCCGGAATTGACCAGCCAGTGGGTGTCGAACACCACGATGGTGTCGACGCCGAGGTCGCGGCAACGCCGGCCGATCTCCCGGTGGCCGGCGATGGCGGCGTCGCGGCACCCCTTGTGCGGGCCGTCCAGCTCCGACAGGTACATGGACGGGACGTGGGTGATCTTGGCGGCGAGTGCGAGTTTGCCCATGCTTTCCTCCGGTATGCTGCCGGTTCGGCCCGGCTTGGCGATGGCCGCCCGACAGGTTGTCAGATGTCGGCCACGATGTGGTTGACGAGACTGCCGACGCCTTCGATCTCGGTCGTGACGATGTCGCCCGGCCCGACATTCGCCAGCCCTTCCGGGGTTCCGGTCAGGATGACATCGCCCGGCGACAGGGTCATGATCGACGACAGGTACGCGATCAGGTGCGGCACGTCGAAGATCATGTCGCGCGTGCTGCCTTCCTGCATCACCCGGCCGTTGACCAACGTGCGCAGGGTGAGATTCATCGGATCGGGCACGTCCGCCGCGTCCACCAGCCAGGGGCCGAGCGGCGTGCAGCCGTCACGGTTCTTCACCCGCAGGTTCGGGCGGTAGTAGTTTTCCAAATAGTCGCGGATGGCGTAGTCGTTGGCGACGCTGTAGCCGGCCACCACCTCATAGGCGCGGTCGCGCGGCACGTCGCGGGCGGTGCGGCCGATCACCACCGCCAGTTCGCATTCGTAATGCATGAAGGTGGCGCCGGCCGGGCGCCGGGTGCTGGCGCGATGGCCGGTGATGGTGTTCGGCCCCTTCAGGAAGACCAGCGGCGTTTCCGGCGCCTTGAAGGCCAGTTCCTTCGCGTGGTCGGCATAGTTGAGACCGAGCGCGAAGATGGTGCGCGGCTCCACCGGCGGCAGCCAAGTGACCGCCTCGGGGTCCACCAGCCGGCCGTCGGACAGCCGCAGCCGTCCCTGTTCCCCGACGGCCGCATGGACCATGCCGTCCAGCAGGATGCGTGCGCGCTTCATGGCGTTTCTCCTTCCGCCGCGGCGTCTTCGATGGCGATCTCCAGCGGGTCGAAGCCGTCGATCTCCAGCCGGACGCGGTCGCCGGCCCCGGCCTGCGGCCCGTTCAGTGCGATGCCGAGATGCAGGATATCGCCGGCCCGCAGGGTCATGAAGCCGGTCACCTCGGCCAGCAGCCGGGCCGGCGGGCGGACCAGATCGGACAGGCTGCGTTCCGCCACCATTGTGCCGTTGATGAGCGTGCGCAGGGTCAGCGCCTCCAGCCCCGCCACCGCCGCATAGGGCAGCGTCTCGCCCATCGGGCAGGAGCCGTCGAAGCAGCGTTCGCGCACCGGCGGCCGGTAGACCGACGGGTTGGGCAGGCTGACGTCCAGGATCGGGCGCAGCCCGGCGACCGCGTCCATCGCCGTGGCCTCGTCCAGGGCGGTGGCGTCGCAGCCGATGACGAGGCCCAGCGTCGCCGCCACCTCCACCCGCTCCGCCCCGCGCGGCAGCCGTACCGCGGCGCCGTTGCCGGCATGGGTGTTATAAGGCTTGATGTAGAGGACCGGTGCCTTCGGCGGTGCACCGTAGGGCGGCTGCGACAGGGCCGGGCCGAGGCGGTCCAGGGTGGGACGGTCGTTCAGGATCACGCCGTAGACCATTCCCCGGGCCATTCCCTGCCCAAGACCGGGCAAAACGGTTTGCATGGTGTCAGCCTCCGAAGGCATGGACGAGCCACAGGCAGATGCCCGGCACGAAGACGATCAGCAGGATGCGCAGCAGGTCGGATGCCAGGAAGGGCATGACGCCCCAGGCGGTTTCGCGCATCGGCACGCCGCGCGCCAGCCGGTTGATGACGTAGAGGTTCATGCCGACCGGCGGATGGACGAGGCCGATCTCCACCACCATCAGGGCCAGGATGCCGAACCAGACCGACTTGTCGGTGGCGTCCATGCCGAAGAAGTCGAGGCCCATCACCACCGGGTAGAAGATCGGGATGGTCAGCAGGATCATCGCCAGCGAGTCCATCACGCATCCCAGCAGGATGTAGATGCCGATGATGCTGAACAGGACCAGCAGCGGCGGCATGCCGCTGTCGCGCACCCAGGCGGCCAGCTCCACCGGCATCTGCGACACCGCCAGCGCCGAGTTCAGCAGGTCGGCGCCGATCAGCACGACGAAGATCATGGCGGTCGCCTGGGCGGTGCCGTAGATGCTGGCGACCAGCTGCGGCCAGCGCATGCCGCCCGAGGCGACCGCGATCAGGCCGCAGGCGGCGGCGCCGATGGAGGCGGCCTCCGTCGGGTTTGCCCAGCCGTCATAGATGCCGACGATCACCACCAGGAAGACCAGCAGCACCGGCAGCACGCCGAGCTGAGCGCGCAGGCGCTCCGACCAGGGCAGCGGGGCGCTGGCCGGGCCGGCGGCCGGGTTGCGCCGCACGATCAGCGCGATCACCGCGAGATAGCCGAGCGCGGCGATGACACCGGGAACCACCGCGGCGACGAACAGCTTGCCGATGGATTCCTGTGTCAGCACCGCATAGACGACCAGCGGCACCGAGGGCGGGATCAGGATGCCCAGCGTCCCGCTGGCCGCCAGCGTTCCGGTCGCCAGCCGCCCGGAATAGCCGCGCGCCTGCAATTCCGGCAGCGCCACCTGGCCCATGGTGGCCGCGGTCGCCAGCGACGATCCGCAGATGGCGCCGAAGGCGGCGCAGGCGGCGGTGGAGGCCATCGCCAGACCGCCGCGCCAATGGCCGATCAGGGCGCCGGCGGCGCGGAACAGCGCCTTCGACAGCCCGCCATGGGTGGCGAACTGGCCCATCAGCAGGAACAGCGGGATGACCGACAGGTCGTAGTTCGACAGCCGGGCGAAGGCGAGGGTGTTGAGGGTGAACAGCAGGGCGGCGGTCTGGCCGTCGTTGATGGTCAGATAGATGGCGCCGCCGGCGATGAACATCGCCACGCCGATATGGACGCGCAGCGCCAGCATGCCCATCAGCCCGGCGAAGCCGGCAAGCCCGATCGCGGTCCCGCTCATCGTGCCACCTCCGCCGTGCCGGCCGTCTGTCGTTCGTTGGATGTCAGGTCGCGCCAGCCGCGGTTCAGCGCGCACAGCGCCGTCAGGACGAGGCTGGGCAGCATGGCGAGCATCGGCATCCAGACCGGCAGGCCCAGGAGCGGCGTCACCTCTCCCGCCTCGCGGATGTCGATCACCTGGAGGCCGGTGCGCCAGACCAGCAGCAGGGCCAGCGCGCCGAGCAGCAGGTCGGCCACCGCGTCGAGCAGCCGGCGCATCCAGGCCGGGGCGGTTTCGGTGAAGAAATCGACGCGCAGATTCTCGCCCAGGATGGTGCAGAGCGGCAGGAAGGCGCAGGCGGCCACGGCGGTGCCGACCTGCATCAGCTCCACGTCGCCGGTGACCGGCAGGTTGGCCAGCTTGCGCCCGAAGATGGACAGCAGCGACATGCCGATCAGCGTCATGAAGGTGCCGCCGCCGGCCAGGGCGAAGCCTTTCGCCGCAAGCAGCAGGGCGCGCTCGCCCGCGCTCCTTGGCCGGAAATCCGGGCCTCCGATGGGTTCATGCATGATGAAGGGTCTCCGCGAAGAGGATCAGCGGGCGGCGAGCGCGCGGGCGTCGGCCGCCAGGGCGGCGCCGTCGATGCCGCGCTTGGCGATGTCCTGGCGCCATTCGGCTTCGACCGGCGCCGCGGCGGCGCGCATCGCCTCGTAATCCGCGGGATCCTGGTTCTGGATGGTGCCGCCGTCCCTGGCGACCAGGGCGCGGGTGTCGGCGGTCACACGGTCCCAGACCTGGCCGAAGCTTTCGACCAGCGCCGGGCCGCTGTTGCGGTCGATCACCGCCTTCAGGTCGGCCGGCAGAGACTGGTAGCGCTCCCTGTTCATCAGCAGCGCCAGGACCGTGGTCGAGTAATAGGGCTGGCCGGCCGGCGGCTGGGTGTGGAACCTGGTCACTTCCTGCAGCTTGGTCGGCGTCACCACCTCCCAGGCACCCATGGCGCCGTCGACGATCCCCTTGGAGATCGCTTCGGTCACCTGGGCGGGCGGCATGTTGACGGGGGTGGCGCCCAGCGCGGTCAACAGCTTGGAGACCATGCGGGTGGAGGCGCGCAGCTTCTGCCCCTTCAGGCTGTCCACCGCGGCGATGGGCTTGCCGGCGGTGTGGAAGGCGACGCCGCCGTCGACATGGACCGCCAGCACCTTGTAGGCGGCGAACTCCTCCACCGCGTGGCGCTGGTAGAAGTCCCAGGCCGCCCGGCTGCCCGACAGGCCGTCGCGCACGACGAAGGGCAGTTCCATCGTCTCGACGATCGGGAAGCGGCCGGCCGAATAGCCGGGGGCGGTCCAGACGATGTCGGCGACGCCGTTCTTCGCCAGATCGACCAGCTGCGCCGGCGTGCCGCCGAGCTGCATCGCCGGATAGAACTGGCAGGTGATGCGTCCGCCCGACTGCTCGCCCAGGGCCTTGCACCAGGGCTCCATCACCTGCTTCTGCGCCGGCGCGCCCGGCGGCAGGAAATGCGTGATCTTCAGCGAGACGCCGTCCGCGGCGGCGGCGGGGTTGGAGACGGCAAGCGGCAGCAGCGTGGCCAGGGCGAGCGCCGCCGGCCGGATCGTTTTCAGCATGGGGTTTCCTCCACCGATGCGCGGGGGACTGGGCGGCCCGAAGGGTCCGCCCGTCCTTTTGTCGGCGCGTTGTTCATTGATGGTGTATGATGCTGTTAACGAGTTAAACATTAACATGTTAAACAGTCAAGCGCGATGTGCGTGACTTGGCGCGCTGCATGGGTGCCGTCCGACGCCATGAGTCCGGTTGCAAGTACAAACCCCGCGGTCTGACCGTGTGATGCCCATCTGCCGGATGCCATGGAACATCATCCGCTGTGCCTTGCGCGGCTGGCCCATGCTGTGGCGCCATTTCCGCCTGGGGCCTTGGACGGAGCGAGGCGCTCTAATGCGATTCCAGGCGGTTCCCACCGCGGGCGGTGCCCGTTTCGATTCCGGCGATCTGCGTGATCCGCTCGGCAAGAAAATCGACCAGCAGCCGGACGCGCGCGATGCCCGCACGTTCCGGCACGATCAGCATGTTGAGCGGCACGGGGGGCGGCGCATAATCCGGCAGCACCCGCGTAAGCCGTCCTTCCGCGAGAAGATCCTCGACCAGCCAGAGATGGGTGGGAGCGATGCCGCGTCCGGCCGCGAGCGCCTCGCGCACGGCGAGCCCATGATCCGTCTGCAGCCGTCCGCCGAAAGGCAGTGCGTGGCGCTCCCCCCGCCCTTCGAGAACGAGAAGGTCGCTCCCGGCGATGTTCGACATCCGGATGCCTTCGTGCGTGCCCAGATCCCGCGCCAGATCCCGCGGATGCGCCGGGACCCCGCTTCCCGCGAGATACTGCGGTGCCGCCACGAGCAGGCGCCTCGATTGGCCCAACGGCCTGAGCTTCAATGAGCTGTCGGTGAGCGGCCCGAGACGAAGCGCAATGTCGACGCCGTCGCGGACGAGGTCGATGCGCTCGTCGCTGAGGCTGAGGTCGATTGCGATGTGCGGGTACAGATCCTGGAAGGCGAAGATCAGACGGCTGACATGCAGGACACCGAGTGCCGCCGTACAGGAGATGCGGATCGTCCCGGCCGGCGCGCCGCGGGTGCTGCGCGCCTCCTCGCTCGCGAGCTCCACCAGCCGCAGGATCTGCACGCACTGTGCGTGGAACCGGCTGCCTTCGTCCGTCACCGTCACCCGCCGCGTCGTCCGGCTCAGCAGCGGCACGCCCACGGCCGTCTCGAGTTCCCGCAGATGGCGCGTCACCGTCGACTGGCCGACGCCCAGTTCGCGGGCGACCGCCGACAGGCTTCCCCGTTCGGCCACGCGGACGAAGGTGCGCATACGCTCGAGCGTGATGTCCAATTTATCCGCTTTCCGGCATAATCCTATCCATTCCCACCATATACCGGATCGCTGCTCCCCATGATACCTGCTCGCTGGTTGCATCACCCAGCCGGAGCCGGCCATGAAAATCCTCATTGTCTTCGCCCACCCTGAACCGCGTTCGCTCAGTGCGTCGCTGCGCGACGTCGCCATCCAGGACCTGGAAGCACAGGGCCATGAGGTGCGGGTGTCCAACCTGTACGACATGGGTTGGAAATCGGAGATCGACCGGGACGACTTCCCGACGCTTCCGCCCGGGGACCGGCTGAAGGTGCCCGGCTCGTCCCGCGGCGCCTTCGATGCCGCAGCGCTGACCGCGGATGTCAGGGCCGAGATCGACAAGCTGCTCTGGGCGGACACGCTGATCCTTCAGTTTCCGCTCTGGTGGTTCTCGATGCCGGCGATCCTCAAGGGCTGGGTCGACCGGGTCTATGCCAACGGCTTCGCCTATGGTGTCGGTGAGCACAGCGACCGGCGCTGGGGCGACCGCTATGGCGAAGGAGCCCTGGCCGGTAAGCGCGCCATGCTGATCGTAACCGCAGGCGGTTGGGAGGACCATTATTCGCCGCGTGGGATCAACGGGCCGATGGACGATCTGCTGTTCCCGATCAACCACGGCATCCTCCACTATCCGGGCTACGAGGTGCTTCCGCCGTTCGTGGTCTACCGTGCCGACCGCCTGGACGAGGCTGGCTTCGAGCTGGTCGCGGAGCGGCTGCGCAGGCGCATGCGGACGCTCGCGACGACGCCGCCACTCCCCTTCCGGCGTCAGAACGGCGGCGATTATCTGATCCCGTCCATGCAGCTCCGCCCGGGCATCGAGGCTCCGGGCGCTGCCGGGTTCACGCTCCACCTCACCCACGGCGAGCCGGGCAAGATCGATTGAGGCAAGGGCGCAAGGTTCCCACAGGCGGCGCGAGTTTCGCGATACCCCGAATTTCTCGGGCCTACCTCCACGAGGGTGTGGTTTGTCTGGCACGCCCGCAACTACGCTGGAGAAGCACCGATGCCGGCGCCCGCCTGCGGCTGGTTTGCCCCGGACCCGAACCTGTTCCTTGTCCATCCGGCCGATGGCGCCTTGTTCCAGTCGACGCCCTAGAACACGGGCCCAGAACCCGTGCGACGACCAAAAGAGCGATGCAATGGGAGGAATCATGAAGACCGGTCTGAACACCGCGCTTTTTCTGGCGGTTGCATGCCTGACGATGCCCGCCGGAGCCCAGGACTACCCGCAGCCGCCCGGCAACCTCGAGAAGTTGCAGCAATTCAAGACCACCGGCGACGTGGCCGAAATCCCGGTCGTTCCGCAATCCGGTCCGAAGGCAGCGGCGATCGGCAAGACCCTGTCGCGGATCAAGCTGCCGCAGGGCTTCAAGATCGCGCTCTATGCCATCGTGCCCGACGCCCGTCACATGGCCGTCGGGCCGCAGGGCGTGGCTGTCTTTGTCGGGACGCGCAAGACCAAGGTCTATGCGGTCACCGATCGGGACAAGGACCGCGTCGCCGACGAAGTGAAGGTCTTCGCGCCGACGATCAATTTCTCGGTGCCGAACGGGGTCTGCTTCTCGAAGGACGGATTCCTGTTCGTCGTGGAGCAGAACCGTGTGCTCACCTTTCCCGCGGCCGAGTTCTTCTATGAGGGCGCCGACGTCGCCGCCTTCCAGGTGGCCAAGGGCGGCGAACTCATTCCGAAGGAGGAGGAAAGCTACAACCACACCGCCCGCGTGTGCCGGGTGGGCCCGGACGACAAGCTCTACATCGCGCTCGGGCAACCCTTCAACGTGCCGGCATCCGACAAGCTCGATCTCTACAGGAAATGGGGGATCGGCGGCATCATCCGCATGGACCGCGACGGAAAGAACCGCGAAGTCTATGCCTGGGGGGTGCGCAATTCCGTCGGCATCGACTTCAACCCCAAGGACAAGGCGCTCTGGTTCACGGACAACCAGGTGGACGGCATGGGCGACGATGTCCCGCCGGGCGAGTTGAACCGGGCGGAAAAGCCGGGCCTGAACTTCGGCTTCCCTTATTATGGGGGCGGCAAGATCCGCACCGTCGAATACAAGGATCAGCAGGCACCGGGAGACGCGGTGTCGCCGCAGGTCGAATACGATGCGCATGCGGCCGATCTCGGCATGACCTTCTACGGCGGCAGCCAGTTCCCGGCGAAGTACCGCGGCGGCATCTTCGTCGCCGAGCACGGGTCGTGGAACCGCACCAAGCCCATCGGGGCGCGGATCATGTTCACCTCCCTCAAGCCGGACGGCACCGCGGACAAGACCGAGGTCTTCGCCGAAGGCTGGCTCACTTCGGACGGCGAATATCTGGGGCGGCCGGTCGATGTGGCGGTGCTGGCCGACGGCTCGCTGCTGGTGTCGGACGATTTCGCAGGAGCCGTCTACCGGATCTCCTATGGGCAATGAAGAGCGGGGCGGCTGGCCGGGAGGATGAGGATGCGATACCGGTGGAGCGTGCCGATCCTGCTCGGACTGGCCGTCTATGCGGCCGGCGCCCATGCGGGAGATCCAGGGGCGGGAAGAAAGAAGGCCATCCAGTGCCAGACCTGCCACGGGCTGGACGGGCTCTCCAGGATTCCGGAAGCGCCCAATCTGGCCGGGCAGCCGGAAATCTACCTCCGCAAAGCGCTCACCGATTACAAGACGGGGGCCCGCAGGAACGAGATGATGTCGGTGGTCGCGCCGTCGCTGAGCGAGGCGGACATCGACGATCTCGCCTCCTATTTCAGCTCCATCCGGATCGAGGTGACGCCGCCATAGCGCCGCAGGACCGGTGCGGGAGCCGGCGGAGCCCTCTCGAGATCAGGGGGACCGGTCGATGACCCCGCTCAGGTGAATGGCGAGTTCAACCGAGAAGCGGCGATCCGGGCTTTCGACATCGATGCCGAACAGCTCTTCGATGCGTGTCAGCCGATAGCGCAGGGTGGTGACGTGCACGCCAAGCTGGTCGGAGCAGGCCTTGGTGCGGCACCCCGTCTTCAGATAGGCGGACAGCGTCTCCAGATAGGGCGTCCCGTGCTGACGGTCGTACTCGATGAGGGCGCCGATGCTGTCGGCGACATAGCCGCGCACCTCGTGGGTGTTGGCGGCGGCCAGCAGCATGGGCAGCGGGCCGAACTGCCGGGCATCGAGGACGCCGGGGCGGCCGAACTCCTCGGCGATCCGGATCATCCGCCAGGACCGGTCCCACGCCTCCGCATAGTCCGGCGGGGCCATGCAGCGGCTCGTCAGCACGACGAACGGCTCGGCATGCAGGATGTCGGCGACGGACCGCGCGATCTGCGCCATCAGCCGCTTGACCGGCCCATGGCTCCGCTCGTCGACGGCGGGAATGAGGCAGACCAGTCCGGCCGGAACGGTGACGAGCGTGCCGGCGATCCCGTGCAGCGACAGCAGCCGCTGGACCGGAAGCCGGAGGTCGGCCGCGGCGCTCACTGCCCGCGGACTGCGGCCGGGCAATCCGACCAGGATCATCTGGGCCGGCAGATCGAGGTTGAGGCCGAGCCGCAGCGCGCGCTGTCCGATGTCGAGGGGATCCCGCCATCGCCGCTCCACCAGTTCCAGGAAAAGCTCGGTCAATGTCCGGTTCTCGTAGCGGAAGCGGATGACGTTGCGCAGCATCTGGATGCCGAGGGCGTGCTTGATGCCGTCGAGCAGGAGCTGATCGGCCTGGCCGTAGGGCTGCGGTCCCGGAAAGATCATCAGCACCCCGACCACCTCGCCGTCGGCGGTCAGCGGGTCGATGCGCGGCGCCGTGCGGATGCGTTTGCCGTTGACCTCCCAGAACAGGGTCGCCCCGGTGGCGGCGACCCCGGTGGCAACGGGATGGTCGATGGCATCGCGCGCCGCCTTCATGATCGAAGGACCGAGGTCGGCCGCGACCGCCGCCTGCCAGTCGGCGTCGCCGATGTCGCTGCCGCTGGGCGCCCGGTCGGCGGTGACGAGGTTGGCGGTGAAGTCGACGATGACGATGGAGTAGGGCAGCAGGTCGCGGATGCGGGGCAGAAGGGTGGCCATCGCCCCGTCCTCCAGCGCCTGGCGCAGCAGCGAGGTGTTCACTTCCAGCGCCCGTTGCAGGCGTTCGGCGGCCAGGGTCTCGGCACGCAGCCGGTGCTGGCGCTCCACCGCGATCTCGCCGAGCTGGACGATCATGCCGATGAAGGCCAGATCCTCCTCGCTCACCTCGATGATGCCGCGGGACACGACGCTCAGCACCAGAGGCCGGCCGCTGTCGTCGGTGCAGTTCATCGGCATGACCAGCACGCTGTGATAGTCGCGCTCGAAGGCCTCCCGGCGATAGCCGGGGAACTCCTCCGATACCCGGGCGTCGGGGATGAAGATCGGCTCGTTCCGCCGCAGGGCGACCAGGGACGGGCTGGTCGCCAGCTCCCAGCGGTCGGGAAGCGGGCGCTGGATCAGCGTCGGGTCGTGGCGGACGACGACCAGGGCGTAGCCATGCTCGACATCGACCGCCATGATCGACCCCATCGACCAGTTGGCATGGCGGCAGGCGGCCAGGACCAGGCGCTGGAGCACCGTCGCCAGATCCCCGCCCGAATTGATCAGGCTCGCCACCACGCGCAGCGACTGGATGCGCGACGTCTCGACCACTGTTCCTCCGGCGAACGGATGGGCTAAAGGCCCGGTTTCGACCGACTCTAACCCGATGACGGCACTCGGAAAAAGCGGAACGTCAGCGCCCTTCCGGCGGCCCGATGCCGGCAGGCGGGGTGCCAGAGGGCTCGATGCCGGAGGACTCAAGGGTCGTCCGGGGGCCGGAGATCGCCGCTCCCGTCAGGCTGTCGGGCGGCAGCGGGCGGAAGGCCGGCGGGCCGGGCGCCCGCTCCCGCTCCCGCACGGCGCGGCGGATCAGGACGAAGGCGGCCAGCGCGGTGCAGCCGGCGGCGGCGTAGACGAACAGTCCCGACGGGCCGAGCCTGTCCATCAGCAGGGCGCCCGGCACCGGACCGACCATCGCCCCGGCGGCCCAGACCACCAGCAGGCCGCTGACCGTGGGGACGATGCGGCCCGGCGGCACCACGTCGCAGGCGTGGGCGACGCACAGGGCGTAGATGCACAGGACCTGGCTGCCCCACAGCGCGAACCCCGCCCACACCAGCCAGGCCGGGCTGCCGGCCGGCAGCAGCGCTAGCCCGGCGGACAGGACGGCGCCGGTCGCGGCCACTGCGGCGATCACGACGCGGCGGTCCCGCCGGTCCGACAGCGCGCCGAGCGGCCATTGGGCGAGAAGGCTGCCGCCCTGGAGGGCGACGAGCAGGGCGGCGGCAGCCGGTTCCGACAGGCCGATGCGCAAGCCATACAGCGGGGCGAACGCGATCATCGAGCCGGTCACCACGCCGACCGCGAAACAGCCGACCAGGGCCGACGGCGCCAGCCTGAACAGCCCGCTAAGGTCGAGCGAGACGGCGGTCGGCAGGGCCGGACGGACCGGACGGGTGACAGCGACCGGCAGCACCGACAGCAGGATCAGCAGGATCAGCAGCCGGAAGGGCTGGTCGCCGCCGGGGTCGAGCAGGAGGGGACCGGCCATCAGCGCCAGCTTGGTGGTGACCATGTAGACCGCCAGGATCCGCCCGCGGTTGCCGTCCTGCGCTCCGGCGCCGATCCACCCCTCGATCACCGTGAACAGCCCGGCAAAGCCGACGCCGGTCAGCGCGCGCAGCAGGACCCAGCCGGCGCTGCCGCCGGCCAGCGGCAGGGCGAGCGCGAGGATTGCCATCAGCGCCGCCAGCCCGGCATAGGCGCGGACGAAGCCGAGCCGGCGGACGACTCTCGGAGCCGCCAGACAGCCGGCGGCGAAGCCGACGCCGTAGGCGGACGCCACCATGCCGATGTCGGCCGCCGACAGGCCCTGCGCCTGCATGCGCAGCGGCAGCAGGGCCTGGAGCAGCCCGTTGCCGGCCTGCATCAGGACGGCGGCCGCCATCACCGGCAGCAGCGGCGGCATCATCAATAGCCGCGCCCCCGGTCGACCCGGTTGGCCAGCGGCCGCCCGTTGCGGAAGGCCGCCAGGGTCGCCACCACCTGTTCCACCGCCTGCGCCGGGTGGGTGGCGGCGGCGCTGTGGGGGGAGACGCGGATGCGCGGATGCCGCCAGAAGGGATGGCCGGCCGGCAGCGGCTCCTCGCTGAACACGTCCAGGCTGGCGCCGCCCAGCCGGCCGCAATCGAGGGCGTCGAGCAGGTCCGCCTCGACCAGATGGTCGCCGCGCCCGGCATTGACCAGCACGGCCCCGGCCGGCAGGCGGGCGAACAGGCGCCGGTTCAGGATGCCGCGGGTGTCGGCGGTCAGCGGCAGCAGGCAGACCAGCTGGTCGCACCGCGGCAGCATCGCCTCCAGCCCGTCGGGGCCGGCGAAGCACTCCACGCCGTCCAGCCGCTTCGGCGACCGGCTCCAGCCGACGACGCGGTATCCCAGCGCCTCCAGCACGACGGCGGCGGCACGTCCCAGCTCCCCGAGCCCGAGCCGCCCGATCGTGACCTCGCGGGCCGGCCGGTAGGGCAGCCACCGCCAGACCCCAGCCGCCTGCGCGGCGTCGAATTCGCCGGAATGGCGATGCCAGCGCAGCACCTGGAGGGCGACGAAGCCGGCCATGTCGTCGCTCAGGCTGTCCGCCACCATGCGGACGAGCGGCACGTCGGGAAGCGACGGGTCGGCCAGCAGCGTCTCGACACCGGCGCCGAGCGACATTACCAGCCGCAGGTTGACCAGTCCGGCGAAGATGCCGGGCGGCGGTTGCCACACCAGCGCCATGTCGATGTCGTCCGGGTCGCCGATTTCCGGCCAGACCCGCAGCGTCACGTCGGGAAGGCGGCGGTGCAGGGCCTCCCGCCACAGGCCGGCATTGTCGATGCCCGAACAGAACAGCAGCGTCATCGGGCTGCGTTGCAGCGGCATGTCGGTATAGCCTCGATCCGTTCGAAAAGCCGGGCGTGGGCGGGAGCGGGTGCGCTGGAGCCTCAACGGGCGCCGGCCTTTTCCGCTTCCATCTCCTCCATGTCGAGGAAGCGGTCGCCGATGCGCGGATGGGCGCGGCTGCCGTCCGACGCGCCGATGGCGACCAGCAGCTCGTCGGGGCCGGGGGAGTCGGGAACCTGGAAATTGGCGGTCAGGAAATGCGCCCGTTTGCCGGTCTCCGTCTTGTGGATCATCGGCAGGGCGAGCAGGGCTCCGGGAGCGTTGCGGGTGTTGGTGAAGCTGAGGAAGGTGGTGCCCTGTGCCGCTTCGCGGAACATGTTGCCGAAGCGCAGCGTGTGGATCAGGGCGGAGGCGTGCTCGATCTCGCCGTTGACGCCGACCGAGGCGGCCTTGCCATAGGCCTCGATGCGCGCGGCCGGCATCAGGGCGACCAGGCGACGCGTCATCTCGGCCCCCAGCGCCGGGGCCACCCGCAGGATCTCCGGCCGCAGATTCTCGACGAAACCCTGGCCGGCCCAGGGGTTGCGCAGCACGGCGGCGACGACGACCGAGGTGATCGGCCGTTCGGCCGGCTTGCCGCCCTCGACGATGGTCTCCTCGATGAAGGTGGAGATCTTGCGCAGTCCGATGTCCATCATGTCCTGTCCGATTCTCTGATGTCCGGTCCCGGAGCCGGCCGGACCGGGGGGCCGGCGGCTTCGGGGGTGGAAACTGGGGAGCGTTGGATGTCGGGTCAGCTCGCCGCCCTGGCGCTGGCGACCCATTGCTCGAAGGTCGGCTTGTTGGCGGCGAGCCACTCCTGGGCGAGCGCGCGGATGTGGCTTTCGCTGGCGCCCTTCTCGCTGATGCTGCGCTCCCAGGCGGCCCACATCTGCAGCGGGAAGCCGATGTTCTCGACCAGCGCCTTCACCGCCGGGTTGGCGGCGATGAAGTCCCGGTTGGCGACGGTGTTCCAGTTCCAGGAGGCCATGGCCATCCGGCAGGGATCGGCGCCGCCGGCGCAGCCCGACACGCCGCTGACCAGGGCCGTGCCCTTGTTGGGCACCGACGGGGGCAGGGCGTCGAACGGGGTGGGCAGCCAGACCACATCCTTGCCGGGGACCAGCGTGTTGGTGACCCAGGACGGGCTCCAGGCGTAGAAGAAGGCGGGCTCGCCGCGGCGGACGCGGGCGACCGCCTCCACCATCAGCGGTTCGTACTTGCCGCGCACCGAGGTCACCGTGTCCTTCAGGCCGAACTTGTCGAGCTGGAAGTCGACCACGTCGCCGCAGCTCCAGCCGGGGTCGCAGTTGACCAGATCCGCCTTGCCGCCCTTGCCGAACAGCGCGGCGATCTTCGGATCCTTCATCTGCTCCAGCGAGGTGATGTGGTGGGCGTCGGCCGTCTTCTTGTCGATCAGGTAGCCGTTGACCCCGCCCTCCTTGATCAGGCCGCCGCCGACGATGGTCGCCTGCTGCTCCACCTTGCGGAAGGCGGGCTCGCGCTGCGGGAAGTTGATGTCGGTGGCGATGTCGAGATCGCCCTGCGCCGCCGCCTGGAAGAACAGGGTGGTGCTCAGCGTGCTGAGCTTGACCGAATAGCCGAGTTCCTTGAAGGCGGCGGTGACGATCTGGGCGGTGACGTAGTTGGCGCCGAGGCTGTCCGACTGGGCGTAGCGGATGGTCTTGCCCTTGCCGGGCTGGTCGGCGGCCAGGGACGGCTGCACGCAGGCCGCGGCGAGGAAGGCGGCGACGGAGAGGGACTTTGCGACCGACTTTGTGAAGAAGGGCATGGCGGTTTCCTCAATCGGGGTCGGAACGGGATGCGGGGGGAGCGGGGCTTGCGGTCCGGGCCTTGCGGTTTGGGGCTTGCAATCTGGGGGGGGATCACTGGTCCGGACTGGAGATCGCCGGCTTGGAGGTGGCCGGACGGCTGGAGCGGACGAGGGCGCGCAGGCTGCGGAGCAACGGACGACCGCCGGGACCGCCGGGCTGGGCCAGCTTCTGGGTGATGCGGTCGAGCATCATCGCCAGCAGCACGATGGCGATGCCGCCCACCGCGGCGCGGCCGACGTCGAGCCGCCCGAGGCCCTGGAGCACCACCAGCCCGAGACCTTCCGCCCCGATCATGGCGACGACCACCGACATCACCATTGCGGTCAGCACCGTCTGGTTCAGGCCGCCGAGGATGGTCGGCACGGCCAGCGGAAGCTGAACCTCCCACAGCAGCTGGCGCCTGGTGGCGCCGAAGGCGAGGCCGGCCTCGACCATCTCGGTCTCGACCATGCGGATGCCGAGGTTGGTGAAGCGGATCAGCGGCGGGGCCGCCGCCGTCACCACCGCCACCTCGCCCGGCACCGTGCCGACGCCGAACAGCATCACCACCGGCACCAGATACACGAAGGTCGGGGTGGTCTGCATGATGTCGAGGATCGGGCGGACCACGCCCCACATCCGGTCGCTGCGGGCGCAGCCGATGCCGATCGGAATGCCGACGGCGGCGCAGATGACGATGGCGGTGGTGATCAGCGACAGGGTGGTCATCGCCTCCGACCAGACGCCCAGCGCCGCGATGGCGATCAGGGCGACGGCGCTGAAGCAGGCGACCCCCAGGCTGGCCAGCCGCCAGGCCAGCAGCACCGACACCGCCACGATGGCGAGGAAGGGGATTTCCTGGAGCAGGAAGATGTTGAGGTTCAGCACATACTCGACCGGCCATTTGATGGCGAGGAAGAGCGGGCGCAGGTTCAGCGCGATCCACGCGACGCCGTCCTGGATCCAGGCGTCGACCGGGAAGACGTTGAGGTCGTTCGCGTCAAGCATGCAGGCCTCCCGCCGGGTGAGAGGGGGCGGAGGCGATGCCCGCCAGGATGCGGTCGGCGGCGAGCGTGCCGGTCAGCCGGCCGTCCTCGTCGACCACCGCCATCGGCCGTCCGGCCCGGTGGGCGCGGGCGGCGTCGAGAAGGCTGTCGCACTCGCGCACCGTGACGAAGTCCTTGCGCAGGGCGCTCAAACCGCCGGTCCCAAGGCCGCTATTCCCGAGGCCCGTGGTATCACGCAGGCCCCGCAGCGTGTCGGCGTCGAGCGCGCCGACGACATGGCCGCCGTCGTCGAGCACCAGCCCGCCGCCGTCGCCCGTCTCGGCGAGGCACAAGCCGGCGGCCAGCGGGACGGGTTGCACCGGGGTCATCGCCCAACGGGCGTCGAACAGGCGCGAGCGGTCGACCTCGCGGGTGAAGGCGGCGACATAGTCGCTGCCCGGCTCCAGCACGATCTGCTGGGGCGTGCCCTCGCGGACCAGCTCGCCGTCGGCCATGATGGCGATCCGCGTGCCGAGCTTCAGCGCCTCCTGGAAATCGTGGGTGATGAACAGGATGGTCTTCTTCAGCGTGCGTTGGAGGCGCAGCAGTTCGTCCTGCATCTCGGTGCGGATCAGCGGGTCGAGCGCGCTGAACGCCTCGTCCATGATCAGCACGTCGGCATCGGTGGCGAGCGCGCGGGCGAGCCCGACCCGCTGGCGCATGCCGCCGCTCAGCTCGTGGGGGTAGTGGTTGCCCCAGCGCGCCAGCCCGACGATCGACAGAACCTCCTCCGCCCGGCGCCGCCGGGCCTGGGGGGAGACCCCCTGGAGCTTCAGGCCGAATTCGGTGTTCTCGGCGACGGTGCGGTTGGGCAGCAGGGCGAAATGCTGGAACACCATGGAGATGCGCTTGCGGCGGATGTCGCGCAGTTCCGCCTCGCCGGCGGCGACGATGTCGCGGCCATCCAGCAGGATGCGGCCGGCGCTCGGCTCGTTCAGCCGGTTGATGCAGCGGGCCAGGGTGGACTTTCCCGATCCCGACAGGCCCATCACCATATAGATGGCACCGCTCGGAACTGACAGAGAAACGTCGTTCAACCCTACAACCATTCCGGTTTTTGCCAGAACATCGGCTTTTTTTGCACCTGCGGCCAACATCCGCAGAGCCGGATCGGGAGATTTGGAGAAAACTTTATAGAGATTCTCTACCCTCAGTCGTTCTGTCACAACCGTCTCCCATCGTTGTGTTCGGTGGGCTTTCCCTGTCTTTAAGATTTTTACTTGTGCCCATTAGGAAGACTTGCGCGTCTTCCTGTCTTCCTGCGAAACAAAGGAAAAGTGGCCCTATCGTTCCTGC
The DNA here is from genome assembly GCF_013340935.1 of Azospirillum melinis. Lineage (GTDB taxonomy): Bacteria > Pseudomonadota > Alphaproteobacteria > Azospirillales > Azospirillaceae > Azospirillum > Azospirillum melinis. Next base: position 101,150 of record NZ_WHOS01000013.1, on the reverse strand, counting down.
GAATCGGAGCATGACGCCGCCGGCTCGTCACTTCAGGGGCGAGAAGGCGGTCGGCAGCAGGATGCGGTTTTCCGCCGTCTCGATCAGCGCCGCCAGCTTCGGGATGAAGGCCTGCCAGCGCGGATCCTCGGAGAGCTGCTGGCGGCGGGCGGTGCGGTCCTCGAAATCGGCATAACCCCACATGTGGACGACATGGTTGAGCGGGCCGATCTCGCTGACGAAGTAACCGATCAGATTGCCGAGGATCGGCTGCTGGATCGCCAGCCCTTCGCTCTGCACCAGCGCCAGATACTCGCGCAGCTTGCCGGAGCGGATGCGGTAGATGCGTTCCTCGACGATCATGGCGTGCCTCCCGTGCCGTCCCCGGCGATCTCCTGGCGGATTTTGCGGGCGATGCGGAAGCATTCGACGCCGGCGGGAATGCCGCAATAGACCGCGATCTGGATCAGCGCCGCCTGCAACTCGGCATCGGAGAGGCCGTTGCGGATGGCGCCGCGCAGGTGCAGCTCGAACTCGTGCATGCGGCCCAGCGCCGCGATCATGCCGAGGTTGAGCAGGCTGCGCTGGCGGCGGTCGAGCGCGTCGTCGGCCCAGCACTGCCCCCAGCAATATTCGTTGACCATCTGCTGGAAGGGCCGGGAGAAGTCGTCGGCCGCCGCCATCGCGCGGTCGACATAGGCGTCGCCGAGCACGTCGCGCCGGACGCGCTCGCCCGCCCGTTGCAGGGGTTCATCCATGGCTTGCGCCCTCCTTCGGCTGCTCGGCGGATGTCAGGAAGCGCCCCATCAGCCCCGCCACAGCGTCCGGCGCCTCGATCAGGATCGAATGGCGCAGGCCCGGCAGGATGTGCAGAGCCGAACCGGGGATGCTGTCGTGCATGGTGCGCGCCATGCGCGGGTTGGAGCCGATGTCCTCCTCCCCGGTCGCGATCAGGGTCGGGCAGCGGATCTGGTCGAGGAAACCGCCGAAATCGGTTTCCGCCAGGACGCGGTAGGCGGCGGCGTAGCAGTCGGGGTCGTTCCCGGCGTTGCGTTCGCGCAGGCCCCGGATCAGCTCCGGGTTCCGCTCCTGGAACTCCTCGGTCAGCCAGCGCGACAGCGAGGCGTCGTAATGCGAGCCCGGCTGTCCGGCCTGCAGGGCCGCCAGACGGTCGAGCACCCGCCGGCGCTCCTCCGGATTGCGGCCGGCGACGGTGGACAGCAGCACCAGCCGCTTGACGCGCTCCGGATGGGTCAGGGTCAGGCGCTGGGCGATCAGCCCGCCCAGCGAGAATCCCGCCAGGTTGAAGCGGCCGAAGCCGGCATGGTCGGCCAGCGCCAGCGTCTCGCCGACGAAATCGTCGATCTCGTAGCGGCCCTTGATCCTTGTGGAGCCGCCATGGCCGCGCAGGTCGAAGGTCAGGATGGTGAAGCGGTCGGCGAGCCGCTCAACCACACCGCTCCAGGCCTCCAGGTAGGAGCCGACGCCATGGATGCAGACCAGCGGCTCCGGCCCCCGGCCGTCGAGCCGGTAGTTCAGCGTCACCGGCCCGACCGTGAAATGACGGGAGTCGGCCATGGTCAGCGCCCCGCCGCGGCCATGCGAGGCGGCACGGCAGCAAGGCGGCGCTCTTCCTCGAACCGGCGGTCGCGCTCGCGCGCGGCGAAGACCGGCAGCACCTCACGGGTGAACAGGTCGAGCGTCTTGCGCTGGAGTTCCACCGGCAGGTTGAAGGACAGGCCGAGCGAGAACTGGTCGACGCCGGCCGCCTCATAGTCCAGCAGCTTTTCGATCACCTCGTCCGGCGTGCCGAACATCAGGTTCTTCAGGACGTTCTCCGGCTTGTAGTTGTCGCGGCCGGCGACGCTTTCGTAGGACACCGCGGTCGGGAAGCCGTTGGTCACCGTCCCGATGTTCTGGAACAGATTCTCGAAGCTGCGGCCGTAGTCGATGCTGTGCCGCACCGCCAGCTCGGCCTCCTCCGGCCGCTCATAGCAGCAGGTGCGGCGCTGCATCATGAAGCGCGGGCGCGGCACCTCCGGATGGTCGGCCACCGCCTTGCGGAACTTCTCGCCCAGCACGGCGATCTCGGCCGCCGGGGCGGCCAGCGGCGTCGACAGGATGCTGGCGCCGATGCCGACGGCCCAGTCGAAGGTGCCGGGGTCGCGGGCCGCCACCCAGATGCGCGGGTGCGGCGCCTGCAACGGCTTGGGCACCGAGGTCGCCAGCGGGAACTTCCAGTAATGGCCGTCATGGGCGTAATCGCCGGCCCACAGCTTCTGCACCGCCGGCACCAGCTCCTTCATGTAGGCGACGCCCTCCTGCTGGGGCATGCCGCCGGCCATGCGGTCGAACTCGTACTGGTAGGCGCCGCGGGCGATGCCGAACTCCAGCCGGCCGCCGGTCAGGTGGTCGCACAGCGCCGCTTCGCCGGCCAGCCGGATCGGGCTCCAGTAGGGGGCGACGATGGTGGCGGTGCCGAGCCGGATGCGCTCGGTGTGCTGGCCGAGCCAGGTCAGGATGGTGAAGGGGTTGGGGGAGATCGTGCACTCGATGGTGTGGTGCTCGGCGGTCCACAGGGTCTCGAAACCGCCCTGGTCGGCCATCTTCACCAGTTCCAGCATGGTGCTGGTCACGTCGCTCATCGGCGTGTCCGGTGAGAAGCGCTCCATGGAAAGCGCGACGGCGAACTTCATGTCCTTGTCCTTTTTTCGGGGGAGGAGAAGCCCGGTCGGGGCGGATCAGCGCAGCCGGATGACGAAGGGGTCCTGCATGGCGCCGGAGTAATCGATGACGACGTTCTTCGACCGCGAGAACTCGCGCATCACGTCGAAGCCGCCGCGCCGGCCGTAGCCGCTCTGCTTGAAGCCGCCGTTCGACGACATGTAGGCGGCGGCGCGGTAGGTGTTGATCCAGACGGTGCCGGCGTCGATCCGGGTGGCGAAGCGCATGGCGCGGTCGATGTCGCTGGTCCAGATGCCCGACGCGAGGCCATAGCGGGTGTCGTTCGCCATGGCGATCATCTCGTCCTCCGAGGCGAAGGGCACCACGCCGACGACCGGACCGAAGATCTCGTCCTGCATGAAGCCCATGTCGTTGCGCGCATCGGCCAGCACCGTCGGCTCGAAGTACCAGCCCTTCTCCAGCCCCGCCGCCTGGGGCCGCCGTCCGCCGGCGGCCAGCCGGGCGCCGTCGCGCTGGCCCGAGGCGACATAGTCCTCGACCTTGGCGAGCTGCGCCGACAGGGCGAGCGGGCCGATGTCGGTGCTCTCCTCCATCGGGTGGTTGACGGTGATGCGTCCGGTGCGGGCGACCAGCGCCTCGACGAAGCGGTCGTAGATGGCGGCCTCGACGAAGCAGCGCGACCCGGCGACGCAGGTCTGCCCGGCTGCGGCGAAGACCCCGGCGACCACGCCGTTCACCGCCCGCTCGATATCGACGTCGCCGAACACCACGTGGGGCGACTTGCCGCCCAGTTCCATCTGGCAGGGCACGAGGTTGGCGGCGGCGGTGGCGGCGATGCGGCTGCCGGTCTGGGTGCTGCCGGTGAAGACGATCTTGGCGATGCCGGGGTGGCGGGTCAGCGCCTCCCCGGCGGTGGCGCCGCCGCCGGTCACCACATTGACGACGCCGTCCGGGAAACCGGCCTCAGTGACCAGCTCGGCCAGCGCCAGGGTGGAGGCAGTGGCGTGTTCCGACGGCTTGATCACCACCGTGTTGCCGATGGCGAGGCAGGGCGCCAGCGTGCCGGTCAGCAGCATCAGCGGCGAGTTCCACGGCGTGATCATGCCGACGACGCCCAGCGGTTCGCGCAGGTTGAAGTTCAGCATGTCCAGCTTGTTCACCGGGATGGTGTCGCCCTGCAGCTTGTCGGCCATCCCGGCGAAATAGACGTAGCTGTCGGGGATGGCGCGCATCTGGGCGCGCATCTCCTTGATCAGCTTGCCGTTGTCGCGGGTCTCCATCAGCGCCAGTTCCTCGGCGTTGGCGAGGATCAGCTCGGCCAGGCGGCGCACCAGCTTGCCGCGGTCGCTCTGGGTCATCCGTCGCCAGGCCGGATCAATGAAGGCGGCCCGCGCCGCGGCGACGGCGGCATCGACATCCTCGGCACCGGCGTCGGCCAGTTCGTACCAGGGCTCGGCGGTGGTGGGGTCGTAGCTCGGGATGTAGCGGCCGCTTTTCGGTTCGACGAACCGTCCGCCGATATAGAGGGCGCGGCGGGTGCCTTCGAGCGACCTGCAGGTGGTGAGCATCGCGGTCTCGTATTTTGTGGAGGGGCGGCGGGGGATCAGCCGTGTTCGGCGAAGGCACCGGGCCAGGGGGAGGGGCGGCCGTCGACCATCGCCAGCCGCCCGCCGTCGCTTGAGTCGATGTAGATGCCGAAGCGGTCCGCCTGCCGTTCCCGGACATAGCGGCGCAGCATCGCCCGGGTCTCGCGCGTCGCCATGGCCTCGAAGGGCAGGGCGTCGAGCGCGAAGAAGCGGAGGCCCGGCGGCAGGGCCGTGGTGGCCGCATCGGCCGCGAGGCGGGTGCGATAGACCAGGCAGCCGGCGTCCTGCCCGGCGACGTCGAAGACCGAATAAAGGAAGCTGTCGTCCGGCCGCAGCTGTAGCGTGCTGCCGTCCGCCAGGGGCAGTGCCCGTTCGGCCTTGCGGCTGCGGCCGCCCGGCAGGCGCCAGCCGCCCGCTCCGTCGGATTGCAGCAGGATGCCGTCGTCCGCTTCCACGAGGTAGCCGACCTGCATGCCGTGCGGCGCCTCTGCACCGGCGTCCGGTGCCTCGTGCACCGTCGCGTACCGACCCCGGCAGAAGCCGAGCGGGGCTGCCCGGCCTGCCGTTCCGCCAGCAGTACCGCCTGGGCTCCCGCTGGGGCCGAAGGCCTGCACGCGGCCGATGAGAACCAGATGATCGCCGGCCATCACGCGGTCATGCACCGTGCAATCGAACCAGGTGAGGCAATCGGTCAGGACCGGCGCGCCGGTGTGTTTCGGGCCGAACCCGGTCGACTGGAATTTTTCGGGTGAACGGGAGGCGAAAAGGCTGGAGACATCGGCCTGTCCCTCGTGCAGCAGATTGACGGCGAAGGACGGCGTATTGCAGAAGCTCGGAAAGCTGAACGATCGGTTTCCGATGCAGACAAGGACCAGCGGCGGATCGAGCGAAACGGATGTGAAGGAATTGGCCGTTATCCCACGGGGATTTCCCTCTTCGTCGAGCACGGTGACGACCGTAACCCCGGTCGGGAACATGCCGAAGGCGTTTCGAAGGTCTCTTTGATTGATGGGCGGTGGTTCATTCGAAGAGAATGTCACGTCTGCCTCCCTTCCATTACGAAGACGAGGCTACCCTGGGCGGAGACCGCCATCTTCCTCCTCTACAGAGGAATGTGCGACATTTTGTCCCATCGATTCCAAGGAATGGGCCCTGCCGCGGCAGCGCCGTCGCTGGCGGACAGGGGCTATGGGCAGATGGAAATGCAGCAGGGGCGGGGAGGATTTCCTGCCCCGCCCCTGCTCAGGCCAACGTCGGACTTCAATCCACGCGCAGCCGGCGGCCCGATCAGTTGGATGCGGCGCAGAGCTTCTCGCGGGAGGTCTGCTTCGCAGCCTCGGCGGAGAAGCCGTAGGGCTCGATGATCCTGGCGAACTCGCCGGAGGCCTTCATCTCCGCCAGCACCTTGTCGAAGGCATCGCGCAGCGCTGTGTCCTGCTTGCGGAAGGCGGCGCCGTCGCAATAGACCGGGGCGCCCTTGACCGGGGCGACCACCTCGATGTTCGGGTCGTTGGCCTTGCCGACCAGATCGTGGATCGACAGGACCGGCAGCGAATAGACGTCGATGCGGCCGTCCTGCAGCATCTTCAGGCCGCTCTGCGGGTCGGGCACCACGATCACGCGGTCGCGCGGCACGCCGGCCTGCAACGCCAGCTTCTCCTCGGTGCCGCCGCCGGGAGCGCCGATTTTGGCGTTCGGGTTCTTGGCGATGTCCTCGTAGGAGGCCAGCTTCAGCGGGTTGCCCTTCTTCAAAGCGAAGGATTCGGCATCGCAGAGGATCGGCTCGGAATAGGCGACGGCCTTGCAGCGCTCCGGCTTCATGAACAGGCCGGCGGTGACGGCGTCGAAGCGGCGGGCCTGGAGGCCTGGAATCATCGCGCCATATTCGGAGATCGAGGCGACGACATCGTTGACACCCAGCTTCTTCATCACCGCGCGGGCAACGTCGGGGGCGGCGCCCGACACGGTGCCGTCCGGCTTGACGGCGGTGTAGGGAGGTTCGTTGGCGATCCCGATGCGGGCGAATCCCTGTTCGCGCAGCGTCTCCAGCGTGTCGGCGGCAAAGGCCGGCGCGGCGAGCGTGAGGAGTGCCGCGGCGATGCCGAAGCCTTTGGCGATCTTCAGGTGTTTCATGTCGGCCGTCCCTCTTTCGTGACTTGGTGAGTGCCCGGCCGGCGGTCCCGTCTGGACGCCGGCCCCTGTTCGGTCGGTGTGGATACCGTTCTTCAAAATTCCCGCCTTCTGCCGAGGCGGGTTTCAACAGGCGGCGGTCAGCTCTCGACCGTTCCGACCACCGCGATGCAGTCGCCGGCCTTGACCAGGCCGGGGAAATGCCGGGCCGCCAGGATGCCGTCCAGCGCCGCCCGGTATTCGGCCGGCGCCAGCCCCGTGCGGCCGATGGGGTGGATGCGGGCAAGCAGATCGCCCGCCCGCACCGGCTGGCCCAGATCGACGCAGGCCTCGATCAGGCCGCTGTCCTCGGCGAAGCGGAAACAGTCGCCCGACGGCATGTCGAGCCAGCGGCTGGCTTCCACCGGTTGGCTGCCGGCCGACTGCCCCTCCGCCGCTTGGCCGCCCGTCAGGATCCCTGCGTGGCGCAGGACGTTGCGGACGCCGCGCTTGGCGATGGCGATGGTCTCCGCCCGCCCGGTGCCGCCGCCGCCGAGTTCGGTGGTGACGAAGGTCTTGCCCAGCTCCTCCGCCGCCGTGTCGTACATGCCGACCGCGTCGATCTCCAGCATGCGCATGGAAAAGGGTGCGGCGAAGGCGGCCACGGCAGCGAAGCAGCGCGCCTCCTGGTCCTTGTCGGGCAGGACGTGGGCGGCGGCGAAGGGAACGAAGTCCAGCGTCCTGCCGCCGGAATGGATGTCCATCACCAGATCGGCCAGCGGCAGGAGTTCGCGGGCGAAGTAGTCGGCGATCTTCTGCGTCACCGTGCCGTCGGGGCGGCCGGGAAAGCTGCGGTTCAGGTTGCCCTTGTCGATGGGCGAGGTTCGGGTTCCCGCCTGGAAGGCCGGGTAGTTCATCGCCGGAACGATGATGACGCGGCCGGCGACCCGGTCGGCCGTGAGGGTCTGGGCGAGGTCGAACAGGGCGACGGCACCCTCATACTCGTCGCCATGGTTGGCGCCGGTCAAGAGCGCGGTCGGCCCGCTGCCGTTGCGCACCACGGTGAGCGGGATCATCACCGAACCCCAGGCCGAATCGTCCCGGCTGTAGGGCAGGCGCAGAAATCCGTGCTGCACGCCGTCGCGGTCGAAATCGACCGTCGGGGTTATCGGGGAGGGGGCAAGCGTGACGGGCGCCATGGTCAGGACTTCACGAACAGCTTGCGCGGCACATTGGCCAGGCATTCGACGCCGGTGTCGGTGATGGCGATGCTCTCGGTGATCTCCAGCCCCATATCCTCCAGCCAAAGGCCGGTCATGAAGTGGAAGGTCATGCCGGGCTGGAGTTCGGTGCGGTCGCCGGGGCGCAGGCTCATGGTGCGCTCGCCCCAGTCCGGCGGATAGCTGAGGCCGATGGGGTAGCCGGTGCGGTTGTCCTTGGTGATGCCGTAGCGCTTCAGCACGGCGAAGAAGGCGTTGGCGATGTCCTCACAGCTGTTGCCCGGCCTGGCGGCGGCAAGCCCGGCCTCCATTCCCTCCAGCGTCGCCTTCTCGGCGTCGAGGAAGGCCTGGGTCGGCGTGCCGAGGAAGACGGTGCGCGACAGCGGGCAGTGATAGCGTTTGTAGCAGCCGGCGATCTCGAAGAAGGTGCCCTCGCCCAGCTTCATCGGCCGGTCGTCCCAGGTCAGGTGCGGGGCCGAGGCGTCGGCCCCCGACGGCAGAAGCGGGACGATGGCCGGATAGTCGCCGCCGAAGCCGTCCGCCCCCCCGATGCCGCGGATGCCGGCGTCGTAGATCTCGGCCACGAGGTCGCATTTGCGCATCCCCGGCTCGACCCGCTCGACGATGCGAGCGTGCATCGCCTCGACGATGCGGGCGGCCTTGCGCATATAGTCGAGTTCCTGCGGGCTCTTCACCGCGCGCTGCCAGTTGACCAGCGCCGTCGCGTTCTGGAAGCGGGCGTTGGGCAGGTGGGTGGTCAGCGATTGACAGGCGGCGGCGGTGAACCAGTAATTGTCCATCTCGACGCCGATGGTGAGCCCACCCCAGCCGCGATCCGCCAGGATCGTCGACAGCAGGTCCATCGGGTGGCGCTCGGTCGATTGCACGTAATGGTCGGGATAGCCGATGATGCTGTCATGGCCCAGATAGGCGGTGCGCTTGGCGCCGTTGGCGTCCTGGCCGCGTCCGTACCAGATCGGCTCGCCGTGCGGCGGCACGATCACGCATTGGTGGACGTAGAAGGACCAGCCGTCATAGCCGGTCAGCCAGGCCATGTTCGACGGATCGGTGACGATCAGCAGCTCGATGCCGGCCTTGTCCATGGCGGCACGGGTCTTGTCGAGCCGGGCGGCATATTCGGCCCGGCTGAAGTTCAGCGTCGGTTCCAGCATGTCGGGGTCTCTCTCGTAAGAGGAGGGATGTTCAGGCGTCGAAGACGGTGCCGGCACCGGCCGCCAGGGCCCGGCCGCGCGCCAGCGTGGCGATGGCGGTGTCCTGCACCCCGGTTCCGGTGAGGTCGCAGACGGTGATGGCGTCGGTGGACGGGCGGCCCGCGGCCTGCCCGGCGATGACGGCGCCCAGTTCGGGAAACTCCCGGTCGGCGGCGACCGTGCCGGCGGCAATCGCGTGATGCAGCTCACCCAGCCGGCGGGTCTGCGTCAGGCGGTCGGCGACATAGAGGTCGGCACGGGACAGGATGGCGGGATCGAGTTCGTTCTTGTGCTCGGCGTCCGACCCCATGGCGGTGACGTGCTGGCCGGGTTCGAGCCAGTCCGCCATCAGGATCGGCCGGTCGGCCGGGGTGGTGGTGACGACGATGTCGGCGCCGGCGACCGCCGCCCTGCTCTCCGTCGCGGCGTGTACGGGGAGGCCCAGCCGCTCCGACAGCCGGGCGGCGGTGGCGGCGGCGCGCTCGGGCTGGCGCGCCCAGAGGCGGGCCTGGCGGATCGGGCGGACCAGGGTCAGCGCCTCCAGCTGCAACGCCGCCTGCACCCCGGCGCCGAAGATGGCGGCGACGGCGCTGTCGGGACGCGACAGGTGTTTGGCGGCCACCGCTCCCGCCGCCGCGGTCCGCACGTCGGTCAGATAACCGTTGTCGAGGAGCAGGGCCTCGACCAGACCGGTCCGGCTGCTCAGCAGCACCATCAGCCCGTTGACGCTGGGCAGGCCGAGCGCCGGGTTGCCGAAGAAGCCGGGACTGATCTTGATGGCGAAACCGTCGAGGCCGGGGACATAGGCGGTCTTGACGTCGACTTCCCCGCGATATTCCGGGATGTCGAGCCGCAGGATCGGCGGCATCGCCACCGGGCGGGTGGCCAGCGCCAGGAAAGCGCCCTCGACACAGGCGACGGCATCGCGGTCGAGCGGAACGATCCGCCGCAGCTCCGCCTCGGTCAGGATGGTCATGCGGGGCATGGCAGGCCTCCGGTGATGATGCGGCGGTGCAGGTCCATGGCGATGTTGCGGCCGGACAGCAGGGCGATTGCCGGGCCGCGCGGCGTCACCTTGCCAGCGAGCAGTGCCGCGATGCCGACGGCACCGGCGCCTTCGACGATTTCCTGCTCGGCGGAATAGGCGTGTTCGATGCCGGCGGCGATCTCCGCCTCGGTCAGCAGGACCACGTCGTCGAGCAGGCTGGCGGCAAGCCGGTGGGTGTGGCGGTTGTCGAGCCCGATGCCGCCGCCGAGCGAATCCGCCAGCGTCTCCAACTCCTCGACCTGGACCGGGCGTCCGGCCTTCAGGCTGGCATGCATCGCGGCGCCGCGTTCCATCGACACGCCGATCACCCGCAGGCCTGGCCGCAGGGCCTTGGCCGCCAGCGCCACGCCGCCGATCAGGCCGCCGCCCGACAGCGGCACCAGCAGCAGCTCGGCGTCGGGAACCGCCTCGATGATCTCCAGCCCCAGCGTGCCCTGCCCGGCAATGACGTCGGCATGGTCGAAGGGCGGGACGGTGGCGAAGCCCTCCTCGCGGACCAGCCGGTCGACCTCGACCTGCGCGTCGTCCTGGGAGCGGCCGACGATGCGGATCTCCGCCCCCAGCGCGCGGATCCCCTCGATTTTGTTGGCTGGGACCAGCGCCGACATGCAGACGACGCAGCGGACGCCGGCCTGTGCGGCGGCATGGGCGAGCGCCCGGCCATGATTGCCGGTGGAGGCCGCCGCGACCCCCATCGCCAATGCCTCGCGCGGCAGGGCCGACAGCGCGTTGGTGGCGCCACGCAGCTTGAAGCTGCCGGTGGTCTGGCGGGTTTCCAGCTTCAGGAAGACCGGAGCGCCGCAACGGGCGGTCAGGCTGGGCGAGGCGACGGTCGGCGTCGCCACGATCCGCCCGGCCAGCCGCGCGCGGGCGCGGAAGACGTTCTCCAGGCCGATGTCCTGCCCGCTCATGACCAAGCCTTCCCCGGCAGCGGCAGTGTCATCAGCCGCCCGGCCCCGGGACGGGGCCGGTCGTCGCCGCACAGGCGCAGCGCGGCCCAGGCGGTGGCCTGGTTGCTGGTGACGACGGGGCGGCCGATGGCGTCCTCGATCTCGGCGGCGACGCCGGCCGAGCGCAGGGCGGTGCAGGAGATGAACAGCGCCTCGGCGTCCGGCGGCATCGCCTCGATGGCGGCGCGCACCAGACTGGCCGGTGCGATGCGCGCCATCTCGCGGTCGTCGTCCAGCCCGAAGCAGGTGAAGCGCGCGATGTCGAACCCGTGTTCCGCAAAATAGGCGGCCATCGGCCGGCTGGTCTGTTCGGTGTAGGGGGTCAGCACGGCGATGCGCCGGGCACCGAACGCCGTCAGGCCGTGGCGGGCGGCGGCGGGCGGGGTGATGACGGGAACACCCGGCTTGGCCGAGGCGATGGCCTGCTCGATGGCGTCGTCGCCCATCACGACGCTGGCCGAGGTGCAGGAATAGCAGATGGCGTCGAGCGGCTCGTCGGGCAGGATCAGCGCCGCCCCTTCGGCGAGGCGCGGCTGCATGCGGCGCAGATTCTCCGGCGTCGTCGGGTTGGCGTAGGCGATGCGCGCGGTGTAGACGCCGATGCGGTCACTGGCGACCATGCGGCGGAAGTCCGGTTCGGTCGTGTGGTCGGTCGCCAGCACGACCAGACCGACGCGCTTTTCAACCGGGCGGTCGTCGAAGGCCAGCGCGGTGGCCGAGAGCAGGATGGGAAGGGAGGACATGGCTCGAAAACTCCGGGATCGGCTTGCAGCCATCGGCGGGCCGGCAGGCTGGCAATCAGCGGGTTGGCCGGAAACGGCGCTCCAGCAGGTGCAGGGCGGGCACGGCGATCAGGCTGATGCACAGGAACAGGACGCCGACCATCGTCATCGGCTCCAGATAGCGGTAATTGCTGTTGGCGACGCCGCGGGCCTCGCTCATCAGCTCGATTACCGTGATGGCGGAGAGCAGCGGGGTTTCCTTGAACATCGCGACGAAATAATTCGCCAGTGCCGGGATCATCGGCGGGATCGCCTGCGGCAGGATGACATGGCGCCAGGTCTGGTAGGGCGTGAGGTTGCAGGCCTTCGCTGCCTCCCACTGGCCGCGCGGCGTGTTGTCGATGCCGGCGCGGAAGACCTCCGAGGCGTAGGTGGCGTAATGAAGGCCCAAGCCCACCACCCCGGCGGTCAGCGGCGACAGCAAGAGGCCCAGCTCCGGCAGCACGTAGAACAGGAAATACAGCTGCACCAGCAGCGGGGTGCCGCGGATGAACTCCACCACGAAGCCGGTGATGCGCGCCACCGGCCGGCTTTTCGAGCGGCGCAGCAGGGCGAAGCCCAGCCCGGCGACGGCGGCCAGGATGGAGCCGAGCAGGGTGGCCAGCAGCGTGATGCGCAGGCCGTCCAGCAGCATCGGCATGATCTCGCGGACGAACTCCCAATCCCATTCCATGGCCGGTTTCCTTAAGTGCGCAGCCCGTCGAGGCCGCGGGTCATGCGGCGCTCCAGGGCTTTCATGCCGAACGAGATCAGGCTGGCATAGGCGAAGTAGATGACCAGCACGGTCAGGAAGGGCAGCGCGGTGCTGCCGGTCTGCGAGCGGACGACCTGTGCCTGGAAGGTGAGGTCGCTGAGGGAGATCAGCGAGACGACCGAGGTCGCCTTCAGCAGCTCGATGGCGTTGTTGCAGAAGGTCGGTACCATCACCACCGCCGCCTGCGGCAGCAGCACGTGGCGCAGGCTCTGCCAGCGCGTCAGGTTCAGGGCGACGCAGGCCTCGTGCTGTTCGCGCCCGATGGACTGCACCGCCGCCCGCACCACCTCCGCGCCATAGGCGCCGACATTCAGCCCGAGCGCCAGCACGCCGGCCTGCAACGGCGTCAGCGTCACCCCGATCAGCGGCAGGACGAAATAGGCCCAGAAAAGCTGGACGAAGATCGAGGTGCCGCGAAAGAACTCGATATAGGCGACCGACAGGGCGCGCACCGTGGCGTGGCGCGACAGCCGGCCCAGCCCGGCGAGGAAGGCGGCCGGCAGGGCCAGCGCGCAGCCGAGCACGGTCAGTTTCGCCGTCACCAGCGCGCCGTCCAGCATCAAGCCCAGATAGCCGGCCCAATCAGCCATGAAGCCGAGACCTCCTGCGTTCGGGGGAAAAGCGGAAAACGGACGCAGTCGGATGCGCCGAGCCTTCAGATACGCTGAATCGTCAGATGCGCTGTCCGGCGGCGATGATCTTTTTCAAAAAGGCCTGGGTCCGCTCGTGCGTCGGATTGGTGAAGAGGACATCGGGCGGTCCCTCCTCCACGATGCGGCCGCGGTCGAAGAACAGCACGCGGTCGGCGAAATCGTGGGCGAAGCTCATCTCGTGGGTCACCAGCAACATGGTCATGTCGGTGGTCGACCCCAGCATCCGCATGACGTTCAGCACCTCCTCCACCAGTTCGGGGTCGAGGGCGGAGGTCACTTCGTCGAACAGCATGATCCTGGGTTGCAGCGCCAGGGCGCGGGCGATGGCCACCCGCTGCTTCTGGCCGCCGGACAGCTGGGCCGGCATGGCGTGGGCCTTGTCGGCGAGGCCGACGAGATCCAGCAGTTCCATCGCCCGGCGTTCGGCATCCGCCTTCCTGACGCCCTTGGTCAGCATCGGCGCCAGCGTGACGTTGTCCAGCACGCATTTGTGCGGGAACAGGTTGAACAGCTGGAACACCATGCCGATCCTGGTCCGCATCCGGTGCAGATGCGCCTCGTCGGCGGGGACCAGGCTGCCGTTGCGCTCCATCTGGAACAGAGGCTCGCCATCGATGCGGATGGTGCCGCTTTCGATGGTCTCCAGCGTCATCAGCGTCCGCAGGATCGTCGTCTTGCCGGAGCCGGACGGCCCGATCAGCGCCAGCTTCTCACCCGGCCGGACTGAAAAACACAGGTCCTGCAGCACGGTGTGCGAGCCGTAGCGCTTCGTGACCCGGTCGATGTCGATGATTGCGTCGGTCACACCGGTCTTCCCTTGCAATGGTTGGCGACCGTGGATGTGCGCAAACGATGCGGGACCGCAAAAATCATGTCAATCCGGAAAATAAAATCATGACAATTCCGGAGAAGCTCACCTCGGAATTGTTCAGATGGCGAGAAGCACCGGCTCCGGGTCGCTGTTCAGCAGATTGACGATCACGCGCAGGCCGGCGTGCAGCTCCGCCTCGGTGGTGGAGCCGATGGAGACGCGCAGCGCGTCGGGCCGCGTTCCGGGGCCGATGGCGAAGGCCGATCCCGGCGCCAGCGCCACCCCCTGATGGCGGGCATGCGACACGAAGGTTGCCTCCGGCCGTCCTTCCCCCAGCGGCAGCCACAGATGCAGCCCCTCGGCATGGCTGCGATGGGGGATGCCTTTCAGGATCTCCGCCGCCAGCGCGTGGCGGCGGTGCAGGGCCTTGCGCTGCCACTCCACCATCTCCATCGCGAATCCGTTCTCGACCCAGCGGGTGGCGATCTCGGCGACGATGGGCGTCGCGATCCAGTTGGTCACCAGATGGCGGTTGGTGACGGCGGCGAGCAGCCGGTCCGGAACCACCAGATAGCCGGTGCGCAGGCCCGGCATCACCGTCTTGGTGAAGCTGGTGACGTAGAGCGTCCGTTCCGGCGCCAGGGCCGCCAGTGGCGGGCGCCGGTCGCTCAGCAGGGGCCCCAGCGGGTCGTTCTCCACGATGGAGAGATTGTGCCGCTGGGCCATGCGCGCGATCTCCTTCCGCCGCTCTTCGCCCATGTGGGTCGCGGTGGCGTTGATCGGGTTCGGCATGACGAACAGGGCCTTGGCCGTGCCGTCGCGGCAGGCGGCGTCGAGGGCGTCGGGCCGGATGCCCTCCTCGTCTATCGCGACGCCGCGCAGCTTGATGCCGAGATAGGAGGCGAGCGGCAGCAGGGTATGGTGCCCGACCTCCTCCGTCACCACGGTCGATCCCGGCGGGGCGGCCGCCATCAGGGCGATGGTCATGCCGGCGGTGGCGCCGTTGGTCAGGGTGACGTTGGCCGCCGTCGTCTCCACCCCGCAGTGGCGCAGCCAGGACACCGCCGTCGCCCGGTGGCGGGCGAACAGGGTGTTGGGGCGGAAGGACAGCACCACGGCCGGCGGCAGGCTGGCGGCAAGCTCCACCAGCGCCCCCCGCATCGCCTCCACATGCAGCGGCTCGCACACCGGCTTCAGGATCGACAGGTCGATCACCTCGTCGGTGCGTTGCGGGATGTAGGGCGGATCGACCTCGGTCTGGACGGCACGGATGAAGGTGCCGCGCCCGGTCTCCCCGCTGATCAGACCGCGTCGGATCAGCTCCTCGTAGGCGCGGCTGACGGTCTGGACGGAAATGCCCAATTCGTCGGCAAGCTGCCGGTGGGTGGGCAGCTGGTCGCCGACCGCCAGTTGGCCTTGCATGATCGCCCGCTGCACCTGATCGGCCAGCGAGAGATAGACGGGCCTGCTCAAAGCCGATGCATCGGGGTGCCACTTTGTCATGCAACATTTCTGCTGGAAATCACCACATTTGACAATGGCGGAAAGCGCGGACATCGTCGGGTCGTCATTTTCCAGAGGCTCCCCGCCCCATGCCCGACCTGAAGCTCGATCTCATCGACCTGCGCATCCTTTCGGAAATCCAGCGGGACGGCCGCATCACCAAGCTGGCTTTGGCCGACAGGGTGGGGCTGTCGCCGACGCCGTGCTGGGTGCGGCTGCGCCGGCTGGAGGAGGGCGGCATCGTCACCGGCTATCACGCGCGGCTGGCCCTGCGGCAGGTGACGCCCTTCGCGATGGCGCTGGTCGAGGTGACGCTGGGCAGCCACCGGCAGGTCGATTTCGACCGCTTCGAACGGGCGGTCAGGGCCGAGCCCGGCATCGTCTCCTGCTGGTCGGTCGGCGGTGGGGTCGATTATGTCCTGCGGGTGGTGGCGCGCGACGTCGATGCCTATCAGCGGATCATCGACCGGCTGCTGGACGGCGACGCCGGGATCGACCGTTATTTCACCTACATCGTCACGCGGACGGTGAAGGACGATGCGGCGATGCCGCTGGAGGCGCTGATGGAGGAGCCGGGCGGGTCCGTCCCAACCTGATAGAGACTTTCTCTTCCTGCCCACCTTGGGAAAGAGACACTCTCCGCCCCAAGGGGCAGGTTCGGACACTCTCTCCATCGCCGCACCTCTAGACTCCGGAACACCGGCGCTTCGGCGCTGCCCCCTTATTCCGGAGGTGTCCATGACCGCGCAGCTGTCCCGCCCGGACCGTCACGACGCCGTCGGCCGCCTGAGCGACCGCCGGCTGCTGCGCGAACTCGCCTATGTCGGCGGACGCTGGACCGCGGCACCGGACGGCGCCACCTTCGCAGTGACCGACCCGGCCAGCGGACGGACTCTCGCCCAGGTCGCGGCGCTGGACGCCGCCCAGGCGACCGCCGCCGTCACCGCCGCTGCCGCAGCGTTCCCGGCCTGGAGCGCCCGGCTGCCCCAGGACCGCGCCGCCCGCCTGCGCGACTGGTTCGACCGCATCACCGCCGCCAGGGAGGATCTGGCCCTGCTGATGACCTTGGAGCAGGGCAAGCCGCTCGCCGAAGCGCGGGGGGAGATCGACTACGCCGCCTCCTTTGTCGAATGGTATGCGGAGGAAGCCAAGCGGGTGGGCGTCGAGGGCATCGCCAGCCATCTGCCCGGTGCCGAAATGCTGCTGCGGCGGGAGGCGCTGGGCGTGACCGGCATGGCGACGCCGTGGAACTTCCCGTCGGCGATGCTGACGCGCAAGGCGGCGGCGGCGCTGGCCGCCGGTTGCACCGTGGTGGCGCATGCGTCGTCCGAGACGCCGCTGTCGGCGCTGGCGCTGGCGGAACTGGCGGAGCGGGCGGGCATCCCCGCCGGCGTGTTCAACGTCCTGACCGGCGATCCGGAGCCGCTGGTCGGCGCGCTGTGCGACGATGCCCGCGTCCGGGCCATGAGCTTCACCGGTTCCACCGAAATCGGCAGCCGCATCGCCGCGCGCTGTGCCCCGACCATGAAGCGGCTGGTGATGGAGCTGGGCGGCCATGCACCTCTGCTGGTCTTCGCCGATGCCGATCTGCAACGGGCGGTGGACATCGCCATCGACGCGAAGTTCGCCACCTCCGGCCAGGACTGCCTCGCCGCCAACCGCATCTACGTGCAGCGCCCGCTCTACGACAGCTTCTGCGCCGCCTTCACCGCCCGCAGTGCCGCGCTGCGCGTCGGGCCGGGGCTGGAGCCGGAGGTGCAGATCGGCCCGCTGATGAACGGGCGGGCGGTCGACAAATGCGCCCGCCATGTCCGCGACGCGCTCGACCGCGGCGCCCGCTGCCTGACCGGCGGCGAGGTCCATCCCGCCGGCCCGCTGTTCTACCGTCCGACCGTGCTGGCCGACGTGGCGCCGGACTCGCTGATCCTGCGCGAGGAGACCTTCGGCCCGGTCGCCGCGCTCCTGCCCTTCGATGACGAGGCGGAGGCGGTGGCCCGCGCCAACGACACCGACTACGGCCTCGTCGCCTATCTGGTGACCCGTGACGCCGGCCGGATCCTCCGCCTGTCGCGGGCGCTGCACTACGGCATGGTGGCGGTCAACCGGGTGAAGATCACCGGCGCGCCGGTCCCCTTCGGCGGGGTCAAGCAATCCGGCCTCGGCCGCGAAGGCTCGCGCCATGGGATGGAGGCCTTCACCGAGCTGAAATACGTCTGCCTCGACGCCGCCTGAACCAGCCGCTCGACCCGAAATTCCTGTTTGGGAAACCACGCCATGACCGACCTGACCAACGAGCTGACCGCCTGGGACCGCGACCATTTCTTCCACCCGTCGACCCACATGGCGGCACATGCCCGCGGCGACACGCCGACCCGCGTCGTCACCGGCGGCGAGGGCGTCTACATCACCGACCGTGACGGCAAGCGCAGCCTGGACGCCTTCGCCGGCCTCTATTGCGTCAATGTCGGCTATGGCCGCCGCGAGATCGCCGACGCCATCGCCGAGCAGGCCGGCAAGCTCGCCTATTATCACGCCTATGTCGGGCATGGCAGCGAACCGTCGATCACGCTGGCCAGGATGATCGTCGACCGGGCGCCCGCCGGGATGTCACGCGTCTATTTCGGCCTGTCGGGGTCGGACGCGAACGAGACCAACATTAAGCTGGTCTGGTATTACAACAACATCCTCGGCCGGCCCGAGAAGAAGAAGATCATCTCGCGCTGGCGCGGCTATCACGGGTCGGGGGTGATGACCGGCAGCCTGACCGGGCTGGAGCTGTTCCACAAGGCCTTCGACCTGCCGCGCCCGCCGGTGCTGCACACCGAAGCCCCCTATTATTTCCGCCGGGCCGACCGCAGCATGAGCGAGGAGCAGTTCTCCCAGCACTGCGCCGACCGGCTGGAGGCGCTGATCCAGGCGGAGGGGCCGGAGACCATCGCCGCCTTCATCGGCGAACCGGTGCTGGGCACCGGCGGCATCGTTCCGCCGCCCGCCGGCTACTGGGAGAAGATCCAGGCCGTCCTGGACAAGCACGACATCCTGCTGATCGCCGACGAGGTGGTGACCGGGTTCGGCCGGCTCGGCAGCATGTTCGGCTCCGACCATTACGGCATCAGGCCCGACCTCATCACCATCGCCAAGGGGCTGACCTCCGCCTATGCGCCGCTCTCGGGGGTGATCGTCGGCGACCGGGTGTGGAAGGTGCTGGAGAAGGGCTCCGACCAGCTCGGCCCCATCGGCCATGGCTGGACCTATTCGGCCCATCCGCTCTGCGCCGCCGCCGGGGTAGCGAATCTGGAGCTGATCGACACGCTCGATCTGGTGACCAACGCGCGTGAGACCGGGGGCTATTTCCGCGCGGCGCTGACCGACGCGCTGGCCGGCCATCCGATGGTCGGCGAGGTGCGCGGCGAGGGCATGCTGGCGGCGGTGGAGTTCGTCGCCGACCGGGACGACCGCCGCTTCTTCCCCGCCGAGGCGAAGGTCGGGCCGCGCCTGTCCGCAGCCCTTCTGGAGCGGGGAGTCATCGCCCGCGCCATGCCCCAGGGCGACATCCTCGGCTTCGCACCGCCGCTCTGCCTGACGCGGGAGGAGGCCGACATCGTGGTGGCGGCGACGGCCAAGGCGGTGAAGGCTGTCGCGGCCGAACTCTGAACGCCGGACTCCGATTGGGTTCCGTCAGTGCGCCGGTACCGTCCTAGCAGGGCTGATCGGCGTGCTGACGCGAGGCCGACTGCCCGGTGAACCGCTCGACGCAGGCCGAGAGGCTCGCCAGGGTGGTCTCCTGGTAGACCCAGGGACCGAGCCCCGCACGTGCGACGGTGATTTCCCGGCGATCCCCGAGGTCGGTGATTGTCGCCGTGAAGCCACCGACCGCGACACTCTGCTGGGAACAGGTCATTTGGACGCCCTCCTCGACATCATGCCGCAGGGTGGACCGCCGCACTTAACGAGACATGAACATATGGCGGTATGTGGCTGCCTACCCACAAATAGCCCGGCTTGTCGGCTCGGCGAATCATCGCCAACCGGCGGATCAGGCCACCCGCATCCGGTCGGCGTCGATGTTCAGCGTGTCGAGCCAGGTCGGATCCAGCTTCGGAACCGACGAGAACAGCAGTTTCGAATAGGGGTGCTGCGGCGGCTGCCGGTCGGCGGGGATGATGGTCTCCACCGTCTGCCCTCGATACATCACGACGATCTCGTCGCAGATCGCCTCGATCACCGACAGGTCGTGGCTGATGAAGACATAGGACAGGCCAAGTTCGCGTTGCAGTTCCTTCAGCAGGTCGATGACCGCCGCCGCAACGACGGTGTCGAGGGCCGAGGTGATCTCGTCGCACAGGATCAGCTTCGGCTCGGCGGCGAGCGCACGGGCGAAGTTCACCCGCTGCTTCTGGCCGCCCGACAATTCGGCCGGGCGGCGGTGGCGCAGGGCGCGGGGCAGGCGGACCATGTCCAGCAGCGCATCGACCCGCGCATCGCGGGCCTTGCCGCGCAGGCCGTGATAGAAGGTCAGCGGACGGCCGAGGATGTCCTCGATGGACTTGGCCGGGTTGAGCGCGGTATCGGCGTGCTGGAAGACGATCTGCAGGTCGCGCAGCTGGTCGTGGCTGCGCTGGCGGGCACTGTGCCACAGCTCCTTGCCATTGAACTGGATGTCGCCCTTGCAGGCCGGCAGGATTCCGGCGATGGCGCGTGCCAGCGTCGATTTCCCGCAGCCGGACTCCCCGATGATGCCGAGGTTGGTGCCCCGCTTCACCTGCAGGCTCACGCCCTTGACGGCGAGGACCAGCGGCTGCCCGTTCGACTGCGGCGGGCCGTAGCCGGCGCTCAGCGTGTTGATCTCCAGCAGCGGAGCGCCGCTGTCGGCGGCGGGCAGTGCTTCGCGCCCGCCGGTGTCGGGGTGGAAGGCGTGCAGCAATTCCTGGGTGTAGGGGTGGGCCGGGCGCGTCAGGATGTCGTGGACGCTGCCGGTTTCCTGCACCGCGCCGTTGCGCAGCACCATGATGCGGTCGGCGATCTGGGCGACCACGGCCAGATCGTGGGAGACATAGACGCAGGCGATCCGGTGCTGGGCGGTCACCGCCTTGAAGGCGCGCAGGACCTCGACCTGGGTGGTGACGTCCAGCGCCGTTGTCGGCTCGTCGAAGATCACCACCTTGGGATCGCCGATCAGCGCCATCGCCGCCGCCAGCCGTTGCAACTGGCCGCCTGACACCTGATGCGGGTAACGGTCGCCGATGCTGTCGGGATTGGGCAGGGACAGGGCGCGGAACAGGGCGACCGCCCGGCGGCGGGCCTCGTCCGGCGGCATCAGGCGATGGATCCGCGTCACCTCGATGACCTGCTCCATGATGGTCGAGGCCGGGTTGAAGGCGGCGGCGGCACTCTGCGGCACATAGGCCACGGTGGTGCCGCGCAGGGCGGCCCGGTCCTTTTCCGGCAGCGTCACCATGTCATGGCCGTCGACCGTCACCGTTCCGCCGGAAATCCGGCAGCCCGGACGGGCGTAGCCGAGCAGCGTCATGGCGGCGGTGGTCTTGCCGGAGCCGCTTTCGCCGATGAAGGCGACGGTCTCGCCGGCGGCGATGTCCAGGTCGATGCCCTTCAGGATCTGGATCCAGCGGCCGGAATCGGTGGTGGCCTCGACCGTCAGGCCGCGGATTTCGACAAGGTTCGTCATCAGGAGGCGCTCCGGTCGCGGATCTTCTGCGGAAGATTGTCGATCAGCAGATTGACGCTGATGGTCAGGGTGGCGATGGCCAGCGACGGCACGATCACCGCCGGTGCCGCGAAGGGCAGGCCGCCGATGTTCTCGCGCACCAGCGCCCCCCAGTCGGCGTAGGGCGGCTGGACGCCCAGCCCCAGGAAGGACAGGCCCGACAGCAGCAGGACGATGAAGACGAAGCGCAGGCCGAGGTCGGCCAGAACCGGGCCGATGATGTTGGGCAGAATCTCCGATGCGATCAGATAGGGCAGCCTTTCGCCCCGGATGCGGGCGACCATGATGAAATCCATCGTGTCGATGTTGATCGCCAGCGCCCGGCTGAAGCGGTAGGCGCCGGGGACATAAATGACCGACAGGGTCAGGATCAGCACGGGGATGGAGGAGCCGACCGCCGCGACCACCATCAGGCCGAACAGCTTGCTGGGGATGGAGTTCATGGCGTCGAGGATGCGGCTGACCACCATGTCCACCGGCCCGCGCAGCACCGCCGAGGTCATGCCCAGCACCACGCCGGTGAAGCAGGCGATGGACACCGCGGCCAGCGAGATGCCGACGGTGTAGCGGGCGCCGTAGATGATGCGGGACAGCATGTCGCGGCCGAGATAATCCGACCCCAGCCACAGGCCGGGCCGCATCGGGCCGAAATAGTCGAGGTCGATCATCTCGCCCACCGAATGGGGCGTGATGTAGGGGGCGAAGAGGGCGACCAGCGCCCAGAACAGGACGACGGAAAAGGCGGCAAGGCCGACCAGATTGATCCGGTAGCCCGACCATGCCGTCAGCGAGCCGGTGGAGGCCCTCGGTTCAGTGGAAGAATGTGTCTTCATCGGAGCCTCGGGTTCGACAGGATGGCGACGATGTCGGCGGTGGTGATCAGGATCAGATACCCGAAGCAGAAGATCATCGCGCAGGACTGGATCAGCGGCAGGTCGCGGGTGGACACCGCATCGACCATCAGCTTGGCGATCCCCGGATAGTTGAAGATCGTCTCGACGATGATCACGCCGCCCAGCAGGTAGGAGAGCGACAGCGCCACCGCGTTGGAGATGGGTCCCAGCGCGTTGGGCAGGGCGTGGCGCAGGACCATCCGCGGCCGTGACGCCCCTTTCAGCAGCGCCATCTCGACATAGGGCGTGTTCAGCGTTTCGATCACGGCGGCTCTGGTCATGCGGATCATCTGCGCCGACACCCCGAAGGTCAGGGTGATGACCGGCATGGCGTAGGCCCGCAGCAGGCCGGAGAAACTGTCGATGTTATAGGTGAAGGACAGGGCCGGCAGCCATTTCAGGTAGACGGCGAACACCAGCACGGCCAGGGTCGCCAGCACGAATTCCGGCACCGAGATGACGCCGATGGTGGCGATGGTGACGATGCGGTCGTACAGCGTGCGCCGCCACATGGCGGCGGTGATGCCCAGCGTCAGCGCCAGCGGCACCGACACCAGGGTGGTCAGCCCGGCCAGCTTCAGGGTGTTGGCAAGCCGGCCGGAGACCAGCGTGGCCACCGGCACATGGTTGGCGTAGGAGGTGCCGAGATCGCCCTGGAACAGGCCGCCGATCCAGTAGACGAAGCGCAGCAGGGCCGGCTCGTCGAGATGCATGGCCGTGCGCAGGCCGGCGACGGCTTCCGGCGTCGCCGCCTGCCCCAGCAGGATGGTCGCCGTGTCGCCGGGCAGCAGGGTGGTGGCGAAGAACACGGCGAAGGACACGATCGTCAGCGTGACCAGTGCGATGAGCAGCCGACCAAGAATGAGGGACGGAACGCGTGATGTCATGCTTGGCCTCCGCAAGGTGAGGCGCCCCCGGAGGGGTTGCCCGAATGGGCCAGGACGGGCCGGAACGGCCGGCCCTGCGGCCGTCCCGTTCCGCCCGTCCACTGTATCAGGCAGCCAGCCAGACATACTCGGCGAAAGCGTAGCCCATCATGCCGCCCAGCGGGCTGGGGGCGAGGCCCTTCAGCTTGTCGTTGATGGCGTCGACGTTGGAGATGTAGGCGGGGATGATGGTGCCGGCTTCTTCGGCGATCATCACCTGCATGTCGTTGTAGATCTCCTTGCGCTTGGCCTGGTCGAGCATGCCGCGCGCTTCGATCATCATCCTGTCGAACTTCTCGGACTTGTACTTGCTCTCGTTCCATGGGGCTTCGGAGGCGTAGAGCAGGGAGAACAGGATGTCCGGCGTCGGACGCGGGTTGATGTTGCCGAAATGGATCGGCGACTTCAGCCAGTAGTTGCTCCAATAGCCGTCGGACGGCACGCGCTGGACGTCGAGCTTCATGCCGATCTCGGCGGCGGAAGCCTGGATCACCATCGCCATGTCGATGGCCGACGACGCGGCATCCGATGTGATCACCGGGATCGACTGGCCCAGCACGCCCGCCTTCTTGAACAGCGCCTTCGCCTTTTCCGGGTCGTAGGCCTTCGGCTTCAGGGCGGCGTTGTGGTACGGGTTGACCGGCGAGACCGGCTGGTCGTTGCCCACCTCGCCGAAGCCGCGCAGGGCCGATTTGACGATCTGCTCGCGGTTGACGATGTACTTCATCCCATCGACGAAGTCCTTGCGGCTGCCGGGCTCCATATCCAGGCGGATGTTCAGGTCGGTGTAGTTGCCGGATGTCGTCTTCGACAGGGCGAAGCCCTTCTGTCCGTCCACCAGACGGGTGGAGCGCGGGTTGATCGACGCGGCGAGATGGATGTCGCCGGACAGCAGCGCGTTGACGCGGGCATTGTCGTCGCTGATCGCGAAGAACTCGAAGGAGTCGACGTTCGGTCCGCCCTTCCAGTAATTCTGGTTGCGCAGGCCGATGGAGCGCACGCCGGGCTCGAAGCTCTTGCAGGTGAAGGCGCCGGTGCCGTTGCCCTTCGAGAAGTCGGTGGTGCCGTCGGCCACGATCATGAAGTGGTGGGTGGCCAGGATGGTCGGCAGATCGGCGTTGGGGCTGGCCAGCGTGATCTCGACGGTGTTCTTGTCGACCGCCTTGAACTCCGTCATCTGCGCGGCGATCTTCGCGACCTTGGAACCGACGGCGGGATCGAGGTGGCGCTTCAGCGAATACACCACGTCGTCGGCGGTCAGCGACTTGCCGTCGTGGAAGGTGACGCCCTTGCGCAGCTTGACCGTCCAGGTCTTTGCATCGCCCGATTCTACGCTTTCGGCCAGCTCCATCTGCGGGATGCCGTTCTGGTCGAGGGTGGTCAGGCGGTTGTAGAAGGCGCAGCAGCGGACATAATCGGTGGACAGCGACGCCTTGGCCGGGTCCAGCGTGTCGGCGGTCGAGGACGACCAGCCGGCCGCCTTCAGCGCGCCGCCCTTCACCGGCGTCGCGGCCAGCGCCATGCCGGCGCGGCCCAGAACGAGGTCGGCAGCGGCCAGCGACACCCCGCCGGCCAGCAGCATCTTCAACAGGTCGCGGCGGCTGGCCCCGCGCCGGATGGCGCTTTCGACCATGCTGTCGTCGGCCCCGGTCCAGTTTTTGGGAGTCCGGGTTTCAGGCGTCTTGGTCATGTCTGCCTCACTCTGTTCAGGATTGTTCGTTCGTTTCTTTTTTTGCGCGTTCCGGTTTGGTCCGGTTACGCGGACGCCGTCTTCGGCTCTGCGGCCGCTTGTTCGACGGCGTCTGCCAGTTCCGCCATCGAGCGGAAATGGAAATCCGGTTCGGTGAACTCGGCGGGTTCGATGGTGCCGCCATAGCCCTTCTGGGCATGCCGCCGCTGGATCCAGCAGTTGGTCATGCCGAGGCGGCGGGAAACGCCGATGTCGTGATACTGGCTCTGGGCGACGTGCAGGATGTCGTCCTTGCTGCCGCCGTCGCGCTCGACGAACTCGAACACCTGCTGGAAGAAGGCGGGGTTGGGCTTTTCGACGCCGGTGTCGTCGGCGGTGAAGCCGGCAAAGAACGGATCGCCCAGCTCGCGGGAGAAATGGGTGAAGGCCCAGCGCCGCGCGTTGGTCATCGCGATCAGCTTGTAGTGCCTGGACAGACGCGCCATGGCCTCCCGGCTGTCGGGGAAGCCGGCCCAGGCCGCCGCGGAATCACGCAGGCGTTCACCGTACTGCGTGCCGGCGGGTAGCCCCAGCTTGGGCGCGATCACCGAATAGACGCGCGCCAGATCGTCGGGGAACAGGTCGGCGTCCGGGGCATAGCGCGCCTCGCGGTAGAGGGTCAGCGCCGCCTCGCCGTCCACATCGGTGCCGGCCTCCGCCGCGATTGCGGCGAGGCAGTCCTTGATGCCGGATTCGAAGTCGATCAGGGTGCCGACGACGTCGAAGGTCAGATACTTGAAGCTCAGCAGACTCTTGGTCAACGCACCATCTCCTCATCAAGGACCGCAGGGGAACCGTTCCGGTTCTGC
Source organism: Azospirillum melinis (assembly GCF_013340935.1). Taxonomy (GTDB): domain Bacteria; phylum Pseudomonadota; class Alphaproteobacteria; order Azospirillales; family Azospirillaceae; genus Azospirillum; species Azospirillum melinis. The sequence continues at coordinate 75,777 of NZ_WHOS01000013.1, read as the reverse complement.
GGGGCGTTTCAGGTCCGGCGGCAACCTCCGCCGGGATGTCTTTGGAGCTGGTCCCTCTTGAACTGGCCTGGAGATTCGGTCTTCTTCCCCTCCAGTGTGGTCCAAGGGTTGGGTGGGGGTCTCCGAATCTTCGGTGCTGGACAGCAGAAAATGCTGGATACGGAGGTATCCGCGGTTTTTTCCGCGGACACCCCCTTTTTCGCCTAGCGCATCGCCCGGCGGACGTCGGGATCGTCCAGGGTCTGGTCGAGCGTTTGGGCCGTCCGCTCCAGGATCGCGTCGATGTCGTCGTCGGTGCAGCAGAGCGGCGGGGCATAGCCCAGCACGCCGTTGGCGAAGGCGCGGATCACCAGACCGTTGTTCCAGGCGCGGTCGAAAATCCGCCGCGACGGTTCGGCGGCGGCGGGCAGGGGGGTCTTGCGTTCCTTGTCGACCACCAGTTCGATGGCGGCCAGCATGCCGCGTCCGCGCACGTCGCCGACCAGCGGGTGGTCGCGCAGAGCGTGCAGTCCGGCCATCAGCCGCGCACCGGCCCTGGCGCCGTTGGCGAGCAGGCTGTCCTCGTACAGGCTCAAGGCCGCCAGCCCAACGGCGGCACTGACGGGGTGGGCGGAGTAGGTGTAGCCATGTCCGACCGCGCTGCTGCCGGCGGCGTCCGCGATGGTATCGTACACCGCGTCCGACAGGAAGACGGCACCCATCGGCACATAGCCGGAGGTCAGGCCCTTCGCCGTGGTCATCATGTCCGGCACGACGCCGTCGTCGGTGCAGGCGAACAGCGGGCCGGTGCGGCCGAAGCCGGTGATGACCTCGTCGGCGACGAACAGGATGCCCAGGCTGCGGCAGCGGTCGCACATCGCCTTCATCCAGCCGTCGGGCGGCACCAGCACGCCGCCCGACCCCTGGATCGGCTCGGCATAGAAGGCGGCGACCCGCTCCGGTCCGCCGATCTCGGCGATCTTGGCGTCGAGGGCGGCGAGCGAGGCGGCGATGATCGCGTCGGCATCGCCGCCCACCGGGTTGCGGTAGGCGTAGTGCGACGGAATCTTGTGCTGCCAGTCGAAGGGCACGCCGAAGCCGGCATGGAAGGCGGGCAGCGCGGTCAGCCCGGAACCGACGGTGGAGGAGCCGTGATAGCCCTGCTCGATGGAGATGAACTGGTCGCGCTGCGGCTGCCCCTTGGCCAGCCAGTAATAACGGATGAAGCGGATGGTGCTGTCCACCGCATCCGACCCGCCGAGCGTGAAATAGACATGGTTCAGGTCGCCCGGCGCCCGTTCGGCGAGTGCCGCGGCCAGCCGGATCGCCGGTTCGCTGCCCAGCCCGAAATAGCCGGTGGCGTAGGGCAGTTCCTTCATCTGGCGGGTGGCGGCGTCGATGAGGCTCTGCTGCCCGTAGCCGGCGTTGACGCACCACAGGCCGGCGAAGCCGTCGACCAGCCGGCGGCCGGCGGCGTCGGTGACCGTCGCCCCGGCGCCGGAGGCGATCACCCGCACCCCGGCCTTCTCATGGCCGCGATATGACGCGACGGGATGGACCAGATGGGCACGGTCGAGTTCGATCAGGGAATTGCTGAGCATGGTCCTCTCCGGATCAGCCGAGTGCCTGGCTGGCGAGCGCGAAAGTCGATACGGGTGCGGGTGAGGTCGCTGCTGCCGCCGGTGCGGGGCGGCGCATGGCGATGCCGCCGCCGACAGGACGCAGACCGCAATCGGCCAGCCATGGGGCGAGGCCGGTGTCGGCGGTGGTGTCCACCCGCAGGAATTTTCCCGGATGCGCGGCGACGAGCGGGCCGATCAGGGCCTTGGCGCCCTCCGCGTCGGGGGCGACCACCGGGCCGACGACCTGCCCGCGGCCGAAGTCGCGCAACGCTGCGAAACCGGCGGGAGCACCGTTCCGGCGCAGCAGCGTGAAGGACCCGACCCCGGCGATGCGCTCCAGCAGCAGGCGGCGGTCGGCGCCGAAGGCCTGACGGTCCAACGCGGCGATGGCCGCAAGATCCTGGGTGCCGGCCGGGGCGACGTCCTCCTCCGCCGCCGGCGGAACCGCACCGGCTTCTCCCTGGTGTTGCAGGACGGTGCCGACCTCGCGGAAGCCCAGCTTTTCGTAGAGCGGCAGCCCCTCGCTGGTGGCGACGAGGCGCAGGGGGCGGCCCTCCGCCAGCGCCATCGCCTCGTCCATCAGGCGGCGGCCGAGGCCCTGCCCGCGCCAGCCCTCGTCGACGATGACCATGTTGATGGTGGCGGCATCGTCGCCATAGGGCGTCGTCAGAACGGTGCCGACCAGCCGGCCCGATCCGGCATCGACGGCGACCAGCCCCCGGCTCAGCGACAGGAGCAGCGACCAGTCTTCCAGCCGGTGCGGCCATTGTGCCTGCCGCGACAGGGCGAGCGCATCGTCCAGATGATTCGGCTCGAAGGCCGCAAAGTCGATCGCTCTCTTGGGAACCGTATTCTTGTTCATGGGCAGTCCTTTCACCCTCTGCCTCCAAGAGTGTGCGCAGCGGCCCCGGACGTTTGTCTGAAGGCGACACCCGCCGCGACATCTTTCACCTTTGCTCCGGCAGCCTGCCGCATCTTATGCCGCGACGATGGCGGGCGGACCCGCGGGCGGGGCCTCCATCCCCCCGTTCCAGGCGCCCCGGCGCCGTTTCCCTCCCAACCAAATGCTGAGTGCCGAGACGGAAACGGAACTTTGTGCTTTCGCGCCCGGCAATTCGGTCAGGCCCGGCTTCCCGGCGACGCTAGGATCGTGGGGCAGGGCCGGCAGTGCCCCATTCGCAACTTGCCCCATTCCCAATTCGCCCCTCCCACGTCGCTCCATCCCAAGGAAGCAGCCATGAGCCAGTTCCGGCCGAAATACGTCACCTTCGATTGCCACGGCACGCTGATCAACTTTCAGATGGCCGAAGCGGCGCGCGACCTGTACGGGTCGATCCTCGACGAAGCGCGGATGACGGAGTTCATCAAAAACTTCGCCGCCTACCGCCTCGACGAGATCATGGGCGCCTGGAAGCCCTATGCCGAGGTCGTGCACAATTCGCTGGAGCGCAGCTGCAAGCGCAACAATGTCGTCTTCCGCGACGAGGATGCGCGCATGGTCTACGAGCGGGTTCCCACCTGGGGGCCGCACCCGGACGTGCCGGCCGGCCTGGCCAAGGTCGCCAAGGAAATCCCGCTGGTCATCCTGTCGAACGCGATGAACGACCAGATCCCGTCGAACGTGGCGAAGCTGGGCGCGCCCTTCCACGCCGTCTACACCGCCGAACAGGCCCAGGCCTACAAGCCGCGCTTCCAGGCGTTCGAATACATGTTCGACATGCTCGGCTGCGGGCCGGAGGACATCCTGCACTGCTCCTCCTCCTTCCGCTACGACCTGATGTCGGCGCACGATCTGGGGATCCGCAACAAGGTGTGGGTCAACCGCGGCCACGAACCGGCCAACCCCTATTACGGCTATGTCGAGATTTCCGACATTTCCGGCCTGCCCGGCGTGGTCGGTCTGTAAGGGGCGGAGCTTTCGAGGTTCGGGCTGCAACGACAAGGACCCAGGTCATGAAATTCGTCTCCTACTGGCACGACACCGCCCCGGCCTTCACGGGCGGAGCCGAAGGAACCGTCGAGGGCCATTACGACGTCGCCGTCGTCGGAGGAGGGTTCACCGGCCTGGGTGCCGCCCGCCAGCTCGCCAAGGCCGGGGCGCGGGTGATCGTGCTGGAGGCGGACCGCGTCGGCGGCGGCGCTTCGGGGCGCAATGGCGGGCACCTCAACAACGGTCTGGCCCACAGCTTCATCGCCGCCAAGACCGCGCTGGGGACGGAGCGCGCCATCGCACTCTACCGGGCCTTCGACCAGTCCATCGACACGCTGGAGGCGCTGATCGCCGAAGAGGGCATCGATTGCAGCTTCCGCCGCGCCGGCAAGCTGAAGCTGGCCTCCAAGCCGGCGCATTTCGACGCCATCGCCCGCAACTTCGAGGTGGTGCACCACGAGGTCGATCCCGACACGGCCCTGCTGACCGCCGAAGAACTGAAGGACGAGGTCGGCTCGCCGTTCTTTGGTGCGATGCTGTCGCGCAAGAGCGCCATGATGCATATGGGCCGCTTCGTGGTCGGGCTGGCCGACGCCGCCAGGCGCCATGGCGCGGTTCTGGTCGAACACGCGCCGGTCGGGACCATCGCCCGTACGGGCGACCGCCACACGCTGACCACGCCGCGCGGCACGGTCACCGCCAGGGAGGTGCTGGTCGCCACTGGGGCCTACACCACGCCGAATTTCAGCCATTTCCGCCGCCGGATCATCTCGGTCGGCAGCTTCATCATCGCCACCCGCCCGCTCAGCGACGGCGAGATCGCATCGGTGGTGCCGGGCAACCGCACCTACGTCACGTCGATGAACATCGGCAACTACTTCCGCCTGTCGCCCGACCGGCGGCTGATCTTCGGTGGCCGCGCCCGCTTCTCGGCAACGTCCGACCAGCGCTCCGACGCCAAGAGCGGGGCGATCCTGCGCGCGAGCCTCGCAAGGATTTTCCCGCAGATCGCCAGCATCGACATCGATTACTGCTGGGGCGGTCTGGTGGACATGACCAGCGACCGCTATCCGCGCGCCGGTTACCAGGACGGGCTGTGGTACGCCATGGGCTATTCCGGCCACGGGGCGCAGCTGTCGACCCATCTCGGCATGACCATGGCCGACGCGATCCTGGGGCGCGAGGACCGGAACCCGCTGAAGGGCCTGTCCTGGCCCGCCGTCCCCGGCCATTTCGGCAAGCCCTGGTTCCTGCCGCTGGTCGGGCTGTATTACAAGGCGCTCGACCGCATCCAGTGAGGGTTTGGGGGCAAAAAAACCGGCGGGAGCGTTAAAGCGCTTTCGCCGGTTTGTTGTGCTTGGGCGCTAGAGGCTGTGGGTTTTTAGAGGCTCTTGTCGGCCGTCATCCCCGCGAAGGCGGGGATCCAGGCAAATCCGCGTCCAAGCCTTCGGGACGGCTGGATTCCCGCCTTCGCGGGAATGACGGCCGAGAGACGCTCATAATGAGAGCCAATGCAAAGCGGCTTAAATTTCGAGCGTGTCTCAGCCGCACTCATAAGAACTTACGTACCCCTCACCCCAGCCCGCCGATGTGGAAGGTCTTCAGCTCCAGATATTCCTCGATGCCGACCTGTGCGCCTTCGCGACCCAGGCCGGACTGCTTGACGCCGCCGAACGGGGCGACTTCGGTGGAAATCGCGCCGGTGTTCAGCCCGATCATGCCGGCCTCCAGCGCCTCTCCGACCCGCCAGGACCGCGCGAGGTTCTGCGTGTAGAAATAGGCCGCCAGCCCGAACGGCGTCGCGTTGGCGAGGGCTATGGCCTCCTCCTCCGTCTCGAAGCGGAACAGCGGCGCCACCGGGCCGAAGGTCTCCTCATGCGCCAGCAGCATGTCGGTGGTGGCGCCGGTCAGCACCACCGGGGCGACATACTGCGCACCCGCCGCCGCGACCGCGGAAGAGGCGATGGCGGCCCCCTTGGACACCGCATCGGCGACGTGGCGCTCGATCTTGGCGACGGCGGCTTCGTTGATCATCGGGCCGATGGCGACCCCCGCTTCCAGCCCCGATCCCACCCGCATGGCGTTGACGCGGGCGACCAGCCGGTCGCGGAACGCCTCATAGACGCCCGACTGCACCAGGATGCGGTTGGCGCAGACGCAGGTCTGCCCGCCGTTGCGGAACTTGGAGAGGAGGACCCCCTCCACCGCCTGATCCAGATCGGCATCGTCGAACACGATGAAGGGCGCGTTGCCGCCCAGCTCCAGGCTCAGCCGCTTGATGCCGTCGGCGGCCCCGCGCATCAGCAGGGAGCCGACGCGGGTGGAGCCGGTGAAGGAGATCTTGCGGACGGTCTCGTTCGCCAGGATTTCCTCGCCGATGGCCTCCGGCCGGCCGGTCAGGATGTTGACCACGCCGGCCGGGATGCCCGCCCGCTCGGCAAGCACGCCCAGCGCCAGCGCCGAATAGGGGGTGAAGTCCGACGGCTTGATCACCACGGTGCAGCCGGCGGCCAGCGCCGGCGCGACCTTGCGGGTGATCATGGCGTTGGGGAAGTTCCACGGCGTGATGATGCCGCAGACGCCGACCGGCTCCTTCAGCACGACGATGCGGCGGTCGGGGGTGGGGGAGGGGATGGTGGTCCCGCCGATCCGGCGCGCCTCCTCGGCGAACCATTTGACGAAGGAGGCGCCATAGCGGATTTCACCCCGCGCCTCGTCCAGCGGCTTGCCCTGCTCCAACGTCAGGATGCGGGCCAGATCCTCCAGATTCTCGATCATCAGCGCGTGCCAGCGCTCCAGCAGCGCGGCACGGTCGGCGTGGGTGCGCCGCCTCCAGGCGGGGTAGGCTTCGGCCGCGGCGGCGATGGCGTCGCGGGCATCCGTTCCGTCCATGTCGGGAACGCTGCCGAGGGTGCCGCCGGTCGCCGGGTTCTGGACGCCGATGGTCCGGCCGGCAACTCCGTCGCACCAGCGGCCGCCGATCAGCCCCCGTTCGCGGAACAGGGAGGAGTCCGTCAGGTGATGGATCATGGTCTTGTGTTTTCCGCTGCGTGTGGGTGGCGAGGGGGCCGGCGTTACGACAGGGCCGACAGCACGGCGGCGGTGATCGCGTCCGTCCTGTCCTTGCCGGGAACGGTGCCGATGCCGCGGCCCGTGGTGTCGCCCAGCGCGGCCATGACGCGGTCGGCGGCGGCCTTTTCCCCCAGATGCTCCAGCATCATGGCACCCGACCAGATGGCGGCGATGGGGTTGGCGATGCCGAGATGGGCGATGTCGGGGGCCGAGCCGTGCACCGGCTCGAACATCGACGGCGCCTTGCGCTCGGGGTTCAGGTTGGCCGAGGCGGCGAAGCCCAGCCCGCCCTGGATCGCCGCCCCCAGATCGGTCAGGATGTCGCCGAACAGGTTGGAGGCGACGACGACGTCCAGGCTCTCCGGCGCCGTCACCATGCGCGCCGCCATGGCGTCGACGTGATAGCTCGTCACCTCGATGTCCGGATGTTCGGCGGCCAGCTGGCGGGTGATCTCGTCCCAGAACACCATCGAGTATTTCTGCGCGTTCGACTTGGTGACGGAGGCCAGCTTGCCGCGCCGGGCGCGGGCCTGGGCGAAGGCGAAGCGCAGGATCCGCTCCACCCCCATGCGGGTGAAGATTCCGGTCTCCACCGCCACCTCCTGCGGCGTTCCCTGATGGATACGCCCGCCGGCACCGGCATATTCGCCTTCGGTGTTCTCGCGGATGCACAGGATGTCGAAGCCGCCGCGGCGCAGCGGACCCTCCACCCCCGGCAGCAGCCGGTGCGGGCGGACATTGGCATACTGGTCGAACGCCTTGCGGATCGGCAGCAGCAGCCCATGCAGCGACACCGCGTCCGGCACCTCCGCCGGCCAGCCGACGGCTCCCAGCAGGATGGCGTCGTACTTGCGCAAGCTGTCGATGCCGTCGGCCGGCATCATCACGCCGGTTTCCTTGTAATGGGCGCAGGACCAGGGCAGTTCGGTGCCGGTCAGCGCGAAGCCCGACTGCGTCGCCACGGCCTGCAGCACCTCCCAGGCCGCGTCGACCACGGGATGCCCGATGCCGTCGCCCTTGATGATCGCAATGGTGTGGGTCTTCATCGAACGTTCCCTATCTTTTTGATTGGATTACAGGCCGATCAGCACGCTTTTGCTGCGGCGGTTGGCGAGATAGGCCTCGCGTCCCAGATCCTTGCCGATGCCGGAGCGCTTGTAGCCGCCGGTCGGCAGGATGTGGTCGCGGGAGCGGCCATAGCGGTTGACCCACACCGTTCCGGCCTGGAGCCGCCGGGTCAGGCGGAGGGCGCGCGACAGGTCGCGGGTGTAGAGGCCGGCGGCCAGCCCGTAGGTGGGATGGTCGGCCAGGGCCATCGCCTCCTCCTCGCTGTCGAAGCTCTGCACGGTCAGGACCGGACCGAAAATCTCCTCCACCACGGCGGGGGAGGCCTGATCGACCCCGGCCAGCAGGGTCGGCGCGTAGAAATACCCCTCGGCGTCCATCGGGCCGCCGCCGGTCAGGCACTCCACCGGCCCGGTCAGCGACGCCGAGACGATGGCGTGGATGCGGGCGCGCTGCCGTTCGGAAATGATGGGGGAATAGCGTGTCCCCGCATCCCAGGTCGGGCCGGGACGGACGGCGCGCATATGGTCCAGGATCCGCTCGACCAACGGTTCGGCCACGCCGGCTTCGACCAGCAGGCGAGACCCGGCGACGCAGGCCTGTCCGGCGTTGGACAGGACGCTGGTGGCGATTGCCGCCGCCGCCTTGTCGAGGTCGGCGTCGGCGAAGACGATCTGCGGGCTCTTGCCGCCCAGCTCCAGCGTCATCGGTTTGACGCCGCTGCGGGCGATGTCGGCCATGATCGCCGAGCCCGCCGCCGTCGATCCGGTGAAGCTGACCTTGGCGATGCCGGGATGGCGGGTGATGGCGGCGCCCGTGGTCGGGCCATCACCCTGGACGATGTTGATCAGCCCGGCGGGAACCCCCGCCTTCACCGCCAGCTGCGCCAGCAGGACGGTGGAGAAGGGCGTCATCTCCGACGGCTTCAGCACCACCGCGTTGCCGGCGGCCAGCGCCGGGCCGAGCTTCCACCCCGCCATCGACAGCGGGAAGTTCCAGGGCGTGATGGCGCCGACGACGCCGTAGGGCTCGGTCATCACCATGCCGAGGCTGCCATCGTCGGTGGGGACGAGGTCGCCGCCCTCCTTGTCGGCAAATTCGGCGAAGAAGCGGATCTGCTCGGCGGTGACCGCCACGTCGCCGGCCACCAGCTGGCCGACCGGCCGGGTGGAGGACAGCGCCTCCACCTTCGCCAGCGTTTCCGCCTCCTCCTCGATCAGGGCGGCCCAGCGCTGGAGCACGGCGGTGCGGTCCCGCGGGCGCAGGCCGCCCCAGTTGCTGGATTTCAGCGCCGCCTGCGCGGTCGCGACCGCCTGATCGACAAGGTCGGCCGAGGCGACCGGGCAGTCGGCATAGGCCCGGCCGTCCGACGGGCGGTGCATCGGCAGCCGGGGCTGCCCGTCCTCCGCCGGGATCAGGCGGTCACCGATGAAGTGACCGTTCGGCAGCGGCAGGCGGTCCGGATCGAAGGACAGGCTCATGATGCGCCCTCAGTCGATGATGACGTAGATCTTGCGGACCGTCTCGATGGTCTTCCACACGCCGGTGAAGCCCGGCTTCATGACGAAGCTGTCGCCGGCCCGGTAGACCACCGGCTCGCCGGCATCCGGGGTGATTTCGACGATCCCGGACAGGATGTGGCAGAACTCGAAGGTCTCGCCCTTGATCGACCGGGTTTCGCCCGGCGTGGCTTCCCAGACGCCGGTCCGGACGGTGTCGCCCTTGGCGGCGTCGGCGTCCTGCGCCCAGGTCTTGAAGGCGGGCGACCCGGCGATCAGCCGGTCCGGCATCGGGGTCGATTCACGCGGGGCGAAGGCCGGGGCGGTGTCGATGGTCTTCAGCAGCGACATGGAAGAGTCCTTGGTCGATGAGCGGCCGTGCCGCGGGAGGGGTGTCGGGCAGCCGCGTCAGTAGCCGCGCCGCCGGTCGACCAGACCGACCGGGTCCTGCCCGGCGAAATGCCGGTTCAGGTTGGCGATGACCGCCTGGGCGGCGCTTTCCGGCTGGGTGATGCTGGCGATGTGCGGGGTGAGCACGATGTTCGGATGGGTCCAGAAGGGATGGTCGGCCGGCAGCGGCTCGGGCTCGGTCACATCGACCATCGCGGCGGACAGGCGGCCGGTGTCGAGCGCGTCCAGCAGGGCGGCATGGTCCAGCTGCGGCCCGCGCCCGGTGTGGATCAGCGCGGCACCGCGGGGCAGCTTCGCCAGCAGGCGGGCGTCGAGGAAGCCGCGGGTGTCGGGCGTCAGCGGCAGCAGGACGATCAGGATGTCGGTTTCGCCCAGCATCGCGTCGAGGCCGTCCGCGCCATGGCGGCAGGTCACCCCGTCCAGCTGGCGTGGCGAGCGGCTCCATCCCGACAGCGGGAACCCGAAGGGCTTCAACCGCTCCAGCACCGCCTGCGCCAGCACGCCCAGCCCGAGCACGCCGATCCGGCGCTGTGCCGCCTGCGGCTGGGGCAGCGGGCGCCAGAGGCAGTCCCTCTGCTGCGCGCGGTAGGCCGGCATCTGGCGATGCAGGGTCAGCACGGCCAGCGTGGCGTATTCCTGCATCATGCGGACGATGCCGTCATCCACCATGCGGACGACCTTCACATGGTCGGGCAGGGCGGTCATGGTGAACTGGTCGACCCCGGCGCCGATGGAGAAGACGATCTCCAGATTGCGGTAGCGGGCGAGGTTTGCCGGAATGGTCCAGGTGATCAGGTAGCGCACCGCATCGGGATCGACGCTGGCCGGGTCCATCGAAAAAGGCAGGTCCGGCAGCGCGCGGGCGAAGGCATCCGCGAAGATCGCGCCGCGCACGGCATCCGAATTGAACAGAAAGGTCATTGGACTCTCTTTGACGATGCGCGGGGGCGATGCGTGGCCGATGCCGGCGATTGTCAGAGGCGGCAGCGCTGGCCCAGCGCCTCGATCATCGACTGGCAGGCGTGCAGCTCCTCGACGAGGATGTGCTCGTCGGGACGGTGGGCCCGCGCGATGTCGCCGGGGCCGCAGATGATCGCGTCGATCCCGGCGGTCTGGTATAGGCCGGCCTCCGTGCCATAGCTGACAGCGGCCTGCGGTTCCCGGCCGGTCAGCTCCTCCAGCAGGCGGGCCAGCGGCGACCGGGCGGCGAGGAACAGGGCGGGATAGGCGCTGGTCTGCGTCCAGTCGACGGCGAAGCCGCGCTCCTCCAGCCGCAGCGCCGCCTCGCGCACCGGCTCCAGCAGGGAGGCGGGATCGACCCCGGCGATGGCGCGGGCCTCGAATTCGGCGGTGCAGGCGTCGGGGATGACGTTCACCGCCAGCCCGCCCTGGATGGTGCCGGCCTGAAGCGAGGAATAGGGCGGCTCGAAGACCGAATCCAGCGGGCCTTCGCTCAGGCGGCCGGCCTGGGCGACGGCGGCGGTCAGCGCGTCGGTCATGGCATGGATGGCGTTCAGCCCCTGGTCGGGGCGGGAGGAATGGCCGGACCGCCCGTGGACGGTCAGCCGCGCCGACGCCTTGCCCTTGTGGGCGCGGACGGCGCGCAGGCCGCTCGGTTCCCCGACGATGACGCCCAGCGGCGGTGCGCACAGGTCGGGCAGGTGCGGCAGAAGATGCGGCGCGCCCTGGCAGCCGGCCTCCTCGTCGTAGGTGAAGGCCAGATGGATCGGCCGGGTGAGCGGGGCGGCGGTCAGGGCCGGCAGCGCCGCCAGCGCCGCCGCGATGAAGCCCTTCATGTCCGAGGTGCCGCGCCCGTAAAGCCGGTTTCCGTCGGTGCGCAGCCGGAACGGGTCGCCGGTCCATTCGGGTTCGGTGGCGGGCACCACGTCCATGTGGCCGGACAGGACATAGCCCGGAACCATCGCCGGGCCGATGGTGGCGAACAGGTTGAAGCGGTCGCCCTCCGGTCCCGGCAGAACCCGGACGCGGACGCCTGCGGCCTCCAGAATGCCGCGGATGCCGTCGACGATGGCGCCGTTGGGGGTTCCGACGACGGAGGGAAAGGCGATCAGATCCTTCAGGATGTCGGTCACGGTCATGACGGCCTCACCTTGTCCCATGCTGCGCGCCTTGGGGCGCGGGGAGTCGTTGCGGATTCGTTGCTGTGTCGAGGAGAGGGGCGCCGGCTTGACGGCTGCGGCAGCCACGATCTTATCCGGCTGCCGCTCGATTCCGTGCCGAATGCATGGGCGATTTGGTTGATTGTTGTGCCGACCCGGTGCTTTGCGGTGAATTGTGCGGCGGCTGCTCCGGTAATCTCGGGGAGCGCTGGATGGTACAGGCGTGCCGGTTGACCCAAAGGAGCACTGCCTCACGTTATGGAAAATCCGGGGAGGAGAAAGCGTTGAGCGAGAGCGGCATGGAAGACGGAGTTGGGGATGGGGTGGGGGACGGTGCGTTACCGGGCTCCCTGACCGTCGACGCCTTCGACATGCGGGTGGCCGACATCGCCGACATCGACCTTGAGCGCCTGCATGCGCTGTCGATCTCGGTCGGCTGGCCGCATCGCGCGGAGGACTGGCAGTTCGTGCGCGAGGTCGGGCACGGCTTCGTCGCGCTGGACGAGATTGACCGCGTCCTGGCATCGGCGATGTGGTTCCCCCACGGCGACGATTTCGCGACCATCGGCATGGTCATGACCTCGCCCCGGTTGCAGGCGCTGGGTGTTGGCGACTGGCTGATGAAACGGGTGCTGTCGGCTTCGGCGGGACGAACCTACCGGCTCAACGCCACCCGTGCGGCGCTGGCGCTGTACCGCTCGCTCGGCTTCATCGGTCACCGGACCGTGTTCCAATGCCAGGGCGAGGCGCGCCGGAGCGGGCACGCTGCGCCCGCGCCGGCGGTGCGGCAGCTGGAGGCGGCGGATCTCGCGGCGGTGACGGCGCTGGACGAACGTGCCTTCGGAATTTCGCGGGCCGGGCTGATGGCGCGGCTGTTCGAACAGTCGGTCGGCTATGGCCTGGACCGTGACGGGGCTCTGGTGGCCTTCGCGCTTTGCCGTCCCTTCGGCCGCGGGCATGTCGTCGGTCCGGCGGTCGCCGGGACGGACGAGGATGCGATTGCCGTGATCCAGCCCCATGTGGACGAGCATGACGGACGTTTCCTGCGCCTGGACACCCATCTGGACGAAGGGCCCTTCCCGCTGTTCGTCGCCCGGTCGGGTTTGAGGATTCATGACACGGTGCTGAGCATGTCGCTGGGTGCGCCGCTGACCGATCCGTCGACGCGGGCGCCGGACCGTCCCGTCACCTATGCGCTCGCCACCCAGGCCCTGGGCTGAGCCGCCACCGGCTTCTATAAGCCGTCAGCTTCCAAAAAAGGATGCGCCGATCATGCCGGGACAGACGCCGGACCCCTCCGCCGGCTCTCACGCTGACTCCGTGCCCGACCCTTCTCCCGTTCCGTCCTCCTCCGGCAACAGCGCCGGGATCATGCTCCGGCTGGTGTCGGCCGGGCTGTTCGTCGTGATGTCGCTGTTCGTCCGGCTGGCCTCTGCCGAGGCGCCGGTCGGGCAGATCGTTTTCTTCCGCAGCGCCTTCGCGATTCCGCCCATCGTCGCCTACCTGATGTGGCGCCGGCAGTTTCCGTCGGCCCTTCGGACGCGGCAGCCGGTCGGGCACCTGAAGCGCAATTTCTATGGCGGCATGGCGATGGTGCTCTCCTTCGTCTCGCTGGCCTATCTGCCGCTGGCGCTGGCGACCGCGCTGGGCTTCCTGGCTCCGTTGCTCGCTGTGCCGGCCGCCATGCTGTTCCTGCGCGAACGGCCGGGCGCGGTGGCCATCGGCGCGGCGCTGATAGGCTTCGCCGGCGTGCTGCTGATGCTGGTGCCGGCCTTCGAAGGTCCGACGCCGGACCACGGCACCCTCATCGGGGTTGCGGCCGGGCTGGCGATGGCGTTCGCCACCGCGGCGGGGCGGGTCCAGATCAAGACGCTGACCGCGACCGAAGCACCGGGAACCATCGCCTTCTATTTCGCCCTCCTGTGCGCGCTCGGTGGTCTGGCGAGCTGGCCGTTCGGCTGGGTCACCCCCAGCGGGTTCTCCCTGGCCTGCCTGATCGGGGCGGGCGTCTCCGGCGGGCTGGCGCACATCACCATGACCGAGGCGATGGCCCGCGCGTCGGTGTCGACCCAGGCGCCCTTCGACTACACCGCCATGCTGTGGGCGCTGATCCTCGACGCGGCGATCTTCGGCGTGCTGCCGTCGCCGGTCAGCCTTGCCGGCGCCTTCGTCATCGCCGCCTCGGCCTTGGTGATTCCCCTGGCTGGCCGGTTCCACGCCCGGTCCGCTGCCCTCGACCCCGCCCGCTGAGAAGCGGGCGGGTCCGGCACCGTCAGGCTTGGGTGGCGTGTGCCGCGGCGGCTTGGAAACGGCCGATGCGGAAGTCGTGCAGCGGCGTTTCGCTGTGCCCGGTGGCGATGATCTCCGCCATCACGTCGCCGACGCCGGGGCCGATCTGGAAGCCGTGGCCGCTGAAGCCGAAGGCGTGGAACAGTCCGGGCGTCGTCGTCGACGCCCCCATGACCGGCAGCTTGTCGGCGACATAGCCCTCGCAGCCCGACCAGGTGCGGATCACCGTGACGTCGGCCAGCGCCGGCAGCAGCCGGACCAGGGCCCGCAACTGTCCGGGCAGCCGCGCCGGATCGGCCCTGGCATGGCCGGGATCGAGCGCCACCGGCACCCGCTCGGCCCCGCCGCCGAAGACGATGTTGCCGCGTTCCACCTGACGAAGATAGCCGTCCCCGCCGGCGCGCGACCACATGCCGACCACCGGCAGGATCCGGTGCGGCAGGGGTTCGGTCACGCCCATCTGCGGCCCGTAGGCCGCCATCGGCACGCTTTCGCCGAAGCGGGCGGCGATGGTCGCTCCCCAGGCCCCGGCGGCGTTCAGCAGGCAATCCGCGGTGAAGCGGCCCCGATGTGTCGTTGCTTCGAATCCCGACGCGGTGGCGGAGACTTCCACTGGCCCGCACTCCTCGACGATCTCCGCTCCCAGACGGCGGGCGGCGTCGGCGAAAGCGGGGGCGATCAGCCGCGGGTTGCCGCTGCCGTCCTGCGGCGAGAAGGACGCAGCGATGGCGCCCGGCCCCAGGCCGGGGAAGCGGCGGCGGATCTCCGGCGGCGACAGTTCGTCGAGATCCAGCCCCCAGGGCCGCGCGTCGGCGATGTAGCGGCGCATGTCGGCCAACCCGTCCTCGTCGAACACCAGCCGCAGATGGCCGGTGGCGCGGAACTCCACATCCCGCCCCAGCAGCCGCTCCGCCTCCCCCCACAGCGCCCGCGAGCGGTGGGCGAGCGGCAGCTGCGGCAGATAGCGCCCGGTGCGGCGGATGTTGCCGAAGGACGCCACCGTGGCGCCGGTGCCGACGCGGTTGCGCTCCAGCAGCGTGACGGACAGGCCGCGCCGGGCCAGGAAAAAGGCGGCGGCCGATCCGATCAACCCGCCGCCCAGCACGATAACCCTCATCGACCTCTCCCACATGCGGGCGGACATGGCTCCGCCCCACCGGTCAGGCTGCCGGGCATCCGGGGGCGGGTCAAAGACGGGTTCGGCAGGATCCCATAAGGCCGGGCTATGGGAGCGCGGCCTCATGGGGCGCGGTGCATAAGCCCGACTTATGTGTTTGCGTTCAATGGGTCTTGGATCGTCCCCGGCCCGCCATGTCAGCTTTCCGTCCGGATCGGACACAGACTGACTTGCCGGAAGGAGCGGAGATGGACGGAGGCTTGGGTGAGGCCGATTGGAAGGTCGGCGTCGACATCGGCGGGACATTCATCGATTTCTGCGCGCTGGACACGCGGTCGGGGCGGGTGGCGTCGCTGAAGGTGCTGACGACGCCGGACGACCCCGGCGCGGAGCTGATGACCGGCCTGACCCTGCTGGCCGAGCGCGAGGGGCTGGACCCGCGCGCCGTCACCCGCTTCGTGCATGGCACGACGGTGGGCATGAACACGGTGATCCAGCGCAAGGGCGCGCCGCTGGCGCTGCTGACCAATGCCGGGTTCGAGGATGTCATCGAACTCGCCCGGCTGCGCATGCCGGACACCTATTCGCTGTTCTGCTCGCGCCCCGACCAGCTGGTCGCCCGCGACATGGTCTTCGGCATTCCCGCCCGGCTGCGCTCCGACGGGACGGAACGGCATGCCCCCGACATGGCGGCCGTCGCCGATGCCGTCGCCGCCGTCAGGGCCAAGGGGGCGATGGGCGTCGTCGTCTCCTTCCTCCATTCCTGGCGCGACGACGCCCACGAAACCGCGGTGAAGGAGGAGGTCGCCCGGCTGGCCCCGGAGCTGTTCGTCTTCACCTCCGCCGAGGTCTGGCCGGTGATCCGCGAGTATGAGCGGACGACGACCGCGATCCTGAACGCCTATGTCCATCCCCGGATTTCCGGCTACCTCTCGGCGCTGGAAGGACGGCTGGCCGGGCGCGGGGTGCCCGCCCGTCCGCTGCTGACCAAGTCCAACGGCGGCGTGATGAACGCGGCGGAGGGCAAGCGGGCCTGCGTCCACATGCTGCTGTCCGGTGCGGCCTCCGGGGTGAACGGGGCGGCGTGGCTGGCCCGGCAGGCGGGGGAACCGCGCATCCTGACGCTCGACATCGGCGGCACTTCGGCCGATTTCGCCCTGATCGTCGATGGTCAGGCCCAGTTCGGCGTCGGTGAGATGATCGGCGAGTTTCCGCTGCACATCCCCTCGGTCTCGGTCAGCTCCATCGGCATCGGCGGCGGATCGATCGCCAGCGTCGACGGGCAGGGCGTGCTGCGCGTCGGGCCGGACTCCGCGGGCTCGACGCCGGGTCCGGCCTGCTATGGCCGCGGCGGCGACCGGGCGACGGTGACCGACGCGATGGTGGTGTGCGGCTGGCTCGGCCACAGCCAGATGGCCTACGGGCAGCTGCGGATGGATGCCGGCCTCGCCCGTGCCGCCGTCAAGCGGCTGGCCGACGAGCTGTACCGCTCGGTGGAGGCGACCGCCCAGGCGATCCTCGACGTCGCGGTGTCGGAAATGTTCGCGGAGGTCGAGAAGATGGCCGCGCGGGCCGGCGTCGATGTGCGGGACTTCGCGCTGATGCCCTTCGGCGGCGGCGGTCCGATGCTGGGCGTGTTCCTGGCGCGCGAGCTGGGGATGCCGCGCGTCGTCGCTCCGCGCTGGCCGGGCGTGGTGTCGGCGCTGGGCGGTCTGGTCGCCGACCTGCGCGGCGATTTCGTCCGCACCCTGTTCGCCGAGCTGACCCCCGGCCTGATGCCAACACTGCGCGAAGCCTTCGCCGCGATGGGGGGGGAAGGGCGCGACTGGCTGGCTGCGCAAGGCCATTCGGGTGCCGCCGAGCTGAGGATCGTCGCCGACATGCGCTATGCCGGCCAGAGCTACGAGATCGAGACGTCGCTGAATCCCGAATGGCTGAGCGGCAACGATCCCGGCACCATCGCCGACGCCTTCCACGCGGCCCACGCCCGGCTTTACGATTTCCACGACCCCGACGGGCGGATCGAGATCGTCAACCTGCGCCTGTCCGCCATCGGAAACGGCCCGGCCCTACAGTTCCCGACGGCGCCGGAGGAACCGCATGCCGCCTCGGCGGAACGCAGCGTGCCGGTCTTCACCGGCGGCGCCGTGACCCCGGTCGGGCTATACCGCCGTGCGGACTTGCAGGCCGGGGCACGGTTCGTGGGACCGGCCATCGTCGCCCAGGAGGACACCACCTTCGCCATCCCGGCCGGAACCGCGGCCCGCGTCGATGCGCATCTCAACCTCCACCTGACCTTTGCGGAGTGACGCCTGTGTTTGACCGTATGAAGCTTCAGGTGCTGGCGAACCACGCGCGGTCGGCGGCCGAGAACATGGCCCACACGCTCCAGCGCACCGCCCACTCCGCCTTCGTCAAGGAGACGGAGGATTTCACCGTCATGCTGCTGAACCGCCGGGGCGAGACCTTCGGCGTGCCGATGGAGCTGGGGGCGACCTGGTATCCCGGCCTGACCTATGGCCGCGCCATGGACATGATCGAGGAGTACCGGCCCGGCGATGTCGCCTTCACCAACGATCCCTATTCCGGCTTCGTGGCGACCCACGCCCCCGACACCCATTTGTGGAAGCCGGTCTTCCATGACGGCGAGATCATCGCCTGGACCGGCGGGCACATCCACAACACCGACATGGGCGGCGCCGTCCCGGCCTCGCTGTCACGGGCACTGACCGAAATCCATCAGGAGGGCATCCGCTTTCCGCCGATGAAGCTGGTCCGCGAAGGGGTGTTCGACGAGCAGATCCTGCGGATCATGACCACCAACGTCCGCAAGCCCGACCTGAACATCGGCGACATCAAGGCGCTGGTCGGCGCGCTCAACACGGGCGAGCGCAAGATCCTCGCCATGGTGGAGAAGTTCGGCAAGACCGCCTTCCTCGACGGCGTCGATGCGCTGCTCGACCATGCCGAGGCGCAGGCGCGCGACATCCTGCGGGCGATGCCCGACGGGCGGTGGGAGTTCGCCGACTATGCCGACGAGGATTCCGTCACCGCCAACCCCTGCCGCCTGAAGCTGACCCTGACGATCAGGGGCGACGAGGCGGTGCTGGACTTCACCGGCTCTGACCCGCAGCTGGCATCCTCGCTCAACGTGCCGTCGGGCGGCGATCCCCGCCACACAATCCTGCTGGTCGGTGTCTATTACGTTCTCTACACCCTCGATCCTAAAATCCTGCTGAACACCGGACTGACCCGGCCCTTCACCTGCATCACCCCGGAAGGGACGGTCCTGAACCCGACCTTCCCGGCGGCGGTGGGAATGCGGTCGCTGACCTGTGCGCGGCTGCGCTCGGTGATCTTCGGCGCCTTCTCCCAGGCGGTGCCGGAGCGGCTTCCGGCGGCCCCGGCCGGCAACAACTGCATCGTCAACGTGATGACCACCGACGAGCGGACCGGCAGCCGCATCATCGCCGCGGTGAACCCGGTGGTCGGCGGCGGCGGCGGCATGCCGCACCGCGACGGCACCAACGGGTCAGGGGCCGACGCCGCCTATCTGAAGAACACGCCCATCGAGATCACCGAGATGGAAACCCCGGTGGAGTTCGTCCGCTACGGGCTGGCGACCGACAGCGGCGGGGCCGGGCGCTGGCGCGGCGGGCTGGCCACCCACATGGCCTTCCGCGTCTTCTCCCCCGACACCCGAATCACCGCGCGCAACCGCGACCGCGGATTCTTCCGCCCCTGGGGCGTGCTGGGCGGCCGGGCGGCGGGGCTGTCGGACATGGTGGTCAATCCCGGCACGCCGGGCGAAAGGCGGCTGGGCAACATCGACACGGCGGTGCTGCAACCGGGCGACGTGCTGGACATCCGTTCGGCCGGCGGCGGCGGCCGGGGCGACCCGTTCACGCGCGAATCCTGGCGGGTGGCCCGGGACGTGGCGCGCGGCTATGTCTCGGTGGAGGCGGCGGAGCGGGAGTATGGCGTCGTCATCCGCGACGGCGTGCTCGACACGCAAGCCACCGACCGGCTGCGTGCGAACCGGCCGGCCCCCACCGGGCATTTCCATTTCGGACCGGAGCGCGAGGGCTACGAGCGGCAATGGACGCCGGACGCCTACGAGTTCCTGACCCGCACCCTCGCCGGCCTGCCGATCCACTGGCGCTTCTTCGCCAAGACGGAAATCTTCAGCCGCATGGCCGGCCGTGATGGCGCCGCCGGGGTTGAAGCCGCGCTGGCCGAGGTCTACGCCCGCTTCCCCGAAATGCCTCCCTCAAAGTCCCTGGTCCACGAGGCGGCGGAATGAGCGGGACGGCGGGGGGCAGGCTGGTCAGGCTGGCCGAGACGGGACGCGCCCCGGTCCGCTTCCTGCTGGATGGCATGGAGCGCGTGGCGCTTGCCGGCGATACGGTGCTGACGGCGATCCTCACCAACGCCCCGGCGCTGCGGCAGGCGGAGTTCGGGCCGGAGCGGCGCGCCGGCTTCTGCCTGATGGGGGCCTGCCAGGATTGCTGGATCTGGCAAGAGCAGGGTGCCCGCATCCGCGCCTGCTCCACGCCGCTGGCCGAGGGCATGCGGCTGCTGACCCGGACGCGGGAGGATTGGCCATGACAGGACTGGCGATGACCGGGCCGAACCGGCCGCGCGTCGTGATCGTCGGGGCCGGGCCGGCCGGGATTCGGGCGGCGGAAACGCTGGCGGCGGCCGGTCTGCGCCCGACGGTGATCGACGAGGGTGCACGGGCCGGCGGGCAGATCTACCGCCGCCCGCCCGACGGCTTCACCCGCCCGCCCGAACTGCTCTATGGCTCGCAGGCCGGCAAGGCGGTGGCGCTGCACGCCGCCTTCGACGGGCTGGCGGCGGCGGGCCGCATCGTCCATCTGCCGCGCCATTCCGTCGTCGCGCTTGCCGGCGGTGTGCTGCATGCGGTCAGCGACGGCGGAAGCCGCCGGATCGGCTACGACCGGCTGATCCTGGCGACCGGCGCGACCGACCGTCTGGCTCCGGTGCCGGGCTGGCAGGTTCCCGGCGTCTACAGCCTGGGCGCGATGCAGATCGCGCTGAAGGCCCAGGGCGTCGCGATGGGGCGGCGGATCGTGCTGGCCGGGTCGGGGCCGCTGCTGACGCT
Organism: Azospirillum melinis; assembly: GCF_013340935.1. GTDB lineage: Bacteria > Pseudomonadota > Alphaproteobacteria > Azospirillales > Azospirillaceae > Azospirillum > Azospirillum melinis. The sequence goes on along the minus strand of NZ_WHOS01000013.1, from coordinate 55,548 downwards.
GCTGGCGACCCAACTGCTGAAGGCGGGGGCGGAGGTCGCCGCGGTCCTCGACACCGCCGGCCTGCGCGGCCAGATCGCCGCCGTTCCCGACCTCGCCGTTCGCCCGTCCTTCGCCTTGCAAGGGCTGGCGATGCGGGCGCGGCTTGGGCGGCTCTACCATGCCGGCGTCGTTCTGGAGGGGATCGAGGCGGCGGAAGGCGGGATCACGGACGGCGGCGTGACGGCGGTCCGCTGGACGGATGCCGGCGGACGGTCCCGGCGGACGGCCTGCGATGCCGCCGGGCTGGGCTGGCATCTGAAGGCGGAAACCCAGCTTGCCGATCTTGCCGGCTGCCGGTTCGCCTATGATGCGACCTGGGCGCAGTGGCTGCCCAGCACCGACCGCATGGGGCGTGCCGGGGAGGGCGTCTATCTGGCCGGCGACGGTCTGCGCCTGCTGGGGGCCGACGGAGCGGAGGTCGCCGGGCGTCTCGCCGCGGCGGCCTGCCTTTCCGATCTGGGGGTGCCGGGCCCGGACGTTGCGGCCGACTTGAAGCGCCTCGCCCGGCTGGAACGCTTCGCCCGCGGCATCGCCCGCGCCTTCCCCTGGCCGGCGGATCGGGTGCGGGCGGTCCCCGACGACACCGTGCTGTGCCGCTGCGAGGGGATTACCGCCGGTTCGGTGCGTGAGACGGCGGCCTATGGCGGGGCGGAGGCCAACCGGGTGAAGTCGCTGGGCCGTGCCGGGATGGGGCGCTGCCAGGGCCGCTATTGCCAGCTGGCCGCGGCCGAGCTGATCGCCGCCTCCGGCGGGCTTGGGCATGCCGGAGAGGTGGGGCTCCTGCGTGCGCAAGCCCCCGTCCGGCCGGCGCCGGTCCGCGCGCTGCTGGAGGAGGCGTGAGCGGCGGTTGATCAGGGCGGCGGGTGCAGCCGCGTGTCCAGGGCAAACCGTTCCTGCGAGCGCATCCTGTACGCCCCCGTCGCCACAGACGCGGTGAACAGAAGGTTCCAGCTGTGCGGGGACACCGCGCTCGGGATCAGGACGAATTTGTGCCCACTCAGCACGGCATCGCCGAACTGCTGCTGGCCGACGCTGGGGATGCCCGGACGGAGCCAGTTGGGGTTGGGCACATCGGCCGGGGTGACCACATGGACGGCGGCGGGGTCCGTGACGGTCAGCGCCGTCAGCACATGCGGCACCGTGTCCAACGCCTTGAAGCCCTTGTGCACCGCCACCTCCAGGATCGCGGTCGCCGGGTCGAGAGAGCAGTAGACGGCGCGGACCCCCTTGCTGTTCCAGCGCCCGCCGAAGCGGTAGGCGCCTTCGCCGCTGTCCCAGCTCGTGCGGAAGGGCTCCGGGTCGAGACGCCACGCGACCAGCTCGGTGCCGCCCAGCGCCGCCGGCAACGGTGTCACGTGTAGACCCCGGAAGCCATCCGCCCCAGGTAATCCTCGACCATCTCGACCCCGGCGGGGGTGTCCAGCAGGTCCAGCGGACGGTTGTCGTCCAGCCCGATGGCCGGACGCTCCAGCCATTGCTCGGCCTCCTCCTGCGAGCCGAAGACTTCGGAGGCCTGGGCCAGGATCTCGGCCAGCTTCCAGGTCCGGCCACCCTGCTCGGGGCTGAGCGGCTTGTCCGGCGCGCCCTTGCGGCGCTGGTAGGTGCGCACGCTCATCCCCACGGCGGACTCGATGCTCGCCGGCTTGAGGACCCGCAGGTGGGTCACGAGATGGTAGAGCGCGCCGCCCGGCAAGCCGGTCTTGATGGCGTTGTGGGCATCCAGCTGCGTCACCACCGGGCGCTTGAACACCCGCGGACCACCGAGCAGGTCGGTGACCCGCTGATAGGGTCCTGTCTCACCCCGTCCCATGTGGGCTCCGGCCGCGGGCATGGCATCCTCCGTCACGTGTCGTCCCAAATGTGACACGTGACGCGAAGGGATTCAAGCGGCCCCCCTCGGTGACCGACCCTCGCGGTCCGGATGGGGAAATGGACTTCCCAGAATGGAGGCGTTGTGATCCAAAGCCCTGGAAGGGGATTCGTGGCGGGCGCCGATCCGGTCTGCCCGATGCTCAGGCACGAGCCGAAGAGTGAAGGAAACCCGATGTTGGCCGGAGGCGATCGTGAAGCGCAGCGTTGAGAACGCGGAGCATTACCGCTGGGGGGACCGCTGCGACGGATGGGTGCTTTCCCCCTCTCCGGACATGATGGTCATTCAGGAGCGCATGCCGGCCGGAACGGCGGAGCGCAGGCATGTCCATGGCAAGGCGCGCCAGTTCTTCTACGTGCTCTCCGGCGAACTGACGATGGAACTGGAAGGAACCCGCCACCTGATCACGGCGATGTCCGGGATCGAGATTCCTCCGGGAAGCCGCCATCAGGCCCGGAACGACAGCGGCGCGGACGTGCATTTTCTCGTCGTGTCGTCCCCGACGACACGGGGCGACCGAACCGACCTCGACGGCTGAGCCGTTCGGCCATGGCAGCGGCAGAGGGGCCGGGTTCAATGCCTCCCAGTCGACGGCGAGCGCGCGAAGCCGGACGCCGTCGTCACCGATCCCGGCCTTCGCCTCGCCGCGACACTTTCAGGGAGGACCGTGTCAGAATCGAATGACTATGGCATGCGATGTGCTGATCGGCAGCTCGGTTTTATAGGTGATCTGCTTCAGCACCAGATTGGACCTGATGGTGGAGACGAACTCTATTTTCGACAGTTTGCTGGCGATCAGATGTTCCAGCTCCTCGACGTCGCGGACGATCACGCGCAGAAGGAAATCGCAGTCGCCCGTCATCCAGTTGCATTCCATCACCTCGGGAATCCGCTCGACGGCGTCGCGGAAATTCTCCAGTGCCGATTGCGGCTGCTTGTCGAGTTTGACCTGGATATAGGCATTGATTTCCAGCCCCATCACCTTTGGATTCAGAAGTGTGACCCGCCGGTCGATGATGCCGGTCTGCTCCAGCTTCTTCACCCGTGTGAGGCAGGGCGAGGGGGAAAGATTGATTCTGCCGGCGAGCTCGACGTTCGTGAGGTTTGCGTCCTTTTGCAGCTCGTTGAGGATCTTGATGTCCGTTCGGTCGAGCGTCAACGTGTTCATCATGATGACTCCCTGTTGTAGTCTTGACGGCCTGTCCTGCAACCGAAGCGAAGAACGGCAGGAAATTCCGCGGAACAAACCTATTTGAGTGCAGCGCGCATTCCCTTCCGCCATTCGACTGTGCATACGGCAGAGTGTATCCGAGCCCAACCAATGGCAGAATCTACGGGATTGCCATTTTATGTCGCGAAACTGTCAAACTCGGACCGAGGTCCGCTTCGAACAGCACGGAGGCCGCAACATTGCCGAAGAGTGCGCGGATTGGTGCGAAGTGGCCGGAAGCCCCGGCGGCCGGCGATGCCCTCCCGATGGCATGGGATCCCACCGGCCTGCGCATCAGCTTCACCGCTGAGGATCCTGACGAGTTTGCCCGGCCGCTGGTCTCGTTCCTTGTCCGGCGCAATGTGGATGACGACGAGCTGCCGATCCACCGGCACCGGAAAGGCCAGCTGGTGGTGGCGGCGGAAGGCTCGGTCATGTGCCGGACGCTCGACGGGCTTCGGATCGTCCCATCCAATGGAGCGGTGTGGATTCCGGGAGAGATTCCCCACAGCATTTCCATGTCGGACAAGGGCCGGTCATACTGCGTCTTCATCAATCCGGAGATTTCACCCCTGCCGGAGTCCTGCGCGACATTCTCGATCAGTCCGATGCTGCGCGAGATGATCTTTCATCTGGCCAATCTGCCGCCGCTCTATCCCCTGGAGGGTCCGACGAGCCGTCTGGTCCAGGTCATCCTGGACGAGCTTGCACAGATGAAGGCGGAGCCGCTCCACTTCCCGGTCTCCAGCCATCCCAGGATCCAGCGCATCGCCGCCCAATTGCTGGAGGCGCCGGACGACCGCAGGACCATCCGGGACTGGGCGGCAACAGTCGCCATGAGCGAGCGCACGCTGGCCCGGCTCATCCAGAAACAGACGGGAATGTCGTTCGGCCGGTGGCGCCAGCAACTCCATATCGTGATCGCCGTCCAACGGATGTCGATGGGCGCCACCGTGCAGGCGATCTCCCAGGAACTGGGATACGATTCCCCGAGCGCGTTCACCGCCATGTTCAGGAAACACATGGGGCAGCCTCCGCGCCGGTATTTGCAGGATCGGGCCGACGGCGCGACGAACTGACGACGCATCGCCCTTCTCATGCTGGCTCTCATGCCGACGGCCCTCGATCCGACTGTCGGGATCGAGGGCCGTCGGTGCTGTCGGGGACCGGCCTTACGGTCCCCGCGCGGATGGCTGCCGTTATTTACCTTGTCAGCTCACGATGTCCCGCCTGATGGTCTTTCGCGCCACCATGAAGGCCATCGCCGCCAGGACATAGACGAGCGAGGTGCTGATCAGCGCCCAGCGGATGCCGTCGCCCGACCCCATCGACCGCGCAAGCAGATCGCTGATCATGCCGACCGACAGCGGTCCAAGGCCAAGCCCGATCAGATTGGCGAAGAACAGGAAGATGGCGGTGGCCGTTGCCCGGGTGCGCGGACGCACCAGGCTTTGGACCGCCGCAAAGATGGGGCCGTAATAAACCGATTGCAGCATCATCGGCAAACCCATCAGGCAAAGTGCCGCCACGGTGTTCGAGGTGAGATAAGCCGCGAAAAGCGCAAAGGGCATGCACAGGGCCGCCGCCGCCGGAATGGTCGCGTAGGCATTCAGGCTGCCACGCGCCACCGCGCGATCCGTCGCCCGGCCGCCCAGCCAGGTGCCGGCGGCTCCGCAGATGCCGACGATCAGGCCCAGCACCGTACCGAGGAAACCGGTGGGTCCCAGCCGGATCCCGGTGAGGTCGTTCAGCCTGGCCGCCAGGACGCCCAACCCTTCGGCGTGATTGCGCAGGAAGTGGGAGCTTTGAAAGGCAAGATTGCTGTAAATCCCGAAACTCATGGCCGCCATCGCGACCGTGAGCCAGATGTAGGTGCGCTTCCCGCCGAGTTCGGCCAGCGCCTCCCTCAGGCTGGGCGTGCTTTGTGCCTGGCTGGCTGCGACGGAGGATTTCCGCGGCTCGGGCAGCGTGAAATAGGCCAGCAGCCCAAGGGCGATGCCGGGTACCCCGACCAGCGCGAAGGAGGCGCGCCAGCCGAGGCTGTCCGCGATCAGGCCGCCGACCACCATCCCGACCAGCGAACCGGCTGGAATGCCCATTGAGAAGAAGGCCAGCGCCGAGGCCCGCTTCTCCCGTGTCGTGTAATCGCTGATCAGCGACTGGGATGCCGGCGTGCAGCCCGCCTCTCCGACACCGACGCCGACCCTGGCGAGGAACAGCTGGGTGAAGTTCTGGGCCACGCCGCAGACCGCCGTGAACAGGCTCCAGGTGATCGCCGACAGTGCAACGATCCTGACCCGGTTCGCATGCTCCGCCCACCGCGCGATGGGAAGCGCCAGCGTCGCGTAGAAGATGGCGAAGGACAGTCCGGTCAGGGATCCCAGTTGCCAGTCCATGAGACCGAGTTCGCGCTTGATCGGTTCCGCCAGGATGTTGACGATCTGACGGTCGACGAAGTTCAGCATGTAGACGAGGAACAGCATGGTCAGGGCATAGCGCCGATAGTGGATCGTCATGCCCACCGGCTTCGGCTGCGGCACCGACACCGTGGTCGTTGCGTCGTCGGTCATACGGCAGTCTCCAAAAAGACCGGGCACAGGGGGGCCGGGTCGGTTTCGGTCGGAACGCGGTGTCGGGAGGTGCTGGGAATGGGTGCGGCCGGCATACGGCTCGGCATGCGGTCAGAGTTTGACGCCCGTGCTGATGAGAAACACGTCACGGTCGGCGCGCGGGTCGTAGGGGCCGGCGAGGGTCGTCTGGTAGGTCAGGTTGAAGAGATAGCTGTCCCTGACCGTGCCATCGAGGGCGAGCCGGAGGATCTGGCGCCCCTGATTGAACGCGCCGTCATAGGACGTCCCGTTGACATCGTGGGCGAAGGCGACGGACGGCTTGAGGGTCACCCCCGGCAGAATGTCCCGATAGCTCAAGCTCGCCTGAAGGCGATAGCCCCACGAGAACGGCGTCACGAAGCCCTTGGTGGTGCAGGCCTTGGGGTCGGCGCCGGCCGCGCAGACGCCGTTGTTGGGGCCGGTTCCGAAGATGTCGGACCGGCCATAGCGGCGGAAATTGGGGTCCGGCAGATCGTGGACATATTTGGCGCCGACCTCGCCGCCGAGGGTCAGGGTGCCGCCGATCACGCTGCCGATGTCGCCCGATGCGGCGAGCTGCCCCTGGGTGACGTGAAAGCGCTCGTAACCGGCGAACGGCCCGCCCCGGGGCACCAGGGCGAAATCCCGCGCCAGCACCCCGGTTTCGCTCACGGCCGCCTGCAAAAGATCGGGGGCGTTGAAGGCGAGCGGTTGGTTGAATTTATGGTCGAGTTCGCCGGCGACCCGCAGTTTCATCGCGGGAACGCTGGTGGCGAAGCTGCCGGACAGCATTCTGATGTTCTTGGGGTACTGGAAGCGATAGGCCGGGTTCAAACCGTCCGGATCTCCCGGCAGGACGATGGCGCCGCTCCGGCCGGTCCGGTCGGCCTCGACATAGCCGGTCCGGGAGTGAATGTTGGTGAAGTGGAGCGAAAACCGGGTGCCGATGTCCGGCACCAGATAGGAGCCGCCGATGCCGAACTGGCCGGCATCGCCCGCCGTCCCGTCGCTGCCGCGCTTCAGGAACCGCCCGGTCGCCAGCCCGTCGGCGGAAGACAACGCATTGGACACCATGACCTTGTCGCAACCCGGCGAGGCGTAATCGGCGGTGGCGGCGAATGTTCCGCAACCGGGCTGCGTCGATGTCGCCGACAGCAGCTGATAGAAGATTTCGAGGCTTGCGGTTGCCGAGAGGTCGAGCTTGCCCGACAGCGCCAGGAACGGCTTCGCTCCCTCCTGCGGCTGCAAGCCCGGCCGGGACAAGGCCGCGAAGTCGCGCGGATTGATGTCGCGGAGGCCGCCGGGAATTGTGAAGGCCGGTCCCCACTCGACGGTCTGCTGGCCCGCCTTGACGGAGATCGGGAGCCCGCCGGCGGAGAACTGCCCCTTGACGTAGGCATCGGCAAGGGAGATGCCGCGGAACTTGGCGCCCTGCGAAAAGCCGCGGTCGGACAAGGGACCGCCGGCATAATCGTTCGGCAGGTTGCCCAGCGCGACATGCCCCTCGGCAAGCGTGTGATCGTACCAGCCCTTCACGCGGGTGAAGACGCCCCAGCCGTCGGCATTGTTGGCTTCGAAATCGACCAGCCCCTTGGCGACGGTGGAAACCGGGTCTCCCCTGCGATAGTTCAGGTTCCCGTCGTCGGAATTGACGCCGCCCGGCGCCGCATGGTCAAGCCGGAGCCGTGCGCCGTCACCGGCGGGAACCAGCGACGGGTCGATGGGACTGGCGCGGATGGCCGTTCCAACGGTGACCACGGCCCGGATGCCCCCCGACCAGTCTCCTTCCTTGAATTCCCAGGCATGGGCCGGCCAGGAGATCGACAAGGCGGCAAGGATCGCCGCTTTCCGGCGGATGCCGAGGCTTGTCCACCACGCGGCACGGGGTGCCGACAGAATTACGTCCCCCATCTTTGCTCCCTGCGATGATTTATTGGAGTTGAGACAAGGAAGTCCTTCCCCGATCTTTCCGGACGGGCCAGGGTTTGGTCTTCCATTTTTGCTTGAAAGAACTCGGCATTGCCCCTGATGCAGGGCAATCGCATCCGGGGGTGGAGCGACAAGGCTCTCCTTCGAATATCCCTCTCCCCTTGCGGAAGACAGGATTCGCCACCGGACAAAATAAAAAATGCGACGTTAGGAACGCGGAAAATCCGTTCTATTTGTCGGATTCAAAATGTTCGATTCGGCCGAACCTGCCCGATGAGTAAATCAGCGGGACCTTGTCCTGATTGAGGGTCTGGCCGACAACGGCACCGATCATGATCGTATGGGTGGCGGCTTCCACGCTGTCCTGCAGTCTGCAATCGAAGCTGCAAACGGATTGCAGAAGGACCGGAACCCCGGTGAACCTCTCGCCCCAGTCTGCGGGGGAGAAGCGGGAGGCGCCCTTGCTGCCGTCCATCGCCGCGAAGCGTTCCGCCAGCGGGATCTGATCGGTGGACAGGACGTTCCAGGAAAAGGCGCCGGTCCGGAGAATGACGTCGTGGGCCTCGGCACTGCGGTTGATGCAGGCAAGCACCATCGGCGGATCGACGCACAGGGAAACCGCGGCGGTGACGGTCAGGCCACGCCTGTCGTCACCCTGGCCCGACGCCACGATCGACACCGACCCCACAATGGCCCGCAACGCATTTTTGAAAACGGCCGTCTCCACATGTTCCGCAACGGAAAAATCTTGTCCTGACATGGTGAACCTCACGCAAGGCGGTGGAAGGGCATGCCGCCGGCACCGCGTGGCCGTCCGGCACCTGTGTGGACGCTGCGCTACGGGGCAGGGGTGACCGGCAGCATCCGGTGCTCCACGATGTTCAGGCCATAGCCCCGCAGTGCCACCGGGACATGCTGCGAGTTGGACAGGAGGATCATGTCGTGAATGCCGAGATCCGCGAGGACCTGGGCGCCGACGCCATAATTGCGCAGTTCCGCCTTGTCGACGTACGGCTCCCCTGCCTTCACCCGAAGAAGCTGCGAGAGCGCTACATCGCGGTTGAACAGCACGATCACGCCCCTCCCTTCGGCGGCGATCTCCTGCATGGACCGGGCGACGATGTCGCCGCGGTCGCCGGTCTGGCCGAGCACGTCCGACAGGATGTCCAGCGCATGCATGCGCACCAGGGTCGGCCTCTCGTCGATCACGCCCTTCACCAGCGCAATCGCTTCCGTCCCGATTGCCTCGATGCGGAAGGTGATGGCGCTCCACTCGCCGCCCCATCGGCTGTCGAATTTCGTGGTGACGACACGCTCGACCCCATGATCGTGGCGGCGGCGGAAGGCGATCAGGTCGCGGATCGTGCCGATCTTGAGCCCGTGGCGCCGGGCGAAGGCGACGAGGTCGTCGAGGCGGGCCATCGTCCCGTCCTCCTTCATGATCTCGCAGATCACGCCCGACGGGTTGAGTCCGGCAAGGCGCGCGACATCCACCGCCGCCTCGGTGTGGCCGGCACGGACCAGCACGCCGCCGGGCCGTGCAACCAGGGGAAATATGTGGCCCGGCGAGACGATATGGTCCGGTCCCCTGGCCGCGTCGATTGCAACCGCCACCGTCCGCGCACGGTCCGCCGCGGAGATGCCGGTGGACACCCCCTCGCGCGCCTCGATGGAAACGGTGAAGGCCGTCCGGTGGCGGGTGCCGTTCTCCGCGCTCATCAATCGGAGGCCGAGCTGGTCGATCCGCTCCTTGCCGAGCGCCAGACAGATCAGGCCCCTGCCATGCGACGCCATGAAGTTGATCGCCTCGGGCGTCGCCATCTGCGCCGGGATCACCAGATCGCCCTCGTTCTCGCGATCCTCGTCATCGACGAGGATGAACATCCGGCCGTTGCGGGCCTCTTCGATGATCTCCGCCGTCGAAGACAGGAATGGATGGCGTGGGGTGCAGGGCAGCATCGTCATGATCTTCCTCCGATCACCGCATCACAGGTTGGACAGCGCCTGACGGATCAGCGAATCCTCGGAGTCGTCGTAGAGCGAATCGATCAGCGCCGCGTAACGCTCGTTCAGCACCTTGCGCCGCTTTTTCCGGGTCGCCGTCATGACGCCGTTTTCCGCCGACAGCTCTTCGGGAAGGATGCGGAACGACTTTATCTGCTCGACGGGCGCCAGCCTCTGGTTCGCCTTGGCGACCTCCCCCTCGATCAGGTGGATGACCGCTTCCGACGAACAGAAATCCGCGTAGTCGGTGATCGTTTCATTCCGCCCCTTCACCCAGTCGGTCATCGCGATGCGGTCGACCTCGATCAGCGCCACGAGGTATTTCCGCCCGTCGCCGCAAACCGCGGCTTCCGAGATGTAGGGGCTTCGCCGCAACTCGTTCTCGATCTGCGCCGGACTGATCGACTTGCCGCCGGAGGTGTTGATGATCTCCTTCTTCCGGTCGATGATCGCCAGCTGGCCATCGGGCCGGACCTCGACGATGTCGCCGGTGTGGAGCCATCCGTCGCGCAGTGCCTCCAGCGTGTCGTCGGGCTTGTTCAGGTAGCCCGTGAACAGGCCGGGTCCCGTCACCAGCATTTCGCCGTCGCCGGCGATCCTCGTCTTCCAGCGCGGATCGGCAATCGGAACGCCGATGGTGCCGGGCTTCGACCAGTCCCGTATCTGTCCGGTGTTCGCTCCGACCAGTTCGGTCTGCCCGTAGACCTCCTTGAGGTTCACCCCCCAGGTCTGCCACAGCTTCACGACGTCCGGCGGCATCGGCGCGGAGGCGGTGTAGGGATATCTCAGCTGATCGAGCCCGATCTCCGCCAGGAGCGGCAGGAAGACCCGGTCGCGGCAGGTTGCGAAAAGCGCCTGGAGAAAGGGATCGTCCGGGCCGTCCGCCTGCCGGTCCGCCAGCGCCTTCTGGGCGATGGACATCGCGAAGCGGTAGGATTTCCTGCCGACCGTGGCCGACGCATTGATCCTGCTGATCAGTTCGGCGGCATAGCGTTGATAGAAGCGCGGCGGCGCCATCCAATAGGTCGGCCTCACGTCGCGGATCGTCGTCGCGAAATCCGCTCCGGTCTCGCCGAAATAGGGCGTGACCTCGCTGATGAGAGGAAGAACGATGCCCTGCCCGAGCCCGACGACATGGGAGAGGGGGAGATGGACGACCACCCGCTGGGGTTCGCGGAAAAGCGCCGGGCAAAAGCCCCGGATGGTCATCAGCCCCTCGATCAGCGACCGGTGGGTGAGGATCGCGCCCTTGGGATTGCCGGTCGTGCCGGAGGTGTAGACGATGCTGGCATTGTCTTCCGCCCGCGCCTTGCCGGCCTGCTCGTCGAGCAGCGACGAACAATCGGACGACGGCGAGGCGGAAAACCGCGGCAGCGAGACGACATTCTTCGATGACGGAACCGCCGGATCGAAGACCACGATCTTCTTCAAGGTCTCCGCCTGCCGGCTGCGAAGAAGGACGGCGAGTTCCTTCTCTCCGGCGACGAAGGCGAATTTGCTTCCCGAGTCCTCCAGGAAATACTCCACCTCCTCCGTCGAAGAGGTGAAATAGATCCCGACCGCCACGCCGCCGGCACAGACCGTCGCCATGTAGGCGATCACCCAGTCCTGCGAGATGTCGCCCATGATGGCGACGTGGTCCCCCCTCTCCAGACCATGATCGAGGAGGGCACGCGAAAGCGCCGCAACGTCCCTGGCGAATTCACCCCAGGTCGTGGCGTGCCACGTGCCGGCACGCTTCTGGAAGAACGCCACGGCCTCGCCCCTGCCGTCCCGGCGGTCGCGCAGCAGCGACGGCAGCGTCGCGTCCTCATGCGCCGCCGGTGGAGGGTCGATGGCGGATGCGGCAGTTGAGGGCAGGACGGGCGGTACAAAGGATTGTGGCCCGCCCATCTCAATTGCCGCCTTCTGCAAAGCGTTTGCGCTTCTCGCGGAAGGCGGCGACGGCCTCCTTGCGCTCCGGGCTGTGGAAGGTGAGCATCTCGTGCGCCATGGCCGTGTCGAGATTAAGGTGCATCTGCTCCTTGATCAGCTTGTTGACGGCGTATTTGGTCCAGACGATGGCGTCGCGGGGGCCGGATGCCAGCATCTCGGCGTAGCGGACCGCATGCCCGACGACGGTTCCTTCCGGCACGACCCTGTTGATCATGCCGGCCGCTGCCGCCTCCTCCGCCGAAATGAAGTCGCCGGTCATCAGATAATGCTTTGCCCGCACCGGCCCCAGAAGCAGCGGCCAGATCACCGCACCGCCGTCTCCGGCGACGACGCCGGCCGTCACATGCGTGTCGGCGAAGCGGGCAGCGGGCTCGGCGAAGACGACATCGCAGAACAGGGCGAGCGTGGCGCCCAGCCCGACGGCGACGCCGTTGACCGCGGCGATCAGCGGGCATTCCAGCTCGAGCATGTTGCGGATGAGATGGCGCCCGGAACGGGTGGGTGAAATCGGCCCAAGAGTGTCATCGAGCGCATTCTGATCGCCGCCGGAGCAGAAACCGCGACCCGCACCGGTCAGGACGACGGCCTTGACCGCCCGGTCGTTGTCGAGGTCCGCGAACAGCTCTTCGAGCGCGGAATGCATCGGCCAGTCGATGGCGTTGAGGATTTCCGGCCGGTTCAGCGTGACGATGGCCACGCCGCTCGCGCGTTTCTCGACGAGCAGGCCCCTATAGGTCTTGTCGGTCATATGAGACTCTCTTCAGATCGGTCGAGAGGGGATCAGGCCGAGGCTTTCACCGTCCGCATCCTGCGGATCTGGTCGAGGATCTCGTCGGTCGGACGCACCACATTGTTGCGGTCGTTGAAATGCGGGATGACGTAGCGTCCGACCAGTTCGATGGCCTTCATGATCTCGGCGTGCGAAACAGAGTCGATGTGGAACAGGATTTCTTCGGCGCCGGTCTCGATGAAGCGTTCCAACTGGCGGATGACCGTATCCGGGCTGCCGCAAACCAGACTGGCGGAGTCGTTCAGGAGATAATCCCAGTCGGTGGCCGCGCGCTGGAGCGCTTCCAGCCCTTCCCCCATGTAGGCATAATCGTCGGCGATCTTCGCCAGCCGCGGATAGGCATCGGTCGAGATGCGGGCGTACTGCATCAGCGGCTCGGCATAGATGTCCTTCGCCGCCTGATCGGTTTCGGCGATCCCGAGGAACACCGGCATGCCGAGACGCGGACGGTCGAGCGGGCCGTTCGGATCCTGCTGCCAGTTCGACCGGTAGGCTTCGACCATCTTCGCCTGGGCGTCCCAGCCCTGGTACAGCGTGTGGCTGAGGACGGCGAGCCCCTGACGGGCCGCCCAGACATGGCTGCGCTCGCTGGTCGCCGCGATGCCCATCAGCGGATAGGGCTTCTGGACCGGCTTCGGCACCAGCATGCGCGGTGGAACCTGGTAATGCTTGCCCTCGAAGGTGAAGATGTCCTTGCTGAAGGCTTCGCGGATCAGCGCAATCCCCTCTTCCATCTGCTCAAGCGTTTCCGCGGGCTCCACATTGAAGGCGCGCATGGCGATGGTGGTATTCGCGCGGCCGCAATACAGCTCCATGCGGCCGTTGGACAGGATGTCGGTGACGGCGGCACGTTCCGCCGTGCGCAGCGCGTGGTTGATCTTCTTGGGCATCAGCGAAACCGCCGGCCTCAGCCGGATGCGGGACGTGACCGCCGCGAGGTAGCCATACACGACTTCTGGAGCCGAGCTGGAGATCCCGCCCAAGGCGACATGCTGTTCGGACAGGCTGACGATGTCGAACCCCATCTTCTCAGCAAACACCGCCTCTTCGACAAGCTCATGAAGCCGGCGCGAATAGCTTTGTCCGACCAGAGTTTCCTGCTCGGACCAGAAGCCGAACTTGACTGCCATTTGGATGCCCTCTCGGGTTTGTTTGGGATACCTCTTCGGTGATTGAAAGCTTGTCATGAAGCCGCCGGCAGAACCTGCCGAAGATCCGCTATGCGGACTGCGCGTTCAGAACATTATTTTGTGTAGGAACGACCGGTCGGATCGTGGGGCCGTACGCCGTCAAACCGGCTCGTCCCGGGAAAAGCTCTCGACGAGAAGCGAGGCGATGCGCTCGATGCAATGGCTGCCGATGGCCGCCGAGGAACCGGTGGGGTCGCCGAGAATGCCGTTGGCGCTGACCGCCGCAAGCCCGTCGCGCCACATCAGCTCCAGATCGCCTTGCGAAAGCAGCCCCAGCCTTCCGGCCTCGTAGCGCTCCGTGCGCACCCGGCCGGGGTGGATGTCGAGCATCAGCGAAGTTTCGGCGATATCGGCATGGCCGCCGACCCTGATCGCCTCGCCGCCCGCCTCACTCACCGCATCGCGCCAGCATTCCAGCCACGCCTTCGCATCGGTGAAGGCAAAGACGCGGCAGGAGGCGGGCACGGCCGCCCGCAAGCGCGGCAGCATCTTGGCCAATGGCGGAGAATTGCCGACATGGGCGGAGAAGATCAGAATGCGTTCGAACCCGTGCCTCGCCAGGCTGGTGCAGTAGTCCCGGCAGATCATTTCGAAAGTGCTGTCCTGCAACGAGATCGTGCCGGGAAATGCCAGATGGTGGGACGAACAGCCGACCCTGATGGTCGGCGCCACCAGCGCGCGTCCCACGCCCTTCGCCACCAGGATGCCGAGATGGTCCGCATGGTCGGCATCGACGCTGAGGGACAGATGCGGTCCGTGCTGCTCCACCGCCCCGCAGGGGATGACGATGGTCCGGGTGCCGCCCGCAATGGCAAGAGCGACCTCGGGCGAGGTCATGAACTCAAGCCGGAGATGATCGCCGTCAGCCATGCTGCTGCCCCGTTTTGCGCTGGAGGAACCGGTCACGCGCCGCGGCCGTCTCGCCGCGGCTCAGATACTCCTGCATGTCGCCGAGCGTGCGCGCTTCCAGCTCCCCGTCGGTCATCCGCGGCGCATCGGCGAAGGTCCGCTTGATCGCCGAGAACAGGTGCCTGTCCTTCAGGCGAAGCGTCTCGGCGGCGGCACGGGTCCGGTCCTGCAAATCGCTGAAACCGACGACGTCATCGACGAGGCCCATCGCCTTCGCCTCCTGCGCCGAAACGAGGTTCCCGGAATAGAGGAGACGCTCGGCAGCCCGGCGCCCGAGGCGGTCCATCGCCTGCCGCATGCCCTTCGCGGCGGGAAGCAGCCCATGATTGATTTCGGGAAAGCCGAACTTGGCCCCCTCGCTCGCCACGACATGGTCCGCGAACAGAACCAGTTCCAGCGCCCCGCCCACGGCATAGCCGTTGACGGCGCACATCAGCGGGCAGCGGTAGCCTTCGAGCGCGACGAGCAGCCGGTGGAAGGCGCGCATGCGCGGGACCGCGGTGTCCGCCCTGGCGGCGATTTCGCGAATGTCGCCGCCGGCACTGAAGAAGCGCTCGCCGGCGCCGGTCAATATCACGGCCGGCGCGTCGGCCTCTTCGCCGAACCGGGCGATATCGTCCGCCAGTGCCTGGATCAGGTCGAAGGAGAGCGCATTGGCGGGCGGCCTGTCCATGGTCAGCCGGACCAGCGTCGTGGATAAACGATCCATCCTCAGCATCTTGCATCCTTTCAGATCGTGCAGGAGTGCCGGCCGAGGTTAGCGCGTGCCCCTCGAAGGGTTCTTCCGAAGACTGCCCGCGGGCACGCCCGTGAAAGGATGTTCTGGCGTGACCTGAGTGTTTGACGGCCGAAGATGCCGCGCTCCTTGGCGCCGCCGAAGACCGACGGCCATTCCCTTCACCGGGCATCCGCGGCGGCCACGACACCTCCCGCCTGGAGACGGCCAATGGGAAAGCCGCGGGCCTCATCCGCGCTCCCGCCCCCGCCTCCGGCGCCGAGCAGCAAGTCGATCCTGTCGCGCAGGGCCAGCAGCGCCGACCGGTCCTTCTCCGCCAGATCCGCCGCCGTGTCGATCCGGTCCAGCTGGCGGGCGCAGCGCCGCACCGCCGACAAAGCGCGCGGGACTGCCGGCAGCGCCTCGCGCCGCATCCGCCGTGCCTGCCGCACGGTGAGCGCTCCGCCCGCCGCCTGCCGCCACAGCTCCGCCTGCGCCGACACGTCGCGCACCCGCGCGATCTCCACCAGCAGCGAGCGCGACACCACCCGCCGCACCTGCGGGTATTCCATTTTGATCCAGTCCGGCAGCCGGTTCAGGCCCAGCATGTCGCCGATCCAGCTTGTGCTGCGTCCGACCAGCCGGGCCAGCGCTTCGCGTCCCCAGCCCCGCTCCACCAGCCGCTGGAGCGCTTCGGCCAGTTCCAGCGCGTCCAGCCCCTGGCGCTGCATGTTCTCCACCAGCGACAGCACCGCGGCGCCTTCGTTGGTCACCGGCACCGCCGGCACGCCGGCCCGGCCCAGCGCCTGCATCGCACGCAGCCGCCTTGCGCCGGCCAGCAGCTCGTACCGTCCATTCCCCAGCGGACGGACCATGATGGGCTGCAACAGCCCGACCTCTTCGATGGATCGGGCGAGCGAATCCAGCCCGTCGTCGTCGATGCGGCGGCGGGCATGGCTGTCGGGCACGGCGATGGCGGCGACGGCAATGCAGGCGGCGTCACCCATGGCGGCAAGGCTCATGGCACACGAACTCCCAGGGCGCGGGGGAATTTGCGGGCGCAGCTGGCCCGCGGGCGACGACGACAGTGCCGATTCGCAGGCATATTGTCAATATAAAGGAAATAAATCCTTTAAACTCCCCGACCTAAATGCCGAGGCCGTACACCCGCTGCGTCTTCACCCGGCCCGCACATAGGCGGTCTTGACGGAGGTGTAGAACTCCACCGCATAACGCCCCTGTTCGCGCGGGCCATAGCTGGAGCCCTTGCGTCCGCCGAACGGAACATGGAAGTCCAGGCCGGCGGTCGGCAGATTGACCATGACCAGCCCCGCCGCGGAGTTGGCGCGGAAATGGGTCGCGTGTTTCAGCGAACTGGTGCAGATGCCCGACGACAGGCCGAAGGGGGTATCGTTCGCCACGCTGAGCGCCTCGTCGTAATCCCTCACGCGGATGACGCCGGCGACCGGCCCGAACACTTCCTCTCGGTTGATGCGCATGGCGTTTGTGGTTTCGGTGAACAGGCATGGCGAAAGATAGAAGCCGGGCGTTTCCCTGGTCAGCCGCTGCCCGCCGCACCGCCGCCGCGCGCCCTCCTGCTCGGCAATGGCGATGTAGGACAGATCCTGCTCCAGCTGCCGGCTGTCCACCACCGGTCCGATCTCGGTTCCCGGTTTCAGCGCATGGCCGACCGCGAGCCGTTCCAGCCGTTCCGTCACCGCGGCGACGAAACGGTCATGGATGCCTTCGGTGACGACAAGGCGCGACGAGGCGGTGCAGCGCTGACCGGTCTGGAGGAAGGATCCGTTCACCGCGGCATCGACGGCAATGTCGAGGTCGGCGTCGTCCAGCACGACCATCGGGTTCTTGCCGCCCATCTCAAGCTGGCATCGGATCATGCGGCCGACCGCCCGCTGCGCCACCCGGCGTCCGGTGGCGACCGAGCCGGTGAAGGTCACGGCATCCACCCCGTCGACCAGGGCGTCCCCGATCAGCGACCCCGGCCCCATGACGAGATTGAACACGCCGGCCGGCACGCCGGCGCGCGTGACGATCTCGGCCAGCGCCCAGGCCGATCCGGGAACGAGTTCGGCGGGCTTGAAAACCACGCAGTTGCCGTAGGCGAGCGCCGGGGCGATCTTCCAGGCCGGGATGGCCATCGGGAAGTTCCACGGCGTGATGATGCCGATGACGCCTACGGGCTCGCGCAGGATGTCGACCTCGACCCCGGGGCGCGTGGACGCGACCTTCTCGCCGGGGATGCGCAGGGCCTCGCCGGCAAAGAACTTGAAGACCTGGGCGGCGCGGACCACTTCGGCGATGCCGTCCGCCAGGATCTTCCCTTCCTCCCGCGACAGCAGGGTTCCAAGCTCCTCCCTGCGTGCGAGCAGCTCGCTGCCGACGGCATCGAGGATATCGGCGCGCTGCTGGGGTGTGCTGCGCGCCCAGGCCGGAAAGGCGGCCCTTGCGGCCTGGGCCGCCTCCGCGACCATGCCGCCGTCGGCAACGGCATAGCTGCCGACGATGTCGGTGGTGTCGGACGGATTGACGTTGTCGAGTCCGTCGCCGCCGGCCATCCAGCGGCCGGCGATGTGGTTGTGTTTCATGGCTGCGTCTCCTGAGCGGCGCCCTGGGAGCATCCGGCATCCGACGTGGCGCTGTCGGACATCAGCAGGAAGGCGGAGACGGTCCCCATGCCGTCCACCAGCGGCAGCCTGTCCGCGGGAAGGTCGGTGAGCGCGAGGCAATCGTCGAAGGTCAGCATGTCGTGAGGTTCCTGGTCCGCAGGTGGGCGGGACAACTCCGGTTTGTCGGGCCTGATTCATCGGGCCGGTTTTCCGTGCCGGCCGGCGGTCAGGCGCCGCGGGCCCGGTCCGCCTGTTCGCGCAGGCTCGTCACCGTGTGCGTCGGGCTGATGGCTTCCGGATCGATGACCAGTTCCAGCAGGGCGAGGCGTCCTGCCGCCATGGCGCGCTCGAAGGCCGGCATGAACTCCCCGGTCCGGGTGATGCGTTCGGCATGGGCGCCGAAGCTCTGCGCCAGGGTGACGAAGTCGGGATTCTTCAGCTCGGTGCCGCTGACGCGCCGGGGGTATTCGCGCTCCTGGTGCATGCGGATGGTGCCGAACATGCCGTTGTTGACCAGTACCACCACGATTGCCGCCTCGTACTGGGCGGCGGTCGCGAGTTCCTGCACGCTCATCATGAAGCAGCCGTCGCCGGCGAAGGCCACCACCGGCCGCTCCGGATGCAGCAGCTTCGCCGCGATTGCCGCCGGAATGCCATAGCCCATCGAACCGGAGGTCGGCGCCAGCATGGTGCGGAACCGGCGGTAGCGGTGGAATCGGTTCGGCCAGATGGCGAAATTACCGGCACCGTTGGTGACGATGGTGTCCGGCGGCAGGGTCTCGCGCAGCCAGCCCATGATCTCGCCCATCTGCAGCGGGCCGGGGATGGACGGCGGGTCGGTCCAGGCGAGATAGGCGTCGTGGATGGCTTTGGTGCGTTCCCGGAGCCGTTCCGGGTTCCGGCGGGAGGCCGGCGGTGCCAGCGCGGCGAGCGCCCTGGCGGTCGTGCGCATGCCGGCATTGATGGCGAGCGCCGGCTGGTAGACGCGGCCCAGCTCCTCGACCCCGGCATGGACATGCACCAGGGTCTGGCGCGGACACGGGATGTCGAGCAGCGTGTAGCCGCCGGTCGTCGCTTCTCCCAGCCGCGGACCGACGACGAGCAGCAGGTCGGCCTCCTGGACGGTCCTGGCCAGGGCGGGGTTGACGCCGAGGCCGAGATCGCCGGCATAGTTGGGATGGGCGTTGTCGAACAGATCCTGCGAGCGGAAGGACACGCCGACCGGCAGGTCCCACGCTTCGGCGAAGCGGCGGATGTCGTCGCAGGCCTCCGCAGTCCAGCCGCCGCCGCCAACCAGCAGGAGCGGCCTTTCGGCAGCAGCCAGCAGCCGCTCCAGCTCCGCCAGATCCTCCGGCCGCAGGCCGGGCTCGACCGGGCGGTAGGGTGCGACCGGGCGGGGGGCCGCCCGTTCGACCAGCATATCCTCAGGAAGGGCGAGCACCACCGGTCCCGGACGGCCGGATGTCGCCGTGTAGAAGGCGCGGCCGACCATCTCGGGGATGCGGCCGGCCTCGTCGATCTGCGCCACCCATTTGCTGAGCGGGCCGTACATGCGGCGGTAATCGACCTCCTGGAAGGCCTCGCGCTCCTGCGCGCTCCGTTCGATCTGGCCGATGAAGAGGATCATCGGCGTGGAATCCTGGTGCGCGATGTGGACGCCGTGGCTGGCGTTGGTGGCGCCCGGCCCACGGGTGACGAAGCAGATGCCGGGGCGGCCGGTGCATTTGCCGTAGGCCTCGGCCATCATCGCCGCTCCGCCCTCGTGCCGGCAGATGGTGACCGCGATCTCCGGGGCATCGACCAGCGCGTCGAGCACGGCGAGGTAGCTTTCGCCCGGCACGCAGAAAACCCGGTCGACCCCGTTCAGGCGCAGCATGTCGACCAGAAGGCGCCCACCGGTGGCCGGGGCGGATCCGTTGTTCATCGAGATCATCCTTTCCAGTGCGTCGGCAAGGCGGCGGTCCGTCGCCCTGCCTTGCGGACGCACGACTCCCGTCGCTCCGGCGGTCGGCCGAAGCGTCGCTGCACGTCAGCGATGTGCGGTGGCTTAAGGCCGGCGCGTTACGACGACGGGCCGGTCTTGGCCTCTCCGGCGACGGCGAAATGCTCGGGCTCGATCTCGTTCACCATGATGCGCACGCTTTCGCGTGGCGCGCCGAGGGTGCGGTGGATCGCCTCCGTGACCTCGCGGTACATGGCGGCCTTCTTTTCCTGCGACCGGCCCTTGATCAGGGTGATGTTGACGATAGGCATGTTTCCTCTCCCTTCGGATCGATTGTGATTGTCGAGACGCTCATTTCCCCACGACATGCGCGACGGAGCGGAGGCTGCCGAGCTGATAGGGCATCAGCTTCGCCACCCGGACCAGCTCCTCGCCGATGCCGGCGATCCTGGCCTCGTCCATGTCGCGGGAATGCCCGGTCACCACCAGACAGCCGACATGGCCGTTGTTCCAAGTGGGGATGTTGGCGGCGATGGCGGTCAGGCCGACATGGTGTTCGTCATGCGCCACCACATAGCCCCGCAGGGCGGAGACCCGCAGATCCTCGTCCAGCTCGGCGCGGTTGACGATCGTCTGCGGGGTGTAGACCTTGTAGGGCTCCGGCCCGAGGACGGCGGCACGCTGTTCCGGATCGAGGCTGAGCAGCAGCGCCTTGCCCGAGCCGGAGCCGTGCAGCGGCCCCTGGAGCCACGTGTTGTAATAGGGCGACAGCGATCCCGGAGCCTGGGCGATGTCGGTCACCATCCGCTCGGTGCTGAGATAGAGGACGAGCACCACGGTTTCCCGCAAATTGCGCGCCAGCTCGATCAGCACGGAGTGCGATTCCCGCCGAAGCTGGTTGATGGGATGCATCAGCGGCAGCGGCAGCAGGCCCTTGGGCGACGGCGCATAGCGCTTGGAATCGGCCAGACGGACGACGTAGCCGCTGTCCTCCAGCGTGCGCAGCAGGCGCAGCGTCGTGCTCTGGTCCAGACGGGTCAGCGCCGCGACCTCGCCGAGCATCAGCGGCTGCGGGGCATCGACGATGGCGTCGAGGATCGCCAGCCCGCGGGCGAGCGTGCCGGCCGGTCCTTCGCGCTCACCGTCGTTGCCGGCCTTGGTCCGTTCCTCGTCCGCGCTTTTCACCATGGCTGTGCCCTGTGTCGTTGTCCTGCCGGGAGACTGGGCGGCAGGCCGGCCCAGCCGTCGGACCTGTGCTCTCCCGGAAGATGTGTCAAGGTTTTTGCGTGTCATTGGGTCCGGCCGGCTCCAGATCGGCTCCCCAGCCACTGCTTTGCGATCTCCCCGCCGCCTTCACCCTGGGCGGGAGGACGGCCGGGCGGCGGCAGGCCGTCTTCGAACTTCACCGGATAGCCGACGACGCGAATCGGTCCGCCGCTCGCGGTCTCGAAGCTGTGGAGCAGGTTGCGCCCCGCGACCTGATCGGAGGCGAGCGCCTGGACGACGGAGCGCACCGCACCGGCGGGCAGGCTGCGGGCGGCGAGCCGCTCCATCCAGTGGGCGCGGGGCCGCTCGCGGAACCGGGCGGCGAGCCGCTGGCTGAGCAGGACGCGGTTGGCGACGCGGTCGGCATTGGTGCGGAAGGCCGGATCGTCGCGCATCGCGATGTCCTCGAGCACGGCCTCGCACAGCGTGCGGAACTGCCGGTCGTTGCCGATGGCGAGCACGAACGGCCCGTCGGACGTCTCGAACACCTCGTAGGGCACGACGTTGGGATGGGCATTGCCGTAGCGCCGGGACTCCGTCCCGGTGGCGAGGGCTCCGGCGGCGACATTGGCCATCGCCGCCAGCTGGCAGTCGAACAGCGCCACGTCGAGGAACTGTCCGCGCCCGGTCCGCTGGCGGCCGAGCAGGGCGGCGAGGATCGCCTGCGAGGCATAGAGGCCCGAGAAGAGATCGGAGACGGCGACGCCGACCTTGGTCGGCGGCCCGTCGGGAAATCCGGTCACCGACATCAGGCCGGTCTCGCCCTGGATGACGAAGTCATAGCCGGCGCGGGCCGCTTCCGGCCCCGTCCGGCCATAGCCGGAGACCGAGCAATAGATCAGGGCCGGATTGACCGGCTTCAGGTCGTCATAGCCGAGCCCGAAGCGGTCGAGGGTGCCGAGCTTGAAGTTCTCGATCAGGATATCGGCCTCGGCGGCCAGATCGCGGATGAGGCGCTGGCCCTCGGCACTCTTGAGGTCGACGGTCAGGCTGTGCTTCGACCGGTTGGCGCAGGTGTAGTAGGCGGCCAGATCGCCCATGTAGGGCGGACCCCAGCTCCGGGTTTCGTCGCCGTCGCCGGGGCTCTCGATCTTCAGGACCTGCGCGCCCAGGTCGGCCAGGCACTGGGTGCACCAGGGGCCGGCCAGGACACGGGAGAGGTCGAGGACGCGGATGCCGTGGAGGGGGCCCAGGGAGCGGGCCGCATCCGGCGCCGCGCCGTCATCGAACACTGTCATTTCTTCGATCCATAATCGTCTGTGGCCGTGGCCTGCGGCGGCCCGGTTGGCTGCCCCGGGAGTGCTTTCAGAGCGCGGCGCGCATCGGGTCCAGGCGGTCCCAATCGAAGGTGAAGCCGACGCCGGGGCGATCCGGCACCAGGATGGTGCCGTCCGTCTCGACGGCCATCGCCTCGCGGAACAGCGGCCCGAACCACGGCATGTGTTCGGCATGGATGGCGCCAGCCGACGACGCCACCAGATGCAGGCTGTGTTCGGTGAAGATGTGGGGTGAGAAGGGCAGGTCGTGCGCTGCCATCAGCCCGATTGCCTTGCGGAATTCGGTGTAGCCGCCCATGCGTTGCAGGTCGGGCATCAGGATGTCGGCGGCGCGGGCCTGGATCTGCCGTTTCAGGCCGTAGCGCGTGTATTCGGTCTCGCCGCTGGCGATCGGGGTGTCGAGCGCCGCGGCCAGGGCGGCGCTGCCCTCGTCGTTCCAGGTCGGGACGGGTTCCTCGAACCACACCAGCTCGAACGCTTCCAGCGCGCGGCCGAGCCGCAGGGCATGGGCCGGGGTGAGGCCCTGGTTGGCGTCCACCATCAGGGCGATGTCCGGCCCGATGGCGTCGCGCACCGCCTCAATGCGGGCGATGTCGTCCTGCCAGCGTGGCGAGCCCAGGCGCAGCTTCATCGCCTTGAATCCCTGGTCGACGAAAGTCCGCGCCTCCTGCCGGAGTTCGTCCAGGCCGGAGGACAGCCACAGGCCGCCGCTGGCATAGACCGGCACGCGGTCGCGGTGGGCGCCGAACAGCCGGTAGAGAGGCTGGTTCGCCACCTTGCCGATGATGTCCCAGCAGGCGACGTCGATGGGCGTCATGGCATGCAGGGCGAGCCCCGCCTGCCCGCAGAAATTCAGATGGCGGAACAGGTCGGACCACAGGGCTTCGACCTGGAAGGGATCGCGGCCGATCAGCTTCGGCTTCAGGCTGGCCGCCAGCTGGGCGATGGAGCGCAGACGGTCGATGCCGAAGCAGAAGCCATATCCCTCGCCCGACACCCCTTCGTCGGTCCTGACGGTCAGCAGCAGGCACGACACCGTGCTGATCTCGTGGATCGCGGTGCGCAGCGGCCGGTCCAGTTGCAGGTCGACCGCGGCCAGTTCGATGTCGGAGATGCGCAAAGCCCTACCTCCCTGCTGCCGCGGCCCGCCCGTCCAAGGGAAGGGCGCGGACAGTTCACGATGGTGATTGTTATTGGCACGCATCGTCGCGCCGGACGGCGTTCGTTGCAACAGTTTTTTCATTCATTGCATAGTTCATATCAAAAATCGCGACTCGCCCCGATTGATCCGGCTTGCCCATCAATGGGAACCGTTCCCCAGCCGTTACGTTCGGCCCGTTGGACTGACTTTCCCACGGCTGGCAAAGGCGAAAGCTCCCGCAGATTTCCGTTCAGCCCGCAAAATGGGCGGCGTTTGGACCCCAACCACAACCGGGAATGGGCTCTTTCGTCATTTCGACATCTTCCGACAAAAAAATAGCGCGGAATGAAAAATGTCTTGCGAAATAATGTTCGGCTCAGAGATGATCAGTCTAAAGCACGATACATAAGAAGGGAGGAACCATGACCACCGACCGGATTCCCGCCAGGATGCACTTCGGCCCCGCAACCATGAGCGCCGCGGGCCTCGCCCTGGCGGTCGGCCTGTTCGCCGGGACCGCCGGGGCCGACACGACGCCGGTGAAGATCGGCTGGCTGTCCTCGCTGACCGGCCCGCTGTCGTCGGCGGCCGTCGCCGAGAACCAGGGCGTCAAGTTCGCCGTGGACGAGATCAACAAGGCCGGCGGAATCGACGGGAGGAAGATCGAGCTGATCACCCGCGACACCGCCGGCGATCCGACCAAGGCGGTCAACTTCGCGCAGCAGCTCGTGCTCAGCGAGAAGGTGGACTTCGTCATCGGTCCGGTGAATTCCGGCGAATCCCTGGCCACCGTTCCCATCCTCGCCCGTGCCGGCGTGCCGAACATCATCATCGGCACGGTGGACGAACTGACCGATCCGCAGAAATACCCACGCGCCTTCCGCGCCATCGCCACCAACGAGCAGTGGATCGGCAGCGCCAACGACTATGCCATCAAGACGCTGAAGCGCAGCAAGGTGGCGATCATCGGCGACACCACCGGCTACGGCACCTCCAGCGCCAAGAAGGCCGAGGCGCTGCTGGCCGATGCCGGGATCAAGCCGGTCTACAGCGTGCTGATCGACGCCAACAAGACCGACCTGACCGACGAGATGACCAAGGCGCGGGCCGCCGGGGCCGACGTCGTCATGCCGTGGTCGGCCGCCACCGGCCTGCTCGCCCGCGTGCTGAACGCGCGGGGCAACATGCAGTGGGACGTGCCGGTCGTCGGGCATCCGGCCATCATGGGGCTCCCGATCAAGGATCTGCTGAACAAGCCTGAATATTGGGAGCAGACCTATGCCGCCGGCTACAGCAGCACGACCTACGGCGCCGACGGCAAGCTGCCCGCGCCGACCACCGCGCTGATGGACAAGATGCGGCCGGAGTTCGGCGGCACCATCAACTTCACCTTCTGGTGGGTCACGCTGGGCTACGACACCGTCAAGATCATCGAGCATGCGGTGAAGACGGCGGGATCGACCGACAAGGCCGCCGTCCAGAAGGCTTTGGAGAACACCCAGAACCTCAAGGGCACCTATGCCGATTACAGCTGGGGCCCGAAGCAGCGCAACGGCTTCCCGGACTCCGGCATCGTGATCAACAAGGCCAACACCTTCAAGGACGGCAGCTTCGAGGCCGCCCCGCACTGAGCCGTCCGGGCCGGGTCGCCGGCCGGGACTCAAGGCTCCACGGCCCCGGCGCGGGCCGGCGACCGGCGGCCCGCATCGGGCCGCAAGGTCTGCATTCGCGCCGTCTTGCAATTCCGCAGCAATTCACAAACGGATGGGCAGCATGCTTACCGTTCTGGTGTCGGGGCTGGCGATCGGCGCGCTCTATGCGGCGACGGGCCTCGCCTACAACATCATGTTCTCGACCTCCAAGGTCCTGAGCGTGACGACCGGCCACATCTGCATGCTTGGCGGTGTCTTCGGCGCCTACTTCATGCTCGACCTCGGGCTTCCGGCGCCGGTGGCGCTGGTCGGCGCGGTCCTGGTCGGGGCGGCCTTCGGCCTGCTGACCGAAGTCATTGCCATCCGCCGCGTCCTCGCCCGCTCCGACGAGCATCTCTGGCTGCTCAGCACGCTGGCGCTGGCGACCATGGTGCAGCAGGCGGTCGGCCTGTGGTGGGGCACGGAGCCCCGCCCGTTCCCGCGGCTGGCCGACCAGGATTTCACGGCCGGCGTGCTGGACCAGAAATACTGGCTGCCGATCGCGGCGGTGGTCGCCATGGCGCTCGGGCTCGAATTCTTCTACCGGCGGACGATGTACGGCAAGGTGTTCCAGGCCGTGTCGGAGGACGCCTTCGCCGCCCGCGCCCGCGGCATCGCCACCGACCGCACCCGCGCCCTGTCCTTCGCCATCGCCGGCGCGCTCGGCGGGCTGGCCGGCTTCGCGGCGGGGCAGCTGACCTTCGCCTTCTTCGCGCTCGGCCTCACCCTCACGCTCTACGGCTTCATCGCGCTGGCGGTCGGCGGGCTGGGCAGCAATGTCGGCGCGCTCGTCGGCGGCGTCGCGCTGGGCCTGTTCCAGACGCTCGCGACCTACCTGTTCGGCGGCGAATACCAGCAGACGATTGCGGTCGGCCTGCTGATGGTCGTGCTCCTGGTCAAACCCGAAGGTCTCTTCGGCTCCAAGAAGGTCCGCCCGGTATGACGACATCCTCCCTTCCGCGCCTCGGGACGCTCGCCGTCGGCGGCATCCTGGCGGTGACCCTGCCATTCTGGGTCGGCGACTTCTACCAGCTCCACCTCGCGGCGCTGATCGGCGTCTACTGGGTGCTGATCGCCGGCCTCAATCTGGTGGTCGGCTACACCGGCCAGCTGTCCATCGGCCATGTCGGGCTGCTGTCCATCGGTTCCTACGCCTTCGCCATCGTCGTCGGGCGCTACGGCGTCGACCCGCTGCTGACGCTGGCGCTGGCCGGGGCCTTGGGCGGGCTCTGCGGCTTCCTGCTGGGCCTGCCGTCGCTGCGCCTTCCCGGCTTCTACTTCGCCATGGCGACGATGGCCTTCGCCCTGATCATGGCGGAGCTGTCGCTGGCCCAGGGTGGCCTGACCGGCGGCGGCGCCGGGCTTCCGGTGCCGGGCTTCGCGGCGCCCTTCGACACGCCGACCGGCTTCTACTGGCTGGTGCTGCTGGTCGCGGCGCTGATCACCTGGATGACGTGGAACGTCGCCCGGCTGATGTGGGGCAGGGGGCTGATCGCGCTGCGCGACAGCGAGGTGGCCGCCGCTGCGGTGGGGGTGCCGATCTTCCGGCTGAAGCTGACCGTCTTCACCTTCAGCGGGGTCACCGCCGGGATCGGCGGCGCGCTGTTCGCCTCGTTGCAGAGCTACATCACGCCGGAGACCTTCGTCTTCGAACTGGGGCTGTTCTTCTTCGTCTGCATCATCATCGGCGGCCGCGGCAGCATTCTCGGCCCCTTCGTCGGGACGGTTGTCCTGACCGCCCTGCCGGAGATGGTGGCGCCGCTCGCCAAGCTCGGCAACTTCTTCTACGGGCTGCTGCTGCTGGCGGTGGTGCTGGTGGTGCCGGAGGGCATCGGCCACGTCATCAAGTCGGTCTTGGCCCGTTTGCAGAAGAAGGGGCCGGACCCGAAGGGACTCCAGCCCGACATCGGCCGCCTGGCCGCCGCCGTCCGGCGGGGCATGCGACAGGACATCCAACGGGGGCACGCATCATGAGCACGCTGGTTGCCGACACAGTGAGCAAGCGCTTCGGCGGCGTGACGGCGCTCAGCAACGTGTCGCTGGAATTGCGGGAAGGCGAAATCCACGGCCTGATCGGCCCGAACGGCAGCGGCAAGACGACCCTGCTCAACCTGCTGACCGGCTATTATCAGGTGGACGAGGGCGACATCCGGCTGGACGGGGAGTCGCTGGCCCGCTCGCCGGTGCAGCAGCGCCCGCGCGTCGGCGTCGCCCGCACCTTCCAGAAGCCCCGCCTGCTCGGCAGCCTCAGCGTGCTCGACAACGCGATGCTGGGCGGCTGGTGCGAGACCCGCGCCGGCTTTCTGGAGACCGCCCTGGCGCTGCCGCGCGCCCGGCGGGAGGAGCGCGCGCTGCGCGACCGGGCGGAGGAGCTGCTGCACGGCGTCGGGCTCGGCTATGCCATCCATCGCCGGGCGAGCCTGCTCGACCATGCCGAGCAGCGCTTCCTGGAGATCGCCCGCGGGCTGGTCATGCGCGCCCGCTTCATCCTGCTCGACGAGCCGGCCGGTGGCCTGACGGAGGGGGAGATCGAGCATCTCGCCAGCATCGTCACAGCACTCCGCGACGCCGGGATCGGCGTCCTGCTCGTCGAACACCACACCGACTTCGTGTTCAGCGTGTGCGACCGCGTCACCACGCTGAATCTGGGGCGCATGATCAAGCACGCCACGCCGGCCGAGGTGCGCAGCGATCCCGAAGTCATCCGCGTCTATCTGGGAGCGTGAGATGCACATGGGCACAGTCAATCGACCCAATCCGATCCTGCTCGACGTGGCGGACCTGCATGTCGCCTACGGCAAGGCCGAGGTGGTCCACGGCGCCTCCTTCCGGGTGCATGGCGGCGAGTTCGTCGTCCTGCTCGGCCGCAACGGCGCCGGCAAGAGCACGATGCTGCACGCGATCTCCGGCCTGATCCCGAAGAAGGCCGGGCGCGTCACCATGGCCGGGGCGGAGATCGGCGCGGCGACGCCGCGCGACATCGTGCGCTCCGGCGTCGTCCAGGTGCTGGAGGGGCACCGGGTGTTCGGCGGCCTGTCGGTGGAGGACAACCTGCTCCTCGGCACCTATGCGCGGGCATCGCGCGGCGACCGCTCCAAGCTCGACCGCATCTACGGCCTGTTCCCGGAACTGGCGGAGCGCCGGAACCAGCAGGCGTCGCGCCTCAGCGGCGGCCAGCAGCAGATCCTGGCGGTCGGGCAGGGGGTGATCGGCGATCCCAAGCTGCTGATCCTGGACGAGCCGTCGGGCGGGCTGGCACCCATCGTCATCGACCGCATCCTCGACGTCGCCAGCGACCTCTGCAAGGGCGGCATGGCGATCCTGCTGGTCGAACAGCTGGTGGAGAAGGCGCTGCGCCACGCCGACTACTGCTACCTCACGGAAACCGGGCGGATCGTCGGGTCGGGGACGCCATCCGAAATACAGAGCAGCGACCTGTTGCAGCGCGTCTATCTCGGCGGCGCGCACTGATCCAGGGAGCGCGGTGGGGCCGACGCCCCGCGACCGGCACCGCCGCCACCCCTGTCACTAAGATTTCGGCCCCGCGACGCCGCCCCCTTGCCAGCGAGAGACCATCATGAAGATCACCGCCATCGAGGCGATTCCGATCGCCATCCCCTACCGGCACAACGGCCCGGTCACCGGCTTCGGCGGGGCGCTGTGGACCACCGCCAACTACCTGATCCTGCGCGTCGAGACCGACGAGGGGCTGACCGGCTACGGCGAGGCCTTCGGCTACAACGTCATCCCGGTGACCAGGACCTTCATCGAACGGACCCTGGCGCCGCTCGCCATCGGCCGCGACGTGGCGGACATCGCCGGGCTGATGGAGGATCTGAAGAAGACCCTCCACATCTTCGGACGCGGCGGCGTCACCCAATATGCGCTGAGCGGTCTCGACATCGCGCTGTGGGATCTTGCCGGCAAGCGGGCCGGGCAGCCGGTGTGGAAGCTGGCCGGCGGCCATGCGCGGGGGCAGGTGCCGGTCTATGCCAGCCTGATGCGGCTGACCGAGCCGGACATCGTCGCTGCCTCCTGCACCCAGGCGCTGGAGCGCGGCTATCGCGAGATCAAGCTGCACGAGAAGACCATCGACGCCGTCGCCGCCGCCCGCCGCACCGTCGGCGACGGCATCGAACTGATGCTGGACGTCAACTGCGCCTGGGATGTCGGGACGGCGGTCGAGATGGCGCAGGGGCTGGCCCCCCACCGCCTGAAATGGCTGGAGGAGCCGGTCTGGCCACCTGAGGATCTGGACGGGCTGGTCAGGACGCGCCGTGCCGCGCCGGTTCCGATCGCCACCGGGGAGAACACGCCGAACGCCTGGGCGTTCAAGCCGCTCGCCGCCTGCGAGGGGATCGACTATCTCCAGCCCAGCGTCACCAAGGTCGGCGGCATCACCGAGTTCCTGCGCGTCGGCATGCTTGCCGAACTGAACGGCCGGACGCTCGCCCCGCACTCGCCCTATTCCGGTCCCGGCTTCCTGGCGACCCTGCACATGACCGCGGTCTTCGGCGGAATCGGGGCCATCGAGCGGCTCTACATCGATCTGGACGCCCCGGTGTTCGGCGAGGTCGGCCTCCCGCGTCCCGACGGCACCATCGCCATTCCCGACGGCCCCGGCCTGGGCGCCGATCCGGACCCGGACATCCTCCGCCGCTACCGGCTCGACCTCTGACCTGCGCAAAACCCGCAACTGGACATCGGGAACTGGACATCGGGGGCCGGGCACTCAGGGCCGGCAACAGGGAGACATATGGTGAGCGACACCAGCCAGATCCTGGTCGATACGGCGACCAGGCTTTTCGAAGAACAGTTCACGGCCAGGCAGCGTGTGACGGCCGAATCCGGCCAGTGGCTCGACGCGCAGTGGCAGGCGGTCGAGGATATGGGGCTTCCGCTCGCCCTGGTGCCGGAGGAGGCCGGCGGCTTCGGCCTGCCGGTGGTCGAGGCGCTGGATCTGATTCGCCTTGTCGGCGCCTTCGCGGTGCCGCTGCCGCTGGCCGAAACCATGCTGGCGAACCGCATCCTGGCGAATGCCGGGCTGGAGCTTCCCGGCGGGCCGCTGACCCTGGCGCCGGTGCGTCCGGAAGACCGGCTGACCCTGGTGCGGCGGGATGGCGGCTGGCTTTTGTCGGGAACGGCGCACCGGGTGCCCTGGGGCCGCGTCGCCGCCACCGTCGTGCTGGCCCGCTGCGACGACCCCTGCGACGATGCCGGCCAGGACGGACAGAGCTTCGCGGCACTGGTGCCGGCCGGGCAGGCCGGCACCGCGCCGGACGTCAATCTGGCGAACGAGCCGCGCGACAGCCTGCGCTTCGAGACGCTGCTGCCGGCGGAGAGCGTCGCCCCCTCGCCGGGCATCGCGCCGGCGGAGCTGCACGCGCTCGGCGCCGCGGTCCGCAGCATCGCGATGGCCGGGGCGCTTGGCCGCGTCCTGGCGATGACCACCGCCTATGCCAACGAGCGCAGCCAGTTCGGCCGGCCGATCGGCAAGTTCCAGGCCATCCAGCAGCATCTCGCCGTGCTGGCCGGGCAGGCAGCCGCCGCCCGCGCGGCTGGCGACATCGCCGCCGAGGCCGTGGCGCAGGGCGGGGCCCTGCTGCCGATTGCGGCGGCCAAACTCCGCTGCGGCGAGGCGGCCGGCGTCGCGGCGGCCATCGCACATCAGGTGCATGGCGCCATGGGCTTCACCCATGAGCACAGCCTGCATTTCTTCACCAAGCGCCTGTGGTCCTGGCGCGACGAGTTCGGCGGGGAAGGGGAGTGGGGCCGTCTGATCGGGCGGGAGGTGGCGCGCGCCGGAGCGGACGGGCTCTGGCCGCTCGTCACCGCCGCATGATCCCACCGGTGCCATCGAGGAATTGACCATGGATCTGATCGCCTTTCCGCCCCCTCCCGACACGGATGTCGAGGAACTGCGCGCCGAGGTCCGCGCCTTCCTGGCGGAGGAACTTGCCACCCGCCGCCCGCAGGACCGTTCGCGCTCCTGGAGCGGCTTCGACGCCGAATTCAGCCGCAAGGTCGGGCAGCGCGGCTGGATCGGCATGACATGGCCGAAGCGCTATGGCGGGCACGAGCGCAGCGCGCTGGAACGCTATGTCGTGCTGGAGGAGATGCTGGCCGCCGGGGCGCCGGTGGCAGCCCACTGGTTCGCCGACCGCCAGAGCGGGCCGCTGTTGCTGAAGGTCGGCACCGAGGAGCAGCGCCGGTCGATCCTGCCGCGCATCACCGCCGGCGAGTGCTTCTTCTGCATCGGCATGAGCGAGCCGGATTCCGGTTCCGACCTCGCCGCGGTGCGGACCCGCGCGGTGCCGGTGGACGGAGGCTTCATCGTCAACGGCACCAAGCTGTGGACGACCTACGCCCACCATGCCCATTACATGATCCTGTTCTGCCGGACCGGCAGTGCCGACGAGCGGCATGGCGGCACCAGCCAGTTCCTGGTCGATCTGAAGACGCCGGGCATCACCATCCGCCCCATCGCCGATCTGGCCGGCGAGCATCATTTCAACGAGGTGGTGTTCGAGGATGTCTTCCTGCCCGCGACATCCCTTCTCGGCCAGCTCGGAGACGGCTGGAACCAAGTGGTCGGGGAACTGGCGTTCGAGCGCAGCGGGCCGGAGCGCTTCCTGTCCTCCTTCACGCTGCTGGTCGAGCTGGTGCGCGCCCTCGGTCCCAGCCCGTCGGACCATGCGGCCGCGGCGGTCGGCCGCCTGACCGCCCATCTTCTGGTGTTGCGGCGCCTGTCGCGCTCGGTTGCCGGCATGTTGCAGATGGGGGAGAATCCGGCATTGCAGGCGTCCCTGGTCAAGGATCTGGGCGCGATCTTCGAACAGGAGATCCCGGACATCGCCCGCCAGCTGGTCGATGCGGAGCCGTCGCAGCAGTCCACGCGGGACTTCTGCGCGGTGCTGGCCCACACGATCCTCAACGTCCCGTCCTTCTCCCTGCGCGGGGGAACCCGCGAGATCCTGCGGGGCATCATCGCCCGCGGCCTCGGCCTCCGCTGACCGGCGGCAGGGACCCGCTCATCGACATAGTAAAACGAAAGGAAGGCGCGATGACCAATCTCGTGCTGGTGGACAACGACGACGGAATCGTCACGCTCACCCTGAACCTGCCGGAGCAGCGCAACCCGATCTCCGATCCGGAGATGATCGAGGCGCTGGTGGAGACGCTGAGCGGTCTCGACGCGGACATGGCGACCCGGGTGATCATCGTAACGGGGGCCGGCGGCGCCTTTTCGTCCGGCGGGAACGTGAAGAAGATGGGGGAAAGCGGCGGCCTCAACGACAAGGTCGCCGCCCAGACGCGCCGGAACTACAAGCTGGGCATCCAGCGCATCCCGCTGCTGCTCGAGGCGATGGAGGTTCCGGTGATCGCGGCGGTGAACGGTCCGGCCATCGGTGCCGGCTGCGACCTCGCCTGCATGTGCGACATCCGCATCGCCGGCGAGAGCGCACGCTTCGCCGAAAGCTTCGTCAAGGTCGGGATCGTCCCCGGCGACGGCGGCGCATGGCTGCTGCCGCGGGTCGTCGGCTTTTCCAAGGCCTGCGAGATGGCGCTGACCGGCGACGTCATCGACGCGGCGGAGGCGCTCGCCTGCGGTCTGGTGTCACGCGTCGTTCCCGATGCGGATCTGCTGCCCCAGGCCCGTGCGATGGCCGCGCGAATCGCCGTCAATCCGCCACATGTGGTGCGCATGACGAGGCGCCTGCTGCGCGAAGGCTGGACGGTCAAGCTCGACACGCTGCTGGAGATGTCCGCCGCCATGCAGGCGCTCGCGCATGCGACAGCCGACCACAAGGAAGCCATCGCCGCGCTGCTGGGCAAGCGTCCGCCGAACTTCACCGGCGCCTAGGCGGGCGCCAGGGCTTTTCGATTTTTTGACTGCGTCCTGTCGTCCGTGCCGGCTCGTCCCGCGCAGGTGCTAGTCCCGTGCGGCGTCATCGCCATCGGTGGAGGCACCAAGACCAAGCTGGCGCATGCGTCGCCACAGTGTCGCGCGGCTGATGCCCAGTTGGCGTGCCGCGTCCGCCCGATTGCCGTGGTTGCGGGACAGGGCGTTCTCGATGACTTCCCGTGCGTCGTTCCCGTCCCCGCCGGCTGCCCCGTGCCTGTCCCGGCCGGTCGGCCTGTCCTGTGCGGGCGGTTCGAGAAACAGCTCCGGGCAGTCATGGCGCAGGATGCCGGCGGGAATGTCCTCGACGGTGCCGAATTGCAGCACGAGCATGGTCAGACGCTCGCAGATGTTCTCCAACTCGCGGACGTTGCCCGGCCAACGGTAGCTGGCGAGACGGGATTTCAAAGGACCGACGACGACCGACGGCGCCAGCCGGAGCCCGGTCCGCTCCAGGCAGGCGGCGACGAAGCCCTCGGCCAGCACCGGCACATCCTCCACCCGGTCGCACAACGGCGGCAGGCGCAGGCGCAACGTGTTCAGCCGGTAAAGCAGGTCGGCCCGGAACGCGCGCTGCGGCACCAGCTCCTCCAGCGGCTGATGGGTGGCCGCGATCACCCTGAGGTCGACCGGCACCGGCACGACGCTGCCCAGCCGCACGATCTCGCGCTCCTGGAGCACGCGCAGCAGCCGGGTCTGCAAGGCCAGCGGCATGTCGCCGATCTCGTCGAGGAACAGCGTGCCGGTGTGCGCCGCCTCGAACAGCCCGACCTTGCCGCCCTTGCGCGCGCCGGTGAAGGCTCCCTCCTCATGGCCGAACAGCTCCGATTCCAGCAGGGACTCGGGAAAGGCCGAGCAGTTGATCGCCACGAAGGGGCGGCCGGCACGCGGGCCGAGATTGTGGATGGCCTGGGCGAACAGCTCCTTCCCCGTCCCGCTGTCGCCGGAAATCAGCACCGTCAGGTCGCTCGCCGCGAAGCGCCGCGCGGTGGCGCGCGCCTGCTCGATGGCCGGACTGTCGCCACGGATGTCGTCGAGCGTGTAGCGGGTCGTCCGGTTGGAGCGCCGCCGGGTCTGGGACCGCAGGCTGACGTCCGCCTCGCTGATGGCGCGGGCATCATAGACCGTGATCATGGCGCCGGTGACCTGTCCATGCTCGCGGATCGGGATGCGGTTGGCGATCCAGTCGCGGCGGCGGAATGTCAGGACGCTGCCCTTTTCCGCCTCGCCGCTGCCCAGCACCCCGCGCAGGGACAGTTCCGGCGCCACCTCCGCCGCCACCCGGCCGAGAATGGCGTTCGGGGGAAAGCCCAGCAGGGCCTCCATCGCCGGATTGACCGCCGTCACCCGGTCGGCCGGATCGACGGCGAGCACCGCGTCCTGGACATTCCGGAGGACACCGTTCAACTGGCTGTAGCGGGCGTTTTCCAGCCGGGCGATGCGGGCCATTTCCAGCGCGTCGTCCAGCCCCTGGCGCACGCCCGCCACCGAATAGGCCAGGATGCCCTCCATCCCCAGCCGTTCGGTCGCCTCGACCACCACGCTCGACCCGATGATGACGGGAAAGCCGCGCTCCGCCATGCCCTTGACGCAGGCGACGGCCTCGTCCGGGGTCTCGTAGCAGCCCTGCTCCACCTCGGTCCGCAGCAGCCCCTTGATGGCGTCCAGTTCCGGGATGATGCGGCGGTGCATGACGATGCCGACCCGGTTCGACCGCTCACGCGCCTTCAGCAGCGCCAGCAGGATGTCGTAGCCGCCGACCTTGATGGTGGCGACCGGCGACTTCACGGTGCTGCGCAGGTAGCTGGCATTGGCACCGGCGCTGACGAAGGCATCCACCGCGCCCGACGCCTCGCGCTCCCGCGCCACCGCCAGCGCCGCCTCATAGGCCTGGTCGATCACCTCGATCTCGGCACGCTGGGCGTACTCGTCCAGCACCGCACGCGCCAGCCGGGTGAGGTGGCGGTAGCTGAGGAAGCACAACCGCAGCCGCCCGGTGTTCGGATAGCCCAGTGCCATCGGCACGATTCCTTCCTCCCGGCCATCGCCCCTCGAAGGGACCGGCGGTGTCGCGCCGGGACCGCCGCGTTTCATCTGTGTTGCAAACGAACGTTTCATGGCACGTTTCATCGCAACAGGCCAGCTGTTTCATGAAACGCCCCTTTCGGTCCCGCAATTTACCAATCCATTGAAACAGAAAGAAAATCCATTCGGTCCCGGACTGGCACGGCGCTTGCTGTTTGATAAGCGAACAAACATTCCGCAAACAAAGCATCTGGGGCGAGGGGCATGGCACCATTGAACGGCATCCGGCTGATCGACCTGACGCACATGTTGTCCGGTCCCTACGGCACCATGCTGCTGACCGATCTGGGGGCCGAGACGATCAAGGTCGAACCGCCGGGCCGGGGCGAAGGGACGCGGCAGCTGCTGGCCGGCGATCCCGATTATTCCCGGCACGGCATGGGGGCCTATTTCCTCACGCTCAACCGGGGCAAGCGCAGCGTCTGCATCGACCTGAAAAGCGAGGAGGGGCGGGCGGTCTTCCTAGACCTCGTCCGCAAGAGCGACGTGGTGTTCGACAATTTCAGCGCCGGGGTGACGGAGCGGCTGGGCATCGATTTCGCGTCGCTGTCGGCGATCAACCCGCGCATCGTCACCTGCTCGGTCACCGGCTTCGGCGGCGACGGTCCCGATCCGAACCGGCCCGCCTTCGATCAGGTGGTGCAGGCGATGGGTGGCGGCATGAGCATCACCGGCCTGCCCGACGGGCCGCCGCTGCGCTCCGGCATCCCCATCGGCGACCTGGGCGGCGGGCTGTTCGGCGCGCTGGGCGTGCTCGCCGCGTTGCAGGAGCGGGAACGGACCGGCGTCGGCCGCCATGTCGACGTGTCGATGCTGGACGTGCAGATCTCTCTGCTGAACTACATGGGCACGATGCATCTGATGTCCGGGCATGTGCCGGAACGGCTGGGCAACGGCCATTTCGTCCATGTTCCCTACAACACCTTCAGGACCGCCGACGGCCACATCATCATCGCCTGCATCGGCGACGCCTTCTTCGAGCGGCTGCTGCCGGTCATCGGACGGCCGGAGCTGGAAGCGCCGGACTACCGCCGGCAGCCCGGCCGCTACGCCGACAAGGAGCGGATCGAGCGGATCGTCGGGGAGGAGCTGGTCAAGGACAGCTCCGCCAGCTGGCTCGCCCGGCTGCGCGAGGCGCGGGTGCCCTGCGGCCCGGTCAACGACTTCGCCCAGGCGATGTCCGATCCGCAGGTGGTCGCCCGCGACATGGTGGTCGAGGTACCGCTGTCGCAGGGCGGCACGGTGCGGATGCCGGGCAACCCGATCAAAATTACGGGGGGCAAGCTCTCGGGGAGCGAGCCCGACCGTTTCACCGCCCCGCCGGAGCTGGGCCACGACACCGACGAGGTTCTGGAAACGCTGCTGGGCTACGGGCCCGAACGCATCGGCGAATTGCGCCGCGCCGGACGGGTGGGGTGAGCCATGGACCGCCTGCTGTTGACCGAAGTCGCCCCGCGCGACGGATTGCAGAACCAGCCGACCCTCGTTCCCACCGCCGGCAAGCTTGAGCTGATCCGGCGGCTGGCCGAGGCCGGGCTGACGCGGATCGAGGCCGCCAGCTTCGCCTCGCCCAAGG
Organism: Azospirillum melinis; assembly: GCF_013340935.1. Classification (GTDB taxonomy): domain Bacteria; phylum Pseudomonadota; class Alphaproteobacteria; order Azospirillales; family Azospirillaceae; genus Azospirillum; species Azospirillum melinis. Next base: position 18,860 of record NZ_WHOS01000013.1, on the reverse strand, counting down.
CGGTGCCGCAGATGGCCGATGCCGAGGAGATCGTCGCCGGAACCCGCTCCCTGCCGGGGATCGAGGTTTCCGCCCTTGCCATGAACGGACGGGGACTGGACCGGGCGCTGGCCTGCGGAACGCCGCAGATCGCCACCGTGGTGGCGGCGACGGAGGAGATGAACCGGCGCAACATCAACATGACGCTGGACCGGGCGACCGCCGCCGCCGAAGAGGTGATCGGCCGCGCCCTGGAGGCGGGTATCGGCGTGCGGGCCTATGTCGCCGTCGCCTTCGAATGCCCGTTCGAGGGGGCGGTGGAGCCGGCCGCCGTCGTCCGGCTGGCGGAGCGCTTCGCCGCCATCGGCGCCGGCGAGGTGGTGATCGCCGACACCATCGGCGCCGCCGCTCCCGGCCAGGTCACCGCCCTGCTGCGGGCGCTGCTTCCCAGCCTGCCGGCGGAGCGGATCGGCATGCATTTCCACGACACGCGCGGCTTCGGCATCGCCAACGCCCATGCCGCCATCGAGGCGGGCATCCGCCGGCTCGACGCCAGTGCCGGCGGGATCGGCGGCTGCCCCTTCGCCCCCGGCGCCGCCGGCAACCTCGCCACCGAGGATGTGGTGCTGCTGGCCGAGAAATCGGGCCTCGCCACCGGCGTCGATCTGCCTGCCCTGATCGACGCGGTCGATGTGGCCGGACGCCTGCTGGGCCGGCCTCTCGGCGGACGGGCCATGCCCTGGCTGAGACGCAGCCACGCGCAGCCCACTGGAGTTCCCGGTTGAGTGCATACCGGAATATTCGACATCATTTGGACAGCCGATAATTGAGACACAAAAGGGAATAAAGTCCTCAACGATCCAATGAAAAGCAGGGAGGAGCTTGGTCATGAGTTTGACAACCGGCATGGACCGACCGGCCGCCGCACTGGTGGCACGGGCCGCCGCCTCCACCGTGGGAAGCCTGTTCCTTTCCACCGCGCGGCTTTATCCGCACCGCATCGCCATCGAGGATGACGGCCAGGACGAGGTCCGCATCCTGACCTTCGCCCAGCTGGCCGAACGGGTGAACCGCAGCGCCTCGGCGCTGGCGGCGCTGGGGGTGACGCGCGGCGCTCGTGTCGCCGTGCTGTCCGAGAACCGGCTCGAATACATCGAGACGCAGCTTGCCTGCGCCCTGCTGGGAGCGATCACCGCCTGCCAGAACTGGCGCCTCAGCCCGCGCGAGCTGGAGCACTGCATCGGCCTCGTCGCGCCGACGGCGATCCTGGTCTCGCCCCGCCATGCGGGCATCCTGTCCGACGCCGCCACCGCCGGGATCCCGGTGATCCGGTTCGGCGCGGAGTGGGAGAGGCGCCTCGCCTCCGCCTCCGCCGACACGCCGCCGGACGTCGCCGAGCCGGAGGATCCCCTGCTGATCCTCTACACCAGCGGCACCACCGGCTTGCCCAAGGGGGCGGTGCTGACCCATCGCAGCCAGCTGGCCCGCATGACGGCGGCGCCGTTCGACCTGGGGGTGCGGCCGGGCAACACGAACCTGTGCTGGCCGCCGCTCTACCACATGGGCGGCACCGAGCCGGCGCACTACGCCCTGCTGACCGGCGGGCGGGTGATCGTGCTCGACGCTTTCGATCCCGACCGGATCGCCGACAAGATCGAGACCGAGCGGTTCGAATGGGTGTCGATCATGCCGGGCACGCTGGGCCGGATGATCGAGGTGCTGGAGCGGCGCGACGTCAGGCCGCTCGGCCTGCGCACCTGCGGCGTGATGGCCGACCTGTCGCCGCCCGCCGAGGTGGCGCGGCTGAGCGAACTGCTGGGCGCCGACTTCCTCAACTGCTTCGGATCGACCGAGACCGGCACCCCGCCGCTGTCCGGCCGCCAGCTTCCCCGCGGCGCCACCGGCGATCTCGGCAAGGCGCCGAGCGTCGGTGCGGAAATCCGGCTGGTCGACCCGGACGACGTCGACGTTCCCGACGGCGGCATCGGCGAACTCGCCATGCGCGGCCCGACGCTGTTCAGTGGCTACTGGAACAACGAGGCGGCGACCCGGCAGGACTTCCGCAACGGCTGGTTCCACATGGGCGACCTGCTCCGCCGCCGGCCGGACGGCCTCTATGATTTCGTCGACCGTGCCAAATACATGATCAAGTCGGGCGGCGAGAACATCTATCCCGCGGAGATCGAGCGCGTGCTGGTCGGCCATCCCGACGTGCGCGACGCCGTGGTCGTGCGCCGGAAGGACGACCGCTGGGGCGAAATCCCGGTGGCGGTGGTGGTGTCCGCCAACCCCCGCCTGGAGGCCGCCGAGCTGTCCGCCCTGTGCCGGCGGGAACTGGCCGGATTCAAGCAACCCAAGGCCATCCACTTCGTGCCGCCCGAGCGCATCGTCCGCTCCACCACCGGCAAGGTGCAGCGCGGCGCCATCGAAAGCTGGGTCGAGAGTTGGGTCGATAGCCAGACGGTGGAGCCATCATGAGCGACAGCCTGTCCACCTATGCCGCCGCCGCCACCAGCGGCGACGCCGCCGAAATCGACGCGCTGGTCCGCACCGTGAGCGGCTTCGTCCAGACCTCCCTGCGGCCGCACGAGGAAACGGTGGACCGCGCCGACGACGTCGATCCCGGCCTGATGCGCGACCTGCGCCGGTCGGCCGCCGATCTCGGCATCTATGGCTACAACATGCCGGAGGACATCGGCGGGCCGGGGTTGAGCCGGGTCGCCATCTCGGCCATCGACGAGGCGACCGGCCACACCAGCATGCCGCTGGCCGAGGCTTGCGGCCATCTGCCGGGATCGCTGCTGTTCGCCGACGCGGCCCAGCGCGACTGGTTCGTCGGGCCGTTGATGCGCGGCGAACGCACCGTCGCCTACGCCCTGACCGAGCCGGACGCCGGGTCCGACCTGAACGCGCTCAGGACACGGGCGCGGCGGACCGACGGCGGCTGGCTGCTGTCGGGCGCCAAGACCTTCATCTCGCATGCGGAGACCGCCGACCACACCATCGTGCTGGCGGTGACCGACCGCGACGCGCCGCTGAAGGGGCGGCTGACCACTTTCATCGTGCCGCGCGGGGCGCAGGGCTTCACCATCGAGCGCCGGTTCCGCAAGCTGGGCTGGCACGGCTACCACCTCTCGGCGCTCAACTTCGACGACTGTTTCGTGCCGGACGACCATGTGCTGGGCGCGCCCGGTGCCGGCTTCGGCGTGATGATGGCGACCATCAACAACGACCGGCTGTTCGTGTCCTGCCGCTGCGTCGGCATGGCCCAGCGGCTGATCGATCTGGCGGTGCCCTATGCCCGCGACCGCACCACCTTCGGGCGGCGGCTGGCCGACCATCAGGCCATCGCCTTCATGCTGGCGGACTGCGACGTGGAGATCGACGCCGGGCGGCTGCTCTGCGCCAAGGCGGCGCGCCTGTCGGACCAGGGACATCCCGACGCCCGCATCGCCGCCTCGCGCGCCAAGCTCTACTGCACCGAGATGGTCGGGCGGGTGGCCGACCGCGTCCTCCAGATCTTCGGCGGGGCCGGCTTCATGGCCGACCTGCCGGTGGAGCGCATCTATCGCGACGCGCGCGGCTTCCGCATCGGCGAGGGCACCTCGGAGATGCAGCGGCTCCAGATCGCGCGCAGCCTGATCGACCGGATGTGAGGACAATCGCGGATGGAAACCACGCTTCTGGCCCAATCCCTGCTGCTGGCCCTGACCACCGCCGGGCTCTATGCCGCCATCGCCTCCGGCCTCACCCTGGAATTCGGCGTCACCGGCATCATCAACTTCGCCCATGGCGAGTTCGTCATGCTGGGCGCCTTCCTGACCTATTTCCTGTACGAGGCGGCGGGCGTGCCGCCGCTGGCCGGCATGCTGCTCGCCGGTCTGGCGATGACGGCGCTGTCCTGGCTGGTCTTCGACGGGTTCCTGTCGCGGGTGCTGAAACAGGACGAGCACAACCAGATTCTCGCCACCATCGGGCTGTCGATCCTGCTGATCAATCTGGCGATGATCGCCTGGACGCCGGACGCCCGGGTGATGCACGCCCCGCCGCTGCTGCCGGCGTTGCAGCTTGGCGACGTCATCGTTCCCGGCAACAATCTGGTCGTGCTGCTGGTCGGCATCGCGCTCTATGCCGGGATGATCTGGTTCATGCGGCACACCCGCCAGGGGCTGCTGCTGCGTCTGGCCGCCGACGACCCGCAGCTGGCGGTTCTGGCCGGGGTGGACGTGACGCGGATGTTCCGCCTGTCCTTCCTGATCGGCGGGCTGACGGCCGGCGTCAGCGGCGGTCTGGTGGCGCTGATCCTCTATGTCCAGCCGCTGGTCGGCGTCGATCTGGTGATGCGCGCCTTCGCCATCGTGGCGCTGGGCGGGTTGGGCAGCATCGGCGGCGCGCTGATCGGCGCGGTGCTGCTGTCGGCGGCGGAGAACCTGACCGCCACCTTCGTGCCGGGCGGGGGAAGCTGGGGCTACGGCGTCGCCTTCGTCATCATCGTCCTGGTGCTGGTCGTGCGGCCCACCGGCCTGTTCGGATCGGAGCGGCGCGCATGAAGACCGGACTCACGCGGCTCCTCCCCTACGCCCTCATCCTGCTGGTCACGCTGGCGCTGGTGTGGATCGACAAGCCCTTCTGGATCCAGCTCGCCATCGGCGTCGCCATCACCGCGATCACGGCGCTGGCCTGGGACATCCTGTCGCGCACCGGCCAGGTGTCGCTGGGGTCGGCCGCCTTCTTCGGCATCGGGTCCTACACGCTGGCGATCTTCGAGCCGCTGATCGGGCTGACGCTGGCCTGGATCGCGGTCGTGGTGGTCTGCGCGCTGGCGGCGACTCTGCTCGGCCTGCTGACCCTGCGGCTGCGCCGGATGTATTTCGCCATCGCCACGCTGGGCTTCGCCCTGTCGATGCAGGTGCTGGTCGTGGTGTTCCCCGATTTGACCGGCGGCTCGGGCGGCATCGCCCCGCCGGTGCTGGCCGACGGCGATCCGCGCTGGCAGCTCGGGCTGATCGGGCTTCTGCTGCTGGCGGCGGTGGCCCTGTCGGACGCGCTGCTCGGCCTGCGCTTCCGCCCGGCCTTCTTCATGATCCGCACCAAGCCGGAACTGGCCGCGGCCAGCGGCGTGCCGGTGGTGCGCATGAAGATCTTCGCCTTCATCGTGTCGGGCGTGCTGATCGGTCTGGCCGGCGCCTGCTACGGCGGCCTCTACGGCTATGTCGTGCCGACCGACGTCTTCACCACCAACTGGAGCGTGCTGCCGCTGGCCATCGCCACGCTGGGCGGCATGGACACCACCATCGGCCCGCTGCTGGGCGCCATCGCGCTGAAGGCGCTGGAGGAGGTGGCGCGCTCGGTGATCGGCGGCACCGGCTATCAGGTGGTCTACGGCGCGGTGATCATCCTGTTCGTCATCGCCATGCCGCAGGGGATCGTCGGCCTGCTGCGCAAGGCCGGAACGCTGGCCGGGCGCCGCACCGCGGCCGGCGAGAAGAAGAAGGAGCGGGAACGCCATGCCTGACACAGCCTCTCCCGATCCCACCCGGCGGTCTGCACCGCCATCCGGCGGGGCGATCCTGGCGGTCGAGGATCTGACCGTGGCCTTCGGCGGCCTGAAGGCGCTCGACGGGGTGTCGCTGTCCATCGCGGCGGGCGAGATCACCGGCCTGATCGGTCCCAACGGCTCGGGCAAGAGCACGCTGGTCAACACCGTGTCGGGCCAGCTTCCCGTCCGCGGCGGACGCATCCGCCTGCATGGCGGCGACGTGACCGGGCGGCGCCCCGACCGGATCGTCCGCGCCGGGATGGCCCGCACCTACCAGATCCCGCGCGTTCCCCCAACCCTGACCGTCGAGGAGGTGCTGTCGGTTCCGCTGCTCTATGCCGGGCGTGACCGCCACCGGCTGCCGGGGCTGGGCGACGCTGCTTCCATCGCCGCCTTCTGCGGGCTGGGTCCGCTGTTCCGCCGCTTCTGCGGCGACCTGTCGGTGACCGACCTCCGGCGGCTGGAGATTGCCCGCGCGCTCGCCTGCGCGCCCGACCTGCTTCTGCTGGACGAGGCGATGGCCGGCCTGTCGCACGAGGATTCGGTGGAGGTTATGGGCCTCATCCGCAATGTCCACGGACAGGGGATCAGCATCGTGATCATCGAGCATCTGATGCGCGTCATCACCACCCTGTGCCACCGCGTCGTGGTGCTGAACAACGGCCGCCTGCTGGCCGAAGGGGCGCCGGCCACGGTGCTGGCCGACCAGGCGGTGCGGGAGGCTTATCTGGGCAAGGGGTTCGCGTCATGAGCCGCTTCGTCGGGCGGATCGGCGGCGCCTCCTACGACCGCCTGCGCGTCCTCCACCAGCTCGACATCGCGGTGGAGAGCGGGCACATGCTCGTGATCCTCGGTTCCAACGGCGCCGGCAAGACCACGGCGCTGCGGGCACTCGCCGGCACCGTCGCCACCAGCGGCCGCCATCTGGCGCTGGACGGCGAGGACCTGAGCGGCTGCGCGCCCTGGCAGCTTCCGGCCCATGGTGTGGTGCTGGTCCCGGACGGGGCGCGCTGCTTCCCGAACCTGAGCGTCGAGGACAATCTGCTGGGCGCCCATGGCGCCTCGGCGGGTCGGCGGCGGCAAGCGCCCTATGGGCAGCTGCGCGACATGGTGTGCGGCTATTTCCCGATCCTGCGCGACCGCAGCCGCCAGATCGCCGGAACCATGAGCGGCGGCCAGCGCCAGATGCTGGCGATCGGCCGCGCCCTGATGGCCGAGCCGTCGGCCCTGATCCTGGACGAGCCCTCGGCCGGGCTGGCCCCGATCGTCGTCGAGGAGTTGTTCGTGACGCTTGCCAAGATCAAGCGGGAGACCGGCTGCGCCATCGTCATGGCCGAACAGAATGTCGGCTACGCCACCCACATCGCCGACCATTGCGTCGTGCTGGAGGAGGGGCGGACCGCCCTCTCCGGACCGATGGCCGAGGTCGTCAACCATCAGAAGCTGCGCAGCGCCTATCTGGGCATCTGACGCAGCGGAAACGGAGCACACCCCATGCCGGCAGTCGGTTCCGACGTCGTCATCGCGGGCATCGGCGAAACCCCCGTCGGTCGCCTGCCCGGTTGGTCGCCGGTCGAAATCCAGGCGGCGGCGGTTCTCGCGGCGCTGCGCGACGCGGGCTTCGCCCTGTCCGATCTCGACGGGCTGATCAACCTCGATCCCTACGCCACCCCGAACAGCATGTTCTCGTCCACGCTGGCCGAGCATCTGGGCGTGGCGCCCCGCTTCGCCTGCACGGTCGACGTCGGCGGCACCGTCACCGGGATGACCATGCTGCAGCAGGCGGTCTGGGCCATCGAAAGCGGCTATTGCGACGTGGCCGCCTGCGTCTATGGCGAGAACGCCCTGACCGGCCGCCCCGTCGGCGCCCAGGGCCTGCACATGCACAATCTGCTGGGCGGGGAGGAGTGGGAGGAGCCATTCGGCCTGCACGGCATGGTCATCCCCTATGCCCTGCTCGCCCAGCGCTATCTCGATCTCTACGGCGCCACCGACGCGGATCTGGCGGCGGTCGCCCTGGTCACGCGCCGCCACGCGCTGCTGAACGACAACGCGCAGATGCGCAAGCCGATGACGCTGGAGGATTACCGGGCCAGCCGTCTCATCAGCAGCCCGCTGCGCCTGTTCGACTGCTCGCTGGTGTCGGACGGCGGCGGCGCGCTGGTTCTGACGCGGGCCGGACGGGCGCCGCAGGGCCGTGGCCGCGGCGTCGCCATCCGCGCCATCGGCATGAAGACCACCCACAACTCGGTGGCCCTGATGCCGGACATTCCCGGACTGGGGATGGCCGCCGCCGGTGCCGACGCCTTTGATGCGGCCGGGTTGGGGCCGGAGGACATCCAGATCGCCAACCTGCACGACGCCTTCACCATCTCGGTGCTGGTGTCGCTGGAGGCGCTGGGCTTCGCCCGGCCGGGGGAGGGCGGGGCGCTGGTCCGGTCGGGCGCCATGGATCTCGGTGGCCGCTGGCCGCTGAACCCGCATGGCGGCCTGCTGTCCCAGGCCCACATCGGCGGGATGCTCCACATCACCGAGGCGGTGCGCCAGCTGCGCGGCGAGGCCGGGCGGCGGCAGGTGGAGGGCGCGCGCCGGGCGCTGGTCAGCGGCAACGGCGGCATCTTCTCGGTCTGCGGCGCCATGATTCTGGAGAAACCCTGATGCTGGATCTGCTCGCCACCCCGCCGAACCCGACGGGGGCCAGCACCCCCTTCTGGGACGCCTGCGACCGGGGAGAGCTGCTGTTCCCCAAATGCGGACGCTGCGGCCATCTCTTCTTCTACCCGCGCCGGCACTGTCCGCTCTGCGGCGACCCCGGCCTCGGCTGGCAGCGGATGTCGGGCCGGGGCACCGTCTTCTCGCACAGCCATGTCCATGTCGCCTTCCAGGGCGGGGCGTGGGACAGCCAGCTTCCCTACACGGTGGTGCTGGTCGATCTGGCCGAAGGCCCGCGGATGCTCAGCCGGCTGATCGGCGACGATGCCGCGGCCGTGCGGAACGGCGATGCCGTGTCCGTCGTCTTCCCCCGGATCGGCGAGCGCCGATACCCCTTCTTCGAACGCGCCGCCGCCGGCTGAACCGGCGGAGACCACCCGCGGACAACGACCATAAAAACAGGAGGAAACCATGCGCTTCGTGAAACGGCTGGCGGCCGGCGCCGCAGCATTGGGCATCGCCGCGCTGGCGATGGCCGGCCCGACCCCGGCCGCCGCCCAGACGGCGGAGCCGATCCGGATCGGCGTGCCGTTGCCGCTGACCGGCGTGCTGGCGGTGGGCGGCCAGACCATCCTGGCCGGCGTGCAGTTCGCGGCGGACGAGATCAACGCGGCCGGCGGCCTGCTGGGCCGTCCGGTCTCCCTGCTGATCGAAGACACCAAGAGCGAGCCCAACACCGCCGCCACCATCGCCTCCAAGATGGTGACCGAGGACAAGGTCTACGCCTTCGTCGGCGGATACGGCAGCACGGCGGACTTCGCACTGCTCTCCAGCATCAAGCGCTACAAGCCGCTGTTCATCCACACCGGTTCCTCGTCCGTCCGTCTGGAAAAGACCTTCGGCACGGAGGACTGGTACCATCATGTCTACATCTGGGATTATCACCGCCAGAAGGCGGCTTCGAGCTTCCTCGCCTCCATCGATCCCAAGGTCAAGACGGTGGCTCTGGCCTATGAGGACGGGCTCTACGGCGCCGACGCCGCCAAATATGCCGAGGAATATCTGACGAAGGCCGGGATCAAGCTGGTGATGAAGGAGCCGTTCAAATCCGGCTCGCCCGACTTCTCGCCGGTTCTGACCCGCGTCAAGTCGCTGAACCCCGACGCCTTCTTTTCCGTCGGCTATTCGGGCGACAACCTCCAGCTCGTCCGCCAGATGAAGAGCCTGGGGATCAAGCCGAAGCTGACCATGGTGGTGTCGGCCGGCGACCGCCGCGCCGACTATGGCGACATGAGCGAGGGGCTGACCATGATCACCGAATGGTCCACCGCCGACCGCACCCCGGCCGCCGCCGAGCTGATCCGCAAGGTGGAGGCCAAGGGCCAGACCATTGCTCCCGTCTTCCCCCAGGGCTATGTCGGCATGATGACCTTGGCCAGGTCCATCGAAAGCGCCGGCACGCTGGACCAGGACAAGGTGCGCCAGGCACTCTCCACCGCCACCTTCGACACCCCTTACGGCAAGATCGGCTACCGGCCATCGGAGGGCGGCGGGCTGCACCAGCTTCTGTCGGACGAGACGATGGTCATCGTCCAGCACCGCAAGGAGGGCGAGGAAATCGTCTATCCGGCGGCCAAGGCGAGCGGCAAGCTCGTCTATCCGGCACCGTGAGATGACGGTCCGTTTCGAACGGCGCGGATCGGTCGGGCTGATCACCCTGGCGAAGCCCGACCGCCACAACGCGCTGGCCGCCGATCTGGTGGCCGACCTGCTCGCCACGCTCGACCGGCCCGAGGCGCGTCAGGCCGCAGCCCTGGTCATTGCCGGCGACGGCCCGTCCTTCTGCGCCGGGGCCGACATCGGCGACCTGCTGGATGCCGGTTGGATGACGCCGGCACCCGGCGGGCCGACGCCGATGGATGTGTTCGAGCGGCTGGACGGCCATACCCGCCCGACCGTCGCCGCCGTCCATGGCCGGGCGCTCGGCGGCGGGTTCGAGCTGTCGCTGTGCTGCGATCTGGTGGTCGCGACGGCGGATGCCGTCTTCGCGCTGCCCGAACTGGGGCTGGGGGTGGTGCCCAACACCGGGCTGGCGCGGCTGGCGCAGATCGCCGGCCCGCGCCACGCCCTGGACCTGATCCTGACCCGCCGCCGCATCGGGGCTGAGGAGGCGGCGGTGCTGGGGCTGGTCTCCCGCGTCGTCCCGCCCGGAAACGCCGTGGACGCCGCGGTTGAACTGGCGCAGGCCATCACCGACGGGGCGCCGCCGGGAGCAATCGCCACGGTCAAGCGCGCGGTGCGCCGCGCAGACCCCCTCGACTGGACGGCGGTGCGCACGATGCTGGCCGAGCTGCCTCCCGGCGAATGGGCGGAGGGGCTGGGGGCGTTCCGCGACCGGCGGCGGCCCGATTACAGCGAATTCTGGAGGACATCGGATGCGTGACGCCAAATCCTTCCAGGTCTTCGACCTGCATCACCATGTCGGCTCGCTCGACATTGTCGGCGCAAATGGGGGCGGGGCAGGCGGGGGGATGGCGGCGGATGCCGAACAGCGGATCGCCTTCATGGACCGCCACGGCATCGCCCAGGCCCTGCTGATGCCGTCGAACGGCTATCAGGCGCCGAACGGCATCGCCGACACCCGACGGGTCAACGATTCCGTCGCCGAATACCGCGACCGCTGGAGCGACCGTTTCCCGGCGGCGCTCGCCACCGTATCCCCGCTCGAAGGGGATGCGGCGCTGGACGAGATCGACCGTTGCATCCAGGTCCTCGGGATGAAGGGCATCGTCTGGCACCATCGCTTCCAGGGCTGCGCTATCGACCATCCGCGCATGGACGCGCTGCTGGAGCGCGTGCGCCATCACGGCGTGCCGGCCTTCATCCACATCATCGGCGATTCGAAACTGGAATCGCCATGGAAGCTGGAGGTGCTGGCCGAACGCTTCCGCGACGTGCAGTTCGTGGCACTGGATGCCTTCTCGTCACCCGATTTCGCGCATTGGATGCCGCACATCGCGCGGCGTCATCCGAACATCCTGTTCGACACCGGGGTGATGGTTACGGTTTCCCACATGATCGAGCGTTTCGTGCGCGAGGCCGGAGCGCACAGGCTGCTGCTGGGCACGGATTTCTACTCCTCGCCCAAGCTGTTCAGCGTTCCTTTCCCCCTGCTGGAGATCCTGGCCTCCGACCTGACCGACACAGACTGCGCGAAGATCCTCGGCGGCAACGCCCGCCGCCTGTTGGGGCTTGCCTGATAAACAGGCCCGGGCGGTGAATCGACTTGCCGCCGGGCTGAGGTGAAGCGCTTCATCCACCGCCGTCGGCTCCCGCGCCAATTCTCCAGTTCCGGCGCGGGGGCTGACGGAACCATTAAGCGGTTCAGGACGGATAGAATAAATTTCCATAATATACCTTATGCGTTCTTTGATTGTAGGCGCCATGTCAAAATGTCAGTCCCTCGCAACATAGAAGTGTCAGTCTTCCCTCCGGTTTGCGACGGCCGGCAGCGCGACACGCATCGGCTTCTTGCGTTATGCGGCGTCGCATAAGCTCGGCGGCCTCAGGCCAGTGCGTGCAGGCGGCCGTTTTCCAGGCGCAGGCTGCGGTCGGCCCAGCCGGAGAGCGGAAGCGCGCCGTGGCTCGCCAGAAGAACAGCGGAGCCATCGTTTCGGGCGGCCGCCGCCAGCACAGCCAGGGCATGGGCGGCACGTCCCGGATCCAACCCACTCAGCGGCTCGTCGAGCAGAAACAGGCGGGGCCGCCCCGCCACCAGACCGGCCAACGCCACGAGCCGGCGCTCTCCGACGCTGAGGCTCTGCGGCGCGCGGTCCGCCAGCGGGGCGAGACCGAACTGCGCAATCGCCCGGTCCACCCGTTCGGCCCGGTCGGGTGGGCGCAGGCCGGCGCGGGTCAGGGCGAAGCCGATCTCCGTCCGCACCGTCTCGGCGAAGAAATGACGCGGCGGATCCTGCGGCAGGAAACCGACGCGGCCCGGCAGGTCGCGCGGGCTGGGGTTGCGCAGATCGGTGACGGTGACGGTGCCGTCCTCCAGCGGTTCCGCACCGATCAGGCAGCGCAGCAGCCTGCTCTTTCCTGCCCCGTTGACGCCGCTGAGGTGGAAACGCCGCCCCGCCGGCACCATCATCGCAAGCCGGTCGAACAAGGGCGTGCCGTCGCCGCGTGGAACCCGCAGCCCTTCGGCATGCAAGACCGGCGCCTCCGCCGGGCTCCTGCCGTCCTCGCCTGAAAGGTCCTCGCCCGGAACAGTCTCGTCGGGAACCGGCGGCGCCACGCGTCCGGCCGGGGCCGGCATGTGCAGATGGACGGCGGGCAGGCCGGTCAGCCGGTCCGGCCGGTGCTCGCTGACCAGCAGGATGCGCCCCATGGCGAGCCGCCGGCGGATGACGGAGCGCAGCATCTGCACCCCGGCATCGTCCAGCAGGGCGAAGGGCTCGTCGAGCAGCAGCACCGCCGGATCGGCTGCCAGGGCGGCGGCAATGGCGAGGCGGTGGCGTTCTCCCATCGACAGCGTTTCGATCCGGCGGCCGGCGGCACCCTCCAACCCGACTTCGCGCAGGGCATCGGCGATCCGTGCCGCGCTTTCCCCGCTCGGCGGGAGTTGGAGGCGAAGCCCGGCCGTCAGTGCTGCCTCCACCGGGCCGGAGCGCAGGGGAACGTCGGGGATCTGCGGCACGAAGGCGACCGGACAGGCGATCCCCCGCGGCACGGCGATGCCGCCCTCGACCGCCATCACCCGTCCGTCATGTCCCGGCAACCCGGCAAGTGCCCGCAGCACGCTGGTCTTGCCGGTGCCGGTGGGGCCGGTGATCAGGCCGCACTGCCCGGCGGTCAGCTGGACGCGGCCCAGCCGCAGCCATGGCGTTCCGTTGCCCACTATGACGATGGGTGGCTTCATCGCTCGCTCTCCACGCCCCGGCTCCCGGATGAGGGATACGCTATATTCAATAGAATATATCGAGCGTGTGCGCCGCACAAGCCGTCCCGCCTCAGTCGAAGGCGTCCGCCCCGGTGGACGAGAAGGCCATCAATTCCTCGATGCAATCGGCGACGATGCGGGATGGACGCCGGTTCGGCGGCAGCAGGAGCAGGGTGCGCGACCGGATCACCGGCTCGAATGCGCAGGCGACCAGACCGCGGCCGAGATAGGGTTCCGTGGTCAGCGGACTGACCAGACCGCAGCCGATGCCGGCCTGCACCATGGCGCAGACCGTCGTCGAATAGGGGGTCTCCAGCACGATCTTCGGCATCACGCCGTGGGCGGCCAGCACCCCGTCGAGCCGGCGCCGCGCGGTATCCTCCGGAGCCAGGGCAATGAAGGGCGTGCCGTGAAGGTCGGTGGGATGCAGGACCTTGCGCTCCGCCAGCGGATGGCCGGCCGGAACCGCGATCACCAGGCGCTGCTGCATGAACAGCGTCGCATCCACCCCCGTCACGTCGATCTCGTCGGCCGCCAGCCCGACGTCGAACTGGCCGGAGGCGATCAGATCCTTCACCACCGACGACATGCGCGCCTGCACAGTGATCGACACATCGGGATGCCGCAGCTGGAAAGCGCGCAGCGCCTTCGGAAGGATGGTGGTGCTGATCGCCGACTGGCAGGCGACCCGGATTTCGCCCGAGCCGAAATCGCGGATGCGGGCGGCGGCGGCGCGCAGATGGATCAGGCCGGAGAAGGACGAGGACACCTCCTGGAAGAACAGGCGCGCCTCCTCCGTCGCGATCATGCGCCCCTTCGCGCGGTGGAACAGCGGGAAGCCGATCTCCCGCTCCAGCTCCTGGATCGCCTTGCTGACGGCCGGCTGCGAAATGCGCAGCACCTCGGCCGCACGCGATGCGGTGCCGTTGGTCATCACCGCGTGGAACACCTCGACCTGTCGCAGATTCATGCTGCCCCCCTATAACCCAGGGGAATAGACTAGCTGGAAATCAATATTGGACGAAATAGGGCCTTTGCCATCAAATCGGGGGCGTCAGTCAAAGGACGCCTCCCATGAAAGATCTCACCCAATGCGTGGTGAATCCTTCGGTCGCCACCGAAGGATTCGATAGCCTCAGCGTGCCCGTTCACCGTGGATCGACAATCGTCTTCGCCAATGCCGAAGGCTATGCGACACGCGGGGACCGCGGGCACACCGGCTATACCTATGGCCTTTACGGCACGCCCACCACAAGAACGCTGGAAGCCAAGCTGACGGCGCTCGAAAACGGTGCCTGGACTTTCCTTCTCCCGTCGGGACAGGCCGCCAACAGTTTCGCCGTCCTGCCCTTCCTGCAGGCGGGCGACAGGATGCTGATCGCCGACACCTCCTATCCGCCGATGCGCGACTTCGCCAACCGCGATCTGGTCGGGTTCGGCATCGAGGTCGATTACTACGATCCGACCTCCGTCGCCGATCTGGAACGGCGGATCGACGGACGCACCAAGGTTGTGTGGTGCGAATCCCCCGGCTCCACCACCATGGAGGTCCAGGACATGCCGGCCATCGCGGCGGTGGCGCACCGTCACGGCGCGCTGGTCGGCTGCGACAACACCTGGGCCACCCCGCTGAACTTCAAGCCGCTGGACCATGGCGCCGATCTGGCGACCGAAGCGCTGACCAAGTACATCAGCGGCCATTCCGACCTGCTGATGGGGTCCATCACCGTACGGAACGAGGCCCTGATCGCGCCGATCCGCAGCGCTCTCGGCCGCTACGGGATCGGCGTTTCGCCCGACGATGCCTCGCTGGTGCTGCGGGGGATGGAGACGCTGGGCGTGCGGATGCGGCAGGCGTCCGACGGGGCGATGGCCCTGGCCGAACGGCTGGCCGGCCATCCGCTGGTGGCGGAGGTGCTGTATCCCCCCCTCCCCGCCTCCCCCGGCCATGCGGTGTGGAAGCGCGATTTCCTGGGGGCCAGCGGCGTCTTCAGCGTCGTGTTCACGCCCGCGGCGACTCCCCACGTCTCGCCGGCGCTCGACACGCTGCGGACCTTCGCCATCGGCGCCTCCTGGGGCGGCACCCGCAGCCTGATGGCGCCGATGCCGGTCAGGCGCAACCGCACTGCCCGGCCATGGGCCGGCGAGGATCTGATCCTGCGCATCAGCGTCGGGCTGGAGGATCCGTCCGACCTGCACGACGACCTCACCGCCTTCCTCGACGACATCGCCGCACGGACGGCCGGGGCGCAGGCCGCCTGAAGGCGGCGGGGTTAAAACGACCGCCTGAAGGCGGCCGGGCAACAAGCAAGACGACGAACAGGGGTTTCCCGCATGACCGAACAGACATCCGGCCGGCGCCGCGCCGCCCGCCTTGCCATTGCGACAACCGGGGCAATCCTGGCCCTCGCCGCGGCGACGCTTCCGGCGAGGGCCGGGACCACGCTCGATGCCGTGAAGGCGCGCGGCAAGGTGATCTGCGCCGCCAGTTCCGGCACCATCGGCTTCAGCGCGCCGGACGACAAGGGCTATTGGCGCGGCCTGGACGTCGAGACCTGCCGCGCGGTGGCGGTCGCCGTGTTCAACGACAAGGACAAGGCGGAATTCGTGCCGCTCAGCGGCCAGCAGCGGATCCCGGCCCTGCAGAGCGGCGAGATCGACATCCTGCCCCGCACCCTGACCTGGACGATCCAGCGCGACGGCAACGGCATCAACTTCACCACCCCCAACTATTACGAGTTCACCGGCTTCCTGATGCCGAAGACCCTCGGCGTCACCAAGGTTCAGGACATGAAGGGCGCGTCGGTGTGCGTGCAGACCGGCTCGACCACCGAGGTGGTGGTGAACGACGTGTCGCGCGAGCATCAGCTCGGGCTGACCACCGTGGTCTTCGACAGCGTGTCGGCGCTGCGGCAGGCCTTCTTCTCCGGCCGCTGCGACGCGCTGATCACCGACGCGGCGGCGTTGGCCTCCATCCGCGCCACCCAGGCGAAGAACCCGGCCGACTACGTCATCTTCCCGGCAACCCCGTACATGGATGCGCTGACCCCGGCGGTGCGGCATGGCGACGACCAGTGGATGGACATCGTCACCTGGTCGTTCCAGGCGCTGACCGCGGCGGAGATGTTCGGCATCACCCAGGCCAACATCGACCAGAAGCTCGGCTCCGGCGATCCGCGCATCCGCCGCTTCCTGGGGGTGGAGCCCGGCAATGGCACGGCGATCGGGCTGGACGACAAATTCGCCTACAACATCGTCAGGCAGCTCGGGAACTATGGCGAGGTCTTCGACCGCAATCTCGGCGCCGGCAGCCCGCTGAAGATCGACCGCGGCTACAACCGCCTGTTCCGCGACGGCGGGCTGATGTTCCCGCTGGCCTTCCAGTAAGCCCCCCGCATCCGCACGGCAACCGGGAGATCGGCCCATGCTCGTTGCCCAGATCGCCGCCCAGCTCACTGCCCTTTGGGACAGCCCACGCCTCCGGGCCTGGGCCGGTCAGGCGCTTCTGCTGCTCCTCTTCGTCGGGACCCTGGTCTGGCTCGCCGCCAACACGGTGGAGAATCTGGCCGTCCGCAGCATCCGCGTCGGTTTCGACTTCCTCGCCCGCCCGGCCAACTTTCCGATCTCGGAAAGCGTGGTTCCCTACAGCCCGATGGACAGCTTCGCCTGGGCCTATGTGGTCGGGATCGGCAACACCCTGATGATCTCGGCGATGGCGATCCTGTCCGCCACCCTGCTCGGCCTGTTCGTCGGGCTGGCCCGGCGGGCCAGACACCCGATGCTGTCGGGGGTGGCCGGCGTCTTCGTCACGGCGGTCCGCAACACACCGCTGATCGTGCAGCTGCTGTTCTGGTACGCGCTCGCCACCACGGCTCTGCCGGCCCCGCGCAACGCGCTGCACCCCCTGCCCTACGTCTATCTGTCGCAGCGCGGCCTCTATCTGCCGGGCATCGAGTGGAGCGGCAACGGCTGGGGCTTCGCGGCGGGGGCGGCGGCCATCCTCGCGGCCGCGGCGGTGCTGGCCCGGCGGCTGCGCCGACAAGGCCGGACGGCCCCTGCCCTGCCCGCCATCGGAGCGGCGGCGGCTGTCCTGGCCCTCGCCTGGGCCACCGGCATCGGCGCCGCGGCGAGCCTGCCGGAACTGCGCGGCTTCAACTTCAGCGGCGGGATGCGGCTGTCGCCGGAATTCGCGGCGCTGATGGTCGGGCTGGTGCTCTACACCGCGGCCTTCATCGGCGAGATCATCCGCGGCGGCATCGACGCCGTCGGCCGCGGCCAGTGGGAGGCCGGGCGGGCGCTCGGCCTCAGCGAGCGGCAGACGCTGATGCGGATCGTCATGCCGCAGGCCCTGCGGGTCATCATCCCGCCGCTGACCACGCAATATCTCTCGACGGTCAAGAATTCTACCCTGGCGCTTGCCGTCGGCTTCCCGGAACTGGGGCTGGTGATCGGCACCGTCATCAACCAGACCGGCCAGGCGCTGGAAAGCATCGCCATCCTGCTCGCCGTCTATCTGACCATCGGCGCCGCGGTCTCGCTGCTGATGAACTGGTGCAACGCCAGAACCGCCCTGGTCACGCGATGAGTGTCACGCGATGAGCAGGCCGATGAGAGAGTTTCCGATCATGACCATGACCACCGCCATTCCCGCCGCGGCAGCGGACCGACCGCCGAAGCGCCGCCGCACCCCGATCCTGCAAATCCTGTTCGGCGACCTGCTCGCGGCCGGCTTGACCGTGATGACCGGCGCCCTCGTCCTGGCGCTCTTGCCGGCGCTGCGCTGGGGTGTGCTGGATGCCGTGTGGAGCACGGCCGATCCCGCCCGCTGCGGTGCCGGCGGTGCCTGCTGGGCCTTCGTCGCCGCCAAGATCCGCTTCATCCTGTTCGGCGTCTATCCCGCCGACGAGCAGTGGCGGCCGCTGGCCGTGATCGGGCTGGTGCTGGCGATGGTGCTGGTGTCGCTGCCGCCAAGCCATTGGGGGCGCCGCCTGCTGACGGCCTGGGGGGTGGCAATCGGCGCGATGCTGGCGCTGATGTGGGGCGGCTTCGCCGGCCTGTCCTTCGTCTCCACCGCCAACTGGGGCGGCCTGCCGGTCACGCTGCTGCTGGCGATCCTCTCGCTGGGGCTGGGGTTTCCGGTCGCCGTCACGCTGGCGCTCGGCCGCCGCTCCAAGGTGCCGGTCCCGCGCTTCCTGTCGGTGCTGGTGATCGAGGCCATCCGCGGCATGCCGCTGGTCGGGCTGCTCTTCATCTCCTCGATCATGATGCCGCTGCTGCTGCCGGCCGGCTGGTCGGTCGACAAGCTGGGCCGCACGCTCGCCGCCCTGACCATCTTCGCCGCGGCCTATCTGGCGGAGGTGATCCGCGGCGGCCTGCAGGGCGTCCCCGGCGGACAGATGGAGGCCGCCCGCGCGCTCGGCATCCCGGTGTGGAAGGCGGTGTGGCATGTCGTGCTGCCCCAGGCGATCCAGAAGGTCATCCCGCCACTGACCAACACCGCCATCGTCATGGTCAAGAACACCAGCCTGGTGCTGATCGTCGGTGTCTTCGACATGCTGAGCGCCGCGCGCACCGCCGCCTCCGACCCCGTCTGGCCGGCCCCCTATGCGGAAAGCTACCTGTTCGTGGGGGCGGTCTATTTCCTCATCTGCTTCGCCATCTCGCTTTACGCCCGCTGGCTGGAAGGCCGCGTCCAGGAAAAGGATCTGCGCTGATGACCTCCCCTCCGCCCGTCCTCACCCCTGCCCC
>NZ_WHOS01000139.1 GCF_013340935.1 Azospirillum melinis | reverse complement strand
GTCGAAGTCCTGGCTGGGCGGGGCGTTGCTGACGGCTCTGCTGCTCGGCCTGATCGCCCTGTCGATCCGGTCGGTGTCGGGCGACCTGACCTTCGTCCTGCTGGGGTCGGTCGGGCTGGTGGTCGGCGCCTTCCACTATCTGTTTCCGGGCAGCCAGTTCTTCACCCTGGCGCTGACCAACTTCATCGGCGTCTACGCCTGCATCTTCGTCTTTTTCGCCGAAAGCAACTTTCACAACATCAGCCCGCTGATCCAGGCGATCGCCTTCGTCCTGCCGCTGGTCGCCTTTCTCGGCGGCGCATGGTGGCGGGCGGAGGACATCCGGCGGATTGTGATGTCCAGGCGGCTGCGGGAAGGCGGCCATTTCGACCGCGTCTTCCTGTGGATGGCGCCGGTCTGGGGCATCGGCGCCCTGACCTTCCTGGTGCCCGAACAGGACATGGACACCCAGACCATCGGCGCGATCTTCCTGCTGGCGATGTCGGCCATCGCCGCCATCGTCGCCCTGGTGTCGCGCGACATCGCCATCTTCCTGCTCGACGCCGGCCTGCTGTTCGAAGGCTTCTTCCAGCAATCGGCCCGTCTGGTCCTGCCGGCCTTTGCCTTCCTGACCTTCTATTCGCTCTGCATCATCCTGTTCGGCGCCATCTACACCATCATGGACCGCTTCATGGCGGAGCCGAACTTCGTGATCGAGGGCGTCAGGCGCGACATCACCTTCGCCGAGGGCATCTATTTCTCCATCGTGACCTTCGCCACCGTCGGCTATGGCGACATACACCCGGTGTCCGGGGTGGTCCGTCTGGTCTGTGGTATCGAGATCGTCATGGGCGTGCTGCTTCTGCTGTTCGGCTTCAGTGCCATCATCGGCCATGCCCGGCCGACCAGCCGGTCGGACCGCAACGATCCGCTCTGAGGACAGATCCGTCCCGCGCTCCGGGCTGCGGGACAATCCGGCATAACGCACTATGTCAGGAGGCGCGCTATGCTGGGCGCGGTTCCGTCCCTCCTGTCAGAGACCTTGCAGCCTCCATGCCTCTCCATCTGATCAAGCTCGCCGTCGGCGTCCGTGACCTCGACCATCTGGCGGAACTTCAGGACCGCCGTGCCGTAACCGCCGGTGGCCAGACCCGCATCCCCGTCTACACCCGCCGCCTGCCCAAGCGCGGCGACGAGCTGCTGGCCGGCGGATCGATCTATTGGGTGATCAAGGGCAGCATCCTGGTGCGCCAGCCCATCCTCGCCATCGACACCGATACTGACGAGGAGGGCGAGAGCTATTGCACTTTGCACCTCGCCTCCGACCGGGTGCAGACGGTGCCGACGCCGCATCGTCCGTTCCAAGGCTGGCGCTATCTGACCGCCGAAGCGGCCCCCCAGGATCTCTCCGCCGTCGGCGGGGCAGGGAGCGAAATGCCGGCCGATATGGCGGCGGAACTGCGTGAACTCGGTCTGCTCTGAGGAAAACATCCGTCGGTTCAGCGAACATAAAAAGCAAGAGGCGATGAAAAAAGCGCTTGCGCGGTTTGAGGGAGGGCGCCTATAAACCGCTCCACCGACGGCGGGGCGCTGAACGAAGCGCGGCGCCGGCGGCAGAAACGGAAGAGAAAACAGCGACTTAGCGGTT
>NZ_WHOS01000138.1 GCF_013340935.1 Azospirillum melinis | reverse complement strand
CACCGATATCTTGGTAGGTCCGCGGGGCCGGGATTTGTTTAAAGGAGCCGGTGGGGGGGCAGCCCGCCGCCCCCCCCCCCCCCCCCGCCCCCCGCCCCCCGGCCGCCGGGTTTCGGGCCCGTTGCGGCGGGGCGGCGGCGTGGCCCCCCCCCGCACCGATCCCGCCTGCAACGGGCGCGACGAGATCCGCGAGGTCGAGGCGCTCTATCTGGCGGCCATCGCCGCGGCGCGCGACGTCATTTATCTGGAAAGCCAGTATTTCGCCTCGACCGCGGTGGCCGAGGCGCTGAAGGCCCGGCTGGCAGAGCCCGACGGCCCGGAGGTGATCGTCGTCAACCCGGTGCGCACCACCAGCTGGCTGGAGAACACCGTCATGCTCGGCGCCCGCGCCCGGCTGACCCGCGAACTGCGCGAGGCCGACCGCCATGGCCGCTTCCGCCTGTTCGCGGCGCTGACCGACGGCGGCGCCTGCATCACCGTCCATGCCAAGGTGATGGTGGTCGACGACCGGCTGCTGCGCATCGGCTCGGCCAACCTGAACAACCGCTCCATGGGGCTCGACACCGAGTGCGACCTGGCGCTGGAGGCCGGGCCGGGGCCGGAGCATGCCGACACCCGCCGCGCCATCCTGCACACCCGCGACGACCTGATCGCCGAGCATCTGGGCTCCACCGCGGCGGAGGTGGCGGCGGCGCACCGGCGGCTGGGCTCGCTCGCCGCAGCCATCGAGTCGCTGCGCAAGCCGGTCGGCCGCACGCTGGAGCCGCTGCACGACCCCAAACCGGACGGGCTGGCCGCCGCGGTGGCCGATGCCCGCGTTTTCGATCCCGAACATCCGGTCGGCGCGGTGGAGATCGTCCGCCGCGTGCTGCCGTCGCGAATCCCGCGCACCAGCCACTGGCTGACGCTGGCCGGACTCCTGGCTCTGCTGGGGCTGTGGGGCATGTGGCGCTACACCGCGCTTAGCGAATGGGCGACGCTGGATGCCGTGCTGTCGGCCTTCCACAGCCTGGGCGAAAGCCCGCTGGCGCCGCTGTGGCTGATGCTGGCCTATGTCGCCGGCGGCTACGTCATGTTCCCGCTGACCGTGATGATCGCCGCCACCGCCATCGTCATGGGACCGTGGTGGGGCTTCCCCACCGCCATGGCCGGGGCGGTCGCCTCGGCGGCGGCGATGTTCTGGACCGGGCGGATCGCCGGACGCGACCTGCTGAACCGCCATGGCGGGCCGCTGATCGCCCGCATCAACGGAAAACTGGCCGACAGCGGCATCGCCGCGGTGGCCGGTGTGCGCGCCGTGCCGATTGCGCCCTACACCGTGGTCAATCTTGCCGCCGGCGCCTCGAAGCTGAGCTTCGGCGATTTTGTGATCGGCACCATGGTCGGTCTTGCACCCGGCATCCTTGCCTTCAATCTGCTCGGGCACCAGCTTGAGCGCACCATAAAGAATCCCGGCGCCGCCGACTTCGCCCTGCTGGCGGGAATGGCGGCGGTGGCCATCGGGCTCGGCTGGCTGACCAGCCGGCTTCTCGGACGCTCCGGCCGGGATCGGGTTGGCGACACGCCGGGCCGGCAGGACGACAGGGCTGACGAAAGGCCAAAGGAAAGGAATTTGGAACCGTGATCCGTTTCAGCCGCGACCGTGTCCAGCGCATCGCCGCCGCGTTGCGCGCAGCCCGCGC
>NZ_WHOS01000137.1 GCF_013340935.1 Azospirillum melinis | reverse complement strand
CGTATGTTTGGACGCCTCAAGGACTTCCGGCGCATTGCCACCCGCTATGACCGCTCCGCCACCAACTTCATGGCCGCCGTCCACATCGCCGCAACCGTCGCCTACTGGTTATGAGTCCGGACCCTAGTGCGGCGGCTTTTCCGTCCCGACGTTTCCTCATATTCAGACCTGCACTGTAACTCCATTCGCCTGCCTCCTGGGAAATCGGCTGAAATCCTGAAGGAGAGAGAAAAAAGATTTTTCCAATTATACTGCTGAACAAATTTCATAAATTACCATGAATTACATTTAGTTCCAAAATACTTCAATACTTTCTTTCTCAATCATGTAAATCAATTGACAGATTCCGCACTTAAATGCGGGAGATATGCGCCCAGCGACAGAGATTGCGCCATTTCGTTGATTTTTTTGCATGTTTCATCTTAGCAACAGAGCGGAATGCACTCTATGATTGGGCGGCGTGGAACATTGGTCGTAACGCTCACGCACTGATTGCAAGGTGAATCGCCCATGTCGCCGTCGCCGTCCCCTCTCGAGTCGATCCGCCAAAGCCTGATGTCGGGCGGTCGCCTTCCGGCAATAGTTGCGGCTCCCATCGCGCTCGGCGTATCGCTGGCCGGCAGCGCCGCATCGGCGGAAACACTGTCCACGGTTCAGAATCAGACTTTCGAGCCAACCGGCAGCAGCATCCTCATCACCAGCACCGGTGGCGTGGTCGATAGCGGTACCGGCAATGTTTACACCGATCAGACCACCGGCGTGTGGGTAAAGTCTGCCGGTGGCTGGACCCTGACCAACCAGGGCACGATCAGGATTTCGGTCGACACGAACTTCTATCAGGCCGATGGCATCTACGGGCAGACCTACGGCACCGTCATCAATTCCGGACTGATCGACGTTCAGAAAACCTACGATGGCATCCTGTTCGCCAATTCGTCTGGGTCGCTGAGGTCGGTCGTCGAGAACACAGGGACGATCATCGGCAACTGGGTCGGCATCGAATCCGCCCACGCGCTCAACCTTACCAACGGGTCGGCGTCCAACGGAGCGGCGCTGATCAAGAATGTCCGGTCGGCGACGGCGCTCATGCAGACGGATTATGCGGCGGTCATGGTCTCCGCGCTGACCACGCCCTCCTTCGTCACCAACTATGGCACGATCATCGGCACCACCGACGCGCTCTCCGTCACCGGTGTCTCGACCATCGTCAATTATGGGACGATCGCCGCCGGAAACGGCTATAGCGCGATCAAGACCTACGGGTTCGGCGCCGGCAGCCTCATCACCCTGAAGGACGGCAGCGCCGTGGTCGGTGGGATCCAGGCCGGGGGCGCCAACCAGGTTCTGCGACTGGAAGGCAGCGGCAGCCTGAGCGGATCGGTGTCCGGCCTGACCAGCCTGACCATGAGCGGAACCGAGTGGACGCTTGGCGGCGCGAGTTCGGCCACCACCACGAACCTCCAGGCCGGCACGCTGCGCGTCAACGGCTCGCTCACCACCGGGCTGCAGCTCAGCAGCGGCACGACGCTCGCCGGTACTGGAACGGTTGTCGGGAATCTGACCACCCCGTCCGGCACCACCCTGTCGCCCGGCGGCTCCAGCACGCCCGGCACCCTGACGGTCACCGGCAACTACACGCAGGACAGCGGCAGCACGCTGGCGATCCGGACGACCTCGTCCACCGCCAGCAAGCTGGCCGTCACCGGCACCGCCACAATGGGCGGCGCGCTGTCCGTCACTTCGACCGGCAGCGGGTACGGTGCCAGCACGACCTATACCATCCTGACCACGACGGGTGCTCTGTCCGGTGCCTTCACTTCCGTCACCAACAGCGACGCGACGCTGACCCCGACGGCCACCTTCGACACGGCTAACAAGGAAATCAAGCTCACCCTGACCGAGGTGACCTCCCCGCCGCCTCCACCTCCC
>NZ_WHOS01000136.1 GCF_013340935.1 Azospirillum melinis | reverse complement strand
GGCATAGACCAGCCGCCCCCCTCCCGCAGCCAGACGTCCCGAGGCCAGACGTCCCGAGGCCAGACGATCCGCAGCGGCCTCGACAGCGGCGGCGACCAGCGGCAACGCGGGAGCGCAGGCGGCGAGTGCGCGCGTCTGCCCCTCCCACAGGGCCGTCATCAGTTCGGCGGCCGGCCACACGTCCAGCCGGCTGTACCGGTTCGCCGCATCTTCCGTGCCGCCCGCCATCGTTCCGGCTCCGCTGTCACCCTGGCGCCAAGCCTGGGGGTTGGTGATGTCTGGTTGGTGGTATTAGATTGGACTGTATGCGCAGAATACCAAAATCCGGACATTCCGCAATCTGAAACTGGTTGTAATTGCGCTTGCACCTCTGCATCCCGTCCGGCGCCTGTTGCCCAAAGGCCTTTCAGTGGTATCATGCCGGTCCCGGAGCACTGGAGTGGTTGCCGATGTCCACTGCCGCCGCCGCGGCCCCGTTCGACCCGACCGCCCTGTCGGACGCCCTGCCCCTGCCGCTGTACCTGCAATTGGCGCGGCATCTGCGGACGCTGATCGTCGAGGGCAGGCTGACCGACCAGGACGCCCTTCCCGGCGAGCGGGAGCTGGCGGAGACCTTCGGTGTGTCGCGCGTCACCGTGCGCAAGGCCCTGCGCGAACTGATCGCGGAGGGGCTGCTGCACCAGCGCCAGGGCGCCGGCACCTTCATCAACCGCAGCCCCCATGTGGAGCAGCGGCTGTCCGCCCTGACCAGCTTCACCGAGGACATCGGCGGGCGCGGGCTGAAGCCGGATTCGCGCTGGCTCAGCCGCTCGGTCGCCACCGCGACGCCGGAGGAGGCGATGGCGCTGGGCCTGCGTCCGGGGGCGGAGGTTGTGCGGCTGCACCGGCTGCGTCTGGCCGACGGCACCCCGCTCGCCATCGAACTCAGCGCCCTGCCGACCAGCGTCCTGCCCGACCCCGATCTGGTGCAGGGGTCCCTGTACGAGACCCTGCGCGGGCGCGGCCATCCGCCCTTCCGCGCACTGCAACGCTTGTCTGCCATTCGCCTGCCGGCGGATCAGGCGACGCTTCTTGGGGTTCCCGACGGCGCCCCCGCCCTCTACATTGAGCGCCGCACCTTCCTGGAAAACGGAACCCCGCTGGAGTTCGTCCGTTCCCACTACCGCGGCGACGCCTATGACTTCGTCGTGGAGCTGTCGCTGGTCTGATCCCTACCGGACCACTCCTTCCCAACCGACGATTCCAACGAGAGCGAGCGATGAAGCCTGCCCTTGATACCCCGTTCCGCGTCCGCGCCATCCTGTTCGACATGGACGGCACCCTGATCGACACCAAGGGTCCGGTTGAGCGCTCCTGGCGCGCCTGGGCCGCCCGGCACGATCTCGATCCCGACGCCATCCTGGCCGTCTGCCACGGCGTCCGCAGCATCGAGACCGTCCGCCGCTTCGCCCCCGCCGGTGCCGACATCGACGAGGAGGTGCGTCTGGTGGAGGAGTGCTACACCAGCGATACCGAAGGGGTGCGCGCGGTTCCGGGCGCGCTGGAGCTTCTGCAATCGCTGCCGCGTCACCGCTGGGCGGTGGTCACCTCCGCCCCGCATGACATGGCGAGAAAGCGTATCGCCCAGGCCGGCCTGCCCCTGCCCGACCTGCTGATCGGCGCCGACAACGTCACCCAGGGCAAGCCCCACCCGGAAGGCTACCGCACCGCCGCCGAGAAGCTGGGCTTCGACCCGCGCGACACTGTGGTGTTCGAGGATGCCCCGGCAGGACTGGCCGCCGGCAACGCGGCAGGCGCCTGGGTGATCGGATTGACCACGACGCTGCCGGCGCATGAGCTGGACGGCAACCTGTCCCTGCCCGACCTGACCGCGCTGCGGGTGCGCGTGGACGAGGATGGGCTGGAGATCCTAGCGGTGGGCGGGTGACCTTAGTGAAGTCAGCCCTGGATCTTATACACATCTGAGGCTTCCGAGGAATTTATAGTAGAGGGATGCTACAG
>NZ_WHOS01000135.1 GCF_013340935.1 Azospirillum melinis | reverse complement strand
GAGCGGGCGGGCGGGCTTGCCGGCATGGGCGTCCAGCATGAACTCGCGCCACAGCTTGGCCGGCAGGGTGCCGCCGGTGACCTTCTTCATCGCCTCGTTGTTGTCGTTGCCCAGCCAGACGCCGGCGACCAGATCGGCGGTGAAGCCGACGAACCAGGCGTCGTGATAGTCCTGGGTGGTGCCGGACTTGGCCGCCGCCGGACGGTTCAGCTTGGCGCTGCGGCCGGTGCCGTAATCGAGCACGCCGGTCATCATGTGGGACAGCTGCACCGCATGGGCGGGATCGACCACGGCACTGCCGCCGCCGCCCTGGCGCCGGTAGAGAACGACGCCGTCGCGGCTTTTGATCTCGGTGATGGCATAGGCCCAGACGGGGACGCCGCGGTTGGCGATGCCGGCATAGGCGCGCACCAGTTCCAGCGGCGTCACCTCGCTGGTGCCGAGGCCCAGCGACAGGTCGCGGGTGAGCGGCGAGGAGATGCCGAGGTTGGACGCGATGCGCCGCACCCGGTCGGTGCCGACCCGGTCGATCAGCCGTGCCGTCGCGGTGTTGGAGGAATGGGCCAGCGCCGAGGCCAGCGTGATGCTGCCGCGGTACTTGCCGTCGTAATTGCCGGGGCTCCAGTTGGCGAGCTGCACGGGAGCGTCGTCGATCAGGCTGTCCGGGGTCCAGCCCGACTCCAGTGCGGCCAGATAGACGAAGGGCTTGAAGGCGGAGCCCGGCTGGCGCAGCGCCTGGGTGGCGCGGTTGAACTCGCTGCCGTCGTAATCGCGGCCGCCGACCAGGGCGCGGACGGCGCCGTCGGGGCTCATGGCGACCAGCGCCCCCTGGCGGACGTTGGCGGCGGCGCCGGGACCGGCCAGCAGGGCCTCCAGCCGCTGTTCGGCGGCGCGCTGCATCTTCAAATCCAGCGTGGTGCGGACGATCACGTCGCCATGGTCGGGACCAGCGAAGCCCGGCACCAGATCGGTCACCCAATCGGCGAAATAGCGGCCATCGCCGCCGGGCTTGCGCTTGGGCGACGGCTTGGCGGTGCGGGCGGCCTCATACTGCGGCTGGGTCAGGTAGCCGGCATCCAGCATCGCCGCCATCACCACCCGCGCCCGCTCCGCCGACTCGTCGGGGTTGGAGCTGGGGGCGTAGCGCGACGGCGCCTTCAACAGGCCGGCCAGCACCGCCGACTCGCGCACGTCGACCTCGGTCGCCGGCTTGCCGAAATAGGTGCGGGCGGCGGCGTCCACCCCGAAGGTGCCGGCGCCGAGATAGACGCGGTTCAGGTAGGCGGTGAGGATCTGGTCCTTGGTGAAGCGGCTCTCCAGCCACAGCGCCAGCATCGCTTCCTGGATCTTGCGCTTCAGCGATTTCTCGGGCGTCAGGAACAGGTTCTTGGCGAGCTGCTGGGTGATGGTGGAGCCGCCCTGCACCGCCCGGCCGGACCGCCAGTTGACATAGACGGCGCGGGCAAGCCCCAGCGGGTCGATGCCGAAATGGCTGTAGAAGCGGCGGTCCTCGATGGCCAGCACGGCGCCGACCAGATGCGGCGGCAGGTCGCGCACGCTGAGCGTCGTGCCGTGCAGGTCGCCGAAGCGGGCGAACTCGCTGCCGTCGGCGGCCAGCACGGTGATCGAGGCGCGGCGTTCGAACTGCGCCACCTTGGAGATGTCCGGCAGGTCGAGCGCGAACCATGCCAGCACGGCACCCAGCCCGATGCCGCACCAGATGGCGGCGACGAGGCCCCACTGGACCAGACGCCTCACCCAGCCGCCGCCGTTTTTCCGGGGCGGCTGCGGCGCCCGGCCGGGGCGTGCGGCAGGCTGGGCCGAGAGCTGCGGGGGCTGCGGCGGTTGGCTACCGCCGGACCGGCGGGCGGATCGGTTCGGCTGCTGCTTCGGTTTCGGCAAGGAGAGCCTTGGAAGGGAGATGGACGGCAGGGTGAAGCTGGGCAACTTGACGTTGGGCAACTTGAAGCTGGGCAGGCCGCGGGAGCGGCGGCGGGGCTGCCTGAAGGGCGTCGGCGGCGGGGCGGCGGAGGGGGGGGACCCCGGCCCGAGGGCGGGGCGGCGGGGAGACGGGGGGGGGGCGTGGGCGCGGGGGGTGACGGGGGGGGTCCCGCGCAGAGG
>NZ_WHOS01000134.1 GCF_013340935.1 Azospirillum melinis | reverse complement strand
CGCAAGCCGACCGGTACCCCGCCGACCAGTCCGCCCAGCACTCCGCCGAGCCGCCCGCCCCCAGGCCGGCCCCGAACCCCGAGGACCCGCCCGCCGTCATCGTCCCCGAACTGGACGACGACGACATCCCCGGCGCCATCCGCGAGCGCCATCCGCCCAGCCCGGCCCTGATCGCCGCCGTCGTCGCCCAGCCGGAGGCCGCCGGGCCGAAGGGCGTCTTCCCCTACACCCTCAACCAGTACGAGGAGTACCCCAACCTCAACCCCGGCCCGGTCGGCCGCCGCGGCGTCGGCGCCTTCTCCTGGCGGCGGTAAGGGGCGGCGGCAGGGGGCGGCCGGACGATGGAACATCCGCCGGATCCTGTTCCACGCCGTTCCATCCTCCGCCGGGCGCGGCACCGGTCCCGCCAGGGCGCTCGCCAGAGTCCTTGCCAGAGTCCTTGATCACGCGGCCGAACTGTCCGACCCTGCGGGTCCGTTCGACTCCCGAGGATCATGCGATGACCGCCGGCCCTGCCGTCACCCCCGCCTTCACCTGCGTGCTCGATGCCCGTGCCAGGCTGGGGGAGGGGCCGGTCTGGTCGGTGGACGAGCAGGCGCTCTATTGGGTCGACATCAAGGGTAAGGCGCTGAACCGCTTCGATCCGGCGACCGGAGCCAACCAGGCCATGGCCCTGCCGGAGGAGATCGGCTGCGTCGCCCAGCGCAAGGGCGGCGGCTTCATCGCCGGCCTGCGCTCCGGCCTGTGGCAGCTGGACGGGGAGGGGCGGCCGGTGACCTGCCTCGCCGCCAATCCGGAGGACCAGGGCGCCAGCCGCTTCAACGACGGCAAGACCGATCCCGCCGGCCGCTATCTGGCCGGCACGCTGGACGAGCCGAAGGCCGGCGGCAAGGCGCATCTCTACCGCTACGACCGCCGCGGGCTGGCGGTGCTGGCCGGCGGGCTGCTGACCTCCAACGGGCTGGCCTTCAGCCCGGACGGGCGGACGCTCTACCATGCCGACACGCCGACCTTCACCGTCCGCCGCTACCGCTACGATCCGGCGACCGGGGCGATCTCGGACGGCGAGGTCTTTGTCCGGCTGGAGCCGAAGGACGGCGACCGCGGCCGGCCGGACGGGGCGGCGGTGGATGCCGACGGCTGCTATTGGTCGGCGCTGTACGAGGGCGGGCGGGTCGCGCGCTTCTCGCCGGACGGGGAACTGCTGTCGGAACATCCGCTGCCGGCGCGCTGCCCGACCATGGTGGCCTTCGGCGGCCCCGACCTGCGCACGCTCTACGTCACCACCGCCAGCGCCGGCCGCCCCGCCGACGAGCTGGAGCGGCTGCCGCAGTCGGGCGGGCTGTTCGCCATGACGGTCGATGTGCCGGGCCTGCCGGTCCCGCCCTTCGACCCGGCGGTTTGAGCCAGGGGAGGGACGATGTTCCGCAAGTTCGTCTATCTGCTGGCACTGGCGCGCGAGAAGCATTTCGGCCGCGCGGCGGAAAGCTGCCACGTCTCGCAGCCGACCCTCTCCAACGCCATCCGCCAGCTGGAGGAGGAGCTTCAGGTCCCCATCGTCGAGCGCGGCCAGAAGTTCGAAGGCTTCACGCCGGAGGGGCTGAAGGTGCTGGAATACGCCCGCCGCATCGTCGGCGAGCGCGACAGCCTGCGCCACGAGCTGCTGGCGCTGGCCCAGGGCGTCACCGGCCATCTGCGGCTGGGCGCCATCCCCACCGCCCTGCCGGTGGTGCCGCATGTGCTGACGCCCTTCACCACCCGCTTTCCGCACATCCGCTCCAGCGTCGTCTCGCTCAGCTCGCGCGAGATCCAGCGCGGGCTCGACGAGTTCGAACTGGACGCCGCCATCACCTATCTCGACAACGAGCCGCTGAACAACGTCCGCACCCTGCCGCTCTACACCGAGCGCTACCATCTGCTGGCCCGCCGCGACGATCTGGCGGAGGAGCTGATCGCGCAAGGGGCGGTGCCGTGGGAAAAGGCGGCGAGCTTGCGGCTCTGCCTGCTCACCCCCGACATGCAGAACCGCCGCATCGCCGACACCGCCTTCCGCATGACCGGGCGGACGGTGGAGCCGGCGATGGAGACCAACTCCATCGTCACCCTCTACACCATCGTCCGAGCCGGCAGCTGCG
>NZ_WHOS01000133.1 GCF_013340935.1 Azospirillum melinis | reverse complement strand
GGCCGGTCAGCACGGCATGGACGGCGAACAGGGCGGGTGCCAGGAAGATGAAGGCGAATTCCACCGGTTCCGTCACGCCGGTCAGGAAGGCGGTCAGCGCCATCGACAGCAGCACGCCGCCGACCGCAAGGCGATGATCCGCCTGTCCGGCCAGTTCCACCTTCTGCTGGCCGAGTTCGCCGGCAACGCGACGCTGGCCGGCATCCTGACCGACCTGATCGACCGCTCCAGCCTTGCCATCGCGGCGTTCGAGCGGCGCTCGTCGCACACCTGCTCCGCCGACGATCACCGCCACCTGATCGCCGCCCTGACCGGCAACCGCCCCGGCGAGGCGACCGCCCTGATGATCGAGCATCTCGACGAGGTCGAGCGCCAGCTGGACCTTGAGGCGAAGACCGACACCCGCATAGACCTGAAGGCGATCTTCGCCGATGAACCGGAACCCGCCTGACGGTACACAAACCTCAAAATACGGAAAGCCCCGGTTCCACGAGGAACCGGGGCTTTCCAATGTTGGGACCGGGGTGCTTTCGATCAGACCCGCAAGCCCGCCGATGCGTTCAGCGAGTCCTGGATCTCGCCCGCCAACTGGTCGGCAATCGGACCGACGATGACCTGGACCGAATTGGCCGACGGCTTCACCACGCCGCGGGCGCCGATGCGCTTCAACTCCACCTCGTTCACCCGACTGGCATCGGCGACGTTCAGGCGCAGGCGCGTGGTGCAGGCCTCCACAGATCGCAGATTGCCGGCCCCGCCGAGGGCCGCGACATAGGCGCCGGCACGGTCGCTGACCGCCGGGGCCGGCGCGGCCGATACAGTGGCGGGCCGGACACCGGAGGCGGCCGGTGCCTGACCGGCGGGAATGGCGATGTCGTCGCGGCCAAGCGTCTTCAGGTCGAAGCGCTGGATGACGAAGCGGAACAGCCCGTAATAGATGGCGAAGTAAGCGGCGCCCACCGGCAGGAGCAGGATCGGGTTGGTCGCCTTGCCGTAATTCAGCACATAGTCGAACAGACCAGCCGAGAAGCCGAAGCCCAGCTTCACGTTCAGCACGTCCATCAGCACCATCGACAGGCCGGTCAGCACGGCATGGACGGCGAACAGGGCGGGTGCCAGGAAGATGAAGGCGAATTCCACCGGTTCCGTCACGCCGGTCAGGAAGGCGGTCAGCGCCATCGACAGCAGCACGCCGCCGACCGCCGCACGGTTCTCCGGCTTGGCGGTGTGGTACATGGCGAGACAGGCGGCCGGCAGACCGAACATCATCACCGGGAAGAAGCCGGCCATGAAGGCGCCGGCCGTCGGATCGCCCTTGAAGAAGCGGTTCAGGTCGCCGGTGACGCCCTGGTAATCGCCCAGAAGGAACCAGGCGATGTTGTTGATGATGTGGTGCAGGCCGGTGATGATCAGGATGCGGTTGAGCACGCCATAGAGGAACAG
Source organism: Azospirillum melinis (assembly GCF_013340935.1). Lineage (GTDB taxonomy): Bacteria > Pseudomonadota > Alphaproteobacteria > Azospirillales > Azospirillaceae > Azospirillum > Azospirillum melinis. The sequence goes on along the minus strand of NZ_WHOS01000133.1, from coordinate 1,336 downwards.
GCCGATCTTGCCCAGCCCCAGCACGCCGGTGGTCAGCGCGGTCAGTCCGGAATCGACAACGGGCCAGCCATAGCCGAAGACCAGCGCGATCCCCAGCGCCGCCAGACCGGTGACGATGGGCACGAAGCGCCGCCCGCCGAAGAAGGCGAGATAGTCCGGCAGCTTGATGTCCTTGTATTTGTTGTAGAGCTGGCCGGCGATGATGCCGATCAGGATGCCGACCGGGATGCTGATGCGGCTGGACATCTTCGCCACCAGCTCCGGCGCGACACCGCTCAGCACCACCGCACCCTTCACCGCCACGAAATAGCCGACGGCGCCGGCCAATCCGGCGGCACCGTGGTTCTCACGGGCAAAGCCGATGGCGATGCCGACGGCGAACAGGACACCCAGATTGGAGAAGACGGCGTCACCCGCCGCGGCGATGAAGGCGATGTTCAGCAGGTCGGGCTGGCCGATGCGCAGCAGCAGCCCGGCGATGGGCAGCACGGCAATCGGCAGCATCAGCGCCCGCCCCAGCCTCTGGACGCCCGAAAAACGGTCGCCCGACAAACGATCAGCAGACATTCGGACGTCTCCCAGTGCAACGGGCTCCGGCCTCAAGGGGGCCGGGCCTCACATGTTGGTCATTCTTGCGTGTTGGACCCCGACCGGGCCTGTTCCATCGCGCGGCGCAGGTTGCCGCCGGTTGCGATCAGCAGCCGGTCGATCTCCGGCGCCTCCAGCCCGGCCAGCCCCAGCACGGCGCGGCGCACGTCGCCGTGCCGCTCCAGCGCCGCACCGGCAGCATCCTCATCCACGCCGGCGATGCGGGCGACCATGGCGGTGCAGCGGCGGCGGAGCTTGGCATTCTCCGGCCGGACATTGATCATCAGGTTGTCGTAGACATTGCCGAGCGCGGTCATGACGCCGGTCGAAAACAGGTTCAGCACCACCTTCTGCGCGGTGCCGGCACCGAGCCGGGTCGATCCGGCGATCACCTCGGCCCCCGTCGCGGTCAGCACCGGATGCTCCACCGCTTCCAGCAGGGGGGAACCGGCACTGCTGGCGATGCCCATGGTCAGGGCCCCCGCCTCCCGCGCCGCGCGCAGGACGCCGACGGTGTAGGCGCTGGCACCGCTGGCCGACAGGCCGACCACCACGTCGTCGGCGCAAATCCCTGCCCGGCCGGCGTCGGCCCGCCCTGCCCCCTCGTCATCCTCCGCCGCCCCGGCCAGCCCGCGCGACAGGTCGAGCCCGCCCGCGATCAGCAGCACCAGCCGCTCCGCCGGCCAGTCGAAGGTCGGCCCCAGATCCAGCCCGTCGAGGGCCGCAACCATCGCCGACGACCCCGCCC
>NZ_WHOS01000132.1 GCF_013340935.1 Azospirillum melinis | reverse complement strand
CTCGGAGATGTGAAAAGGAGACAGCCCCGCCCCGCCGGACCGCCGCGCCTGCTGATCGCCGAGGATCTGTCGATCAACCGCGAACTGCTGGCGGCGCTGTTCAAGGACAGCGGCTACCGCATCGATCTGGTGGCCGATGGCGCCGCGGCGGTGGAGGCGGTGAAGGCCGGCGACTATGACCTCGTGCTGATGGACGTGCAGATGCCGGGGATGGACGGGCTGGAGGCGAGCCGGATCATCCGTGCCATGCCGCCGCCGCACGGCGGCCTGCCGATCCTGGCACTGACCGCCGGCTCGTCGGACGAGGAGCGGCGCGATTGCTATGAGGCCGGCATGAACGGGCACATCGGCAAGCCCTATGAGCGCGACCTGCTGCTGCGTCAGGTCGCCCGCACGCTGGCCGCCGGGCGCAGCCGCACCGGCGCCGCCTGAAGGCCCGCCCTCTAGCCGGTCAGGGCTGCTCCGGTCAGGGCTGCTCGAACACCCTTGGGAAATGGGCGAGACGCCGGCCGAACAGGCTTTGCGGCGTGGCGTCGGCCACGACCGGCTCCGCCTGACCGGCGGGCAGCGGCGCCATGGGCAGGGGCGTGGAGGAGAGCGCGCGCGCCGAGGTCGGGCGGGAGCGGCGTTCTGTCTTCTCCGGTGGGGCGTAGAAATGCAGGGTCAGCTGGCCGTCGGCTTCCGCCGCATAGGGCAAGCCTGGGACCGTCCGGCGTTCGGCGCCGGGAAGCACATACTGCTCACCTTGGTCGGTGCGTTCGATATGCGGCATGACCGGTATCCTGTCTCCACCGGACCGATCCTGCCGTTCCCGCCCTTGCGGGTCAAGGGCGGGCTGCGTCACGAAGGGCTTATCCGATCGTACCGGTATCCGCCCCCTCGTTCACAGGGTGTTCTCCCCCCAAATCGAGGCCCTTACGGGTGCAGGACGCTCGCCACCAGCAGGTAGGACAGCCAGGCGACGATGCCGGAGGCGGGAATCGTCAGCACCCAGGCCCAGACGATTCGGCCCGCCAGACCCCAGCGCACCGCCGAGGTCCGGCGGGCGGAGCCGACGCCGACGATGGCGCCGGTGATGGTGTGGGTGGTCGAAACCGGGATGCCCAGCCACGTCGCGCCGAACAGCGTGATGGCACCCGCCGTCTCGGCGCAGAAGCCCTGGTAGGGCTTCAGGTCGGTGATGCGCGATCCCATGGTGCGGACGATGCGCCAGCCGCCCATCATGGTGCCCAGCCCCATCGCCAGCTGGCAGGCGATGATGACCCAGAACGGGACGTGGAAGGTATCGCCCAGCATACCCTGGCTGAACAGCAGGACGGCGATGATGCCCATCGTCTTCTGCGCGTCGTTGCCGCCATGGCCCAGGCTGTACAACGCCGCAGAAACCAGCTGCCAGTGCCGGAACTGGCGGTCGACCGCGAAGGGGGCGGCCCGGCGCAGCGCCCAGGACAGCACCAGCATCAGGAACAGCGCCAGCAGCAGGCCGATGCCGGGCGACAGCACGATGGCGACCGCCGTCTTGGTGAAGCCGCTGGCGATGATGGCGCCGAAGCCGGCCTTGGCGATGCCGGCCCCGGCGATGCCGCCGACCAGCGCGTGCGAGGAGGAGGACGGCAGCCCGAGATACCAGGTGATCAGGTTCCAGCCGATGGCGCCGATCAGCGCCGCCAGGATCACCGCCGGGTCCATCACCAGCGGATCGACCAGCCCGGTGCCGATGGTGGTGGCGACATGCAGGCCGAAGAACAGGAAGGCGATGAAATTGAAGAAGGCCGCCCAAAGGACGGCCAGCTTGGGCGACAGCACGCGGGTCGACACCACGGTGGCGATGGAGTTCGCCGCGTCGTGCAGGCCGTTGATGAAGTCGAAGGCGAGCGCCACCAGAACGATGACGGCGATCGCCGGCAGGCCGAGTTGCAGGGCCTCCATGACCGGGACCGCCTCAGACCTGATCGAGCGTGATGCCCGCGACCAGGTCGCCGACGTCGTCGCACCGGTCGGTCACCGCCTCCAGCATTTCGTACAGCTCGCGCCGGCCGAGGAAGGCGATCATGTCCGGCTTCTCCGCGATCAGCGACTGGAGCGCGCTGCGCAGGATGTCGTCGGCCTCGTCCTCGATGTCGGACAGCCGGCCGCAGAGATGGTCGATCCGCTCGGCGTTGCGGGCGATGGAGCCCAGGAGCGGCATCAGCTCGACCAGCACGTCGGCCTGCTGGCGGATCAGGGCGACGAAGCGGCGCATCGGCTCGTCGAACGCCTCGATGCCATAGAGGCCGGCATGGCGCGGCACCTCGTCCATCAGGTCGATGGCGTCGTCCAGCGCGTTGATCAGCGACAGGATGTCCGAGCGGTCGAAGGGGGTGATGAAGGCGCGGTGCAGGTCGCGCCCGGCATCCTTGGCGATGCGGTCGGCGTCCTTCTCCACCCGCTTCAGCGCGGCGACCTTCTGCGCGCGGTCGTCCGGTCCGGCATCCATCACCGCTTCCAGCGCAATGGATGCTGCCACGATATGGCGGGCCTGCTCGACGAACTGGTCGACGAAGCGTTCCTCCTTCGGCATCAGCGAACGGAATGCGCGCAGCAGCATGGGACGGTGACTCGCGTAGACTGGAATGGTTTGGCGCTGCTCTTAGCACGCTTCGCGGTGCGGTGCAGCGGCGGCATGTCATGTAAAGGTCATGAAACAGTCATTTGGTAGCAAAATCGCCACAGGTCGCGGCACATCGCCGCTTTTCACCCCTCGAACCAATCCGGCAAACCGGTTTCGCCGGCCCCACAAGCAGGGACCATGGAAAGCCGCCGGCCGCCTTCCCAAATCTCACCCGAAGCCCCTCCCCCGACCGCAGGGTTCCGCCCATGACGTGCCCAC
>NZ_WHOS01000131.1 GCF_013340935.1 Azospirillum melinis | reverse complement strand
AAGCCAGCAGCGTGGCGCCGGCCGAACCGATGGTGACGACGTCGGTGCCCGTGCCGCCCGTCAGGGTTTCCACAGCCGAGACCAGCAGGGTGTTGCCCACCGTGCTCAGCGTGATGGCGTCGGTGCCAGCACCGCCGGCCAGGGTCTCCAGCGCCGAGACCAGCATGGTGGTGCCGGTGTCGCCGATGGTGACGACGTCGGTGCCAGCACCGCCGGCCAGGGTCTCCAGACCGCGGACGGTGACGGTGTTGCCAGCCGTGCCCAGGGTGATGGCGTCGGTGCCCGCACCGCCGATCAGGAACTCAAGGGCCGAAGCCAGGACCGTGTTGCCCGACGAACCCAGGAACACCAGATCGGAGCCCGTGCCGCCGGTGATCGTCTCCAGACCCGAAGCCAGCAGCGTGCCGCCGACGGAGCCCAGGGTGACGACGTCGGTGCCCGTGCCGCCCGTCAGGGTTTCGAGCAGCGACACCAGAACGGTGCTGCCGGCCGTGCCCAGCGTGATGACGTCGGTGCCGACCTGACCGGTCAGCGTCTCGATGCCGGACACCAGCATGGTGTTGCCGAGGACCGAGCCGATGGTGACGACGTCGGTGCCCGTGCCGCCCGTCAGGGTCTCGACCGCGGAGACGAACAGCGTGTTGCCGGCCGTGCCCAGTGCGATGACGTCGGTGGCGGTGCCGCCGATGACCGTCTCGAGCAGCGAGGCGGACAGCGTGTTGCCGGTATCACCCAGGGTGACGACGTCGGTGCCGGCGGCGCCGGTCAGCGTCTCGATGCCACGCAGCAGAACCGTGTTGCCGGCAGTACCGAAGGTGACGACGTCGGTGCCCGTGCCGCCGATCAGGATTTCGATGCCCGACACCGCGACCGTGCTGCCGGCCGTGCCGAGGAAGATCAGCTCGGAGCCAGTGCCGCCGACGATCGTCTCGAGCAGGTTGGCGAGCAGGGTTGCGCCGGCCGAACCGATGGTGATGACGTCCGTCCCGGCAGAAGAACCCGTCAGGGTCTCCAGGCCCGAAACCAGCATCGTGCTGCCGTTGGCGCCCGCGCCGACCGTGATGACGTCGGTGCCCGAACCGCCCGTCAGCGTCTCCAGGAAGCCGATCAGCATGGTGGTGCCGGTGTCGCCGATGGTGACGACGTCGGTACCGCCCTGGCCACCCAGGGTCTCCAGGCCGCGGACGAGGATGGTGCTGCCGCCGGTGCCCAGCTGGACCACGTCGGAAGCGGTGCCGCCGACCAGGATTTCCAGGTTGTTGGCCTGCAGGGTGCTGGAGCTGGTGCCGAGGAAGACCAGATCCGAACCGGTGCCACCGAAGATGGTGTCGAGCAGGTTGGTGGACAGCGTGTTGCCGGCCGAACCCAGGGTGACGACGTCGGTGCCCGTGTTACCCGTCAGGGTTTCCAGAGCCGAGACCAGCAGGGTGTTGCCGGCCGTGCCGAGGGCGACCACGTCGGAGCCCGCGCCACCGGTGATCGTCTCCAGCAGCGAGACGGACAGCGTGTTGCCGGCCGAGCCCAGGGTGACGACGTCGGTGCCGGCAGCGCCGGTCAGCGTCTCCAGGGCCGAGATGGCCAGGGTGTTGCCGGCCGTGCCCAGGGTGATGACGTCGGTGGCCGCGCCGCCGATCAGCGTCTCGACGAGCGAAACGGTGGTCGTGTTGCCGGTGTCACCCAGGGTGACGACGTCGGTGGCCGCGCCGCCGGTCAGGGTCTCCAGACCGCGCAGCAGGATCGTGTTGCCAGCGGTGCCCAGCGTGACGACGTCGGTGCCGGTGCCGCCGACCAGAATTTCGACGAGCGAAACGGTGGTCGTGTTGCCGGCCGTGCCCAGGAAGACCAGATCGGAAGCGGCGCTGCCGGTCAGCGTCTCGAGCAGCGAGGCGGTGACGGTGTTGCCGCCGGCGCCCAGCGTGACGACGTCGGTGCCGGTGCCGCCCGTCAGCGTCTCGACGGTGTTGACCAGCAGAGTGCTGCCGGTGGTGGCGAGGGTGACCGCGTCGGTGGCGGTGCCGCCCGTCAGCGTCTCGACGCCGCCGACGACCAGCGTGTTGCCGGTGTCGCCGAGCGTGATGACGTCGGTGCCCGTGCCGCCGGTCAGCGTCTCGATGCTGCGCAGCAGAACCGTGTTGCCGGCCGTGCCCAGGGTGACGACGTCGGTGCCGGTGCCGCCGATCAGCGTCTCGACGAGCGAAACGGTGGTCGTGTTGCCGGCCGTGCCGAGGAAGACCAGATCGGACGAGGTGCTGCCGGTCAGCGTCTCGAGCAGCGAGGCGGTGACGGTGTTGCCACCCGTACCCAGCGTGACGACGTCGGTGCCGGCGCCGCCGGTCAGCGTCTCGACGGCGTTGACCAGCAGGGTGCTGCCGGCCGAGCCGATGGTGACGATGTCGGTGCCCGCGCCGGCGGTCAGCGTCTCGATCCCAGCCACCAGGACGGTGTTGCCGGCCGAGCCGATGGTGACGACGTCGGTGCCGGTCAGACCGATGATGGTCTCGACCGCGGTGATCAGCAGGGTGTTGCCGGCGGTGCCGAGGCCGATGACGTCGCTGGCGGTCGAACCGACCACCGTCTCAAGGGCCGAAACCAGCAGGGTGCCGCCGGCCGAGCCCAGGGTGACGATGTCGGTGCCGGCAGCGCCGGTCAGCGTCTCCAGGGCCGACACCAGGATGGTGTTGCCCGTGGTGACCAGCGTGACGACGTCGGTGCCGTTGCCGCCGGTCAGCGTCTCGACGAGCGAAACCAGCAGGGTGTTGCCGGCCGAGCCCAGCGTGACGACGTCGGTGCCTGCGGCGCCGGTCAGGGTCTCCAGGGCCGACACCAGGATGGTGTTGCCCGTGGTGACCAGCGTGACGACGTCGGTGCCGTTGCCGCCGGTCAGCGTCTCGACGAGCGAAACCAGCAGGGTGTTGCCGGCCGAGCCCAGCGTG
>NZ_WHOS01000130.1 GCF_013340935.1 Azospirillum melinis | reverse complement strand
GTCTTCATCCCCTCTCCCCCCTGGGGAGAGGGTCAGGGTGAGGGGGCAGCAAAGGCGCCAGCCTTTGCCAGGGGATCGCGAAGGGGCAGCATGCCCCTTGGCGGCGCGCCGAAGCGCGCCCGTCACCCTCTCCCGCCCCGGGAGAGGGCGGGGACCCGCGCCGAAGGCGTGGGGAGGGTGAGGGGCAACCCGAGAGTCCCGAACCGCATGGCCTCTTGCGCGTCCCTGCCCGTGCGAAGGCAAATGCGATAGCCGCATCCCCTCGCCCAGCGCATACTGAAAGCGCTTCACCAGCCGCTGCGTTGAAGACACCAAAGACGTCGGGGAACCCGAGAATGCGGACTTTGCATGATTTGCGCGACGAGATGCTGGCGGTCGCCCGTGGCACCCAGCCAGTTCCCCCGGTGCAGTCCGTCATCGATGGCGAGGCGATCTCCGGCCTTCTCGGCGTGTTGACCCCAGCGAACCGGGCGTTGATGCAACTGATTGCCGCCAAACGCCCGGAGACGGTCTCCCGCCTCGCCCAACTCGCCGACCGCGCCCAGCCCAACGTCTCGCGCGCCCTGCAAGACTTGGCGAAGCACGGTCTGGTGCGACTGGTCCGCGACGGCATGAGCATCCGACCGGAACTAATCGCAGCAGAGATCGACGTCGATCTGGTGCGCGGGACTTGCCGGGTGGTGCCGATGGCGGTTTCATAGCAGAGGATGTTCTTCAAACTATCATATAGCCCGCCACTTCACCCCACATCCCTAATCAAAACATTGATTTTGGCCTAATACTATCGCTCACACTTTCACCGATCACCTCGAATAGGTCAAGTTGCTTCCCGCTCAACTCTGCATAAATCTTATCTTTTGTCTTCGGGCTCCTGAACATTTGATAGTGTGCGACAGCTTTTTGTTGACTGCAGGCAGAGGCAACAACACTTATGGCTTCCTCAACCATAACCTCCGCATCCTTGTCCGTTGGGATTCGCGCTTTACCCGACTTCAGATGCAGAAGATTGCAAGCAAAAAGAACAAACCAGTGCCCATAAACTAAATATTGGTGCTGACGCCCGCTCTCTGGTGCCGACCCATAATCGGAAATGTAAATCTCCCTTAGTCTTTCTATAATACGGTATAGCTCAAAAAGCCTTATGAGTTCAGATATATCCATATTATCATTGAATATTGCGCTAAATCTTGAATCAAATATTGAATCAGACTCACTTTTGGCTTTATCAGGCTCTTTCAGTTCATATGATAGGAGTATCTGCCCAAGCTTAAGTGCATCAATTCTTTTGTTTTCGGGTTTGTCGGGAAACATGTTTCTTTTTCTTTCGAAAAAGTAACCGTTCTCTAGAAATGCAAGCTCAAGCTTTTTCAGAATTTCATGATTTGCGCGAAGATCGCGACTTTGAATACGAGCTTGGCTATTGGTGGCAACTGCAACGCGCTCAGCAATATCTGCTCGATCCGTAGCATACACTCGAACCATAAGAACAACATCATTCAGCGCGTCCACTCCTAAGCGACTCGCCTCAATAAGTGAATGAGAGGTTTGTGCTCCATTAACAATTTGGAAATCTTCGAACCGTAATGTCGGGTTTATGTGGCCCTTATTATAGGAGTAGTTCTTGCACGTTATAGTAATACCGTTATTTAGATACCAGAACAGATAGCTATCATTTGATGTAGCAGTTTCAATAATTGAAGGGTTAAACCCTCCCTTAACACCCAGAAACACTCTTAAATTGTCATCAAAAAGATGACGCTTTATTCCTTGGCCATCCGCCGTTTTAATGAGGTTAATAAAAGACAGCGCATCCACTGAGGCAATAACACCTCGTACATCTCCGTCTGATCTTTCTAATATCTCCTTTCCAATTACTTGAAGAACTCCATTCTCCGGGGAGCGACTTTCAATCGACAGCCCTCGGATAACGTCATCTGCGCCATAGAATTCAAATGAAACCTGCGGCGCACTTTCACATATGCTGTCAATTATGACTTTCGCAGATGGCGAAAAATACCCCCCGTTTGAGCAGAACACCACTTTGTAACGACAAATTTTTCCCTTTTCATGAAGCTCCCAAATTCTTTGAACAGACTCCATAAGCCGGAAATTATTACATTTCATCAAAAATTTAGATTTCTCGAACAGCTCATTTAAAAAATGAGAAACCTTCATAACTTCAGAATCGTTTATCGTCTTGTCACAGCTCTTATGAGTATCTCTATATTTTGACTGAAATAGAAATATTTCTGCTTGCTGCTCACCTTCGATAATATAGATTGCGTCGATGCCTCTGTCATCAGCACCATCCGTAATGGCTTCATGCAATTGATCCTGAATTTCAGGAAATATTTGCTCAATGACAATGGAAAGAAGACCGATAGACAGGGTTTTGAAGCCATGTCTTTTGCAAGAGTTACGCACACGAGCATCAATTATATCCCAATCTATTCTTGTTAACTTTTTCAATTCTGCCTCTTTTCAACCAAATAATGAAAAAATATCAAAAATTACCATCAAAAGATGGAGTCTTAGATTATCGCGATTCATGAGGCGAGTCCATAACTGTATATTCTATATGCGGTGAGCGCCGCCTGTAGTGCACTTATAATTTCGGCAAACCGCAAACAAGCTTGCCTTTTAGGGGTGGCGATTCTTGGGAACGTGCATTCTCCACATTCAAGCTGCAAGTGAAGTTTCTGCTCAATTCGGTGAGCATCAGCGGTTTACGCCTCAAAGCCGCCTCCGCTTGCGAAGAGTCTTACATAGACTGCCCCACACACACCGCTTATATTCAATGACGGAGGTGTCCAATGGCAGAGCCCGCGACCGCTTTCGAGCCGACCGATGACGATGCGCTGACACGCGCCATTGCCGAGGCGCGGGCACAGGTTGCCTCCGGTCAGACGATTCCTCTGCGCGACGTTGCGGACTGGCTCGACAGTTGGGGCACGGCGGACGAGCGTCCTGCGCCGTCGTGCAAGTAGTCTTCGCTCCGGCCGCCATTGCCGATCTGATCGCAATCCGCACCTACATCGGCCACTTCAATCCCGCGGCAGCCCGGCGCATGGCGCTTCGGCTCAGAAGCACGGCGGAAAGCCTCGCCGAATTTCCAGACCGAGGCCGCCTTCGGCGAGACGGTGCGCGGGAGCTGGTGGCAGTCCACCCCTATGTGATTGTCTACGACGTGAGCTCGACCCGTGTGACCATTCTGCGCGTCTGGCACGGAGCACAGAACCGCTCCTGATGCCGGTTGCATCGTTTACCGCAAGCCGAAGCCCCAACTCCTGTCTCTTATACACATTC
>NZ_WHOS01000012.1 GCF_013340935.1 Azospirillum melinis | reverse complement strand
GGCGGGCAGGGCGGCAAGCTGCGTGCGCCAGTGTGCTGTGGCCTGTTCCCGTGCGCTGTCGGCGGCCTGGGTCCAGGCGGCGAGATCGCGCAGCCGCACCGGCGGTGGCGGCACGCTGTCGCCATCATAGAGGCGCAGCACGTCGCCAAGCAGGCGCGACATGCTCCAGCCGTCGAGCAGCGCATGATGCCATGTCCACAGGAAGCGGTGGGTGGCCGGGCCGGTGCGGACCAGGGTCACCCGCATCAGCGGCGCTTGGGCGGCATCGAAGCGGCGGCGGTATTCGTCGTCGCACAGGCGAGCCCAGGCGTCGTCGGGATCGCTGGCGTCGCGTCCGTCCAGCAGCGTGACGGGCAGGTCGGCGTGTTTGGCGATGACCAGCAGGGGCTGCTTGCTGCCGCCGGCCTGCGGCAGGTCGGCGAAGGCGGCGCGCAGGATGTCGTGGCGGGCGATCGTCTCCCGCCAGACCGCCGCCAGCCGGTCGGGATCGAGCCGGTCGATGGTCGCCCACACCTGCACCATGTAGGCGTCGGAAGCCGGCGTCGAGACGCTGTGGCGCAGCATCGCCGCCTGCATCGGCGTCGCCGGCAGGATGTCGGCGATTGCCGGGGCGGCGATGGGCAGCGCGTCGATCTGCGCTTGGTCCAGATTGACCAGCGGGAAGTCGGATGGCGTCGCCTGACCGGGCGGGACCGTGGCACAATGGGCGGTCAGTTCCGCCAGGGCGGCGCGGAAATCCTCCATCAGGCCGGCGATGACGCCGTCCTCGAACAGGGCGGCGCTGGCGCGGGCATGTAGTGTCAACTCCCCCGCCATCACCTGCCCGTCGATGGAGATCAGGGCGCCGAGCGGCGCGTCGGGATCGGTGCCGGCACCGCACTCCTCCGCGGCAGGACGCCAGGGCGCCTCGGCGGCGGCGCCGTCGAACTGCCCCAGATAGTTGAAGGAGAGGGCGATGGGGCGACCGGACAGCGCGGTGCGGGCCTCCGGCGGTCCCAGATGGCGCAGCAGGTTGAAACCGATGCCGCCGTCGGGGACCGCGCGCAACGCCTCCTTGACGTGGCGGATGGCGCCGTCCCAGCCGGGCGGCGGGGCGAGGCGGACGGGATAGACGCTGGTGAACCAGCCGACGGTGCGGCCGACATCGAGGTCGGGGAACAGGCCTTCGCGGCCATGCCCCTCGACATGGACGGTCAGGGCGTCGGCCGGCCAGCGGCGCTGCACGGCGCGGGTGAACGCGGTCAGCAGCAGCGTGTCGATGCGGGTGCGGTAGGCGGCCGGTGCCTCGGTCAGTAGGGCACGGGTCTGCGCGCGATCCAGCCGCAGGCTGCGGGTGACGGCATGGCGGCGGGTGTTGAGCGACAGCGGCCCCTCGACCGGCAGCGGTGGCGTGTCGAGCGCGCAGCGCCAGTGGTCGATCTGGCCAAGGAAGCGGGGAACCTCCTGCACCAGACGCCTCGCCCACAGGGCGAAGGGCGTTCCGGCGGCGGGAAGCCGGTCGAGCATGCAGGGGCCTTGCAGGGCGGCCTCCAGATCCTCCAGCAGGATGCGCCAGGACACGCCGTCCACCACCAGATGATGGGCGACCAGGAACAGGCGCTGTTCGCCATCGGGCTTGCGGATCAGCAGCGCCCGCATCAGCGGGCCGCTGGCGAGGTCCAGCCGGCCCTGTGCCTCGTCGCACAGGCGGGTGAGGGCGGTATTGTCGGCGGCGTCCGCCTCCTCCAGCGGGATGGTCGCCGGCCCGTTGTCGTGGGTCTGCGTCCAGTTGCCCCCGGCATCGGCCGTAAAGCGAAGGCGCAGGGCATCGTGACGGCCGGCGACCATGGCCAGCGCGCCCGCCAGCCGGGCGGCATCCACCGGAACGGTCGCGGCCAGCAGCACCGACTGGTTCCAGCGGTCGCGGTTGGGAACCGGCTGGTCGAAGAACCAGGCCTGGATCGGCGCCAGCGGCGACGGACCGGCGGGGGCCTCGGCCGTGGGAGCGCTGGGAGCGGCCTCTTCCGCCACCAGGGCGAGGGCGGCGATGGTCTGGCGTTCCAGAAGCTGCTTCGGCGTGATGCGCAGGCCGGCGGCGCGGGCGCGGGCGACGATCTGGAGTGCGATGATGGAATCGCCGCCGATCTCGAAGAAATTGTCGGTGACGCCGATGCGCCCGGCGTTCAGCGCCTCCCGCCACAGCCGGACCAGCAACTCCTCGACCGGGTTGGATGGGGCGACCTGCGCTGCGGCCTCCCAGCGCGGGACGGGCAATGCTGCGCGGTCGAGCTTCCCGGTGGGGGTGACGGGGATGGCGTCCAGCACCATCAGCCGGGCGGGCACCATGTGGGCGGGCAGCCTTGCCGCCAGCGCCGCGCCGACGGCGGTAGGGTTCGGATGGGCACCGGGGGTGGGGACCAGATAGCCGATCAGGCGGGTGACGCCGTCGGTCTCCTGTGCCACCACCACGGCTTCGCGCACGCCGGGTTCGGCGGCCAGATGGGCCTCGATCTCGCCAAGCTCGATGCGGAAGCCGCGCAGCTTCACCTGATGGTCGCGGCGGCCGAGAAACTCGACGGTGCCGTCCTCCCTCCAGCGGGCGAGGTCGCCGGTGCGGTAGAGGCGGGCACCGGGACGGCCGAAGGGGTCTGGGATGAAGCGCTCGGCGGTCGCCGCCGGGCGGCCGAGATAGCCGCGGGCAAGGCCGCTGCCGCCGATCCACAGCTCCCCCGTCACGCCGATGGGCAGCGGGTTGAGATCGTCGTCGAGGATATGGGCGCTGCGGTCGCCGACCGGACGGCCGATGGGGACGTAGGCGCTGTCGGGCAGGCCGGCGCCATCGCCCTTCCACACCTCGCTCTTCCACACCAGCGGCGTCACAACGGTCTCGGTCGGGCCATAGCCGTTGATGGCGTGGCGGGGACGCAGCGCGCGGAACAGCCGCTCCAGCCCGGCGCGCGGCATCGCCTCCCCGCCGAAGGAATAGAGCTGCATCGGCGGCGGCTCGCCGCCCTGCTGCTCGGCCCAGGCGGCAAGCTGCTGGAGGTATTTCGGCGGGAAGCCGGCATGGGTCAGGCGGTGGCGGCGGATGGCGTCATAGGTCTGCTCCGCCGTCCACAGACTGTCGTCGCGCAGCAGGATGGCGCCGCCGGCCGTCAGCGCGGTCATCCAGCGCTCGTGCGCGCCGTCGAAGGTAAAGGACAGGAAATGCAGCTCGCGGCTGTCCGGGCCCATGTCGTAGACGGCGCCGGTGGCGACGCAATGCATGGCGAGCGGGCCATGCTCGACCGCCACCCCCTTCGGCGCGCCGGTGGAGCCGGAGGTATGGATGACATAGGCGAGACTTCGCGGCTGGATCGTCACCGCGGGCGCATGGTCGGGGGCGTCTGCTCCATCGCCGGGATGAAGGGTGGTCACGCCGTCGAGCGGGCTGTCGGCGATCAGCAGGGTCAGGCCGGCGGCCTCGCGGATCGCCTGCCAGCGCTCGGCGGGATGGGCGGGGTCGAGCGGGACGAAGGCGGCGCCCGATTTCAGCACGGCCAGGAAGGAGACGACCAGGTCGGGCGAGCGGGGCAGGCAGACGCCGACGCGCTGCTCCGGCCCGGCGCCGAGGGCGACCAGCCGGTTGGCGAGGCGGTTGGCCCGGCGGTCCAGCTCGCCGCGGGTCACGATGTCGTCACCGAACAGGATGGCCGGGGCGTCCGGCCGCTCCGCGGCGAGGCGGGCGAGCAGGACGGGCACTGGATCGGGCGTAGGACCGGTCCAGTCGGGATCCACGGACCAGCCGGCGATGGCCTGGATATCATCCTCGCAGCGGATGTCTAGGGCGCGGAGCGGGCGGTCGGGGGAGGCTGCGATCTGTGTCAGCAGGCGCTGCCAGCGCCGCAGCAGGCGGTCCGCCGGAGCGGCCTCCCCCCGGTGGGCGAGGCGGACGAGGATCGTGCCGTCGGGCCGCTCGGTGCCGGCGAGCGCGAGGTCGAACTTGGCGCTGCGCACCGGCAGCTCCAGCGGCTCCACCCGCAGGCCGTCGAGGCCGCCCGCGGCAAACGGAGCCGGGCGGTGGTCGAACATCACCTGGACCAGCGGATTGGCGCCGCGCTCCGCCCGCACCGTCTCCTGGATGGCGTCGAGGGGGAGATCCTGGTTGTCCTGGGCGGCGGTGACGGCGCGGGCGGCCTCGTGCAGCCAGTCGCGGAAGGGCGGGGCGGGGGGGAGGCGCAGGCGCAGCGGGAGGGTGTTGACGAAACAGCCGATGGCCTGCTCGGCCTCCGGCTGGCGGCGGCCGGCGACCGGGATGCCGACGATCAGCTCGTCCTGGCCGCTCATCCGGCCGAGAAGCAGGGCATAGGCGGCCAGCAGGACGGTGAAGGGGGTGCAACCTTCGCGGGCAGCCAGTTCCTTCAGCGTGGCGGAGAGGGTGGGGGGCAGGACGGCGGTCCGCTCGCCGCCGCTGTCGCTGTTGCCGTCGCGGCGGCTCTCCGTCTCAAAGCCCGGCAGGGTCAGGCGGGCGGGGGCGCCGGACAGGGTGTCGCGCCAGAAGGCGGCCTGGCGCTCGGCCTCCCCGGTCTCCAGCCACGCCGCCTGCCAGACGGCGAGGTCGGCATGCTGCGCCGGCAGTTCGGGCAACGCGGGAGGGCGGCCCTGGCGGGCGGTGTTGTAGGCGGCGGCGAGGTCGGCCATCAGCAGGCCGATGCTGGCGCCGTCTGCGGCGATGTGGTGCAGCGTCACCAGCAGCCAATGCTCGTCGGCAGCGAGGCGCAGCAGGTCGGCCCGCCAGGGGGGGGCGCGCTCCAGATCGAAGGGGGCGGCGGCAAGGCGTTCGGCAAGGTCTTGCGCCGTGTCCGGACGGCCGGTCAGGTCGTGGCGGTTCAGGCGGACGGGACGGTCCGGCAGCAGGACCGCCCACAGCTTGCCGTCGCCATCCTCGCGGTAGGCGGTGCGCAGGATCTCATGGCGGGCCGAAACCGCGTTGAGCGCCGCCTCCAAGGCTGCGGAATCGACCGTGCCGGTCAGCCGGAACGCGCCCGGCATGTGGTAGGCGGCCGAGGCCGGGTCGAGCCGGTGCAGGGTCCACAGCCGGCGCTGTGCGGGAGACGCCGCCACCGGAGCCGCCGCATCGCCCCGGCGTTTGGGGACCGGCAGCCGCGAAAAGGCGATGCCGCGCGCCCGCAGCGCATCGAGGAAGGCGCGCCGCCTGTCCGTCGGCAGCCGGGCGAAGCCCTGCGCGATGTCATGCAGGCTGGGGGCGAGCGTATCGGCCATGGAGGCGTACCGTTTCTGGAAAGGGAGGGAACGCAGAATTTCCCCCTCTTCCTGGGGGAAGAGGGGGCTACGGGAGAGAGGATGCCTAAGCCGCGGCGCGGTCGAGCTGGCCGGGTTCGGCTTCCGTGGCGCGCAGGGCCTGGGCGAGGGCGGCGGGGGTCGGGTGGTCGAAGACGAGGCCCGGCGGCACCTCCACCCCGAGGCGACGGCGCAAACGGGACACCAGCTTGATCACCAGCAGCGAATGGCCGCCGAGATCGAACAGGTTGTCGGTCGCGGCGACCCGCTCACGCTCCAGCAGGGTGGCGATCAGTCCGGCGATCAGCGTTTCCAGCGGGGCGGCGTCGTTGGCCGGCTGCCCCGAAACGCCGGCCGAAGCGGTGGCCGGAATTGCGGCGGGATCGGGCAGGGCGGCGCGGTCGATCTTGCCGTTGCCGAGCCTCGGCAGGCTGGCGAGGATGGCGATCTCCGCCGGAACCATCGCGTCGGGCAGGAGAGCGCGCAGGGCTTCCCGCAGGGCGGCCGGGTCGGGGGTGGTGCCGGCATTGGCAACCGCATAGGCGACCAGCCGGTCGGTGCGCACCAGCTTCACCGCCGCCTGGGCGATACCGGGCAGGGCGAGGAGTGCGGCCTCGATCTCCGCCGGCTCGACACGGAAGCCGCGGATCTTGATCTGGTCGTCGATGCGGCCGATCAGTTCCAGCCCGCCGCCGGGCAGCAGCCGGGCGCGGTCGCCGGTGCGGTAGAAGCGGGTGCCGTCTGGGTCGGTGAAGAAGGCCGCATCGTCCGGCCGGTCGAGATAGCCACGGGCGACCTGCGCGCCGCCGATGACCAGTTCGCTCTCTTCCCCGAGCAGGCGGACGTTGCTTCCTGCCAGAACGCGGTCGAGCGGCAGCCGGTCCGGCAGCGGCGCGTCCGGGGCCAGGGCATGGACCATCACGCCGACGGTCGTCTCGGTCGGGCCGTAATGGTTGAAGATGCGGCAGGCCGGTGCGGCGGAGCGGATCGCCTCCAGCAGCGGGCGGGCGGCGGGCTCGCCGCCAAGGATCAGGGTGCCGGGAAGGACCGGGGATGGCCGGTCGATCAGGGCGGCCAGATGCGAGGGAACGATCTTCAGGCAGTCGATGGCCTCATCCCAAATGAAGCGGGCGAAGGCGGCGCCGTCGGTCACCGTCGCCTCGTCCGCCACCACGAGGCAGCCGCCGGCCGCCAGCGCCCCGAATAGGGTGGTGTTGCCGAGGTCGGCGGCGACGGTGGAGGTCAGGGCGAAGCGGCGGCAGGCGGTCAGGCCGAGCGCCTCCGTCACGCCCGCCACATAGGCGGCAAGCTGGGCATGCTCGACCACCACGCCCTTCGGCGTGCCGGTCGAGCCGGAGGTGAACAGCAGATAGGCGGCGTCCTGCGGCGCCGGGGGCGGCAGCGCGATGTCCGGCGCCCGCTCCTCCAGCAAGGTGGCGACATCGGCGGCGGTCAGCAGCCGGCAGGGCCGGGCGGCATCGAGGACCGCGGCCCGACGGGCTTCCGGCCAGGCGGGATCGACCGGCACATAGGCGCCGCCGGTCCGCATCACGGCGTGGAGCGCGATGACCAGTTCGGCCGAACGGGGCAGGGCCAGCGCCACCCGCTGTTCCGTCCCGACGCCGTCGCGGCGCAGATGGCGGGCGAGCCGCTCGACCAGCGCGTCCAGTGCGGCGTAACCGAGCGTGCGCGTGCCGTCCTTCAGAGCCGGGGCGTCGGGGTTGCGGGCGGCCTGGGCGGACAGCAGGGCGGGGATGGTGGTCCCGGCGGTTATCTCAGTGCTCATCAGGCCATCTCCTCGATGCCGGTAACAGCCTGCCGCTCGATCATCGCGCCCATGGCGACGACGATGCGGCGCGGTCCCTCGAACGGGTCGCGGGCGTGGGCGGTCAGCATGTTGTCGACCATCACCGCGTCGCCGCGAAGCCACTGGAACCGCACGGCGCAGGCCTCGTAGGCGTCGCCGATCAGGGCCATGGTCTCGTCCGGAATGGTCTCGCCGTCGCCGAACAGCACGTTGCGCGGCAGCCGGTCGACGCCGACCAGGTCCAGCAGATCCTCGCGCAGATCGGGTTCCAGGCAGGCGGGGTGATGGAGCTGCAACTGGTTGAAGAAGCTGCGCTCGCCGGTCAGCGGGTGGCGGATCACCGCCGGGCCGCGGGTGCGGGTCTGCGGCGTCTCGTCGTCGAGCCAGCGCAGGTCGATGCCGCCGGCGGCACAGCGCGCCGCCACCGCCGCGCGGTCGTCGGTCTTGAAGAAGTCGCGCCAGCCGACGTCCAGCCGCGGCGTGAAGGTCCGGACATAGAGCAGGCCGCGCGCCTCCAGCGTCGCCACCAGATCGGCCGGCAGCCGCTTCAGCATCTCGCGGCAATCGACGATGGGGGTGCAGCCGCCGACCGGCGCCACCTGCTCGGCAAAGAACCACTGCTTGCGCGGCCAGCGGTCCAGATGGCTGCTCTCATTGTGGTAGAGGATCATCTGCCGTTCCGGATAGGGCGTGGAGCGGTAGGTGTTGCGCCCGCCCTCCTTCTTCGGCAGGTCGCCGTAGGAACCGAACAGGCCGGTCGGCTCCATCGCCTCGGCGAAGGTTTCGAAGCTCTGCGGGTCGGGCAGATCGAAGCCGCGGAACAGGATGGCGCCATGACGCAGCAGCAGCTCGTCGATCTGGCCGCGGTTGTCGCGCGCCCAGGATGTGGGGTCGAGGCCGGATTCCATCGGCTCCAGCATGATCGGGAATTCGGAGCCCGGCATGGGGAAGGAGCGGCGGACGGAAGCGTCGGAGGTGGGCGAGGCGCTGACGCGCCGGATCTGGTCCATGGGGTGGAACTCCTGACCGGCAAGGGGAGCGATCTTGGGGGTGTTGGGACGGATGGGTTGGGTCGGGTCGGCGACGGCGCGCTCCAGCAGCGCCACCCAGTTGCGGTGGAAGCGCTGCACGGTGGCCGGGTCGAACAGGGCGCTGGCGAACACCCAGTCGGCGGCGAGCGCCGGGCCGTCGGCGGTCCGCTCCGGCTCCAGGAACAGGGCCATGTCGAACTTGGACTGGCGGTCGGTTGGCGGGGATTGCCCGACGGTCAGGCCGGGCAATTCCAAAGGGCCGCCGGGGACGTTCTGGAGGACGAACAGCACCTGGACCAGCGGGTTGCGGCTGCGGTCGCGTGGCACGCCGACCGCCTCGACGATGCGGTCGAAGGGCAGGGCGTCATGGTCGAAGGCGTCGAGCGCCATGCGGCCGGTGCGGTCCAGCAGGCTGTCGAAGCTGTCCTCCGGCTCCAGCCGGGAGCGCAGCGGCACGACATTGACGAAGAAGCCGACCAGCCCCTCCAGCGCCCGGTCGGGGCGCCCGGCAGTGTCGGTGCCGACCAGCAGATCGTCCATGCCGCTCTCCGCATGCAGCATGGCGGTGAAGGCGGCGAGCAGAGCCATGAAGGCGGTGGCGCCGCGGCGGCGCGCCCATTCCTCCACCCGCGCCAGCAGGGCGGGGTCGAGGGCGAGGCGCAGGCTGCCACCCTGGGTAGCGGCGACCGGCGGGCGCGGCCGGTCGGTCGGCAGGGCGAGCGCCGTCGGCACGCCGGACAGGCGGTCTCGCCAGAAGCCGGTCAGTTGCGCGAGGCGTTCGCCCGACAGCAGGCGGCGCTGCCACACCGCATAGTCGGCATACTGCACCGGCAGCGGCGTCCAGTCCGGCGCCCGGCCGGCCAGCGCCGCGCGGTAGGCGGTGGCAAGGTCCTGGCACAGCACGCCGACCGACCAGCCGTCGGCGACGATGTGGTGCATGGCGAACAGCAGCCGGTGGCTGCCGGGCTCCATCCGCAGCAGACGGGCGCGCAGCAGAGGGCCGGCGGCGAGGTCGAAGGGGGTGCGGGCATCCTCCTCCGCCAGCGCCTGGGCGCAGGCCGTCCGCTCCATGGGCGGCAGGCCGGACAGATCCTCCAGCGGCAGCGGCACGAACAGCGCCGGAGCGGCGACGGCGGCAGGCTCCTCATCGCGCTCGGGATAGGCGGTGCGCAGCACCTCGTGCCGGGCGACCACGGCGTTCAGCGCGGTTTCCAGCGCCACGCCGTCGAGGTCGCCGGTCAGCAGCAACGAGGCCGCCATCACATAGGCGCTGCCGCCGCCGGACAGCCGGTCGACCAGCCACAGGCGCTGTTGGGCGGGGGAGAGCGGCATCGCCTCCCGCCGCTCGACAGGAAGCAAGGGCGGGGTGTCGTCGCCGGCTGGCAGGGACAGGGCATCGAGCCGGGCGGCCAGATCGCGCAGCACCGGCGTGTCGAAGACGGTTCGCAGGGCCAGACCGGGCCAGCCGTCGCGGCGCAGCCGGGCGATCAGTCGGGCGGCCAGCAGCGAATGGCCGCCAAGCGCGAAGAAATCGGCATCGCGGGCGATTCCGGCGCCGGGCAGCAACTCCTGCCACAGGGCGGCGAGACGGCGTTCGGTCACGGTGGCGGGTGGCTCGGCGACCGTTGCGGCGGGCTGTTCCGGATCGGGCAGCGCCTTGCGGTCGAGCTTGCCGTTGGCGTTGCGCGGCCAGACGGCCATGCGGACCCAGCGGGTCGGCACCATGTAGGGCGGCAGCAGGGCCGCGGCGTGGGCGGCGAGGTCCGGCGGCGGGGCCGTCTCGTCCGACGTTTCCCACCAGGCGGTCAGATGGTCGGCGCGGATGTGGACGGCGGCGCGGCGGACGGCGGGGTGGCGCTCCAGCGCCGCTTCGACCTCGCCGGCCTCGATGCGGAAGCCGCGCAGCTTCATCTGGAAATCGCTGCGCCCGGCCCATTCGATGACGCCGTCGGCCGACCAGCGGCCGAGATCGCCGGTGCGGTAGAGGCGCGACCCCGGAGCGCCGTCCGGATCGGGCACGAAGGCCGCCGCGGTGCGGCGCGGGTCGCCGAGATAGCCGCGGCCGACCCCGACGCCGCCGACGGCGATCTCCCCCACCGTGCCGAGCGGCACGGGAGAGAGGTCGCCATCGACGACGCGCAGCTCCGCCCCCGCCGTCGGCCGGCCGATGGGGGCGGCGGTGCCTGCGACGGGGGCGGCGTGCAGCGGATGGAAGGCCACGTCGTCGGCGCATTCGGCCGGGCCGTAGGCGTTCATCAGCGGCACGTCGGGGTAGGCATCGAACCACGCGGCGGCATCGGCCGCGCCCAGCGCCTCCCCCGTCGGCAGCACCCAGCGCAGGGCCGGCAGCGGGCGGGAGCGGCCGTCCGCACCGCGGGTTTCCGCCAGGGTGCGCATCAGCGACGGCACCGGCTCGAACAGGGTCACGCCCGATGCCGCCAGCCGGTCGAGCAGGGCGTCGGGATCGCGCATCACCGCATCGGGGACGATCTCCACCACCGCACCCAGCAGCGGGGCGGTCAGCGTCTGCCAGACGGAGATGTCGAAGCAGGCGGGGGCGGTCTGGGCGATCACGTCATGCTCGGACAGGCCGAGCGGGTCGAGCTTCGCCAGCATGTTGTTCAGCATGCCGTCGCGGGTTACCATCGCCCCCTTGGGCGTGCCCGTCGAGCCGGAGGTGAACAGCACATAGGCGCGCTGGTCGCCGCGGGCGGGCCGTGTGGGCAGGCTGCCGGCATCGGCGCGGGCCAGCAGGTCGGCGGGGGTGAGGGCGGGAATGTCGCAAGGCACGGCGGCATCGCGCACCAGCAGCGGGGTGCCGGCCTGCTCTATCACCTGCGCCCAGCGGGCCGGCGGATGGCCGGGGTCGAGCGGCACCCAGGCGCCGCCGGCCCGCAGCACCGCGACCATCAGGCAGAGCAGCTCCAGCCCGCGCGGGGCGAGCAGGGCGACGGCTTCGTCGGGACGGACACCGGCCGCGGCGAGGCCGCGGGCCAGCCGCTCCGAGCGCTGCCAAAGTGCGCCATAGGTCAGGGTGGCGCCGTCGCAACGGGCGGCGATGCGGTCGGGGTGGGCGGCGACGCGGGCGGCGACCCGCTCGACCCAGCCCGGCGACAGGCTGTAGGGGGCGGGGGTGACGGCCCAGCGGCGCAGGGCCTGCGCCTCCGCCTCGCCCATGCGCGGCAGGGCGGCCAGCGGGGTGGCGGCGCCGCGGGCGAGCGACAGCAGGGCGGCGCGGAAGCCCTCGGCGATGCGGGTGAGCGATGCGGCGTCGATGCGGCGGGCGTCGGCGTCGATGGTGGCGCCCAGCGTCTCGCCGGGGAAGACCTCCAGCGTCAGGCCGTAATGGGTGCGCTCGACATTGGCGCGCTGGCGCAGTTCGAGCGCGCCGACCCGGCGGCGCCGGCCCTCCAGCATCGGCAGGTTCTGGAAGACCAGCAGCGTGTCGAACAGCGGACCGATCCCGGCCTGCGCCTGGATGTCGGCCAGCGCGCTGTGCTCATGCTCGCGCATCGCGGCGTTGTCGGCCTGGATGCCGCGCAGATAGTCGCCGAGACGCCGGTGGCCGGGCGCGTGCACCCGCAGCGGCAGGGTGTTGATGAAAACGCCCAGCATATACTCGGCGCCGTCGAGGTCGGCCGGGCGGCCGGCGGAGGTGACGCCGAACAGCACGTCGTCGCGGGCCCCGCGGGCGGCCAGGACGAGGCCCCAAGCGCCCTGCACCAGCGTGTTCAGTGTGACGCCCAGGCCGCGCGCGGCGGCGGTCAGCCGGGCGGTCTCCGCCTCGTCCAGCACGATGCCGCGGCTGAGCGGGATGGCGCTGCCGGTTTCCGGAGCCGATTCCGGTGCCGGGGTCAGCAGGGGCAGCGGCGTGGCGGCCTCCACCCCGGCGAGGGCGCTGCGCCAGAAGGCGGCGGACCGGCTGGAATCCTGTCGCAGGGTCCAGGCGATGTGGTCGCGGAAGGGGCGGCGAGCGGGCAGGACGGGAGCCTCGCCGGCCAGACGGGCGCGGTAGCGTTCCAGCACCTCGTCCAGCAGCAGGATGGAGCACCAGCCATCGACCACCAGGTGATGGCGGCTCCACAGCAGCAGCCA
The DNA here is from genome assembly GCF_013340935.1 of Azospirillum melinis. Classification (GTDB taxonomy): domain Bacteria; phylum Pseudomonadota; class Alphaproteobacteria; order Azospirillales; family Azospirillaceae; genus Azospirillum; species Azospirillum melinis. The sequence goes on along the minus strand of NZ_WHOS01000012.1, from coordinate 154,883 downwards.
GCGGCCGGCGGCGCAGCGGATCAGCGCCAGCCGCATCAGCGGCGCCCGGTCCAGCGCAAAGCCGCGCGCCCGGTCCTCCGCCAGGAAGGCCGCGAGGGCTGCGTCGCGGGCGTTTTCCGTCAGGTCGCTCCAGTCGCGGTGGGCGACGGGCAGGGTGGCGGCGCGCTCCACCAGCTGCAGCGGGCGGTCGGTGCCCTCCCAGCGGAAGGCGGTGCGCAGGATCGGGTTGGCGGCGACGGTGTCCTGCCACGCGGCGGCGAAACCGTCCGGATCGAAGGGACCGTCCGCCTCGACCGCCAGCTGGTTGACGTAAGCGCCGCCGGTGGGGTCGATCAGGCCGTGGAACAGCAGCCCCTGCTGGAGCGAGGACAGCGGATAGGCGTCCTCCAGCGTCGGACGTTCGGCTTGCAGGGCCGCCAGCGCCGCGGCGTCGAGTCCGCTGAGGGCGAAAGGCTCGATGCGCTTTTCGGCGGGCGCCGCGATGGGTTTGGCGGCAGGCAGCGCCGCGGCGATGGCGGCAACCGTGCGCTTCTGGAAGAACAGCTTCGGCTTCAGGGCCAGCCCCTTCGGCCGCGCCTTGGCGATGACTTGGAGCGCCAGGATCGAATCGCCGCCGATGGCGAAGAAATCCTCCTCCACCCCGACAGACGGGCGGCCGAGCACCTCGGCCCAGATCGCCGCCAGCGTTTCCTCGGCCGGGGTCAGGCTGCGGGGAGCGGGGGCGGTGACGGCCTGGGCCGGTTCATCGTCGGGCAGGGACTTGCGGTCGATCTTACCGTTGGACAGGCGGGGCAGGGCGGGCAGGGCGCGCAAGGCTGCGGGAACCATGGCGTCGGGCAGGGCCGCCGCCATGGAGGTGCGCAGCGCGTCGGTGTCCACCGTTTCCGGCGCGACGAAGGCGGCAAGGCGCAGGCCGTCGCCGGTCAGGGACGGGCGGGCGACGGTGACCGCTTCGGTGACGTCCGGCCGGGCGCGCAGCCACGCATCGACCTCGCCAAGCTCGACTCGGAAGCCGCGGATCTTCACCTGATCGTCGGCGCGGCCGAGGAACTCGATCATGCCGTCGGCGGCCATGCGCACGCGGTCGCCGGTGCGGTAGAGACGCCCGCCCCGGCCCCACGGGTCGGGCACGAAGCGCTCGGCGGTCAGGGCCGGGCGGCCGAGATAGCCGGCGGCGACGGTGGGGCCGCCGATGGCAAGCTCGCCGACGACGCCCAGCGGCACCGGGTCGCCATGGCGGTCGAGCACCGCGGCGCGAAGGCCGGGCAGCGGGGTGCCGATGGGCACCGGCTGGGCGGGGTCCTGCGGGGCCGGGGCAGTCAGGCAGCCGACGGTGGTCTCGGTCGGGCCGTAATGGTTCAGCACGCGGCAGCCGGGGGCGAGGGTTCGCAGATGCGCGACGAAGCGGCCGTCCAGCGCCTCGCCGCCGAGCACGAGGCAGCGGCGCGGCAGCAGGCGGGCCGGGTCGGGCACGGCCATCAGGGCGGCGAGGTGGGACGGCACGATCTTCAGCATGTCGACCGGCCGCGCGGCGAACTGGCGGGCCAGCGCGTCGGGATCCTCGGCCAGCGCCGGGGCGACCAGCCGCAGCGTCCGCCCGCCGAGCAACGCGCCGAACCATGCGGTGTAGCCGAGATCGGCGGTGACCGAGGCCAGCGTGGCGAGGGTGGCGTCCTCCGGCAGTTCCATCGCCGCCAGCACGCCCTGGGCGTAGTGGGCGAGGTTGCCCTGGGTGACGACCACGCCCTTGGGCGTGCCGGTGGAGCCGGAGGTGTAGATCAGGTAGGCCGGCAGATCAGGGCCGGTGGGGAGGCTGTCCGGTTCGGCCTCATCGGAGGGGGCGTCGATGTCGAGCCATGCGGCGTCGCCGCACCAGCCGGGAGCGGTCCCGCCGCCGACGATGGCGCGGCTGCCGCTGTCCTTCGCCAGGAAGGCGAGGCGGGCATCGGGCAGGGCGGGGTCGAGGCAGAGATAGGCCGCACCGGCCTTCCACGCCGCGATCATGCCGACCGCCAGCGCCGTGCCGCGCGGCAGCCACAGCCCGACGCGGTCGCCGGGACGCACGCCGGCGGCACGCAGCCGGCGGGCCAGCCGTGCGGCGGCGGTGTCGAGGTCCGCATAGGTCAGGGACTGGTCGCCATCCTCGACGGCGGTGCGGTGGGGGTGGCGGGCGACGGAGGAGTCGAACAGGGCGAGGGCGGTGGAATGATGCCCATTCCCGCCTTGGGAAGATCCCCTCTCCCCGGGTGGGAGAGGGAGAATTGGGGCCTCGCGCAAGGAAATGTCGGCTTCGTCGGCGGACGCCTGCAATGTCGAAACCGGAGCGTCCGGATCCTCCAGCACGCGCTCCAGCAGAGCCAGGAAGCCGCGGCGCATGCGAGCCGAGGTCTCTTCGCCGAACAGTGCCGGATCGGCGCGCCACTGGCCGGTCAGGCGGTCGCCCCCGTCCACCCAGCGCAGGTTCAGCGCGTTGGCGGCACCGCGCTGGTGGGCGAACAGCTCGCGCCGGACATGGCGGTAGACGACGGCGCGCTCGCCGACCGGGACATAGGTCGTCATGTGGCGGAACAGCGGGCCGCCGGTTCCGGCCAGGGCGGTGATGCGGGCCAGCGGCAGGCGGCGGTGGCGCAGCAGCGCCATCAGCGTGCGCTGGGCAGTGCGCGCGACCTCGGCTGCCGTCGGGTTACCGGACAGGTCGGCGGACCAGGGCAGCGCGTTCAGGGTGTAGCCGATCATCGCGCGGTCGGCGGCACCCTGGCGGCCGGACACCGGCGTGCCGATGGTGAAGCGGTCCTGGCCGCTCCAGCGGTGCAGGAAGATCTGGAAGACGGCGCCCAGCAGCGGGAACAGCCCGACCCCGAGACGCCCGGCGGTGGCGCGCAGCCTCGCGGTCGTCGTCGGGGAGAGGTGGACATCGGTCTCCTGAGGCCGGCCGGGTCGATCCATCCGGTCGGCGGGCAGATCCGGAGGCGGGGCGATGTCGGCCGTGCGCCCGCGCCAGAAGGACTCCAGCCGGGCGGCTTCGGGACCGCTTTGCAGGCTGCGCTGGCGCTCCAGCCATGCGCCGTAGCGGCCGGTCGCCAAGGTGGGCACCGCGGAGCCGGACGACAGCACCTCGTAAAGGGTGAAAGCCTGTTCGCAGAGAATCTCGAAGGACAGGAAGTCGCCGGCGATGTGGTGGATGGCGACCAGCAGGTGCAGCCGCCCTCCCTCCTCGTCCAGCAGCCGCACGCGGCAGGCGATGCCGCGGTCGAGCGGCAGCGGCGTGTCGGCCTCGCGCTCCAGCCAGTCGAGGCGCCCGGCATCGCTCAGCGGGCCTGCGGCGTGGACCGAGACGTCGGGCTGGAAGCCGGGCTGTCGTTCCATCACCAGCCGGCCGGTCTCGTCCTCGCGGTAGAGGCTGGACAGCGCCTCATGCGCCGCGATCGCCTGGGCGAAGGCGGCGGCCAGTGTTTGCGGGTCGGTGCCGGGCGCCAGCTCCACCGCGTAGGTCATGGTGTAGGCGGGATCGTCGGGGGCGAGGCGCCACGCGGTCCACAGGGCGCGCTGTTCCTCTCCGGCGTGAAGCACGGTGTCGGTGGGAAGGATGCTGTCCATGATGCTGACCCTCACGCGGCCGGGAGATCGGGGGAGCGCACCGGGTCGGCCATCGCGACGATCACCTTGCGGGCCCCGGTGAAGGGATCGCGCCCGTGGGCGGCCAGCATGTTGTCCAGCATCATCACGTCCCCTTCCTGCCAGGGGAAACTGCGGGTGCAGCCGTCCAGGACGGTGCGGATATGGTCGAGGTCGGCATCGGCGATGGGTGTGCCGTCGCCGTGGAAGACGTGGCGGGGAAGTTCGGTTTCGTCCTCCACCACCGCCAGCAGGCTGTCGCGCACGGCGGGCGGCAGGTTGGAGACGTGGAACAGGTGGGCCTGGTTGAACCACACCTCCTCCCCCGTCGCCGGGTGGCGGGCGACGGCCTGACAGATCTGGCGGGTGCGCAACTCGCCGTCCTCGGTCCATTCCCAGGCGATGGCGTTGGCGCGGCAGAAGCGCTCCACCGCCACCGGGTCGTCGGTGTTGAAGGCGCGCTGCCAGGGCAGGTCCAGCCCGTTGCCGTAGTTGCGCACATACATCAGCTGCCGCTCGGCGAAGCGGGCGCGGACGGCGGGATCGATCCGGCGGAAGACCTCGCGGCTGTCGGCAATCGGCGTCGCCCCGCCGGTCGCGGCTGCGGTGACGCAGTGGAACCAGATCGTCTGCGGCCATTGCAGGGTGTAGGCCTGCTCGTTGTGCAGCGGGATCGACTGGTGGGCCGGATATTCGGTGGAGGTGTAGACTCCCTTGTCCACCGCGGAGCGCGGGGTGGAACCGAAATCATAGTCCAGCAGCGGCTTTCCGAAACTCTCGACGAAGCTGCGGAATGCGGCGTCGCCATGGATGCCGAAGCCGCGGAACAGCAGCCCGCCGGCCTGCGGCAGCCGGGCCTCAACCACCGCCCGGATGTCCGGCAGCAGATCGCGCCATCCCCCCGGCGCCAGCGGGCCGTCCGCCGGCATCGCCAGCAGCGGCAGGTCGCCGCCGGGAAGCAGCGGGCGCAAGGTCAGGCTGTCGCTCCGGGAGGGGGCTTGCGGGGCCGTTCGGGGGTCGGAAAGGCGCTGGTCCATTGGTCGATGGTTCCGTCCGATTGCGGGCCCGATTTCGGGTCCGATTGCTGGCAAGGCGGCAGAAACGTCTTTACTGCGAGTAAGAATCGTTCGCATACTGGGGCACGCCATTGCCTCCGGCCGGCGGGTGGGCAGCAATCGCGGCGGGTGCCGGCGCTTCCTTGAGCACGCGGCAGGGTGGGATCGGCAGAGACACCACGCATTGCGCGGGTATTGGCGCCGTCACCATTCATCCGGACCGGACGTTAGCCTACTGCGAATCATCTTGCAAATGAGAATCAATCTCACTATGCAAGAAAGCACGACGCGATCTTCCAGGCGTCCTTACCCCGATAACGATCATCCCTTCCGCGTCCTCACCAGAAGGAGCTTCGGCATGAGCTGGGACAGCCCCGACACGCGATTCCACGTCGTGGTGAACGAGGAGGAGCAGTATTCGATCTGGCCCGACCACAAACCGGTGCCGGCCGGCTGGCGTACCGTCGGCGTCAGCGGCCCCAGGGAGGACTGCCTCGCCCACATTGAGCGGGTGTGGACCGACATGCGCCCGCTCAGCCTGCGCCGCGCGCTGGGCGAGGCCGCCTGACGGGCGCCGCCCGGTTCCCATTTTCCCCTTGAGGGAGGCTTTTGGCATGACCGCGACCCTTGCGGCGCCCTTCGGGCTGGACGGCTTCCGCAGCCAGCCGCCGATCCGCCTGCGCGACGACCCGATGCTGCGCCGGCAGGAGGCGCGCGAATCGAACGCGCGCTCCTATCCCCGGCGCATCCCGCTGGCCCTGACCGAGGCGCGCGGCATCTATCTGCGCGACAGTGCGGGACAGCTGTTCATCGACTGCCTTGCCGGGGCGGGGACGCTGGCGCTGGGCCACAACCATCCGGACGTGGTGGCGGCGATCCGGGCGACGCTGGACAGCGGTCTGCCGCTGCACACGCTGGACCTGACCACCCCGGTGAAAGACGCCTTTGTCGAGGAGCTGTTCGCGGCCCTGCCGCCGGCCTTCGCCCGCGACGCCCGCATCCAGTTCTGCGGCCCGACCGGCGCCGACGGGATCGAGGCGGCGATGAAGCTGGCGCGCACCGCCACCGGGCGGCGGACAATCGTCGGCTTCTCCGGCGGCTATCACGGCATGACCCAGGGCACGCTGGCGATCATGGGCAATCTGGGACCGAAACGCCCGTTGGGCGGCGGGACCGGCGACGCGCACATGCTGCCCTATCCCTATGATTTCCGCTGCCCCTTCGGGCTGGGCGGCGAGGCCGGGGTCGATGCCGGGCTGGCGCTGATCGACCAGCTGCTGAGCGATCCGGAATCCGGGATCGTCACCCCCGCCGCGGTGGTGGTGGAGGTGGTGCAGGGCGAGGGCGGCGTGGTGCCGGCCCCGGCGCGCTGGCTCCAGGGGCTGCGCCGGCTGACTCGCGCCCATGGCGTGCCGCTGGTGATCGACGAGGTGCAGACCGGGCTCGGCCGCACCGGCCGGCTGTTCGCCTTCGAGCATGCCGGCATCGAGCCGGACGTGCTGGTGCTGTCCAAGGCCATCGGCGGCAGCCTGCCGCTGTCGGTGGTGATTTATCGCGCGGAACTGGATTGCTGGGCGCCCGGCGCCCATGCCGGCACCTTCCGCGGCAACCAGCTGGCGATGGCGGCGGGCACGGCCACCCTGCGCCGCATCCGCGCCGACCGGCTGGACGAGCATGCCGCCGCCATGGGCGCGCGGCTGAGCGGCCATCTGCGGGCCATCCAGGCGGACCATCCCTGCCTGGGTGACGTGCGGGGGCCGGGCCTGATGATCGGCGTCGAGATCGTGGACGAACACCGGCCGCCGTCGCGGACCGGTGCCCGCCCGGCCGACGGCGAGCTTGCCCGGTCCCTGCAACGCCATTGCCTGGAGCGCGGCGTGATCCTGGAGCTGGGTGGGCGCCACGGCGCGGTGGTGCGCTTCCTGCCGCCGCTGATCGTCGATGCCGCCGAGTTGGACGAGATCGCCGACCGCTTCCGCACCGCCTTGCGGGCGGCGCTGGCCGAGCGGGCATCCGGCGCCAGGGCATCGGCGACCGTGCCCACCGGGCTGGCGGCGGAATAGGCGGGCCTTGAGATGCTAGTAAGTCTTAATCGCGTTAGCCTCGATCAGGTCGAGCGGAGTGCGCCGCTGTCGCTGGCGCAGGAACGGCTCTGGCTGCTCCACCGGCTCGACCCGGGCGATGCCGCCTACAACCTGACCCGCGCCTTCCGTCTCGCCGGCGCCCTGGAGGCGGCGGCGCTGGAGCGGGCGCTGGAGGCGCTGGCCTGGCGTCATTCCATCCTGCGCACCCGCTTCGCGGAACGGGACGGCGGGCCGGTGCAGCTGGTGCTGTCCCGGCCCGCGGTTCGGCTGGAGTGGGAGGTGGGGGATCTGGACGAGGCGGGGCTGGCCGGGCGGATCCGGGCGGAGACGCAGCGGCCCTTCGACCTTGCCGCCGGGCCGCCGCTGCGCGCCACGCTGCTGACGCTGGCCGGTGGCGACGCGGTGCTGCTGCTGGCGATGCACCACATCCTGTCGGACGGCCCGTCCAACCCGATCCTGGCACGCGACCTGCTGGCCGCCTATGGCGCGGCGGTGGCCGATGAGGAGGCCGACCCGGCAACGCTGCTGCCGCCGCTGGCCCTGCACTATGCCGACCATGCGCTGGAACAGCGCGGCGCGGCGGCACAGGCGCGGATCGACCGTGCGGTGGAGCGGGCGCTCGCCCGGCTGGGCACCGATGTGCCGGCGATGGAACTGCCGACAGACCGGCCGCGCCCGGCGGTCCGCGGCAACGGCGGGGCACGGCTGGAGTTCGCGCTTCCCGCCGACATGGCGGCGGCCTTGCGGGCATTCTCGCGGGCGGAGGGCTGCACGCCCTTCGTGCCGCTGCTGGCGGCGTGGCAGGCGCTGCTCGGCCGCTGGTCGGGTCAGGGCGATTTCGCCGTCGGCGTGCCCGATGCCGGCCGCGCCGACGAGGCGCTGGAACCGCTGGTCGGATTCTTCGTCGAGACGCAGGTCTTTCGCGCCCGGCTGGCTCCCGACCTGACCGGCCGCGCCCTGTGCCGGCGGCTGCGCGGCGAGATGCTGGCGGCGCTGAACGATGGAGCCGCTCCGGTCGAACGGCTGCTGGAGCGGCTGGACCCGGTGCGCGACGGCAGCCGCACGCCGCTGTTCCAGACCCTGCTGAATGTGCGGATGGAGGCGCCGGCCGTCGTCCGCCTGCCCGGCCTGACGGTGACGGCGCTTCCAGTGCCGGAAACCACGGCGAAGCTCGACCTCGCGCTCGATGTGGCGGTGGGGGAGGCAGGCGTCGTTTGCGCGCTGGATTACGCCACCGACCTGTTCGACACCGCGACGGCGGAGCGGATGGCGGTGGGCTTCCGGGCGCTGCTGGGCGGGATGATGGCTGACCCGGAGAGGCTGCTGGCCGATTTGCCGCTGATGGCAGCGGCGGAGCGGGCGGATGAGGTGACGCGCTGGAACCGCACCGCCCTGCCGCTCAACCCGGCGGAGGATCTGGTGGCGATGGTGGAGCGGAAGGCCGCCGAACTGCCGGACTGCGTCGCGCTGGTCGCCGGGAATGCCGCGCTGACCTATGGCGCGCTGAACGCGCGGGCCAACCGGCTGGCGCGCTGGCTGGCGGAGCGTGGCGTCGGGCCGGACCGGCTGGTCGCGGTGGCGCTGCCGCGCGGGGCCGATCTTGTGGTTTCGCTGCTGGCGATCCAGAAAGCGGGCGGTGCTTACCTGCCGCTCGACCCCGACCAGCCGGCGGCGCGCAACGCCCATATCCTGGCCCATGCCGCCCCGGTGCTGCCGCTCGACGCGCCGCCGGAGGAGTTCGCGGTGGGGTTCGAGGCTTTGCCGGACGGCAACCTCGGGCGGCCGGCGCATCCGCGCCAGCTTGCCTACACGCTCTACACCTCCGGCTCGACCGGCGTGCCGAAGGGCGTGCAGATCGACCGGCAGGCCTTCGCCAGCTTCCTCCATGCCATGCAGAAGCAGATCGGTTTGACGGCCGACGACCGGCTGCTGGCGGTGACGACGCTGGGCTTCGACATCGCCGGGCTGGAGCTGTTCCTGCCGCTGGCGACCGGCGCCCGCGTGGTGCTGGCGACGCGGGAGGAGGCACGCGATCCCCAGGCGCTGGCCGGGCTGATTGAGCGGCACGGCGTCACCGCGATGCAGGCGACGCCCGCCACATGGCGGATGCTGCTGGAGGCCACCGCGGCGCACTGGACCGGCTTGCGCGCGCTCTGCGGCGGCGAGGCGCTGGGCGCCGAGCTGGCGCGGCGCCTGCTGGAGCGCGGGGTGCGGCTGCTGAACGTCTACGGTCCGACCGAGACGACGGTCTGGTCCGCCGCTTGGCCGGTGGAGGGCGTGGCGGACGTTGAAGCCACCATTCCCATCGGCCATGCCATCGCCAACAACCGCCTGCACATCCTGGACGGCCGGCTGGAGCCGGTGCCGCCCGGTGTCGTCGGCGATCTGTGGATCGGTGGGATCGGGCTGGCGCGCGGCTATGGCGGGCAGCCCGGCCTGACCGCGGCGAGCTTCCTGCCCAATCCCTTCCCGGACGACGAGGCGCCGGGCTGCGGGGCTGGCAGCCGTCTCTACCGCACCGGCGACCGCGCCCGGCGGCGCAACGACGGCGCCATCGAGTTTCTCAGCCGCCGCGACCATCAGATGAAGATCCGCGGCTTCCGCATCGAGGCCGGCGAGGTCGAGGCGGCCCTGGACAGCCATCCGCAGGTGCGCCAGTCGGTCGTGACCGCCCATGTCCCGGCTGGCGGAGAGGCGCTGCTCTGCGCCTATCTGGTGACGGCGGACGGCAGCGAGCCGGCCGACCTGCAGGCCCATCTGGCGGCGCGGCTGCCAGCTTACATGCTGCCGTCGGTCTGCGTCGTGCTGGACCGGCTGCCGCTGAACGCCAACGGCAAGGTCGACCGCAAGGCGCTGCCGACCCCGGACGCGCCCGCGCGGTCCACCGGCTTCGAACCGCCGGCGACCGACACCGAAATCCGGTTGGCTGTGCTGTGGGACGAGGTGCTGGAGCGCCGCGGGCCCGGCCTCACTCTGGGCGCCACCGACGACTTCTTCCGGCTGGGCGGCCATTCGCTGCGGCTTGTGCGGTTGCAGACCCGCATCCGCAGCGGGTTCGGCCACGACCTGCCGCTGGCCGATCTGTTCCGCGCACCGACACTGCGCGCCATGGCGGCGCTGATCGACGCGCAGGGCGTGCGCGACGAGGCCGACGACCTCGCCTTCATGGCCGGTCTGCTTGCCGACGTTGAAAAGGACAATGCCGGACAGGCGGGTGCGCCATGATGCTGCTGATCCCACTGCTGCGCCGTTTCCGCTGGCGCCTGCCGCTGGCGCTGGCGCTGGGGGCGGCCGGGTCGCTCGCCGGGCTGTCGGTGATCGCCCTGGTCAACCGGCTGATTGCCGGCACCGCCTCGCCCGACGCGCCGACCATGGCGCTGATCGCGCTGCTGCTGGCGGGAGTGTTCGGCTTCGGCTTCGCCGCACAGGCGATGCTGACGGCGCTCGGCCACCGGGTGGTGTGCGAGATGCGCACCGCGACGGTGAAACGCCTGCTCGACACCGATGTGGAGCGGCTGGAGGCCATCGGCGCGCCTGCGCTCTACGCCACGCTGACCAAGGACATCGCCGCGGTGGGCCAAGCCTTCAACCGGCTGCCCTTCATCTTCAGCAACGGCGTGCTGGTTCTGGGCGGCTTCCTCTATCTCGGCTGGCTGTCCTGGCAGCTGTTCCTGCTCAGCGCGGCCGCGGTCGGGCTGGGGGTGGCGGCGGCCTATGGCTGGGTGTCGGCGATGCGCCGGCTGATGATCGAGGTGCGCGAGACCGACGACCGCCTGTTCGCCGGTTATCGCGGCGCCGTGGAGGGTCGCAACGAGCTGGCGCTGAACACGGCGCGCAAGCGCGTCTTCCACCGCCATGACGTGACCGGGGCGGCGGAGCATGCCCGCGACACCGAAACCCGCGCCGACCGCTATTGGGTGCTCAGCCTCAGCTGGACGGCGCTGGTCATCCTCGGGCTGATCGCCGGCATCTTCGCGGCGGGCGAGGGGCTGGGGCTGCCGCGGGCGCACACCGCCGGCTTCGTGCTGGTGCTGATGTTCCTGCGCATGCCGCTGAACGATCTGGTCGGCACGCTGCCGATCCTGCTGTCCGGCTCGGTCGCCCTGGCGAAGGTCGAGGCGCTGCGGCTGGAGCCGCACCGGGCGGAGTTCGGTGGGGAACAGGCTGCGCCCGCAGCGCTGCCCACCCACGGCCCGCTGCTGAGCCTGTCCGGAATCGTCTACGACCATCCGGCCCAGGGCGACGAGCCCGGCTTCCATCTCGGCCCCGTCGACCTGACGGTGCGGGCGGGGGAGACGCTGTTCATCGTCGGCGGCAACGGCGGCGGCAAGTCCACCCTGCTGACCCTGCTGGCCGGCCTGCGCCGCCCGTCCTCCGGCAGCATCCGGCTGGCCGGGCTGGAGGTGACGGAGGAACGGCGCGGCTGGCACCGCGAGCAGGTCAGCGCCGTCTTCTCCACCCCGCACCTGTTCGACCGGCTGGTCGGCCCCGGCGGGCAACTGGACGAGGAATTGGCCCAGGCCTTCCTGCGCCGGCTGCGGCTGGACCGCAAGGTGACGCTGGACGGCGACCGGCTGTCCGACATCCGGCTGTCGCAGGGGCAGCGCAAGCGCCTCGCCCTGCTGGCGGCGGTGGTGGAGGAGCGGCCGATCCTGCTGCTCGATGAATGGGCGGCCGACCAGGACCCGGTGTTCCGCCGCTTCTTCTACGAGGAACTGCTGCCGGAACTGAAACGCGGCGGCCGGACCATCGTCGCCGTCAGCCATGACGACCGTTTCTTCCACCTCGCCGACCGGGTGCTGCGTTGCGACGCCGGGGTGCTGACGCCCTGGAGCGAGACACCGGCCCAACCGGTGCAGGCGGCGCAATGACCCCGAAAAGCCCAATCCCGAAAAGCCCGACCCCTTTCCCGAACGCTTTTCCGCCGCGCCCGCCGCGGTCGGACATGAGGAGGCGCCTGCGATGACCGCCCTTTCCGATACCCTGGCTGCCGATATGGCCGCATCCGGCGGCGCCCCGTACTCCTGCGCGTCCCCCTGCCGCGCGTTGGGCCGTCCTTTTTATTCTCAGTGGGACGGCGCGGAATTGACCGTGCGGCTGGACGGCGCGGTGCAGCAGCGCTGGCGCCTGACCGGCGAGGGGCCGTCCGCCGAACTGGCCCTGCTGCAGACCGCGGCGGAGGGCGAAGCCTGCCGTCTGGCCGCCCTCGCGGCGCTGGAGGCCGCCTTCGTCCGCGCCGACGATCCGGCCACCCTGCGGCTGATGGCGCCGGACGATCTGGCCGAGGCGCTGCGGCTGGACGGTATCGCGGACGACGATGCCGGCGGCAGGCTGCTGGCGTCGGCCGGCATGCTGTTCCAGCGCCCGGACCTGTGGCTGCTGGGGGCGGGGTCCGGCGGGTTTCCGCAGACGCATATGGTGTCGAACGGGCGCTACCACCCGCGCCGGCCGCCGAAGCCGAAGGGCCTGCTCTATGCCCGCCACATCCCGTGGCTGGAGCAGACGCTGTCCTTCCGCGTCGCCGACATCGGCGAGGATCTGGAGCGCTTCCACCGCTGGCAGAACGACCCGCGCGTCGCCGTCTTCTGGCAGGAGGAGGGCGATCTCGCCAAGCACCGCGCCTATCTGGAGGCGCAGCTGTCCGACCCCCACACCATGCCGCTGATCGCCAGCCTGGACGGCGTGCCCTTCGGCTATTTCGAGGTCTATTGGGCCAAGGAGAACCGGATCGGCGCCTTCTACGACGCGCAGGATCACGACCGCGGCTGGCATGTGCTGATCGGCGAGGAGCATGTGCGCGGGCGCGCCTATGTCAGCGCCTGGCTGCCGTCGCTGGTGCATTTCATGTTCCTCGACGATTCCCGCACCCAGCGCATCGTCGGCGAGCCGCGCGCCGACCATCACCAGCAGATCCGCAACCTCGACCGCTCCGGCTTCGCCAAGGTCAAGGAGTTCGACTTCCCCCACAAGCGGGCGATGCTGGTGATGCTGCTGCGCGAGCGCTACTTCGCCGACCGGCTGTGGGTGCCGCGTGCCGATCCGGTCACCGGTAAGCAGGGGGCCTGAGCGATGCACGGCATCCCTTCGCTGATCGGCGACAACGGCCGGGTTCTGGATCTTGCCGGCGTCGGGTTCGGCCCGTCGAACCTCGCACTGGCGGTGGCGCTGCGCGAGGCGGATGCCGGGCTTGCCGTACGCTTCCTGGAGAAGCGCGACCGCTTCGTCTGGCACGGCAACATGCTGCTGGACGGCAGCCGGATGCAGATCTCCTTCCTGAAGGATCTGGTGTCGCTGCGCGACCCGACCAGCCGCTACAGCTTCCTCAACTACCTGCACCGTCAGGGGCGCTTGCAGGACTTCATCAATCTGCGGACCTTCTATCCCAGCCGGCGCGAGTTCAACGACTACCTGTCCTGGGTGGCGTCGGACTTCGACGGGCTGTGCGACTATGGGATGGACGTGGTCGCCGTCGAGCCGGTGCGGGTCGGCGATGCCGTGCCGCATGTCCGCATCCGCGCCCGCGATGCGGAGGGCCGCGAGCGCAGCCTGCTCGCCCGCAATCTGGTGATCGGCGCCGGGGCGACGCCGCTGGTGCCGGACGTCTTCGACGGGCTGGTGCGCAAGGGCACCGGCAAGGCGTCGAGCGGACCGCTGGTCATCCATTCCAACGATTATCTGGCCGCGGCCGGGGAACTCGCGCGGGCCGGCCGGGTCGCGGTGGTCGGGCTGGGCCAGAGTGCGGCGGAAATCTTCCTCGACCTGCATGCCCGCGGCGTGGATGTCGACATCGTCGCCCGCGGACCGGCGATGCGCCCGGCCGACAGCAGCCCCTTCGCCAATCAGGTCTTCGACGCCGACTATACCGGCTATCTCTACGGCCTTCCCCCGGCCGAGCGTGCCGACCTGCTGCGTGCCTTCCACAACACCAACTACGCGGTGGTCGATCCCGACCTGATCGACGCCATCTACGCCATCTTCTACCAGCAGAAGGTCGAGGCGACCGACCGCCACGGCCTGCTGACCCGCCACGAGGTGGTGGCGGCGCGGGCCGACGCCGCGGCGGGCGGCCTGCTGCTCGACCTCGCCGGCCTGGATGGCGGGGAATTGCGGCAGCGGCGCTATGGCGCCGTAGTGCTCGCCACCGGCTACCGCCGCCGCATCCATGAAGAGCTTCTGCGACCGATGGAACCCTGGCTGACCGGCGGGGAGGTGGGGCGCGACTATCGCCTGCCGACTGTCCCCGGCTGCACCGCCGGCCTGTATCTGCAGGGCTGCTGCGAGGCGACGCACGGCCTCAGCGACACCCTGCTCTCCATCCTGCCGATCCGCGCGCAGGAAATCGCCGTGGCCCTGACCGGGGGGACCGGCTGGGGCCGCGGCCAACAAATCCGTGAATTGACATCAGCACAGTGACGAATGGGGGATCATCGGAATGACGATTAACGGGCAGCCCGGACGCCTTGGGAGACAGAACAGGGGGCGCGTCCGCCTGCTGGCGTCGGTTGCGGCGGCAGCCCTGCTGCTGCCGGCCCTGGCCTTGGCGCAGGCGACGAAGAACACGGGAGACGCCGCCGCCTCGGGGACGACGTCGTCCGGGGCGATGACGTCCGGGGCGATGACCCTGCCGACCATCGACGTCGGCGCCGACCGCCAGCGCGACGCCAACCCGCCGACCACAATCGGCTCCAAGCTGCCGCTTGCCCCGCGCGAGGTGCCGCAGACCGTCACCACGGTGCCGCGCGAGCGCATCGAGGAGCAGAAGCTCATCACGCTCGAAGACGCGATGAAGCAGACGCCGGGCGTCACGGTGGAGCCGATCGACGGCAACCGCCTGCAATTCTATTCGCGCGGCTTCGAGATGACGAACCTGCAGTTCGACGGCGTGCCGACCACGCTGGACAGCCGCATCTTCGCCTCGCCCGATCTGGCGATGTATGAGCGGGTGGAGGTGCTGAAGGGACCGGCGGGGCTGCTGAACGGCATGGGCGGCCCCGGCGGCGCCATCAATCTGGTCCGCAAGACGCCGAAGAAGACGCTGGAAGGCTATGGCGAGCTGACCGCCGGCTCCTATGCCAACTACCGCGGCGAAGGCGACATCACCGGTCCGCTGAACCAGTCCGGCAGCCTGCGCGGACGCTTCGTCGGCGCCTATCAGGACCGCAACGGCTTCCAGGACTGGACCGAGCAGGACCGGGCGGTCGCCTATGGCAGCATCGCCGCCGACCTGACGCCCGACACCACCCTGACCGCCGGCGCCTGGTACCAGCGCATGAGCTACAAGGGTGCCTGGAACCTGCCGGGCTATGCCACGGTGGTGAACGGACAGCCGCAGTTCCGGCTGCTCGACGTCGACCGCTCGACCTCGCTGGGCGAGGAATGGAACCGCGACATCTTCACCACCAAGGGCGGCTTCGCCGATCTGGAGCACCGGTTCGACAATGGATGGGCGGTGAAGCTCGCCACCCATTATATCGACAATGAGATGGACCGGAAGATGGCCTATGCCTACTCCCCGGTCACGCCCGGGGTGAACCGGACGACGCTCTACGCCCAGAAACTCCGCTACGACCAGGACCAGATCGGCGCCGACCTGTCGGCCAGCGGCAATTTCGGGCTGTTCGGCCAGACCCACGAGGCGGCGGTCGGCGCCAATTACGAACGCTGGACCTTCCGCCACCGCGCGGCCAACCCGGTCGGCAGCTGGTCGGTGACGCAGAACATCTTCGCCCCCAACGCCTCGGCCCCCGAGCCGGCCTGGCGCAACTGGCAGCGGGACACCAAGACCACCACCGACAGCTGGGGCACCTACGGCGTCCTGCGCCTGAAGCTGGCCGATCCGCTGAAGCTGATCGTCGGCGGGCGGATGAACTGGTGGCAGACCAAGGTCGATGCCGACGCGCTGGCCGGCACCGCGGAGAGCAGCGCGTCCGTCCGCGGCAAGGTCACGCCCTATGCCGGCCTCGTCTATGAGGTGAACTCCACCTACGCGCTCTACACCAGCGTGACACAGATGTACCAGCCGCAATCCTTCGTCGATGCGTCGGGCAAGGTGCTGGAGCCGTTGAAGGGCCGGCAGTACGAGGCCGGCGTCAAGGCCGACTACTTCGGCGGACGCCTGCACGCCACCGCCTCAGTCTTCCACATCGAGGAGGAGAACCGGCCGCAGGCCGATCCGCGCTATCCCAACCAGTCGATCTACATCTCCGGCGGCAAGGCGCAGAGCCGCGGCTTCGAGCTGGACGTCTCCGGCGAGATCCTGCCGGGTTGGGACGCCTACGCCGGCTACACCTTCACCCGCGCCAAGAGCCTGGACAGCAGCGCCAACTCCGGCAGCGCCTTCACCGCCATCGCGCCGATGCACCAGTTCAAGCTGTGGACCAACTACCGCTTGCCCGAGAGCATCGACGACCGGCTGAGCGTCGGCGGCGGCGTCACCGCCCAGACCTCGATGTACAACGAGTTCCCGTCGCTGGGTGGCGCCCGCCTGACCCAGGGCGGCTATGCGACGGTGGACGCCCGCGTCGCCTATGACGTGACCGAGAAGGTGACGGCGGCGGTGAACGTCAAGAACCTGTTCGACCGCACCTATTACCAGCGCATCAACAACGTGCAGTCGGGCAACATCTATGGCGAGCCGCGCACCGTGCTGCTGACCCTGCGGGCCAAGCTGTAACGGCGGCTGTGCGGGGGTGGGGACCGGTCGGTCTCTCCCCCCGCAAGTCCCCAAGAAATCGCTTGTCCATCGCGGTGGGTGGGCGCAAAGCTCAGGTCTTCCGCCGGCCCTACCCCTTTCGAAGGAAGGGGCCGGCTCCGACCTTTTCCCAAGTGCCACCGCGATGATGACCCTGTTCCGCCGTGCCGTCCTGCCGTTCGGGCTGGCGGCAGCCCTGCTGTGCCTGCCTGCCTCGGCCATGTCCGGCCAGCGCAGCTATGCCGCTACCCATGGGGCGGCCCCCTTCGTGACCCAGCATCTGATCCCCGGATCGGACCTCGACCTCGCCCAGGTCGATCTGACACTGCCATCGGCCCGGGTGGTGGCGCTGACCATCGACGACGGGCCGGACGGGCATGACCCGCACATCCTCGACATCCTGCGGGCGCATGGGGCGAAGGCGACCTTCTTCTACATCGGCACCAAGATTCCGGAGCATCACGACATCGCCAGGATGGTCGCCACCTCCGGCAACGAGGTCGGCAGCCACACCCAGACCCATCCGATGACCACCGACCTGAAGCCGGCCGAGCGCGAGTGGAACCTGGCGCAGGCGGAAAAGGCGCTGGCGTCGGTCGGGGTGACGGCGACATGGTTCCGGCCGCCCTATGGCGATGTGGACGATGCGCTGGCCGCACTGGCGCGCCGGCACGGCATGGCGACGGTGCTGTGGACCGCTGACAGCCAGGACTGGAAGGACACCGGTCCCGACATCATCCGCCACCGCATCGTCGAGCGGCTGGCGCCCGGTGCCGTCGTGCTGATGCACAGCACCAAGGCGGCGACCGTCGCGGCGCTGCCGGCGATCCTGGAGGAAGGGGAGAGGCGGGGCCTGCGCTTCGTCACCATGAGCGACTGGGACGCGGCGATGCGGCAGTCGGTGACCCCGGAACTGGCCCTGCTGCACCCGGCTCCGCGGCGGCGGTGAATGCCCGCGGCGGGGGTAGGGATGCAAGGATGTCCCATCGGCGGGGACGCCCCGCCGGTGTAGGATGGCGCGGATAAGGCCGCCCCACGCCAAAGGAGCCTCCTCCTGCGGCCGCTGCCGGGAAAACCGCCATGCCTGTCGAACCCTTCACCCTGGTCCTCTCGCTGCTTCAGCAGATGTGCGTCTATCTGGTGATCGCCTATCTGCTGAGCCGCACGCCGCTGTTCCTGCCCTTGACCCATGTGACGGTGCGCTGGCCGCACAAGCTGGCCTGCTACGTGATCTTCTCGATCTTCTGCATCATGGGCACCTATTTCGGCCTGCACATCGACGACAGCATCGCCAACACCCGCGCCATCGGGGCGGTGCTGGGCGGCATCTTCGGCGGGCCGTCGGTGGGGCTGGCGGTCGGGCTGACCGGCGGGCTGCACCGCTATTCGCTGGGCGGCATGTCGGCGCTGGCCTGCGCCATCTCCACCATGGCGGAGGGGCTGATCGGCGGGCTGGTCCACCGCCACATGGTGCGCCAGGGCCGGATCGAGCCGCTGTTCAACCCGCTGCGCGTCGGCGCCGTCACTTTCGTGGCGGAGGTGGTGCAGATGCTGATCATCCTGGCGGTCGCCCGGCCGTTTGAGGCGGCGATGCATCTGGTGGAGGTGGTGGCGGCCCCGATGATCGTCGCCAACACCCTGGGGGCGGCGCTGTTCATGCGCATCCTGCTGGAGCGCCGGGTGCTGGATGAGAAGCAGTCCAGCGCCTTTTCCGCCAAGGCGCTGAAGATCGCCGCGCGCTGCGACGGCGTGCTGCGCGGCGGCTTCAACAGCGAGAACAGCACCCGCGTCGCCCGCATCATCTATGAGGAGACCGGCGTCGGTGCCGTCGCCATCACCGACCGGGAAAAGCTGCTGGCCTTCATCGGCATGGGCGACGACCACCATCTGCCGGGCACGCCGATCAGCTCACCGCAGACCCATCAGGCCATCGCCAGCAACCAGGTCATCTATGCCGACGGCAACGAGGTGGCCTATCGCTGCTCGATCAGCCCGGCCTGCCGGCTGGGGGCGGCGCTGGTGATCCCGCTGGTGGGGGAGGATGGCGGGGTGATTGGCACCATCAAGCTGTATGAGCCGAAGACCAAGATCTTCTCCACCATCAACCGCACGCTGGGCGAGGGCGTGGCCCGCCTGCTGTCCAACCAGATCCTGGCCGGCCGCTACGAGCAGCAGAAGGCGCTGCTGGCGCAGTCGGAGATCAAGCTGCTGCATGCGCAGGTGAACCCGCATTTCCTGTTCAATGCGCTCAACACCATCTCCGCCGTCATCCGCAACGATCCGGAGCGGGCGCGGCAACTGGTGCAGAACCTGTCGACCTTCTTCCGCAAGAACCTGAAGCGCCCCAGCCAGATGGCGACGCTGGCCGACGAGGTCGAGCATGTCAGCGCCTATCTCCAGATCGAGCTGGCCCGCTTCACCGGACGGCTGGCGGTGGAGATCGAGGTGCCGGACGATCTGCGCCACGCCCGGCTGCCGGCCTTCTCGCTCCAGCCGCTGGTGGAGAACGCGATCAAGCACGGCACGGCGCAGCTTCTCGGCGACGGCCGGGTGCGCATCGCGGCGCGGCGGGAGGGCGGCGACCTGCTGCTGGCGGTGGAGGACAATGCCGGGCTTTTCGAGGCGAAGCCGGGCGGCGACGGGCTGGGAATGACCATCGTCGACCGCCGCATCCGCAACCGCTACGGTGAGGCGTACGGCGTCTCGGTCGCCTGCGAACCCGATGCCTTCACACGTGTCACCCTGCGCCTGCCCCTTGAGGAAACCGTGCCCGCATGACGGCCTCCGCAATGCCCGCTGCCATGACTGTCCTGATCGTCGATGACGAGCCGCTGGCGCGGGAGGAACTGCGCCGCCTGCTGGAGGAGGCGGCCGACATCGGCATCGTCGGCGAATGCGCCAATGCCATCGAGGCCATCGGCGCCATCAACCGGCAGGCGCCCGACGTGGTCTTCCTCGACATCCAGATGCCGCGGGTCAGCGGGCTGGAGATGCTGAGCATGCTCGATCCCGAGCGGATGCCGCGCATCGTCTTCCTGACCGCGCACGACGAATATGCCGTCCAGGCCTTCGAGGAGCACGCCTTCGACTATCTGCTGAAGCCGGCCGATCCGGCGCGGCTGGCGAAGACCCTGCAGCGGCTGCGCCGCCAGCATGCGCCGCAGGAGCTGTCGGTCCTGCCGGGGGCGGCGGAGCTGCGCCACATCCCCTGCACCGGGGTCAACCGCATCACCCTGATGAAGCTGGCCGACGTCGAGTATGTCGTCTCCCGCCCTGCCGGCGTCTATGTGGTGGGGGAGGACGGGCAGGAGCGCTTCACCGAGCTGACGCTCCACACCATCCAGGAGAAGAGCCCGCTGTTCCGCTGCCACCGCCAGCATCTGGTCAATCCGGACCGCATCCGGGAAATCCGCTTTGTCGATGGCGGGCTGGCGGAAATCCAGACCACCGGCGGCCATGCGGTTCCGGTCAGCAGGCGCTTCCTGGGTGCGCTCAAGGAGCGGCTGGGGATGGGGTGAAGCCGGCGATGGCGAGATCCACCGCCGCGTCGGCATGGATGGCGGTGGTGTCGAACAGCGGGACGGCGCTGTCCTCCGGCTTCACCAGCAGCATGATCTCGGTGCAGCCGAGGATGACCGCCTCCGCGCCGCGCTCGACCAGCCGGGCGATCACCTCGCGGTAGGCCTGGCGGGAGGCCGCCTCGACCCGGCCCTGGACCAGCTCCTCGTAGATGATGCGGTGGACGGTGGCGCGGTCGGCCTCGTCGGGGATCAGAACCTCCAGCCCGTGGCGGTCGGCCAGCCGGCCCTTGTAAAAGTCCTGCTCCATGGTGAAGGCGGTGCCGAGCAGCCCGACGCGGCGGTGGCCGGATGCTCGGATGCGCTCGGCCGTGGGGTCGGCGATGTGCAGCAGCGGGATGGCGACGGCGGCCTGCACCTCGGCGGCCATGCGGTGCATGGTGTTGGTGCAGATCAGCAGGAAGTCGGCGCCGCCGCGTTCCAGCCGGCGGGCGGCGTCGATCATCAGGGCGGTGGCGTCGTCCCAGCGGCCGGCATGCTGCAACGCCTCGACCTCCGCAAAGTCGAAGGACCACATCAGGCAGCGGGCCGAGCGCAGCCCGCCCAGCCGGTCGCGGACGCCCTCGTTGACGATGCGGTAATACTCGGCGGAGCTTTCCCAGCTCATGCCCCCGATCAGGCCGATCACCTTCTGCGACACCGGGCGGGTCTCCTGTCCTGGCTTCGGATGGAACGTTTGGAACAGCATGAAACAGGTTTCGGCCTGCTGTTCACCTGTTCAACGGCCGCTCGCCGCTGACTCTTCCTTCCTATCATGGGGAGCCGTGGGGCGGGTAGGCCGCGATGAAACGGGCGCCTTGAGCCTCCGGCCATGACCGAATGGCCGCTGCCGGTGTTACCGGGGGGAGACTGTGCGGGACGGGAGGGGGCGATGGGCAGGGTGCGAAGGGGATGGGCGATCGTCGTCGATGCGGCCTATGGCTGGATGAACGACGACGCGATGAGCATGGCGGCCTCCATCGCCTTCTACACCATCTTCTCGCTGGCGCCGCTGGCGATCCTGGTGATCGCGCTGGCCGGGCTGGTGTTCGGCGACGAGGCGGCGCGCGGCGCGCTGGTCGATCAGCTGACGGCGCTGGTCGGGCACGATGCCGGCCAGACCCTGCAGGACCTGATCGCGCGGGCCGGCGCCAAGGAGACCGGCATCGTCGCCAGCCTCATCGGCATCGGCACCATCCTGGTCGGCGCCACCACGGTCTTCGTCGAGCTTCAGGCCGGGCTGAACCGCATCTGGCGGGTGGCGGCACCCCAGGAATCGACCATCACCTGGCTGGTGCGGGTGCGGCTGAAGGCGCTGGCGCTGATCGGCGCCATCGGCTTCCTGCTGATCGTCTCGCTGGTGGTCAGCGCCGGTCTGGCGGCGGCCGGCCGCTGGGCCTCGGCCTATCTGCCGGCGATGCCCTCGCTGCTGTGGCTGTTCGACGTGCTAGTGTCCTGGACGGTGCTGACCGGCCTGTTCGCCCTGATCTACCGCATCCTGCCCGACACCTACATCCGCTGGGCCGACGTCTGGCTGGGGGCGGCGGTGAATGCCTTCCTGTTCGCGGTGGGCAAGTTCATGATCGGCTTCTACATCGCCACCAGCGGCGTGGTGACGGTCTATGGCGCGGCCGGCTCCTTCGTGCTGATCCTGCTGTGGGTCTATTATTCCGCGGTCATCTTCCTGTTCGGGGCGGAACTGACCCGCGCCTATTCGGAGCGCAGCGGCAGCCGGGCGCGGCTGCCCGGACTGAACCCCGAGGCCGGTCACGGCCCCAGCCCCGGCCCCGGTGCGGGGGAGCAGGCTAACGTCCGCAGCAGCCGCGTCCCAGCGTCATCAGGATCTGCCGTGCCTTGAAGGAGCGGGGATCGAGCGGCGGCTCGTCCGGGGCGAGGCGGGCCTGGGCCTCGCGGTAGCGGTCGTAGCTGTCGTCGTTGAACAGGCGGCGCAGGTTGGCAAGCGCCTTGCGCAGGGGGGTGCGGGGGCAGGTGTCGGTCATCGGAGATCTCTGGCGAAAGCCGGCGCGGCGTTGTGGGACGTCCCACCCTAGCGCCGTTGCGGCAAGCGCCGGGCCGCTTTCCGGCGAGCGGCGCCCTGGCGGCGCGAGCGGCGCAATCGGGGGCTCGAGCGGTTTTGGGGCCATGCCGCCGACCCGGATTGTGCAGGCGATTTTCTTTGGACAATTGATCCGTCGAAGCCAAGCACGTCCCTTATCGACCGTCATCCCCGCGGAGGCGGGGATCCAGTGTTTTCCGAGCAGAACCAATGGATAAGCCTGGATCCTCGCCTACGCGGGGATGACGCCGAAAGAGGTGCTGGCCCGTTGGGAATGGGCAGGATCCTGAAAGTCAGCGCTCATCCGCCTTCGCGGGGATGACGGACGTGCCTTGCATGGAAATTTCGATTCCAAATGCGCTAGCCCTGTCCGGCCCGTCACACCGGTCCCTGCGCCTCTCCGACCAGCCAGTCGACGAAGCCGGCGACCAGTTTCCCCGCATCGGCCTGGGGTGGAACCAGCGCCACGTACCCCGTCCTCGGAACACGGATGTCGGGCAGCGGCGTCATCAGCCGTCCATTGGCGATGTCGATGTCCAGCATCGGCAGTGGGCCGATCCCGATGCCGAGCCCGTCCTCCACCGCCTGACGGGTGACGAAGAAGTGATCGAAGATCTGGCGGGGATGCCCGGCCAGATGCTGGAGCCCCGCCGCATCGAGCCAGCCGGTCCAATCGCCCGGACGGGTTTCGCTTGCCAGCAGCGTGTGGCCCTCGATGTCGGCGGGCTTGCGGATCGGCCGTTGCGCGAACAGCGCCGGGCTCATGATCAGCGTGTCCACATCGTCCAGCACCGGAACGACGCGGTGCTGGGGCCACACATGCTCCCTTGCCACGCCGCGCCGGATCGCCACGTCGACGCCGCCGCGCAATTCCTCCAGCACGGTCGAAACCGTCGTGACCGCCACCTCGACCTGCGGATGGCCGGCGTGGTAGCGGCCGAGCCGCGGGATCAGCCAGCGCATGGCGAAGCTGGTCGGGGCGCTGACCCGCAGGATGCGGCGGGCATCGGGCCGGCCGCAGGCTTCCGCCGCGACGGCCAGCCGGTCGAAGGACAGCCCGACCTCGGACGCGAAGATCCGCGCCATCGGCGTCGCCACCATGCGGCGCCCCTCCCTGGTGAACAGCCTCTGCCCGAGCCAGCTTTCCAGCGCGGCGATCTGCCGGCTCACCGCACCGTGGGTGAGGCCGAGTTCGGCCCCGGCCTCGGCATAGCTGCCGGTCCGGGCCGCGACCTCGAAGATGCGCAGGGCGTTCAGGGGAGGAAGGCGGCGCATGAGCGATCCTTTGGGGCAAACCCGTGAGGAAAACGAACGCTATCCGTGATTCAAACCATACTAGTCGATGAAACATCACGGGTATACCCTGCCTGCCCATTCAGATCAGCCGGGCAATGGCTGTGGCGCCGCCGGGAAAGCCAATGAAGATGAATCCGAGACAGTGGTGGACGGAGAAGAAGAAAAGCCTGACGGGTGCGTGTCTTGCCCATGCGGTGCATGACGGGTACACCGACGCCCTCTATGTCTTCCTGCCGGTGTGGCAGGCGCAGTTCGGCCTGTCCTATGCGATGCTTGCCGTCATCCGCGCCCTTTATTCCGGAACGATGGGAGGACTGCAAATCCCGGCCGACCGCGCTCTTCGTGGTCTGTCGCCGCGGGCGTCGCTGATCCTGTCGACCATCCTGGCGGCGGCGGGCCTGCTGATCATGGCGTTGCCGTTCGGCCTGCCGGGCCTGTGCGTCGGCCTTGTCCTGGCTGGCATCGGATCGAGCATCCAGCACCCCTGCGGCTCGATGCTCGTCACCGTCAGCTACGGCGCTGCATCGCGCCATCCGCTCGGCATCTACAACTTCTCAGGCGATCTCGGGAAGGCGGCACTGCCGGCGCTGGTCGCGGTGCTGCTGCCGACCGTCGGCTGGCAGCCGGTGCTGGGGCTGATGGCGGCCATCGGGATCGTCCTGTCGGCCGCCCTGCTGCCGCTGTTGCCGGCGACCCCCATCGTCCGGGCCGCCAAGACGGCGGCGGCGGGCCGCGGCCGTGGCGGCTTCGGCATCCTGACGGCGATCGGCGCGCTCGATACCGCCACCCGCATGGGCTATCTGCTCTTCCTGCCCTTCCTCATCCATGGCCAGGGCGGGGATTCGGCGACGGTCGGGCTGGCGCTGGCCCTGCTGTTCATCGGCGGCGCTCTGGGAAAGGCGACATGCAGCCTGCTCGGGGAGCGGCTGGGGGTGGTCGGCAGCGTCATGGCGACCGAAGCCGCCACGGCCGTGCTGATCGCGGCGACTCTGCTCACCTCGCTGACGCCGACCCTCATCCTGCTGCCGCTGCTCGGCATCGTGCTCAACGGCACCTCCTCGGTGCTCTACGGCACCGTGCCGGAGCTGTCCAACGGCGACACCGGCCGGGCCTTCGCGGTCTTCTACACCAGCGTCATCGGCTCCGGCGGGCTTGCCCCGATCCTCTACGGCGCCATCGCCGACCACAGCAGCCAGACGACCGGCGTGCTGGCCTCGGCGGCGACCGCCGCCCTGATCGTTCCGCTCGTCCTGATGCTGAGGCCGTATCTGAACGCTTCCGCCGCGGCACCGCATGGCGAGTCCGGCCTGCCGCGTTCCGCCTGACCGCTCCACCGCCATAAGGAGAACCTTTCGATGACCACAGTTTCCCAGGCGCCGCTGATCCTGATAACGGGTGGCGGGCGTGGCATGGGGGCTGCGACCGCGAGGCTCGCCGCTGCCCAGGGCTACGATGTCGCGATCAGCTTCGTTTCCGACGAGGCCGCTGCCCATGCCGTGGTGGCGGATGTCGAAGCCCTGGGGCGCCGGGCCTTGGCGGTGCGCGCCGACAGTGCCGAACCGGCGCAGGTCGCCGCACTGTTCGAGGCAATCGACCGCGAGTTCGGCCGGATCGACGTTCTGGTCAACAACGCCGCGGTGCTGGCGCGGCAGTGCCGGACCGAGGATCTCGGCTTCGAGCGGATGCAGCGCATCTTCGCCGTCAACGCCATCGGCCCGATCCTCTGCGCGCAGCAGGCGGCCAAGCGCATGTCGCATCGCCACAACGGGCGGGGCGGCGCGATCGTCAACATCTCGTCGGCATCGGCCCGGCTCGGCAGCCCGAACGAGTATGTCGACTATGCCGCCTCCAAGGGTGCCTTGGAGACCTTCACCATCGGCTTCTCCAAGGAGGTCGCGCGCGACGGCATCCGCGTCAACTGTATCCGCCCCGGCCACATCTACACCGACATGCATGCCAGCGGCGGGGAGCCGGGGCGGGTGGACCGCGTCAAGGACTCGATCCCGATGGGACGGGGCGGCCAGCCCGAGGAGGTCGCGCGGGCGATCCTGTGGCTGGCTGGCCCCGAAGCCTCCTTCATCACCGGCACCTTCCTGGACGTCACCGGCGGCAAGTGAGCATAAGCGGGGCGGCAGCCGGCGGGACATTCGGGCGCCGCCGCTCGCCCCCTGCCGGCTGCCGCTCGGCACGTCCCGGCTGCCGCTCGCGGCATTCCACCACACGGCACTTCGCGGCGGGATTACACCGGCGGCATATCCCTTTCAGGAGAGCCGTCATGGATCACGCCCTAACATTTGTGATCGCGACACTCTGCATTCTTGCGCTCTGCTACCGCTTCTACGGCGTGTTCTTCGTGCGCAAGGTTCTCCGTGCCGACGATTCGGAAGTCACCCCGTCCCACATCCTGGCGGACGGCAAGAACTATGTGCCCACCAAGAAATGGGTGAATGCCGGCCAGCATTTCGCCGCCATCGCCGCCGCCGGCCCGCTGGTCGGTCCGGTGCTGGCCGCCCAGTTCGGCTATCTGCCGAGCTTCCTGTGGCTGCTGATCGGCTGCGTCATCGGCGGCGCGGTGCATGACACCGTCGTGCTGTTCGCCTCGATGAAGCACAAGGGACAGTCGCTGTCCGAAGTCGCCAAGGCCGAACTCGGCCCGGTGGCCGGCTGGTGCACCGGTCTGGCGATGCTGTTCATCATCACCATCACCATGGCCGGCCTGTCGATGGTCGTCGTCCATGCGCTGGAACGCAACGCCTGGGGCGCCTTCGCGGTGTTCATGACGATCCCCATCGCCATCGCGCTCGGCCTGTACGAGAAGGTCACCGGCTCGTCCAAGGGCGCCACCCAGGTCGGCATCGCCGCCATCGCCGCCTCGGTCTTCGCCGGCCCCTACATCCAGGGCACGCTGCTGGGCGAGTGGCTGACGCTGCATGCCGAAACGGTCGCCGTCATCCTGCCCATCTACGCCTTCTTCGCCACCGCCCTGCCGGTGTGGCTGCTGCTGACCCCGCGCGGCTACCTGTCCAGCTTCATGAAGGTCGGCGTGTTCGGCGCGCTGGTCGTCGGCGTTGTCTTCATCAACCCGGAAATCCGCTTCCCCGCCCTGACCGACTTCATCCATGGCGGCGGCCCGGTGCTGAACGGCCCGGTCTGGCCCTTCATCTCAATCACCATCGCCTGCGGCGCCATCTCCGGCTTCCATGCCTTCATCGGGTCGGGCACCACGCCCAAGCTGATCGACAAGTGGAGCGACATCCGTCCGGTGGCCTTCGGCGGCATGCTGGCGGAATGCCTGGTCGGCGTCATGGCGCTGATCGCCGCCACCGCTCTGCACCCGGCCGATTACTTCGCCATCAACTCCGCTCCGGCCGCCTTCAAGGCCCTGGGCATGAGCGTGGTGGACCTGCCGCGGCTGAGCCAGGACATCGGCCTCGACCTCTACGGCCGGACCGGCGGTGCGGTGACGCTCGCGGTCGGCATGACCGAAATCTTCACCCGCGTGCCGTGGTTCAACAGCCTCGCCTCCTACTTCTTCCAGTTCGTCGTGATGTTCGAGGCGGTGTTCATCCTGACCGCCGTGGACAGCGGCACCCGCGTCGCCCGTTACCTGATCCAGGACCTGCTGGGCGACGTCTATGCCCCGATGAAGCGGTTGGACTGGGTCCCCGGTTCGATCATCGCCAGCGTCATCGCCTGCGTGGCCTGGGGGTATCTGCTGACGTCGGGCGACATCAACTCGGTCTGGGCCCTGTTCGGCGTGTCGAACCAGCTGATGGCCTCGGTCGGCCTGATCATCGGTGCCACCATCATCCTGCGGCTGGCCCAGAAGCGGATCTACATGCTGACCTGCCTGGTCCCGCTGGCCTACCTGTTCGTCACGGTGAACGTCGCCGGCTACTGGATGATCGCCAACGTCTATCTGAACAAGGCCGCCAAGGGCTACAACCCCTTCAACGCCGGCATCTCGATCATCATGCTGGTGCTGGGCTTCATCATCCTGATCGCCGCCTTCCGCAAGTGGAAGGAACTGCTCCAGGCCCGCGCCATCGAGGTTCCGATGGTCGCCACCCCGGCCGAATGACGGTTCAGGTGTCATAGAAATGCGAACGGGCCCTGTGGAGTGTTCCACAGGGCCCGTTCGCTTTTGTCCGTTCAGCGCTTCCGCGGCAATCAGGCCGCCGCGACGAGCGTCTCTTCCGCCGGCAGTTCGGCGGGAACCCAGGCGATCAGCTCCCGCCCGGTGTTGGCGAGGCGCTTCGGCTCGATGCGGCCGATGACGCGGGTGCCTTCCTTGGCGATGCGCAGGATGTCGCCATCCTCCGGAACCAGCGCGCGTTCGACACCGCAGCTGCGGGCGAGACGGGCGTGGGCTTCCATATGCTCGATGGTGCCATGGACCGGGACGGCGAAGCGCGGGCGGACCATCCCGTACATGCGGGCGAGGTCGTTGCGCTTCGGATGGCCGGAGACATGGACCGGCGCATCGGCCGGGGTGACGATCTCGACGCCCATGCCGCGCAGATGCTCGTGGATTTCGGCCAGCGCCTCCTCGTTGCCGGGGATGGCGCGGGCGGAGAAGATGACGGTGTCGCCCTCTTCCAGCCACAGGTCGCGGTGCTCGTTGCGGGCCAGACGGCTGAGTGCGGCGCGTTCCTCGCCCTGGCTGCCGGTGCACAGGAACACGAGGTTGTCGCGCGGTGTCCAGGACGCCTCGCGGACATCCATGAAGTCCGGCACATGGTCGAGGTAGCCGCAGGCCTGCGCCGCCTTTTCCATGCGCAGCATGGAGCGGCCGACCAGAACGACCTTGCGCCCGACCGCTGCCGCCGCTTCCGCCACCGCGGTCATGCGGGCGACGTTGGAGGCGAAGCCGGTCACCGCGATGGCGCCCGAGCGGTTGGCGAAGGCGCCGATCAGGCCGGCGCGGGCGTCGGCCTCCGATCCCGTCGAGCCGGGCACGTCGGCGTTGGTGCTGTCGCACATCATGGCGAGCAGACCTTCGTCGCCCAGACGCTTGAGGGCTGCGAAATCGGTGCTGCGGCCGACCAGCGGGTTGGGATCGAACTTCCAGTCGCCGGTGTGCAGGACCGTGCCGGCCGCCGTGCGGATCGCCAGCGACATCGGTTCGGGGATCGAATGGGTGACGGCGATGGTCTCGATCCGGAAGGGACCGATGGTCAGCGTGTCGCCGATCTCGAAGGTCTGCACCTTGGCGGCGCGGTGGGCGCCCTTTTCCTTCAGCCGGTCCCGGATGATGTGGGAGGCGAAGGGGCTGGCATAGATCGGGCAGCGCAGGCGCGGCCACAGATGGTGGATCGCGCCGATATGGTCCTCGTGCGCGTGGGTCACCACCAGCCCGACGACGTCCTGCATCCGCTCTTCGATGAAGGCGGGATCGGCCATCAGGCTGTCGATGCCGGGCATCTCGTCGCCGACGAAGGCGACGCCGGCATCGACGATCAGCCATTTGCCGGCATGGCCGTAAAGCGCCATGTTCATGCCGATGCGGGAACAGCCGCCCAGCGGAAGGAACAGGATCTCGTCCTTGCCCGGAACCGGGCCGGTGGGGCCGCCGCCATGGACCGGAGTGGCCGGAGGGCGGGAGCCGTCGAAGTCATCACGCGGACGCGGGTTGCGGTTGCGTGCGCGGTTGTTCGGCGCCATCCGGCGCCGCTTTGAATCAAACGTCATGCCTCTGTCGTACGTCTCACTTAGGCCGGCATTCGACGCTGCCGGACGGGCGTGCATCGCTCGTCGATGCGGATCTCGGGTTGGGAAGGAACCCTGCCGGAGGCGCCGTGCGGCGGCCGTCGGACGGCTGGGACCGAATGTTTCGTATGGGCTTATGTGGGCAAAGGGATGCGGACGTCAAGGGCGGTCGCAAAAGGTCACACGAAATGGTGGGGCATTGCTGGGATGCGTGGGGGGACCACAGGTCGGGTCGATGGCGCCGCCCTCCGGAAACTCCGCAGCCCGCTAGAGCTGGGATGCGACGGCCGCCTTGTCGATGACCGACCATACGCTGTCGATGCGGCCGTCACGAAACCGGTAGAAGACGTTCTCGCTGAACCGAACCCTCCGGCCGTTGACGGGAAGATCGAACAGAAGGCCTTTCGGGGTGCAGTCGAACAGCAGGCGGCTCGCGACATGGGGAGGCTGCGAGACCAGAAGATCAATGTTGAACGTCAGATCGGGGATTGCGCGGACATCCGCCTCCAACATCTCACGATAGCCGGACAGCCCGAATTTCCGTCCATTGTGCTGGACCTCTTCATGGACGAAAGTCCCCAGGCTTTGCCAATCCCGGTCGTTCAGGCAGGCGATATAACGGCGGTAAAGGGCGGAAAGATCGGCCTCGGTCATCTGGCAGCTCCCGGCGTCAGGCGAACATTGTCGTAGGACAGGGCAGAGGGGACAACGGTTCCGGACGCTGTACTGTATCCCGTGTGGCGACTACCGCAGCGCCACGGTCCCTCCCGAAGCCTCCAGGGCGGATTTGAACAGCGGCTGGCCGGCACCGGAAAGCCATTGCTCCAGACTCAGCAATTTCCCGAACTCCTCACGGAGGGCCGGGATGTCGACGGCGCCCGCGCAGCGGCCGTCGTCGACCAGTTCGGCGAGCCGGCCGAGGAGCGGGTTCTGCGCAAGGAGGCTGTCGGGAAAGCGGTTGTAGGTGATCGTTCTGCCCGCAGCCCGGCTGAAAGCGTCCTGCAATCCCCGGCCGGTCACGGTGTCCCCGGCGATCTCGATGGTGCGGCCGGCGAAGCGGTCCGGACCCGAGAAGATCGTCGCGACGATCCTGCCGATGTCGTCGACCGCGATGAACTGCATCGCCTGATCGGGGCGCATCAGGAACGAGTAGGTTCCATGGTCGAGCCCCATGCCCGGCAGCATCAGTATTTCCATGAACGTCACAGGACGCACGATGGTGCTGCGGATGCCGAGGCTCCGGACATGCTCTTCGATCCCGGTCTTCATGTCGAAATGGCCGAGGCCGGTGACCCCCTTGCCGGCGGCGGCGACGGATGTGTAGACGAGGTGGCGGACGCCGTAGGCCGCGGAAAGGTCGGCGATGGCCTTGCCGTAGCGAAGTTCCTGCTCGTCGGTGATGCCGTGGACGGGCCCCTGCCCGGAACTGGGCTGCACGCTGAAGACCCCATGGACGTCGGACATCGCCGCGGCGATGGAGGCATGGTCGGAAAAGTCGCCCGGACAAAGATCGATGCCGGCGGTCGCCAGAGCCTTCGCCTTCGTGCCGGCGGGGTCGCGGACCAGCGCTCTCACCAGCCAGCCTTCGGCCAGAAGCGCTTTGGCAACCGCTCCGCCCTGCTGTCCGGTGGCGCCGAACACCAGCACCGTCTTTTCGTCGGCCATCATGAGTTCCTCTTCGTAACCATTGTGGGTTACGAAATGACACCGCTATGAAAACCGCACAAGACGGCACAATTTTGTAAGTCGGTGACAGGGAGGTGACTGTTGGAAAAGACGATCCATGGCCGGCCCTACAAGGAAACCAAGCGAGGACCGGTCCTCACGCCCTGCGCGCCGAACAGCGTCCTGGCAAGGTTGGGCGACAAATGGACGATCCTGGTGATGAGCATCCTCGCGCTCGATCCCGCCAGGCCGTTGCGGTTTTCGGAGATCAGGACCGGGATTCCAGACATCTCGCAGCGCATGCTGACCCTGACCTTGCGGAACCTGGAACGGGACGGTCTCGTTCTGCGCCGCTATTTCGCGGAGGTGCCGCCGCGGGTCGAATATGAGCTGACGGCGATGGGCAAAACGATGCTGCCGGCTCTCGAAGGGTTCACCGGCTGGATCAGGGAGAACTGGCAGGAGATCGAACGGTCCCGTCAGGCCTTCGACGCGGCGGAGGCCGAGCGGTCCGCGTCCGGCACGTGATGGAAGCGCACCAGCGCCCATCCACTGCTATGCGGGTGGGCGCCGTGCGGCTCGACAGGCTCGGCCTCAGTGGTTGTCGCGCGGGATCCCCATCGTCTGGGCAACACGCTGGTACTTGACCGCCGGCTTCAGGACCATGCCCTCGTCCAGCTGGTCGACGATGCCGCGCTGGATTTCCTGCCACGGCGTCTGCGACGGCGGGGCGGGGTAGCCGCCGGCCGCCTCCAGCGTGGCCTTGCGGTCGGCAAGCTCCGCTTCGGAGATCAGGATGTCGGCGCTGCCGCGGCGCAGGTCGATCCGCACGCGGTCGCCGCTGCGCAGAAGGCCGAGATTGCCGCCGGCCGCCGCCTCCGGCGAGGCGTTGAGGATCGACGGCGACCCTGAGGTGCCGGACTGGCGGCCGTCGCCGATGCAGGGCAGGGAATGGATGCCCTGCTTGATCAGCTCGGCGGGCGGACGCATGTTCACCACCTCCGCCGCACCGGGATAGCCGATGGGGCCGGCGCCGCGGATGACCAGGATGGTGTAGGCGTCGATGCCCAGCGACGGGTCGTCGATGCGGTGATGGTAGTCCTCCGGACCGTCGAAGACGACGACCTTGCCCTCGAAGGCTTCCGGATCCTTGGGATTGGACAGGTAGCGCTCGCGGAACTCGTCGGAGATCACGCTGGTCTTCATGATGGCGGCGTTGAACAGGGTGCCGCGCAGCACGACGAAGCCGGCGTTGATCTTCAGCGGGTCGTCGATCGGGTGGATGACGCGGGTGTCGAGGATCTCGGTGTTGCGGCAGTTCTCGCCGATGGTGCGGCCGTTGACGTTGGGCGCATCCTCGCGGATCAGCCCCTTGGTCATCAGCTGGCCGACCACCGCCGGCACGCCGCCGGCGCGGTGGAAGTCCTCGCCCAGATACTCGCCGGCCGGCTGGAGGTTGACCAGCAGGGGCACGCCCAGCCCGTGGGTCTGCCAGTCGTCCACCGTCAGCGGCACGCCGATGTGCTTGGCGATGGCGTTGATGTGGATCGGCGCGTTGGTCGAGCCGCCGATGGCGGAGTTGACGACGATGGCGTTGAGGAAGGCGTCGCGGGTCAGGATGTCGGACGGCTTGATGTCCTGGCGCACCATCTCGACGATGCGCTTGCCGGTCTCATAGGCGGCCTGCTGGCGCTCGCGGTAGGGGGCGGGGATCGCGGCGGAGCCCGGAAGCTGCATGCCCAGCACCTCCGCCAGCGAATTCATGGTCGAGGCGGTGCCCATGGTGTTGCAGTAGCCGGTCGAGGGGGCCGAGGAGGCCACCAGCTCGATGAAGCCCTGATAGTCGATCTCGCCGGCCGCCATCATCTGGCGCGCCTTCCACACGATGGTGCCGGAGCCGGTCCGCTCGCCGCGGAACCAGCCGTTCAGCATCGGGCCGACCGACAGCGCGATGGCCGGGATGTTGACGGTCGCCGCCGCCATCAGGCAGGCCGGCGTGGTCTTGTCGCAGCCGATGGTCAGCACCACGCCGTCGAGCGGATAGCCGTGCAGAACCTCGACAAGGCCGAGATAGGCCAGGTTGCGGTCGATGGAGGCGGTCGGCCGCTTGCCGGTTTCCTGGATCGGGTGGACGGGGAACTCGATGGCGATGCCGCCGGCGGTGCGGATGCCCTCGCGCAGCCGTTCGGCCAGCACCAGATGGTGGCGGTTGCAGGGGCTGAGGTCGGACCCGGTCTGGGCGATGCCGATGATCGGCGCGCCGGATTGCAGCTCTTCGCGCGTCAGGCCGAAATTCAGGTAGCGCTCCAGATACAGCGCGGTCATGTCGGGGTTGGCGGGGTTGTCGAACCACGCGCGCGACCGCAGGCGCCGTTCTGAACCGGAGGCTGAACCGTCAGCGTTGGGCGGGAAGGGGGGCTTCGTCTCGGACATATCGACACCGGTTTCAGGTTGGGGCGCGGACCGTAGGCCCGGCGCCGGAGTTGTGGTTGCGTCTCTTCGGCCTTGTTAAGGCCGTGGTCGGATCAGGCCGCGCGCATGTCGGCCAGGAAGCGCGACACGCAGCCGCGCAGGTCGTCGGCCTCGCCGGACAGGCCGTCGGCGGCGGATTTGACCTGACGCGAGGCGTCGCTGGTGGCCTGGAAGGCGTGGGTCACGCCGGCGATGGTGTCGCGGACATCCTGGGTGCCGCGCGCGGCGCGCTGGATGCTGCCGCTGATCTCGCTGGTCGCCGCCCGCTGCTCGCCAATGGCGGAGGCGATGGTGCCGGAGACCTCGTTGACCTCGCCGATGACCTTGACGATCTCGGTGATGGCGCCGGCCGCCTCGCTGCTGACGCGCTGGACGGCGGCGATCTGGGCCTCGATCTCCTCGGTCGCCTTCGCGGTCTGGGCGGCGAGGCTCTTGACCTCGTTCGCCACCACGGCGAAGCCGCGGCCCGCCTCGCCGGCCCGTGCCGCCTCGATGGTGGCGTTCAGCGCCAGCAGGTTGGTCTGGGCGGCGATGGAGCCGATCAGTTGCACCACGTCGCCGATCTGGCGGGCGACGCCGGTCAGGCTGCGCACCGTCTCGTCGGTGATGCGGGCGATGCCGACCGCCTGTTCGGTCACCTCGGCGCTGTGGGCGACATGCTGGCTGATGGCGACGATGGAGACGGCCAGCTCCTCGGCGGCGGCGGCCACCGTCTCGACGCTGCCGGTGGTCTCGCCGGAGCTGCGGACGGCGTCGCCGGCAAGGCGGCTGGTCTCGTCGGTGGTCGACTGGATGGTCCGGGCGGTGGACTGCAACTGGGTGGCGGCGCTGGCGACGCGGCCCAGCGTGCTGTCCACCATCCGCTCGAACTCGCGGGTCAGGCGGTCGATGCGCTCGCCGCGGCGGACGCGGGCCTCATGCTCGGCAGCCTTGTCGGCGGCCATGCGGTCGGCCTCGATCAGCCCGGCCTGGAAGACCTGCACCGCCTTGGCCATGCCGCCGATCTCGTCGCGGCGGTCGAGGCCGGGCACGGTCACCGAACGGTCGCCGCCGGCCAGCCGGGTCATGGCGTCGGTCATGGCGACCACCGGGCGCGACAGGTTGCGGGCGATCAGCACCGCGGCGGCAAGGCCGAGGATCAGCCCGGCGGCCGACGCGCCGGCCATCGCCTGCCGGTAGCCGGCGATGTCGGCGGTGGTGTCGGCGCGCAGCTGCTGCTCGTCGGCGATGCCCTGGTCGGTCAGGCCGCGCGCCTGATCGCCGATGGCGGTGCCGAGCGGGGTCAGGGTGTCGTTGACCAGGGCGTCGCGGCGCTGGGTGGTTTCCACCAGCCGGTCGAAGCCGGCGGCATAGCCGTCGAGCGTCTTGAGGAAGGCGGACACCAGACCGCGCAGCGCCGGATCGGTCACCGTCTTCGCCATGGCGTCGCCATTCTGGGCGGCGGTCTTCAGCTCGGTCTTCGTCGCGGTGGCGAGGCCGGCGCTGCCCTCGCCCTGGAAGCGGGCGGCGACGGTGCGGGCGGCCTGGACATGCATCGCCGCCTGCGCCGCGAGGTTCAGGGCCTCGACATTGCCGCCGCTCTTGGCGTTGGTCAGGATGGTGCTGAGCATGGTCTGAAGCTTCGACCCGAACTTCGCCACCTCGGCCACCGCCTCGCTGCGCTGGCCGTGGGCCTCGCGGACGGCGGCGAAGCTGTCGCGATACTGGGCGACGCGGGCTTTCATCTGCTGCACCGCAGCGTTGTCGCCGCTGCCGGAGAGGCGCCGGTCGACGGCGGCGACGAGGTTGGCGGCCTCCGCCGACAGGGAGGCGACGGCTTCGGCATCCTCGTCGCGGCCGTTCAGCAGGAAGGCAGCGGTCTTCAGCCGCATGTCTAGCATCAGCGTCTGCATGCGCCCGAGATCGACCACCTGTTCCGCCAGCACGCCGTTGCGGCGCACCACCGTCTCCGTCTCCGACAGGGCATTGATGCCCACACCGGCGACGGCGGCGAGGAACAGCAGGATGCCGGCGCTGCCGGCGGTGATCCGGTGGCCGATGCGGGTGCCGAGTTTGATACCGGCTGCGGTGGGCATGCGGGGGACCTCCCAGTTGTGGGGCCCTGTTGCGGGACCCTGTCGCGGGGGCTGCTACCAGTCGAAGGAATCGGTGCGGTGCCAGCGGCCGACCATGCAGGCGTCGGCGACCAGTGACAGCGGACGGCCGTCCACGTCGCTCGCCCCGTCCGTCACCAGCCGGTGGAAGTGGCGGTAGATGCGCTGGTACTCGGTGTCGGGCTCGGCCAGCACCGGCACGCCATCCGCGAACAGGCGGGTGCCGCCATGGGTCAGGTCGAGGCGGCCATCGGCGGTGTGGATGACGATGGACCAGGTCTGCTCGCCCTGCTGGAGGAAGTCGAAGTCGGCGGTGATGCGGCCGATGCGGGAGCCGGGGGCGGCACCCATCTCCAGCGTCGCGGCGATGGGGGTGTCGCGGTTGGCCGGCACATGCAGGTCGGCGGCGCGGACGAAGACAGGGGCCGGCAGGATGTCGGTCAGGATCGACAGGGCGTTGATGCCGGGATCGAAGACGCCGAAGCCGCCCGCCGCGAAGATCCAATCCTGGCCCGGATGCCAGCGCCGGACATCCTCCTTCCAGGTGATGGCGACGCTGCGGATGTCGGCATTTGCCAGCCGGCGGCGGGTTTCCTCCACCGCCGGGTTGAACTGCGAATGCCAGGCGGTGAACAGGGTGCGGCGCGCGGTCTCCGCCTCCGCCGCCAGATCATGAAGCTCCGACAGGGTGGCGGCGGGGGGCTTCTCGATCAGCACATGTTTGCCGGCGCGCAGGGCCTCGACCGTCAGGCCGTGGCGGACGGCGGGCGGGGTGCAGAGCGCCACGGCGTCGAGGCCGGGCAGGGCCGCCAGCATGTCGGCCTGGGAGCGGAAGCTCGGCACGCCCTCAGCGGTCGCACCGTCAGGGCTGACCACGGCGGCGAGCTTGAACAGGCCGGTGGCGGCGATGGCGGGGATGTGCTGGTCGCGGGCGATCTTTCCCAGACCGACAAGTCCGAGGGTGGGGAGCGTCATGGCGATATGTCCGGTCGGGGAAGGTCGGCGGCGGTCACAAGACCGCCGTCAGGCCTTGCCCTTGTTGTAGACGTCGAAGCAGACGGCGGCGAGCAGCACCAGACCCTTGATCACCTGCTGCCAGTCGATGCCGATGCCGACGATCGACATGCCGTTGTTCATCACGCCCATGATGAAGGCGCCGATCACCGCACCGGTCACCCGGCCGACGCCGCCCGAGGCCGAGGCGCCGCCGATAAAGCAGGCGGCGATCACGTCCAGCTCGAAGGACACGCCGGCCTTCGGCGTGGCGGTGTTGAGGCGGGCGGCGAAGATCAGGCCGGCGAGTGCGGCGAGCACGCCCATGTTGACGAAGGTGTAGAAGGACAGGCGGCGGGTGTCGATGCCCGACAGCTTGGCCGCCTTCTCGTTGCCGCCCAGCGCGTAGATGCGCCGGCCGATGGTGGTGTCGCGGGTGACGAAGGCGTAGATGCCGATCAGCAGCGCCATGATGATCAGGACGTTCGGCAGTCCCTTGTAGGTGGACAGCAGCCAGCCGACATAGGCGACCACCGCGAACAGCCCGGCGCTCTTCAGCAGGAACAGGACCAGCGGCTCCTGTTCGATGGCGAAGCGGTGGCGGCGCAGGCGGGCGGCGACGCTGAAGGCGATCAGGATCGCCGGGGTGGCGAGGCACAGCACCATCGTGGTGGTGTGGAAGCCCTCGGTGCCGAAGATGTCCGGGATGAAGCCGGAGCTGAGGCGCTGGAACTCCACCGGGAAGGGGCCGACCGACTGGCCGGCCAGCAGCGCGAGGCTGAGGCCGCGGAAGACCAGCATGCCGGCCAGCGTCACGATGAAGGACGGGATGCGGAAATAGGCGACCCAGTAGCCCTGGGCGGCGCCGATGGCCGCACCGGCCAACAGGCTGACGATGGCGGTGGGCACGAAGTGCCAGTGGAACTGCACCATCAGGATGGCGGCCAGCGCGCCGATGAAGCCGACGATGGACCCCACCGACAGGTCGATGTGCCCGGCGACGATCACCAGCAGCATGCCCAGCGCCATGATGACGATGTAGCTGTTCTGCAGGACGAGGTTGGTCAGGTTCAGCGGCTGCAGCAGCGTGCCGTTGGTCATGTACTGGAAGAACGCCACGATCGCCAGCAGCGAGATCAGCATGCCGTAATCGCGCATGTGGCTCTTCAGGAACTTGGCCATCGAGGCCTGGCGCGGCGGCGCGGCCGGCAGGTTCAGTTCGGCGCTCATTGCAGGGACTCCCGGGCGGCGGCGGCGACGGCGGCGCGGGCTGCCGTGGCTTTCGAGGCGGACGACATGATGGCGTGCATGATCTTTTCCTGGCTGGCCTCGGCCGCCGGCATCTCGGCGACCAGGGCGCCTTCGTTCATCACATAGATGCGGTCGGCCACACCCAGAAGCTCCGGCAGTTCCGAGGAGATCAGGATGACGCCGCGGCCTTCGGCCACCAGCTGGTTGACGATGGTGTAGATTTCATATTTGGCGCCGACGTCGATGCCGCGGGTCGGCTCGTCCAGGATCAGCACCTTGGGGTCGGCGAACAGCCATTTGCTGAGCACGACCTTCTGCTGGTTGCCGCCGGACAGGTTGACCGTCTGCTGGAACACGTCCGCGCAGCGGATGCGCAGGCGGCGGCGGAAGTCGTTGGCGACCTCGATCTCGCGCTCGTGGTGAATGACGCCGCGCTTGGCGACACCGTCCAGATTGGCCAGCGTCACGTTGTGGCGGATGTCATTGTCCAGCACGAGGCCGTAATGCTTGCGGTCCTCGGTGGCATAGGCGAGGCCATTGCCCATCGCTTTGCTGATGGTGGAGACGTCGATCTCGCGCCCGTCGAGGAAGGCCTGCCCCCGGATGTTGCGGCCATAGGAGCGGCCGAACAGGCTCATGGCGAATTCGGTGCGGCCGGCGCCCATCAGCCCGGCAATGCCCACAACCTCGCCGCGGCGGACATGCAGGTCGATGTCCTTGACGACGCGGCGGCCCGCATGGATGGGGTGGTCGGCGCTCCAGTCCTTCACCTCGAACAGGATGCCGCCCGGGTTGCTGGTGCGGCGCGGATAGCGGTCGGCAAGGTCGCGGCCGACCATGCCCTTGATGATGCGGTCCTGGCTGATCGGCGCGTCGTGGCAGTCCAGCGTCTCCACCGTGGTGCCGTCGCGCAGGATGGTGACGCGGTCGGCGACCTTGGCGATCTCGTTCAGCTTGTGCGAGATGAGGATGGAGGAGATGCCCTGCTCCTTGAAGCGCAGCAGCAGTTCCAGAAGCGCGTCGCTGTCGCTCTCGTTCAGGCTGGCGGTCGGCTCGTCCAGGATCAGCAGCTTGACCTGCTTGGACAGCGCCTTGGCGATCTCGACCAGCTGCTGCTTGCCGACGCCGATGTCGGTGATCAGCGTCTCCGGCGAATCGGTCAGCCCGACCATGCGCAGCAGTTCGCGCGCGCGGGCGGTGGCGGCGACCCAGTCGATCCGGCCCCGTTTCGCCTGCTCGTTGCCGAGAAACAGGTTCTCGGTGATCGACAGCAGCGGAACCAGCGCCAGTTCCTGGTGGATGATGATGATGCCCAGCTTCTCGCTGTCGGCGATGCCGCGAAAGGCGCAGGGCTGGCCGCGGAAGCGGATCTCGCCCTCGTAGGTGCCGTGCGGGTAGACGCCGCTCAGCACCTTCATCAGCGTCGATTTGCCGGCGCCGTTTTCACCGATCAGCGCGTGGATCTCCCCCTCGCGGACCGAGAGGTTGACGTTGTCGAGCGCCTTGACGCCCGGAAACGTCTTGGTGATGCCGCGCATCTCAAGAATGCTGTCCATTTATGAACCTCTGAACGCCCGATCCGCTGTTGGGCGGAGCGCGGGGGAGGGCGCCGGTCGGCACCCCCTCCCGCGCCGCTCACTCACTTGATCTGCGATTCCTTGTAGTAGCCGCCGTCGACCAGGACCTGCTTCCAGTTCGAGGAGTCGACGCTGACCGGCTTCAGCAGATAGGACGGGACGACCTTCTTGCCGTTGTCGTAGGTCTTGGTGTCGTTGACCTGCGGGGTGCGGCCGGCCAGCAGGTCGTCGACCATGCCCACCGTGACCTTCGCCAGCTCGCGGGTGTCCTTGAAGACGGTGGAGCGCTGCTCGCCTGCCAGGATCGACTTGACCGACTGCACCTCGGCGTCCTGGCCGGTGACGACCGGCATCGGCTGCGCCGCCGAACCGTAGCCGACGCCCTTCAGCGACGAGATGATGCCGATGCTGAGGCCGTCATAGGGCGACAGCACGGCGTCGACCCGCTTGTTGCCGTAATAGGCGCTCAGCAGGTTGTCCATGCGGGCCTGGGCGACGGCGCCGTCCCAGCGCAGGGTCGACACCTTGTCCATGCCGACCTGGCCGCTGCCGACCTTCAGCTTGCCGCTGTCGATGTAGGGCTGCAGCACCGACATGGCGCCGTTGTAGAAGAAATAGGCGTTGTTGTCGTCGGGCGAGCCGCCGAACAGCTCGATGTTGAAGGGGCCCTTGCCCTCCTTCAGCCCGAGCGCCTTCTCGATGTAGGAGGCCTGGAGGACACCGACCTGGAAGTTGTCGAAGGTGGCGTAGTAATCGACGTTGGCCGAACCGCGGATCAGGCGGTCGTAGGCGATGACCTTCACGCCACGCTCGGCCGCCTTCTGCAGCACGTCGGTCAGCGTCGTCCCGTCGATGGCGGCGATCACCAGAACCTTGTCGTTCTTGGTGACCATGTTCTCGATCTGGGCGAGCTGGTTGGGGATGTCGTCCTCTGCATATTGCAGGTCGGTCTTGTATCCCTTTTCCTGGAAATACTTGACCATGTTGTTGCCGTCGTCGATCCAGCGCGCCGACGACTTGGTCGGCATGGCGATGCCGACGGTCGGCTTGTCCTGGGCCATGGCCGGGACGGCGGCGGCGGTGGCGACCAGGATGCCGACGGCGAGGCCGGCGAATTTCGAAGTGAAGGAAGTGCGCTTGGCGGACGACATGGACCGGAATCCTCCCCGTTACTACGGCACGCGATACGCCGCCCCCGCGTTCTGTGGCGCGGATGGCGTGGGACGCGATGGTTGGTGTCCCTAGCAATCCTCCCTTTTCCCATAACTGTCAAATATGATTATTCGGCAAATCGATATGCATTTCGGTATCGGTCTTCACCGTGCTGCGGCAGTGGTGGGGGAGGCGGCGGCGACGAGGCGCATCTTGAGTTCAGACGCCGCGCGGACGGCCGACAGCACGGTGCGGGCGCCGGGCGACAGCGGCCGGTCCTTCAGCCAGAAGATGCCGTAGGGCTCGACGCTGAAACGCTTGTGGAAGGGCATGATCGCGCAGCAGCCGCTGGGCGAGAACACCTGGGCCAGCGCGCGGGCGAAGACGGTGATCGACTCGGTTTCCGCCACCATCGCCATGGAAATGACCGGCGATGCGCTCTCGATCACCTTGTGCGGCAGCCGGGCGCCCTCGGCGCGGAACAGCGCCTCCACCCGGTCGCGCAGCAGGGTGCCGACGGGCTGGAGGATCCAGGTGGCGTCGGACAGATCCGCCGCGGTCAGCGGACGGCCGAGCCGGAGCAGCGGGTTGGTGTCATGGCAGATGAAGCACAGCTCCTCGCTGCTGATCTCCTGATACTCGAAGGCGGTGGGATCGTAATGGCCGGGCAGGCGGCCGATGGCGAAATCCATCACCCCCTGGTGGACCCGGTCGGCCAGCACGTCGCTGGTCTCCACCGCCACGGCGACCTTCAGGTTGGGATGGTCGCGGGTCAGGCTGCTGATGACCGGCACCACCAGCTCCACCGCCGGGGCCATGACGGTGCCGATGGACACCCGGCCGCTGTGGCCGGCGAGCAGGGCGTTCAGCTCCTCGCCCGTCTCCTGCAACTCACTGAGGATCATCCGGGCGTGGCGGATCATGAGGCTGCCGTACCAGTTCGGCTCGATCCCGCGGCCATGGCGGTCGAACAGCTCGATGCCCAGCGTCTCCTCCAGGTCGCCCAGCAGCTTGGAGGCGGCGGGCTGCGACATGTTCAGGCTGGCGGCGGCGCGGTGCAGGTTGCGGTGTTCGTCGAGTGCCGCGAACAGCTGGAGATGGCGCAGCTTCAGCCGCGCCTTCTGGAACCAGTTCGGCGGAAAGCGTTGGGGGGTCACGGGGGTGCGGCCTCCGATGGGGCACGGCGACTTGATAGCAGACGTCGGGATACGACATTTGGTATCGCAAGCGCCGATCTTCGTATTGGACGATTATCAAGAGGCCTCTTATCGTTTGCGCCGTCAACAAATTTAAAAATTCACCGGTGGCGGCGATTTGCCGGGGGCGAACTCCGGGACGAGAAGAGCGAAGCGAGGGGGAGTTAAGCGGGATGGCGCAGGAAGCGCGTTGCGTCTGGCAGGCCCGGGCTGTGCTTGGGGAAGGTCCGCTCTGGTCCCCGCGGCAGGATGCCGTCTATTTCGTCGATATCCGCGGATCCCGCATCCTGCGC
Organism: Azospirillum melinis; assembly: GCF_013340935.1. GTDB lineage: Bacteria > Pseudomonadota > Alphaproteobacteria > Azospirillales > Azospirillaceae > Azospirillum > Azospirillum melinis. The sequence continues at coordinate 113,128 of NZ_WHOS01000012.1, read as the reverse complement.
CACGGCCTGTCCGATGGCTCGCAGGCCGGGTGGGATCTCGATGACGCCGCCTGCTGGCTGGTGGAGAGCGCCGACGGCGACGGCTTCATCGCGGGCTTGCGCTCGCGCCGGGTGGTCCGGCTGCGGCTGGAGCCGGGCCGGGCGGTCGTCGCCGGGGAGATCGCGCGGATCGAGCCGGACAAGCCGGGCAACCGCCTGAACGACGGCAAGGCCGACCGCGACGGCCGGTTGTGGGTCGGCAGCATGGACGATGCGGAGGAGGCGCCGGCCGGCAGCTTCTACCGCATCGACACCGATGGCGCCGTCACGCCGGTCGACGAGGGCTATACCGTCGCCAACGGGCCGGCGCTGGCGCCGGACGGGCGGACGATCTACCACACCGACAGCGCGGCGCGGACGATCTACGCCTTCGACATCGGCGCCGACGGCAGCCTGTCGGGCAAGCGCGTCCACATCCGCTTCACCGAGGCCGACGGCTATCCCGACGGCATGACCTGCGACGCCGAGGGCGGGCTGTGGGTCTGCCATTGGGACGGTGGCCGCGTCAGCCGCTTCCGCCCCGACGGCACGCTGGACCGCGCCATCGCCCTGCCGGTGTCGCGTGTCACCTCCTGCGTCTTCGCCGGTCCGGATCTGGACCGGCTGTTCATCACCACCGCGGCGCACGGCCGGCCGGACGAGCCGCTGGCCGGGTCGCTGTTTGAGTGCGACCCTGGCGTCCGCGGCCTGCCGCCCGGACAGTTCGGGTCTCCGTTGCGCTGACTGTCGATTCGATTTCGAGGAAGGACCTTACCGCCATGCCGTCCAGCGCCCGCCCCTATCGCGGCGTCTTCCCCGTCGTCCCCACCATCTTCACCGAAGCGGGAGAACTGGACCTCGACGGCCAGAAGCGCTGCGTCGATTTCATGATCGACGCCGGCTCCACCGGCCTGTGCATCCTCGCCAACTTCTCCGAACAGTTCGTGCTGACCGACGACGAGCGCACGCTGCTGATGGAGACCATTCTCGCCCATGTCGCCGGTCGGGTGCCGGTGATCGTCACCACCACCCATTTCAGCACCCGCGCCTGCGCCGACCGCAGCCGCCGCGCCCAGGATCTCGGCGCCGCGATGGTGATGGTGATGCCGCCCTACCACGGCGCCACCATCCGCGTGCCGGAAGCCGGCATTGTCGAGTTCTTCCAGCGCGTGTCGGATGCCATCGACATCCCGATCATGATCCAGGACGCCCCCGTCAGCGGCACGCCGCTGTCAGCGCCGCTGCTGGCGCGGATGGCGCGGGAGATCGCGCAGGTCTCCTACTTCAAGATCGAGGTGCCGCAGGCGGCGGCCAAGCTGCGCACCCTGATCGAACTGGGCGGCGACGCCATCGAGGGGCCGTGGGACGGCGAGGAGGCGATCACCCTGCTGGCCGACCTCGACGCCGGGGCGACGGGGGCGATGACCGGCGGCGGCTATCCCGACGGCATCCGCCAGATCGTCGATCCCTATCTGGCGGGCGACCGCGAGGCGGCGGTGGCGGCCTATGGGCGCTGGCTGCCGCTGATCAACCACGAGAACCGCCAGTGCGGCATCGCCACCGCCAAGATCCTGATGAAGGAGGGCGGCATCATCGCGTCCGACGCCATGCGCCACCCGACGGCCAACCCGCACCCGATGAGCCGCGACGGCCTGCTGGACGCCGCCAAGCGTCTCGATCCGCTCGTGATGCGCTGGGCGCGCTGAGTGGCACTCAGGTTGCGGCGTTCGAGTTAAGGAGAGATCCGAGATGACCATCACCGGCGAGATGCTGATCGGCGCCAAGGCCCACCGCGGCAGCCAGGGCGAATTCCGCGCTTTCGACCCCGCCACCGGCGAGGCGCTGGAGCCCGTCTTCGGCGGCGGTGGTGCCGCCGAGGTGGAGCGCGCCTGCGCGCTGGCCTGGGCCGCCTTCGACGCCTTCCGCGAGACCGGCCTGGAGCAGCGCGCCGCCTTCCTGGAGACGGTCGCCCAGAACATCCTCGACATCGGCGACGAGCTGATCGTCCGCGCCATGGCCGAGAGCGGCCTGCCGCGCGCCCGGCTGGAGGGCGAGCGCGGCCGCACCGTCGGCCAGCTCCGCCTGTTCGCCCAGGTGGTGCGCGAGGGAAGCTGGGTCGAGGCCCGCATCGACCCGGCCATGCCGGCGCGCACGCCGCTGCCGCGCGCCGACATCCGCCAGCGCCACATCGCGCTGGGGCCGGTCGCCGTGTTCGGCGCGTCGAACTTCCCGCTCGCCTTCTCGGTGGCCGGCGGCGACACCGCGTCCGCCTTCGCCGCCGGCTGCCCGGTGGTGGTCAAGGGCCATGGCGCCCATCCCGGCACCTCGGAGCTGGTCGGCCGCGCCATCCAGGCGGCGGTGGCATCCTGCGGCCTGCCGGAGGGCGTCTTCTCCCTGCTGTTCGGCACCGGCAACGAGATCGGCACGGCGCTGGTCGCCGATCCACGCATCAAGGCGGTCGGCTTCACCGGCTCGCGCGGCGGCGGGCTGGCGCTGATGGGGGTGGCGGCCAAACGGCTGGAACCGGTCCCGGTCTATGCCGAGATGAGCAGCATCAACCCGGTCTTCCTGATGCCGGCGGCGCTGGCGTCCCGCGCCGAGGCGCTGGGCAAGGCGTTCGTGGCGTCGCTGACCATGGGCGCCGGGCAGTTCTGCACCAACCCCGGCATCCTGCTGGCGGTGGACGGGCCGGACCTCGACCGCTTCGTCGCCGCGGCGGTGGAGGCCCTCGGCGGCAGCGCCGCCTCGACCATGCTGACGCCGGGCATCCATGCCGCCTTCGACAGCGGTGTCGCCAAGCTGGCCGGCAGCGGCGAGGTGGAGACTCTGGCGCGCGGTCTGGCCTGCAACGGGCCGAACCAGGCGCAGGCGGCCTTCTTCACCACGACGGCGGACGCCTTCCTGGCCGATCCTGAGTTGCAGGAGGAGGTGTTCGGCGCCGCCTCGCTGCTGATCCGCTGCCCCGATGTGGCGGCGATGACGGCGGTGGCGGAAAGGCTGGAAGGGCAGCTGACGGCAACCTTGCAGATGGATGGGGCGGACAAGGCCGCGGTGGCCGGGCTGATCCCGACGCTGGAGCGCAAGGCCGGGCGCATCCTGGCAAACGGCTGGCCGACGGGGGTGGAGGTCTGCCACGCGATGGTGCATGGCGGCCCGTTCCCGGCGACCTCGGACCCGCGCAGCACCTCGGTCGGCACGCTGGCGATCCGCCGTTTCCTGCGCCCGGTCTGCTACCAGGACATTCCCACAGAGCTGCTGCCCGAAGCCCTGCGCGACGGCAACCCGCTCGGGCTGTGGCGCCGGGTCGACGGGACTTTGGGACAGGAGTGATCGCCGGTCCAAGATGACCGGGGCCGGGACCGACCGGCACCAGCAACCCGCAACGGCTGCGTCGGAGGGAGCGCTGACGCAGAGTACACCGTCGGACCCGGCCCTGCGCCGGGCCTGACGGTCGGGCAGGGCGTGCGTCCAGCGCATCGCCGAAGCATCGCTCCCACCCAGTGCATCGAAGCAAAAACAAACCGCATTTAGAGGAAACGCAAATGGTGAGATCAGCTCTGCTGCTTGGCGCAGCCACCCTTTCGCTCGCCTGTGTCACGGCGGCCGGTTCGGCTTCCGCCCAATCGAAGTTCGACATCATGCTGGGCGGCGACGCCTATTTCGAAGGCGGTTACGTCAACCAGGACCGCGACTCCGGCCAGCGCAACACCGAGTTCCGCAACCGCCTGCGCCTGCTGGTGACGCCGAAGGCCAAGGCCGACAACGGGCTGGAATACGGCGCCCGCATCCGCCTGCTGGCGGAGAACGGCACCAACAACGCCCGCACCGTCACCAACGACCGCGCCTTCATCTTCGTCAACGGCGGCTTCGGCGTTCTGCATCTGGGCGTCGAGAACGGTCCGTCCGACGACAGCGGCATCATCGCCCCGTCCGACTGGGGCACCGGCGGCGTCGACGGCTCCTTCCCGTCCTGGCTCGGCAACAGCGCGGCCAACGCGCCGGTCACCATCGGCAACATCCGTGCGCTGATCTCCGGCAACAGCGCCACCCGCGCCACCTACTGGACGCCGGAGATCGCCGGCTTCAAGCTCGGCGCCTCCTACCAGCCGGCGTCGGACAGCAGCAACACCGACGTCAACCGCTCCAAGCTGGCGCTCGCCTCGGCCAACCGCACCGGCGCCTATCGCGACGTGTACGAGGTCGGCGGCACCTACACCAACACGCTGGGCGGCGTGGCGGTCAACGGCAGCCTGTTCTACCTGGGCGGCGAGGCCAAGAACTCCACCACCACCCCGGCGCAGCAGTTCGACAAGCTGTCCTCCACCCATGCCGGCCTCACGCTGGCCTATGCCGGCTTCAAGATCGGCGGCAGCTATGCCTGGTCGGGCGACAGCGGCTATGCCAAATCCAGCGCTGCCATCGTCAGCCGCGAGAAGCAGGACGTCTGGACCGCCGGCGCGCAGTACACCTTCGGCGCCACCACGCTGGGCGTCGGCTACCTGAACGCCAAGGACGCCGGCGACCTGACGGTGCGCGGCCGCAGCAAGTTCGAGCTGATCACCGTCGGCGCCAAGTACGTCGTCGCTCCCGGCTTCAGCCTCGCCCCGGAATACAACCACTTCAAGCTCAGCTCCGACGTCGCCGCCAACAGCGACAAGGGCGACATCTTCATCATCCGGACCGATCTGGCCTTCTAAGAACCGTTCGTTCTGGAAAGGCCGACCGACGTCCTGGCCTTTTCGTCTCCTTCGGCTTCGCGCCGCTGCGGCGTTTCTCTCCATCCCGCCGCGGTGGTTGCGTCCCGGCGCGCTCTCCCTCGGGTGCGTCGGCCCCGGTCCAAGCTGGAACGGGGTCATCTCACGGCCGGGCGGCACTCCGCTGCCCGGCCGTTTTTTTGACCGGATTTGGCCGAGTTTTTGGCCGCCACTTTGGCCGGCCATATCCTTTTCAGCATCGCATCGGTCAAGAATCGTATTGGACAGTTATGGTTCTGCGTACTTAAAGTAGGCATGACGAACAATTCCGGACCGGGCCGCGATCACGATCTTCCAGCGCCCCGTCCCATCGCCTGCCCCTCGTCCATCGCGCACCGCAAAAACCTCGCCATAAACACTCAGGGAGTGATTCGGATGTCCAGGAAATGGGTGATCTCCGCCGCCACCGCCGCCGCGGCCCTGTTCATCGGGCTCGGCGCCGTCCAGGCCGCCGACAAGAAGCTGGTGGTCGGCTTCTCGCAGATCGGCTCCGAATCGGGCTGGCGCGCGGCCGAGACCAAGACCGCCAAGGCCGAGGCCGACAAGCGCGGCATCGACCTGAAGATCTCCGACGCCCAGCAGAAGCAGGAGAACCAGATCAAGGCGGTGCGCTCCTTCGTCGCCCAGGGTGTCGACGCGATCTTCATCGCGCCGGTGGTGGCGACCGGCTGGGATTCGGTGCTGAAGGAGGCCAAGGAGGCCAAGATCCCGGTGGTTCTGCTCGACCGCCAGATCGAGACCAAGGACCAGAGCCTCTACATGACCGCCGTCACCTCCGACACCGTGCATGAGGGCCGGGTGGCCGGCGAATGGCTGGCCAAGCAGACCGGCGGCAAGTGCGCGGTGGTCGAGTTGCAGGGCACCGTCGGCTCGTCGCCGGCCATCAACCGCAAGAAGGGCTTCGACGAGATCGTCGCCAAGAATCCGGGGATGAAGATCGTCCGCACCCAGTCCGGCGACTTCACCCGTGCCAAGGGCAAGGAGGTGATGGAAAGCTTCATCAAGGCCGAGAATGGCGGCAAGGGCATCTGCGCCGTCTACGCCCACAACGACGACATGGCCGTCGGCGCCATCCAGGCGATCAAGGAAGCCGGCCTGAAGCCGGGCAAGGACATCCTGGTCGTCTCGATCGACGGCGTGCCGGACATCTTCAAGGCGATGTCGGAAGGCGAGGCGAACGCCACGGTCGAGCTGACGCCGAACATGGCCGGCCCGGCCTATGACGCGCTGATCGCCTTCAAGAAGGACGGCAAGGCCCCGCCGAAGTGGATCCAGACGGAATCGGCGCTGTTCACCCCGGACACCGCCAAGGCCGAGTATGAGCGCCGCAAGGACGCTTATTGATCCGGGTTGAGGGTTGCGGGAGGGCTCCCTCTCCCGTCCCGGGAGAGGGAAGGGGCCCAAGCGAAGCTTGGGAAGGGTGAGGGGGTGGGCACGAAGCTATGCGCTTCGGGGCCATGCGCTTCAGGTTCCTTGGATCACCCCTCACCCTCCCCACGCCTGACGGCGCGGGTCCCCTCCCTCTCCCGGGGCGGGAGAGGGCCTATCCGCCGCCCATTTGTTTTTCTTGCGCATCCGGCGAGGTCCGCCATGACGGCATCCACCGCTCCCCCTTCCGCATCCTCCTCGGGGCCGCTGCTGGCGATCCGCGGGCTGTCTAAGGCGTTTTTGGGCGTCCAGGCGCTCGACGGCGTCGATTTCACCCTGCGCCATGGCGAGATCCATGCCCTGCTGGGCGAGAACGGCGCCGGAAAATCGACCCTGATCAAGACCCTGACCGGCGTCTACCTGCGTGACGGCGGCACCGTGGCGCTGGAGGGGCGGGAAATTGCGCCGCGCGGGGTGGAGGAGGCGCAGCGCCTGCACATCGGCACCGTCTATCAGGAGGTCAATTTGCTGCCGAACCTGTCGGTGGCGGAAAACCTGTTCCTGGGGCGCCAGCCGATGCGCTGGGGGCTGGTCGACCGCGGCGCCATGAGGCGGCGGGCGCGGGCGGTGCTGCAGCCCTACGGCCTGTCCATCGACGTGACGGCCCCGCTCGGCCGCTTCTCGGTCGCCACCCAGCAGATCGTCGCCATCGCCCGCGCGGTCGACATGTCGGCCAAGGTGCTGATCCTCGACGAGCCGACCGCCAGCCTGGACGCGCAGGAGGTGGCGGTGCTGTTCAAGGTGATGCGCACCCTGCGCTCGCGCGGGATCGGCATCGTGTTCGTCACCCATTTCCTCGATCAGGTCTATGAGGTCTGCGACAGCATCACCGTGCTGCGCAACGGCCGGCTGGTCGGCGAGCGGCGCACGGCGGACCTGCCGCGCCTCGACCTCGTCGCCATGATGCTGGGGCGGGAACTGGAAGCGGCGGCCCACCGCATCGACCTCGGCCCGGCGGAGGTGGACAGCCGTCCGCCGCTGGCAAGCTTCAAGGGATTCGGCAAGTCGCGCAGCGTCGAGCCCTTCGACCTCGACATCCGCCCCGGCGAGGTGGTGGCGCTGGCTGGACTGCTGGGCTCCGGCCGCACCGAGACGGTGCGGCTGGTCTTCGGCATGGACCGCGCCGACAGGGGCGAGGCGACGGTGGACGGGCAGGCGGTGCGTCTGAAGGGGCCGCGCGACGCCGTGCGGCTCGGCTTCGGCTTCTGCCCGGAGGACCGCAAGAAGGAGGGCATCGTCGGCGAGCTGTCGGTGCGCGAGAACATCATCCTGGCGCTCCAGGCGCGGCAGGGCTGGCTGAAGCCGATCCCGCGCCACCGCCAGGAGGAGATCGCCGACCGCTTCATCCGCCTGCTCGACATCCGCACGCCGGACGCCGAGCGGCCGATCCAGCTGCTGTCGGGCGGCAACCAGCAGAAGGCGCTGCTGGCGCGCTGGCTGGCGACCGAGCCGCGGCTGCTGATCCTCGACGAGCCGACGCGCGGCATCGATGTCGGGGCGCATGCCGAGATCATCCGCCTGATCGAGCGGTTGTGCGCCGACGGCATGGCGTTGCTGGTCGTCTCGTCGGAGCTGGAGGAGATCGTCGCCTACAGCCGCCGCGTCGTCGTGCTGCGCGACCGCCGCCATGTGGCGGAACTGAGGGGAGGGGAGGTCAGCGTGGAGCGCATCGTCGCCGCCATCGCGTCGGAGACGCCCAATGCCATCGCGTCGGAGACGCCTGTTACAGCCGGATCGGGTGCAGAGGTGCGGCAATGACGCTGTCCGCCCCCGGCCCGGCGCGCAACCTGCCGCAATATGGCGCGCTGTTCGCCGTCCTGCTGGCCAACTGGCTGCTGTTTCCCGATTTCTTCGCGATCCGCCTGCAGGACGGCCGCTTGTTCGGCAGCCTGATCGACGTGCTGAACCGCGGCGCCCCGGTGGCGCTGCTCGCCATCGGCATGACGATGGTCATCGCCACCCGCGGAGTCGATCTGTCGGTCGGTGCCGTCATGGCGATCTCCGGCGCCATCGCCGCCACCATGACCGGGGCGGGCTGGAGCCTGCCGGCGGTGCTGGCGGCGTCGCTGGCCGCCGGGCTGCTGTGCGGGCTGTGGAACGGGCTGCTGGTGGCGGTCCTGCGCATCCAGCCGATCATCGCCACCCTGATCCTGATGGTCGCCGGCCGCGGCATCGCCCAGCTGGTGACGGAGGGGCAGATCGTCACCTTCACCAGCCCGGCGCTCGCCTTCATCGGCAGCGGGTCCTTCCTGACCGTGCCGATGCCGGTGGTGCTGACCATCGTCGTGCTGGCGGTGACGGCTCTGCTGGTGCGGGCGACGGCGCTGGGGCTGATGATCGAGGCGGTCGGCATCAACCGGCTGTCCAGCGCCGGGGCCGGCGTCAATACGCCAGTGGTGCTGGTCGCCGTCTATGTCTGGTGCGGGCTGTGCGCGGCGGTGGCCGGGCTGATCGTCACCGCCGACATCCGCGGCGCCGACGCCAACAATGCCGGGCTGTGGCTGGAGCTGGACGCCATCCTCGCGGTGGTGGTCGGCGGCACCTCGCTGCTCGGCGGGCGGTTCGGGCTGGTGCTGTCGGTGGTGGGCGCGTTGATCATCCAGTCGATGAACACCGGCATCCTGCTGAGCGGCTTCAAGCCGGAATTCAACCTGATCGTCAAGGCGGGCGTCCTGCTGGTCGTCCTGCTGCTGCAATCGCCGACGCTGACCCTGTTCCTGCCGCGGCCGAAGGGCGCGCGGCCGATCGGGACGGTCAAGCCGCCGGTGGCGCCGACCAGCGGAGGGGCGAAACCATGACCGGTGCACTCCAGCGCTTTCTGCCGCTGATCGTCACCACCGCCGTGCTGGTGGTGGGATTCCTGATCTGTGCTACGCAGTTTCCCAACTTCGCCTCCTGGCGGGTGGTGGCCAACCTTTTGACCGACAACGCCTTTCTCGGCATCACCGCGGTCGGCATGACCTTCGTCATCCTGTCCGGCGGCATCGACCTGTCGGTGGGCGCGGTGATCGGCTTCACCACCGTGCTGCTGGCCGTGCTGATCGAGCATGGCGGCTGGCACCCGGTTCCGGCCTTCGCCGTGGCGCTGATCGCCGCCGGCGGCTTCGGCGCGGCGATGGGCGGGGTGATCCATGTCTTCCAGATGCCGCCCTTCATCGTCACGCTGGCCGGCATGTTCATCGCCCGCGGCCTGGGCTTCGTCCTGACCACCGACTCCGTGCCGATCAACCACCCGCTCTATGGCGAGCTGAACGACATGGCGCTGCGCTTCGATTTCGGGCTGAAGCTGAGCCTGCCGGCGCTGCTGATGCTGGGGGTGGTGGTCGCGGCGGTGGTGCTGGCGCACTGGACGCGCTTCGGCGCCAACCTCTATGCGCTGGGCGGCAACCGCCAGTCGGCGGAGCTGATGGGCGTGCCGGTCGGGCGGACGACGGTGGCGGTCTATGGGCTGTCCGGGCTGCTGGCCGGGCTGGCGGGGATCGTCTTCTCGCTCTACACCGGGGCCGGCTATTCGCTGGCGGCGACCGGGGTGGAGTTGGACACCATCACCGCGGTGGTGATCGGCGGCACGCAGCTGACCGGCGGCTACGGCTATGTCGTCGGCACCTTCGTCGGCGTGCTGATCCAGGGGCTGATCCAGACCTACATCACCTTCGACGGCACGCTCAGCAGCTGGTGGACCAAGATCGCCATCGGCGTGCTGCTGTTCGTCTTCATCCTGTTGCAGAAGGGCCTGCTGGTGGTCTGGGCCGGCCGCGGCGGCGAACCGGCGGAGGCATGATGCCCATCGAGAGGTTTCTGTTCGACACCATTGAGGGCCGTCCGGTGGAGGGCTTCACCCTCTCCGCCGGCGGGTTGGAGGCAACAATTGTCGCCCATGGCGCCCGGCTGGTGCGGATGCTGGTTCCCGGCCATGACGGGGCTAAGGCGGACGTGGTGCTGGGCTTCGACCGGGTGGCCGATTACCTGGCGAGCGACGCCTATTTCGGCGCCACCTGCGGCCGCTACGGCAACCGCATCGGTGGGGCGGCCTTTACACTGGACGGGGTGCGCCATGCGCTGGCCGTCAACGAGCCGCCGAACCAGCTGCATGGCGGGCCGGACGGGTTCGACCGGCGGATCTGGGACGCACAGGTGGAGGAGGCGGAGAACGCCGTCACCTTCACGCTTGAGTCTCCCAATGGCGACCAGGGCTATCCCGGCACGCTGACGGCGACGACGCGCTACCGTCTGACGGACGACGGGGTGCTGGACATCGCCATGACGGCGACGACCGACCGGCCGACCATCGTCAACATCGTCCACCACAGCTACTGGAACCTCGGTGGGCATGGCTCCGGCGACCTGCGCGACCACCGGCTGACGGTGCAGGGCGGCTTCACCACGCCGGTCGGCGCCGACCTGATCCCGACGGGGGAGGTGCGGCCTGTGGACGGCACCCCCTTCGACCTGCGCGGCGGGGTGAGGTTGGATGAGGCGCTGGAGGCGGTCGGCGGCTTCGGCTTCGACCACAACTGGTGCCTGGAGGGGCCGGCAGGGGAATTGCGGCCGGTGGCGCTGCTGGAGCATCCGGCCAGCGGCCGGCGGATGGAGCTGGCGACCGACCAGCCGGGCCTGCAGGTCTACACCGGCGGCTATCTCAGCGAGAAGATCGTCGGCAAGGGCGGGCAGCCCTACTGCCGCTTCGCCGGGCTGGCGCTGGAAAGCCAGCGCTTCCCCGGCAGCCCGAACATCGGCCATTTCCCTTCGGCCCGGCTCGATCCCGGCGAGACCTACCGCCATCGCATGCAGCTGCGATTCCGGCCGGGCTGAGCGCGGCGCGGGAACCGTCCTGAGGCTTCGCGGGTTCATCCAAGGCGCGGCAGCGGCTCCGCTGTCGCCCTTGCGATGATGCCCACGACGCCGGAAGGAATGGTCGATATGGCCGCGATGCCTGACGCCGCCCGCCCAACTCCCAATTTTCAGGGTTCCGCCAGTCAGTTGGGCCAGCCCTGCGCCGATCCGATCCTGGTGCCCGGCCGGACCTGCTGGCGGATGGAGACGGCGGACCGCGTGGCGGTGATCATCGACGCCGCCGCCTATTTCGCCCGGATCAAGGCGGCCATCCTGAATGCCCGCCACACGGTGATGCTGATCGGCTGGGATTTCGACACCCGGATCAAGCTGGAACCCGACGATCCGATGCCGGGCGTGCCGAACGAGCTGGGTGATTTCCTGTCCTGGATCGTCCGGGTGCGGCCGGAACTGACGATCAATGTGCTGAAATGGGATCTGGCGATCCTGAAGATGCCGTTCCGCGGCGGGACGCCGCTGGTGCTGCTCGACTGGATCAGCAGCCGGCGCCTGCGCTTCCGCCTGGATTCCGCCCATCCGCCCGGCGCCTGCCACCACCAGAAGATCGCCATCATCGACGATGCGCTGGCCTTCTGCGGCGGCATCGACATGACCACCGACCGCTGGGACACGACCGACCACCGCGACGGCGATCCCCGGCGGGTGCGGCCGAACGGCGAGGCCTACGGCCCCTTCCATGACGTGACCACCGCCGTCGACGGTGCCGCGGCGCGGGCGCTGGGGGAGCTGGCGCGGGAGCGCTGGCACCGGGCGACCGGCGAGATGCTGACCCCGCCGCCGCCGGTCCCGGCCTTCTGGCCCGACGATCTGGAGCCCGACTTCCGCGATCTCCCGGTCGCCATCGCCCGCACCGATCCCATGGCGGATCATGAGGGGACGCAGAAGACCGGCAAGCGCGGCGTGCGCGAGATCGAGGCGCTGTATCTGGCCGCCATCGCCGCAGCGCGGGATTTCATCTATCTGGAAAGCCAGTATTTCGCCTCGCAGAAGATCGTCGGCGCCATCATCGACCGGCTGTCGGAACCGGACGGGCCTGAGGTGGTGGTGATCAATCCCGAACGCACGCCGGCCTGGATCGAAGAGGAGTCGATGGGCAGCGCCCGCTCGCTGCTGCTCCAGCGCCTGCACGAGGCCGTCGCCAACCCCCGCTTCCGCATCCTGGCGCCGGTGACCGAGGGCGGCGAGGGCATCTATGTCCACGCCAAGGTCCTGGTGGTCGACGACCGGCTGCTGCGGGTGGGGTCGTCCAACATCAACAACCGGTCCCAGGGGCTGGACACCGAATGCGACCTCGCCATCGAGTGCGCACCGGGGGAACGGCCGGAGGTCTGCCGCTCCATCCGCTCGGTCCGCACCCGCCTGATGGCGGAGCATCTCGGCGTCTCCGTCGAGGAGGTGGAGCGCACCGAGGAGGCGGCCGGATCGCTGACCGCCACGATCGACCGGCTGATCCGCCCGGCCGGGCGTTCGCTCCGCCCGCTGGAGCCGCAGCCGCTGACCGAGACGGAACGAAAGCTGGTGGAAGAGCGCCTGCTCGACCCCGACCGTCCAGAGCCGATGGCGACCACCATCCTGCGCGGGGCGACGGTGTTCGGCGACGTGAACCGGACGGCATGGCGCATCGGCGCCGGGGTGGCCGCGGCGGCGGCGGTGGGGGTCGGACTGGCTCTTCTTGCCCGCCGGAACGGGCGGCATAAAAAAATGCGCGGGGAGTGAATTCTCTGCTTGCGGGCCGCGATCCATCCCGCTACATAAGCGCTCCCCGCGGCGCCCAACGCGGTGCGGGGAAAGCGCTTGTGGCGGAATTGGTAGACGCGCTAGGTTCAGGTCCTAGTGGCTGAAAGGCCGTGGGGGTTCGAGTCCCTCCAAGCGCACCAACACTCCAAGTGTTGGTGTAGAGGTGCAGAAGTATAGTGGGGCCATAGCTCAGCTGGGAGAGCGCTACAATGGCATTGTAGAGGTCAGGAGTTCGATCCTCCTTGGCTCCACCACTTCTGAAGAGTTTGAGTAGGTTTAGGTCTTGTCTGTCGGGGTGAAGCCTTGTATAAGGCGCCGCTCCTCAGCGCGGGTGTAGCTCAGTTGGTTAGAGCGCCGGCCTGTCACGCCGGAGGCCGCGGGTTCAAGTCCCGTCACTCGCGCCACTTTGCGGGCGTAGCTCAGGGGTAGAGCACAACCTTGCCAAGGTTGGGGTCGAGGGTTCGAATCCCTTCGCCCGCTCCATGACTGGAGCGACAGTTTTGGGTTCCCGTGGTCTCGTAGCTCAGCGGGAGAGCACTACGTTGACATCGTAGGGGTCACTGGTTCAATCCCAGTCGGGACCACCATCTATGAAGGCCGCCAACCGGAACGGGTTGGCGGCCTTCGCCGTTTCCGGGCCGCTTGCTGCGGCTGCCCGTCTGCTCCGCTCTCAGATCTCCGCCGGTGGCCTGACCGGGATCGGCCCGCCCGCAACCGGGGGAGGGGCCGGCAGCGACCGCAGCGACGCCCGCGCCGCCTCGCGCATCGGGGCGAAGCCGTCCTCCGGAAAACGGCGCATCAGCGTCTGGTAGGATGCGCGCGCCACCTCCGGGCAGTTCAGGATGCGGAACTGGTCGCCCTGGCGCAGCAGGGCTGCGGCCTCGTCGGTCTTCGGATGGCCGGCGATGGAGGACGCGACTCCGTACCAGCGCCCATAGGCCGACCACATCTCGCGCACGGCATCGCCGTCGCATCGGCCGGCGGTCAGCGCTTTTTCAAGGGCTTGGCGGTAATCGCTGTCGGGGGCCTGCGACACTTGCGCACAGCCTCCCAGGACAAGCAGGCAAGCAGCGGCTGCGGCCGCCCCAAGGACGGACAACGTCGTTCCGGACATGGAACCTCCTCAAACGCGGATGCCCGGGGACCCTATGACATCAGGGTTAAACCAGCGTTCATGTTTGTAAGCGTTGGTTTTCCGTTTCATCACCAGCGTTAACCATAGGTGGCGGGCGAATTAATGGTTGTTTGCAGCGATCACTCGAAAATCGCATAGAGCTTCCAAGTAAAACGCCACATGAATAAAAATTTATCCAGTCTTTAGTCGAACGGAACCATTAAAACCACGTAAAACCGGGGTCGCGCCTATGTCTATCCGGGTAACCCAATCTGTTGACATGTTGCCTTTGGATAGGTTCTTTTGGGGCTGTGATAAGCATGTGACATCAGCGCAATTGCGTAAAAAACAATGCTTTATCTGCGCTTGCTCGACAATGGAGAATCCAATGCAGGCTTTGTTGATTGAGCCAGCCGATCTGATCGCCGACGCCATCGGCAAGCAACTCGCCCTGTGCAAGGTTAACCATGACCGCCTGGACCTGAATGGACTGCGCGATCTGGTGGGCGGGCATGGCTCCGTCGACATCGCGCATGACGCGATCATCATCGGCGATGTCGGCGACACCGAAGCCTGCGTCGCCATGCTGCGCGCCCGCAACGTCACCGCCGCGATCATCTGCCTGATCGAGCGCCGCTGCGCCAACACCACCGCCGGCATCCTGCGGGCCGGGGCCGACGACGTGCTGGTGAAGCCGGTCGTCAGCACCGAAATCCGCGCCCGGCTGGAGGCGATCCGCCGCCGCTCCTACGGGCTGACCAGCAACGCGGTGACGGTGGGCCGCCTGACCGTCTTCCTCGACGGCCGCGATCCGGAGGTGGACGGCGAACGCCTGCGCCTCAGCCAGCGGGAACACGCCATCCTGTCGGTGCTCGCCCTCAACCACCGCCGCGTGGTGTCGAAGGAGCACATCTACGAGGAGGTCTACGGCCTGTCCGGCTCCGACCCGCTCGACAAGGTGATCGACGTCTATATCTGCAAGCTGCGCAAGAAGATCGACACGGCGACCGGCGGCGGCCGCTACATCGAGACGGTCTATGGCCGCGGCTACAAGTTCGAGGCGCCGCCCGACCATGTCGCTCCCGACCGTGGCCAACTGATGCTGGACCGCTGGTCGAACGCCGGCGCGCTGTCCGGAACCCGCGTGCCCTTCATCCCGCCGGTGGTCCCCAGCAACGCCGTCCGCGCCGCGGCCCGCGCCGTCGGGCGCTGATCCTCCGCTTCAAATCCTCTGCCCGCCCGACCCCGAAAACACCGTCCGTCCCGAACGCTTCCGATTTTTTACCCCGGCTTAAACCGGCCCGGTCATCCTCGAATTCGCCGCTCGCGCCCCCGCACACCAGATCGGGAAGGCCGGCGCGATTGGCCCCGGCGTCAGAAAGGCGCCATGCATCTCGCGAATGGAGATACCCATGGCCTCGATTATGACGAACACCTCCGCCATGACCGCGCTGCAGACCCTGCGTCGCGTGACCGGGGATCTGGAGACCACGCAGGACCGCATCTCCACCGGCCTGAAGGTCAACAACGCCAAGGACAATGCCGCCTACTGGTCGATCGCCACGACCATGAAGGCCGACGTCGCCGGCTTCAAGGCGGTGAAGGAATCGCTGGAGCTGGGGTCCGGCACCACCAACACCGCGTCGGTGGCGTCCAAGAACATCGTCGAAAACCTTCAGACGCTGAAGGCCCGTGTCATCGCCGGCCAGACCAACGGCGTCGACAAGTCGCTGATCCAGAACGACGTCGACCAGCTGGTGAAGCTGATCAAGGGTGCCGCCGCCGACGCCTCCTTCAACGGCGACAACCTGCTGCGCGTCACCTATTCGAACGACGGCACGGCCAAGGACAAGAACGTCGCCATCCTCGCCTCGCTGAGCCGCGCCGACGGCACCGTCGATCCGAGCTACATCGATTTCCAGCGCCAGGACATGCGCGTGGAATCCATCGTTGGCAAGGCCACCATCGAGCAGCAGGTCGATTCGACCAATGCCACCAAGGCCAAGGTCGACATCAAGTTCGGCGCCCCCGGCGACACCTTCATCGATGGCCAGAGCCTGGGCCTCGGCAGCCTGACGCTGACCGTGACCAAGGAGGACGGCACCAAGGCCGACGTCTCGGTCGACCTGTCGGCGCAGAAATACACCACCGATCTGGCGACCACCCAGGGCAACATCGCCACGGCGGTCAACACCGCCCTGACCGCCGCCGGTGCCGACTTCCAGGTCGCCTTCACCGGCGACACCCTGACCTTCACCGACCAGGACGTGAACACCGACGGCAACTTCACCGCCCAGGTGTCCGGCCTGTGGGTCGGCTCGAAGGAGAGCGACGCCTTCGGCGGCCTCGCCGATCTGACCCAGATCGACGTGGTCAACAACTCGAAGAAGTCGCTGGAGGTCATCAACAAGCTGCTCGACAGCGCCATCGGCAAGGCGTCGGTCATCGGGTCCATCGAGAACCGCGTGTCGGTGCAGAACGACTTCGTGTCGAAGCTGACCGACTCGATGAACAAGGGCATCGGCGCCCTGGTCGATGCCGACATGAACGAGGAATCGAGCCGCCTGCAGGCCCTCCAAGTCCAGCAGCAGCTCGCCATCCAGGCTCTGTCCATCGCCAACCAGGGTCCGCAGAACATCCTGTCGCTGTTCCGCTAAGTCCCCTCGCGGGCGGCTCCATTGTCCGAACCCCTGGACGATGGAGCCGCCCCGTCGGCCATGCCCGTTCATCACGCCCGTCGCCGGACGGAGCGGGCATCGCCGACGGCCGGCCCCCCGCCCGTCTTTCGACAGACCCACCGCAACCGGTCCGGCATCCCGCCGCCAAGGACCCCACCGCAGGGGTGCGCCCATGAGCATCGCCGCCTATCACCAGACCATCGCCGAGTGCGACGATCCGCGAAAGATCGAGTACCGGGTGTTCCTGCGGATCACCCTGGCGCTGGAGAACAACCGCGACGCCGACTGGCGCTCCGCCGCGCTGAAGGACGCGCTGTGGCGGAACCTGGAGCTGTGGAACGCGCTGCGCGCCGACCTGCTGGAGGACGGCAACGCCCTGCCGGAGGCATTGCGCGCCGGTCTGGTCTCGCTCTCCTTCGCAGTGAACCGCAACACCCAGCGGGTCCTGCGCGGCGAGGGTGGCATCGACCTGCTGCTCCACATCAACCGCTCGGTGATGCAGGGCCTGCAAGGGGCTGCCCAGGGGGCGGCGCAGCCCGCGCTGGAACTGGCGACGGAGGATCTGTCCTATGGCACTTAAGCTGCGCCTGAAGCCGTGCGAGCGCGTGGTGATCAACGGCTGCGTCGTGCAGAACGAGAACCGCCGCTACACCCTGACGATCTCCAACTTCGCCCAGATCATCCGCGGCAGCGACATCCTCCAGGAGGAGGATGCGGTGACCCCGGTGCGCCGCGCCTATTTCCTGATCCAGAGCATGCTGCTCGATCCCGAGGTCGCCGCCACCGGCAGCGGTGCCGTAGCGGCGATGATGGCGCAGCTCTACACCGCCTTCGCCCGCCCCGACATCCAGGACCGCATCGCCCGCGCCATGGGCCATATCGGGGAGCGCGACTATTACAAGGCGCTGTCCGCCCTGCGTCCGGTGATGGAGTATGAGGGCACGCTGCTGGCGGCGTCCCCCTCTGCCTCTCCCTCTGCCCCGGCGGCCTCCTTCCAGGCGGACGGCATCGGCCATCACGCAGGAGGCTGACGCCATGCCGACCCCCGTCACCGGCGTGACCGGCCCGTCCGGCGACCGCGCCACCACCACCAGCGCCGACATCATCGCGGAAGCGCGCCAGCGTCAGGCCGACCGGCTGCGCGCCGCCCAGGCCGAGACGGCCAAGCCGGTGGAGGCGGCCGAGCGCGCCCAGCAGGCCGCCGGGAAGGCCGACGCATCCGAGGCGGAGGCGAAGCACGCCGCCCGGCCCTATCGCGTCAACCTCGATCCCGACACGAGGCGGCTCTACACCGAGGTGCTCGACACCGCGACCGGGGAGGTCATCATGCGCATCCCCGCCGGCTATGGCGCCGAAACCGATGCGGCCGACGAGGATCCCGTCCTTCCGCAAGGCGAGGACGGCCGGGGCGGGGAGGTCGAGGCATGACGACGCTCGTCGATCTGCGGATGGTCAGCAAGAACCACGACCGCTACGAACAGGCGGTGCGCAGCCGGCCGGCGGTGCAGCGCGCCATTTCCTATTTCCAGGACAACATCGGCAAGATCGCCAGTACCGAAGACTTCATGAAGGACGACAAGCTCTACCGCTTCGTCCTGGACGCCTTCGACCTCGGCAGTCAGGCGAAGTCGCGCGGCCTGATCCGCAAGGTTCTGGAAGAAGGGGTGAGCGACCAGTATTCCACCGCCAACCGGATGAGCGATACCAAGTTCCGCGAGATGGCGACCATCCTGGGCTTCGCCGAGAACGACGGCGCCAACCTGAAGCAGCCGGCCGTCGTCCAGGCCATCGTCGACCGCTATGTCGCCGTGACGCTGGAGGTGGAATCGGAGGACAGGAACCCGGCGGTGCGGCTCGGCCTCTATTTCCAGCGGCGGTCGGCGAACATCACCAACTGGTATCAGGTCATGGCCGACAATGCCCTGCGCAAGGTGGTCTACACCACGCTGGGGCTGCCCGACCAGACGGCGCTGCTGGACGTCGACAAGCAGAAGGCGCTCTTGGAAAAGCGGATGGACATCGCCGACCTCAAAAGCCCGGACAAGGTCGCCAAGTTCCTCGACCGCTTCGCCGCGATGTACGACATGCAGAACGGCAGCGCCGCTGCGACCGCCGCCATGCCGTCCATCGGGCCGATTTCCCGCCGCGGGCGGGCCTCGGTCATCTCCATCGATCCGTCCATCACCATGACGCTGATGAGGTTCCCGCGCTTCTGACAGGGCCGCGGGGCTCGCCCGAGCGGGAGGAGTCCAGCCGTGCAGACGCCAGCCGGCACCCCACCGGACCACAGGTCCGGCGACTTGCAGGACCACAGGTCCAAAGAGCCACAAGACCGTAAGGCTCGTGACCGCATCCGCCCGCCGGCCACCACCGGGGCCGCCGCCGTGGCTCTGCGCGGTGCGTCCGCGGAGGACGAGGATGACGGGCGCGACGCGCTGCACATCCTGCCGCTGTCGATCCTGCCGCTGGAAACGCCGGGGCTGCGCCGGGCGCGGCTGATCAAGAATGTCCGGCTGGAGACGGTGGCGGAGCTGTTCAACGACGCCCAGACGGGCAGCGGCCAGATCCGCATCGACCAGCTGTCGAAATGCTTCGGCATCGACGGCCCGGAATTCCGCCGCGACCTGCGCAAGATCGTGCAGATCGCCGAGGCCGCCAGCTTCGACGTCTACAGCCTGCGGCTGGAGCTGCGCCGCCTGAACATCGATGTGGAGGAAGCGGCGGCGCTCCGGCTGTCGGCCGCCAAGCGGGCCGAGCTGACCAGCTACATGCGCGTCTTCACCCGGCCGCTGGTGGAGCATGTCTATGGCGTGCAGGGGGCGGACATCGCCAGCATGGACGAGCTGGTCCGCCTGTTCGCCCAGCCCGACGTGGAGGAGGCGCGGCGCCGCCTGCAACTGACCGCCGACCGGCTCGACATTCCGCTGGGGGAGATTCCGGCCTTTCTGGAGGAGTATGCCGACATCTTCCTGTCGCTGGCCTATTTCAAGCGCTGCCTGGACGACATCGTGCCCGACGTGCAGGGCTTCCTCGGCTGGATGGCGGAGCTGTATCAGGTCAGCGAGGTGCGCCGCGACGCCCGCCAGGGCCGCATGCTGGACGACATCGGCCATGACCTGACCGACATCGCCACCTCGATCACCGGGCGTTTCGAAAGCTTCGACACCCGCTCCCGCGATTTCTGGCGCGACATCAACCCGGAGAGCTTCCGCAGCATCCGCGACCTGATCGTCACCCATCACCTGACCATCGGCGGGGTGCTGTGCGGTCTGGCGGTGAAGATGAACCTGTGGAAGCACCGCTTCTCGCGCGGCGGCGGCCCGGTGCGGCGTCTGGAGTTCATCCGCTCGGAAATCCTGCCGGGGCTGGCCCACATCAAGACCATCGAGCAGACCTCCCGCAACAACATGGGCTGGTGAGGGGGCACTCCTGATACTCCCTCTCCCGCCCCGGGAGAGGGAAGGGGCCCGCCGCGAAGCGGTGGGAAGGGTGAGGGGTGATCCAAGGAACCATGCGGTTCGGGATTCTTGCTCTACCCCTCACCCTCCCCACTTCGTGGGTCCCCTCCCTCTCCCGGGGCGGGAGAGGGCATCGACCGCCAAATCCCGGAAAAAGCGCTGCCGCACCCTTGTTTCGAACGCCGAACTCCACATCTAACCGAATGTCGGCGGTGACGCCGCGACCCAAGAATGTCGGCGGCGACGCCGCGAACCCGGTACGATCCCGCGTGACGAGGCCATTGCCCGGCCGGCGCGGCAACTTCGGTGATCTTCCCTTGATCTAAGTTCCCCGGTTCGGCCCCCGCTGCGGGAGTGCCGGCGCCATCCTCTCCGATCCCGTGACGCGCAGGCCGCCGCGACCCTCCCCCGTGCCGTGGCGCCGCCGGTGGGATCGGAGAGGACCCCCCTTTTTTCCAATTCCGAGCGTCGCATCCGCCAGGGACGCGCGCATGCCCCGCGCATCCGGCGCCGGGGCGGGCACAAGGAACCCCATGGGTACGAATCCGAACACCGACTCCAAAACCATCGAAACCCGGCAATCGAATTTGGGCCGCGCCCTCGTCCTCCACCCGGTCCTGCGCGGCGTCGAGACCGTCCGCAGCCCCGAAGCCTCGCTGGAGGAGGCGGTCGGTCTTGCCGCAGCCATCGAGCTTGAGGTGGCGCAGGCCGCCATCGTCAAGGTCAACCAGCCGCGCCCGGCCACCCTGCTGGGCGGCGGCGCCATCGAGCAGCAGGCCAAGCTGATCGAAGACGCGCGCGAGGCGGGCGAGGCCATCGACCTTGTCATCGTCGACCATCTGCTGACCCCGGTGCAGCAGCGCAATCTCGAGACGGCCTTCGGTGCCAAGGTCATCGACCGCACCGGCCTGATCCTGGAGATCTTCGGCGCGCGCGCCCGCACCCATGAAGGCCAGCTTCAGGTCGAGCTGGCGTCGCTGACCTACCAGAAGTCGCGGCTGGTGCGGTCCTGGACCCACCTTGAACGCCAGCGTGGCGGCTTCGGCTTCCTCGGCGGTCCCGGTGAATCCCAGCTCGAACTCGACCGCCGTCTGATCGGCAACCGCATCGTCAAGATCAAGCGGGAGCTGGACGATGTCCGCCGCACCCGCGGCCTGCACCGCAAGGCGCGCGCCAAGGTGCCCTATCCGGTGGTGGCGCTGGTCGGTTACACCAACGCCGGCAAGTCCACCCTGTTCAACCGGATGGCCGGCGCCGACGTGTTCGCGAAGAATCTGCTGTTCGCGACGCTGGACCCGACCATGCGGCAGGTGGTCCTGCCGTCGGGGCGCAAGGTGATCCTGTCCGACACGGTCGGTTTCATCTCCGACCTGCCGACCCATCTGGTCGCGGCCTTCCGCGCCACGCTGGAGGAGGTGCAGTCGGCCGACATCATCCTGCATGTCCGCGACATCGCCCATCCCGACACAGAAGCCCAGAAGGCCGATGTGGAGGCGATCCTGACCGATCTCGGCATCGATCCGGAACGCGACCCGCGCGTGGTCGAGGTTTCCAACAAGATCGATTTGCTGGACGGGGCGGAGCTTGAGGCCGTGCTTGCCCGTGCCGAACGGTCCGGCAACGCCTGCGCGCTGTCCGCCGCGACCGGGGAGCGTCTGGACACGCTGTTCCGTATCCTCGACGAGCGGATGACCGCCGGCCGCGAGCTGGTTGAACTCGATGTCGAGCATGGCGACGGGGCGACGCTCGCCTGGCTCTACGCCCATGGCGAGGTGGTCGGCCGCCGCGACGACGACAGCCACGCCCATCTGCAGGTCGCCATCGAGCCGGCGACGCTGGCCCGCCTGGGCCATCCGGGGCAAGAGCGTGCCGCGGCCTGAGCGAGGCTTTCAAACTTTGAAGGAAGGGGGCTGCTGGAAACGGCGGCCCCTTTTCCTATGGAGTCGGACGGGACACCACATAAGCGGCGGCACCCACCATGACCAGCCCGGTGCCGGCGAGCACCGGGTAGCCGGGAGAGGTCAGGGCCAGGATGGCGAAGCTGGACGACATGCCGCCGACCGCCATGACCTTCGCCTTCACCGGAATGGCGCCGCGATCCTGCCACTCGCGGATGGCGCGGCCGAACCGCGGGTCGTTGCGCATCCGCTCGCGCAGTTCGGGATTGCCGCGGGCATAGGCCCAGCCGGCGACCAGCAGGAAGGGGACGGTGGGCAGGATCGGCAGGAAGGCTCCGGCGGTGGCCAACCCCACCGCGCCATGGCCGACCAGCAGCCACAGCCGCCGCCGTCCCTTTCCCTTTCCCTGTTCCAGGCCGTTGCCTGCATCCATCGTCCGACCGCCCGCTCCGAAGCCTCCCGGTTCCGGATCATTGAACCGCGCCCGGCGGTGCCGCGCAAGCTGGGGTTGGTCACGGCGCCGTGCGCGCCATCCCTGGCGTGCCGGCCCTGGCCGTCGCCTCCAGGCTGTACAGCTTCGCCAGCAGTTGCGGCGCCGGCTGTTCGGTACCCGCCGGCACCCCCGCTGTCGCTGCCATTTCCGCCGCCGGCGCCGATTTGCGGCGCAAGGCCTCCTCCAGCGATTGGGGGGAGGGCAGGGCGCGGTCGCCGCCGCTGCCGCCGCCCATCCAGGGCAACGCCCCTGCCGGCGCCTGCTCCGCCGCGGCGGTCTCCGTTCCCTCCTCCAGCAGGCTGCCGATATGGCCCAGCACGCTGTCGCCGGTGACCTCCTCGAAGGCGACCATGGCGGCGCTGCCGATCAGGCCGGGCAGCCCGCCGAACAGGAAGCCGCCGGCCAGCCGGGCTGGGATGGAGATGTCTTCCCCCGTCGCCTCGCGGTAGACCGACGACACCACGGGCAATTGCTGGAGCGGGTTGACCACGTCGAGCAGATCGTCGAAGCCGACGCTCATCCTGTCGGCCAACGTTTCCTCCGGCTCGGCGGCGGCCTTGCGGTGTGCCGAGGGCGGGGTGACGGCCTGGGCGGCCAGTTTGGTATTGATGCTCATGCGTGGTCTCCGAGGGCGGCGAGCAGCGACTCCAGCCGTGCGAAACTCCCGGCGGAGGGCGAGGGGTCGTCCTTGCCCTGGCGCAGGAACTCCTCCAACTGCGGATGCAGGTCGATGGCGGCGTCGGTCTCCGGATCGGTGCCGCGCTTGTAGGCGCCGAGCCGGATCATCTCCTTCATGCCGTCATAGCTGGCGGCCAGCGCGCGGGCGCGGCCGACGATGCGGTTCTCGCGTGCGTCATGGCAGCCGGGCAGGCTGCGCGACACGCTGCGCAGCAGGTTGACGGCGGGATATCGCCCCTGCTCGGCGATTTTGCGGTCCAGCACCAGATGGCCGTCGAGGATGCCGCGCACCGCATCGGCGATGGGTTCGTCATGGTCGTCGCCATCGACCAGAACGGTGAAGATGGCGGTGATGTCGCCGTCTCCACCGCTTTCAGGACCCGGCCCGGCGCGCTCCAGCAGGCGGGGCAGTTCGGCGAAGACGCTGGGCGGATAGCTCTTGGCGGTCGGCGGCTCGCCGGCGGCCAGCCCGATCTCGCGCTGGGCCATGGCAAAGCGGGTGACGCTGTCCATCAGGCACAGCACATGCTTTCCCTGATCGCGCATCTCCTCCGCCACCGTCATGGTCAGCAACGCCGCCTGCCGGCGCATCAGCGGCGGCTCGTCCGAGGTGGCGACGATGACGACGGAGCGCGCCAGCCCCTCCGGCCCCAGATCGTCCTGGATGAATTCGCGCACCTCGCGCCCGCGCTCGCCGATCAGGCCGATGACGATGGCCTCGGCCTCGGCATGGCGGGCGACCATCGCCAGCAGCGTCGATTTGCCGACGCCGGAGCCGGCGAACACGCCCAGCCGCTGGCCGCGGCAGAGCGGCACGAAGCTGTCGATCACCCGGATGCCGCTGTCCAGCCGCCTGCCCACCCGGCGGCGGGCGCAGGCGGCTGGCGGCGGCTGGCGCAAGCTGCGCGGATGCTCGCCGTTCGCCAGCGGGCCCTTGCCGTCGATCGGCTCGCCCAGCGCGTTGACCACCCGGCCGAGCCAGCCGGGGCCGGGCCGCAGCGTGAAGGCGGTGTCGTCGGTGACCGCGGCGCAGCCCTCCGCCACGCCGTCGAGGCTATCGAAGGCCATCAG
This sequence comes from Azospirillum melinis, assembly GCF_013340935.1. Lineage (GTDB taxonomy): Bacteria > Pseudomonadota > Alphaproteobacteria > Azospirillales > Azospirillaceae > Azospirillum > Azospirillum melinis. The sequence continues at coordinate 88,947 of NZ_WHOS01000012.1, read as the reverse complement.
CAGCGAGCGCCCGTTGCGGAAGCCGATGGTCTCGCACAGCACGCGCCCGCCGCGCAGCGTCTCCGCATGGCATTTGTCGCCGACCGACAGCACGCGCTGCAACCCGTCGACCTCCAGCGTCATGCCGGCGGCCGAGCGGATTTCCCCGCGCCATCGGCGCGTCGGCAGCCGGTCGAATTCCGCGGCCAGGGTGGCGAGTGCCGGCATCGCTTCTGTCTCCACCATCTCCATCGATGCAAGGCATCCTGGAGCAACGAATTTAAATCCGGCTTTAAACCGGCGGGATCATCGTCCGATCCGGTGTTCCGGCGAGAATTGCCGGCAAGAATTGATGGACCGAGGTCGCAATGGATTTGGGTAAAATCGGTTTCTTTCAGCTTGCCGGCACGCGGCTGGACTATCTGGCACAGCGGCAGAAGCTGGTCGCCGAGAATGTGGTGAATGCCAACACGCCCGACTACCAGGCGCGCGACCTGAAACCCTTCGACAGCGTGATGGACGGCATCCGCCCGGTGGAGACCGCCCGCACCTCCGGCCTGCATCTGGCGAGCACCCGCTCCACCGCCGGCTTCCGCGAGGAGGGCAGGGCCGCCCTCTGGGAATCGACACCATCCGGCAACGCGGTGTCGCTGGAGCAGGAGATGATCAAGGGCAGCGAGACCCGCGACGCCTTCGCGCTGACCACCAGCCTGTTCCAGCGCAATGTGCAGATGCTGCGCATGGCCTGGAAGAACGGCTGACGGCTTTTAGGACGGAGACGACCCGATGATGAACGATGTCCTCGGCGCCACGCTGAAGATCGCCGGCGCCGGCCTTCAGGCGCAGTCGACCCGCCTGCGCGTGGTGGCGGAGAACCTTGCAAACGCCGACAGCACCGCCACCGCCAGGGGCGGCGATCCCTACCGCCGCAAGACGGTGTCCTTTGACAGCGTGATGGACCGCGGCGTCGGGGCGGAGCTGGTGCAGGTCAAGCAGATCGGCCGCGACCGCAGCGACTTCCAGCTCGCCTACGACCCCTCGCACCCGGCGGCCGACGACAAGGGCTACGTCAAGAAGCCCAACGTCCAGCCGCTGGTCGAGATGATGGACATGCGCGAGGCCGGCCGCGCCTTCGAGGCCAGCATGAACGTCATCGAACAATCGCGCGCGATGATGACCCGCGTCGTCGACCTGCTGCGCAGCTGAGGAGCCGTTCCATGATCGAGATGTCCGTCGGCCGCGTCGCCGCCGCCTACGCCGCCAACCGCAGCCCCATCGCCAGCGGCGTCGCCGAGGCGCAGACGGCGACCTCCCCGCTATCCTCTGCGAACCAGTCCGACGCGGTGGCCGCCAGCGCCGAGAGCGATTTCGGCGGTTTCCTCGACAAGTCGATCTCCCAGGCGGTCGACACGCTGAAGGAAAGTGAGCGGGTGTCGCTGGCCGCCGTGTCGGGCAAGGCCAGCGCACAGGACGTCGTGCGCTCCGTCCTGGCCGCCGAGATGACGGTGCAGAGCGTCGTCGCCATCCGCGACAAGATGGTCCAGGCCTATCAGGAGATCATGCGCATCGCGGTCTGAGCGGGTGCGTCAGCCCACCGGGAAGAATCCCCTCTCCCCCCGGGGAGAGGGTTAGGGTGAGGGGGACGCACCGCGTGGCTTCCCGAGAATCCTCGCCTTGCATCCCCCTCACCCCGGCCCTCTCCCCGGGGGAGAGGGGGATTTTCCACTCCATAGGAAAACCAAGGACCACCCCATGAACCAGGCCGACGTTCTGGAGGTGCTGCGCAGCGGCATCTGGACGACCCTGCTGATCGCCGCCCCGCCGCTGATCGTCGCGGTGGTGGTCGGCGTGTCGATCTCGCTGGTGCAGGCGCTGACCCAGGTGCAGGAGATGACGCTGACCTTCGTGCCGAAGATCGTCGCGATCCTGGTGGTGACGGTGCTGGCGCTGCCCTTCATGTACGGCGCGCTCGCCACCTACGCCGACCGGTTGAGCGACCTGATCGTCGCGATTGATTGATGCGCCTCCCCCCGTTGCGAGCGGCCGCGCTCCCCCTTCTCGGGCTGCTCGTAAATCCGGCCGGCGGTGCGGCGGCGCCGCCGGCCAACCTCTCACAGATCGGGGTGTGGAGCACCGCCCTCTACGCCCCGCCCAAGCAGCCCGCCCCACAGCCCCCGGCCAAAGCCCTGCCGCCCGAAGCCCAATGCATCGCCGCCATCCTCGATGCGGAGAAGGCGGCCGGCATCGCCGACCATCTGCTGCTGGCGATGGGCTTCACCGAGTCCGGCCGGCGGACGGAAGACCGGCTGTTCACCGCATGGCCGTGGACGGTCAACACCGAAGGGCGCTCCCATTACTTCCCGACGCGCGACGCGGCGATATCCTTCGTGCGCGAGACCCAGGCGCGCGGCGTCCAGTCCATCGATGTCGGCTGCCTGCAGGTGAATTTGCGCTGGCACCCCGACGCCTTCCCCGACCTCGTCACCGCCTTCGATCCGGTCGCCAACGCCCGCTATGCCGCGTCCTTCCTGTCGGCGCTGCGGCGCGACCATGGCTCGCTGGAGACGGCCATCGCCCGCTACCACTCCGCCCAGTCCGAACGCGGCGAGGCCTATCGCCAGCGGGTGACCGGCAATCTGCGCTGGGTCGCCGGGGCGCTGGGCTATCTGGAGACCTTGGCGGCCGGCCCCGGCGGCTCCGCCCCGGTCTGGACCGCGGCGGAGCGCGGGCGCCTGAGCTTCCTGTCCGGCCTGTTCGCCGACGGCCCGGCCCGCCCGCTGCTGCCGGCCGGGCAGAACTGAAACCGGTTCACTGCGGGAAATGCTCGACATGGCATTCCGCGGTCCGGCCGTAATAGACCACCCGCCTGCCGGAGAAGGACACCATATAACCGGCGCATCCGGCCGCCTTCACCGCCTCGCAGAAGCCGCGGTAGCTGTAGCCCGGCGCGTTGGACTGCGCCGCCCGCACCGCCGCCTCGACCCCATCCGCCCGGAAGGCCGCTGCGACCGGCGTCGGCGTCGCGATGGCCGGCAACTCCACGCTGTCGCCGTCCGGCAGATAGTAGGTGCTGGTCCCGCGGCGGTAATCGACGGCATAGCCTTCGAAGCCGGCGTCGATCAGCACGGCGACGATGGACGGGAAGTTCATCGTGCCGTCATGCGACGCGGCAAGGCAGGTCTGGGCAATCGTCTTCTGCTGCGCGTTCATCGGCGCTCTCCTTCTTGCGATGGGTTTGCTGAGGGAGGGGATCAGCCGGTCGGGCTGCTTTTCAGCCCATGCGACCCGGCGATCTTCCTCAGGATCCGGTCGAGCTGCGCGCGTTCCTCCGCCGTCAGGCAGGCGAAGGCCGCCTCGTCGTTCTCGTCGGCCAGCCGGGCCAACTCCGGCAGGATCCGGCTACCTGCCTCCGACAGCGCCAGCACATGGGCGCGGCCGTCGGCCGGGTTGTCGTCGCGGGTGACCAGGGCCTTGGCGACCAGCCGGTCGGCCAGCTTGCTGATGGCGCCGCGGGTCATGCCCATCCTCCCGGCGAGCCGGTTGGGGGCCAGCGGACCCGCGCCATGCAGTTCCCGCATCATGACCCATTCGGCCACCGTCACGTCCTTGCCCTCCAGACGGCGGGCGAAGGCGAAGGACACATGGTTGGACACCATGCGCATCCAGTAGCCGAGATGGTCCGTCAGCCGGGAAACCGCGCCGTTGGTGTTCATAAGAATCCACCCCATTGGTTGAGTAGGAAACTATCGCGATTTTTGTTTCTTAGTCAACAAATTTCCCGCCCCGACCCCGTACCGGGTCCCGCCCTTAAATCCCGGTTTTACCGCACCCCCCTATCGTTGCCGGACCATCTCTCCTCCACAAACCCGCCGGGACCCCCATGACCCTCACGGATCACGTCCGCAGCCGGTTCGGCCTGATCGGCGACATCGGGCTGGCGAACCGCGACGTGCTGTTCGCGGTCGGCATCCTGCTGGTGCTGGCGGTGCTGTTCCTGCCGGTGCCGTCCTGGTTCCTCGATCTCGGGCTGGCGCTGTCCTTCTCGGTCGCGGTGCTGGTGCTGATGGTGTCGCTGTGGATCCCGCGGCCGCTGGACTTCTCCTCCTTCCCCACCGTGCTGCTGGTGGTGACGATGCTGCGGCTGGCGCTGAACATCGCGTCCACCCGCCTGATCCTCAGCGAGGGGCACAACGGCCACGCCGCCGCCGGCCACGTCATCCAGGGCTTCAGCCAGTTCGTGATGGGCGGCAACTTCGTCATCGGCGTGGTGATCTTCTGCATCCTGGTGGTGATCAACTTCGTCGTCATCACCAAGGGTGCCACCCGCATCGCCGAGGTCGGCGCCCGCTTCACGCTGGACGCCATCCCCGGCAAGCAGATGGCCATCGACGCCGACCTCTCCGCCGGCATGATCGACGAGGCCGAGGCGCGCCGCCGCCGCAAGGAACTGGAGGACGAGAGCACCTTCTACGGGGCCATGGACGGTGCGTCGAAATTCGTGCGCGGCGATGCGGTGGCCGGGCTGGTCATCACCGTCATCAATGTTCTCGGCGGCATGGCCATCGGCATCGCCCAGAAGGGGATGAGCTTCGACCATGCCGCCTCCATCTACACCACCCTGACGGTGGGCGACGGGCTGGCGACGCAGATCCCGGCGCTGGTGGTGTCGCTGGCCGCCGGCCTGCTGGTGACCAAGGGCGGCAATGTAGGCTCGGCGGAAAAGGCGGTGATCGACCAGCTCGGCGCCTACCCGAAGGCACTCTTGGTGGCGTCTGGCCTGCTGGTCTCGCTGGCGATCACGCCCGGCCTGCCGATGACACCCTTCCTTGCCATCGGCGCCGCCTTCGCCCTGCTCGGCTGGTACGCGCCGCGCCGCAAGGCCCGCGCCGCCGCGCTCGCCAAGCTGGAGGAAAGCCGCAAGGCGCCCGCCGCCGTCCCGGAGGAGGCGGTGGAGGACATGCTGAAGGTCGACGAGGTGAAGGTGGAGGTCGGCAACCACCTCGTCCCGCTGATCCTCAACAAGAACGGCCCGCTGACCACCAAGGTCAAGACCCTGCGCAAGCGCTTCGCCACCGAGTTCGGCTTCGTCCTGCCCTCGGTCCGCATCAAGGATTCCAGCTTCCTGGCCCCCAAGAGCTACGTCATCAGCATCATGGGGGTGGAGGCGGCGAAGGGCGAGGTGCGGCCGAAGCATCTGCTCGCCATCGACCCGACCGGTGGTGCTGTGCCCGACATCGCCGGCGACTCCACGCGCGAGCCGACCTTCGGCCTCCAGGCCAAATGGATCGACCCGGCCCGCCATGAGGAGGCGGTGGCGAAGGGCTACACCGTCGTCGATCCGGAAAGCGTCATCACCACCCACCTGACCGAGGTCATCAAGGACAACCTCTCCACCCTGCTGACCTTCGCCGCCTTGCAGAAGCTGATCGACGGGCTGGGCCGCGAGTACCAGAAGCTGATCAACGACATGGTGCCGAGCCAGATCTCGCTGGTCGTGCTCCAGCGCGTGCTGCAACAGCTGTTGTCGGAGCGGGTGTCGATCCGCAATCTGCCGGCCATCGTCGAGGCGGTGGCGGAGGCTGTCGGCTGGACCCGCCACATCACCTTGATCACCGAACATGTGCGGATGCGGCTGGGCCAGCAGATCCACCAGGGGCTGGCCGGACCCGACGGCTTCGTCTCGGTGATCGCGCTCAGCCCGCGCTGGGAGCAGGCGCTGCTCGACAACATCGTGGTCGAGGGCGACGACCGCCGCTTCGTCATGCCGCCCAGCCAGGTGCAGGAGTTCCTGACCGCCGTGCGGCTGAAGATCCAGAAGCACGCCACCTCACAAATCTGGCCCGCCCTGCTGGTGGGAGCCGAGGCGCGGCCCTTCGTGCGGTCGCTGCTGGAGCGGGTCAGCCCGATGACCCCGGTGCTGAGCCATGCCGAGCTGCACCGCAAGGCGGCGCTCAAGACCGTCGATCAGGTCTGAGCCGCCGATGGACGCCCCCATGGACGGCCTCAGCCAGTTCCTCACCCTGGAGATCTACCGCGGTCTGCTGGTGTTGGCGCGGGTGGCGGCTGCCATCGGCCTGTTGCCGGGCTTCGGCGAGGCGGCGGTGCCGATGCGCGTGCGGGCGGCGCTGGCGGTCATCGTCACGCTGGTGCTGTTGCCGGGGGTGGAGGGTTTGCCCGACCGCATGCCGGAGCAACCGGTGGAGATGCTGCGGGCGCTGGCGGGCGAAACGCTGGTCGGCGCCTATCTCGGCCTCGGCGCCCGGCTGTTCATGGCCGCCCTCCAGACCACCGGCGCGGTCGCGGCCCAGGTGGTGGGGCTGAGCAACCCCTTCTCGATGGCGGCGGCGGGGTTCGAGGGCGGGTCGGTGCTGTCCGGCGTTCTGCTGATCGGCGGGCTGGCGCTGCTGTTCGCATCCGACGTGCATTACCTGATGATCGGCGCGCTGGCCCGCTCCTACGGTTCCTGGCCGGCGGGGGTGTTCCCCGACCTCGGCATGGTCGCCCAGCGCTTCGCCGAACTGCTGGCGACCACCTTCCGGCTGGGGGTTGGTTTGGCAGCACCCTTCATCCTCTATGGGCTGGTGGTCAATCTGGCCCTGGGGCTGGTCAACCGGGTGATGCCGGCGATGCCCGTCTATTTCGTCGCGACGCCCGGTGTCCTGATGATCGGCATGGGCCTGTTCATGGCGACCGCCGGGGCGATGCTGACCGCCTTCGTCGCCGCACTCGGCGGCTGGCTGTCGGGGTCCTGACTTGCGGAGATTGGGCCATGGCGGAGCAGGACGACGAACAGAAGACCGAGGAACCGACAGAGAAACGCCTGCGCGAGGCGGCGGAGAAGGGCGACGTTCCCCGCGCCCGCGACGTCGGCCTGCTGTCGGCGATGGTCGCCGCCTGGATGATCGTGCTGATGGCGGTGCCCGGCGTGGCGTCGAGCCTGTCGGCCCTGCTGCTGCCGCTGATCGAGAACCCCGACGACATCCGCATCGACGGCAGCGCCATCGACGTCATCCACAGCCTGCACTGGCTGATCGGCGGCGTCGCCGTCGCCCTGCTGCCGGTGCTGGGCATCCTGCTGGCCGGGGTGGCGGTGTCGGCGCTGGGGCAGGGGCCGTTCGTGGTGGCGTCCGACCGCATCCGGCCGAAATGGTCGCACCTGTCGCCGTCGTCCGGCTGGAAGCGGATGGCCGGCCGGCCGGCGCTGGTCGAATTCGCCAAGAGCCTGGTCAAGCTCGCCATCATCAGCGGTGCCGCCTGGCACGCGCTGGCGCCCTACATCGCATGGACGGAGGATACTGTGGGCATGGACGTCGCCGGATTGCCCGTGCTGCTGCGGGACGTGACCTTGCGGCTGCTGCTGGCCGTCCTGCTGGCGACCGTCCTGATGGCGGCGGTGGACGTGCTGTGGAACCGCCTGGAGTGGCGCCGCCGCCTGCGCATGAGCCACCAGGAGATCAAGGACGAGTTCAAGCAGATCGAGGGCGATCCCAACGCCAAGGCCCGCCTGCGCGACATCCGCCGTTCGCGCTCGAAGAAGCGGATGATGGCGAACGTTCCGCGCGCGACGGTGGTCATCACCAACCCCACCCATTTCGCCGTGGCATTGGAGTATGAGCGCGGCCGGACCGCCGCCCCGATCTGCCTCGCCAAGGGTGCCGACCTGATCGCGCTGCGCATCCGCGCGCTGGCCCAGGAGCACAACATCCCCATCGTCGAGAATCCACCACTCGCCCGCGCCCTCCACGCCTCGGCGGAGGTCGATGCCACCATCCCGCTCCAGCATTATCAGGCGGTGGCGGAGGTCATCACCTATGTGCTGAAGCTGAAGGGCGGTCTGGCGCGGCGGGGGTGAGCGTCGCGCCTGCTGGACCAAGGCCGGCAAACAGCCGCCAATTGTTTCAAATAACAAATCTCAAACCTTCCAAAAAGCCACGCTATCGGCTTGCTAACGCGCGAATATCTGGCGCTACCTCGCAATTGTCACAAATTCGATTGAGAGAGTTTTAGATGCGCATTCTGAAGATCGCTGCTGTCGCCGTCGTCGCCATGATGGCCGTTCCCGCCATTGCCTTCGCCGATGATTTCGAGGCGCTGTGCACGGCCACCGACAAGTCCGAGCCGACCGTCGCGTCGTGCAAGTGTGCGTCCGGCAAGCTGACCGGCGCCGAGCGCAACACCGCCATCGAGGCGATGAAGGCGATGAACGCCGCCATGGCCTCCGGCAAGGCCGAAGACGCCGCCGCGGCCACGCAGAAGCACAGCAAGGGCATCGAGATCGTGATGACCGCGCAGGCCACCTGCATGTAATCGGCTCGCGCCGTCTGCCTGTCGTCTACTGCCTACCGGTTGTCCGGGCCGTCCATCGGGCGGCCCGTTCCGTTCCAGTGTCCTGCGCATCGTCCGAAAATCCCCGCCGGCCTCGCCGTCCAGGGCGGCCCCCCTTGCCATCCAGCCGGTCGCGTGTCAGGAACGGATCCGTCAGCCCGTGACGTGAAGGGGACCTCCGATGCCGCCGCTCTCCGCCAAGCCCGCCGCCAAGGCGGCAGCGCCCAAATCCGCCGCCGGGTCGCTGGCCGGCTTCTGTCCCTGGGCGGGGGAGGACGGTGTCCGGGTCTACCTCCGTCCGGTCGGGCTGATGCCCATCGCCGCCTGGGCCAAGGGGGCGGCGGTGCCGCTGGCCGGCGGACGCTTCGCCTTCTCCACCGCCGAACTGATCGTCCGCGATGGCCTGCACCATGGGGCCTCCCGCATCGACCGCGCCTTCGCGCCGCTGTCGGAGACCCTGGCCTGGGGCTGGGAGCGCTCGCGTGCGGTGGCGGAGGCGCTGGACCGCCAGCTGGGCGCCCTGACCCGCGCCCGCGCGCCCTTCGCCGGGCTTTCCCCCGACCGGCCGCAAATCATGGGTATCGTCAACGTCACGCCGGACAGTTTCTCCGACGGCGGCGACTTCCTCGACCCTTCCGCCGCCATCGACCATGGAGAGGCGATGCTGGCGGCCGGCGCCGACATCCTGGACATCGGCGGCGAGTCCACCCGCCCCGGCGCCGTCCCGGTCCCACCCGAGGAGGAGGAGCGGCGCGTCCTGCCGGTCATCCGCCATTTCGCCGAAAAGGGGGCGACCGTCTCGGTCGACACCCGCCATGCCCGCGTGATGGAGTCCGCCGCCGCGGCCGGCGCCCGCATCGTCAACGACATCGCCGGCCTGTCCGACCCAGACGCGCTGCCGGTGGTGGCCCGCACCGCTATCCCGGTGGTGGTGATGCACATGCAGGGCGACCCCGGCACCATGCAGGCCAACCCGACCTACCGCGACGCGGCGCTCGACGTGTTCGACTGGCTGGAGGAGCGGGTCGCCCGCTGCGTCGCGGCCGGCGTGGCCCCGGAGCGCATCGCCGTCGATCCCGGCATCGGTTTCGGCAAGAAGACGGAGCACAATCTGGAGATCCTGCGCCACACGTCGCTGTATCATGCGCTGGGCTGCACGGTGCTGATCGGCCTGTCGCGCAAGGGCTTCATCGGCCGGCTGTCGCGCGAGGAGCCGCCGAAGGAGCGGCTGGCCGGCTCGCTCGCCGCCGGGCTGGAGACGCTGAACCAGGGGGCGCAGATCCTGCGCGTCCACGACGTGGCGGAAACGGCGCAGGCCCGCGCCGTCTGGGAAGGGCTGCATCGGCGTTGAGGGCCGCCCCTGCCGGTTGAGGAAAAAGACGGTACGCCTGTAACCCTTTCGCGCAGCCGCCGATGGGGCCTTGACCCGGCCCGGCTGCCGCGCGAAGAAACATCCTTCGCTTGCACATCCGGTCCCGCACCCCGACATGCGGGGCCTGGATACCGTTTCTGCACGAGGTTTTCATGACGCGACACCTGTTCGGCACCGACGGCATCCGTGGCACCGCCAACATCGACCCGATGACCGCCGAAACGGCCCTGCGCGTGGCGATGGCGACCGCGTTGCAGTTCCGCCGCGGCGACCACCGTCACCGGGTGGTGATCGGCAAGGACACCCGCCTGTCCGGCTATTTGCTGGAACCGGCGCTGACCGCCGGCTTCATCTCCATGGGGATGGACGTGGTGCTGGTCGGACCGCTGCCGACCCCGGCCGTCGCCATGCTGACCCGTAGCTTGCGTGCCGACATGGGCGTGGTGATCTCCGCCTCGCACAACCCCTATCAGGACAACGGCATCAAGCTCTTCGGCCCCGACGGCTACAAGCTGTCGGACGAGGTCGAGGCCGCCATCGAGGCGCGCATGGCGCTGCCCTTCGCTCCCGACCTCGCCCGTCCGGCCGATCTCGGCCGCGCCAGCCGGATGGAGGACGCCACCGGCCGCTACATCGAATATGTGAAGAACACCTTCCCGCGCGGCCTGCGGCTGGACGGTCTGAAGATCGTCGTCGATTGCGCCAACGGTGCCGCCTACAAGGTGGCGCCCAAGGTGCTGTACGAGCTGGGGGCCGACGTGATCCCGGTCGGCGTCACCCCGGACGGCACCAACATCAACAAGGGCTGCGGCGCCACCGCCACCCAGACCCTGCAGGAGCAGGTGGTCGCCCATGGCGCCCATCTCGGCGTCGCGCTCGACGGCGACGCCGACCGCCTGATCATGGTGGACGAGGCCGGGCGCCCCATCGACGGCGACCAGCTGATGACCCTGATCGCCACCTCCTGGGCGCGTTCGCAGACGCTGCGTGGCGGCGGCGTGGTCGCCACCGTGATGTCCAACCTGGGCATGGAGCGCCATCTCGGCGGGCTCGGCCTGCATCTGGCCCGCACGCCGGTTGGCGACCGCTACGTCGTCGAGATGATGCGCGAGCGCGGCTACAATGTCGGCGGCGAGCAGTCGGGCCATGTCGTGCTGTCGGACTATTCCACCACCGGCGACGGGCTGATCGCCGCGTTGCAGGTGCTGGCGGTGCTGATCCAGGCCGACGGCCGCTCTGCCAGCGAAGTCTGCCGCGTGTTCGATCCCGTCCCGCAGAAGCTAACCAACGTCCGCTTCACCGCCGGGACCAAGCCGCTGGAGGACGCCGTCGTCCAGCAGGCGATCAAGGAGGGCGAGGCGCGGCTGGCGTCGAGCGGCCGTCTCTTGATCCGCAAGTCCGGCACCGAGCCGCTCATCCGCGTGATGGCGGAGGGCGACGACGCCGCGCTGGTCGACAGCGTGGTCGCCGACATCGCCGGCACCATCCAGGCCAGCGCCGCCCGCAGCCTGGAGGCCGCGCAATGAGCGCCGAGAGTGTCAATGGCAGCACCGTCAACGGTCGCGTCCTGATCGTCGCCGGGTCCGACTCCGGCGGCGGTGCCGGCATCCAGGCCGACATCAAGGCGGTCAGCGCGCTCGGCGCCTATGCCATGACCGCCATCGCCGCACTGACGGCGCAGAACACCACCGGCGTCTATGGCGTGGTGCCGGTCGATCCGGCTTTCGTCGCCTTGCAGATGAAGCTGGTGCTGGAGGATATCGGCGCCGACGCGGTGAAGATCGGCATGCTCGCCAACGCCCCCGTCATCGAGGCGGTGGCGGCGGAGTACGAGGCGCGCGCCGTCAATGTGCCGCTGGTGCTCGATCCGGTGATGATCGCCAAGAGCGGCCATCACCTGCTCGACCCCGACGCGGTGCTGACCCTGCGCCGGCGCCTGTTGCCGCTGGCCGAGGTGGTGACGCCCAACCTGCCGGAAGCCGAGGCGTTGACCGACCTGCCGATCCGCGACCTCGACGACATGCGCCGCGCCGCCGAGCTGATGCTCAGCTTCGGCCCGAAATCGGTTCTGCTGAAGGGCGGCCATCTGGAGGACGACACCCTCTACGACCTGCTGCTGACCGAGGAGGGCGAGACGGTGTTCGAGGGCCGCCGTGTCCACACCCCCCACACCCACGGCACCGGCTGCACCCTGTCCTCGGCCATCGCCGCCGGTCTGGCCCAGGGCCTGAACCCCCGCGACGCGGTCGCCCGCGCCCGGCGCTATGTCGAGACGGCGATCCTGACCGCACCCGGCCTCGGCCACGGCCACGGTCCGCTCAACCACCTGCACACGGTGCGGGAGTTTTCGTAAGGGGCTGATAGTCCCTCTCCCGCCCCGGGAGAGGGAAGGGGCCCATGCAGAGCATGGGAAGGGTGAGGGGTGACCCAAGGAACCATGCGGTTCGGGAGTCTTGCCCTACCCCTCACCCTCCCCACGCCTTCGGCGCGGGTCCCCTCCCTCTCCCGGGGCGGGAGAGGGCGATCATTCCTCACGGCACCCGCTTCTTCTCCAGCTTGCGCGCCAGGGTGCGCCGGTGCATGCCGAGCCGCCGCGCGGTCTCGGAGATGTTGAAGTTCGTCTCCACCAGCGTCTCGTGGATGCGCTCCCACTCCAGATTCTTGATCGAGGTTGTGCGGACGGTCGGGGCGATGGAGGTGTCGCCTTCGGTGCGGTCGAAGGCGGCCTCGATGTCGTCGGTGTTGGACGGCTTCGCCAGATAATGGCAGGCGCCCAGCTTGATCGCCTCCACCGCGGTGGCGATGCTGGCGAAGCCGGTCAGCACGACGATGCGGGTCTCCTCGTCGGCCTCGTGCAGCTCCTTGACGCATTCCAGCCCCGATCCGGTGGCGAGCTTCAGGTCGACCACGGCATAGTCGGGGTCCAGCGTCTGCAGAAGCTCCCGCATCTCCTCCAGCCCGGCGCAGGCATGGACCTCGTAGCCGCGGCGCTCGAAGGACCGGCGCAGAGCCTTGGCGAAGGACGCATCGTCCTCGACGATCAGCAGGGTGCGGAGGGCGTCCTCTTCCAACTCAGTCGTCTCCATCGGCGCCTCCCGGCGACAGGGCTGACAGCGGCAGGGTCAGCGTCACGGTGGCGCCGCCGCCCGGCCGGTTCTTGGCCGAAACCGTCCCGCCCAGCTTGCGCAGCACATTGACCACCAGGAACAGGCCGAGCCCGCTGCCCGGCCGCTTCTTGGTGGAGCGGTAGGGCTTGCCCAGCTCCTCCAGAATGGCGGGGTCGAAGCCGGGGCCGCCGTCGTTGACCGCCACCACCAGATTGTCGCCCTGCCGCAAGGCGGCGACGCCGATCCAGCCCGGCGAGGCTTCCAGCGCATTGTCCAGCACGTTGAACAGCACCTGTTTCAGGGCGAGGTCGGCGATCATCCGCTCACTTGGGCCGACCGTGTTGTCGTAGTCGAAGCGCTTGGGCGACCGGCTGGACAGCCAGTCCTCCACCAGCCCGTCGAGGAACCCCTTCACCGTCGTGCGCACCGTGCCCTCGCCGCGCGCCTCGCCCGACGACATCAGGATGCCCGACACGATGGTCTTGCAGCGGTCGATCTGGTTCTGCATCTCCGCCATCTCGTCGGCCAGATCGGGGTCGGAGGCCAGCGACGGCATGCGGCGCCAGTCGTTAAGGATCACCGACAGGGTGGCGAGCGGCGTTCCCAGCTCATGCGCCGCACCCGACGCCAGCAGGCCCATGCGGACGATGTGCGCCTCCTCCATCGAGCGCTGGCGCAGCTCGGCCAGATAGGCGTCGCGGGCGCGCAGGTTGCGGTTGATCTGGGTGAGGAAGGGGACCAGCAGGCTCGCCGCCAGCACGAAGCAGATGAACATGCCCTGGATGTGCAGGCTGAACAGCTCTCCCTCATAGGCGGGCGGCAGCGGCAGCGGCTGGTGGGTGCCGATCAGCCAGGTGAATCCGGCGGTCGCCACCAGGACCAGCGCCCAGGCCGACCAGGCCTCCAGCAGCACGGCGCCCAGCGCCACCTGGAGAAGATAGAGCGAGATGAAGGGGTTGGAGGCGCCGCCGCTGAGATAGAGCTGCAAGGTCAGCGCCCAGACGTCGATCAGCAGCTCCAGGAACAGCTGGGTGTTGGAAACGTCGGAGCTGCGGCGGATCTGGATCAGGCTGGCGATGTTCAGCGCGATCAGGACGAAGATCACCGCCGCCATCGGCAGCAGCGGCAGGCGGATGCCCATCTGCGAATGGACGATCAGGATCGTCACGATCTGTCCGACGACGGCAAGCCAACGCAGCTGGACGAGCAGGAACAGGTTTTTGCGGTCGGTGGTGTCGCGCACGAAAGACGTCCTGTTCCTCACCCGGTTCATCAGCCCATCGACTTATATAGAGAGTTACCGGCGGGCGGGGAGTTTTAGGACGCCTGTTTTCCACTGAGCGTTTTCCGTTGGCCGATTTCCGCTTTCCTTCAGGCCCGCCGACGCCGCATCTCGCTGCGGATCACGAACAGGACGGCGCCGACCAGCATCAGGTCCAGCGCGAACCACGTCAGCGCATAGCCGAGATGGCTGTTGGGGAAGCTGACCACCGTCAGCCCGCCGACCGGCCAGCCGCCGGGATTGCGGGTGCCATCGGCGTCTATGAAATATGGGGCGACATCGGTCAATCCGGTCGCGGTGGCGATGGCGGCGACGTCGCGGGAGTACCAGCGGCCGGCGGCCGGGTCGTTGCTGCGCAGGAACCCGCCCTTCGGCTCGGTCAGGCGCAGCAGGCCGGCGACGGTCACCTCGCCCCCCTGCTGACCGTGCGGCTGCCCGTCGGCGCGGGTCGCGGGATTGCGCTTGTCCGGCGGCACGAAGCCGCGGTTGACCAGAACGGTGAAGCCGCGGTCGGTGACCAGCGGCGTCATCACCCAGAAACCGCCGCCCAGGTCGCTGACGGCCTGCACCAGCGTCTCGCGGTCGTTGAGGAACCGTCCGGTGACGGCGACCCGGCGGTATTCGTCCGACGCGGCGGTGACCGACGCCCACGCCTCCGGCCCCGGAGCGGGGACCGGGGAGGCATGGATGCGGGCGTCCACCCGCTCGATCAGGTCGAGCTTCCATACCCGGCGTTCGAGCTGCCAGATGCCGAGCGCGGTCAGGCCGGCGATGCCGGCGAGCGCCAGAAGGCCGAAGAGGGCCAGCGCCCAAGCCGGGCGGGCCCTCTTCACCGAAGAACCGCCCGCAGGGGGCGCGGACGGCAGTCCGGTCACGGCATCTTGCTCATGTCGTGGCTCATGCCGGGCATCATGTTGGTGTTCAGGTGGTACATCACCCAAAGCGAACCGGCGAACATGATGACCACGACGATGATCGTGAAGATCATCGCCAGCATCGACCAGCCGCCTTCGACGCGGCCGTTCATGTGCAGGAAATAGACCATGTGGACGATGATCTGAACCACGGCCAGCGCCAGGATCACGACCGTGGTGGTCGTGGTGTCCAGCGTGCCGTTCATCACCAGCCAGAACGGGATGACCGTCAGGATCACCGACAGGACGAACCCGATCATGTAGCTGCCGAAGGTGCCGTGGGCGCCCGCCGGGTGGCCGTGGTCCCCATGATCCCCATGGCCATGGCCGCCGTGATCGTGCCCGTGGCCCTGATGGGCGTGGTGGTCGCTGTGCGCGTGGGTGCTCATCGCAGCGCTCCCATCAGATAGACGAAGGTGAACACACCGATCCAGATGACGTCCAGGAAGTGCCAGAACATGCTGAGGCACATCAGGCGCCGGCGGTTGGCCGGGATCAGGCCGCGGCGGGCGACCTGGACCATCAGCGTCACCAGCCACACGCTGCCGAAGGTGACGTGCAGGCCGTGGGTGCCGACCAGCGTGAAGAAGGACGACAGGAAGGCGCTGCGCCACGGGCCGGCGCCCTCATGGATCAGGTGGGCGAACTCGTACAGCTCGATGCCCAGGAAGGCGAGGCCGAACAGCAGCGTGATCGCCAGCCAGCCCTGGGTCTGGCCGGTGCGGCCCTTCTCCATCGCCAGCATGGCGAAGCCGTAGGTGATGGAGGACAGCAGCAGCATGGTGGTGTTCAGCGCCACCAGCGGCAGGTCGAACAGCTCCTTCGCCGTCGGGCCGGCGGCGTAGCTGGTGCCCAGCACGCCGTAGGTCGCGAACAGCACCGCGAAGATGAGGCAGTCGCTCATCAGGTAGATCCAGAAGCCGAGCGCGGTGCTGGCGGCTTCGTGGGCGTGCTCGTCCCTCACATAGAAGACGGGCGGGGTGGCGTCACGCGGGGTGTCGTGCCCCGCGTGGCTGCCGTGCATGGCTTCAACGGTCGTCGTCATGCTTTACACCTGTCCGGAGAGCAGACGGGTCCGCTCGCTCTCGGTCCGCACCACCTCATCCACGGGGATGTGGAAGTCGCGGTTGTAGTTGAAGGTATGGCCGATGGCGACCACCAGCAGGCCGATGAAGCTCACCGCAGCCAGCCACCAGATGTGCCAGATCAGGGCGAAGCCGAGGGCGGTGCTGATGCCGGCCAGGATGATGCCGGTGCCGGTGTTGCTCGGCATGTGGATCGGGCGGAAACCCTCCAGCGGACGGGCATAGCCGCGCTTCTTCATGTCCCACCACGCGTCATTGTCATGGATGACCGGCGTGAAGGCGAAGTTGTAGTCCGGCGGCGGCGAGGAGGTCGCCCATTCCAGCGTGCGGCCGTGCCACGGATCGCCGGTGAGGTCGACCAGCTGCTTGCGCTTCAGGACGCTGACGGCGATCTGGATCAGGAAGGAGCCGATGCCGAGCGCGATCAGGACGGCGCCGAAGGCGGCGATCTGGAACCAGATCTGCAGCGACGGATCCTCGAACACGCGCAGGCGGCGGGTTACGCCCATCAGGCCCAGGACGTAGAGCGGCATGAAGGCGAAGTAGAAGCCGATGACCCAGAACCAGAAGGACATCTTGCCCCAGAACGGGTCGAGGCGGAAACCGAAGGCCTTCGGCCACCAGTAGTAGATGCCGGCGAACAGGCCGAACAGCACGCCGCCGATGATGACGTTGTGGAAGTGGGCGATCAGGAACAGGCTGTTGTGCAGGACGAAGTCGGCCGGCGGAACCGCCAGCAGAACGCCGGTCATGCCGCCGATGACGAAGGTCAGCATGAAGGCGATGGTCCACATCATCGGCAGCTCGAACCGGATGCGGCCGCGGTACATGGTGAACAGCCAGTTGAAGATCTTCGCACCCGTCGGGATCGAGATGATCATCGTCGTGATGCCGAAGAACGAGTTCACGCTGGCGCCCGAACCCATGGTGAAGAAGTGGTGCAGCCACACCAGGTAGGACAGGATGGTGATGACGACGGTCGCGTAGACCATCGAGGTGTAGCCGAACAGCTTCTTGCCGGTGAAGGTGGAGGTCACTTCCGAGAAGATGCCGAAGCAGGGCAGGATCAGGATGTAGACTTCCGGATGGCCCCAGATCCAGATCAGGTTCACGTACATCATGGGGTTGCCGCCCATGTCGTTCGTGAAGAAGTGCGTGCCGACATAGCGGTCCAGCGACAGCAGGACCAGAACGGCGGTCAGGATCGGGAAGGAGGCGACGATCAGGACGTTGGTGCAGAGCGAGGTCCAGGTGAAGACCGGCATCTTCATCATCGTCATGCCGGGCGCGCGCATCTTCACGATCGTGCAGATCAGGTTGATGCCCGACAGCGTCGTTCCGACGCCCGCCACCTGCAAGGCCCAGATGTAATAATCGACGCCGACGTCCGGGCTGGCCTCCAGCCCCGACAGAGGCGGATAGGCCAGCCAGCCGGTGCGCGCGAACTCACCCACGAACAGCGAGGCCATGATCAGGACGGCGCCGCCGACGGTCATCCAGAAGCTGAAATTGTTCAGGAACGGGAAGGACACGTCGCGGGCGCCGATCTGCAGCGGCACGACATAGTTCATCAGCCCCGTCACGAAGGGCATCGCGACGAAGAAGATCATGATCACACCGTGGGCGGTGAAGACCTGATCGAAGTGGTGCGAGTTGAGGTAGCCCTCGCTGCCGTTGAAGGCGATGGCCTGCTGGGCGCGCATCATGATGGCGTCGGCGAAGCCGCGCAGCAGCATGATCAGGCCCAGGATCATGTACATGATGCCGATGCGCTTGTGGTCGACGGTGGTGAACCACTCTTTCCACAGGTAGCCCCACAGCTTGAAATAGCTGAGGGCGGCGACCAGCGCGATGCCGCCCAGCATCACCGCGAAGAAGGTCGCGACGACGATGGGCTCGTGATAGGGGAAGGACTCCAGGCTGAGGCGCCCGAAGAGGAAGGTCGTCAGTGTCTCAAGCATGCCGGTGTGCCCAATCAGGGATTGGCCAGCCGCTGCGGCCCGGCCGGGGAGGCGGACGCGCTGATCGGCGTGACGGTGGGGCGCTGCACGGCGGCGCCCGAGTTTACGGCGGCTTCGTTTGCGGCGGCTTCAACAGCCTCGGCGACGGTGCACAGGCCGGTCGCCTGCGTGTCCGGGAAGCCGGCCAGCGTGTTGGCCCGCAGGATGGCGTCGGCTGCGGCCTTGCCGCCAGCGTTCAGCCCGCCGGCGCGGTCGATGGCGGCCATGTCGCTCATGCACATGGTGCCGGGACGGACGCACATGTTCACGACGGCGTTGAACAGCTTCGGATCGACGGTGCCGAAATGCTGGACCGGAACGGCCTCGCTCGGCTTTTCCAGCGCCAGATAGGCGTTGCGGTCGAGCGAGCCGCCGGCCGTCTTCACCTTGGACACCCAGCCGTCGAAATCCTGGTTCGACAGGCCGAGGAAGGCGAAGCGCATGTGCGAGAAGCCCGCACCGCTGTAGTTGGACGAGAAACCCTTGTAGGTCCCCGGCTCGTTGATCACGGCGTGGAGCTTCGTCTCCATGCCCGGCATGGTGTAGATCATGCCGGCCAGCGCCGGAACGTAGAACGAGTTCATCACCGTCGAGGCGGTGAGGCTGAAGCGGATCTGCCGGTCGACCGGGGCCGCCATCTCGTTCACGGACGCGATGCCGTATTCCGGATAGACGAACAGCCATTTCCAGTCGAGCGCCACCACCTGCACGTCCAGCGGCTTGGCGCCGGCCGGAACGGGCTTGTCCGCCGCGATGCGGTCGAGCGGACGGTAGGGATCGAGCTTGTGGGTGGTCACCCAGGTGATGGCACCCAGGCAGATGATGATCAGCAGCGGGGCGGCCCAGATCACCAGTTCAAGCTGCGTCGAATGGTCCCAGTCCGGTTCATAGCGGGCTGTGTTATTCGACTGACGGTAACGCCAGGCGAACAGCACGGTAAGCGCCATGACCGGGACGATGATCAGGAGCATCAGCAGGGTTGAGATGACCACAAGGTCACCCTGCTGGCTTGCAACGTCGCCGGCCGGGTTCAGCACGACCAGGTTGCAGCCACTCAACGCCGCCATCACTGGCAGCAGGGCGATTGCGCGATAACGGCTCAAGGCAGGACCTGTATCAAAGGTTTGCTTTGGGGAGAGAGCTAGCGGCAATAGCCTAGCCCCGACATTGGACAATTTGTCCAATGCCTCACTCCTGCGCGCTTGACAGATCACCGACTGTTGCGGTGACATATTGTATGATCTGCGGATCATCGCAAGCGAAATTACGCAGCCGGAGCCGACATGATGACTTCATCGATTGCGGCCGTAGAACGGGACGGAAGGCTGGTGAACGCGCGGCATCACGGGATCAATCCCGGTGAGATTGCCATCGGCGTGATCATTGGCCGAACCTCCGAGTTTTTCGACTTTTTCGTTTACGCCATCGCTTCCGTGATCGTTTTCCCGAAGCTGGTGTTCCCCTATGTCGATCCGCTGACCGGGACCCTGTGGTCCTTCGCCATCTTCGCGCTGGCCTTCGTCGCGCGACCGATCGGCACCTTCATCTTCATGGCCATCGACGAGAATTACGGGCGCAGTGCCAAGCTGACCATCGCCCTGTTCCTCTTGGGCATCTCCACCGTGGCGCTGGCCTTCCTGCCGGGCTACGAGTCCATCGGCGTCGCCGCCGCATGGCTGCTGGCCCTGTCCCGCATCGGGCAGGGTGTCGCGCTGGGCGGCACCTGGGACGGTCTGGCCTCGCTTTTGGCGATGAACGCGCCGGAGAACCGGCGCGGCTGGTACGCCATGATCCCGCAGCTGGGCGCGCCCATCGGCCTGATCGTGGCGAGCGGCCTGTTCGCCTACATGGTCAACAGCCTGTCGGCTGAGGATTTCTTCGCCTGGGGCTGGCGCTATCCCTTCTTCGTGGCCTTCGCCATCAATGTGGTGGCCCTGTTCTCCCGCCTGCGGCTGGTGCAGACGCCGGAGTTCGAACGCCTGTTCGTGAACCGGGAACTGCAGCCCGCCCCCGTGGTGGAGACGCTGCAGGTGGAAGGCAAGCGCGTGGTGATCGGCGCCTTCGCCCCGCTGGCGAGCTTCGCCCTGTTCCACATGGTCACCGTCTTCCCGCTGTCCTGGATCTTCCTGAACGCGAATCAGGAAACCGGCGTCTTCCTGGTGATCGAGGTGATCGCCGCCGCCTTCGGCGTTCTGGCCATCGTCGCCTCGGGCTACATCGCCGACCGCGTCGGGCGGCGCACGCTGCTCGGCACCTGTGCTGCGGCGATTGCGGTGTTCAGCGGCTTCGCCCCGATGCTGCTCGACGGCGGCAAGGTGGGCGAACTGGTGTTCATGGTGCTGGGCTTCGTCATCCTCGGCCTGTCCTTCGGCCAGTCGTCGGGGTCGGTGGCGTCGGGCTTCAGCCAGCAATACCGCTATACCGGCTCGGCGATGACCTCCGATCTGGCCTGGCTGTTCGGCGCCGGCTTCGCGCCCTTCGTCGCCCTGTTCCTGTCCAGCCATTTCGGGCTGATCGCGTCAGGCCTCTATCTGCTGTCCGGTGCGGTCTGCACGCTGGTGGCCCTGAAGATCAACAAGACGCTCTCGTCCTGACCGAACGCCTTTATGGCGAATTCCCCCTCTCCCCCGAGGAGAGGGGATCTTCATCCTGCAGCGCGTTCACGATCAGCCGGCCAGCCGGCCATGAACGGATCAGGCCGGCGGCGCGCAGTTCCGGCAGGGCACCGCCGATCTGTTCCGCCGAAAGCCCGGTCGCTTCGACCAGGGCGGGACAGGTCTGCGGGCCACTTTTCAAAGCTGAAAGAACAGCGGCGGACGCTCCTGAAGCCGACAGCGACTCGGCAGCGCGTGGCGGGGTCCGGCCGCGGGCGGCGGCGATCATGACCGCAAGCGCGCGCAACTGCCCTTGCCGGTGCATCGCCTCGCCGCCAGGATCGTCGCGCAGCGACAGCGCCGTGTGGCAGCGGGCCGCAACCCGCGCGAGGGCGGCGAGGTCGTCCCTCCGGTTCGCCACCGTGGCGGCCACCGCCTCCTGCGCCAGTGTCTCCAACTCAGCATCCGCGACTGCCCAATCCCGCCGTCCGATGGCATCGAGCAGTTCGTCGCCCAGTTTCCCGAAGGCCGTGTCGAGCGCGCTCATTCATCCCCCTCCGGATCGGGCAGCGCAGGCCAGTCGTCCGGCGTCCAGCGGGAATAAACATAGCCAGGCGCCGGGTCGGACAGCGGCAATGTCAGACACTGGATGTGCGGGGCGCTGGCCTGGCTCGCCCGCGGCTGGAACAGCAGGGCCACGCCGCACGCCCCGATCACCTTGTCCTCCTCGCCGTTGGCGCGGCAGGTGCGGTTGAAGCGGTGCGACAGCGCCATGCTGTTGACGACGATCACCCGGCAATAGCCGGCGCGCGACGAGGCCGCGCCCTCCTTGGCCTGCCAGCGTTCCGTGGTCAGCCCGCTGTCCATCACCGGGGTGACCAGCCAGTCGACCATCATGCCGGACGCGATCCAGGCGCTGGGCTCCGTCCGCCCCAGATCCTCGCAGATGGCGACGGCGAGCCGGCCGAGATCGGGCAGCTCGAACAGGATGAAACGGTCCCCCGTCTCGATGTCCTCGCGCGCGCAGTCCAGCAGCCGGCCGTTGCGGTCGCGCAGGTCGTAGGAACGGCACTGGTTGCTGTCGAGGTCCCAGCAATGCAGCTTGGTCTGGCTGCCGGCCATCCGGCCGCAGCGGTCGAGCAGGATCGCGCGGTTGCGCGGCCGGCCGGCCACCTCCTCCTTCACCCCGACCAGGGCGTAGCGGATCGGGCCGCCCACCGCCTGGGCGCGCAGGGCCTGCTGAATCGCCGATACGGTTTCGGGCCCGGCGGACACCTCCGGGAACAGGATGAAAGTGGCGCCTTGCGCCGCCAGACCGGCGACGGCATCGGCGGCGCGTCGGCCGAAATCGCGCGGGGTCGGGTCGTACCAGTCTTCGCCGTCACGGTGGAACCGGCGGATGGGAAGGTCGTCCTCGGCTTGCGCCAGGGGAACGACGCCGATGACCGGTCTCCAGGCCGGATCGCCCGGGTTCTGATCTGACACCGCAGCGATGCGGCGGTACTCCACGGCGATGCGGCGGTCCGGGTCGCCGTCGCGCTCGGCCTCGATGGTCAGGCCGGGCGGCACGACGAGCAGGCTTGCGAACAGGTCGACCGGATCGAAGTCCTCCGGATGCCCATCCGGCGGCGCCGTCTCGCGGATGTTCATTGCGCGGGCAAGCAGGCCGGGGCGCAGGATCAGCTGTCCGTCCGCCGGATCGGCATTGAAGCGCCCGTCCCGGTTCAGCCGGCGCAACGCCTCCAGCCGCTCGGCCGGCAGCGGATCGTCGGCCCGGACATCGTAGCGGGAGGCCAGCGGCGCGAACCATGCGTCGATGGCCTGCGCCGCTGCCAGGGTGCGGTCCAGCCGCAACCCGGCCCACTCCGACCCGGCCCACTCCTCCAGCGCCGGGGCACCCTGCCGCAACCGTTCCGCGGCCTCATCGGCCAACCGCCCGGTGCGGGCATGGTCCACCTCCAGCCCGTGGGCAAGAGTGCGGACCTCGTTCCGGCGTTCCTGAAGCCGCCGCCACAGGTCCATGAACAGATCGGCCGGATGCGTCATCTGGTTTAGGAGCTTGCTGCTTGGCTTTGCGCCGGCTGGAACTGCAGGATCCTCGGCGTCCGCATGTCCTGGCCGATGGGGGCGTCGCTGGCCGCACCGCGCATGGCGGAGACCGGTCGGGGGAAGCCGCTGCGGCCGCTGTAATCCGGCACCGGCAGGCTGCGGTGATAGGCCTCCTCCCGGTGCAGTTTCTGGACGCAGACCACATCCAGCACCGTCGTCGCCATCACCGCGCCGAAGGCGATGCGGGCGTTGCCGGCGCGCGGGTTGTCCTCCATTCCGGCCGCCAGCGTCGCCATGTCGACGGCGTCGCCGGCGATGCGGCTCCAGATCCAGGGCTTGGGATCGCCGAGCGCCAGCAGGCCGACGCCCGCGGTGATTTCCCGCACGCCATAGGCGCGGATCAGATTGGTCTTGTCCTCCATCCCCATCCAGCGGGCGATGCTGCGGCCGGCCATCAGTTCGGCGACGCCGAGGCCGATGCTGAACCAGCCCAGCCCGCGGGCGAGATTGTCTCCGGCCGAGGAGCGGTCGTAATAGGCCATGATGTCACCTCAGGGCTTGAGGACCACCTTGATGCAGCCGTCCCGCTTGTCGCGGAAGGTCTTGTACATCTCGGGTCCCTGGTCGAGCGGAACGGTGTGGGTGATGACGAAGGACGGGTCGATCTGCCCCTCCTGAATCCTGTTCAGCAGATCGTCGGTCCAGCGGTTGACGTGGGTCTGGCCCATGCGCCAGGTCAGTCCCTTGTTCATCGCCATGCCGAAGGGCAGCTTGTCGATCAGCCCGCCATAGACGCCGGGGATCGACAGGGTGCCGGCGGGGCGGCAGACGTAGATCATCTCGCGCAGCACATGGGCACGGTCCGATTCCAGCATCAGCGCCTGCTTGGCGCGGTCGTACATCGAATCGAGCGTGGCGGTGGCGTGCGCCTCCATGCCGACGGCGTCGATGCATTTCTCCGGACCCTTGCCGCCGGTCAGCTCGTTCAGCCGCTCGACGACGCTTTCCTCTTCGAAGTTGATCGTGATGGCGCCGCCGGCCTTGGCCATCGCCAGCCGTTCCGGCACGCGGTCGATGGCGATGACCTGCTTGGCGCCGAGCAGGATGGCGCTGCGGATCGTCATCTGCCCGACCGGGCCGCAGCCCCAGATCGCCACGGTGTCGGTCGGCTGGATGTCGCACTGGGCGGCGGCCTGCCAGCCGGTGGGGAAAATGTCGCCGAGGAACAGAACCTGTTCGTCGGTCAGCCCGCCGGGGATCTTGATGTGGGTGCGGTCGGCCATCGGCACCCGCACATATTCGGCCTGCCCGCCGGCATAGCCGCCGGTCAGATGGGTGTAGCCGAACAACCCGGCGGTGGTGTGGCCGAAGACCTTGTCGGCCAGCGCCTTGTTGCGGTTGGAGCGCTCGCAGACCGAATAGTTGCCGCGCTTGCACTGGTCGCACTCGCCGCACCAGATGGTGAAGGGAACCACCACCCGCTCGCCGACCTTCAACGCGCTTTTGGCCTCGGATCCCACCTCCATCACTTCGCCCATGAATTCATGGCCGACGATGTCGCCCTTCTCCATGCCCGGCATGAAATTGTCGTGCAGGTGGAGGTCGGAGCCGCAGATGGCGCAGGTGGTCACTTTGATGATGGCGTCGCGCGGATGCTCGATCTCCGGATCGGGGACCGTGTCGCAGCGGATGTCGTTGGCGCCGTGCCAGACCAGTGCTCTCATCGAAATCTTCCCCCTTCGGCCACCTCGTTGGTAGCCTGGGCAACAGGGCCGTCCGGCCAAGCGTTCCGCCGCCGGCCGGCCCCTTGCCTTCAGGGGAAAGTCAAAGGATCAGTGCCTTTTCACGGGCGACATTGCCGGACATGATGGCGGTCTGGCCGTCATCCAGGCTGTTGCGCAGGGCGGGGAAGTCGATCTCCTCCTCCTGCCGGATGTGGCCGTCGACGATGCGCTTCAGGTCAAGCGCGACGGCGAGCCAGCGCGGATCGTCCTTCGGCGTCTGCTCCAGGGTGAAGAGATGCATCTTCATCTCGGCATGCTCGCCGTAGAGATGCTTGGCGTCCTCCTCCTTGCGGGCCTCCTCGTGCAGCAGTGGATAGACGACGTCCTCCTCCGCCATGGCATGGGCGGCCAGCCGGCGCTTCAGCCGCAGCAGCAGCTGGGTGCGGCGGCCCGGCGCGTCGATGGGGGTCTGCACCATCTCGACGAGCAAAGCCTGGATGTGGCGATGGTCGTCGATCAGCGCGTCGATGCCGTCGCGCCCGGCGGCATGACGGGCGGTGCCGGCCAGCTGCGCCACCACCGGTGGCAGCAGCCGGCTCGCGACCAGGGCCAGCGCAGCGCCGCCGGCCATCATCGCAAGCCCGCGCGGCGACAGCCAGCCCGTGCCGTCCTGATGCGGGTAATCCGATCCTGAGTAACGTGCCATGAGGGGGACTCCTTCCTGCCGGTTGGGTCTTCTGGCCCACCAACAGGCAAGCGAGCCCCGGCGTTCCGGTGGCCCCTCAGGAGGCGGCCCGTCAGGACCGCCGGGCCGCCCCCGACGGTTCACCCGGCGCGTCGGCGGTCGTCACCAGCAGGTGGAGAAGCATCAGGGCGGTGAAGAACAGGTAGGATTGCAGGATGTTGTAGGAGGTGTCGGCAAGCTCGCTCAGGGGATGGAAGAAGTCGTTGCTCAGGATCGCGAAGCCGGCGCCCAGCATCAGCAGCCGGCCCAGGCTCCGGCGCCGGTCGCCGCTGGTCCGTTCCAGAGCCGCCCGGTCGATCAGCACGAACAGCAGATAGGCGCAGACCGGCAGCAGGACGCCGTAATGCGGAACCCAGGCGATGGGCGTGCCGATGGTGAAGCAGGTGCCGGCCACCAGGAAGGACGCGACCGGCTGCCGCCCGCCATTCCTGATCCGCCAGAGCAGGCCGAACAGGACGAAGGCCACGCCGGAAACCAGGGTCGCGATGTGAACCAGCGGGTGGTAGGGGGCGAAGGCGCTGCCCCGCCATTCGGTGTCGCCGTTGGTGGTCGACATCAGGTTGGGGCCGTTGTGTAGCAGGCGGTGCAGCAGCCCGTTGACGGTCTGGTTGGAGTAGTAGCTTTCGCCATGCTGGCCCAGGAAGGACAGCACATCGAGGTAATGCAGCGACGGCACGAAGCCGTAGAGCGCGCAGGCGGCGGCGAAGCCGGGAAACACTACGGCGGCCCAGCCGATGGCGAACCCCCATTCCCGCCGCAGCAGCGCCCAGACCAGGAATAGCGACATCTGCGGCTTGATCAGCGTCGAGGCGCCGAGCAGCACACCGGCGAGCACCCGCCGGTCGCGCAGGTAGAACAGGGTGGCGAAGACGAAGGCGGCGTTCAGCCAGACCTGGATCTGGCCGACGGCGAAGGCCTTGACCACCGGGTAGAAGCACAGCGCCGCCACCGCCCCCAGGGCGGCCAGGGTCAGCCGGCTGACGCCGCCGCGCATCGCCCGGTCGAAGCCCATGCGCTCCGCCAGTTCGCGCATCAGCAGCGCCATGCCGCCGGCGGTGGCGACGACCATCAGCAGATTGATCATGGCGTAGATGCGCAGATGCAGCAGCCCGACCGCCGACAGCGCCTCCATCACCAGCAGCGAGGTCAGCGGATACTGGAACTTCACATGCTGGGTGAAGAAGACGGCGTCATAGACATTCTCCTTCCCATGCTGGCGCAGCCAGGAGAAGGCCGTCATCATGGGTTCCCAGCTGTCGAGCGGAAGCCGTTCCGGCGACCGGCCCGCCACCAGCAGCAGGACATCCCACACCGTGGTGTCGCCGGTGCCGCCGTCCAAATAGGGCCGGAAGACGACGCCAAGCAACGTGTCGGCGCAGAGGACGAACAGGAAGGCCACCGACACCGTCCAGGCGGCGAAGCGGTCCTTGGCCAAGACGTCGACCGCACTGCTCCTGCTGCCGCCCAGCGGTCCTTCCAACGTTCCTTCCGCCGCGCGCACGAAATCCTTCGATCTCATCGACGACCACTCCCTGGCATGATTTTCCGGCTTCGACAGCCGGTAAGTCCGCGCAACTATGCCAGAGTGACGCGATTGGGGAATGCGCCCCACCCGTGCCGGATCGGAGTAATGCCATTAAGCGCCGGCCATCCGCAGCGGTAGCAAGATACCACGCTGCGCCGGGAATAGGCGCGTTCGGGCGGCGGAAGGTCCAAGGAAAGCGACTTCGCGGAGAACCGGTCAGCCCGGCTTCCCCGCTTCCCGGTTGCGCGGCCGTTTGCCGGCATCCTCCTTCGGCGTCGGTGGGGCGGCGTGCTGGTCGGGCAGGTCGCGGCGTTGGCCGGTGCCCTCGCCGACGGTGACGGTGGTCGACGGTCCGCCGCCGACGGTGTGGGGCAGATCGTCGGCGCTGCCGGTTCCGACGCCCATGCCCTGGCCGGCGCGGCCGGGGGTGACCGGACCGCCGCCCTGGGCGCCCGGATTGGGGCTGTCGGCGTTGGAGACGTGGCGTTCCCGATCCTGATCCTTGCGCTTGTCCATCTGGTCCTCCCGGATTGCGGTTGCTCATCGGCCAACATGCCGATGGGGCTGGAGTTCCGGCATTTGCCGGACGGGGAGGGGTAGGAACGACCGGCGGCAGGCATGGTTTTCTGGCTGCGGCGGTCTTGGTGAAAATCCGGGCGAATAGCCGGGAGAAAACCGGACCGCCGCCGCGGATCACGGAGGCATCATGACGGCAGAGCCCTCGCCCACCTATCCTCCGCCTCAGCCCCCCGGCCTAAGCGCCGTGCTGGAGCGCAACATCCAGGCTCTGCAAGCCCGCCGCAAACGGGAAGAGGTGGAGGCCTCGCTGCAGGATCGCATCGCCGACGCGATCACCCGCTTCACCGGAAGCATGCGCTTCGTCTGCCTGCATCTGGTGCTGTTCGGCGGCTGGATCCTGGTCAATCTGGGCTGGATCCCGCTCGTGCAGCCGTGGGATCCGTCCTTCGTCGTGCTGGCGATGGTCGCCTCGGTGGAGGCGATCTTCCTCTCCACCTTCGTCCTCATCAGCCAGAACCGCATGGCCGCGGCGTCGGACAAGCGCGCCGACCTCGATCTGCAGATCAGCCTGCTGGCCGAGCATGAGGTGACGAAGCTGGTCACCCTGGTCTCCTCCATCGCCGACCATCTCGGGGTGAAGACGGAGGTCGATGCCGAACTGGACGTCATCCGCCAGGACGTCGCCCCCGATGCCGTTCTGAACGAGATCGAGGCGACCCGGGTTCAGAAGCGGACGGAGTGAATCGCCGCTTCGAACCGACCCTCCGGCAACCCGTCGTTGTCGAACGCATAGAGGTTATGCGTCTAGGGAATCCCTCGGTTCTGCTTGGCGTATTGTTCTGGAGTCGAAGAATATTCTAAGGTCACGCTACCCCCATTTCGGGCTGGCGCAGACGCCGTCTCGACAGAGACCAACTTCAGAGACCAGATTCAGGCCCCCGGTGACCCGACGGTGATGGCGTCTTCTCACATAATCGTCGGTGGCGCCACCTGGTTCTACCTGTCGAGCCGGTACGGGATGACCTTCGACGCGGTCGCCTTCGGGGCGGCGATTCTGGGGGCGCTCGCCCCGGACATCGACCATCCGAAATCGACGCTCGGCCAGCTGGTCAAGCCGCTCTCCACCGCGATTTCCAACATCTTCGGCCATCGCGGCGTCACCCATTCGGCGCTGGCCATCGCAGGCTGCCTGTGGGTTCTGCACGAACATGCGGCCTATCAGCATGTGCTGATCCCCTTCATCGTCGGCTACCTCACCCATCTGGCCGGGGATCTGCTGACGCCGGCCGGCCTGCCGCTGCTGTGGCCGATCAAGCGGCGGCGCAACTTCGCCCTGCCTATTCTGAAGACCGGCGGCTTTTCCGAACAACTGGCGGTGACGCTGATGGCGGGCTGGATGATCTCCGGCCTGTTCGCCGGCGGCTGGCCGGAATTCCCGCTGCAACGGCCCTGGCGCTCGGTGGTGGCCGCGGCGCAGACCTATCTGGGCGAGGGCGGCATGGAAAAGGCCGCTCCCCCGCTGCCCGTGCGCAAGCCGCCGGAAACCAGCCGGACCAAGCCGTTGAAGGGTTGATGCCGCCGGGCGGAAGCGCTGTCACGGACTGACGGTGCAGGATACGGTGGCGACATTGGTCTTCGAGCCGCTGACTGCCGCAGTCAGGTTCGCCACGCTCCAGGACGTCATCGGCGCTTTCGCCATCGTGTATCGAACGGCGCAGGCACAACCCGGCCCGCTCGCCGGTTTGGTCGAGCCGGTGCCGGAGTTTAGAACGAAGGTGAAAGCCTGGTCCGTGAGGGTTATTGTTTTGCCCAGGTCAGTCGAGTCAAAGTAGATGGAGGGAAGGTCGGCCCAGTAAAGACTGGTGGCCGTCGAGGCGATGGTGGTATCGGTGCTGGAACTGGTCGAATAATTGTCTGCGCCATAGAGCGGATTGCCGCTGCTGGTAGCGCTGATGTTCGGCCAATTCTTGCGCTTGTCGCTGTCTATGACTGCGGTATAGCTGGTGCCGCCACCGGTGACGGTGTAGGTGCCGCCAGCAGGCGTGTTGTAGGAAATCCGGCCGGGGGAGGTCGTCGCCGTGCCGGACATGATTTCACGCTTCAATCCCTGGCCATTGTTGCACTGGCCGGCAGTGCCGCTGATGGTCGAGGTCACCTCGAAGCCATAGCCCATCCAGTATTGTGACGACGCTTCGCCGCTCTTTGGCCCCAGGGGACATTGCACGGCTTTCTGACCGGATGGGCAGGGTTTCGTCGTGACCACCGTGCATTCCTCGAAATTGGCCGTGGCGTTCACGCAATAGGCCTGGGACGTGCCGGACGTTTTCACCGTCATCGCGGAGCAGGAACAGGCGGCGACCGCCGACTGGGCGCCGGCAATCGGCAGCATCGCCACGAGGATCGCAACGACCGGCCTGACGGAGAAGAGCGGATACATGGACGGCATGATGCACAGTCTCCTGGCTGGAGATGGGGCGGACGCGGCTATGGCCAAGGCCCCCTCATCGAGCGGGAGCTGCGCCAATTCTCACGCATATGCTCGCAAAAGTCTAGATTGTGTTTATAGATAGTACAAATACGCGATGTATCCTTTGTTACACTCTTTTTAAGAGCTTAAGTCTTGCCCTGTGGATGTCCGTTGGGTCCTTCCAGCCCCCGCCGGGCAAGGGCAGCGCAAATCCCGGCGCATCAGGCTTCAGGCGCGATGGCATGGGGCGCGGCCGTTCGGGCGCTTGCCCAGGAATCCCATCAAATCTTCCGGAATGAACCCAAAAATCCACGATGACTATCGGAGATGTGGCCGCATATCCGAATTTTATTCCGCAAAAACTGAATTGCCCGAAGAGCGCTCTCAAAAACAGGCAAGATGTTCTGACATTTTGCCGCATAACCCATCATATATTCCGTTTAAATGCACGAATCCGGAATTTTATATGGAGAAACGCCATAAATACCAGATGGAAAGGATCCTGGAAAATCGGTTAGCCTGACAGGCGTTGGACCGGCTTCACCGACTGCCGGACACGGGCTTTTCGAAGCCGCCGCCCCAAGCCCCCCGACCAGAGCCAGCCACGCGATGAACCAGATGATCGACCCGAGCGCCGCCCCCGCTTCCGAGCCGTCCCTCTCCAGCGGGGCCCTGACCACCGGGGGCGCCCCCTTCGCCGCCTTCGCCCCCGTCGTTCGTCCGGCCAGCCCGCTGCGTCAGGCGATCACCGCCGCCTACCGCCGGCCGGAGCCGGACTGCGTGGCGTGGCTGGTGGAGCAGGCGGCGCTGCCGGCGGAGGTGACGGATGCTGCGGCCCGGACCGCGCGCACGCTGATCTCGGCCTTGCGCGCCAAGCCGCAGGGGCGCGGGGTGGAGGGGCTGATCCACGAATACAGCCTGTCGAGCCAGGAGGGCGTGGCGCTGATGTGTCTGGCGGAGGCGCTGCTGCGCATCCCCGACCGCGCCACCCGCGACGCGCTGATCCGCGACAAGATCGCCGGCGGCGACTGGCGTGCCCATCTCGGCAACAGCCCGTCGCTGTTCGTCAACGCCGCGACCTGGGGGCTGCTGGTCACCGGCAAGGTGACGGGCGTGCTGGGCACCGGCTTCGGCGGCGAGCAGGCGCTATCGTCGGCGCTGACCAAGCTGATCCTGCGCGGCGGCGAGCCGCTGATCCGCCGTGGCGTCGATTTCGCCATGCGGATGATGGGCGAGCAGTTCGTCACCGGCCAGACCATCGACGAGGCGCTGTCCAACAGCCGCAAGATGGAGGCCGAGGGCTTCCGCTATTCCTACGACATGCTGGGCGAGGCGGCGACCACCGCCGCCGACGCCGACCGCTATTACGCCGACTATGAGACGGCGATCCACGCCATCGGCAAGGCCTCGGCCGGGCGCGGCATCTATGACGGCCCTGGCATCTCGATCAAGCTGTCGGCCCTGCACCCGCGCTATTCGCGCGCCCAGTCTGAGCGCGTGATGGCGGAACTGCTGCCGCGCGTCACCGAACTGGCCCGGCTGGCCCGCAGCTACGACATCGGCCTGAACATCGACGCCGAGGAGGCCGACCGGCTGGAACTGTCGCTCGACCTGCTGGAAGCGCTGTGCTTCGATCCGGACCTGAAGGGCTGGAACGGCATCGGCTTCGTCGTCCAGGCCTATGGCAAGCGCTGCCCCTATGTCATCGACTTCGTCGTCGATCTGGCCCGGCGCAGCGGCCACCGGCTGATGGTCCGTCTGGTCAAGGGCGCGTATTGGGACAGCGAAATCAAGCGCGCCCAGGTCGACGGGCTGGAGGATTTCCCGGTCTACACCCGCAAGCTGCACACCGACGTGTCCTATGTCGCCTGCGCCCGCCGGCTGCTGGGCGCCCCCGATGCGGTGTTCCCGCAGTTCGCCACCCACAACGCCCAGACGCTGGCGACCATCTACCAGATGGCCGACCACCTGAACGGCGCGTTCAAGGTCGGCCAGTACGAGTTCCAGTGCCTGCACGGCATGGGCGAGCCGCTCTACAAGGAGGTGGTCGGCCCGCTGAAGCGGCCCTGCCGCGTCTATGCCCCGGTCGGCACCCACGAGACGCTGCTGGCCTATCTGGTCCGCCGCCTGCTGGAGAACGGCGCCAACAGCTCCTTCGTCAACCGCATCGCCGACAAGAGCGTGTCGATCGACGATCTGGTCGCCGACCCGGTGGCGCTCGCCCGTGCAACATTGCCCGTGGGCGCCAAAAACCCGCTGATCTCCCTGCCGGCCGATCTCTACGGGGCGGAGCGGGCGAACTCCGCCGGTCTCGACCTGTCGAACGAGACGGTTCTGGCCGACCTGTCCGTCGCCTTGCGTAACAGCGCCACCGTCGCCTGGACCGCCGCCCCGCTGCTGGCTGACGGCGAACGCCAGGGCAAGGCCCAGCCGGTGCTGAACCCGGCCGACCATCGCGACGTCGTCGGGCGGTGCATCGAGGCCGGCCCCACCGACATCGCCGACGCCTTCCTGTTCGCCGAGGCCGCCGCCCCGGTCTGGGCGGCCACCCCGCCGGCCGAGCGCGCCGCCTGCCTGTTCCGCGCCGCCGACACGATGCAGGCGCGCCTGCCGACCCTGCTCGGCCTGATCATCCGCGAAGCCGGCAAGTCCACCGCCAACGCCATCGCCGAGGTGCGCGAGGCCATCGATTTCCTGCGCTATTACGGCGCCAGGGTCCGCGACGGCTTCGCCAACGACACCCATTTGCCGCTGGGGCCGGTGGTCTGCATCAGCCCGTGGAACTTCCCGCTCGCCATCTTCTCCGGTCAGGTCGCCGCGGCGCTGGCCGCCGGCAACCCGGTGCTGGCCAAGCCGGCGGAGGAAACCCCGCTGGTCGCGGCGGAGGCCGTGCGCATCCTGCATGCCGCCGGCGTGCCCGCCGGTGCGGTCCAGCTTCTGCCCGGTGCCGGCGAAGTCGGTGCCGCCCTGGTCGGCCATGCCGGCACCCGGGCGGTGATGTTCACCGGCTCCACCGAAGTGGCCCGCCTGATCCAGCGCCAGCTGGCCGAGCGCCTGTCGCCGCAGGGCGCGCCGATCCCGCTGATCGCCGAGACCGGCGGCCAGAACGCCATGATCGTCGACAGCTCCGCCCTGGCGGAGCAGGTGGTCGGCGACGTGATCGCCTCGGCCTTCGACAGTGCGGGGCAGCGCTGCTCGGCCCTGCGCATCCTCTGCCTGCAGGAGGATGTCGCCGACCGCACGCTGACCATGCTGAAGGGCGCGATGCGCGAACTGCGCATCGGCAGCCCCGACCGGCTGGCCGTCGATGTCGGCCCGGTCATCACGGCGGAGGCGCGCGACGGCATAACCCGCCACATCGAGGCGATGAAGGCCAAAGGCCGCCGGGTCGAGTCCCTGCCGCTGTCGGCGGAGACCGCCAACGGCACCTTCGTCGCGCCGACCATCGTCGAGATCGACGGAATCGCGGATCTGGAGCGCGAGGTGTTCGGCCCGGTCCTGCACGTCCTGCGCTTCCGCCGCGACGATCTGGACCGACTGGTCGATGCCATCAACGGTACCGGCTATGGCCTGACCTTCGGCCTGCACACCCGCATCGACGCCACCATCGACCGGGTGACGAGCCGGATCGAGGCCGGCAACCTGTACGTCAATCGCAACACCATCGGCGCGGTGGTCGGCGTACAGCCCTTCGGTGGCCACGGCCTGTCCGGCACCGGCCCGAAGGCCGGCGGCCCGCTGTACCTGTCGCGCCTGCTGTCCGTACGTCCGTCGCTGGACCTGGGTATGCGTGGCGACGACGCCGTACGTGCGCCGGCCCATGCGCTTGCCGATTGGCTGGCCGATCAGGGCAAGGCGGAGATCGCCACCGACATCCGGTCGCTGGCGAAGCGCTCTCTCGTCGGCGGCAGCGTCGAACTGGCCGGTCCGGTGGGTGAAAGCAACGTCTACAGCCTGATCCCGCGCGGCCGCATCCTGCTGCTGCCGCAGACGGAAGAGGGGCTGTACCGTCTGCTGGGCGCCGCACTCGCCGCCGGCAACGAGGTGGTGGTCGATGGCGACGGCGCCGTCACCGCCGGCCTGACCGGTCTGCCGGCGGAGCTTGCTGCCCTTGTCCGGGTGAGCGCGAACTGGACGGGGTTCGGGCCGCTGGCCGGTGCGCTGGTGGAGGGCGACTCCGCCCGCCTGCTGGCCGCCAACCGCCGCATCGCCGAGTTGCCCGGCCCCCTCGTCCTGACCCAGGGCGTTCCGGCCGGCGGCGAGGGGGTGGAGATCGCCTGGCTGATGAACGAGCGCTCCCTCAGTGTCAACACCACCGCGGCAGGCGGCAACGCCAGCCTCGTGGCTATGAGCTGAGAGCGGGAGGGGGCTTTCCCCTCTCCCCCTGGGGAGAGGGGATTTCGGCAAGAGCCCCGCGCAACCTTTCCGCCGTTTCGGCATCCGCCGGGAAGAAGGCCTCGATCGCCAGTTCCGACAGGGTCACGTCCACTGCCGTCCCGAAAACCGTGGTCGTGCTGAACAGGTTCAGCAGACCGAAGGATGTGTGCAGCCGCAGTGGCACCACCACGTCGGGATGATGCCCGGCCTCGCTGCCACCCGCCGAACCGGACGCCGGTGCCGGGTAGCCCTGCAGTTCGCTGCGCAGGGCGACCAGAACCGGGTCGGCGCCCGCCTCGATCTGGCGGGTCAGGCGGGACAGCACATGCTCCCGCCACTGCGACCAGTTGCCGATGCGCCCGGCCAGCCCGCCGGGATGCAGGCTGAGGCGCAGGACATTGATCGGCCCGGCCAGCAACTCCGCCGACACCCCCTCCAGCAGCGGCGCCACCGCCCGGTTCGCTGCCAGCAGGTGCCAATGTCGGTCCACGGCCAGTGCCGGGAAGGGCTCGTGCCCGGTCAGCACCAGATCGACCGCCTTGCGCGCCGCCTGCATCGCCGGGCTGTCGAGGCTGTGCTCGCTGTAGACCGGGGCGAAGCCGGCGGCGACCAGCAGGGCGTTGCGCTCGCGCAGGGGCACGTCCAGCCGTTCGGCCAGGTGGATCAGCATGCCGCGGCTGGGCTGCGACCGGCCGGTCTCCAGAAAGCTGACATGCCGGGTCGAGATGTCCGCCTCGCAGGCGAGGTCGAGCTGGCTGAGGCCGCGGCGCTGGCGCCAGGACCGCAGCAAGGCACCGACTGGGGGCGGGGCCGGAGCCCGGCCGTTTCGCGCGGCGGTCTGGGGAGTACCATCGGGCATGGGACTTGGCTCCGAACCGGTGATGCCGCCTATGGTTGCCGTCATCCGCGGGCGAAGGCCAGCAGTTCCGCGTTGAAGTGGTCGCGGTGGGTGATGAACAGGCCGTGCGGCGCCCCTTCGTAGAAGGACAGCCTGGCGTTCGGCATCAGCGCCACCGTGCGCTCGGCGAGCGCCAGCGGCGTCGTCACGTCGCGGTCGCCATGGACGACCAGCGTCGGCACGGCGATGGCCGGCAGCTCCGCCCGGAAATCGGTGGAGGTGATGGCGCGGTTGCACTCCAGCAGGGCCATCAGCGAGGATTGCAGCGCCATGCCGGTGATCCAGCCCTTCATCTCTGCCGAGGTCTCCCCGTTCACGAAGGGGTCGATGTTGTCGCCGAGCCATTTCGGGAAGTCGCGCAGCAACTGCTCCGTCCGGAAGGCTTCGAACAGCGCCGGATCGACCCCGTCGGGATTGTCGCCGGTCCGCGCCATCAGCGGCGTGATGGTCCCGACCATCACCACCCCCTTGACCCGCCCGTCACCGTGCCGGGTCAAATAGCGCACGATCTCGCCCGTCGCCATCGAATGGCCGACCAGCGTCACCTCCCGCAAATCCAGCCCGTCCAGCAGTGCCGCGATGTCGTCCGCCAGCCGGTCGAACCCGTAGCCGGACGGCGATTCGTCCGACCTGCCGTGGCCGCGGCGGTCGAAAGCGATGCAGCGGCACCCCTGTTCGGACAGCGGCGCCATCTGATAGGCCCAGGCGTCGGAGGTCAGCGACCAGCTCGACACGAAGACGATGGGGTGGCTGCCGTCCTGCTTGCCCCAGTCGCGGTAGAACAGGCGCACGCCGTCGTCGGTGTGGATGACGCTCATGATCGATCTCCCTGCAAAAAACTTCCGGTCAAGCCGTCGGCACTTGGTCGAGGAAGCCGGTGACGCTGCGCAGCCGGCCATCTGCCGCCAGCAGGGCGAAGTCAGTGCCGCGGGCGAGCGGCTCGCCAGCGACCGGATCGCCATTGGCCGGCCCCAGCGCCCAGGAGAAGCGCAGCCGGTCATTGTGAGCGTCCACCGTACCCAGCAGGCTGAAGCGCAGGCCGGGGAATTGCCGCTGCACGGCATCGATCAGGGCGTCCAACCCGTCATGGCCGCTCGCCCCCGCCAGTGGGTCGAGATAGCTGGCGTCCTCGCTCCAGCCCTGAGCGATCAGGGCGCGGCGGCGTTGCGGGTCGGTCTCGTTCCAGGCGGCGATGTAGAGGTCGGCGATTGCGGCGGGGGTGGTGGTCGCGTTGGTCATCGTCAGGTCCTTTTCTCTGTCCGCCGGATCGTCCCGGCGAACCCAGAATTGCCCGATGGCGGGAGCTGAATCGATTACGTGCCAGGTAATGCCGTACGCGAACGATCCTGCGGCAGGCGCATGCCTGCCATCACCGCCGCACTGCGGTACGCAGGTGCGCGATCCGGTTAAGGTCCTGCACCGTCACCGCTGCCGTTCGGATCCTCGATGCGCCTGATCTTCCTGCTCGGCCTTGCCGGCTTCGCCAGCGCCTTCTCCCTGCGCACCACCGATCCGATGCTGACGCTGATCGCCGACGATCTCGACGTGACCGTGCGGCAGGCGGCGCTGCTGGCCTCGGCCTATACGCTGCCCTACGCGCTGATGCAGATCGTGCTGGGACCGGTGGGCGACGCCATCGGCAAGTCGCGTCTGGTCCGGCTGGCGCTGTCGGTCCTGACGGTCGGTCTGGTGCTGTCCACCATTGCGCCGACCTACGGCACGGTGATGGCCGGGCGCATCCTGGCCGGTGCGTTCGCCGGCGGCATCATCCCCGCCTCCATGGCGCTGATCGGCGACCGGGTTCCCTATGAGGAGCGGCAGATCGCCATCAGCCGTTTCCTGCTGGCGGTGATCCTCGGGCAGATGTCGGGCTCCGCCGTGTCGGGCGCGCTGGCCGAGGCCTTCGGCTGGCGCGCGGTGTTCGGCCTGTCCGCCGGCCTGACCGCGCTGATCTGCGCCTCCGCCCTGATCGGGCTGGCGCGGGAGGTCGAGACGCGCTCGCCCCTGTCGGTGGCGGAGGCGCAGCGGCGCTATGCCACCGTGCTGACCAACCCGGCCTCGCTGTTCGTCTTCGCCACGGTGGCGGCGGAAGGGCTGCTGATCTTCGGCGTCTTCCCCTTCGTGGCGCCGGTGCTGATCGAACATGGCGCGGCCGGCGCCTTCCAGGCCGGGCTGACCATCGCCGCCTTCGCCATCGGCGGCGTCGTCTACAGCGCCGTGGTGCGGCGGCTGATCGCCTCGCTCGGCCAATGGGGCATGATGAAGGCCGGCGGGCTGGCGGCCGGTCTGGCCTATCTGGTCATCGCCTTCCCGGTGCCCTGGCCGGTGGTCAGCCTCGCCTTCCTGGTCGCCGGCTTCGGCTTCTACATGCTGCACAACACCATGCAGACCCAGGCGACGGAGTTGGCGCCGACCGCCCGCGGGTCGGCGCTGGCCCTGTTCGCGTCCAGCTTCTTCATCGGCCAGGGCATCGGCCCGGTGCTGTATGGCTACATCTCCACCCACACCGGCTTCGGGCCGCTGTTCCTCGGCGTCGGCGCCCTGACCGCCGGGCTGGGCTTCGCCTCGGCCCGGCTGATCCGGCGCCGGTGAGCGCGCGTTCCGACTTAGCGGGCCAAGAGGATCTTGTATCCTTTTTCATGCATGCATTTGGTGAGATAGCTGCCGAGCGAGACGACCGGAGTGCTGAGTTCGCAGTCGGCAAGGTCGCGATTGTATTTGACGATATCGACGCCTTCCATATCGACAATCGGAGCCTCAGCCTTGGTCACGCAGCCGGCGAGAATGGTCAAGGCGACTGGAGCGGACAGGGCAAGAAGAACCAAGCGAGTCATGAAGTCTTTTTTCCTTTTTCCGGAATTTCGATGCGAAGGGCGTCGTTGCGGCAACTTGCCCGATGCCTTGGATCAGAGCGCGACAAACGCAGCGATGCAAGAACAAGTTGATCGCCTGCCTCCATGAACCCCTCAGGGTTATAGTGTTGCCCGTCACAGGCAGGACCGGATGTAAGGCCGGTTCGCCTCCCACAGCTCGTCCAGGATGGCGGCGGCTGCCGTGCTGGAGTTGATGACGGGGTCGATCAGCAGGGCCTGGAGCGCCAGTTCCTTCGACCCGTGCAGCGCTGCTTCCACCGACAATTGCTGCACGTTGGCCTGGACCGACAGCAGCTTCAGGATGCCGTCGGGCAGCCGGCCGAGCGACACCGGGTGGACGCCCGCGGCGTCGGCCACCAGCGGCACCTCGACCGCCAGCTCGTCGGGCAGGCCGGGAATGACGCCACGGTTGATGACGATGCCGCTTTCGATGAAGCGCTTCTGGTTGTGCAGCTGGCCGGCGATCACCGCCACCGCCCGCTCGCCCCAGGACGGCCTGGTCCAGTCGTCTGGGATCGGCCGACTGCCGTCGATGACGCCGTCCATCAGGTCGCGCAGGATGACGCGACCCTCTTCATCGTGGCGGAAGTCGAAGCCGTGCTCCCCGGCTTCCCAGCCATAGGGCAGGAATTCGCCGGTGTGGTCGTCGCTGGGGGTGACCCACAGGCCGAAGGCGTGGAACAGGCGGCGCGCCAGCGGGGTGAAGGACGGGTCGTGCGCCGCCTCCCGCTCGCGCAGCAGCGGGTAGAGATCGCGGCCCGTCGCCTTCTCGCGGATTGCGGTCAGCCATTGGAAATGGTTCAGCCCGGCGCCCCATACATCGACCTCCTTCTCGGCCATCCCCAGGATCTGGCAGACGAACCAGCGCGCCAGGAAGATGCCGTGGCAGAGCCCCAGCGTCCGCACAGCGGTGCAGCGCGACAGACCCAGAACAATGCGGCTTTCCGGGTTCGACAAATTGATGAACAGGGCGTCCGGGCAGATCGCCTCGACGTCGCGGGCGATGTCGACGATCAGCGGCAGGGTGCGGAGCGTGAAGAACAGCCCGCCGGGTCCGCCATTCTCGCCCAGCGTGTGGCGGATGCCGTGCTTTTTCGGCACCTCGAAATCCAGCTTCCACAGCCGGTTGCGGTCGATGGCGATGGCGCACAGCACGAAGCCGGCACCCTGGAGGGCGGCCTTGCGGTCGGTGGTCTTCTCGATGGTGATGCCGGCGTTCCCCTGGCGGTTCAGCACCCCGGCCAGCGCCGCCATTCGGTCGAGCGCGTCGGCGTTGGTGTCGACCAGCGTCAGGGTGCTGCCGGCCAGCTCGGTGGTGGAGAACAGATCCTGGAACAGGCTGAGCCCGAAGGCGGCGCTGCCGGCGCCGATGAAGACGATTTTGGTGGTGTTTGGCATGGGTGGTTTCCTCCGCAAAGGAAGCGGCCGGCCGCCGTCTTTTGGGATCAGGCTACGCCGTTCGGGCAGGTCCGCACAGTGCCCGTTTGCAGCCACCTGTGGCTGCGCCACCGCGTCGCGCCCCGAGCGTCCGCATGCTTGCCCCATGGCGGAGCAGGCCCGGCTGGGGCATGCTGGGGAAAACGGACCGTCCCTGTGGGAGGATAAAGATGGACAGCTTCAGCCAGCCCGTGTCCCAGGCCGCCGACGCCAAGCCGCTGAGTTTCCCGCCGGATTTCCGCTGGGGTGCGTCGACCGCCGCCTACCAGATCGAAGGGGCGGTGACGGCCGACGGGCGCGGGACTTGCGTGTGGGACACATTCACCGCTGATGGACGCATCATGGACGGCAGCAGCGCCGCCGTCGCCTGCGACCATTATCACCGCTACCCGGAAGACATCGCGCTGATGAAGGCCGCGGGCTTCGACAGCTACCGCTTCTCCATCGCCTGGCCGCGCATCCTGCCGACGGGAACCGGGGCGGTGGAGACGCGCGGACTCGACTTCTACGACCGGCTGGTCGACAGCCTGCTGGAGGCCGGCATCACGCCGATGGCCTGCCTCTACCATTGGGACCTGCCGCAGCCGCTGGAGGATGCCGGCGGCTGGCAGGGGCGGGAGATCGTCGGCCCCTTCGCCGACTATGCCCGCATCGTCACCGCCCGGCTGGCCGACCGGGTCAAGAGCTGGATGATGCTGAACGAGCCGAACGTGGTCGCCATCTTCGGCTATGGCGTGGGCGAGCACGCCCCCGGCCACAGGCTGGGCGAACAGGGCATCCTGCGCGCCCTGCACCACCAGAATCTGGCGCAGGGCGCGGCCTTGCGCGCCATCGCGGCGGAGCGGTCCGGCCTGACGCTGGGCACCGTCCTCAACCTTCAGCCGAGCGTTCCCGACAGCGACCGGCCGGAGGATGTCGCCGCCGCCGCCCGCTGGGACGCGGTGTGGAACCGGGTGACGCTGGACGGGCTGATGCGCGGGCAGATCCCGGCGCTGCTCGCCGATAAGATGGCGGAGTTCGTGCTGCCCGGCGACGAGGAGGCGATCCGCCACCCCATCGACCTGCTGGGCATCAACTACTACTCCCGCATGACGATGAAGCATGAGGAGGGGCGGCCCTTCGCTGTCGGCTGGGGCGAGGCCCAGTGCCGGCGCTGGACCGGCATGGCCTGGCCGGTGCAGCCGGAGGGGCTCTACGACCTGCTGAGCGAACTCCGCACCGATTACGGCAATCCCGCCGTCTTCATCGCGGAGAACGGCTGCGCCTATGACGACGTGGTGACGCCGGACGGCCAGATCCACGATGCCGAGCGGGTGCTCTACTACCGCGAGCATCTGGAATCGGTGGCCCAGGCGTTGGCCGACGGCTGCAACGTCAAGGGCTATCTGTGCTGGAGCCTGCTGGACAATTTCGAATGGGCCTTCGGCCTGTCGAAGCGCTTCGGCATCGTGCGGGTCGATTACGACACGCTGGAACGCACGCCCAAGGACAGCTACCGCTTCCTCGCCGAGGTGGTGAGAACCGGGAGACTTTAACCGTTCTTTCGCCGCTGCCCCTGTACTTTCGGCCTGTCACACCCTATTCGTCAGTTATACGGATGGTGAAGGATTGAGGGCGCAAGCCCCGGGATGGGCGGCATGACCGGCAAGACAGGCGGCGGGAAGGGCAGTGAGCCCGGCGACAAGGCTGGCCACAGGGACGGCGACGGGGATCGCGACACGTCCGGCGGAAACACGCCCGGCTTCGCCCGCCGCTTCCTGAGCCTGGCGGGCGGCTACTGGCACGGACGCTCGCGGGTGACCGTATGGGCGCTGACCGTGGCGCTGGTCGTGCTGACGGTCGGGCAGGTCTCGGTCCCCGTCCTGATCAACCTGTGGAGCGAGCGGCTGTTCGACGCGCTCGAACAGCGCTCCATGGACCGTTTCCTGACCATGATCGGTCTGGTCGGGCTGATCATCCTCTACAACATCGTCATCGTCGTGCTGCATCTGCGGGTGAAGCGCCGTCTCCAGATGGGCTGGCGCGACTGGCTGACCCGCAAGCTGCTGGAGGACTGGCTGCGCCGCGGCCGTCACCACCAGATCGCCTATATGCCGGGCGAGCACGACAACCCCGACGGCCGCATCGCCGAGGACATCCGCATCACGGCGGAGATGGCCATCGACCTCGGCCATTCGCTGACCTATTGCGCGCTGCTGCTGATCAGCTTCACCAACATCCTGTGGATGCTGTCCGGCACCCTGTCGGTCACGCTGCTGGGGATGGAACTGGCGGTGCCGGGCCATCTGCTGTTCGTGGCGCTGCTCTATGCCGCGGTGGGCACCACCATCGCCATGCTGATCGGCCAGCCGCTGGTCAACGCGGTCAACCGGCGCCAGGGCTACGAGGCCGACTTCCGCTTCGCGCTGGCCCGCATCCGCGAGAACGGCCAGACCATCGCCCTGCTGCATGGCGAATCGGCGGAGCGCGGACACCTTGCCGGCCTGTTCGGCGGGGTGGTGCGGGGCTGGAACGGCCAGACCCGCGCGCTCAGCCACATGATGGTGTTCAGCGCCAGCTATTCCGTGCTGTCCGCCGCCTTTCCGATCCTGGTCGCCGCCCCGCGCTACATCGTCGGCACCATTTCGCTGGGCGTGCTGATGCAGACGGCGCAGGCCTTCCAGCAGACGGTCGGCGCCCTGTCCTGGCCCATCGACAATCTGCCGCGCGTCGCCGAATGGCGGGCGTCGGTGGAGCGCGTGCTGAACCTGCACGACGCGCTGGTGCGGCTGGACCGCAATGTCTGCGACGTGCCGGACGGCCACATCCAGGTGGTGCGCTCCGACGATCACGACACGCTGACCTTCCGCGGCGTCGCCATCGATGAG
Organism: Azospirillum melinis; assembly: GCF_013340935.1. Lineage (GTDB taxonomy): Bacteria > Pseudomonadota > Alphaproteobacteria > Azospirillales > Azospirillaceae > Azospirillum > Azospirillum melinis. The sequence continues at coordinate 46,808 of NZ_WHOS01000012.1, read as the reverse complement.
CCGAACGGCACGGCGGTCGTCCATCCCTTCGACCTGGAGGTGCGGCCGGGCGACCGCGTGCTGATCGGCGGCGACGCGACGGCGACCATCCGCCTGTTCCGCGCCGTGGCCGGCGTCTGGCCCTGGGGGCGCGGGCTGATCACCCTGCCGGCCCACACCCGCGTCTTCTTCATGCCCGAACGCCCCTATCTGCCCCATGCCAGCCTGCGCGCGGTCCTGGCCTATCCCGGTACCGCGGCGTCGGTCGGCGACGACAAGGCGGCCGGTGCGCTGGTCAGCGTCGGGCTGCCCGACCTCGTCGGCCGACTGGACAGCATCGACCATTGGGACGAGGTGCTGTCGGTGCCCGAGCGCCAGCGGCTGGGCTTCGCCCGGCTGCTGATCCGCCGCCCCGACTGGATCTTCCTGGAGGACGCGACCGACAGCCTCGATCCCCCGGCGGAGGAGGAGCTTCTGTCGCTGATGGAGCGCGAACTGCCGCACGCCACCCTGCTGACCATCGGCCACCATGCCGGGCTGGCCGCCCACCACGGCCGCAAGCTGGTGCTGGAGCGCACCAACGGCGCCGTCACGCTGCGCGAGGAGGCGCGGCCGATCCGGCCGATGGAGGAGAGCGCGGCGTAAGGCCGTCCCCGGAACCTTGGAACCCGTCCGAAAAGCTGCCACACTGCGCGGCGGACACCTTATCTTACCCACAGCATCGCCGCCTCCCGAGAATCGCCCCGCATCACCATGGACATGAGCGTGAAGAAGACCAGCGTCAACGCCGCATGGCGGGGGCTGGCGAACTGCCGGGGGTGCGGCATCCGGGACTCGGCACTGTTCGCCGACCTGACGGAACCGGATTTCAACCTGATCCATCTGCCCATCGACGAGATGACGGTGGCGCCGGGGGCGGCGCTCTACCATGTCGGCGACGAGCCGGCGGCGCTCTACACCGTGCGCGGCGGGCTGGTGAAGCTGGTGCAGTATCTGCCGAACGGCGGCCAGCGCATCGTCCGGCTGCTGCGCACCGGCGACACCGCCGGGCTGGAGGCGGCGCTGGGCGAGCCCTACCGCCATACCGCCATCGCCATCCATCCGGTCCTGACCTGCCGCATCCCGCGCGCGGTGATCCAGCGCCTGTCGGAGGAGACGCAGCACCTGCATCAGCAGCTGATGCGCCGCTGGCATCAGGCGGTGGAGCGGGCCGACGCCTTTCTGGTCGAACTCGGCACCGGCAGCGCGCGGGCGCGGGTCGCCCGGCTGTTCCTGACCCTGGTCGACGACCGGGGCGAGTGCGACTTCTTCGGTCGGGAGGATGTCGGCGCCGTGCTGGGCATCACCACCGAGACCGCCAGCCGCGTCGTCGCCGAACTGAAACGGCAGGGCCTGCTGGAGGAACTGCGGCCCAACCGCTTCCGCTGCGACGTGACCGCCCTGCGCGACTTGGCGGACGGGCCGTAGCCCGGGTCCCCAGGTCCGTAGCCCAGGTCCGTCGCATCCGAAGAGAGTGTTATTGACGCAAAGCCCTTCTCCCCTTGCGGGGCGGGATCGGCCAAACGCCAACGTCGTTTTGCCGATGCGCGCATTGGGATTCATTTGTGTGAATGATTTAGCCCCCGGGGGGAGAGGGGGTCTTTGCGTCGGTGGGCGTGCTGATGATCAGCAGGGTGTCCTGCGGCTGGATGATGTAGCGGTTGCGCTCGGTGAAGGGAATGTCGCGGCCGTGGCTGTGGACCTGCACCACCATGCCGGCGGTGACCTCCGCCATAGTCAGGCCGACCTCGTCCGGCTCCGCCCGGCGTTCGCTGAGCACCATCTGCCCGCCGGCCGACATCAGGTCGCACAGGAAGGGGGTTGCGTAGCGCGTCTCCACCGCATCGGCCATCAGGTAGCCGCCGATCTTGGGCGGCGACACCACCAGATCGGCGCCGCTGAGGTTGGCGAGCTTGATGTTCTCCTCCTGCTTGATGTTCGCCACGATCTTGGTGGCGGCGGACAGGTGGCGCACGGTCAGGATCACCAGGATGGTGGTGTCGTCGCGCCCGGTGCTGACGATCACCGCCTTCGCCTTGCCGACACAGGCGTTCTTCAGCGTCTCCTCGCTGGTGCCGTCGCCAAGCAGGCCGACGAAGCCGCAGTCGGCTGCCAACTGGATGCGGTCCTCCGATTCGTCGATGACGACGATATGGTCGGCGGGATGGCCCTTCGAAACGGTCTCCTGCGCGGCGATGAAGCCGCTGTGCCCGAAGCCGCACAGTACGATGTGGCCCTGCAGCTGCTTCTGAATGCGGCTCAACCGGAATTCCTCCACGATCCTCTGCACCACCAGCTCATAGGCGGTGCCGAGAAAGATGAACCAGATGAAGATGCGGATCGGCGTGACGGCGAAGGCGTCGATCAGCCGGGCGGTGTGGCTGACCGGTACGATGTCGCCATAACCGACGGTGGTCACCGTGATCATGGCGAAGTAGAGGATGTCGGGAAAGCTGATGTGATTGTCGATCTGGTCCTTCAGACCGTCGCGGTCGAACCAGAACACCGCGATGACCAGGGCGATCAGGGCGGCGACGATCCCGACGCGCAGCAGCAGGGTCTTTTCCGCCGACAGTCCGGAGCGGACATGGAGAAGCCGCCCCTGGCGCAAGGACGGCTTGCTCCGTCTTCTATCCTGTATTCGCCGATCCACCGTATCCCGCATCCGCCGTCGATCCGACGGGACTTGTCGAAAGCCCCGATTGTCTGAACGTAAGAGATCGCCGTCCGGCTGCAAGGCTTGCGCTTTAGAGTGTGATCGCTTCAAGCGGAATCGCTTGAAGCGTGAATCACACGGAAACCCAAAAGCTTGGAATCAGTCTGGTGCTTCCTGAAGCACCAGACTGATTCTAGAATTTGAACACCGCTTCCATCCCGGCGAAATGGATGGTCTTGGCCGGGCCGCTGTCCTTCAGGAAGGAACCCGGCTGGAACAGAGAATAGGAGATCAGCCCCTCGAAGGAGCGGCCGGAGCTGTAGGACAGCACCAGTTCGCCCTGCGTGCCGACATAGCGCGCCTTCGACGCCGAACCGGACCGCAGCAGCCCGCCGGTCAGGTCGTAGACGCCGTCGTCCAGGCTTTCCCGCCAGAAGGCGATGGCGGAGGCCGACAGGCTGAACGCGTCGGACAGGGCGAGGTCCAGCGACGGATGCAGGTTCATCAGGTTGAACGGGCCGATGGGCGTCAGTTCGCCGAAATACTTGGCGCGCGGGAACAGCGGGTTGAAGGTCTCCAGCCGGTCGTCGCGGGGGTTGCCGTCGCCGCTGGCGATGTTGGCCTTCAGGCCGAGCCGGGGTTGCAACGGCAGGTCCGTGAAGCGATAGCCGCTGTCGGTGGCGAACGACCAGGCCCGGATCGACCCGCTGCCGAAACGGCCGAACTGGCCCATCGCTTCCCAGTTCCAGTCCCAGCCGTCGGCCTTGCCGAAGCTGCGCAGGCCGAGCGTGTGGCGCAGCTCGTTCGCCCTGCCGGCATCGAAGCCGGCGCGGCGGTTGCGATAGCCGATGTAATAGGCGTCCAGCCCAGCGCTGCCGCCCCAACCCAGATCGAGCGGACGGGTGGCATAGAGCCCCCAGGCGGAGCGCTTGGCGTCGCGACCGTCGTCGAACAGCTCCGGCGTCGGCTGGACCGGACGGCCGAAGAAGGCGTCGACCCGCCAGGGGCCGGCGGTGACGATGCCCTTCACCGCGTCGAAGGCGCGCGGGACGTTGGCGCCGTAGCGGATGGAGATCAGCCGTTCCGAGCCATAGGCCAGCATCTGACGGCCGACGCGCAGCGTGCCCTGGGCCTCGCCCAGCGGGGCGTTCAGATCGGCGAAGCCCTGCATCAGGTCGATGCGGTCGGCATCGGGCGGCGCCAGCGGGTCCAGCTTGCCCACTGCGTCGGCCATGATCAGCTGGCCGAACAGGCGCAGGCTTTCCCCCACGCGCAGGTCGGCGTAGGGCAGGGCGCGCCACAGCCCGTAGGCGTCGTTGCGCGGCTCGTCCTGGCCCCAGCCGCTGTTGCGGATCGCCTCGCCGCGCAGGCGCAGCTCCAGCCCGGTGGAGAGCGAGGCGAAACCGTCCGGCGTGACCGGGATGGCCTTGAACCGCTCCCAAGAGGCGCCGGACCGCGCCTCGGGCGACAGGAGGTAGCGGTAATCCTCGTCATAGCGGGTGTTGGTCAGGGGCGGCGGTGGATTTGTCGATTGGGCCGCATAGGCCGGACCGATCCACAGCAAAAGGGCGACCGCCGCCGCGCGAAGGCGGGCCGTCATGGGGCATCTCCGTGATGGCGCTGGACTGCACCGATCCTATGGCGATGCCCGGCCGGGTGATTGCTCCATCCGAACCGCTTTTGACGGTTCTGCGCACCCGCTTCCCGGCTTGGCCGGATTTGGCAGGGAGGGCGCCTGGGCCCTCCCTCGCCGCAGCAGTTACTTGCTGTAGTCGTAGAAGCCGCGGCCGGTCTTGCGGCCGAGGTAGCCGGCGTCGACCATCTCCTTCAGCAGCGGGGCCGGGCGGTACTTCGGATCGTTGAAGCCTTCGTAGAAGACCTCCATCACCGACAGCATGGTGTCCAGACCGATCAGGTCGGCCAGCGCCAACGGGCCGATCGGGTGGTTGCAGCCCGCCTTCATGCCGGCGTCGATGTCCTCGGCGGTGGCGATGCCTTCCTGGAGCGCGAAGATCGCCTCGTTGATCATCGGGCAGAGGATGCGGTTGACGGCGAAGCCGGGGCTGTTCTTGGCGGTGATCGGCGACTTGCCGACGCGCTTGGCGAAGGCCATCGCCTTGGCGTGGGTGTCGTCGCTGGTCTGGATGCCGCGGATGATCTCCAGCAGCGCCATCAGCGGCACCGGGTTGAAGAAGTGCAGGCCGATGAAGCGGTCCGGACAGTCGGTGGCCGTCGCCAGCTTGGTGATGGAGATCGAGGAGGTGTTGGTGGCGACCAGCGCTTCCGGCTTCAGGGTGGCGCAGAGATCCTTCAGGATCTTGACCTTGAGGTCTTCGTTCTCGGTCGCGGCCTCGATCACCAGATCGCAGGTGGCGAGCTTCGACTTGTCGGTGGTGGCGGTGATGCGCGCGACGGCGGCCTCGCGGTCGGCGGCGGTCATCTTCTCCTTCTTGACCAGACGGTCCAGGCTGCCGCCGACGGTCGACAGGCCGCGCTGCACCGCCTCTTCGGAGATGTCGGTCATGACCACCGTCAGGCCGGCGACGGCGCAGACCTGGGCGATGCCGTTGCCCATCTGTCCGGCGCCGATGACGCCGATCGTTTCGATCCCCATGCTCTCGGCCATGTTTCTTGTCCCTATCGGTTAAGCGTATGCGTTGGTTCGCAGATGCAGCATCTTCTACACGCTTTTTCGTTGCGCTGCGATGACTTGTCGTAAGGGGCAACAGCGGCTTTCGCCCGGCGCGGCGACCTGCCGCAGGTCCGGGTGTCGGCGGAAATCCGCCTGCCCGTACAACGCCATCGGCGGATTTCCGCCGATGCGGGCCATGACGCCGAAGGCCGGCTCCAGGCTTTTCAACTGTTTGCGCGACGAACTGACAATGGCACGCCCCTTGCTCTCTTCCAGGCCAACCGCGGCGACGGGCCGCGGATCAAGCCCCATGGGAGAGACACGATGCTCCGGAAGACTCTGCTCGCCGCCACCGCCTTCGCTGCCGCGGCACTCGCTGCCCACGGCGCCTCGGCTGCCGATCTGGTCCGACTCGGCAACCTGAAATTCGCCCATTACGGGGCGGTTTCCTACATGAAGGAGATTGCCGGCAAGTACGACCTGAAGATTGAGGAGCGGGTCTTCCCCAAGGGCATCGACATCCTGCCGGCCATCGTCGCCGGCGAGATCGACGTGGCCGCCAGCGCGGTGGACGCCGCCATCGCCGGCCGTGCGTCGGGCGTGCCGATCTATGCGGTGGCCGGCTTCGCCAAGGGCGGGGCGCGCATCGTCGCCAAGCCGGATGCCGGCATCAGGAGCGTCGCCGACCTGAAGGGCAAGAAGGTCGCCACCCCGCGCGGCGGTGCCCAGGAACTGATCCTGCTGGCCGAGCTGGCGAAGCATGGGCTGAGCTGGTCCGACCGTTCCGGCAAGGACGTGCAGATCGTCTACATGGCCTACGCCGACATGAATCAGGCCCTGCTGGCCGGCAGCATCGACGCCATGTCGCAGTCCGAACCGCAGTCGAGCCAGGCCATCAACAAGGGCTTCGGCGTCGAGGTGGTGAAGCCCTACGACACCGAACTGGGCGAGCCGGTGCGGTCGCTGGTCATCACCGAGGACTTCTACAAGAAGAAGCCCGACGTCGCCCAGCGTCTGGTCAACTGCTTCGTCGAGGCGACGGCGACCTTCATCGCCAACCCCGATCTGGCCGAGAAGTATGTCCGCGAACAGATGTTCAAGGGCCAGATCTCCAGCCAGGACTTCCGGGATGCGATCGGCAATTCGCCCTACAGCTACGACCTGTCGGTCCATCACGTCCAGGTCACGACCGACATGATGCAGAAGTTCGGCGTCGGCCGCATGGACAACCCGCCGAAGGCCGCCGACTGGGTGAAGCTGGATTTGCTGGAAAAGGCGAAGGCGACCAAGGCCGCGGCGAATGACGCCGGCACCGGCACCGTGAAGGCGAACTGAGCCCCACCCAGCGGAAGGAGGACGTTCCATGTCCCAAGCCAAGCCCCGTTTCTCGCCCGCGGCCCTGCTGCGCGGCTCCCTGGTGCCGGTCCTAGTGATCGCGCTGTGGCAGATCCTGTCCACGTCCGGCCTGATCAACCCGGTGGTGCTGCCGTCGCCGGTGCAGGTGGTCGTGCGCTGGTGGGCCTATCTGCTGCCGACCGAAGCCTACGATCCGGCGCAGTCCAGCTGGATCCTGTGGGCGCTGTCGGGCGAGATGCTGTTCGATGCCTGGTCCAGCCTGTACCGCGTGGTGCTGGGCTTCGCCGTCGGCGCCGGGCTGGCGCTTCCGCTGGGGCTCGCCATGGGCGGCAACCCGCGCATCTACGCGCTGTTCGACCCGCTGATGCAGGTGCTGCGGCCGATCCCGCCCATCGCCTACATCCCGCTGGCGATCCTGTGGTTCGGGCTGGGCAACGCGCCGGCGGTGTTCCTGATCGCCATCGGCGCCTTCTTCCCGGTTCTGATGAACACCATCGCCGGGGTCCGCCATGTCGACGGCATCTATCTGCGCGCCGCCCGCAACCTGGGCGCCGGCAAGCTGACCATGTTCGTCCGCGTCATCCTGCCGGCCGCCACCCCCTACATCCTGGCCGGCGCGCGGATCGGCATCGGCACCGCCTTCATCGTCGTGATCGTGTCGGAGATGATCGCCGTCAACTCCGGCCTCGGCTTCCGCATCCTGGAAGCGCGCGAGTTCATGTGGTCCGACAAGATCATCGCCGGGATGTTCACCATCGGCCTCCTGGGCCTCGCCATCGACATCGGCATGAACCGCCTGAACAACCACCTGCTGCGCTGGCACCGCGGTCTTGAGAATTGATGGGGAGGGAATGGAGATGACGCCCATGCTGAGGACCGTTGCCGACACCGCACCCGTCGCCCCCGTCGCCGACGCGGCGCCCGTGCAGATCCAGGTGCGCGGAGTGGAGAAGACTTTCGCGATCGGGGCGCAGAAGATCGTTGCCTTGCAGAACATCGATCTCGACATCCGCAAGGGCGAGTTCGTCTGCCTGCTCGGCCCATCGGGCTGCGGCAAGTCCACGCTGCTGAACGCGGTGGCCGGGTTCCAGCCGCCGACGAAGGGCACCGTCACCGTCGATGGCCGCATCATCACCGAGCCCGGTCCCGACCGTGGCATGGTGTTCCAGGAATATGCCCTGTTCCCCTGGATGACGGTGGCGCAGAACGTCGCCTTCGGCCTGGAGATCAAGGGGATGTCCAAGGCGGAGATCGCGGAGAAGGTGGAGTGGCTGCTGCAGAAGCTGCACCTGCAGGACTTCCGCAACCGCTTTCCGAAGGATCTGTCCGGCGGCATGCGTCAGCGCGTCGCCATCGCCCGCGTGCTGGCGCTCGACAGTCCGATCCTGCTGATGGACGAGCCGTTCGGCGCGCTCGACGCCCTGACCCGCCGCACGCTTCAGGACGAGCTGCTGCGCATCTGGGAGGAGGTCGGCAAGACCATCCTGTTCGTCACCCACTCCATCGAGGAGAGCATCTATCTGGCCGACCGCATCATCGTGATGACCTACCGGCCGGGCACCATCAAGCGCGATGTCGTCGTCGACATGCCCCGCCCGCGCGACGGCTCCGCCCCGGAGTTCAACCGCCTGAAGCGCGAGCTGTCCCAGATGGTGATGGAGGAGCAGCAGCGCTTCAGCCAGGACGAAATCCGCTCCGTCACCGCGGATTGACGGGAAGAGGTTCAAGCGGACAGGAAGGGGCGCCCCGCCGTGGGCGCCCTTTCTTATGTCAGAGCTTCGCCGCCTCTTCGCTCAGGCGCTGGCGCAGCCAGCCATGCGAGGGGGAGCCGGTGTTGCGGCGGTGCCAGATCATCGACATCTCGTAGTCGCCGATGTCGAAGGGCAGCGGGCTGGTGGCCAGCCCCAGCGCGTCGGCGTACAGACGGGCCAGCCGGGCGGGCAGCGAGGTCAGCATCGGCACCTGCATCAGGATCATCGGGATCGCCAGGAACTGGGTGGTCGAGGCGGCGACCCGCCGGCTGGTGCCGAGTGCCGCCAGCTCCTCGTCGATGAAGCTGGTCATCCCGCCGCGCAGCGACGGCATCAGGTGCGGATAGCGGGTGTAGTCCTCCAGCCCGATCGGCGGGGTGACCGGCACGAGTTTCGGATTGTACAGACAGGCATGGGTTTCCCGATAGAGCACCTGCCCGTCGTGCCAGCGCCGCAGGTCCGGCAGATAGCCGATGGCGAGATCGAGGGTGCCGTCGTCCAGCGCGTTCAGCATGGCGTCGGGGTCGAGGTTGAGCAGCGACACCGACACGCGCAGATTGCCTTCCGCCGCATCGCGCAGGATGCCGGTCAGCAGGACCGCCTGCATGGAATCGGTGGTGGAGATGGTGAAATTCCGCTCCTCCCGCTGGGGATCGAAATCCTCCTCCGCCGACAGGGCGCGGGCGGCGCCGACCAGCAGGTCGCGCAGGGGTTCGGCCAGACGCTGGGCACGCGGCGTCGGCTCCATCCGGTTGCCGGTCCGCACGAACAGCGGGTCGCCCACCAGCGTGCGCAGCCGGCCCAGCGCGTGGCTGACCGCCGACTGGCTGACGCCCAGCGCGTCGGCCGCACGGGAAACGTTGCGGGTTTCCAGCAGCGCGTCGAACACCTTGATCAGGTTGAGGTCGAGCGCCGGGTTATGAATTGCTTTCATGACGATATGAACCAAAGCGTTCTAGTTCATTGTGCACTGGACGGTGTATTCTGTCTAGCCAGCGCTGATCCAACAGCCATCAATCAAAAAACCATATTCCGTAGCCAACGCCCACAACCGGGCAGCGGACCTGTCGTCGTCCTCCCTCAGATCGTCGGGGCAGGCCGGCGGTTCCGTTCAGGGAGAAAGAGGCAAGAGCCATGGTTCGCATCAACGTCAACGGCGAGGAGCGTCAGGTCGACGTTCCCGAGGACATGCCGCTCCTGTGGGTTCTGCGGGACGAGCTGAACATGACCGGCACCAAGTTCGGCTGCGGCATCGCCCAGTGCGGCGCCTGCACCGTCCATGTCGACGGCACGCCGACCCGCGCCTGCCAGACCCCGGTCGGCATGCTGACGCCGGACAGCAAGATCACCACCATCGAAGGCGTTAAGGGCAAGGCCGCCCAGGCCGTCCAGGCGGCGTGGCAGAAGCTGGACGTCGTCCAGTGCGGCTATTGCCAGTCGGGCCAGATCATGAGCGCCGTAGCACTCCTGACCGACAACCAGAACCCGACCGACCAGGACATCGACGCGGCGATGGACGGCAATGTCTGCCGCTGCGCCACCTATGTCCGCATCCGCGCGGCGATCAAGGATGCCGCCCAGACGATGAGGGCCTGATCCATGCTGCATCATCTGATCCGTCAGGCCGCCCAACATGGTTTCGGCGACGGGCTGTCGCTTACGCCTCTGCCCGCCCCCTCGCGCCGCGGCTTCCTGAAGGCCATCGGCGCCGGGGCCGGCGCGCTGGTCGTCGGCGCGCATCTGCCGATGCCGGCGCTGGCCGCCGAAGCGGCGCCCAAGATCGTCGGCCCGGCCGACCCGCGTCCGCATGCCTTCGTCATCGTGGCGCCGGACAACACGGTCACCGTGCTGGCCAAGCATCTCGACAAGGGCCAGGGCATCGTCACCGGCCTCGCCACCATCGTGGCCGAAGAGATCGATGCCGACTGGAGCCAGGTGCGCGGCGCCTTCGCCCCGGCTGACCAGAAGCTGTACGCCAATCATTTCTTCGGCGTGCAGGGCACCGGCGGTTCCACCGCCGTGGCCAACAGCTGGGACGAGCTGCGCATGGCCGGCGCCGCCGCCCGCGCCATGCTGGTCGCCGCGGCATCCGCGCGCTGGAAGGTTCCGGCCGGCGAGGTGACGGTGTCGAAGGGCGTGGTCCGCCATGCCGCCAGCAACCGCAGCGCCACCTTCGGCGAACTGGCGGAGGAGGCGGCGAAGCTGCCGGTGCCGCAGCAGGTCAAGCTGAAGGAGCAGAAGGACTATGTGCTGATCGGCAAGCCGGATCTGCACCGGCTGGACCACATCAGCAAGACCAACGGCACCGCCATCTTCTCGATGGACATCCGCCGCCCCGGTCAGGTGACGGCTGTGCTGGCCCGCAGCCCGCGCTTCGGCGGTACGGTGAAGAGCGTCGACGATGCCGCCGCCCGCAAGGTGCCGGGCGTCATCGAGGTGATCAGCCTGCCGGTCGGCGTCGCGGTGATCGCCAAGAATACCTGGGCCGCCATGAAGGGCCGCGAGGCGCTGACGGTCGCCTGGGACGACGCCAAGGCCGAGACCCGCGGCACCGACGCCATGCTGGCCGACTACCGCAAGACGGCGGAAAAGCCGGGCTCGGTCGCGGCGAACAAGGGCGATGCCGACAAGGCCATCGCCGACGCCAAGGCCAAGGGCGGCCATGCGGTGGACGGCGAATTCGTCTTCCCCTATCTCGCCCATGCGCCGATGGAGCCGCTGAACGCCGTGGTGGCGCTGAACCCGGAGGGTGGCTGCACCATCTGGGCCGGATCGCAGTTCCAGACGGTCGAGCAGATGACCGCCGCCCACATCCTGGGCTGCAAGCCGGAGCAGGTGAAGATCGAGACCCAGTGGGCCGGCGGCAGCTTCGGCCGGCGCGCCACCACCAACGCCGACTATATCGCCGAGGCGGTGATGATCGCCAAGGCGTATCCCAAGGCCCCGGTGCATCTGGTCTGGACGCGCGAGGACGACATCAAGGGCGGCCGCTACCGCCCGCTGTTCCTGCACAGGATCACCGCGGCGGTCGACGCCAAGGGTGCGCTCGTCGGCTGGAAGCAGCGTATCGTCGGCCAGAGCTTCATGGCCGGCACGCCGTTCGAGGCGGTGATGGTCAAGGACGGCGTCGACGCGACGATGGTCGAGGGCGCCTCGGACATGGCCTATCCGGTGGCGAACCTCGCGGTCGATGCCCACACCGTCGCCTCGCCGGTCACCACCCTGTGGTGGCGGTCGGTCGGGCACACCCACACGGCTTATGCCAAGGAGGTGATGATCGACCGCCTCGCCAAGGCGGCCGGCAAGGATCCGGTGGCCTTCCGCATGGAGATGCTGAAGGACCATCCGCGTCTGGCCGGCGTGCTGAAGCTGGCGGCCGAGAAGGCCGGCTGGGGCCAGCCTTTGGCGCAGGGCAAGGGCCGCGGCGTCGCCGTGCATGAAAGCTTCAACACCTATGTCGCCCATGTCGCCGATGTGACGGTCGATGCCAAGGGTCAGATCAAGGTGGACCGGATCGTCGTCGCCGTCGATTGCGGCGAGGTCGTCAACCCGGACATCGTCAAGGCGCAGATGGAGGGCGGTGCCGGCTGGGGCATCGGCCACGCGCTGCGCGGCGAGATCACCATGACCGACGGCGTGGTCGATCAGGCCAACTTCGACAGCTATCTGCCGCTGCGGATGTCGGACATGCCGGTGGTGGAGGTCCACATCGTGCCGTCGCACGAGCGGCCGACCGGCGCCGGCGAGCCGGGCGTCCCGACCGTGGCCCCGGCGGTGGCGAACGCCGTCTTCTCGGTGACCGGCCAGCCGTTGCAGACGCTGCCCTTCAGCCGGGGCGGCATCGTCAGTTAAGGCGAGGCTTTGTCCGAGACTGCGACGATCCCGGCCGTCCGCGCAGCGGCTGGGATCGTTGCAGGCGGGATCGTCTCGACCGGGATCGACTTGGAGCGATGGGCAGGCCAGCCATGGTCGACCAGCAGCTTCACCGCAGGATCCAGCAGCACAGGGCCGGCAGGGGCGGGAGTCTCCGCCGGCCCTTTTGTGTGTGGCGCATCGAGATGCAGAAGCCGGGCGAGCTGCCGGGAATGCGCGTCCGTCAAGGGGGACGCGGGAAGCCGTGGTCCCCAAGGGTCTTTCCAGGCTTCTGCCGCAGCGGTCGCCGGCGTCAACACCGTGAGATAGCAGGCCGCCCGCAGAACCCCACCCAGCAGCAGAACGGCCAGCGCCAGGATTGCCCAATGGCGGCGGCGCAGCCGCAGGGCGACTCTGTCGGTCTGCGGTGACTGCTCTTCAACGGGACGGGTTCGGTCGGTCGCGGTCATGCGGGGCATAGCATGGCCCAAGCCGGCATCGGTCCGCCCGGCTTTTCCCGGCGAAATGCCGGGGCAGGGGGAGTGCCCCTCGCATCCCGCCCTGACCGGCCGGCATTCTCCGTCCGGATAATAATCCCTGCCGCCTTCCCAGGAATTGCAACGGAGGCGACATCCCCGTCGGCGATGGGTTCAGACAAGCCGCCGGCGTTCGATCTCCGCCTGCACCTCGCGGAACCAGCGCAGCTTGTCCTCGAAAGGCAGGCGGGCGAGACCGCTCGGCGACGGTACGACCACGTCGGCGACGCCGTCGAACAGGCTGCGCTCCTGCACCCCCCAGGGTGCGTCGGGCAGGCCGGTCGCCGCCAGATAGACGCCCTTGCCGGTATAGGCCAGCACCCGCGGCCGGACGAAACCGACGATCCGCGCCAGCCGCGGCACGCCGCCGCGCAGTTCCGCCCGCGACAGGTCCGCGGCGCTGGCAGTGGCGCGGGCGACGAGGTTGGTGGAGCCGAGGCCGATCGCCGGCAGGGTGACATCCTCCTCCGGCCGGTAGAGGCGCGGCGTTAGCCCGGCCTCGTGCAGCAGGCGCCAGAACTGGTTGCCGCGCCCGGCATAGTGATGGCCGAGCGCGCCGGAGCGCAGGCCGGGATTGAAGCCGACGAACAGGCAGTCGAGCCCCGGCGCCACGATGTCCGGCAGCGGTCCGGCGGGGGGCGGCAATCCCGGCGGGGAAGGGGCCGGAACATCGTCGAACAGGTCCATGGCAATCGCATCCTCTCCGCAAGGGAGAGGAATATAGGACGCCGACGCCCCGCTCAAAGCGAGGCGGCCACCGCGGGTGCGGGCGGACTGCCGCGTTCATCCTGCAACAGGGCCAGGACGCGATCGGTCATGCGCAGGGCCAGCGCCACGATGGTCATGGTCGGGTGGTCGGCGCCCATGGTCGGGAAGACGGAGCTGCCGGCGATGTAGAGGTTGCCCACGCCGTGGACGCGCCCATCGGGATCGACCACGCCGTGGCGCGGCGAGTCATGCATGCGGGTGGTGCCCATATGGTGCCAGCACCAGCCGACATCGGCCATCGTCGCCTCGGCCGTGCTCTCCGCGTCCTCCACCGTGATCAGGCCGCGGCGCAGCAGGTCCTCGCGCAGCAGGCGCTGGGTTTCGCTGGCGCCCCAGCGGTCCTGGGCGGTCAGGCGCCAGTCGACCTTGGGCAGGTTGCGGCCGAACGGGTCGGTGGCGTGGTCCAGCGTCACCCGGCTTTCGGGGTTGGGCACCGGTTCCAGCACCGTTTCCAGGGTGAAGCGGCGGGGCAGCCAGCCCGGATCGATGGTGCTGTCGAACAGCGCATGGGCCAGCTGCGGCATGCTGCGCAGGATGCGCGGGCCGGCGTTGCGCAGCAGGCTTGCCGCCTCGTCCTCCGACACGCCGAAGCGGCGGCAGCGGTGGCGCGACGGCAGGAGCCGCAGGTCGCGCATCGCCTTGAAGGCGTCCAGGGCTGCCGAATGGTAGGAGGCGACCAGATATGTGCGGGAGTTGGGCAGCGCGTGCCGTTCCTGGAGAGCCTCGGTCGGCGACAGGGCCAGCGCGATCGACGGGTGCGGCCGGCGCAGCCGCCGCCGGGCGAGGCACAGGCTGACGTCGTAGAGCGTGCGGTGATGGCCCTGCCGGGTCAGGCGGATCGGCGAGGTCTTGAAGCGCGGGTGATCGGCGAAGTAGCGGCCGACTAGATCGTTGCCGTTGCCCAGACCGGCCGCCTGCACCTTGTTGGACAGCAGCAGGATGCGCGCATTCTCGATGCCGCCGCAGCCCAGCACGAACAGCCGGGCGCCGACGGTGAAGCCGGGGCCGTCCAGGGTGCGGACCTGCACCCGTTCCACCGCACTGGCCGAATGGTTGGTTTCCAGCCCGGTGACGTTGGCGTTCAGGAAGGCGGTGATGTTGGCGGCCCGCCCGATCTCGGCGCGATAGGCCTCGCCCATGCGGATCGGCGGGCTGAGCTGGGCGACGCGGTTCTCGAACGCGCCGCTGCTGCCGTCCTCGTTCTCCACCGGAATCAGTTCGGTCTTCGGCCCGCGGACCTGCTCCATCCAGTAATCGTTGTCGTACTCGAAGGGGCCGAGGCCGAGCACGCTGTGCGAGCGCTCGTAATAGGGCATCATCGTGTCGCGCGGGATCGGCCAGCCGCTGCCGGGAATCCAGGGGCGCTCGGCGAAATCCGTCCGCTCCAGCGGGCGGGAGAAGCCGCCCCAGCAGTTGGTGCTGCCGCCCAGATAGCGGCTGCGCGCGGTGGTCAGCCGCTCATAGGGCAGACCGACGTTGCGGCCGGCGTACAGCGCCTGGGAAATGCCGTCGACCTCCAGCCCGCCGCCTTCCAGCAGGACGACGCTCAAGCTGCCGCCCGCCAGTTCGCGCGCGATGGTCAGGCCGGCGGCACCGCCACCGATCACGCACAGATCGCAGTCGATGTGCGTGCCGTTCAGGACATGGCGGGCGTCACGAAGCAAGCGGGCCTCCGTACTGGGGACATAAGCATACCGGGGTCATCGGGGTCATAAGCCTCCCTTCTTGCCCCGGACGCGTGGCCTAGGCCGAGCACTCATTCGGATATACCCCCGGCGCGTCCCCCTTGGTCCAGAGGCTGCAAAAGCGCGGCACCCCGGACGAACCGGACGGCCCTCGACCGGGAGGGAACGACCGCCGCGCCCAACGGTTGAGAAGGGCAAGAGGGGTGCTTCGGCCCGGCCGCAGGTTTGGCCGTCCGGCACCGGAAACCTTGCAAGTCACAATGCAATTCGAGGAGCCGCCGCTATGAAACGCCACCATCTTCTCGCGACCGCCGCCATGCTCCTGTTCACGGCGCCTGCGCTGTCGCTGGCCCAGACGCCGGCGCCGGCCAAGACCGTGACCGAGAAGGGCCAGTTGGCGCAGCAGGACATGACGTTCGCCGAAAAGGCGGCGATCAGCGACATGTTCGAGATCCAGGCGGGCAAGCTGGCGCAGGATCAGGCGAAGGAACAGGGCGTCAAGCAGTTCGGCAGCCATATGGTGGCCGACCACACCAAGACCTCCGACGCCATGAAGACCATGGCCCGGGAAAAGTCGATGACCCTGCCGACCAAGCTCGATTCCGAGCACCAGCAGAAGCTGGACAAGCTGCGCGGCCTGAAGGGCGACCAGTTCGATTCCGCCTATCTCCAGGGCCAGATGGACGCCCACCAGACCGCCGTCACCCTGTTCCGCCAGCAGGCGGAGAATGGTAAGGACGCCGACCTGCGGCGCTTCGCCGAACAGAGCCTGCCGACGCTGGAGCAGCATCTGCGCCAGGTCCGCGACCTGCGCCCGAATGTCGCTTCCGCTGCCGGCGGTGCCGCCCAGCAAAGCACCAGCTTCGAAAAGATGATGGGCAAGGATGTCTATGGCGAGAACGGCAAGAAGCTGGGCGATGTCGCCGACATCATCCTCGACGCCCAGACCGGCAAGGCCACCCAAGTGATCCTGAACCGCGGCGGCGTGCTGGGCATCGGCGCCAAGCATGTGGCGCTGGACTACAACCTGCTGCGCTCCGACAGCGACCGCCTCGTCGCCCGGCAGGTGACCGAGGATCAGGTCAAGCAGATGGCGGAGTTCAAGTACGACGACACCACCGTCTCGCTGGGCAAGCGCCATGGCACCAGCAGCGACAGCAGCACCGACCACAACACGACCGGCCACAATGCGGGTGCGGCCGGCGGCATGGACAGCACCCAGCCACGCAATCCGCAGCCTAACCAGTAATAATCCAGCAGCGATTTCCTGAAATCCAGCCGCCCGCCGCCGGAAGTCCATTTCCCGGCGGTCCGGGGTGGCCAACCGATGGAGAATACGCGATGGCGAACGCCAGCAAGAAGCACATGAGCCCGAGCGGGCAGGGCAAGGGCACCGGCACCGGGGCCACCACCGACCTGCCGGCCGGCGCCATCGGCGACAACATGGTGCTGTCGAACCGCGACAAGTCCCGTCACTCCGACGCCCGCGGCCTGGACAGCAAGGCCGTGCAGACCGAACAGATGCAGGATCACGCCGCCAACCACAATCCGGACAACGACCGTCCGGAGGAATAAGGGGCAAGGCAGCTTGAAGGCGTCTGTCGGGCGGGACCGGCCAGTGCCGGTCCCGTTTTTTGTGCCTGAGCCACTGAAAGCCAGCCGCTGAAAGCCAGCCGCAGAAAACGCCGCTGAAAGCGGGCCGTCAGAACTGCTTCAGCAGCCGGTCGATGTAGTTGCGCTCCTCCTGCGGGCGTCCGTACTGGCCGGAGCGGCGGCGCAGTTCGTCGAGGATCTCACGGGCGCGCTGGAGTTCAGACTGTTCCGGAATCTTCACGTCGTTGGAATCCTGCATGCCGTAGCCGGACGGGCGGCGGCCAAGCGGGTCGCGGCCCCGGCCCTGGCGGGGCATCTGGCCCTGCTGACCCATCATCGCCGGCCCGCCCTGGCCCATCATCTGCTGGGCCATCTGCTCGGCCATCCCCTGCATGCCCTGCTGAAGCTGTTCCATCGCCTCGGTCTGTGACGGAACCGCAGCACCGGGGGCGCCCTGCTGCAAGGCCTGGGCGGCGTCGCGCATGGCGCGTTCGGCGCGGCCCAGCGGCTGGGGGATCTCGCCGCCCTGCTGTTCACCCATGCGCCGCATCAGCTCGCCCAGCTGGCGCCGCAGCGCCTCCTGCTGCTCGGCCTGCTTCTGCATGGTCGGGCTTCCCGAATTCTGCTGCTGGCCCTGCTGGTTCCGGCGCTGGTTGGGCTGGCGGCCGCGGGGCTGGTCGCCCTGCTGCCCCTGCTGGTCCATCGACTCCTGCGACTGGCGGAAGCTCTGGTCGAGGAGCTGCTGCTGCTGCTGCGCCAGCTTCTGCAACTGCTGCATCATCTCCCAGTTTTGGTTCTGCTGCTGCTGGCCGCTCTGCTGGTTCATCTGGGCCATGGCGCCGGAGCGCATGTTCTCCAGCATCTGCTGGAGCTGGGACAGCATCTGCCGGGCGGCGTCGCGCGACCCCGTCTGCGCCATCTCGCGCATGCGGTCGAGCATCTGCTGCAAGTCATTGCGGTCGGTCATCTTGTCCGCCATCTCCGGCGGGACCATCGGGATCTGCTCGCCGCGCTGCATGGCTTCCAGCATCCGCTGTTCCATGGCGTCCATGAACTTGTCGAGCGCCGCCTGCAACTCGTCCATCAGGCGGTTCAGCTCCTCGTCGGAGGCGTTCTTGTCCAGAGCCTCGGACAGCCGCTTTTCGGCGTCGCGCAGGTCTTTCTCAGCCAGCGACAGGCCGCCGTCCTCGATGCGCAGCGCGGTTTCCCACAAAAGCTGCTGGAGGGCGGGGACGGACTCCGCGCTCTGGTCCAGCATCAGTCGGGCCAGGGCGGTGCGCAGGGACAGGAAGGCGACGATGTCGTTGCCGTAGCTGTCGGGGCGGGCGGAGATCTCCGCCAGCGCGCGGGCGACCTGGACACGGGACTCCTGCGGGCTGCGGGTCAGGATCTTGCGCTGGTTGACGATGGCGCGGGCGACGGGATGGTTGAAGGTGCGCTCCGGCAGGATGATCGCCGCATCTTCCGAGCGGCCGGTCTGGCCGGCCCCATCGGCTGCGGTCAGCCGAACCGTCACCGGCATGCCGGCCCAGGGATGGGCGGTCAGGTCCTGGAAGGCGGTGC
Organism: Azospirillum melinis; assembly: GCF_013340935.1. Classification (GTDB taxonomy): domain Bacteria; phylum Pseudomonadota; class Alphaproteobacteria; order Azospirillales; family Azospirillaceae; genus Azospirillum; species Azospirillum melinis. The sequence goes on along the minus strand of NZ_WHOS01000012.1, from coordinate 28,398 downwards.
CGCGCGCGTCCTTCGGGCGGACGCCGGGGAGCGACAGCGGGAATTCGAGCACCTGCTCGGTGCCGGCCTTGTCCGGCTTGGGTGCGGCATCGGGCTTCGCCGCGCCGGGTGCAGGGGCGGGCGGCGTCTCCGGGGCGAGGCGGATTTGCGCCTTCACCTCGGTCAGGCCGTAATCGTCGCGGGCGGCATAGTCGAGCTTCAACGCGCCACGTTCGCCGGCAGCGGGCGGAGTGGCGTGGGCGATGATCGGCGCGCGGTCGGGCACCACCTGGATCGGCCAGGAGCCCAGCGTGCGACCGCCCTGGGTGACGGCGATGCGGGTGCCGCCGGTCACCGGCTTCTGCACCTGGAAATTGCTGGAGTCCACCGCCTCGAACGGGCCGGTCTGGTCGCCGGCCTCCAGGCTGGGGGTGCCGCTGCCGCCGGTGACGCGGGCGAGAACGAGGCTGCCCTGAGGGATATGGACCGGCTGGTCCGCGGCAGGCGTTCCGGCGGCGGTTTGCTGGGGTGCCGGCTGGGCTCCTGGCTGGGCGGCGGGCTTCGCGGCGGAGCCGGATTTCAGGAAGACCGGCGGCAGGCCGGTGTAGTCGGGCGGGTTGATCCAGAGATCCAGCGTCGCCGCCGCGGTGGCGGTGCCGCCGGCGAACTGCGGGGTCAGTGCGGCGGCGATCCGCGGGCGCCAGTCGCCCCAGGCGGCGGCTCCGGCGACCACCAGAGTCAGGATCACCAGGGCGCGCAGGGCATAACGGTCGTGCGACGGCACCTCGGTTCCCGGCCAGGCGACGCGCAGGCCGCGCATGGCGGCGCGCGTGCGTTCCTGATGCAGGCGCCACAGCGCCTGTGCGGTCGGGTCGTTGCCGGCGGGACGGTCGCGCAGGGTGTGCAGCGGACGGTGGGCGAGGCCGCTGTCCCGCTCCAGCCGGCGGCGGGCCTCATCCTCGACCGGGGTGCGGAAACGCCGGATGCCGATGGTGAGCGACCACAGGAAGGCGGCGGCCAGCACCAGCAGGGACAGCCCATGCAGCCAGCCCGGCAGTAGGATCAGCAGGTTGAGCAGGGCGAGCGCCAGGAAGCCGCCCAGCACCGACAGCGGCGCCCACAAAGCCGGCCCCAGCCGTTCCCACAGCAGCGCCGCGCGCGCCTGGGCAAGGCGGAGCCGGGGTTCCGTCACGCCGTCCGCCGGGTCCGCGGTCCGCCGTCGCTCAGCTCCGGCGTCGCTGCGTCGCTCGTTCTGCTTCATGCCGCCCCCTTCGCGCCGTACGGCAGCCGGTCCGGCATGTCGCCTGCCGCGGACCGGTGTGCTCGCGCGAACCAATCATATAGGCGCCGCCCGGGGAATTTACCCGCCGGTTCGTTCACCTCTAATCGATGGTACAGCCCATCATCGCGGCATGGCGAAACTATGACGCGCGGCGATGGGCTGAAATTTCGTGGAGGATCAGTCGCCGTCGCCGGCCGGCAGCGGCTTGGTCACGGTGGTGCGGCGCCGGGTTTCGCGGTGCAGGATGTAGAGGCCGCTCGCCATCACCACGGCGGCCCCGGCGGCCATGGTCGCGGTCGGCACCTCGCCCCACATGAACCAGCCGAAGATGACAGCCAGCAGCAGCGAGGTGTAGTTCAGCGGTGCCACCACGGCCGCCGGCGCCAGCGAATAGGCGCGGGTCAGCATCAACTGGCCGCAGCCGCCGAACAGGCCGGTCACCAGCAGCAGAAGCCAGTCCATCGGGTCCGGCGTGACCCAGGAGAAGGGCAGCGACAGCCCGAGCAGGACGGTGGTCAGCAGGGTGAAGTAGAAGACGATGGTGTCCGGCCGCTCCGTCCGGCTCAACTGGCGGATGGCGATCATCGCCAGCGCGTTGGTCAGCGCGCCGAACAGCGCGATCATGGCGCCCAGGTTCAGCACGTCGCCGCTCGGCCGCACGATGATCAGCACGCCGGCGAAGCCGACCAGCACCGCGCTCCAGCGGTGGATGCCGACCTTCTCGCTCAGCAGCGGCACCGACAGCGCGGTGAGGAACAGCGGCGCTGCGAAGTTCAGCGCAATGGCGTCGCCCAACGGCAGCAGGTGGAAGGACCAGAACATGGCGATCATGGTGGTCAGCCCGATCAGCGACCGTCCCATATGGCCCCAGGCATAGCGGGTGCGTAGCGTCGTCGCGAAACCGGTGCCGAGATGGATCGCCAGGCAGACCGGGATCAGCGCGAACAGGCTGCGGAAGAACATGACTTCTGTCACCGGGAAGCGGTCCATCAGGAGCTTCGCCAGGACGTTCATCAGCGAGAAGAACAGCACCGACATCAGCATCGCGGCGATGCCGCGGGGCGTATTGTCGACGCGCTCGTGCGTGGGGTGGGTGGTCTGAGGCGGGGCGGTCACGGTGCGCCGAGCCTACCAAGCGTTGCCGCCCGCGTCACGGTGTCGCGACGCGGGCGGTCATGCCGGGGCGGTATGGCGGTGTTGCGTAAACCCGCTTCGGTTGTCCGTCAGGACTGGACCTTGAACAGGCCGGAGACCTCCGCCTCGGCGCGCAGCCAGTGCTCCTGCTCGCGGCCCTCGGGGCGGCCGTCCTCTTCCCAGATCTGATAGGCGCGTTCCTGGATCATGCGGTTGCGGTGGCCGCTCAGCAGCCCCTCGGCGATGTTCATGTTCAGGCGGGCGAGCGAGACCAGCTTGGCCGTCTCGATGGCGCCCTGGGTCGCCAGCATGGTGGTGGACACGACATACTGCGCCAAGTTGCGCAGGTTGGCCTTCACCTCCGGCTCCACCGGGCAGTCGCTGTTCAGCAGGACCGTCTTGATGGCGATCCACAGCTTCAGGTTCTGGTCCAGCGTGACGGTCACCTTGTCCGGCGAGTCCGATTCCAGAAGGGCGCCGGCCGCCTGCAGCAGGACGATGCTGTCCTGTTCCACCGACGCGAAGTTGGTGCGCAGGATGGTGTCTGCCCAGCTTTCCACCGGAGGCTCGAACACCGGCGCAGCGGCGGCAGGAGCGGTTGCGGGAGCGGCGGAGGAGGCGGTCTTGCGCTTGGTGGCCATGGTGGGTTCCCCAGGGAGCGTTCGGTCCGCGTCCACTTGAGCCAACCATGTTTAAAATGCGGTTAAGACGCTACCGTTGCGCGCGTTTTCACCGCACCGGACGCCGCGGCACGATGTCCCGGTCTTGTCCGGGCGGTCACGGGCCGCCGAAGGGCAGGCGGTAGTAAAAGCCGAAGACGTTGTTGGTGCCGGCCGCCGGATCGCCCGCCGAGGCATCGTTGACGATGCGGCTGTAGCCCAGGCTGAAGCGCGACTTGTTGTCGAACTCATAGCCCAATTCCAGCTGCGAGCGGAATTCGGTGGTGGGGGCGCCTTCGCGCCGGGCGGTGGGCAGGGTGCCGGCGCCGACGCTGGGGGTGAAGACGAAGGAGCCGAGCGGCACGTCGACCAGCACGCCGCCGCTTAGGCCCCCGGAAAGGCCGCGGGAAAGACCGGTCACGGCGCTGCGCGGGGTCACGCTGCTGCCGGTGGCCGGTCCGATCCAGGGCTGGATGTTGACATAGGGTTCGATCTGCGGGACCAGCGAAGACCCGATCCGCACCTTGCTGTTCAGGACGGTGAGGTTGCTTTCCGGCGGCAGTTGCTGACTGTAGGCGAGGCCGCCCAGCGCCCAGTTGCCGAACCGGCCGTCGGCGTCGATCGACTCCGCAAGCGCAACTCCGCTGGTCGCAACTCCGCCCCCCGTCAGGGCGAACCCGAGCAGACTGGCGGCCAGGACGGCCGGCAGGCGTTTCCTCTGGTGGCTGCTGCGCATGCGTTTCACGGGCACCCCCCTCCCCACGGCCCTCTTCACGGCAAATCGGGTCGGACCATGAGGTCCGGCCACTATAACGAAGGGGCGTGGCAACTGACCCATGGAGTATCGGCACTACCCCTAGGATGTCGTTATCGCCATCTGCGTTTCAACCATGAAAGCAGGAGCGGGGCAGGATCATGCTCTGTTATTCTATCGTCATGACCGCGCATCCCGCCGAACCGTCTGCCGGCCGGTCTTCCGATGCCGGGCAGCAAGAGGAGGTGATCGCCTTTCTCGGCGATCCGCACACCCATGGCGGGCTGGCGGTCGAGCGGATCGACACCCATGCGGCATCGGTGTTCCTGGCGGGGGACCGGGCGCTGAAGCTGAAGCGCGCGGTGCGCTATCCCTATCTCGATTACTCGACGGTCGGGAAGCGCCATGACGCCTGCGCCGAGGAACTGGCGATCAACCGCCGCACCGCGCCGGCGCTTTACCGCGGCGTGGTCGCCATCCGCCGCGGGGACGATGGCCGGCTGCGGCTGGACGAGAGCGGGGGTGCAGATGGAGCCGTCGACTGGCTGGTGTCGATGGCGCGCTTCCCGGACGAGGCGCTGTTCGACCGCATGGCGGAGCGGCAGGCGCTGACCCCCGCCCTGATGCGCCGTCTGGCCGAGCGGATCGCCGCCTTCCACCGGGAGGCCGCTTCCCGGTCGGATGGCGGCGGGGCGGAGGCGATGCGGGCGGTGGCCGACGGCAATATCACCGATCTGCAGGCCGCTCCGGACCTGTTCCCCGCAGCGATGTTGGAACTGCTGGCGGAGCGCACCGGCGATGCGCTCGACCGGCTGGCGCCGGTGCTGGAGGAGCGGCGGCGGGCGGGGTTCGTCCGTCATGGGCATGGCGACCTGCATCTGCGCAACATCGTCCTGCTGGACGGCGAGCCGACCCTGTTCGACGCCATCGAATTCGACGAGGCGTTGGCGGTGGCCGACGTTTTTTACGATCTCGCCTTCCTGCTGATGGACTTGGATCACCGCGGGCTGCGGCCGTTGGGCAACGCCGTGCTGAACCGCTATCTGGAGGAGACGGGCGATTATGCCGGGCTGGCGGCGCTGCCGCTGTTCCTGTCGCTGCGGGCGGCGGTGCGGGCCAAGGTGTCGGCCGCGGCATTGCGGCTGGAGGGGGCGGCGGACGAGGCTTTGGCCGGGGAGGCACGGTGCTACCTGGAGCAGGCGCTTGCCGTGCTCGACCCGGTGCCGGCGCGGCTGGTCGCGGTCGGCGGGCTGTCCGGCAGCGGCAAGACGCGGCTGGCCCAGGAGATCGCGCCGGACTTGGGACCGCCGCCCGGTGCGGTTGTCCTGCGCAGCGACGTGCTGCGCAAGCGGCTGTGCGGGGTGGCCGACGGCGACCGGCTGCCGGCCGAGGGGTATGGCCCGGCCATGACGGAGCGGGTCTATAGGGAGCTTTACCGGCGGGCCGCGGCGGTGTTGGCCGCCGGTCAGGCCGTGGTGGTCGATGCGGTCAGCGCCCGGCCCGACGAGCGCAACCGGATCGCGGAGGTCGCCGCCGGGGCCGGGGTCCGCTTCGACGGCATCTGGCTAGAGGCACCGCTGACGGAGCGGGTGGAGCGTGTGACCAATCGTCGCAACGATGCCTCAGACGCCACCGCCGAGGTGGTGGAACGGCAGGAATCCTACGATCTGGGGAGCATCGGCTGGGCGCGCCTGGATTCTGGCAGGGTTGCGTCGGATGTGCTGGACGACGCCCGTGCAAGCTTGGCCTAATTCGAGGTGAGACAACGCGTTAAGGGCCATATCTCAAAGGTTGGCGGCCTCCGCCCCGGGCCGCGGACCGCAGCGACGACGGGGCAAATGACGGCAAGGGCGAGAATTGCCCGCCACACCGGCGGGTGGACCGCCGCCGTCCGGGAAGGGCCGCTCGAACCGGTCCGGGAGGAGTCCATGACCTACAAGACCATCCTTGTGCCGCTGTGCGGCAGTGACAACGATCCGGTCGCCCTGAAGGGCGCGGTGGTGGTGGCGCGGGACTTCGACGCCCACCTCGTCGGCCTGTTCGTCCGCCTCGACCCGCGCGATGCCGTGCCGATGCTGGGCGAGGGCATGTCCGGTGCCATGGTGGACGAGATCATGCGCGCGGCGGAGACGGAGTCGAACAACCATCGCGCCGCCGCCCGCCGCCATTTCGACACCGCGGTCGCGGAGGCCGGGTTCGAAATTCGCGATGTCCCCGGCGGGGTCGAGGCGCCGTCCGCCTCCTGGCGCGAGGTGATCGGCCGGATCGAGGACGTCGTGCCGGCGGAAGGCCGCCTGTCCGACCTGATCGTCTGCGCCCACACCTCCATCGAGGCCGACACGCAGGGCTACACCACCATGGAAACGGCGCTGCTGGGTTCCGCCCGGCCGGTGCTGCTGGTGCCGAAGACCCTGCCGGCGGAGATCGGCCACACCGTAGCCGTCGCGTGGAACGGCAAGACGGAGGCGACGCGCGCCGTCGCCGCGGCTCTGCCCTTCCTGCGCAGCGCCGACCGCACCCATGTGCTGACCGCCGAAACTTCGGTTACCGAGGGCGCGACAGGACGTCGCATTGCCCAATATCTCGCTTGGCAAGGGGTTAACCCGGAGTTAACTGTATTGCATCCGGGATCGGAACCCGTTGGGGAGACGGTCACCAAGAAAGCCGTTGAGCTGGGCGCCGACCTGCTTGTCATGGGCGGCTATGGCCACAGCCGGATGCGGGAAATGATCCTGGGCGGTGTCACGCGCTACGTGCTGAACCACGCCGGGCTGCCGGTTCTGATGGCTCACTGATTTTTGCCGGTCTTCGGCCGCGCGGTTTCCCCGCCGCCTTCAGTTGGCGGGGGCCCGTGCGGCTCCGGCATTTGCAGGGATGCCGTTTCAAGCAGGACCGTTCCACGACCCTGCCAGCAGGGCGGTCCGGCCGTTCCCGGGAGGAACGCGCCATGTTGACGATCAAGGACTGCATCGCGCTGAGCGATCTCACCGAAGCCGAGATCGACGCGATTGCCGAACACGAACATGTTCCGGAAATGGTCGCCGTGGAGATGGGCCATTGCCTTGCCCACTGCCCCGGCGGGGCCGACCGCATCGCCCACATCATCGCCGACGACATCGCAGAGGCCTGTGCCCACGGCCAGGTCGCCCATGCGGTGGATCTGATGCACACCCTGCGCGAATTCGTGGAAACGCATCCGCGCGGGTAAAGGTGTAAGGCCATGTTGAAAGGGACGCGGCCGGGAACAGTCCGGCCGCGACGGGGTTCTATTGGCAATCGTTCAACATGCTCACACCACGATTGCCCTCAATTGCCAAGGACCCCGACGATGGCCAGCAAGACCACCGGTACCCAGGCCGACATCTTCGCCCGCATCAAGACCGACCACGACACCATCCGCAGCCTTCTGGACAAGACCGAGAAGGCCAATGGCAGCGGCCGCGCCGTGTTCGAGGAACTGCAGCGCGAGCTGTGGGCCCATTCGAAGGTGGAGGAGGGCGTCTTCTACGCCTCTCTGAAGAAGGTGAAGGAAGCGAAGTCGGAAACCGTCGAGGGGCTGAACGAGCATCACCTCATCAACGGCCTGCTGGACGAGCTGAACGCGATGAAGACAACCGACAGCGGCTGGAAGGAAAAGCTCCAGGTGCTGGGCGAACTGGTCCGCCACCACCTGGATGAGGAGGAAGAGGAGTTGTTCGAGGAGGCCAAGGAGGCCCTGGACGACGACCGTGCCGCCGAACTGGGCAGCGCCTATGCCGAGCGCAAGACGCACATCATGGCCGGTCTGGCGCCGCTGTAAGCCGGTTGGCTCCGCCCTCTCCCAACGGGGGAGGGGGCCGAGTCCGTTCGGTTGCCGTCGGCCGGCAAAGGGGCCATATCAGGGGCCTCTTTGAATTGGCCGGCGGTGTCGATGTCCAAGCGTGCAAGCTCCAACTGTGCAAGCATCGAGCGGGTGCTTTCCCGGCGAGGGATGCGGTTCGGCCGCTCGGCGCTGGCTGCGGTCGCCCTTGGACTATCCGCGCTGATGACTCCCGCAGCCGCAGCGCCGGCTCCGCCGGCGAAGGAACTGGCGCAAAAGACCTGCGGCACGCTGGCCGCGCGCGTCGACGAGGTGCCCGGGCGCGGGCCGCTGTTCCTGCGCAGCTACGACAATTCCTACGCGCCCGGCCCGACCTCGGAGCCGGCGCTGTCCAACGCCGCCTTCACCTACGACAACGCGCTGGCGATCATGGCGCTGACCGCCTGCGGCCAGCGTGACAAGGCGTTGCGCATCGGCGAGGCGCTGCTCGACGCCGTGTCGCTCGACCGTGCCGGCTGGAAGGGGCGTCTGCGCAACACCTATCGGGCCGGCGCACAGAAGCAGCGGCCGATCCCGCCCAACGGCTGGTGGGATGCCGTCGGCAATCATTGGGGCGAGGACCCCTATCAGGTCGGCACCGCCACCGGGAATGTCGCCTGGGCCGGTCTTGCCCTGCTGACGCTGGCCGACGCCACCGGTGAGAAGCGCTTCCGCGACGGTGCGGTCGAACTGGCGCGCTGGGTGGTGGAGCATACCCGCGACCCGCGCGGCCCCGGCGGCTTCAACGGCGGCGTCCAGGGCTTCGACGACGCGCCGCAGCCGCTGACCTGGAAATCGACGGAGCACAACACCGATCTGGTCGCGCTGTTCGCGTGGCTCGGCAAGAGTTCCGGAGACGGTTCGGGCGACGATTTCGCCGGGCCGGAGCGTGAGGCGCGCGCCTTCCTCGACACGCTGTGGACGGCGGGCGGCGACCATTTCCCCATCGGCACCGCGCCGGACGGCGTGACGATCAGCACCTCGACCTCCGGCCTCGATGCGCAGCTCTGGCCGCTGCTGCTGCCGAAGGCGCCAGAGGCGTGGCGGGCGGCACTCGCCTACGCGGAGCGCGCCCATGGCGCCGACGGCGGGTTCGACTTCAACGACGACCGCGACGGCATGTGGGTGGAGGGCACGGCGCAGGCGGCGCTCGCCTACCGCAGCGTCGGCCGCCGCGGCGATGCCGACCGGCTGTTCGGCGAGATTCTGAAGGAAGTCAGCCCCGGCGGCTATCTCTACGCCACCCGGCCGCAGGTGCTGTCCACCGGGCTCGCCATCGGGCCGGACAGCAAGACCGACGACTTCCTCTACTACCGCCGGCCCCATCTGGGCGCCACTGCCTGGGCGGCGCTGGCGGCGCTGGGCTGGAATCCGTTCACGGGGAAGAGTGTGCCGTAACCGCCTATCCGTGGAAATGCTCGTAGAGCTTCCGTGCGATCGCCTCGCTGATGCCGGGGGCTGCCTCCAGATCCTTCAGCCCGGCGGACGCGACGGCGGTGGCGCTGCCGAAATGATGCAGCAGCGCCTTCTTGCGGGCCGGGCCGATGCCGGGGATGCCGTCGATGCGGCTGTGTGAGATCGCCTTCATCCGCCGGGCGCGGTGGCTGTCGATGGCGGTGCGGTGGGCTTCGTCGCGCAGCCTTTGCAGGAAATGCAGCACCGGATCGTTGGGCTCCAGCGTCAGCGGCGGCTGGCCGGGGCGGAAGAAGCGCTCCCGCCCGGCGTTGCGGTCCGGTCCCTTGGCGATGGCGACCAACGGGATGTCGGTGATCTGAAGCATCGCCAGCTCGTCCTTCACCGCGTTCAGTTGGCCGAGACCGCCGTCGATCAGGACTAGGTCGGGCCACTGGCCGGAATCCCGACCGGCATCGCTGCTGCGGTGGAAGCGGCGGGTGAAGGTCTCGCGCAGCATGGCGTAATCGTTGCCGGCGGCCTCGGGATCGCGGATGTAGAAACGGCGGTAGGCATTGCGCTGGAACCCCTCCGGCCCGGCCACCACCATGGCGCCGACCGGGAAGGATCCCTGGATGTGCGAGGTGTCGTAGATCTCGACCCGGCGCGGCGCGTCGGGCAGGCCGAAGACACGCGCCACCCCCTCCAGCAGCGTCGCCTGGGTGGAGCGCTCGGCCAGCCGGCGGCCCAGCGCGTCGCGGGCGTTGGTCTGCGCATGTTCGACCGCGCGGCGCTTCGGCCCGCGTTTCGGACATTCCACGGCGACGTGGCGCCCGGCGGACAGGCTCAGCGCCTCCTCGAGCAGTTCCGCTGATTCGACCGGATCGCTCAGCAGCAGCAGGCCCGGCGGCGGGGTGTCGGCATAGAGCTGGGCGGCGAAGGCGGCCAGGATGTCGCCCGGCTCCTCCTCGGCATCCACGCGCGGGAAGAAGGCGCGGGTGCCCTGGTTGCGGCCCCCGCGGAAGAAAAAGGCCTGGACGCAGGCCGCACCGCCCTCCCGGTGCAGGGCCAGCACGTCGGCATCGCCCAGCGTGTCCTCCAGATTGATGTCCTGGCGGCTTTGCAGCGCGGTCAGGGCGCGGATGCGGTCGCGCCAGCGGGCAGCGTCCTCGTATTCCAGCCGGTCGGAACTGTCGAGCATGTGGCGGGCGAACTCCGCCTGCACCTCCGCACTGCGGCCGGACAGCACGTCGCGCACGCCCTGGACCTGGGCGGCGTATTCCTCTTCGTCGACGCGGCCGACACAGGGAGCGGAGCAGCGCTTGATCTGGTGTTGCAGGCAGGGCCGGGTGCGCGAGGCGAACACCCCGTCGTCGCAGGTGCGCAGCAGGAAGGCGCGTTGCAGGGCGGCGATGGTCATGCCGACCAGATGCGGCGAGGCGTAGGGGCCGAACAGGTCGGACTCGCGACGGTTGCCCTTTCCCGATGTGCCGCGCCGCTCGGCGCTGCCGCGATGATGCATCAGCCGGGGGAAGTCGTGTCCTTTGCCGATGACGATGTAGGAGAAGGAGCGGTCGTCCTTCACCAGGATGTTGAAGGGCGGCAGCAGGCTGCGGATCAGGTTCGCTTCCAGCAGAAGCGCCTCGGCCTCGGTGTGGGTGGTGACGAACTCCATGGAGCGGGTCAGCGACACCATCCGCCGGGTGCGGTTGGGCAGCCCGTCGGTCCGGGTGTAGCTGGCCACCCGCCGCTTCAGGTTCTTCGCCTTGCCGACATAAAGGACCGACCCGTCGGCCGCCAGCATCCGATAGACGCCGGGCGTGTCCGGAAGGGTCGGCAACTGGGCGCGGATCACGTCCGCTCCGCTGCCGGGCACCCCGTCCATAAGCTCTCTCGTTCCCGCAAAGATCCGATTCGCCGCTTACCCAAGCAGTAGAACGGAACGGGACCAAGAGACAAGAATCGGATGACGCGATTCCGACGGGGTGCCGCAGGACCCTGCCATGCGGTCGGGAGGCCGGTCAGCCGCCGAACACGGTGTTCAGCTGGGCGCCGACGCGGACGAAGGTGGTGCGTTTCGGCACTTCCTTCAGCCGGGTGGCGCCGATGTAGGTCATCATGCTGCGCACGCCGCCCATGATCTCCTGCATCGTGTTCTCCACCGGGCCGCGATAGGGGACCTCCACCGTCTTGCCTTCCGACGCGCGGTAGGAAGCGACGCCGCCGGAATATTTGTGCATCGCGGTGTCCGACGACATGCCGTAGAAGGTCATGGCGACCGGCACCCGGTTGCCGTCCCGGTCCTCGTAGCGGATCTCGCCCTCGCACTCGTCATGGCCGGCCAGCATGCCGCCGAGCATCACGAAGTCGGCGCCGGCGCCGTAGGCCTTGGAGATGTCGCCCGGCACAGTGCAGCCGCCGTCGCCGCAGACCTGCCCCTTCAGCCCGTGGGCGGCGTCGGCGCATTCGATGATGGCCGACAGCTGGGGATAGCCGACGCCGGTCATCTTGCGGGTGGTGCAGACCGAACCCGGCCCGATGCCGACCTTGACGATGTCGGCGCCGGCCAGCAGCAGCGCCTCCGTCATGTCGCCGGTGACGACGTTGCCGGCCATGATGACGGCGTCCGGATTCTCCTCGCGCAGGCGGGAGATCACCTCGACGAAGCGCTCGGTGTAGCCGTTGGCGACGTCCAGGCAGATCTTCCCCACCGGCGCCTTGGCCTTCACCGCCAGGAACTTGTCGTGGTCGGCCTCGGCGATGCCCATCGAATAGAAGACGTTGGACAGGGTGGCCGATTCAGCCTCGGCCCGGAAGAAGTCAGCCAACTCGTCCGCCTTGTAATGCTTGTGCAGGGCGGTCATCGCGCCGAAGCGCGACAGCGCGCGGGCCATGCCCATGCTGCCGGTGACGTCCATGTTGGCGGCGATCAGCGGGAAGCCTGTCCAGTCGCGCTGGGTGTGCAGGAAGGTGAAGGTCCGGTTGACATCCACGTCGTTGCGGCTCTGCAGCGTGCTGCGTTTCGGTCGGATCAGCACATCCTTGAAGTCGAGCTTGAGGTCGCTTTCGATGATCACCGCACACCTACTCATCTCTGTTCGGTGGGCCAACCGCTTTTCATCAGGCCCAACACCACAGAGTGGAGGCGATGACGCGGTTCGGCAAGCGGCGTCGGGGCTGCGGTGAGGGGTGCCGCGTTTGAAGCTGTTTCGCTGAAACGAGGGGTATCCGCCTACTCCTCCGCCTCCTCCCCGTCGCTGTTGGCCGCGTCGCTGCCGTCGGCGACATGCACCTGGCAGTCGGCGTTGCTCAGCACCTCCATCAGTTCGGCGGGCGGCAGGCGGTCGGTGAACAGCGCGTCGAGCACGCGGACGTCGGCCATGCGGATCATGGCGTTGCGGCCGAACTTGGTGTGGTCGGTGACCAGGAAGACCCGGCGTGAGCTTTCGATGATGGCGCGGGCGACGCGGACCTCCTGCTCGTCGTAATCCAGCAGGTCGCCCTCGGAATCGATGCCGCTGATGCCGATGATGCCGATGTCCACCTTGTAGCGGCGGATGAACTCCACCGTCGCCTCGCCGATGATGCCGCCGTCGCGCTCGCGCACGAGGCCGCCGGCGATGGACAGGGCGAAGTTCGTGTTCTTGTGCAGGATGGTGGCGACGTTCAGGTTGTTGGTCAGCACCCGCAGCCGCTTGTGGCCGAGCAGGGCCTGGGCCACCGCCTCTGTCGTCGTGCCGATGTTGAGGAACAGCGAGGCATCCTCCGGCACGTGGCGGGCCACCAGTTCGGCGATGCGGCGCTTTTCCTCCGCCATCAGGGTCTGGCGGGTGGAATAGGCGATGTTTTCCACGCTGGACGGCACGGTGACGCCGCCGCGGAAGCGCCGCACGGCCGACTGGCCGGCCAGATGCTCGATGTCGCGGCGGATGGTCTGCGGCGTGACGTCGAAATGTTCGGCCAGCCACTGGATCTGCACCATGCCCCTGGCATGGACCAGGGCCACGATTTCCTGCTGGCGGCGTTCGGCGTCCAGGCGCGCATCCATCGGTGGGCTGTCTCCGGTCTCGAAAGGGTCGTGAGTGAATCAGATGCGCGCGATGGGTCAAAGCGAAAACCGCCGGCCCCGTCGGCGTTCATCCCGGCCTCGTTCCCAACTTCATTCCAGGCGGGCCGGGCGAGTCCGGCACCCGGCAAGACCTACGGCCCCGTACGGTTGATATGTACGCCCGATATTGTTCGTAGCACAAGCATGTTTCTTTACGAAAATGAACGCGCATGTTATGACAATATCCACGCGGTTCCGATGTCTGCCCGATGGCGTCAGCCCGATCAGGGTTTGCCGCGACTGACGGTGGTCACCACCATCCTTCAAACTTGTCGTGATGTTCAACGATCCGTCTTGCCGACATAAAGATAACGTATAGGAGAGGGATATGACGCAACTGACGCCAGCCGGGGGGCGGCGAAGTGTTCGGCTCGGCATTCAGGGGCGGCTGTTTCTGGCCTTCGGCGGGGTGGCGATGCTCGCCGCCTTCGCCAGCGTGATGGCATGGTGGTCGCTGACCGAGACCGGGCGCTCGATGGGCGAGATCGGCCGCAGCAGCGTGCCGGCCATCGTCCGCTCGCTCACTCTGGCGAAGGACAGCACGGCGATCGCCGCCGACGCGCCTGCGGTGGCGGCCTCGCGCGATGCGGCGGAACTGACGGAGCGGATGGACGGCCTGACCAAGCGGCTGGCGGGCCTGCGCGACCGCATCGGGGCGATGCGGAGCCAGGCCGGCGGAGGAAGTGGCGGGGGAACCGGCGGCATGGCCGCGGATGCGGACGCGGTCGCCAAGCTGCTGGAGCGCATGGGGGCGGCCCTCGACACGCTGGGCAAGCGCACCGCCGAACGGCTGGCGCTGGAGGAGAAGCTCAACACGCTGGTCGCCGACGCGGTGATGGCCCACGAGGATTTCACCGATCTGGTGGCGCCCTTGCTGGAGGTGTCGACCCTGTCGGTCAACAATGTGGTGGGCGATCTGGCCGCCGCGCAGGCGGTCGAAACCGCAACCGGGCTGGGCCGCCGGCTGGCGCAGGAGGAACTGCCGGTCATCACCCAGCTGATGAACGTGCAGGCCAACGGCAACCTTGCCTTCGGCATGATCGCCGCCGCCTCCAGCGTGCCGCATGGGGCGACGCTGAACAACATCCGGTCGAAGTACAATTGGGCGCTGCTGCGCGTCGACAACGCCATTGGCGCCCTGCCGAAGGACAGCCCGGACCGGCCGTCGCTGGTCAAGGCGCGCGATGGGCTCGCCGCTTTCGGCGGTGGCGCCGGCAGCGTCTTCCGCCTGCGCGACGAGCAGGCGCGCATCACCGCCGACATCGAAAGCGCGCTGGCCGAGACGGTGCGGCTGACCACCGACCTGAACGGCACCATCGATGCGGTGGTCGCGCACCAGCAGGAGCGCACCGATGCCGATGTGACGCGGACCGAAACGGCGATTTCCGGAGCGGTCGCGATCCAGGGCAGCGCCGCGGCGGTCGTGGTGCTGTCGAGCCTGCTGATCGCCTGGTTCTATGTCCGCAACCGGCTGACCCGGCGGCTGATGCGGGTGATCGACGCCATGCGCGCCGTGGCCGGCGGCGATCTGGCTGCCGACGCCGCGGTCGGCGGGCGCGACGAGATCGCCGAGATGGCGGGGATCGTCGGCGTCTTCCGTGACAAGAGCGCCGAGATCGCCCGCCTGCAGGAGGAGCAGGACGCGATGAAGCAGGCGGCCGATGCCGAGCGGTCGCGCACCATCCAGTCCATCACCGCGAGCATCGAGGCCAGCGTGAAGGAGGCGTCACGCCACATCAGCGCCGCATCCGCCGACATGCGCGAAGCGTCGGAGGGAATGTCTTCCACCGCCGAGCAGACCTGCCGCCGGATGACCGACGTGCGGTCGGCGGTCGCCGACACCGCGACCAACGTGCAGACGGTGGCCGCCACCGCCAGCCAGCTTTCCGCCTCCATCGGCGAGATCACGCGGCGGGTCGGCGATTCCAGCCAGATCGCCCGCAGTGCGGTGGAGGAGGCGCGCAGCACCAACGACCTGATGGTGGAACTCGCTGCCGCCGCCCAGAAGATCGGCGACGTGGTCGGCATGATCAACGCCATCGCCGGCCAGACCAACCTGCTGGCGCTGAACGCCACCATCGAGGCGGCACGGGCGGGGGAGGCCGGGCGCGGCTTCGCCGTGGTGGCGGAGGAGGTGCGCAGCCTCGCCGGCCAGACCGCCAAGGCGACGGAGGAGATCGCCCAGCAGGTCCAGGCGGTGCGCACGACGGCGCAGGGAGCGGTGTCGGCCATCGACGACATCGGCCGCACGATCAGCCGCATCGACGAGATCACCGCCATGGTCGCCGCCGCGGTGGAGGAGCAGTCCGCCGCCACCGACGAGATCGCGCGCAGCATCAACCACGCTTCCGACGCGGTGCAGAGCATCGCCGACACGGTGGTGTCGGTGGACGATGCGGTAAACCGCACCGGCAGCGCCGCCGCCCAGGTGGTGGACGCCACCCGCGCGCTTTCGCAACGGTCCGAAAGCCTGAGCGAGGATATCGACCGCCTGCTAGGCCGCATCCGCGCGGCGTGAGCCGGGTGCGGGGAGGGGAGCCGGATCAGCCTTATTTCCGATAGGAAAGATGCCCGATCCGGCGTAGCCTCAAAAACATGGTCCGCTGAACAAACATTTTCCTTTTCAAACGCGAACGAACATTCTATGTTCCGAAACGAAAGCGGCCGGGTTCGAGAAGGAACCGCCGCGGTACGGAGAGGAACCCATGGCAAACGAGTCCGCGGTTACCGACCTACTGATCGTCGGCGGCGGCGTGAACGGGGCGGGCATCGCCCGCGACGCGGTCGGGCGCGGGATGTCGGTGGTGCTGTGCGAACAGGGCGACCTTGCGGGCGCCACCTCGTCGGCCAGCACCAAGCTGATTCACGGCGGCCTGCGCTATCTCGAATATTACGAATTCCGTCTGGTGCGCGAAGCGCTGCAAGAGCGCGAGGTGCTGCTGCGCGCCGCGCCGCACATCATCTGGCCGCTGCGCTTCGTGCTGCCGCACGACAGCAGCATGCGCCCGGCCTGGATGGTCCGCATCGGCCTGTTCCTTTACGATCACCTTGGAAAGCGCAAGCTGCTGCCGGGCTCGCACGGCGTCGACCTGACCAGTGCGCCGGCGGGCAAGCCGCTGGCGGGCGGATTCACCAAGGCGTTCGAATATTCAGACTGCTGGGTCGAGGACAGCCGGCTGGTCGTGCTGAACGCGATGGACGCCAAGGCCCGCGGGGCGGAGATCCTGACCCGCACCCGCTGCGAGAAGGCCGAGCGCAAGGGCGGCCTGTGGGAAGCGACGCTGGTCGACACCCACACCGGCGCCACCCGCACCGTCCGCGCCCGCGCGCTGGTCAATGCCGCCGGGCCCTGGGTGCGCGAAATGATCGCCAAGCGCACCGGCGTCACCGTCGACAAGTCGGTCCGTCTGGTCAAGGGCAGCCACATCGTCGTGCCGAAGATGTTCGACGGCGACCATGCCTACATCTTCCAGAACGACGACCGCCGCATCGTCTTCGCCATCCCGTACGAGCGCGAATTCACCCTGATCGGCACCACCGACCTCGATTATTCGGGCGATCCCGGCGCGGTGGCGATCTCCCCTGAGGAAATCGCCTACATGTGCCGGGCGGTGTCGCGCTACTTCGCCAAGCCGGTGCGCGAAAGCGACGTGGTGTGGACCTACAGCGGCGTCCGGCCGCTGTTCGACGATGCCAGCGGCAACGCCTCGGCCGTCACCCGCGACTATGTGCTGGAGATGGACGAGCCGGCCGGCGACGCGCCGATGCTGTCGATCTTCGGCGGCAAGATCACCACTTTCCGCCGGCTGGCGGAGGAGGCGACGGAAAAGCTGGGCAAGGCGCTGGGCAAGGGCGGCATCACCTGGACCGCCGACGTGGCGCTTCCCGGCGGCGACATCGCCAACGCGGATTTCGCCGGCTTCCTGGCAGGCCTGAAGCGCAGCCGGCCCTGGCTGCCCGATGCGCTGGCCCTGCGGCTGGCCCGCGCTTACGGCACGCGGGTCGAGCGGCTGCTGGGCGACGCCAAGGGGCTGGCCGATCTGGGCATCGATTTCGGGGGCGGCGTTTACGAGGCCGAACTCGACTATGCCGCGCGGGAGGAGTTTGCCATGACCGGCGACGACTTCCTGTGGCGGCGCTCCAAACTTGGGCTGCACCTGGACGCGAATGTCCGGGAGGCCATCGGCGGCTGGTTCGACCGGCGCCGCGAAGCAACGGCCAACAGGGGTACGGGCGGCGATACCGCCACCCTGCGGTCGATGGGAGGAATGCGGTGACACTCACACTGGAAGGCGTGGCAAAGCGCGTCGGCGCCGAGCAGCATCTCCACCCGTTGTCGCTGGAGCTGCAACCCGGCAGCTTCAACGTGCTGCTGGGGCGGACGCTGGCCGGCAAGACGACGCTGATGCGGCTGATGGCCGGGCTGGATGCGCCCAGTGCCGGGCGGGTGCTGGAAAATGGCAAGGACGTGACCGGCACATCGGTGCGCCATCGCGACGTGGCGATGGTCTATCAGCAGTTCATCAATTATCCGGCGATGACGGTCTTCGAGAACATCGCCTCGCCGCTGCGCCGCCAGGGCAAGGACAAGGCGGAGATCGACGCCAAGGTGCGGCGCACCGCCGCCATGCTGCGGATCACCCCCTATCTCGACCGGTTGCCGGCCGAGCTGTCGGGCGGCCAGCAGCAGCGCTGCGCCATCGCCCGCGCGCTGGTGAAGGGTGCCGGCCTGCTTCTGCTCGACGAGCCGCTGGTCAACCTCGACTACAAGCTGCGCGAGGAGCTGCGCGCCGAACTGCGCGAGATCTTCGCCGACGGCAAGACCACCGTCGTCTACGCGACCACCGAACCGCAGGAGGCGCTGATCCTCGGCGGCAACGTGACGGTGCTGCACGAGGGGCGGATGTTGCAGACCGGGGCGACCGGCGAGGTGTTCCACACGCCGGCCTCGCTGGAGTGCGCACAGGTGTTCAGCGACCCGCCGATGAATGTGGTGGACGCGATCCTGACCAACGACCGCGTGGCGCTGTCGGACGGCACCAGCCTGCCGCTGTCCGCCCATGACCGCAACCTGCCGGCCGGTCCCTGCAAGGTCGGCATCCGCGCCAACCACCTGACGGTCTTGCGGCGGAGCGAGCGGCTGGTGCCGGTCAAGGGCGAGGTCGCCCTGTCGGAGATCAGCGGGTCGGAGACCTTCGTCCATCTGCGCCACGGCGACAGCACGCTGATCGCGCGCGAGGAGGGGGTGCACAGCCACCCGATCGGCAGCGACATCCAGGTCTATGCCGATCCCGACCGCATCTTCGTCTTCTCCACCGTGGGCAAGCTGGTGGCGGCACCCAACTGGCGGCGCGGCGCGCTGCGCAACATCGCTTAAGGGGGCGGGAGCGATGGCGACCATCCAATTCGACAATCTCGGCCACTCCTATCACCCGCACCCCAGCAAGCCTGAGGACTACGCGCTCCGCCGCCTGTCGCAGGAGTGGGAGGACGGCAAGGCCTATGCGCTGCTGGGGCCTTCGGGCTGCGGCAAGTCCACGCTGCTGAACATCATCTCCGGCCTGCTGGTGCCCAGCGAGGGGCGGGTGCTGTTCGACGGGCTGGACGTGACCCGCTGCACCCCGGAAGAGCGCAACATCGCCCAGGTGTTCCAGTTCCCGGTCATCTACGACACCATGACGGTGTACGAGAACCTCGCCTTTCCGCTCCGCAACCGCAAGGTTCCGGCGGCCGACGTCGACCGCCGCGTGCGGCAGGTGGCCGAGGCGCTGGACCTGACCGCCGATCTGAAGAAGCGCGCCCAGCGGCTGACGCCGGACGCCAAGCAGAAGATTTCCATGGGCCGCGGTCTGGTGCGGTCGGACGTGGCGGCCATCCTGTTCGACGAGCCGCTGACCGTCATCGACCCGCACACCAAATGGATCCTGCGCCGCAAGCTGCGCCAGATCCATGAGGAATACCGCCTGACCATGATCTACGTGACCCACGACCAGGTGGAGGCGCTGACCTTCGCCGACAAGGTCGCGGTGATGTACGAAGGCGCCATGGTCCAGCTCGGCACCCCGCAGGAGCTGTTCGAGAACCCAGAGCACACCTTCGTCGGCTATTTCATCGGCAGCCCCGGCATCAATCTGATGCCCTGCACGCTGGGCAATGACCACGCGCTGGTCGACGGCATCGCCATCCCGCTGCCCGACCGCGCCATGTCTTCAGCCGGCGGCCGGGTGGGCGGCAAGTTCGAGCTGGGCATCCGGCCGGAATTCCTGGAGCTGACCCGCAGCGGCAATGCCGGCGCCATTCCGGTGCAGGTCACCGGTGTCGACGATCTCGGCACCTCCAAGCTGGCGACCGTGCGGTTGAACAGCCACACATTGAAGGTTCGGTTGAGCGAAGAGCAGGAAATCCCGGCTCTCGACGCCGCCATCCGTTTTCCCACCCGGTGGACCAAGCTCTACCGCGACAGCCATCTGGTCGGTTAAGGAGCCATGAGCCATGGATAAGGTCCAGGACAACCGGGCTTGGTTCCTGATCATCCCGGTCTTTCTGATCGTCGCCTTCAGCGCCGTGGTGCCGCTGATGACGGTGGTCAACTACTCGGTGCAGGAGATCTTCGGCCCCGGCCAGACGTTCTTCGTCGGCACCGAATGGTTCGAGGCGGTGCTGAAGGACGAGCGGCTGCACGATGCGCTGGTCCGCCAGATCATCTATTCGCTGGCGGTGCTGGCCATCGAGATTCCCTTGGGCATCCTGATCGCTCTCGGCATGCCCGGCGGTCGCAGCGCTAAGACGTCGCTGACGCTGGTGCTGCTGGCCCTGCCGCTGCTGATCCCGTTCAACGTGGTCGGCACGATCTGGCAGATCTTCGGCCGCGGCGACATCGGCCTCCTGGGCGCCACCTTCCGCGCCATCGGCATCGACTACAACTACACCAACAATTCGGCCCATGCCTGGGTGACGGTGCTGGTGATGGATGTCTGGCACTGGACCAGCCTCGTGGCGCTGCTGTGCTACGCCGGCCTCCAGTCGATCCCGCCGGCCTTCTATCAGGCGGCCAAGATCGACGGCGCCTCGAAATGGGCGGTGTTCCGCTACATCCAGCTGCCGAAGATGCGCGGCGTCCTGATCATTGCGGTGCTGCTGCGCTTCATGGACAGCTTCATGATCTACACCGAGCCGTTCGTGCTGACCGGCGGCGGTCCCGGCAACTCCACCACCTTCCTCAGCCAGTATCTGACGCAGATGGCGGTGGGTCAGTTCGACATCGGCAAGGCCGCGGCCTTCTCCATCGTCTACTTCCTGATCGTGCTGCTGTTCAGCTTCATCTTCTACACCATCATCACCCGCACCGGCGAGGGAGAGAAGAAATGAGCAAGGCTGCGGTTCTCGCTCCCGGTTCGCTGGCGGCCCCGGCAAACATCCGCCGCTCCTCCGCGCGGGTATCCAACAGGACCATCGTTCTGGTCTGCTACATCGTCTTCCTCATGCTGCCCATCTACTGGATGGTCAACATGTCCTTCAAGACGAACGAGGAGATTTTGTCGGGCCTGACACTGTACCCGCACAATCCGACGCTGCGCAACTACGCCATCATCTTCACCGATCCCAGCTGGTACAGCGGCTACATCAACTCGATCTATTATGTGACGCTGAACACCATCATCTCGCTGACGGTGGCGCTGCCGGCGGCCTACGCCTTCTCGCGCTACCGCTTCATCGGTGACAAGCATGTCTTCTTCTGGCTGCTGACCAACAAGATGGCGCCGCCGGCCGTGTTCCTGCTGCCCTTCTTCCAGCTCTACCAGACGGTCGGGCTGTTCGACACGCACATCGCCGTCGCTCTGGCCCACTGCCTGTTCAACGTGCCGCTGGCGGTCTGGATCCTTGAAGGCTTCATGTCGGGCGTGCCGCGCGAGATCGACGAGATGGCCTACATCGATGGCTACAGCTTCCCGCGCTTCTTCGGCACGGTGTTCCTGCCGATGATCCGGGCCGGCGTCGGCGTCACCGCCTTCTTCTGCTTCATGTTCAGCTGGGTCGAGCTGCTGCTGGCCCGCACGCTGACCTCGGTCGACGCCAAGCCGATCGCCGCCACCATGACCCGCACCGTCAGCGCATCGGGCATGGACTGGGGCCTGCTGGCCGCCGCCGGCGTGCTGACCATCCTGCCGGGCGCGCTCGTGATCTGGTTCGTCCGCAACTACATCGCCAAGGGCTTCGCCCTGGGCCGGGTCTGAGGGAGGCCCCGCGTCATGGATATGGACTGGATGGCGTGGACCGCGCCGACCGCGATCTTCTTCCTGTGCATCGCCCTGATGCTGGCCGGCATGACGGTCTGGGAGGTGGTGTCGCCGACGGTGGAGGCCAAGGGCTTCCTGCCGATGCGCACCACCCGCGGCGACCGCCTGTTCATCGGCCTGCTCGGCAGCGCCTTCATCCATCTGGGCTGGCTCGCCGCGACCGACGCGTCGCTGTGGGGCGCCTCCGCGGTCTCGCTGGTGTGGATCGCCCTGGTCATCCGCTTCGGCTGAGGAAAAGACAGAGTTTCCAAGGGATCCGTTCCCCGCGGGGCTGCGGGGATGACGGGAAGAGCGGTGGTTTCCGCTGGTAAGAGCAATACGAAACGTCAACCCGACACCAAGTCGATCAAATGGGAGGAAGCATGCTTCAGCAACAGACTTCGCGTCATTCTCTGCGGCGCCGCCTGACCGGGGCCGTGATGGCCGGTGGCATCGGCGTCCTGCTGGCGATGGCGTCGGCCGGCCCGTCCGCCGCCATGACGCCGGACCAGGAAGCCGTCGCCAAGCGCATCATCGAGGAACTCCAGCCCTCCACGCTGTCCAAGGACGAGCAGATGAAGGAACTGGAGTGGTTCGTAAAGGCCGCCGAGCCCTACAAGGGGATGGAGATCAACGTCGTCTCGGAGACGCTGACGACGCACGAGTTCGAATCGAAGACGCTGGCCAAGCTGTTCAGCGACCTGACCGGGATCAAGCTGAAGCACGACCTGATCCAGGAAGGCGACGTCATCGAGAAGCTGCAGACGCAGATGCAGTCGGGCCGCAACGTCTATGACGCCTACGTCAACGACAGCGACCTGATCGGCACCCATGTCCGCTACGGCCAGGCCATCGCGCTGTCCGATTTCATGAGTGGCGAGGGCAAGGACGTCACCCTGCCGACGCTGGACGTCAAGGACTTCATCGGCACCAGCTTCACCACCGGTCCGGACGGCAAGCTCTACCAGCTGCCCGACCAGCAGTTCGCCAACCTCTATTGGTTCCGCGCCGACTGGTTCGCCCGTCCCGACCTGAAGGAGAAGTTCAAGGCCAAGTACGGCTACGACCTGGGCGTCCCGCTCGACTGGTCGGCCTACGAGGACATCGCCGAATTCTTCACCAACGACGTGAAGGAGATCGACGGCGTCCGCGTCTACGGCCACATGGACTACGGCAAGAAGGACCCGTCGCTCGGCTGGCGCTTCACCGACGCGTGGCTGTCGATGGCCGGCGCCGGCGACAAGGGCCTGCCGAACGGCAAGCCGGTGGACGAGTGGGGCATCCGCGTCGAGGGCTGCCGCCCGGCCGGCGCCTCGGTCGCCCGCGGCGGCGACACCAACGGTCCGGCCGCTGTCTATTCTCTGAACAAGTACATCGACTGGCTGAAGAAGTACGCGCCACCGGAAGCCGCCGGCATGACCTTCTCCGAAGCCGGCCCGGTGCCCGCCCAGGGTGCGGTCGCCCAGCAGATCTTCTGGTACACCGCCTTCACCGCCGACATGACCAAGCCGGGCCTGCCGGTGGTCAACGCCGACGGCACGCCGAAGTGGCGCATGGCCCCCTCGCCGCACGGGCCCTACTGGGAACAGGGCATGAAGCTCGGCTACCAGGACGTGGGGTCGTGGACGCTGCTGAAGTCCACCCCGGCTGAGCGTCGCAAGGCCGCGTGGCTCTACGCCCAGTTCACCGTGTCGAAGACCGCGTCGCTCAAGAAGACGCTGGTCGGCCTGACGCCGATCCGCGAGAGCGACATCAAGTCGGAGCCGATGACCCAGGTGGCGCCGAAGCTGGGTGGTCTGGTCGAGTTCTACCGCAGCCCGGCCCGCGTCGCCTGGACGCCGACCGGCACCAACGTGCCGGACTATCCGAAGCTGGCCCCGCTGTGGTGGCAGAACATCGCCGAAGCCGTGACGGGTGAGCGCACCTCGCAGCAGGCGATGGACAATCTGGCCGAGCAGATGGAGCAGGTGCTGGCCCGCATGGAGCGTGCCAACATCGGCGGCGAGTGCGCACCCAAGCTGAACCCGAAGAAGGATCCGAAGGAGTGGTTCGCCGCCCCCGGCGCTCCGAGGGCCAAGCTCGACAACGAGAAGCCCAAGGGCCAGACCATCGCCTATGACGACCTGCTGAAGGCGTGGAAAGAAGGCCGCGCCCAGTAACGGGCTGGCAAGACGGTTCTCCTCCTGGCGCTTCGTCCTGGTTGGGCCAGGGGTAAACTGTGGGGCGGCGGCATGCTGCCGCCCCACTCTTGTTTTCTGAAGGTTCCCTCTCCCGTCCCGGGAGAGGGAAGGGGCCCAAGCAAAGCTTGGGAAGGGTGAGGGGCAATCCACGGATCGGGATTCATGTCCGGATCACCCCTCACCCTCCCGCCTTCGGCGGGTCCCTCCCTCTCCCGGGGCGGGAGAGGGTATTAAAGTCCAAGAATTCACGAGGGAACGCTTCCATGAGCAAGGCCGGCCACATCCTCGCCATCGACCAGGGCACCACCTCGTCGCGGGCGATCCTGTTCGACGGCCGGGGGACGCCGCTGGCCGAAGCACGCCGCGAGTTCCCCCAGCATTACCCCGGCGACGGCTGGGTCGAGCATGATCCCGCCGATATCCTGCGCGACGTGCGCACCGTGGCGCGCGAAGCGGTGGAGAAGTCCGGGATCGATGCGTCCGCCATCGCCGCCATCGGGATCACCAACCAGCGCGAAACCGCCGTCGTGTGGGACCGCGCGACCGGCGAGCCGATCCACCGCGCCATCGTCTGGCAGGACCGCCGCACCGCCGCGCTCTGCCACGATCTGGTGGCGGCGGGCAATGCCGAGCTGGTGCGCTCCAAGACCGGCCTGCTGATCGACGCCTATTTCTCCGCCACCAAGATCGCCTGGATCCTCGACCATGTGCCGGGTGCCCGTGCGCGGGCCGAGCGGGGCGAGCTGTGCTTCGGCACCATCGACAGTTTCCTGATCTATCACCTGACCGGCCGGCAGGTGCATGCGACCGACGCGACCAACGCCTCGCGCACCATGCTGTTCGACATCCATGCCCAGGACTGGGACGACGAATTGCTGAGGCTGTTCCGGGTGCCGCGCGCCATGCTGCCGCGGGTGCTCGACAGCTCCGACGATTTCGGCGCCACCGAGCCGGACCTGCTCGGCCGGCCGATCCCCATCGCGGGCGTTGCGGGCGACCAGCAGGCGGCGGCCTTCGGGCAGGCCTGCCTGACGCCGGGCATGGCGAAATCGACCTACGGCACCGGCTGCTTCGCGCTGATCAACACCGGGGAGACGCCGGTGGTGTCGAAGAACCGGCTGCTGACCACCGTCGCCTATCGGCTGAACGGCAAGACCGCTTACGCGCAGGAAGGCTCGATCTTCGTGGCCGGCGCCGCGATCAAATGGCTGCGCGATGGCATCGGCATCATCACCCATGCCAGCCAGACCGACGACATGGCGACCCGCGTGCCCGACAGCCACGGCGTCTATTTCGTCCCGGCCTTCGTGGGCTTGGGTGCTCCGCATTGGGACTCGGCCGCCCGTGCCGCGATCTTCGGCATGACTCTGGATGTCGGCCCGGCCCACATCGCCCGTGCGGCGCTGGAGGCGGTGGCCTTCCAGACCCGTGACCTGATGGAGGCGATGGCCGGCGACTGGGGCGGCACCATCAACGCGCTGCGCATCGACGGCGGCATGGCGGCCAACGACTGGCTCTGCCAGTTCCTGGCCGACCTGCTGAACATGCCGGTCGAGCGCCCGAAGGTGATCGAGACCACGGCGCTGGGGGCCGCCTGCCTTGCCGCGCTGAAGGTCGGCGTGTTCGATGGGCTGGAGTCGGTGTCCGACGCCTGGCGCAGCGAGCGCCGCTTCGAGCCGCGCATGGATCAGGGCAAGCGCGACCGCCTCTATGGCGGCTGGCGCGACGCCGTGGCGCGGGTGCGGTCGGAGCGTTGACGGCTCCGGTGGCGGAGATTTGCAGAGACTCTGGCGCAGACGGGCAAGTGGCCCGGATCGGCTGCCGGTAATCTGACCTTGGTTGCGCGCTCCTCCCTCGGGTGCGTCGTCCTCGCCGGTTCAGCGGGGACACTGGGCCGGACGGTCGATACCGTCCGGCCCGTTTCTTTTCCGGCCCGATTCTTCTCCGGTCATACCCCTTCGCGGTCGGCCAGCATGTGGCGGATCTCGCTCTTCAGCAGCTTGCCGGTGGCGGTGTGGGGCAGGCTGTCGACGAAGCGGACATCGTCGGGGATGCACCATTTCGCCACCTTGCCGTCGAAGACCGCCAGCAGCTCCTCTCGCGTCACGGCGGAATCCGGCTTGCGGACGACGACCAGCATCGGGCGCTCGCCCCACTTTTCGTCGGGCACGGCGACGGCGGCGGCTTCCTGGACGCCGGGATGGCCGACGGCGATGTTCTCCAGGTCGATGGAGCTGATCCACTCGCCGCCCGACTTGATGACGTCCTTGGTGCGGTCGACGATCTGGACATAGCCGTCGGCGTCCATCGTCACCACGTCGCCGGTCTCGAACCAGCCCGGCACCGTCTGGTGGGCCGGGCTTTCCGTCACGCCGAAATAGCCGGAGCAGACGGTCGGGCCGCGCACCAGCAGCCGTCCGAAGCTGGTGCCGTCGCGTGCCACGTCAACGCCGGAGCCGTCGACAACGCGGAACTGCACGCCGCAGATCGGCCGCCCCTGCTTGGAGGCGAGTGCCAGGGCGGCCTCGGCATCCTGTCCGCGATGCTTGCCCTTCGGCGTGTTGGCAAGACCGAGCGGGCTGGTCTCCGTCATGCCCCAGGCATGCAGGACCTCGACCCCCATCTCCTGGAAGCGCTGGATCATGACCGGCGGGCAGGCGGAGCCGCCGATGGCGATGCGGCGCATGGTGGTCAGTTTCTTTTTGTTGGCGTCCAGCCAGTTCAGCAGCGCCAGCCAGACGGTCGGCACGCCGGCGCTGTTGGTGACCTTCTCGGCCTCGAACAGCTCATAGAGGCTGGCGCCGTCCAGCTTGCCGCCGGGGAAGACCAGCTTGGCGCCGACCATCGGCGCGGCGTAGGGCACGCCCCAGGCATTGACGTGGAACATCGGCACCACCGGCAGCACCACGTCCGACGCCGACAGGCCGAACACGTCCGGCACGCAGGCGGCGATGGCATGCAGGTAGGAGGAGCGGTGGCTGTACAGCACGCCCTTCGGGTTTCCGGTGGTGCCGGAGGTGTAGCACATGCCGCAGGCGGTGTTCTCGTCCAGCTCCGGCCAGTCGAAGCCGTCGGGCTGGTCCGCCAGCAGATCCTCGTAGCACAGCAGGTTGGGCAGGCTGGAATCCTGCATGTTGGCGCGGTCGGTCATCACGACGATGGCCTTCAGCCCGGTCAGCTCGTGGGCGATGCCCTCCAGCAGCGGCAGGAAGGTCAGGTCGGTGAACAGCAGCCGGTCTTCGGCGTGGTTGACGATGTAGGCGATCTGTTCCGGGAACAGGCGCGGGTTGATGGTGTGGCAGACCATGCCCGAGCCGCCGATGCCATAATAGCATTCCAGATGGCGGTAGCCGTTCCACGCCAGCGTGCCGATGCGATCGCCCGGCTTCATCCCCAGCGCCGCCAGCGCGTTCGCCAGCTTCTGGGCGCGGACCCAGGCGTCGGCATAGGTGTAGCGGTGGATCGGCCCCTCGGTGGTGCGCGACACGATCTCGGTGTCGGCATGGTAGAGCGCTGCGTGACGCAGGATCGACGTCACCAGCAGGGGGCCATTCATCATCATTCCGCGCAGCATCGTTTCACTCCCGGTTCGGTCGCTTCTGGTTTTGGGCAGTTTGGTTTTGGGCAGTTTGGTTTTGGATCGTCTGGTGGTGGGGCATCGTCATGCATGCAGGCGGTGAGCCGCCGTTCGGCGTCGGCCTCCATCGCCTTCAGCTCAAGGATCACATCGCTGATTTCGGAGCGCATCCGCTCAAGCTCAACGAGGCGGGCACGGATTTTGCGCAGCCCGTCGCGGTATTGTCCGGCGCTGGGCCGGCCGGAGCGATAGTGTGCGAGATATTCGGCGATCTGTTCCAGCGAGAAGCCGACCCGGCGGAACTTCAGGATCATCATCAGCCGCGCGCGGTCGCGGTAGGTGAACACCCGCCGCCCTCCGGCGCGTTGCGGCGCCAGCAGTCCCTTT
The DNA here is from genome assembly GCF_013340935.1 of Azospirillum melinis. Taxonomy (GTDB): domain Bacteria; phylum Pseudomonadota; class Alphaproteobacteria; order Azospirillales; family Azospirillaceae; genus Azospirillum; species Azospirillum melinis. Next base: position 832 of record NZ_WHOS01000012.1, on the reverse strand, counting down.
TCCTCGTAATAGCGCAGCGCCTGCGGCGTGAGGTCGAACTCCGCCGCCAACTCCGTCACACCATACACCCGGTCCCGTTCGGCCATGGACAATCCCCTGTGCCGACGATTTCGCCACGGGTGCCAGGGGGAAGTCAACGTCAATGAGCTAAAGCAGGCTTTATGCTGCAGCCATCCGTTCTTTCGCTTGCCGCGACCTTTGGGTTGCGGACGGCCCGGTGCGACTGTGGCAGAGATTTCACATGACAAGCCGCAGCGGCCGGTGCTTCCTGCGCTCGGATTTCGGCATGCAGGCGGACGGGACGCGGGGGAGTGGGGTGACGGGGAGGACCAGCTTTTTGCGCCGCCTGATCGGCGAGCCGTGGGACCTTGCCGCGGCGTTGGGACTGCTGGCCCTGCCGGTGCTGGTCGCCGTCACCTTCCGGCAGTACGGCATCTCCAACGACGAAGAGGTGCAGCATGTCTATGGCGCCAAGCTGATCGACTGGTACCGCAGCGGCTTTGGCGACGATTCAGCCTTCGCCTACAAGAACCTCTATCTCTATGGCGGGCTGTTCGACATGGCGGCGGTGGCGTTGGCGCCGCTGTTGCCCTTCGACCCGTACGAGACACGGCACCTGCTCTGCGCCCTGATCGGGGTGGCGGGGGGAGGTGGCGGGGGGTGTGACGCGCGGTGCCGAGTCCACCGGGAGCCTGACAATCTGTAGGGCGATGGCGATCACCAGCGCGATCAGCAGCATGAAGGCCAGCCGCAGGGCATCGACCGGCATGCCCTCCACCCGCGCCAGATCCTCGTCCACCGTCACCGCCAGCAGCCGGCGCCACAGCAGCGC
>NZ_WHOS01000129.1 GCF_013340935.1 Azospirillum melinis | reverse complement strand
GCCGATGTGCTGGCGCGCATCAACGACATCCCTCAAACCCGCCTGCACGAACTCCTCCCCTGGGAATGGAAAGCAATCCGTGAGCAGACGAAAGCTACCTGACCGCGGCACTCAGCGGATGCTTACGACCAAGGAGGGACCGGGGATGCGGACCTTGCATGATGTGCGCGACGAGATGCTGGCGGTCGCCCAGGGCACCCGCCCGGTTCCCCCGGTGCGGTCGGTGACGGATGGCGAGGCGGTCTCCGGCCTTCTCGGCGTGCTGACCCCAGCCAACCGGGCATTGATGCACCTGATCGCCACCGAACGCCCGGAGACGGTCTCCCGCCTCGCCCAACTCGCCGACCGCGCCCAGCCCAACGTCTCGCGCGCTCTGCAAGACTTGGCGAAGCACGGGCTGGTGCGGCTGGTCCGCGACGGTATGAGCATCCGACCGGAATTGGTCGCAGCGGAAATCGACGTCGATCTGGTGCGCGGGACTTGCAGGGTGGTGCCGATGGCGGCGGCGGCAGAGTAGGGAACGGCTGCGTATCGTCGGAGTCGGAGGGACGGTATTCCGCCCCTCCGGCTTTTTTAATCCTCGCATTTGGCAGGTATGGCCAGAGCAGGAAAATATGCGCGCAAGTACGCTTTATTCCGGGAGCCTTCCCAGAGCCTTGCGATTTATTTTATCATTTTTAAGCTAATTGTTTATTTTCTCCAGACAAATTTCCTTCATCCTGATTTCTGACGTCATCGGGTTCTATCTTCATCATCATGCAATAGTGAGCATAATGATTTGTCTTTATAAATATCATTTTAAAAACCTCCATGTATCGGTCAACGATGCTTTCATCAGAAGATATATAGAAATCCTCATGAGCGCTATGCGACCCATCATTGACCCATGAAAATAGCGAGCTACAAACTTGCTGATCTTTCCCTTCAAACATAGCAATTATTTCTTCTGTATCTATGTTTCCCATTATCTTGAAATAATTTTCAACTATGCGACGCAGTGTATTTTGTATTGTAGCCCTTGCCTTATTAGGGCTTCGAACATCATCCCATAGCAGTTCATATGATGTTTTTATTGGGTTCTTTTCACATCTGGTAAATTCAGAAATACCCTCTGCCTTTTTTACGATCCAGTAGCTTTCATATTTTTGACGCTTAGAAATTGGTGTTGGATCAAAAGATACTTCTTTATGGAAATAAATGTTGTGCGTTAAGATAAAAGCCTGCTTTATGCGCCCTTTTGCAGATACTATATCTTTAAATACTCTCTTTATGAGAGCGCTAACAATAAACAAAACGTCACTGTCAAGGCTCGATATTGGATCATCGAAGACTACTATTCGATCACTGCTTATACCTGCCTCATTCATGCTGCCCTGAAGCAAATGATAGAAGTAGAGAAACCCCACAAAGCTCCTCTCTCCTTCACTTAATGTAGACACGGCATTGCTGCCATCACCGCGAACAACTTCGTAAAGGTGATTTTTGTCCCCAGACGTTCTCAAAGAGAACCCAGTAAAGCCAAAGGATTTGAGTATAACATTTATATCCCTAACTGTTGGATGCACGCTCGCAACAGACCTCTCAAGCTCTCTAAGCTCCTTCTCATTTTCATTTATCAGTTCACGCTTTTTAATTATTTGCAGCTCTAAACTGCTTATTGCTTTTTCCAAGGAGATTTTTTCTCTAGAAAATTTTTCTATAGCGGCACGGTTTTCCTCTACAAGCCATTTCCAGATTTCTCCTATTAAGCGAGACCGCTCAACGGAGAGGTTATCAACAATTTGATTATGCGCTACAACATAGTTATTTTCCGCCTCTATTTTCTCCCTTATGCTTCCCGCTATAATATCTATACTCTCCAGGCGCGCCGGAACACTTGGCTCTTTATTTTTATTTTCCAATACCATAATGTTGCTGCTTATTCTCTCCGAGAGCTGATTAATTAGGCTATCAATACCATCGGGGTTTATACTCCATTCAAATCCCTCAGAGATGCTTTTTAATTTTGCAAGCACCTCTTCAGAATGACGCCTGTATTGATCTAATATGTTTTTTATTCTAGCTATGTCCGAAATAAATTTTTCATCAAAGTAAGAATTCAAGCGCTCTACCAGATCAGCTTCAACTTTCTGCTGGCAAAATGGGCACACGTCAGAATCATTTAAAAATGAAAGCCCCTGACGCACCCAATCACTATTGCTAAGCTTCTGAATTAGCTCGGATACATTAATATCCTCTCTGCCAATAATTCTTTTCAAAAGCAAAGGCTCCTTTTCAAGAAACAATAATAATGAAAAATCTAATAGTGGTATAGACGCCTTCCTATCAATACTATTATTGAATAATTTCGACACCCTCACTTTAAGGTCATCAAAATCACAAATTTCTGATTTATTTACCGAGAACTCCTCAATAATTTTTTCACAAAATTTTGCCTGCGCGTTTCTCACCCCTATGAAAGCACCCTTAAAATAAATATCGTGCTTAGTTTTAATCTTCCAGCACTCGGCCTCAAACGATTTTCTTAGCCCTTTCAGCTTACCAAGCATTCCCAGATCGTCATCTTTCTTTCCGAGCGTTCTTTGTAACTGAGATACTTCTTCATTAAGCTTTCTAACGTTCTTTTGTGTAAATTCTATATTTTCTAAAGTATCTTTTACAGTCTCTCCGAGTGTGAATATACCTGGAAACTGTTCTTTGAAATTTCTTGCTACAAAATCTCTGTTATAAACGACAGTTTCAAGCGGCCTGCTCCCGGCCCATGAAACTTCACAAAATGGATACGACTGCACATCAGCAATAACACGAGAAATAGTGGTCTTTCCCGTTCCGTTGGTTCCAAATATGAAATTTATAGGTTTAAGGTCATCCAGGATCGCCCCGCTTTCGGAATAGCTTGCATGACAGGCAATCTTCACTTTTTCTAACATTACGTAGCACCTTTCTCTTTATAAGGTTGAATTTGTGTTGCCAATTTTAGCTATATGAGATGTGTTGCGCAATGGATAACCCGACGCTTTCCAACGAGCAATCTGCCACTCTACCCGCATACAGTCAGTGATGGATGTGCCCCATGGCCGAGCCTGCAACCGCATTCGAACCGACCGATGACGATGCGCTGACACGCGCCGTCGCCGAGGCGCGGGCACAGATTGCCGCCGATCAGGCAATTCCTCTGCGCGACGTTGCCGACTGGCTCGACAGTTGGGGCACGACCGACGAGCGTCCTGCGCCGTCGCGGATGCGGTCTTCGCACGGGGCAAAGAACCGCCCTTGACGCAGCGCAGCGGCAGACGACAAGCCGCCATATTTTTCCATGCCTCCTTACCGCCGGCCGCACTCCGTGATAGGACTAAAAGCCGTCACCACCCGAGGAGTGTCCTGCATGCATCGCTACAGGTGCCGCGCGCCCTTGCGCCCGTCCTCCCGAGCACCCGCCCCCCTGGATGGAACACTGAACAGCCTGGAGTGCCCCCTGAAACTGAGACAGTGTTAAAGTGTTCCGGTTCTCTGATGGAGAGGACCGATGGGAGAGAAGCGAAGTTTGGAGTTCAAGGTTTCGCTGGTTCGACGGCTTGAAGCTGGCGAGC
>NZ_WHOS01000128.1 GCF_013340935.1 Azospirillum melinis | reverse complement strand
GGCTACGATGTGCGCGTCGTCCAGGTCGCCGTGATGGGCGTGATGACGTTGTCGGCCGCCGGCGCCGGCGGCCGACAACGTCATCACGCCCATCACGGCGACCTGGACGACGCGCACATCGTAGCCGAGCGCCGGGCCGTCGACATGGGGAGCGTAGAGGCCCGCGACCTTGCCGGCCTCGACCAGCAGTGCGTCCTCATCGATGCCCATCGGCGCCCGCACCAGGATCTGCAGCATGCCGGCGCCTTCCCACAGCACCGGCCCGGTCTTTCCGTTCCGCTCCCAGACGATCGAGGTCAGCGCGTGGATGACGTCGCCGGTGGGCGGGGTGAAGGGCGAGCCGCGGCGGCCGATGTGCTCGGGCGGAATCGGCCCGGTGGACAGCGGCGCCCGCAGCGCCTGGTGGACGGCGAGGACGTCGATCATGGTCAGGCTGCCTGCAGGTCCCAGGCGACCACGGTGGCGCCCGAGCGGTGGGTGGTGACCCGGGAAAGGTCGAGGGGGCCGTCCTCGGTGGTCAGCTGGTCCCCCGCTTTCGGGCGGCGGGGCAGCGAACCGCCCAGCACCAGCCAGCGGGAGGCCCCCTTCACCACCGATCCGCCGAAGCCGGCGGCGTCGGTGATGGAGAGCGCCCGGACCGCCTGGTCGCGCACCCAGGAGGGGACCAGCTCGGTTCCGGCCGCCACGGGGGCCGCCAGAGGGCGGTCCAGCGGGATCGAGGCGAATGTGCCGGCGACCGCCGCCACCGTGCCGGCGGCGACATAGGCCTCCGGATGGCCCGGCAGGCGGAAGGCATCCCCCGGGCAGACCCGGCCGGTCGCCAGGGTGCCGGCGATCGACAGCGTCACCGCCCCGGCCTCGGCCGCGGCCGCCACCGTCCAGGAGGAGCCGCGCGGCGGCGAGCCGGCGTCATCGACCGAGCGAAGGGTGACGGGCTGTCCCCAGCCGATCATCAGCCGCCAGCGGAGGCCCAGCGGATCGGCGCCGATCGGGAAGGGCACCGCCGGCGTGTCGATGGCGAGGCTGCGCTCGCCGATGCGCAGGACGCCGCCGATCGCCGGGGTCACCTGATGGCGCATCAGGTCGAAACAGACGCCGTCGACCGGCAGCGCGAAGCCCGGGAACTCCAGAGGGGTGCCGGCCTGCATGACGGTGCAGGCCGTCTCGGTCCCGCTGGGCGAGACGTAGAGGGCGTCCAGGCCCAAGCGGGCGAAGACCAGCTCCAGGTGGTCGGCGGCGTCCATCGTCAGACCTTGATGGTGGTGACGAGCGTGGTGACCCGGATGTCGACCATCTGGGGCTGGGTGCCCTCCGGCGCGTCCGGCGGCAGGGGAACCGCGACCGACAGGGTCTCCGTGCCGTTCGGGGTGACGAACTGCCGGCGCGGGATGGTCGGCAGGTTGAAGGTTGTGGTGCCGTTGCCCGGTCCCCAGCTATCGCCGATCACGGCGAACAGGACGGGATAGGCGGTGCGCTCGACCTCGCGACCGTCGCACTCCAGCCGATCGCCGGGCAGGGCGTGGAGCGGGAACACCTCGATCGCGCCGACCGGATGGTCCTCGGCGATGCGGACGAGCGGCGTGGCCGGGTTCTCCGGCAGGCCCAGGCCGGCCGCGGCGAACAGGTAGCTCGCGCCCATCTGGCGATAGGCCGACATGTCGACCACCGGCCCCTGCGGCTGGATGCGGACGACGGGGATGAAGGGGGAGACCGCGCTCCCCAGCCCCTCCACAGCGAAGAAGAAGTTCGTACCAGGCTGACGGGTGGCGCTCACGGCGGGTCTCCCTGAAACGCGACAGGCCGCCCGAAGGCGGCCCGTGTCGCGGCTGGATGGCGGGGGTGGATCAGGCCTTCTTCAGGCGGCGCAGGCTTTTCGGCCGCAGGCACATCGGCAGCGGGTTGGACTGCACCTCGAAGGCCCGCTGGCTCGAGGTCTGCCGCTCCTGGCGCTGCAGCATGTAGACCGGCAGGCCCTCGCCCTCGATGGTGTCCCAGGTGTCGCCGGGGGCGAAGAAGGTCTTGAACAGCCCAGGCACGCCGAGCGCGAACAGACGGGCTTCGTCGGTGGGCACCGACACCTTGCCGTCGTCCGAGCCGCGGTAGTTCACCCAGATGATGTCGGCGTACTGGAAGGACGAGAAGGCCTTCTGGCTGGCGAACAGCTCCGGCGCCTTGGTGACGCCGGTCAGGCCCTTCGAGCGGGCGTTGACCACTTCCTTGTTGCCGCGCACGGCGTCGAAGAAGTTGTCGCCGCACGCCACCACGATGGTCATGCCGGCCAGATTGAAGCCGTTCAGCGACTTGGTCACCTCCCGTTTGATATTCAGGCACAGATCATCGAACTTGGCTTCATCTGCGGTAAAGGTGCCGAAGGGCACGTTGACCGTTGCCGGCCGCGCGATGCCATAGGCGTTGAAATAGTCCCACAGAACGGTTGTGCCGTCGGCGTCGTAGACCTGGCCGTCGATGGCGCCGAGGTAGAGATGCTCCAGCGTCATCGACAGCTCGGCACGGATGCCGGCGGGGCCTTCGACCCGGCGGTAGACCAGGCGCTCGGCGCTCTGCAGCAGATTGGCGGTGCCGGGCACGCGCACGCCCAGAATTTGGTCGGCGGTGATGACGGCCTCGCGGGCGAAGCGGACCGTGTTCAGGTAGCGGGTGGCCGCCTTCTCGCCGGTGGACTGGCTGGGGGCGGCGCCGCGCGGGCTGGACTGGATCAGCTTCAGCGCGCCGTTGATGTCATCGAAGCCGACGACGGTGGTGTAGACGCCTTCGCCGACGAACAGCCCCAGCGAGCCGAGATAGCCCGGCACATAGGGGACGTTCTCGTTGACGTAGGAGGTCATCGAGGCAGCGCTGAAAGCGTCGCCGTTGAAAATATCGAGAGTGAGTGCGGCCATGGTGGCGGCTCCGGAGGCAGGCGGTGGGTCAGCGGGCGATGATGAAGCGGGCGGGGTCGGCGAGCTGGGCCAGGGCGGCCGCGATCTCGGCGTCCGTCATGCCGTCGGGCCAGACCAGGGCGTCGGCGTTCACCTCGCACAGGCGGACCATCAGCGTGGCACGCACCGCATCGGTGGTGGCGTTGGCGCCGGCATAGAGGATCGCCTTGGCGGTCTGGGAGCCGTCGGTGGCGTCCGGATCGACCAGGACGAACGTCTTGTCGGCGGTGATCTGGCCCAGCACGGAGCCGGCCTGCAGCTTCCCGGCTCCGGCCTTGATGGTGCCGGTCCCGCGGGAAATGCTGCCCATGCCTTCGGAGACCAGGAACTCGCCGGCGTGCCGGCCCTCTTGGAACACAGTGCCCATCTCAGACCTTCCGGTTCGGGTTGTTGAAGCGGTCGTAGACCGAGGCGACGTTCACCGGACCGCGCGGCGTCGGGTTGGTGCCCGGCGGCGTGTTCTGGGTGCTGTCGACGTGGCTCGCCTGGTCGCGGGCGGCGAGCGCCTCGAAGGCGACAGCGCGGGCGCTGTCGACGGTGGCGCCGTTGGTGATCAGGCCGGCCGCCTGGTCGGCGATGCCGGCCCGGGCGCAGATGTCCTTGATCGACTTGGCGTCCTGCAGCCGGGCGGTGACGGTGGCCGGCGTCGCCTTGGCGGTGATCAGCGAGGCGGTCAGCTCCGGCAGGCCGGCGGCCAGGCAGTCGCGGGCGATCGCCGCCGGGTCGGCCGGCTGGGCCTCGGTCTGGCCCCCGCCGGCCGGCGGGGGCGGGGTGGTCTGCTGGGTGGTCGGCGGGG
>NZ_WHOS01000127.1 GCF_013340935.1 Azospirillum melinis | reverse complement strand
GCCATGGGGGGGGATGGGGGCGAGCCCTTCGACGCCATCCTGATGGACATCAACATGCCGGTGATGGACGGCCTGGAGGCGACGCGCCTGATCCGCGCCATGCCGGGTCCGGAGTCCCGCGTCGCCATCCTGGCCCTGACCGCCAACACCTTCCCCGACGACATCGACCGCTGCTACGAGGCCGGCATGGACTGCCACGTGCCGAAGCCCATCGACCGCGCCCAACTGCTGAGCGAAGTCACGCGCTGCGTCGCGTCGCGTCGGGTGGTGGGAGCGATGGGCGAGGGGTGAGGGTGGAGGAAGAAGCAAGCGATGACTATGAGGGAGGTAATTTGAAGCCCCCTCCATTTCCGATCAGCAACTCTGGGCCGGCGCTATGCGGAACCTCTGCGACTGAGCGGAAATTGCCTATTGGTTTGACCAATCAATGCGGTTCCATTCTATACGACGCCGGCTCCAATGCTCGTCAATCGTTTGTATAAAGTCGTCCCGAACAAGCTTGGCGCGACTATCACACCATTTCGCCGTCTCACGACGAATAATCAAGCCTTCCATCGAACCTATTCTATAGCAACTTGATCCTACGGTTAACAAGTGCGCAAGTTTGGATAAATCAGTTGTTCCCTTTAGTAACGTCGGTACAGTTGACAATCCTACTTGGGCTGCAAGCACATTGCGTCGCGTTGTGCTCCAAAATTTAGTTTCTTTGAGATCGTATACATCGAACAGAAGAAACCAGTCCGGAAGCCGATCATAGCCGACAGAATGCCTCGCTGCACACCATTCCCCAAAAAGAATGAGGTTTGGATTGATGAAATGGCAAAGTTGTTCACCATGCTGCGCAATCCAATCCGGCAGACGAGCAAACTGTCCAACATGGGGGGTGATCAGATATTGGCCGCGATTCTGAATCTGGAGTGCGCCGTCGTTAGTAAGAGACAATCCAATGTTGGCACCATCAAGCTTCTCTTCCACAACTACTTCATCCGCAATGAGGTCGCGGGCATCTTCTTTGGAAAGAAGCTTATCGTCGCGCGGTATGGAGCCGTGCCCTAGCCAAGCGAGGTGCGGTGTTGATGGAAAGCGAAAGAACATTGCGATAGCCTTACTTACTATGTTTATTTTTTTCCTGCTTCTCAGCATGCTTGGCTCTTGACCAAGATTCTATGATGGGTTCGAGTAGAATGCTATGCGCAACTAGGCCTACCTCCCAATCGTGCCAGTCGGTGTCACCCGCAAAAGCAATGCAACCTTCACCAAATTCGATATGGGATGCCAACGTTGCCGCAACCATCTTCCGGTCAGCAAGGTCGTGGATTATGGGTATTAGCGTGTCCGGCAAAATTCCATGTCCATCGCTATCATATTCTACAACCACGTTGTCAACTGCACTGGTACTCCATTTATCCATAACCACTTGAATCCCATAATCATTGTAGTCAAGTTTATTACGGTATTCGTCATATATTTTGAGTTCAGTATCGAGTATCAAGCGACTATCGCTTTGCTGGAAGGCGACAAGCCATTCCCAAATTGTGAGGCGAAGTGTGAGATCGGCAGGTGTAGCTTCGATGTCGGCTGGGTGGTGTGGATCACAAGCACTTGCGGCGATCAGTACATTGGTATCAACCACATAACGGTCTCTCATATGGTCCCCGCCTTCTGGCGTTCGAACATGAGCCGAGCTTGTTCGCGCGTCTCGCCCAAAGCATCTCCGAAAAAGCCGGTAGGCCAGTTCTTCACACGCCCAAAATCGTCAATGATCAGGCTGCAGAGTTCCGCCGATTGATTATTCCGCATAACAAAATACATTGCGGCGTCATTTGCCAAGATCTTTTGCTTTGCAATCATGGTTTGCATTCGACGAAAGAGATGCTCAGAATGAGTTTCCACTAAGAATTGTATTTTTCGTTCACGGCTGACCTCAACGAACAATTCGGCTAGCGCCGATTGAGCGAGCGGGTGCAGGTGAATTTCAGGCTCTTCAAGCATAATTGTGCTCCCCACGGGAGCAAAGTAAGATGCAACCAATACTGGTAAAACTTGCGAAATACCAATGCCGACGTCGCGGAGATTGCAGGCGGTGCCGTCGCGGTGAACAATCAGTTCATATCGACTGGATCGTCCTTGTTGCCGAATCTCGAGCCTCTCCGCTACGCCCATCTTGTTCAGCCAGTAGGATACACCATTGACCACATAATTCTGCTCGTCTCCCCGGAGCAAAGCACTGGCTAGAAGTGCGTCAATGGCTGCACGTCCGTCGCTTCCTACTTCGCCGGGCTTTGTCTTGTTCCAAGGGTAATCTCGCTCCGGCTTACGGCGTAGCGGACCTAGATATATTATACGCTCCAGTTCCTGGCGGATTGCCAAGCTTAAATCTTCGACTAATTGGCCATCCTTCTCGAGCGCCGAGATTGCATCTGCAGAAAATGCGATTGAGCGCTCGGGAGTATAGTTGCGCCCCTTAGCCCGTGGATTTTGTTCGTCATCGACTATAATGGAGAAAGCACCTTTTTCTCGCCTAATAGCTTGAAATTTACGTCCATCGGTCTTTAGTGTAAGCATCTGAATAGCGACGCTGCCGGAGGAAGTCTGTCCATAAGAACAGCTGAAGTGTCCATTTACAATGCGGCCGATTCCATGGTTGTCGAAGTCAAATTCGATCAAGAATTGTCGAGTTGACCTAGATCCCTGATTTAGAACGTCTTCGAATGAACCAAAATTGAACAGGTCATTAACTTCATCACCTCCCAAATTGAGATGCACTGTACGGTCCGGAGAGCGCGCAGTCTGCTTTAGCAGAAGGAGACTTTGGATTAGCGATGATTTTCCTGATGAGTTAGTTCCAAGAAGCATAGTTAAAGGACGCAAGGCGATGTCCTTGGTGTCCGTCCAAGCTTTAAAGTTCACCAATCGCAATCGTGAAAACATGAGTGTTGATACTCCAAATCAGTAGTTTTTCTCTGATATCAGTCGTTTAGGCTCGTCTGTTAACGATGAAAATCACGGCCTAGTGCTCGTGATGTTGCCCATCGGCCTAAGTGGATGCGCATAGCGTACAAAAATATGCATGTCCACCATTTCTAGAATCATCAACGCTTTATCCAATTGGGTCAAGAGCGTCCGCAACGTAACACGGTGCAGAAAGGAATTATTTCTGAACCGGTCAGGAGGTTTGCTTATCATGGATGGCTAACTCTCTCCTGCTTTGACAATCCTCCGAATTTGATGGCGCTCTCTAGGTTAATGAAAGGTTGCTTTCATCTATTGCTAAGAACTGTAACTCTGGCTGAAAGTCCGCTTGAACTCAGAAGTCACCCCTCCTGCATTCACCTAATCATCCCACTTTTCCCAAAACCTCCCCAAAAAGGACCAAAATCCTATATCCTCTCCGCAATGCCCCCTCATTCGCGGAGCCACGCCATGCCCCTCGACAGCCGCAGCTTCACCACCGACAACTTCCCCCGCTGGGCCGAGGAGCCGCCGACGCCGGCCGAAGGCTCGCTGGTTCCCGGTTCGCAGTTCCATGAGGAACAGTGGATCATGGCCGCCGGCATGCTGGCCCGCGGCAACAGCTTCCTCCAGGTCTCGCGCGCCATGGGGTGCAGCCGCACCACGCTGTGGCGGGCCTATTACGGCTCCAAGGATTTCCGTCACAGGGTGTGGTGGGAGCGGCAGGCGCTGAACCGCGAGGCCGAACTGCGCCTGTCCTCGCTGCGGGTGCTGGTGGCCGAGCAGATCGAGCGTCTCGTCACCTCCGGCGACCCCGCCACCGTCCGCTGGCTGGCCGAGCGGCTCGGCCTGTTCGCCGGCCTCGACCTGCCCGCGGCCAAGCGGCAGGCCCCGCAAGCCGACCGGTACTCCGCCGAACAGTCCGCCCAGCACCCGTCTCTTATCAAACTCTGAAGCCGACCACGAAAAGA
>NZ_WHOS01000126.1 GCF_013340935.1 Azospirillum melinis | reverse complement strand
GGAGCGATCTACGGCCTGATCGCGATCGGCTACACGATGGTGTACGGCATCATCGGGATGATCAACTTTGCCCATGGCGAGATTTACATGATCGGCTCCTTCGTGGCGCTGATCACCTTCCTGGCCATCGGCGCGCTCGGCATCACCTGGGTGCCCCTGGCCCTGCTGATCATGCTGCTCGCCTCCATGCTGTTCACCAGCGTCTATGGCTGGACGGTCGAGCGAATCGCCTACCGGCCGCTGCGCTCCTCGCCCCGGCTGGCGCCGCTGATCTCCGCCATCGGCATGTCGATCTTCCTGCAGAACTACATCCAGATCCTCCAGGGCGCCCGCTCCAAGCCGCTGCAGCCCATCCTGCCCGGCAACCTCACCCTGATGGACGGCGCCGTCTCCGTCAGCTACGTCCGCCTCGCCACCATCATCATCACGCTCGTCCTCATGGTCGGCTTCACCATGCTGATCAACCGCACCTCGCTGGGACGCGCCCAGCGCGCCTGCGAGCAGGACAAGAAGATGGCCGGGCTCCTCGGCGTCAACGTCGACCGCGTCATCTCGCTGACCTTCGTCATGGGGGCGGCACTCGCCGCCGTCGCCGGCATGATGGTGCTGCTGATCTATGGCGTCATCGACTTCTACATCGGCTTCCTGGCCGGGGTGAAAAGCTTCACCGCCGCCGTGCTCGGCGGGGTCGGCTCGCTGCCCGGCGCCATGCTCGGCGGGGTCGTCATCGGCCTGATCGAGGCCTTCTGGTCCGGCTATGTCGGCTCCGAATGGAAGGACGTCGCAACCTTCTCCATCCTCGTCCTCGTCCTGATCTTCCGGCCCACCGGCCTGCTCGGCCGGCCCGAGATCGAGAAGGTGTAAGCGCCATGACCACCCATTCCAACACCGTCTCATCCGCCGGGCGCGCTGTTTCCCGCGGCGTCGACTGGGCCGCCACGATCAAGGACGCCGGGTTGGCCGCCTTCGTGGCCCTGCTGCTGACCGTGCCGCTGGTCGGGCTTCGCACCGTCGACCGCCCCACCGGGCTGGGCATCGAAGCCCGGCCGGAGGAGGTGATCGCCTCCATCCTGCTGGTCTTCCTCGGCCGGCTCGGGCTCGGGCTGATCCGCCAGGGCATGGCGCTGCCGGTGCTGATCCTGGCGCTCCTTTGCGCCGGCGTCGGGCTGGTGCTGCCGATGCCGACCCAGGTGCTGCGCCTGGTGCTGGTGCTGGGCGGCGGCGTCATCGCGCTGCGCGCCGCCATGACGGTCGCCACCGGCCGTTCCAAGCTGTCCCAGGCCGACCGCGACAAGCGCATGGACCGCGTCGCCGCCAAGGTGCAGCATGCCAGCAAATACATCGGCCCGGTCGCCGTGGTCTTCGCCGCCATCCTGCCGCTGACGCCGCTGGCCGACCGCATGCTGCTGGACATCGGCATCCTGCTGCTGACCTACATCATGCTGGGCTGGGGCCTGAACATCGTGGTGGGGCTGGCCGGCCTGCTCGACCTCGGCTACGTCGCCTTCTACGCCGTCGGCGCCTACAGCTACGCCCTGCTCGCCCATTACTTCGGCCTCAGCTTCTGGCTCTGCCTGCCGCTGGCGGGCCTGCTCGCCGCACTCTCGGGCGTGCTGCTGGGCTTCCCCGTCCTGCGGCTGCGCGGCGACTATTTCGCCATCGTGACCCTGGGCTTCGGCGAGATCATCCGCATCATCCTGGTCAACTGGTACCAGTTCACCGGCGGCCCGAACGGCATCTCCGGCATCCCGCGGCCGAGCTTCTTCGGCATCGCCGACTTCTCCCGCACCCCGGCCGACGGCATGGCCGCCTTCCACGAGCTGTTCGGGCTGGAGTTCTCGCCGCTCCACCGCATCGTCTTCCTCTACTACCTCATCCTGGCGCTCGCCCTGGTGGTGAACCTGTTCACGCTGCGCGTGCGCAAGCTGCCGCTGGGCCGGGCCTGGGAAGCGCTGCGCGAGGACGACATCGCCTGCGCGTCGCTCGGCATCAACCGCACCAACATGAAGCTGGCCGCCTTTGCGATCGCCGCGATGTTCGGCGGCTTCGCCGGCTCCTTCTTCGCCACGCGCCAGGGCTTCATCAGCCCGGAGAGCTTCACCTTCATCGAGTCGGCGATCATCCTGGCCATCGTGGTGCTGGGCGGCATGGGCAGCCAGATCGGCGTGGTGGTCGCCACCCTGCTGGTGATCGGCCTGCCGGAAGCCTTCCGCGAGCTGGCCGACTACCGCATGCTGGCGTTCGGTGCCGGCATGGTGGTGATCATGCTGTGGCGTCCGCGCGGCCTGCTGGCCCACCGCGACCCGACCATCCTCCTGCATGGCGGCAAGAAGCCGATCCCGGCGGGAGCCGCCAAATGAGCGCCGTCATGACTGAAAAGCCGCTTCTGTCGGTCGAACACCTGACCATGCGCTTCGGCGGCCTGGTGGCGAACAACGACGTGTCGTTCGAGGCGCGGGCGGGCGAGATCACCGCGCTGATCGGCCCGAACGGTGCGGGCAAGACGACGCTGTTCAACTGCGTCACCGGCTTCTACACGCCGACGGTGGGGCGGCTGACGCTGCGCCACCCCGCCGGCAAGGAGTTCCTGCTGGAGCGGATGCCGGGCTACCGCATCGCCCAGCTGGCCGGGGTGGCGCGCACCTTCCAGAACATCCGGCTGTTCAGCGGCATGAGCGTCCTGGAGAACCTGATCGTCGCCCAGCACAACAAGCTGATGCGGGCGTCCGGCTTCGCCATCGCCGGCCTCCTGGGCCTGCCCGGCTTCCGCAAGGCCGAGCATGAGGCGGTGGAGCTGGCGAAATACTGGCTGGACCGGGTGCGCCTGACCGAGTTCGCCGACTGGGAAGCCGGCAACCTGCCCTACGGCGCCCAGCGCCGGCTGGAGATCGCACGCGCCATGTGCACCGAGCCGGTGCTGCTGTGCCTGGACGAGCCGGCGGCCGGCCTGAACCCGCGCGAGTCGGGGGAGCTGGCCGAGATCCTGACCTTCATCCGCGACGTGCAGACGCCGCAGGGCCACCGCACCGGCGTGTTGCTGATCGAGCATGACATGAGCGTGGTGATGCGCATTTCCGACCATGTGGTTGTGCTGGACTATGGCCGGAAGATTTCCGACGGCAATCCGGAGCATGTGAAGAACGACCCGGCGGTGATCCGCGCCTATCTGGGCGAGGACGAGGACGAGGCGCTGCCGCCGGAGGTCGCCGCCGACCTGCACATCGCGCCCACCGCCGGCCAGAAGGGAGCCTGAGCCATGCTGAAGGTATCGGGCGTCCACACCTTCTACGGCGCCATCGAGGCGCTGAAGGGGATCGACATCGAGATCGGCGCCGGCGAGATCGTCTCGCTGATCGGCGCCAACGGGGCGGGCAAGTCGACGCTGCTGATGACGATCTGCGGCAGTCCGCGGGCGCGCCAGGGCCGGGTGTTCTTCGAGGGCGAGGACATCACCGACCTGCCCACCCACGAGATCGTGCGGCGCGGCATCGCGCAAAGCCCGGAAGGCCGGCGCATCTTCCCGCGCATGACGGTGCTGGAAAACCTGCAGATGGGCTCCATCGTCGCCCAGCCCGGCAGCTTCGAGCGCGAACTGGAACGGGTGCTGACGCTGTTCCCACGGCTGAAGGAGCGCATCAACCAGCGCGCCGGGACGATGTCGGGCGGCGAGCAGCAGATGCTGGCGATCGGGCGGGCGCTGATGAGCCAGCCGCGGCTGCTGCTGCTGGACGAGCCGTCGCTGGGACTGGCGCCGCTGATCGTGAAGCAGATCTTCCAGGTGATCCAGGAGATCAACCGGGAACAGAAGATGACGGTGTTCATGGTGGAGCAGAACGCCTTCCATGCGCTGAAGCTGGCGCACCGGGCCTATGTGATGGTGACGGGGAAGATCACGATGACGGGAACCGGGGCGCAGCTGCTGGCCGACCCGGAGGTTCGCGCGGCCTATCTGGAAGGGGGACACTGAGATGGAAACGATCCTCGGCTCATCGCTTCCGGTGTTCGTGTTCCTGAC
>NZ_WHOS01000125.1 GCF_013340935.1 Azospirillum melinis | reverse complement strand
TCAAGCCGCCCAAACTGCTCCACCGTCAACCAGAACTGACCGTCGCTCATCGCAAAGCCCCTTTCCAGGGCGTTGAATCACAACGGCTCACTGACGGAAAGGCTCTTTATGGGTCCGTACCCTAACGCTTAGACGATGCCGGCGACGCTCGGCCCGCCGCCGTGGGGAGTTACAGTGTGCGCTGCTGTCCCGCGGCTGGAATGCGGTCGATGTGCGGTGGTCCCGCTACAGTTTACCGGCTGTGCTGCGGTCGAAGTGCGGCTGAGGCGCTGCGGTTTCGCGGCGGATGCGCGGTCGAATCGAGGCACGCCATGGCACCCCAGCGGATCGCCGACGCGTCTCACGGGATGGCGTGGCGCCATGGCGTCTACGGCAGGAACATCACGATAATCGCTTTGAAGCGCCTGCCGAGTGGCTGTGATATCGTTGGTTTCCAGGCGCGCGCTTGGCTCCGCCAGAAAACCCGAATCAGCCGTGATGGTTCGCTGGAGATCGTTCCCAGCCAAAACGAAATTTTTGGAGAGATGTGGGGTCGGCAAAAACAGGCAAGGAAGATTTATCAGTTAAATCAACGCCCTAGCCAAGCAAGGTGGCGAAGGGGATGGGCTTCGAACCCATGATAGGGCTTTAAACCCTATGACGGTTTAGCAAACCGAAACCGACCGCCACCACTCTGTTAGAGATGTGGTAGAAACACTGAGTTTCCAACGTCTTCGAACAACGCAACGCACGTGGTGCGCGAGACCGGATGCGGCCCGCGACGGCACAAAAGTCGGCACAGCTGACGACATTTTCGTTCTCAACCCGCTCACACCCTCCCCATGCACTTGCACGGATCAATCCAGCGCATTTAACGCGCCACCCCCTTGACCTTCTCGAAGGTGCGGTACGCCCCCAAGCCCAGCATCGGCACCAACAGCCCCATCAGCGTGCTAGTATCGATCTGCGGCATCGGCGTGCCGGGCGACCAGATCGACAGGCCCCAGCCCATGAGCGGATAGCCGACGATCTGGACCAGCAGGCCGAGCACGCAGACCCAGCCGACAGCCGGTCGCCAACCGCTGACGAACAGCGACGGGTTGGCAGCCTCAGCCGCGTTGACGTCGAGCTGCGCAGAGTCCCCGGCCTGATGCATGGCGATCAGTTGCGCATTCGCCGACGCCGCGACCTTTGCCTTGGCATATGGGTAGGGAATGCTGTCGAGCAGGTTGGCAATGATGGGGGCAGCCGTGATCAAGGAGATGGCTACAGCCATAAGGGCTTCCCTGCGGACAAAAAATTCCGAGCGGGATGCTTGGTGGTGCCCACCGCTAAAAATTGCATAAATTAATTTACTGGAATTTAAGCACGCCAAAAAATGGTGTTGACTCATTAAGGTTGCAAACTGTAAATCTTTTTTGCTCTTAGCGAGCAAATTTGCCTTCAACTCTATTATTAACCTTTTGCGGTTAATGCATCAAAATGGAGCAGAATATGGCCGGTATCTTGCAAGCGCTTCTGGCGTTTTTTCCCGTCGGAGTACCCGCAGCGGTCGTGAATGGGCTCCCGGCGGCCATCGCTGCCGGCAAGTCGGAAGTTACGACTTTGCTGCTAGAGGCTGGACTTTCCGATACAGTAGCAGCGGGGGCTGCAGACGCGGTAATGGTTGCAGCCGCAGCGGCTGCAGCTTAAACGCTTAATGTACCGGCACCTTCCTTTTATTCAAACTACCGAAGGCAGGTGCCGGCATTGACATTCGTACGGTTTCTTAGCTTTGCTAAATTTTTTATTTATCTGTAATTATTTGCTTTTGCTCAGCAAAGCATTCATACCTAACAAGGTGCACGCCCCTCTCGTCCGGCAAAGTCCAAAAAATTGTCTGTCCCGGTTCCGAAAAGCGGCCTGAGTATCGACCTTCCGCAAGAGAGAGTCGGTCAGTTGCGCATCAAGGAGGCCGTCCATATCGGTGGCGCACTGAAGAAGTCGGTCGAGGGTGTCAGGTATGAGGGGCCCTGGCCGGGAAAAGCAGCGTAGTGACCGTCCACTGCGAGCGACCCCATAACATTACGCCCCGCCGCCGATCTCCCGCGCCGCCTGATCCGCATGCAGGATGATGTCGCGTGCGGCCAACGGCACTATGTAGGCGGTCGCCGACGAGACGGCGGTCACGCCATAGGCCAGCACATCGCCCGGGATGTCGACGCCGGCATACTGGCGCAGCGCGGCACCAGCGGTGGGGGCCACAACGCCAGCGAGGCCAGAGGCCCAGACCTTGCGGGCCGGGATCAGGGAAGCCATTCGGAAAGCCATGACGGTTGCCCCTCCTTTTGGGCACGAAAAAGCCCGCGGCCAGGATGGCGCGGGCGGACAGATGGATCGGTGATGGAGCTGGTCAGGTATCCATGAACTCGGCCAGCCGGTTGAGCCAGCCGGCAGCGTTCAGGGCATCGTTCTCAGTACGGCCGCGCTTGCTGGCGCGAACGATGACGATCTGCCCATAGAGCCTTAATGGCTGAAAAACCAAAAGACGACACGCATCGCGAGCACAAGAAATCCCGTTACAACAATACCCATGAGAGCGTCTGTTGCTTCCATGCTGGAGCCTGACCAGATCAAATAGCCGACTAGAAATAGCCCGATTAAAAGACCGATAAAAAACCACCGAAGAAAATGGTTACCAAGCAGGATATCCCAGAGGGTCTCAATCAGGTCAACCATAGCATCCACCCCCTTAGACACACGAATAAGGGTACCTGATGGCATAATTCTGGTCAAATTGGCGTCACACCTCCATGAACTCAGCGAGGCGGTTGAGCCAACCGGCGGCGTTGAGCGTCTGATCGTCGGTGCGACCCCGCTTCCGCGCATCGCCCGAGATCAGGCCACCGTAGAAGCACATGCGAGCCACGAAGACCGCGCACCGCAGCCCAGCCGCATCGGCGCCGTTGACCGCGGCCAGCGTCTTGGGACCGACGGTGCCGTCCACCTTCAGGAGTAGCCGGCCGGCAAGATCGTTGACCGCATCCTGCAACCATGTTCCGGCGCGGGCTGGGCCGTGGTTCACACCACTGTCAATGACCAGGGCGCGCAGGGTGTCGTCGGCGATGCCGGCGAAACCGGGCTCCTCGATGTAGCGGGCGCGGTAGATCGCCCGCACCTCGTCCAGGGCGGCGACATCGGTCGCCGTGACCGGGCGCTTCCGCCAGCTCGTCAGCGTCGCCAGCGTGATGCCGCCCTTCGTCGAGCCGCCGCGGTCGCTGGACCGGTCGGTGTAGCGCGGCCAGCCCTCTCGACGGAGGATGGTGTCGATGATCGCTTCGGTGGTTTTCGTCACCATGGTTCAAACTCCTGGCATGAAAAAGGCCGCTCGCGGGGGCCGGTCGTTGGAGTGTTGTCGCGGCGTCAGTCGGGCCAGCCGGCCAGTTCATCCACCGTGGCGGGGTCGGCGGCAGTGAGGGCAGCGTCCTTCAGGTCGCACGCGTGCTGGACGGTAGCGGAATAGGCGAGCGCGACCGCCGCAGCCAAGGCGACCCCGTCGGCCGGCGTCGGCAGCGGCAGGCGGGTGTTGTCGATGGCGATCCAGCCCTTGGCGTAATCGTCCGGCCAGTCGGGCAGCGCGCCCAGCTCCAGCCGGCGGTCGCGCTCGGCGTCGATGGCCCGGACCTTTGCGGTGCGCGCGGCGGCGATCTCCCCCTCGTGTTCGGCATCGGAGAGGTCGACCAGACGATAAGCCACCTCGACCGCGTCGGGTCCGACGATCCACTCGGCCATAGGCCGTTGCTCGGCGCGCTTGCCCGGCGCTACAGGCGGAACATCGATCAGCGGCAGGACTTTCCAGCCGGGGCACATTTCCGTCCAATCGACCGCGCTCCAGAGGCTCCAGGCGGCAGCCGGATGCAAAACCGCGTCGTCACCTTCACCGAAGTAAAACGCCGTCGGGGTGTAGACTGGCTGGAAGACTCCGTCACCCTTGACGATGATCGCTGGTGTCCGCATTTACGCCTCCACAGGAACGGGCATCAAGCCCATGGGATAGGTGATTGCGCCGCCGGTATATCCACGCGAGGCATTGGTAAGCCGAAACTGCAACAACTTTCCCCAAAGCTGTGCGGCGTCATCCCACGCACGGCTGCCGATAGACGGAGCGGGGGGTGTTGCGCCAGAACCCGGATCGGTGCGCCATCGAAGGTTTTGCGTATACCCTGAGACATACAGTTTACGCGCGTTATTTACATAGACTTGCAGCACGCCGTCTTTACGATCCAGCACCAGGGTATTAATTGCACCGCTCACGCCCCAACTTGCATCATAAGCTTCACCGTAGTAACTGCCTGACTCTGCGCGAGAAATAACCGAGCCGTTATATCTGCCGTCTACCGACATAACGGCCGCGTCAAAGCAGATGAACTTTGCAGTATAATCAGGCGTCGTCGCGTCACTTTTCCACGCCATTTCTATGCAAAAATCACCAGCCACATTGATTGTTGTCGGAATTAGCAGGTGATTTCCCGACGCGGGCTGAATGCTGACGGAAGCTCCGCCGGTCCACGCAGTGTAGGGGTCAATCCCCACAGTGCCTGTGCACGTCAGCAGATGCTTATTCTTGCTCTTGTCGCCCACTTGGGTTTCGCCCGCAAGAGGCTGAATGAGCAACACCGTCTGGCTGAACAACGGATCGGTGCTGACCAAATCGCCGCCGCTCATAAAGTGTGCCGCCTGATTGAGCATCACCGGTAATCCTTTCCAACAACGGTATCGATCTCCGTACCGGAATACTGTTCCAGAACGATCTTATCCCGCGCGTTTGCCGCTGTAGAAAGCGCAATGCCGGAATTTCCCTTTGTCTTGAAGAACGTCCCAACGGAAATTGTCCGGCCTCCAACGCCGTCTTGCTTCGCGTTGACGATGACTGTTTGACCGTTAGCCCGGATCATTCATCAGCGCTTTGGAACGGCTGCCCGAAGGCGCGTCGATGGGTGGCGCCAACGGCGCGGCATGACGGGGCTGGAGGGTTGCGGGGACAGGTTCGTTCGGGGGCACGTCGCC
>NZ_WHOS01000124.1 GCF_013340935.1 Azospirillum melinis | reverse complement strand
TGCTTCGACCTCGCCAACCTCGACCGATTCCGTCACCCACCGGCCGCCACCAGGGCGGCCGGTGGGTGACGGAATCGGTCGAGGTTGGCGAGGTCGAAGCAGGCGCTCATCTTCACCGGCTTCTCGAGCTTGGTGCAGAAGCCCTTCGCCAGGGCATCGGCCGCGCTGAACCAGCTTTCGTCGGTCATCAGGGCGGAGATTTCCTCGTCCGACAGACCGCAGCGGCGGTAGGCACTGATGATCGCCAGCTTGCCCTTGTCCAAAGCGTCGGCGATGCGGCGCATGTCGGCCGCCGTTCCCCAGACGCCGCCCGACGGGTCGTGGATCATCATCATGGCGTTCTCCGGCATGATGATGTCCTTGCCGGCCATGGCGATGACGCTGGCGATCGACGCGGCGATGCCGTCGACCGTGACGACGATCTCGGCCGCGTGGGCGTTCAGCGCGTTGTAGATGGCCAGCCCGTCGAAGACCTCGCCGCCCGGGCTGTTGAGCCGGACGTCGATGCGGGACACCTCGCCCAGGCCGCGCAGGTCCTGCACGAACTGGTTGGCGCTGATGCCCCAGCGGCCGATCTCGTCATAGATCAGGATTTCCGCCGCGCCGTCCGCGGCAGCCTTCATGTTGTACCAGGTGCGCATGGGTCCCTCAGGGTTTGGACGCGCCGGGGTCCGGCGCCGGGGCCGGGGGCGTGACGCGGTAGCGGTCGCCGCCCTCGGGCGGAGCCACCGGCGCCAGTCCCAGCTTCTGTTCGCGCTTGGCGTCATCGCCGCGCTGCCGGTCGATGTCCTCGACGTCGTCGTTGCGCTCGGACACGGCCTTGGTCCGGCTGGTCAGCCCGCCCTCGATCTCCTTCAGCACCGCCTGCACGTCCTGCAGCGGGTGGATGTACTCCCAGCGGTCGGGGGTCCAGGCGACCCGGTAGAGATCGCGGTCCGCCACGCCGGCCGGGCGCTGCAGGGTGCCGGCGATCAGCGCCAGGTCGATGAAGCGGCGCCAGACCCGGGCGCAGAACTGCTGGGCCACGATGTTGTGCTGGTAGAAGCGGTACCGGCGCTTGAAGGTGTTGAAGGCCGCCCGGAACGTCCTGTCGTTCAGCGTGCTGTAATCGCCGGTCAGCTCCTCATAGAGCTGGTTGACCGAGGCGGCGACGCCCCGGTAGTTCCAGCGCATGAAGGTCTCGTAGTTCCCGCCGACGTCGACCGGGTCGAACCACTTCACATCCTCGCCATCGTCCAGCACCAGCATGGTGCCCGGCTCCATGCCGACGTCGGCGACGCCGGCGGCGTCCGCCTCCTCCTCGCCGATCAGCGGCTCGCCCTCGTCCGATCCCGGCTTGCGGGTGATGGCGCCCATCTTCATGGCCGCCACCTTCTTGCGGACCAGCTCGGCATCCTCGTATTCGCCCGCCTCGTTCAGACGGACGAGCATGCGGGACAGCTGGGGGACACCGCGGAGCTGGCCAGCCCGGGTCGGGTGGTAGAGGTGCAGGACCTCGGCTGCCGGCACCCGCACCAGGCTGGCGTCGCCGCCGCCGAGCATCCATTCGCCCGGGTGCTGGCGGTACATCCAGTAGGCGGTGCGGCGGCCCAGCTGGTCGCGCTCGATGCCCTGCACAACCGTGTTGCCGCCCGGGACGATGGTGGTGTGCTCGTGCGGAACCTGCTCGGACTCGATCAGCTGGATCTGCAGCGGCACCGGCAGCCCGTCCGACGGCTTGCGCGGCCGCAGCCGCGCGAAGCACTCGCTGCCCTCGATCCATTCCTGCACGGCGAGCGCCTGCAGGCCGTAAAAGTCCAGCACGCCGTCGGCATCGGCGAACTCGGTCCAGTCGTACCAGAGCTGCTGCACCGCCTCGCGGAAGACGGGATCGGGGCACAGGCTCTGCGGCTTGATGCCGGTGCCGATGGTGTGGGTCACCGCCAGGTCGACGGCCCGGCCGGCAGCCCAATTCGAGCGCACGGCCTGGCGGGACTGCTGGCGCAGCAGCACGCCGTTGCCACCGACCACGCTGTTCGGACCGGCGCCGGACACCCGGCGCATGCCGGCGGTGCGCTTGCCCTGCCCGGTCGACGGGAAGGCCGGCTGCTGCGCCTGGGCGCGGAAGGGTTCCACGTAAAGGCCGGTGCCCTTGATCCGGATCCGGACGTCGCCGTTCCGCATGGTCAGAACCCCGAGGAGGTGAGGACGCGGATCTGGCGCTTGCGCCGGCGGCCGCTGCCCTTTGTCACGTCGGCCTCCATCATCGCCAGCAGCTCGGCCGCCTGCTTGGGCGCCAGGAAGCGGGTGCGGGTGCCGTCGCTGTACTCGACCTCGGCGGCATTGCCGGCCTTGGACATTGCGCGCTTCAGCGCCGCGACGTCGTCGCTGGTGAAGGCCATGGGGCACCTCAGAGGTTGGAACGGATGACGCGGCGGCCGCGGGGCCGCTTGGACTTGATGACGGCGGCCGGCGCCGGCGCCGGTGGCTCCTCCACCAGCGGCAGGGCCGCGGCGGGGTCGGTGTCTTCCTCGGCCTCGGCAACCGCCGGCAGGGCCTGGGGCAGGGCGGCCGGCCCGCCCTCGAGGGCGGTCAGCCACTTCTTGTTCAGCGTCTGCAGGCCCACCGCCGCGGCGTAGGCGTAGACCAGGCAGACGCCGGCCTCGTGCGCCTTGTCCTTCGGCTTGTCCCAGACCGTGTACTGGCCACCCTTGGGGGTGATCAGCCGCTCCCGGGTCAGCTGCTCGAAGAACTCGGTGTCGAGCGGCTCCGCTTCCGCCGGCGCATCGCTGGGGAAGTGGATGTAGCGCGGCCCCGGCCGGGGCACGGCCAGGGACCCGTAGACGAAGTCGCGGGCGGCGTTGCCGCCGACCAGATAGACCGTGTTCCCGTTCTTGACCGTCGGCCGCCGGGGCCAAACCCGGGTCCGTTGGCCGTTCTTCTCCGACCGGCCCTTGATCGCCCAGACACGCCGGGCGCGGCGCAGCTCGCAGAAGGCGTAGGTTTCGGCGGTGTGGTGACCGCCGGAATCGACGGCCGCCGCCTGGATCCGGAACCGCCTGCCGTCCGGCCCGACGAAGGAGCGGAGCAGCAGGCGATCCAGCTGGTCCCAGACCTCGCGCTGGGCCGGATCGCCCCGGAAAATCCAGTGCCCGATCAGCCAGCACTCGTGCCCGCGGCCCCAGCCGTAGACCGTGACCTCGATGCGCGGGTTCTTGCCCTTGCCCGACTGGACGTCGACGCCGGCGGTCAGGTAGGCCACACCCGGCGGGATCTCCGTCGGGTACGGCTCCATCCGCTGGGTGAAGGCCTCGATCTTGATCTGGTGCCCATAGGTCGCCTCGTAGGGCATGCCCAGGCGCAGGTTGACGAAGGGCTGCACCAGGCTGGCCGGATCGGCCTGCGCCTCGATCCACTCCCCCACCAGCACCGGCCAGGCGGCGTTCGGGTTGAGGCTCATGCCGGTCCACAGATGGAACCCGACATGGCCCGGCTGTTTGGGCTTGGCGGTCGCCCGCCACTCCCCCCGCTCGTCCATCCAGCTCTTGTGGCCCTCCTCGATGCGGTGGCCACAGGTGCCGACGTACCAGACATGCGCGACGGCGCCGTCCTCATCCAGCGACCACTTGACCCCGTGCGGGACGTCCGGCCCGCCCCATTCCAGGTACTGCCAGCCGGCCAGCCGGCCGGCCGCCGCCGAGCAATGGGGGCAGGGCACGAAGTAGCGGCGCTGGTCGCTCTGCAGCCACAGCTTCCAGGTGCGGCTGGTGTCCTTCAGCAGCGGGGTGCCGCCGCGGATTTGCTTCCGGTTCCAGAACGTCTCGCCCCGGGTCCAGAACAGCTTGAGCTTGTCGCCCTGCGTCTTGGCTTTTGGCGTCCACCCCTCGGCGTCCAGCTCGTCACCGAACAGGAAGCGCGCGGAGTAGCGGCGGAAGGCATCGTCGGAGGCGGCGCCGACCAGGCGCACCGAGGCGCCGTTGGCCAGCCGGTAGAAGGTCGCCTTGTCCTGGCGCTCGCCCTTGCGGACGGGCCGGAGCTGCTCGGCCAGGACCGGGGTGTCCCGCAGCATCGGCCCGATCTCGTCGGCGCCGAAGTCCTCGGCGTCGGGGATGGTCGGCTGGGCCACCGCACACAGGGTCGGGTCCTGGTGGAGGTGGTAGCCGATCGCCAGGGTCGCCATGCGGGTGTAGCCGACGCGGGCGGCCTTCAGCACGGTGATCAGCGGGACGGTCGGATCGCACATGGCGTCCAGCAGCCCGCGCTGATAGCCGTAGAGGGTGACCGGGCCACTCTCCGACCCGGTCCCTTTCGGTATCCGTCCGAACCCCAGCTGGCCCGGCCGCCCTTCCGCCCATTCCGACCCGGTCATCCGCGGGCGGAATTTCAGGGTGTTCTGGATCAGCCCGAGCAGATCGTCCCGCAGGCCCTCCCGGCCGGTGTCGTAGCAGCCGGCCTCATGGGCCGCCACCGTCGCCGCTGCCGCTTCCGCTGTGAGGTGCTGCGTCATAGGCCCACCGCTTCCCCAGCTCCTCGGCCGCCGCGTCGAACACCCGGTTCATCTCGGCTTCGGCGAGGGCCTGGATCTCGGTCGGACTGGTCATCGAAGCGGCACGGCCGGCCACCTTCGCGCAGAAGGTGGCCAGCCCCGTCCGCAGGGCGATGCAGAAGTCGGCGATGTCGGCCGCGGCGTCGCGGCGGTTCACCACCTGGGCCAGCAGCTCGGCGGTGGCCACCTCCTCGGCGATCATCAGCGCGATGGCCCGCCGGCGGTTCGCCTCGTCCGTCTTCATTCCGGCGGTTTCGCCGCCGGCGCCGGCATCCTGGCTCGCCCGGTCGAGCAGCCAGTCCACCACGGTCCCGATGTCGATCTGCCACTCGACGCCGCGGGCGCGATCGGCGCGGCGGACGACGGGACATCCGTCATCGAGCCAGCCCGCCAGCGTGTTGCGGTGCTTGCCGAGGATGGCGGCCGCCTCGATCAGGCTGAACACCCGCTTGCGGCCGGTTGCCGGGGCGGAATCACCCGCTGATTCCACCCCGGGGGGTGATTCCAGGGGTGATTCCGGGGGTGCTGATGCTGCCTCGGGCTGAAAATTTTCTAAGCCGGTGTTTGACCGCGGCCGTCCGCCGCGACCCCGGTCTCCGGCCCCCCCAGGGTCCCCGGGCTGGCCCTGCCCTGCCCCGCTGTGGCCCGCCTGTGCCCGTGGGCGCGGCGGGGCA
>NZ_WHOS01000123.1 GCF_013340935.1 Azospirillum melinis | reverse complement strand
TCCCTTCTCACAACACGGTATAAACTTGTCAAAGAACCCGCAACGCTGAGACGCGTCGCACCGGCCGCTCTTCCGCATCCCCTTCTAGAGAGGATCGGATCGGAGTGACCGGAGAATTTCGGTCGAAGCCGGAAGATCGAAACCGCTAAGTCGCTGTTTTCTCTTCCGTTTCTGCCGCCGGCGCCGCGCTTCGTTCAGCGCCCCGCCGTCGGTGGAGCGGTTTATAGGCGCCCTCCCTCAAACCGCGCAAGCGCTTTTTTCATCGCTCCGTCATTTTTTCGTCAGCGTCATTTTTCGCAGGCGCGGCCGGTGGCGCGATCCGTAGAGTGGCTCATCGTTTCGTTGCGAGCGCAGGACCATGCGGAGCTTCCGTCTTCTCCACACCGCCGATTGGCATCTGGGCCAGACTCTGCACGGGATTCCCCGCGATACGGAGCATGGCTGCTTCCTCGACTGGCTGATCGACCGCATCGGCGAGCATCGGGTGGATGCGCTGGTGATTGCCGGCGATGTGTTCGACGGGCAGAACCCGCCGATCCCGGCCCTTGCGCTCTTCTACAGGTTCGTCGCGCGGGCGAAGGCGCTGCACCCGCGGCTCGACATCGTGGTGGTCGCCGGCAACCATGACAGCGCCAGCCGTCTGGAGGCCCCCTCGCCGCTGATGACCGAAATGGGGGTGCGGGTGATCGGCACCCTGCCCGCTTCCGCCGCCGGGATGTTCGACCCATCGCCGCTGATCGTGCCGCTGCACGACGCCGATGGCGCCGTCGCAGCCCGCTGTGTCGCCATGCCCTATCTGCGGCCGTCCGACCTGCCGGCGGTCGAGGAGGCGGAGGACATCGATCCGCTGATCGAAGGGGTGCGACGGCTCTATAACCAAGCCTGGACCGGTGGGCGGGAGCGCTGCGGCCGGGGTGAGGCGCTGATCCTGACCGGACATTGCTATATGCGGGGCGGCGCCCTGTCCGAGTTGAGCGAGCGCAAGATCCTGGGCGGCAACCTGCATGCCCTGCCGGTCGACATCTTCCCGGACGATGCCGCTTATGTGGCGCTCGGCCATTTGCACCGGGCGCAGGCGGTCGGTGGGCGCGAGGAGGTGCGCTACAGCGGATCGCCGATCCCGCTGGCGCTGGACGAGCAGCCCTATCCCCATCAGGTGGTGCTGACCGAGTTCGCAGGCGGCCGGCTGGTCGGGCATGAGGCGTTGCGGGTGCCGCGCCATGTCGCGATCCACCGGGTCAGCGAAGCCAGTCCGGAGGCGGCGCTCGACAGGCTGAAGCGGCTGGAGCTGGACAGTGGCCTGCCACGCGATGCCTGGCCTTTCCTTGAGGTGACGGTCACGCTGCCGGAACCGCGCCCCGCCCTGCGCGACGAGGTCGAGGCCATCCTCGCCGGCCGGCCGGTGCGGCTGCTGAAGCTGGGGGTACGGCTGACCGGCAGCGGCCAGACGCTGGCCGACAGCGCGCCGCCGGTCGATCTGGCCTCGCTGGAGCCGGAGGAGGTCTTCCGCCGTCTCTACCGCCGCAGCCATGAGGGCGATCCCGAACCGGAGCTGATGGCGGCCTTCCATGAGCTGCTGACCGGCGTGCAGGAGACGATGTGATGCGGATTCTCGCGGTTCGCGGCGCCAATCTGACCAGCCTGGACGGTCCCTTCGCCATCGATTTCGACCGGGAGCCGCTGCGGCGGGCCGGGCTGTTCGCCATCACCGGACCGACCGGCGCCGGCAAGAGCACCATCCTGGATGCCCTGTGCCTCGCCCTGTTCGACAGCATGCCGCGGCTGCCGGAAGGGCGCGGCGAGATGCTGGGGCCGGAGGGCGATCCCAACAGCATCCGCACCACGGACGTGCGGACGATCCTGCGACGGGGCGCCGGTTCCGGCTGGGCCGAGGTGGATTTCATCGGCATCGACGGCGAGGCCTACCGCGCCCGTTGGGAGGTACGGCGGGCCCGGCAGAAAGCTCAAGGCGCTTTGCAGCAGCAGAGCATGTCGCTGAGCAGCCTGGACGGCGAGCGCCGCTTCGGCGACGGCAAGAAGACTGTGCTCGAGGAGATCGAGCAGCGGCTCGGACTGAGTTTCGAACAGTTCCGGCGGGCGGTTCTGCTGGCCCAGGGTGACTTCGCCACCTTCCTGAAGGCGCCGCCGCGCGAGCGCTCCGCCCTGTTGGAGCTGCTGACGGGGACGGAGATTTACTCGCGCCTGTCGGTCGCGGCGCATGAACGGTCGACTGCGGAGAAGCAGGCGCTCGACAGGCTGGTGGCGCAGGGTGGCGGCATCGGCGTGCTGAGCGACGACGACCGGACTGCCCTGCAAGCCGAGGCCGGCGAGGCGGCGGAGGCGGTGCGGAGCGGCGAACAGGCGTTGGCGCTTGCCCAGGCGGCGCTGGCCTGGCATGAGCGCGACAGCCAGCTCGCCGCAGCGGAAAGCAAGGCGGTCGCGGCGGCTGAAACGACGGAGCGTGCGTGGAGCGACGCGGAGGAGCGGCGCAACGCGGCTCTCGCTCTGCGCGGGCTGCAACCGCTGCGGCCGATGCAGGCGGATGCCGACCGCGCGCGCGACGAGGCGGCAGAGGCCGCGGCGGCGGTCGAGCGGGCGGAGACGGCCCTGGCCACGGCACGGCTGGCGGTGGATGAGGCGACCGGCCGCCATGGCGAGGCCCGGCGGCGCTTCGAGGCGGCATGTGCCGAGCAGGCCAGGGCCGAGCCCGAACTTGACCGCGCGTCCGACCTGGATGGACGGATCGCAACCCTGACCGGCGAGCAGGGGACCGCCGACGCGGTGGTAAAGGCCGCGGTTCAGCGCAGCATCGCGCTGCGGAAGGCACTGCAGGACATCGACGCCACGCTGTCCTCGGCCCGCAGCGATGCCGCAAGGCTGGAGGTCTGGCTGCGGGAGCAGGCTGGCTTTGCGGCGGTGGCCGGACAGTGGGAGCGCTGGGACCGGCTGCTGGGGCGCATCGTCGCCGATGGACGGAGCGGAAAGGCCGCCGCGCAGGAGCGTCAGCAGCTGGAGCGGGAGCTTGCGGCGACCGAAGCCGCGGCACGCACCGTGGAAGGCCGGCTGGCCGAGGCGCGGGACCGCTGCCGCTCGGCCGAGCAGGCTCTGGAAAGCTTGCGCGGCATAGCGGTGCCGTCGCTGGAGGAGGCGCGGCACGCGCGGTCGGAGGCCGGACAACGGCGTGACGGGCTGCTGGCGCTGCTGGCCACCGGAGAGGCGCTGCGACGGCTGGAGGCCGAGCGCACCGCCGCGGACGGAGAGCGGCTGCGGCTGCTGGACGAGGCGGAACGCGACGGAACGTCGGCGCAGGAGCTTGCCGAAAGCCGGGCCGGACGGCAGGCCGCGGTCGATGAGGCGGAGCGTACCCTGCAACGGCTGCTGCTGGCCCAGCGAGAGGATGTCGAAAGCCTGCGTGGCCGGCTGGTCGAAGGCGAGCCCTGCCCGGTCTGCGGATCGGCGGATCATCCCTGGGCGGGCGCCGGGGCGACTCCGCTGGGCCGGGTGACGCGGGATCAGGAAACGCATCTTGCCGAATTGCGCGAGGCCCAGGCCGCGACGGTGGCCCGGCATGCGGCACTGGAAGCGGCGGAACTGGCGGCGCGCAAGGGGGCCGAGGCGCTGACCGCGCGGCTGGCGGCGATGGCGCGGGAGGCCGACGGGCTTGAGGCGCGCTGGGCCGCGCAGGCGGCGGCCGTCGATTGGGATGCCGGGGGCGGAACGCTCACCGACATCCATGCAGATATCCGCGGGCAAGTCGATGCGGTGGATCGCCGGATGGCCGCCATCGCCCAGGATGAGGAACAGGCGCTCGACCATCGCCGGCGGCTGGATGCGGCGCAGCTGGAGCATCGGCGGCTGGAAACCGCGGCTGCCGGTCTGGCAAGCGAGTGCGAGGCGACCCGGCAGCGGCTGGCCGAAGGACGGCAGGCCCTGGCTTTGGCGGCGGCGGCGCTGGAACGGGCGGAGGCCGACCGGAACGCCGCGCTGGCCGAGCTGGCCGACGGTCTGGCGGGAGAGGCCGGGTGGCAGGCTCTGCTGGAGCGGGACCCGGAGGGCTACCGGGCCGCTTTGGCAAGGCGGGTGAGCGACTATCGCGAGAAGAGCGACGGGCTGGCCCGTGCCGCCCGCGAGGTCGAGCGCGCGAGCGGCGAGCGGGCGGTGCAGAGCGCCGAACTTGAAGCCGCGCAACGGGCGGAGGACGAGGCGCGCAATCGGGCAGCCGATCTCGCCGGACGGTTGGCGGAAGCCCGGACGGCGCGCGGCGCGGTGCTGGATGGACGGCCGGTGTCGCAGGTGCGGACGACACTGGCCGCGCAGAAGCACGAAGCCGAAGCCCTGGTCGAGAAGGCCACCTTCGCCCGGCAGGACGCCATCGCCCGACTGTCGGCCGCGGAGCAGGAGCGGGAATCCCGCGGCGAAGCGGCGAGACGCTGCACCGCCAAGGCCCGGACCGCCGGCGAGCGGTTGGACAGCGCGGTCGCCGAGCGCGGGGTCGAGCTGGAAGAAGTCCGTCGGCTGCTGGCGGCGCCCGAAAGCGAACTGGAAGCGGAGGAGCTGGCGCTGGCGGTGCTGGAGCGGGCACGCGGCGATGCCGCCCTGGTGGTCGCCGAACGGCGGCGTCAGCGCGGCGACCACCATGCCGCGGGTCGTCCGGCGCAGAGCGTCGAGGACGCCGGGGCTGCGGCGGAGAGCATCCGTGCTGTGCTGGAGCGCGACCGCGACCGGCTTGGCTCGGCGCGCGGACGGCTTGAGGCGGACGATGCCAACCGGCAGCGGCTGGCCGGGCTGATGGCGGCCATCGAGGCGCAGCAGGCGCGTTGTGCGCTGTGGGGCAAGATGGCGCAGCTGATCGGTTCGTCGACCGGGCAGAAGATGCGCAACTTCGCCCAGAGCCTGAGCCTGGACCTGCTGCTGACCCATGCCAACCGGCATCTGGAGGATCTCGCCCGCCGCTACCGGCTGGAGCGGGTGGCCGGGGCCGATCTGGAGATTCAGGTGGTCGACCGCGAAATGGGCGACGAGCGGCGCGGCGTGCACAGCCTGTCGGGCGGCGAGCTGTTCCTGGTGTCGCTGGCCCTGGCGCTCGGGCTGTCGGCAATGGCGGCGGGGACCTCCGGCGGGATCGGCACGCTGTTCATCGACGAGGGGTTCGGCACGCTCGATCCCGACAGCCTGGACGTGGCGCTGTCCTGCCTGGAAGCATTGCAGGCCGGCGGGCGTCAGGTCGGCGTCATCAGCCACGTGCCGGCGATGGTCGAGCGCATCGGCACGCAGATCCGCGTGTTGCCGCTGGGCGGCGGGTGCAGCCGGGTGACGGTGCAGTCGGTCGCCGGAACGACGCTGGGGCTGGGGCTGGCGCTGGAGGAGGTGGAGGGGGTTTGAG
>NZ_WHOS01000122.1 GCF_013340935.1 Azospirillum melinis | reverse complement strand
CTGCCCTCCCCCACCCCGTCGAAGCCGCAGACGGACGCCTTCGACTGCTGGCTGCTCGATCCGGGCCGGCTGGAAAAGGCATCCGACCGCGGGCTGTGCGGCGATGCCTTCGCCCGCGCGCCCGAAACCGCGGCGCTGCCCGAGGCCCCTCCCCCGCCGCTGGTCACGCCGTCACGCAAGCCGAAGGCGCCGGACCGCCGCGCCCGCAGCAGCAGCCGCAGTGTCGGCGGCCCGGAAAGCCACAGCATGGCCAGTTCGCCCGCGCGGGTGTCGCGCGGCGGCGACGGCGACTTCTTCAGCAATTTCCAGCGGGATTTCCGGTCCCTGACCAACCTGCTGGGCGGCGGCAGCCCGCCGTCGCGCCGCGGCGACGACAGCCCCGCCTCCCACACCTCGCACAACCATTAAGGGCCGGCTTTGCGGGTCAAATAAGCCGGCTTTACCGCCGGTCGTCCTCGGCCTCCGCCCCGATATCCTCTGCCTCCACATCGATGGTGACGCCGGCACGGCCGGAGCGGACATGATCGTCATGCTCCGGGTCGATGCCATGGTCGCGCCGCAGCTCGTCACGGATTTCCGCCATGCGGACGCGCAGCCGGGCATAGTCGGCCAGCAGCTGCCGGCGCCGGTCGTTCGGCGTCACGTCCTTCGGCGGGCGCAGCGAGCGCTTGAAGTCGATCAGCTGGCGGCGGGTCACGTCGGGACGGATCAGCCCCTGGGCCTTGGCGCGTTCCAGCTCGTCCGGCGTCATGGTGACGATCTGGTAGGCGACGCTTTCCGCTCCCGGCAGCACGTCCAGCGACAGCCGGCCGGTGTCCACCGCCTCCGCCACCGCGCGGAAGCGGAAGGCGGTTTCGACCGAGAACGGCATGTCGCTCTCGATCATCGCCTCGAAATCGCCGTGCGGTAGGATTTCCTTGGCGCGGTTCAGATACCGGCCGATCGACAGGAACTCCTTGCGGCTGCGGTTCCAGTGATAGCGGATTTCCTGGGCGAATTCCTGCCGGGTGTGGCAGGGCACGATGGCATCGCTGATGTCCGACGCCCGGCGGTCCGCCTTCGACGGCGCCACGGCGGCCCCTGACCGCACAGGGGTAGACACTACCTCCGTCTTGGCATCCGGCGGGGGAGCGGCCTTGCCCTGCTCCGCCACCTTCTTCATGAAGGACTTCACATTGGCCATAATCAGATCCCCCGGGTTCAGATCCCCAGCTCGTGCCGGATGAAGTACCAGGCGCCCAGACACTCGTCGGCGCCATTCACCGCTCCGACATCGACGATGGAGCAGCCGACATCGTCGACGCGGTGCATGTCCTCGATGTCCGGCACCTCGTGCGGCACCAGCCGGCCGACCCGGCCCAGCTCCAGCTTCGCCTCGCGCAGGCTGACCGACCGGCGCTTGACCCGGTTCAGCAGGAAGGCGGCGGGGCGGCCATAGTCGCGCAGGAACTCCATCCAGGGGATGACGCTCATCTTGTCGAAGCGGCCAACCCCGGTCGGCACCAGCACCAGATCGGCGCGGCGCAGCAGGATCTTGGTCGCCTCCGGATACAGTTCCACCGACGGCGGCGTATCGACGAAGACCACGTCGTAGCGGCCGGGATCGATCTGGGCCAGCGCCGCCTCGATGTCGTCCAGCGTCCCTTCGTAATGGTCGATGGACGCCACATCGTGCGGACGGCGCAACTCGTGCCACTGCCCAAGCGTGCGCTGCGGATCGAAATCCAGCGTCGCCACCCGCATGCCGTCCTTGGCCGCGGCCACGGCGGTGTTCTTGCAGCTGGTGGTCTTGCCGGTCCCGCCCTTCGGCGCACTGTACACCACCCAGCGCGCGGGCAGCGGCGCAGCTTTGTTTACCGTACCGCCGGCGCCCTGGGCTGCCGACCTGCCGGTTGATTTACCTGTGGATTTGCCCGCGGACTTCCTTGTGGCGACGGCGGTCGGATCGGCCATCTGTTCCCCCTGCATCGCGTGCCAGTCGTCTGATGGTCTTCTTCTTAGCGGATCGTCCCGGTCCCCGAAAGGGCAAAGGCGGCACCTGCGCCATGGAAATAGGCGCTTTCTGTACCGTTGAAACCGTTACCGGTAACGCCTCGCTCCCATTTCCGTTACCGGTAACGCTTGCACCGATGCCGGTCCAACCGCCTCTGTTGCCGGCACGAAACATTCTGTCACCACTTTCGGGATTTCCGTACCCGCGTCCCGTCGCTAAAATGTTTCGCATTCCAGGGTTTTGAACAGCGTATTGCCTTCCCGCAAGAGTCGGGGGCGGCAACGGGGGTTGGGCCGGTGATGCGGGGATTGGGGCAAAGGGCGGTTGACAAGACGGCGGTCCGACAGGACGGCGCAGGGCGCCGGGCGGCATTGCGTCACAGCACGGCATTGGCCGGGGCGGCGCGTCTGGCGATCCTGGCCGCCTTCCTCGCCCTGCCCCTCCCCGCACGCGCCAACCCGGAAGGCGGCGTGGTCACCGACGGTGCCGCGACCATCCACACGACCGCCCCCGGCCGGCTCGACATCATCCAGTCGACGCCCAAGGCGGTGATCGACTGGCAGCGCTTCGGCATCGCTGAGGGCGAGCACACCAATTTCCAGCAGCCCGACACCAACGCCATCACCCTCAACCGCGTCACCGGCTCCGACCCGTCGGCGATCCTGGGGCGGCTGACCGCGAACGGGCAGGTCTGGCTGGTCAACCCCAACGGCATCCTGTTCGGCCCGAACGCGCGGGTCGATGTCGGCGGGCTGGTCGCCACCACCCACGACATCCGCAACGCCGACTTCATGGCCGGCCGCTATAATTTCGAGGGCCGCGCCGGCTCCACCGCGACTGTGGAGAATGAGGGCACGATCACGGTGGCCCAGGCCGGGCTGGCGGCACTGGTCGCCCCCGGCGTCGCCAACCGCGGCACCATCCAGGCCCGGATGGGCGAGGTGACGCTGGCGTCGGGCCGCCGCTTCGTCGTCGACCTGTTCGGCGATCAGAAGATCAACATCGCGGTGGACGCCAAGACGGACGCCCGTCCCGTCGGTGCCGATGGCAAGCCGGTCGAGGCGCTGGTCAGCAACAGCGGCAAAATCTTTGCCGACGGCGGCCGGGTGCAGATGACGGCGAGCGCCGCCAAGGGACTGGTCGACCGCGTCGTCAACATGTCCGGCACCGTCCAGGCCCGCCGGGTGGAGCAGCAGGGCGGCGACATCGTCCTGCTGGGCGACGGCGGCGACGTGGAGGTGTCCGGCAGCATCGACGCCAGCGGCAGCGGTGCCAGTGGGAATGGCGGGGGCCAGACCGGCGGCTCCGTCACCGTGTCGGGCAACCGCACGGCGCTGACCGCCACCGCCCGCGTCACCGCCTCCGGTCCCGCCGGGGGCGGGGAGGTGCTGATCGGCGGCGACGTGCAGGGCGGCAGGGCATCGGCCGCCACGCTGGCCGGCTACAACATCCGCCCGGCGCGCAAGCCGGTGCCGCCCTCCACCGAGACCATCGTGGCGCATGGCTCCACCATCGCCGCCGACGCCACGGAGAATGGCAAGGGCGGCAAGGTCGTGGTGTGGGCCGACGGCAGCACCCGTTTCGACGGCGCCGTGTCCGCGCGCGGCGGTGCGGCCGGCGGCAACGGCGGCTTCGTCGAAACGTCGGGCAAGCTGTCGCTGCATGTGCGAGGCAGCGTCGATGCCGCGGCCGGAACAGGGCAGGGGACCGGAACAGGTGTTGGCGGCTTCTGGCTGCTCGACCCGACCGACATCACGGTGGCGGCGACCGGCGGCACCATCACCGCCGACAGCATCCAGACCTCGCTGAATGGCGGAACCAGCGTCACGCTGCAGACCGATGCGTCGGGGACCGATGCCGGCGACATCACCATCGATCAGGAGATCCTGAAGACGGCCGGCGGGGATGCCTCGCTGACGCTGAAGGCCCACCGCAACATCGTCGTCAACCAGAGCATCGTGTCGACCGCGGGCGCGCTCACCCTCACCCTGAACGCCGCGACCGGCACCGGCAACGGCATCGTGCGGACGGCGGCGACCTCCGGCACGTCGCCCATCGCCATCACCACCAACGGCGGCGCCTTCATCGTCGGCGGCGGTTCCAACCCGGCGATGAAGCCCGCCACCGGCATCTCCGGCGGCTATTCGCCAAGCTCCGACCGGGTCGGCGTGGAG
The DNA here is from genome assembly GCF_013340935.1 of Azospirillum melinis. GTDB lineage: Bacteria > Pseudomonadota > Alphaproteobacteria > Azospirillales > Azospirillaceae > Azospirillum > Azospirillum melinis. Next base: position 1,350 of record NZ_WHOS01000122.1, on the reverse strand, counting down.
TTCCACGACACAATCGTCTCGACCGGCGCCGGCTCCATCCTGATCAACGGTCACGGCGGCGAGAACAACGGCGACGGCAACCACGGCATCGCGCTGTACGACAGCCAGCTGACCACCGGGACCGGCTCGATCACGCTGAACGGGGAGGGCGGCAACGGCATGTATTACGGCGACAATGTCGGCGTGCTGCTGTCCTCCTCCGCGCTCCAGACCGGGGGCGGCGCCGTTTCCATCACCGGCACCGAGGGGCATGGCGAGGGCTCCCAAGGCAACGATGCGATCCGCGTCACCGACGACTCCTCCATCGCCGTGCTGGGCAACGGGGCCATCGACATCAGGGGCGGCGCCAACTCCAGCCGCGACATCCTGCTGAGCGGCGCCGTGATCCGCAACGGCAACGCCCCCATCACGCTGGAGTCGGGCGGCAGCCTTTTTCTGGATTACGACACCAGCCTGACCTCCGACGGCACCGTGACGCTCAGGGCGGCGTCCGGCATCTCCCTGATGGACAGCCACATCGTCGCCGCCGACCGGCCGGTCACGCTGAACAGCAACCGCAGCGGCTATGGCGGCGCCATCAGCCTGGGCAGCAGCAGCATCGCGACCGCGGACGGCGACATCGTCCTGGGCGGCGGCAGCGATCCGGCCAGCATGGCGGCCAAGGCCGACTATGGCGACTGGGCCGGCGTGTCGATCGCCAACAGTTCGCTCTACACCGGCCACGGCTCCATCTCGATCCGCGGCGAGGGCGAGGGGTACGGCAACAGCACCCATGGCGTCCTGATCAATGGCAGTTCGACCATCGGCGCCGCCACCGGCAAGATCGCCATCCATGGCAAGACGACCTCCCAGTCCGACAGCCGGAACGCCGGTGTGCTGATCGAAAGCAACGTCGACGGCGGGCCGACCGTCGTTGCCGGCTCCACCGCCGCCGACGCCATCCTGATCGACGGCGATGCCAGCGAAGCGGACTCCATCGAGTCCTGGGGCGTCATGCTCCAGGGCAGGGTGGGGCTGCTGTCGTCCGGCGGCGTCTCCATCAGGGGCAAGGGCGGCGCGTCGTCCGCCGATTTCGAGGTCGCCGGCATCGGGCTGGACGCCGAAAGCGACGGCAACATCCAGATCGTGGCCGCCGCCGGAGAGGTGTCGCTGCAAGGCACCGCCGGAACCGCCGGCCCCCACGGGACCGCCTCCGCCCTGTACCTGTCTCTTATCCCCATCTGACGCTGCCGGCGAATAGTGAGATGTAGACCTCCGGTGTTGACGTCCGCGTTCAGACATACACGACGCACGTCTCTCACCGCCGACAGCCTCCTGTTGACCCACCTGCCTCCTGCCTAGTTCACATCG
>NZ_WHOS01000121.1 GCF_013340935.1 Azospirillum melinis | reverse complement strand
GGGCCGGGGGAAGTGGAGGACTCATGGCCGAGTGCCCTTCACTGGCCGTCGACGATGGCGATGTTGCGGTAGGCGCGACCGAAATGGCGCTCGATGCGGCGCTGGACGATGTCCCACAGCGAGGTCATCAGCAGGTAATAGAGGGCGGCCACCGTGAACAGTTCCAGCACCATGAAGCGCTCCTGGATGAGCAGCTGGGTGCTGCGCAGCAGCTCCTCCATCGAGATGACGGAGGTTACCGAGGTCGTCTTCAGCAGCCCGTTCACGCTGTTGCCCAGCGCCGGAATGATGATGCGGACGGCCTGCGGCAGCACGATGTAGGCCATCACCTGGGCCGAATTCAGGCCGAGCGCCCGGCCGGCATTGCTCTGCCCGGCGGCGACGCCGAGGATGCCGCCGCGGATGATCTCGGCCAGATATGCCGCTTCGTTGAGGATCAGGCCGATCAGCGCCGATTCCGTCACCGACAGCTTGATGCCGATCTGCGGCAGGCCGGTGTAGATGATGATGAGCTGGACCAGCAGCGGCGTGCCGCGGAACACCCAGATGTAGGTCTGCGCCACCCGTGCGACCCAGCGATAGGGCGACAGCCGCAGCAGCGCCAGCACGCAGCCGAGCACGAGGCCGCCGGCAATGCCCGCCAGCGTCAGCCACAGGGTGGTGATCGCTCCGCTGAACAGATACCCGTTGAACAGGTACTCGAAGAAGCCGTCCCAGTTCCAGCCGCTGGTCATTCCGTCACCTTTTCACTCTTGTCAGATGCGCGGGCGGCGGGGGGAAGGTCTCCACCGCCGCCCGCGTTACGCGTCTCACATGCCGGGGCCGTTGACCTTGAAGGCGCCGTCGTTGGGCAGCAGGCCGTACTCGTCCATCAGCGCCTTGTACGAACCATCCTTCTGCATGTCGTTGAGGACGCCGACCACGGCCTCGCTCAGCGTCTTGCTCTTCATCGCCAGGGCGACCGGGGTCGGGAACAGGCCGTGCAGGGCGCGCTCGAAGTCGCCGCGCTTGGCGTATTCGGCCGCGGTCGGGTCGATGGCAACCGACGCCTCGGTCTGGCCGGCGCGCAGCGCCTGATAGGCGGTGGCGAAATTGTCGAAGGTCTTGATCTCGATCGGCTTCAGCCCCTTGGCGACAATCATCTTGTCGAGTTCGCGCAGCTTGCGCTCCTCGAAGCCGCCCAGCTCGACGCCGACCGGACGGCCCGACAGATCCTCCGGCTTGGTGATCTTCAGCGGGTTGCCCTTGCTCACCGAGATGCTGATCGCCTGGGATTCATAGTTGATCATCGGCATCATCTTGGCCCGCTCCTCGGTCCAGAAGATGCCGGTGTTGATCAGGTCCCAGCGGCCGGCCTGGAGGCCGGGGATCATCGCCGAGAACTCGATGCGGACATATTCCGGCGTCAGGCACAGGCGCTTGGCGATCTCGTTGCCCAGCGTGATGCGCATGCCCTTCAGCTGGCCGCTGCTGTCGACGAACTGCATCGGCGGCAGGGTCGGGTTGGTCGACATCACCAGCGTGCCGGGCTTGACCAGCTCGGAATCGGCGACCGCCGGCTTGCAGGCGGCGGTTTGGGCAGCAGCGGGGAGGGCGAACAGGGTCAGGCCGGCAGCGATCAGCAGCGTGCGAATGGTCATCGTAAACCCCTTTTCTGGTGTTCGGATCTCGGAATCGGGCGAAGCGATCAGGCGAGGGAGTCGATCAGGCCGTAGGCCGCCAGATCGGCGCGCAGGGCCTCGGCGTCGGCCTCCGGCAACGGCAGGCGCGGCGCGCGGGGGGCGCCGACGGGCAGGCCCATCATGCCGAGCCCGGTCTTCGAGGCGGCGACGTAGCGGTGGCCGCCGACCCAGCGGACGATGGGCAGCATCTTCTTATAGAGCGCCAGCGCCTGCTCCTTGTCGCCATGGTCGGCCACCAGCTCGAACAGGCGGGCGGAATCGCGCGGGATCAAGTTGGAGCAGACGGCGACCCAGCCCTGGGCGCCGAGCCAGAAGGATTCATAGCCGAGGATGCCAGCGAACACCGTCATGCGGTCGCCGCACAGCTCGATGATGTCGCGGACCCGCGTCACCTCCAGCGTCGATTCCTTGATGTAGAGGACGTTGTCGATCTCGCTGAGCCGCGCGACGATGGGCGGGGTGAGGTCGACATTGGCGGTCGCCGGGTTGTTGTAGATCATCACCGGCAGCGAGATCGCCTCGCCGATGCGGCGGTAATGCTCGAACAGTTCGTCGGGCGTCGGCGAGCTGTAATAGGGCGGGATCACCATCACCCCGTCGGCGCCCATGCTTTCCGCCTCCTTGGCCAGCGCAACGGCGTCGCGCGTCCATTCGGCGCCGGTGCCGATCAGCACGGGCACGCGGCCCGCCGCCTCGGTCACGCAGATCTCGATGACCTGCGCCCGCTCCTCCGGGGTCATCGACAGGAACTCGCCGGTGCTGCCGAGCGGGATCAGCCCGTGGATGCCCTGCTCGATCTGCCAGTTCACCAGCTTCCTGAGCGCCGGAACATCCACAGCACCACCGTCGGCGGTGAAGGGGGTGATGAGGACCGTGTAGGTGCCGCGCAATGCCGTCATGGGTTCCCCCAAGCTCCTGCCTAATTTTTGACCTTGCCTAAATACTACTCGTATACTACCTGTATACAGGAATCCAGCGCTAATTGACGTACCCTCGAAAAGCGCTTTCCACCGCATCCGGACAAAGCGACCGCCCATGCGCCTCGAACATCCAAGCGTCCGCCGCAATGGCGCTCCCATCGAGATCACCTATGACGGCGAACGGATCCCCGCGCTGGCCGGGGAGACGGTGGCGGCGGCCCTGGCGGCGCACGGCGTCGCCGCCTACCGTCACAGCCGCGACGGCGGGCGGCGCGGTCTCTACTGCGGCATGGGCGCCTGCTTCGAATGTCTGGTGACGGTGGACGGCAAGGCGAGCCAGCGCGCCTGCCTGACCAAGGTGGCCGACGGCCAGACCATCCGCTCGCAGCCGCCGGCCGGCACGCCGGAGGATCCGCTGGCCCCGCTGGTGCCGCCGCCGGTGGGCGACGCGCCGGAGGAGCGGACGGTCGATGTGCTGGTGATCGGCGCCGGCCCGGCCGGTCTGGCGGCTGCCGAAGCGGCGGCGCGGCGCGGCGCCGACGTGGTGGTGCTCGACGAGCGGCCGCAGAGCGGCGGCCAGTATTTCAAGCCGCTCGCCCCCTCGCACCGCGCCGACCGGCCGACCGACCGGCAGTTCCGCGCCGGCCTCGCCCTGCTCGACGCGGCGAAGGCAGCCGGCGCCGCCATCGTCCAGGAGGCGACGGTGTGGGGCGCCCATGCCCCCGACGAGGTCGTCGCCGTCGTTGCCGGGCGCGAGACCGTCTACCGGCCGCGCCGGCTGGTGATCGCCGGCGGCGCCTATGAGCGGCCGGCGCCTTTCGCGGGTTGGACGCTGCCCGGCGTGATGACGACCGGAGCCGGCCAGACCCTGGCGCGCGCCTACCGCGTGGCGCCCGGCCGCCGGGTGGTGATCGCCGGCAACGGTCCGCTCAATCTGCAACTGGCCTGCGAGCTGGTGGAGGGCGGCGTAGAGGTGCTCGCCGTGCTGGAAAGCGCGCCGCGCCCGTCGCCCGCCCAATGGCGGCAGATGCTGACCGCGCTGCGCGCCGCCCCCGGCCTGATCGGCGACGGCGCGCGCTATCTGTTGAGGCTGCGGCGAGCCGGAGTGCCGGTGCTGTGGGGGCATGGGGTGGTCGCGGCGGCGGGGGAGGGCCGGCTGGAGCGGGTGCGTTACGCCCCGCTCGGCACCGATGGCGCTCCCCGGCTGGGCGAGGCCGTCACCGTTCCCGCCGACGCGCTGTGCCTGGGCTACGGTTTCATCCCCTCGACCGAGATCGCCCGCGCGCTCGGCTGCGCCCACCGGCTGGTCGAAGATCGCCATCTCGGCTATCTCGCCACCGAGATCGCGGTGGACGGCGCCACCAGCGTGGCGGGGGTCTTCGCCGTCGGTGACGGTGTCGATCTCGGCGGGTCGAAGGTGGCGCAGGCGCGCGGACGCCTCGCCGGCATCGCCGCCGCCACCCAGCTCGGCCTGAGCGACGGCGACCCGGAGGAGAGCCGGCGGGCGCTGGCCGATCTGCGGCGGGCCGACGGCTTCCAGGCGGCGCTGTGGTCGATCTACCGGGCGCCGCCGGTTCGGCTCGAGTCCGTACCCGACGATGCCATGCTGTGCCGTTGCGAGGAGGTCACCTTCGGCCGCGTCCGTGCCGAGATTGCCGCCGGCCATGACAGCCTCGCGGCGCTGAAGCGCAACACCCGGCTCGGCATGGGCCGCTGCCAGGGGCGCTACTGCGCCGCGACCGCCGCCCTGCTGCTGGAGCAGGCGACCGGCAGGAAGCGGTCGCCCGACCAGTATCTGGCGCCGCGCCTGCCGGCCAAGCCGACGCCGGCCGGCGCCTTCGCCTTCGAGAAGCCGGAATGGGGCGGCCACCAGCGCGCCATCACCCCCAACCTCGCCCGCCCGCTGGAGGACGGCCCGCTGCCCGATCAGGAGGCGGAGATCCTGATCGTCGGCGGCGGCGTGGTCGGTTCCTGCCTCGCCTATTACCTGACCCAGGCCGGCCGCGACGTGCTGGTCGTCGAGCGCGGCGACACCAATTTGCAGGCCTCGGGCGCCAATGCCGGCAGCCTGCATGTCCAGCTGCTGTCCTTCGACTTCGGCGCCAAGGCCGAGGCGGGCGGCGGGCCGGCGGCGGCGACGCTGACGCTCGGCCCGCGCTCCATCGCCTTGTGGCGGGAACTGGAGAAGGCTTGCGATGCCGATTTCGAACTGGCGGTCACCGGCGGGCTGATGGTGGCGGACAGCCCGGCCGGCATGGAGTTCCTGCGCGCCAAGGCGGCGCTGGAGCGGCGATACGGCGTCGAGAACGCCATCATCGACGCGGCCGAACTGCGCCGCCTCGCTCCCGCCCTGTCGGACGGGCTGGTCGGCGCCGAATACGCCCCGCAGGAGGGCAAGATCAACCCGCTGCGCGCGACATACGCTGTGCTGGAGCAGGCGCGCCGCCAGGGTGCCCGCTTCCTGCGCGGGGTGAATGTCACGGGCATCGCAGCCCTGCCGTCCGTCGAGGGCGGCGGCTGGCGGGTCGAGACCTCGCGCTGCCGCATCCGCGCCAAACAGATCGTCAACGCCAGCGGCCCGTGGGCGCGCGAGACCGGGCGGCTGGTCGGCATTGACGTGCCGGTCCACAGCGCGCCCCTGCAGATGATCGTCACCGAGCCGGCGCCCAAGCTGGTCGGCCAGCTCGTCGCCCATGCCGACCGCCATCTCAGCCTGAAGCAGGCGGTCACCGGGGGCTTGATCATCGGCGGCGCCTGGACCGCCGTCTTCGATCCGGCGCGCCGTTTCAACACGGTGTCGCGCTCCAGCATCGAAGGCAACCTGTGGGTCGCCCGCCATGTGCTGCCGCAGATCGCCGGGCTGCATGTGGTGCGCGCCTGGGCGGCGATGAACATCAACATCGACGGCGCGCCGATCCTCGGCCCGGTGCCGGGATTGCCGGGCTTCTTCAACACGGTGACGTCCAACGGCTTCACCCTGGCGCCGGTCGTCGCCCGCATGACCGCCGACCTGCTGCTCGACGGCCGCACCGACATCGACCCGACCCCCTTCCTGATCGACCGGTTCGGCTGAACCGCCCCCTCATCCGTCCCCCCTCAT
>NZ_WHOS01000120.1 GCF_013340935.1 Azospirillum melinis | reverse complement strand
CCCGCCCCACATGCCGGCCAGCATCAGCTCGGTGTGCATGATGTGATCGCGCATGACGTGGAAGGGCAGGCCGGAGGCCAGCCAGGCATCCACTGCGGCCCGCTCCCGGCTGTTCAAACGGGAATCGGCGTCGCGGCACAGGAAATGGCTGACCGTCGGGTCGTCGGAGACGAGAAAGCGCCAGAACAGGCCTCGCACCGGTCCGCTGCCCGCTTCCATGGCGACCAGCTCCGCCCCCGCCGCGGCCAGCTCGCCGAGAACGGATGCCGGCACGGACTCGTCATGGTAGATGCGGCAAGTCCAGTCCGGATAGAACTCGGCCGCAAGCCGGACATTCTCCAGCGCGCCCTGCGTGTACAGGGATGCAGAGCCCCACAGGCTGAAACTGATGATCCGCCGCGTCCGGCTGTCCTGCGAAGCTGCGGGAACCGGCGCCATTCCGACGCCCTGCTGCCCCTTCCGTGCCGCTTTCGCTTTCCGCGTCAGGATGGCACAGGCTTCGCTTGCCGCCTCCGCCATCCGCCCGCAGTGGAAAAGCGTCGCGACGAGGTATTCCTGCGTATCCAGATGATCGGGGGCGAGGGTACCGGCACACCGGAAGGCGGTCGCCGCCTCCGCCATCCGCCCGGCGTTGCAGGCGGCGGCCCCGGAATTGTACCAGACGAGGTGCGAGGACGGAGACAGCGCCAGGACGGCGCGGTAAGCCGCCAGGGCGGCCTCCCAGTCCTGCCGGTCGAAGCGGGTATCCGCCAGCCCGGTGCGGATGCGGAGATCGCCGGGACGCAAACGCGATGCCTCCGCGAAGGCCGCCTCGGCAGCGGTCGGATCGCGGCCGTCCAGGCACCGTGTGCCGTGATCCAGCAGCAGCCCGGACAGCGGCTCGGCAGCCTGCGGCGCGCCCAGGGCATGCGCCCGGCGGTAGGCGTCCATCGCGGCCCCGGTGCGGCCGGCGGCACGCAGCAGATTGCCGTAATTGAGGAGATACTCCGCCGAGTCCGGCCGCCGGGCCACGGCTTCGGCGATCCGGGCCAGCCCTTCCTCCAGCCGTCCGGTCTGGCCCAGCAGGATACCGGACAGATGAAGCGCGTCCGGATATCCCGGCTCGGCCTCCAGCACACGGGCATAGAGGGTTTCCGCCTCGGCAAACCGTCCTGCGGCGTGCAGATCAAACGCCAGAAGAGTCGCTTCGGAGAGGGAGGCCATCGCCCCCTACATAACCGAGAACAGGCCCCCGATCCAAAACGAAATCCAAAGACGCCTTCCGCAGCGCGTCATTGGTCCTGAAGCGCGAAGCAGCCCTTCCCGACCGTCTTCAGGGCGGTGCAGGCCGCATCGGCCTTCGTCGCGGCAAAGCCGGTCAGCCGAGCCTTGTAGAGACCGCCGGAGCGGACGACCGCAGGGCTCGTGCCGGCGGCAAGGGCGCCCAGGCGCTTGGCCGTGGCGCGGGCGCTGCTCTGTGCGGCGGCATGGCTGGCGAAGGCGCCGACCTGGATGGACCAGGGACCATCGGTGGAAAGGCCGCCGGTGGATTTCGCAGCGGAGGGCTTCACCGCAGGGGCGCCCACGCTCACCGCCGTGCTGCGCTGGGCGATCGAGGCGCTGTTCTTGGTGATCAGCAGATCCGGCTGCACGGGTGCCGGCTTGGCCGGGCTGGTCGGGCGCTTGAAGCCGGCATCCAGCAGGTCGGCAACCCGGTCGTCGCGGGAGTTGGCGCTGTGCCCGCCCATCACCACCGCGATCAGGCGGCGGCCGTCCCGCACCGCCGAGGCGGCGAGGTTGAAGCCGGAGGCGGCGATGTAGCCGGTCTTGATGCCGTCCATGCCGGGGTAGCGCGCCATCAGGCGGTTGTGGCCATAGACCGTGTCGCCCTGCCAGTCGAAGCTGCGGCGCTGGAAATAGGCGTAATGGCGGGCGTGGCCGCGGATCAGCGCGCGGGACAGGATCGCCATGTCGCGCGCCGTCGTCCGCTGCAGCCGGTCGGGCAGGCCCGACGCGTTGCGGAAGACCGTGCGGCGCATGCCGATCGCCCGGGCACGGGCGGTCATCTTGGCGGCGAAGGCCGTCTCGCTGCCACCCAGCGCCTCGCCCAGCACCACCGCGACGTCGTTGGCCGAGCGGGTGACCAGCGCCAGGATCGCCTGCTCCACCGTGATGGTGCTGCCGGGGGCCAGCCACAGCCGCGACGGCGGCATCGACGCGGCATGCTGCGACACCACGAGGCTCTGGTCCAGCCGCAGCGTGCCGCGCTCCAGCGCCTCGAAGGTCAGCATCAGCGTCATCATCTTCGTCAGCGATGCCGGATAGGTCAGGGTGTCGGCATTGCGCCCCTGCAGGACCGTGCCGCTGCCGGCGTCCATCAGGATCTCCGCGGCGACCGGCCCGGAGGTCTTTTTTGCCGAGCGCTTGGCCAAGGCCGGCAGGGGCGTCAGCAGGACCGCGACCAGAACCGTGAGAACGGTCAGGGAGAGCAGCAGCGTCGAGACGCGGGCGAGCGGGTGCATCGTCTCAGGTCTCCCTAGAGGCCGGGGGAAAGGCGGGGCAGGATGGGACAGGGCAGCGGGCGTCATCCGCCGGCCGGGCCGTCGGAAGGGCTGTCGGAAAGGCCGTCGGACAGGAGCTTCCGCACCATGGCGCGGAAGGCGTCGACCGCCACAGGCTTGGCCAGCATGCGCATGTTGTGCCCAAGCCCATCCTCGCCGTCGCCGTGCCTGTCGTCCAGGGCTTGAAAGGCATAGCCGGTCAGGAACAGGACCTTCAGATCGGGATAGTGCGCCTGCGCCGCCTCCGCCAGCTGGCGGCCGTTCAGGCCGGGCAGTCCGACATCGGTCACCAGCAGGTCGACCGGCGGATTCGCCCCGGCCTCCCCCTTGGCGCCCGCTTGGGCATTTGTCAGTTGGGCAAGCGCCGAGGTGCCGTCGGCGGCTTCCAGCGTGGTGTAGCCATCGCCCTCCAGCACCTCCACCAGCAGCATGCGGACCAGTTCCTCGTCCTCCACCACCAGCACGGTGCCCCGGCCGGTCCGGCCGGGCGGCAGCGCAGGCACGGCGGCGGGCTCCGCCTGCCCGGTGCAAGCGGCGGCGGCATGATCGCGCGGCAGGTGGAGATGCACCGCGGTGCCGCGGCCGACCGCGCTGTCGATGCGGACGAAGCCCCCGGATTGGCGGGCGAAGCCATAGAGCTGGCTCAGCCCCAGGCCGGTGCCCTGGCCGATCGGCTTGGTGGTGAAGAAGGGTTCGAAAACGCGGGCCAGCACGTCGGGCGGCATGCCGGTCCCGCTGTCGCGCACGGTCAGCACGGCATAGTCGCCGGCCTCCACCCCGGGATCGTTGACGAGGTCGGCCGGGGCGAAAGCGGCGTTGGCGGTTTCCACCGTCACGCATCCGCCGTCCGCCATGGCGTCGCGGGCGTTGATCACCAGGTTCAGCAGGGCGCTTTCGATCTGGTTCACGTCGGCATGGACCGGCCACAGCGGCTCCCCCAGCCGCCGCTCCAGCCGGATCTGCTCGCCCACCGAGCGGCCCAGCAGGTCCCACAGCCCGGCCACCAGCGCGTTCAAATCGACGCGCTCCGGCCTCAGCGGCTGGCGCCGGGCGAAGGCCAGCAGGCGACGGGTCAGGGTGGCGGCCCGGTCCACCGCGGCGCGGGCGGTGGCGGTGAAGGGGGCGATGTCGCTGCGCCCGGCCGACAGCCGCTGGTCGATCAGTTCCAGGCTGCTGCTGATCGCCTGCAGCAGGTTGTTGAAGTCGTGGGCGACGCCGCCGGTCAGCTGGCCGACCGCCTCCATCTTCTGCGCCTGGGCCAGGGCCTCGCGCGCCTCATCCAGCGCCTGCTGGGCCTTGCGGCGCTCGGTGATGTCGCGGGTGATCTTGGCGAAACCGCGCAAGATCCCGGTCTCGTCACGGATGGGGTCGATGACGACGCTGGCCCAGAAGCGGGTGCCGTCCTTGCGCAGGCGCCAGCCCTCCGCCTCGAACCTGCCCTCCGACAGGGCGGTGGCGAGTGCGCGCTGCGGCATGTCGGCGGCGCGGTCCTCCGGCGTGTAGAAGCTGGAGAAATGCCGGCCGATGATCTCGTCGGCGGCATAGCCCTTCATCCGGGCCGCCCCCGCATTCCAGCTGCGGACGACGCCGGCGGGATCGAGCATGAAGATCGCATAGTCGACCACGCTCTGGACCAGCAGGCGGAACTGCCGTTCGCCGGAGATGGGCTCCCAGGCGGGCTCGACACGTTCGTCCTTCATAACAACGACTTTCCGGAACACGGGGGGAGTGAGACACGGGAAGTCCGATGATTCCCGTTCGATGCCGACGGGGTCAATAACCCAATGCGAATAGTCGGGTATTATTCCGCCGTATTACGCGAGATGTTCCGGGATTGATCCGGCGCGATTTGAAAGCGGAGAAATTCGCGGTGGAATTTACAGTCAGTGAGAAAAAATGGCCGAAAGGAGAAAGGGGCGGGGCGGCGGACCGCCCCGCGAGATCCCTTTGGTCCAGGCTCAGCGCGGGGCCAGCACCATGACCATCATGCGGCCTTCGACCCGGGGCATCTGCTCGACCTTGGCGATGTCCTGGAGCTGGTCACGCACGCGGACGAGCACGTTCAGACCGAGATCCTGGTGCGCCATCTCGCGACCGCGGAAGCGCATGGTCATCTTGACCTTGTCGCCTTCCTCGATGAAGCGGACAGCGGAACGCATCTTCACGTCATAATCGTGATCGTCGATGTTCGGCCGAAGCTTGATTTCCTTCAGCTCGATGATCTTCTGCTTCTTCCGCGCCTCGTTGGCCTTCTTCTGCTCCTCGAAACGGAACTTGCCGTAATCGAGGATCTTGCAGACAGGCGGATCCGCCTGGGGCGCCACTTCGACGAGGTCGAGGTCGGCATCCGCGGCGGCTTCCAGCGCTTGGCGGAGCGGCACCACGCCGACCATCTCGCCGTCGGCGCCGACGAGGCGGACCATACGGGCGGTGATTTCACGGTTGAGGCGCGGGCCTTCGCGGACGGGGTCCGCGTCGTAGAGCTTGGCTATGGTGATCTCCTATCGTCGTGGATGGGTAGAAAGGGACGAGCCCGGGCCGACAGGATCAGCCCAGGATGTCGAGCACAATCTGCCGCAGTTCGCCCCGGGTCAAGCCGGACGGCTCAGGCTTGGAGCGAAAATCGGGCTTTTTGCTCTCAGCTGCGGCGAATTGGCCAGCGGAGAGGCGGGTAGAGGCCAGATGGACCGGCGCAAGCGCGGGCTGGACGGCAAAATGGCGGGCGGTCTGCGAAAGGGCGGAAACGATCGGGGTCGTCATGAAAATCCTCCAGGCCGGATGGGCGGACCGATGGATTTCGGTGCCGGCCGGCTCTTGTTCGTGTGTGGCGTCGTGAAACGGGAGCCGCGGCGGCGCAACACCGCCGCAGGAGGCTCCGATAAAGCAAAACAGGCCCCGGCATGGGCATGTTCCAGACGGCCGGCGCCCCCACGAAGGCTCTCTCCCGCCGGGGCGGGAAAGATGGGGGGCGGCACAGCCCGAGCGGTTCTGCCCAGACGGTCTTCGGCCAGTCTCCAGATGGGGAGCGGGGTGGGATTTTCAAGCCGTTCCGCACCGGTTCCTGGTCTTGCCGCCGGTCCCGCAGGGAACGTGGGAAGCCCTTGATGGTTTCGTCTCCACCGGGCCTGACGATCGGGACGGGCGGGCGAAGGAGAGTGGCGATGCGGTGGCAGGGCGGACGGGAAAGCGAGAATGTCGAGGACCGCCGCGGACAGGGAGGCCTGGGTGGCGGGCTTGGGGG
>NZ_WHOS01000011.1 GCF_013340935.1 Azospirillum melinis | reverse complement strand
CTGCTGTGCGATGCCGGCACCGTCACCCTGTCCTACATCGGCCGCCCGGCGGCTCGGCCAGCCGCGGCAGCGTGGCCTGCACGCTGGCGAAGCTCCAGGCGTTTGCCGACAGCAGCGCATCGCGCGTCGGCCCGTAAAGTGCGGCGGCCACCTCAGCCTCGGCGGAGCCGTCTTCGAAAGAAGCGATGGCGGTGGCGCCGAGCTTGATCAGCGCACGGCCGCACAGGCCGATGGCGGTCAGGGCCATGGGACATGTCTCCGGGTAGCGGGCATGAAGCGGAAGGCGAGCGGAAGGCGCCGTCGGTGCGGCGCCCTTCCCTTCGGCGGATCAGTCGCTGTTGACGCTACCGAACGGCGTCAGGTTGGCGACGTCGACCGACCCGTTGGCGCTGGCCGCCACCACCAGCACGCCGGTGGCGGGGGTGGCGCCGCCGACCGCGCAGTTCGCCAGCAGCATGTCGCCCACCCGCAGCAGGTCGGCCGCCGCGTTGAAATAGCCGGCGGTATCGACGTCGGTTGCCACGTCATGCGTGGTGTAGTGCCAGAGCGTGAAGCCGTTCGCATAGGCGAGCACGCTCAAATCCTTGGACGCATAGGCCATGGATCGAAGACTCCGGATTTTGTGTGGGGGATGGGAAAGGGAGGGCCGCTCGCCTTCCTCCGTTCAGCTCTCCAGGCAGCGCAGGGTGACCACGCCGCTGGTGTCGATCAGCGCGGCGCCCTGGCTCATCATGTTGTTGACGAAATGCGCTGCACGGTCGCCGTGCCAGGTGATGTCGGTCTTCACGTCGGCACCCGCCGCGTGGCCGACCGCCGTCTTGTGGTACCAGTGGCAGAGCCGGACGTTGCCGCTCAGCGTCAGGCCGGAATGCGGCAGCCACAGCGTTCCGAGCCATCGCTTGGCCTGGGTGCCGCGCCAGGGCAGCTCGTCGGAGCCGACATAGTCGGCGCTGGCGAACTCCTCGATGCCCAGCAGCTGGCTCCACTGCTTCCAGCCGACGACGGCATAGCGCTGGCCGTCGTCCGGCACGTCGGCCTCGCCCATCATCTCGAAGGCCGTCAGGATCTTGGCCTTGGTCAGCCCGTCGGTGGCGCTGCCGGCATAGTTGACGGACCTGTTCAGCTCGGCGATCAGCAGTTCGTCTGTCTTGCGGCCCAGCGCATAGGCGCCGGCATTGGCGATGATCTGCCGCTCGTCAATGTTGGTCTTCAACTCGTCCAGCCGGTCGACCCAGTCGCCGGCATAGAAGTCGTACAGCGCGCACTCCACCGGCGTATGGTCCAGATTCATCACCGGAACCGCGCCGTGGCGCGACTTCGTGGCGGCGGCGCCCTTGCCGACCTTCTGGAAGACGGTGGAGGCGCCCTGCACATTGTTCTTGCCGCGCACCGTGTTGCGCAGCTTGGAGCCCATGCGCTGGTAAGCCTCATGGACCTCGCGCTCGAACTGCTTGACGAATGCCTGGGCGATGCTCGTCGACATGGGTATGATTTCCTTTCGCGTTCCTGCGGATCCCGCGGGGAGTATGGCGGGGGGATTCGTTCCGCCACCCGGTTGTCGGGGGTGCGTGCGGGACGCAGCGCCGGCCGCGGGCGAAACGCGAAAACAAAAAGGGCCGGCCGGACTTGGGAGTGTCCGGCCGGCCCTTTTCGGACCGAAGCGAGGGGGAGCTCTGGTGCTGTCGGGCGTAAGGTCCAGGGGCGGACCCGTCGCCTTGACGGGTTTGGTTTTAGGATTTTATGCGGAGACGATCAAGGACTATTTTCATAAACCCATCCGCCGGCGACTGTCTTGCCGCCGGGAACCTCAATGCCGAACCGGCCCCGCCACCCAATGGCTGACGATGGTCTCCGCCTGGGCCGGCGGAATCTCCGGATGGTGGTAGCGGTAGACGGTCACCGCCGCTTCCAGCGCATAGCGCTCCGGCTGGCCGCAGCGGCACAGGCCGGAGTAGCAGCGCTGCACCGCATCCCGGCAGGCGATGGCCTCGGCGATGGGCTGGTCGGCCTCAGGAAAACGGGGATCGGTCATGGACGCTCCTCCTCATCCCGGACGCCGTCGGCCGCGTCGTCCAGCGGCACCCCGTAGATTTCAAGCCGGTGCCCGACGATCTTGTAGCCAAGCTCGCGGGCGATCCGCTCCTTCATCGCCTCCAGCTCCGGGCTGGCGAATTCGATGATCCGGCCGGTGCGGGTGTCGATCAGGTGATGGTGGTGGTCCGCCGTCGCCTCTTCATAGCGGGCGCGGCCGTCGCCAAGGTCAACGCGCTCGATCACCTGCGCGTCCTCCAGCAGCCGCATGGTGCGGTAGACGGTGGCGATGGAGATGCGCGGGTCGATCTGCACGGCGCGGCGATGCACCTCCTCGACATCGGGGTGGTCGTCCGCCTCCGACAACACCTGTGAAATGACACGACGCTGGCCGGTCATCTTCAGGCCCTTTTCCATGCACAACGCTTCCAGACGCGACGTCATAACCCCAACCCTGGTCTTTGCTTGCCGATGCCCCCATCATACTGAAAACCGTTCGCAATCCCAGAGCGGTTTCGCAGCGGCATGAAGTCGTCACCCCGCCGGCCGTCCAGGCGCGCCGGCCAATGCGCCAACACTCAAGACGGAGGACCCACCAGAATGCCCCGCACCCTGTCCCTCGCCCCCGCCCTGCTGTTCGCCGGCCTGTCGCTGGCCGCCGCTCCGGCCCTGGCCCAGCAATCCGCCCCCGCCCCTGCTCCCGCAGCCCAGGCCGCCGTCGCCGACGCGCAGGGCAAGCCGCTGGGCACCGTCACCTTCACCAAGTTCCCGCATGGCATCCTGGTGCATGGCCAGTTGGAAGGTCTGACACCGGGCTGGCACGGCATCCACATCCACGAAAACGGCGCCTGCACCCCCGATTTCAAGGCGGCCGGCGGCCATTTCGCCGCCCAGGGCGCCAAGCACGGGCTTGAGGCCGAGCACATGCATTACGGCGAGTTGCCCAACATCTGGGCCAACGAGGCCGGCAAGGCCGGGTTCGAGGCGATCACCCACATGGTCACACTGACGGACGGCGCCGACGGCCTGTTCAAGCAGGGCGGCACCTCGATCGTCGTCCACGCCCAGCCCGACGATTACCTCAGCCAGCCAGCCGGCAATTCCGGCGACCGCATCGCCTGCGGCGTCATCAAGAAGCCGTAAGCCTCGGCACCAAGACACGGGGCGCGACCCTATGCCGCATGACAGGGGAGCCGGTTCGCGCCCTTTTTTCCCGCCAAGCTTCCGCCTGTTCAGCCGAACCGGCACGGCGCACCCCTGCCGCGCGCCGAGTTTGCTTGCCAAATCAAGCCACCGGCCCTATCTGTCCGGAGTCGGACGGCGCCCGGCGCCGCGCAAGCCCGCGCAGGCACCTGATCGCCCGCCGCCCGACGGCTCCGCGCCAACCCGCCGCGGAGCGCGCAAGCCCGGCCGCTCCCTCCTGGCGCGGCCCCCATTCTGGTGACCAGGACCATCGCTTCCATGACCGAATTTTCCGGCCTCGGCCTGATCGAGCCTCTTCTGCGCGCCGTCGCCGAGGAAGGCTACTCCACGGCCACGCCGATCCAGGCCGGCGCCATCCCGCTGCTGCTGGCCGGCCGCGACGTGCTCGGCCTCGCCCAGACCGGCACCGGCAAGACCGCCGCCTTCACGCTGCCGATCCTGCAGCGGCTGTTCCAGAACAAGAAGCGCGTGGCCGCCAAGTCGCCCCGCGTGCTGATCCTGACCCCGACGCGCGAACTGGCGCTCCAGATCGGCGACAGCTTCACCACCTATGGCCGCCACTTGCCGATCCGCCGCACCGTCATCCATGGCGGCGTCGGCCAGAGCCCGCAGGTCGCCGCCATCGCCCGCGGCGTCGAGGTGCTGATCGCCACTCCGGGCCGCCTGCTCGACCTGATGGCGCAGAACCACGTCAACCTCGGCACCATCGAGTTCTTCGTCCTCGACGAGGCCGACCGCATGCTCGACATGGGCTTCATCCGCGACGTGCGGAAGGTGGTCGCGGTGCTGCCGAAGGAGCGGCAGACCCTGCTGTTCTCCGCCACCATGCCCGACGCGGTGGTGGATCTCGCCAACAGCATCCTGACCGATGCCGAGCGCATCGAGGTGACGCCGCAGTCGACCACGGTGGAGCGCATCAACCAGCGCGTCCTGTTCGTCGACCGCGCCGACAAGCGCCGCCTGCTGGCCGATCTGCTCGAGGATTCGGCGATGGCCCGCACCATCGTCTTCGCCCGCACCAAGCACGGCGCCGACCGCATCGCCGACCATCTGAAGAAGGCCGGCATCACCGCCGATGCCATCCATGGCGACAAGTCGCAGTCGGCCCGCGTCCGTGCACTGGAAAGCTTCCGCAACGGCGAGCTGCGAGCACTGGTGGCGACCGACATCGCCGCGCGCGGCATCGACATCGACGGCATCAGCCACGTCATCAACTTCGACCTGCCGAACGAGCCGGAAAGCTACGTCCACCGCATCGGCCGGACCGCGCGCGCCGGCACCGACGGCAGCGCGGTGTCCTTCTGCGACCATGAAGAGGTCGGCTATCTGAAGGACATCGAGAAGACGATCCGCCAGCCGATCCCGGCCGACACCACCCACCCCTACCACGCGGTGGAGGTGGCGCAGATCCACGCGTCGTCCAAGCCGCCGCCCCGCCCCAAGGCGCCGGGCAGCAACCGCAACCAGAACAACCGCAACCAGCAGCAGGCCCGCCCCGCCGCGCCGAAGGCGGCGCCCAAGGCCGCCCAGCAGCCCGCCAAGGCACCGCAGAAGGCCGGCAAGCCGGCCGGCGCCCCGCGTCCGGACGCCGCCCGCAACGACCAGAACCGCCACGACCGCCGCCCGGCCCCGCACGCCGTGTCGCATGGCAACAGCCATGGCAACGGCAGCGGCAAGCAGGCGCCGCGTGCGGCCGGCACCCCCGGCGGCAACACCCCGATGCGGCGCAAGCCCAACGCCGCCTGACCCCGACAGCGCGCCCACAAGAAAAAGGCCCCGTCTCCAGCGAGACGGGGCCTTTTTCATCCGGTCCTCATCCAGGCCGGCCGGCGTTCAGCCCTGGGCTTCGGCAGCGTGCGCCGCCTGCACCGCCGGACGGGCGGCGACGCGTTCGGCGAAGGCCGTGAGGTTCGGGAAGGGCGACAGATCGAACTTGATGCGCGGCAGCCAGCTCAGCACCGTGTAGGCATAAGCATCGGCGACGGTGAAGCTGTCGCCGGTCAGGTAGGCTTTGCCCTCCAACTGCTGGTTCAGCACCGCCAGCTTGCCGCTCAGGACCTTGGTTGCGAATTGGCGGTGGGTGTCGGACACCACGTCGTTCAACATCGGGAACAGCGGGACGACGCCCTTGTGCAGTTCCGACCCGATGAAGTTCAGCAGCTCCTGCACGCGGTAGCGCTCCATCGTGCCGGCCGCCGGGATCAGGCCGCTGGCAGGAACCTTGTCGGCGACGTACTGCACGATCACCGCACCCTCGGTCAGGATGCTGCCCTCATCGAGCGCCAGGGTGGGCACCTGCCCCTTCGGGTTCACCGCGCGGAAATCGCTGCCGTCGGCCAACGTCTTGGCCGCCAGATCGACCTTGACCAGTTCGAAGGGCAGTCCGGCCTCGCGCAGGACAATGTGCGGCGACAGCGAGCAGGCGCCGGGCTTGTAATAGAGCTTCATGTCTCCGAGACCCCTCTTTGGGTGGTTGGCGCCGCCATGGCTACCCCAAAGAGACCGGCACCGCCAGCTTTCCCGAGGGATCAGACCGCCTGCGCCGCCAGCTTCCGCGCCTGACGATCGATGAACCACCAAGCGCCACTCGATGCCACCTGGCACAGGCGGGTGTGCGGCTTCAACCCGCAGGCCTTGAACACCATGGCGATGGCGCGGTCGACATGTTTGCGGCGATAGCGGCCGAACGCCCGGCGCTTGTAGGCGGCGTTGTAGAGCTTGTGCTCGTAGACGGCGTCGGCCGGCGCGTTGGCCGCGTAATAGGCATAGGCCAGCTCGTCGTCCTCCGACTCACCGATGCGCGACAGCGCCACCTTCAGCCGCTGGACCTTGTTCAGCCCTTCGCGGTCCAGATACTTCTTAGCGTAGGTGTAGAAGATCTTGTAGTGGCGCAGCTCGTCTGCGGCGATGTTGCGGCAGATCTCCTTCAACACCGGTTCGTCGGTCGAATCGCCGATGGCGGCGTAGTAGGAACTGGTGCCGGTCTCCACCATGCAGCGGGCGATCATCTCGCCGGTGCGCGAACCGCGGACCGAGGCGTCGAGGTCGATCGGCACGCGATAGCCGGCGCGGAACCGCTCGACCGCCGCCCGGAAGTCGAAGGTCGGGTCGACCAGTTCGGCCCAGCGTCCAAGCGCCTCGCCATGCTGGACCTCCTCCACCGCCCAGCCGTGGGCGGCCTCCTGGAACTCAGGATCGTCGCTGAAGACGTTGCACAGATAGGCGGTGTAGTCGTCGGCGTTGAACTCCACCAGTGCCGCCGCCTTGATCAGCGGAACCAGGTCCGGATCGATCTTGCTGGCATCGAAACGGTCCCAGGGAAGCTCGTCGATCCGCCAATGCGCACGCGCCATGATCCGCTCTACCGCCTCGTTTTGGGCCGCCCTGCCGTGGCGGCCGGTTCATATCGGGAAAGGTTCGTTCCGGGAAAGGGTCCGTCCCCCATGTCCCCGCCTTTTGCCATCGGATGCGGCGGGGTTCACGGTTCAGGCCTTCGAATGTAATCGGTCTTCGCCGCGATGCAACCAAGTCGCAACGGAAAACGGGCGGCCTGGAAGCCCAAGCCGCCCGTTCCGTCGAAGAGATGTATGCCGTCCGCCCCAAAATGCAGGCCGACGGCCGCTGCCGCTCAGTGAGCGGAACCCTGGCTCAGCGCGTCCAGCTTGGCACGCGCGACGGCCAGCTTGGACTCGGCGGCGGCCCGCTCGGCGTCGGACTTGCTGTCGTCCAGATCCTCGGACAGGTCCTTGATCTGCTTCTCGACCGCGGCGCGGTCCAGGTCGGTCAGCGCAACCGCTTCCTCGGCCAGGACGGTGCAGCGGGCTTCGGTCACCTCGGCGAAGCCGCCGGCGACGAAGACGCGGTCGACGATGCGGTCGCCTTCATAGACGTCGATGACACCCGGACGCACGGTCGAGATCATCGGCGAATGACCGGCGAGCACGCCGAAATCGCCTTCCGAACCCGGCACCACGACCATGTCCACGGGCTGCGACTTCAGCAGCTTTTCCGGCGAGACCAGCTCGAATTCGACTTTATCGGCCATGGGTTTCCTGGTGCCTCTTCATAGGAACCCCCTCCCCCGCTGACGGGGGGAGGGGGTGTGCTGATGTCGATTTCCGCCCGGCCTTCTCACGCCTCTTCGCAAGGCCGATGGGGCCGGGCCGGAATGCCGCAATCCCTGGTGTGGGATCAGGCGGCGGCCAGCTTCTTGGCCTTGGCGATCGCCTCGTCGATGGTGCCGACCATGTAGAAGGCGGCCTCCGGCAGGTGATCGTAGTCGCCGTTCACGATGCCCTTGAAGCCCTTGATGGTCTCTTCGAGCGGGACCAGCACGCCCGGGGTGCCGGTGAACACCTCGGCGACGTGGAACGGCTGCGACAGGAAGCGCTGGATCTTGCGGGCGCGGGCCACGACCAGCTTGTCCTCTTCCGACAGCTCGTCCATGCCCAGGATGGCGATGATGTCCTGCAGGGACTTGTAGGTCTGCAGAACCTTCTGCACCGAACGGGCGACCGAGTAGTGCTCGTCACCGACAACGCGCGGGTCGAGGATGCGGCTGGTCGAGTCGAGCGGGTCCACGGCCGGGAAGATGGCCATTTCGGCGATCGAGCGCGACAGCACCGTGGTGGCGTCCAGGTGGGCGAAGGAGGCGGCCGGGGCCGGGTCGGTCAGATCGTCGGCGGGCACGTAAATGGCCTGCACCGAGGTGATCGAGCCCTTCTTCGTCGAGGTGATGCGCTCCTGCAGGGCGCCCATGTCGGTGCCCAGCGTCGGCTGATAGCCCACCGCCGACGGGATGCGGCCCAACAGAGCCGACACTTCCGAACCGGCCTGCGTGAAGCGGAAGATGTTGTCCACGAAGAACAGCACGTCCTGGCCTTCCTCGTCGCGGAAATATTCCGCGAGCGTCAGGCCGCTCAGCGCGACGCGGGCGCGGGCACCCGGCGGCTCGTTCATCTGGCCGTACACCAGGGCCACCTTGGAGCCCGGGCCGTCGAGCTTGATGACGCCCGACTCGATCATCTCGTGGTAGAGGTCGTTGCCCTCGCGGGTACGCTCACCCACGCCGGCGAACACCGATACACCGCCGTGCGCCTTGGCGACGTTGTTGATCAGCTCCATGATCGTCACGGTCTTGCCGACGCCGGCGCCGCCGAACAGGCCGATCTTGCCGCCCTTGGCGTAGGGAGCCAGCAGGTCGATGACCTTGATGCCGGTGATCAGCACTTCGGCGTCCGTCGACTGGTCGACGAAGTCCGGGGCCTGACGGTGGATCGGCAGCGAGCGGGCGGCGTTGACCGCGCCGCGCTCGTCGATCGGCTCGCCGATGACGTTGATGATGCGGCCCAGCGTCTCCGGGCCGACCGGCACGGCGATGGGCGCGCCGGTGTCGGACACCTCGGCGCCGCGCACCAGACCGTCGGTGCTGTCCATGGCGATGGTGCGGACCGTGCTCTCACCCAGGTGCTGCGCCACTTCCAGAACGAGGGTCTTGCCGTCGTTCTGGGTGTGCAGGGCGTTCAGGATCGCCGGCAGGTCGCCGTTGAACTGCACGTCCACGACGGCGCCCGTGACCTGCGTGATCTTGCCGACAGAATTGGTGGTGGCCATGGAGTAAAGCTCCCTAGGAACTCGGTAAGTGTCGGTATGCCGTCGCCGGCGCAAATGGGCTGGGCCCTACGGGTCGAATGCTGCCGTTACAGGGCTTCGGCACCGGAGATGATCTCGATCAGCTCCTTGGTGATGTAGGCCTGGCGCGTCCGGTTGTAGGTGATCGTCAGCTTGTTGATCATGTCGCCGGCGTTGCGCGTCGCGTTGTCCATCGCGGTCATTCGGGCGCCCTGCTCGGACGCGGCGCTCTCCAGGAGGGCGCGGTAGATCTGGATGGACAGGTTGCGCGGCAGCAGTTCGGCGAGGATCTGCTCCTCGTCCGGCTCAAACTCATAGAGCGGCTTCACCTCGTCGGTGGCCGCGACCGCCTCGCCGGGGACGGCGAACGGGATGAGCTGCTGAACCGTGACGATCTGGGAGATCGCCGACTTGAACTTGTTGAAGACGACGGAGCAGACGTCGAACTCGCCGGCGTCGAACATCGCCAGCACCTTCGTCGCCACCATGTCGGCGTCGCTGAAGCCGAGCCGGCGGCGGCCGACATCCTCGTAGCTCTCGACGATCAGCGAGGCGAACTCGCGGCGCAGCTGGTCGCGGCCCTTGCGGCCGACGGTCAGCACCTTGACGGTCTTGCCCTCGCCCTGCAGGCGGGTGATCTGGCGCTTGGCCTCGCGGACGATGGAGCCGTTGAAGGCGCCGCACAGGCCACGGTCGGAGCTGATGACGACCAGCAGATGCACCTTGTCGGCGCCCGTCCCGGTCATCAGCTTCGGCCCGTTGCCGCTGTCCTGCACGTTGGCGGCCAGGGACGACAGCATACGGCCCATACGCTCCGCGTAGGGACCGCTGGCTTCCGCCTGCTCCTGGGCGCGGCGCAGCTTGGAAGCCGCAACCATCTTCATGGCCGAGGTGATCTTGCGCGTCGACTGGACGCTCGCGATCCGGTTCTTTAGGTCCTTGAGGTTAGGCATGCCGGCCCTTCAATTCCGCTCGAGGTCGTTCCGTGACCGTCTCTTCAAGACGGTGGGGGGCGGTTTCCCGCCCCCGCGCGCGGTCGGTCAGGCGAAGACCTTGGCGAAGCCGTCGAGGAAAGCCTTCAGCTTCTCTTCGGTCGCCGAGGTGATCTGCTTGTCGGTGCGGATCGCCGCCAGGATATCGGCGCCCTTGGCGCGGATTTCCGACAGGAACTTGGCCTCGAAGCGGTTGACGTCCTCGACCTTGATGGCGTCCAGGTAGCCCTTCACGCCGGCGAAGATCGACACGACCTGCTCTTCAACCGGCAGCGGCTGGAACTGGCCCTGCTTCAGCAGCTCGGTCAGACGGGCGCCGCGGGCCAGCAGGCGCTGGGTCGAGGCGTCGAGGTCCGAGGCGAACTGGGCGAAGGCGGCCATCTCGCGGTACTGCGCGAGTTCCATCTTGATGGTGCCGGCAACCTGCTTCATCGCCTTGATCTGGGCGGCGGAGCCGACGCGGCTCACCGACAGGCCGACGTTGATGGCGGGGCGGATGCCCTTATAGAACAGGCCGGTTTCCAGGAAGATCTGACCGTCGGTGATCGAGATCACGTTGGTCGGGATGTAGGCGGACACGTCGCCGGCCTGGGTTTCGATGACCGGCAGGGCGGTCAGCGAGCCGTTGCCGTGGGCGTCGCCCATCTTGGCGGCGCGCTCCAGCAGGCGGCTGTGGAGGTAGAACACGTCGCCCGGGTAGGCTTCGCGGCCCGGCGGACGGCGGAGCAGCAGCGACATCTGGCGGTAGGCGACGGCCTGCTTGGACAGATCGTCGTACACGATCAGGGCGTGCATGCCGTTGTCGCGGAAATACTCGCCCATCGTGCAGCCGGTGTACGGCGCCAGGAACTGCAGCGGAGCCGGCTCCGACGCGGTAGCGGCGACGACGATGGAGTATTCCATGGCGCCGGCGTCTTCCAGGGTCTTGACGATCTGGGCGACGGTGGAGCGCTTCTGGCCGACGGCGACGTAGATGCAGTAGAGCTTCTTGCTCTCGTCGTCGCCCTGGTTGATCGGCTTCTGGTTCAGGAAGGTGTCGATGACGACGGCGGTCTTGCCGGTCTGACGGTCACCGATGATCAGCTCGCGCTGGCCGCGCCCGATCGGAACCAGGCTGTCGACGGCCTTCAGGCCGGTCTGCATCGGCTCGTGCACCGACTTGCGCGGGATGATGCCGGGGGCCTTCACTTCCACGCGGGTGCGGGTCACGTCGACCAGCGGGCCCTTGCCGTCGATCGGGTTGCCCAGGCCGTCCACGACGCGGCCCAGCAGGCCACGGCCGACCGGAACGTCGACGATGGTGCCGGTGCGCTTGACGGTGTCGCCTTCCTTGATGCCGCGGTCGTCGCCGAAGATCACGATACCGACATTGTCGGTCTCGAGGTTCAGCGCCATGCCCTGCAGGCCACCCGGGAACTCGACCATTTCGCCGGCGCGGACGTTGTCCAGGCCGTGCACGCGGGCGACGCCGTCACCCACCGACAGGACCTGACCAACCTCGGCGACATCCGCCTCGGTCCCGAAATTCGCGATCTGCTGCTTGAGGATCGCAGAGATTTCTGCGGCGCGGATATCCATCAGACTGATCCCCCTGAGGCCTTCATGGCGAGTTGCAATTTGTTCAGCTTCGTTCGCACCGAGGTATCGACCATGCGCGAGCCGAACTTAACGATCATGCCGCCGATCAACTCCGGATCGACGGAGGTGTTCACCAGCACCTTGGAACCGATGGACGCCTTGAGCGCGTCGATGACGGCGTTGCGCTGGGCATCGCTCAGCGGCTGGGCCGAGGTGACCTGCGCCGTAACCTCGCCGCGGCGCCGGGCCAGTTCGGCCAGGAAGCCTTCGATCATCCCGTCGATCGAGAACAGGCGGCGGTTGGCCGCCACCAGCCCGATGAAGCGCTTGGTCAGGTCCGACAGGCCGGCGCCGTCCATGACGGCGGCCATGGCCTTGCCCTGATCGGCCCGGCTGATGACGGGGCTGCGGACGAGGCGACGGAGGTCAGCGCTCTCGGCCAGGATCTGCTTCAGCGTGGTCAGATCGCTCGCGACCGTGTCCAACGCCTGGTTTTCGTCCGCAAGCTCGAACAGCGCGATGGAGTAACGCGCGGCGAGTTCGGATACGCCTGTTCCTTCGGATGCCACCTGATCCCTCGAATTGAGTTCGGTAGACGGTGAATTCGGCGGCCTTATAGGGTGTCAACCCGAGGCACAAACACCCCGGCCGCGAAAGCGAGCGGTCCAATATCACAGGAATCGCGCCCACGCAACGGGGTCTGGACAATTTGGCTGCGGCGTTTTGAGCAACTGCGGAATCATTGGTCGCAACTGCGTTCGCCGAGGACTCGAGTCCCGCTCGACTGGTCATACCGGCTGTGACTTCGATGTGGCCCTATTGCCTGTTTAATTCAAGGTTAACCAATCTGATCCACGGTCGGCCGGAACCGCGCGGGTGGGCGATCCGACCTTGGTTTCCCGTCATTTTGCCCCGCCGCAGCCGCTCCAGGCGACCAGGGACCCTTCCGCGATGACCATCCTGCCGACGACCGAGACTGTTGCGACTGCCGAAGCGGACAACGCCGCCGGCGCCGGCTCCCAAGGAGAAGAGCGCGGGGCGAAAATCATCCAGTTCTGCCGCGCCCGCTTTACCCCGGACGATATGGATGCTTTCGCCGCCGTGGCCGAACCGAAGATTCGCGACGGTCATTGGGTCGGCGTGCTGCGCGAGTCGGGACGCGATCACGACCGGCTTCTGGTGCTTCTGCCGGAGGTGGACCGCCCCGTCTTCCGCTTCGAACGCGACGCCAAAGGCCGCTACAGCCTGTCCTTCCACGACCGGTCGGGCTGGTATGGCATCGGTGCCGGCGACAGCGCCGCGGACTGCCTGTCGATCTGGCGCCCGCGTCGCCCGCGGGTTTCCTGATCCGCGTCAGGCCCGGACCGGCGGCCGTCCCGAAATTTCACCATGTAAAAAAGTGACGTGCGGCAACCCGCCGCACCGGTTTCACAAACACCTCAGCGGTAGACGCCGACAGCCAGCATGTATGGCTTGCCGTTCAACACCAGACGGCGGGCGTGCATCGTCTTGCGCGCGACCTGACCCGTCAGCGGATCGATCCATCGATAGGTGACGTCGGTCCGTCCGTCGCGCGCCACCCCGTCCAGCGCCTCGCGGATGAAGGGCTTGCCCTCGATGTCGTGCAGCTCGTTCAGGTTCGACCCGTTCAGCGTTGCGGTCCAGCCATGGGCGACCATTACCCCCTTGTCGTCCAGCAGCATTGGGTAGAGGTCGCGGTCGGTGAAAGCGCTATCATGACCGGCAAACGCTTCGGCCGCCGCGTCCGGACCGATCCGCTCCAGCAGCTGCTGGGCACGGTCGATCATCGTCAGCGCCTCGGCATCGGTGCCGCGGGTGCGGGCCGGAGCGCCGGCGGCGAACGCGATGACCACCAGCAGCAGAAGAACCGGCAGCACGGTCAGCAGGGTTTGCCTCTGAACGCGCAGACGAAGCTTGGAAAGCATGCCGACCATCAGCCCGAACCTGTCCCTGTGACGTTTGGCTCCGCGGGTTTCATCCCAGCAGGGATGTTTCGATTCGGAACCATCCCTGCCGTGGTAATACCATGCTCCACGCTGTGCAATGGACCAAACGTCACAGGTGCCATGCCGGATCGCCCACAGGATCGCATCGTGTCAATTCGCCGCAGCCTGGTCCGATCGCCTTAACCGCACCTAAAGGAAGCTGTAGGGATCGACATCGATCTGCACGCGGATGGCCGGCGGGATCTCCACCCTGTCCAGCCACTCCGCGATCAACGGCTGAACCTGGGTGCTGCGCGGCGCCTTCATCAGCAGGCGGCGGCGGTGCCGCCCGCGCAGCAGAGCCAGCGGAGCGGGAGCCGGTCCCAATATATGGACGGTATCGCTGCGCGGTGCCGCGCGGCCCAGCGCCATCGCCACCCGCTCCACCAGCGTCGGGTCCTCGCCCGACACGATCAGCGCCGCCAGCCGGCCGAAGGGCGGCATGCCGGCCTCCAGCCGCATCTCCGCCTCCAGCTGATAGAAGCCGTCGCGGTCGCCGACGGCCAGCGCCTGCATCACCGGGTGTTCGGGCATGAAGGTCTGAAGCATCACCCGTCCCGGCCGTTCGCCGCGCCCGGCGCGCCCAGCCACCTGATGCAGCAGCTGGTAGGTGCGCTCCGCCGCCCGCAGGTCGCCGCCGTTCAGCCCCAGATCGGCATCGACCACCCCGACCAGCGTCAGCATCGGGAAATGGTGGCCTTTGGCCATCACCTGGGTGCCGATGATAATGTCCAACTCATGCCGGCCAATGCTCTCCACCATCTCCTGGATGGCGCGCGGACCGTGCAGGGTGTCGGACGCCATGATGGCGGCGCGGGCGTCGGGGAACAGCTCCGCCACCTCTTCGGCGATACGCTCGACGCCGGGACCGCAGGCAGCCATCGTCCCTTCCTCGCCGCATTCCGGGCAGGCATGGGGCAAGGGCTGCTGCAGACCGCAATGGTGGCATTGCAGCTTGCGGGCGAGCCGGTGCTCCACCAGCCACGCCGTGCAGTTCGGGCACTGCATGCGGTGGCCGCAGGCGCGGCACAGTGTCAGCGGGGCATAGCCGCGGCGGTTCAGGAACAGCATCGCCTGTTCGCCGCCGGCCAGCGTGTCGGTCAGCGCCTTGCGCAGGCTGGGCGCCAGCCAGTGCCGGGCGGGAGGGCGGTCGCGCCGCAGATCGACCAGCTCCACGTCGGGCAGCACGGCGCCGCCATGGCGGGACGGCAGCTCGATCCGGGCATAGCGGTGGCTGTCGGCATTGACCTTGGTCTCCAGCGACGGCGTGGCCGACACCAGCACGATCGGCAACCCGCCGAGATGCGCCCGCGCCACCGCCATGTCGCGGGCATGGTAGATCGCCCCCTCCTCCTGCTTGTAGGCGGAGTCGTGCTCCTCATCGACGATGATGACGCCCAGGTCGGGATAGGGCAGGAACAGCGCCGAGCGCGCGCCCACCACCACCGGCACCTCGCCCTTCGACACCGCGCGCCAAGTGTCGCGGCGCTGCGCCCCGGTCAGCTCCGAATGCCACTCCGCCGGCGGTGCGCCGAAGCGGCGGGCGAAGCGGTCGAGCCACTGCGCCGACAGCGCGATCTCCGGCAGCAGCACCAGTGCCTGTTTGCCCTGTTCCAGCGCCGCGGAGATCGCCTCGTAATAGACCTCCGTCTTGCCCGATCCGGTGACGCCGTCGAGCAGGACGGTGGAATAGCATCCCGAGGTCACCCGCTCGCGCAGGTCGTCGGCGGCCCCCTGCTGGTTCGCCGACAGGGCGGGTCCGGGCCGGCGCCAGTCCGGCCGGCCGAGCCGCGTCGGTTGCAGCATCACCGGGTCAAGCAGTCCGGCCTCGGCCAGCCCGCGCACCACCGTCACGCCGCAGCCGGCCTCCTCCGCCAGCTCCGCCGGTGTCCGCGGAGGCCCATCCGTCAGCAGCGCCAGGATGCGCTTGCGCGGATCGGTCATCTTGAAGCCGGGCGGCGGTTCCGCATCCGGCTTGCGCAGATAGGCCAGCATCGGCTTGGGCGGCTCCAGCGCCGACGGCACGCTGACCGCCATGCGCAGGACGAAGCCCGGCAGCGTCATGGTGTAGGCGGCGACCCATTCGACGAAGCGGCGGCCGACCTCGGTCATCGGCGGCACGTCGAACCGGCGCACCACCGCCTTCAGCCGGACGGACTCCACCGTCCCGGCGCCGGGGCCCCAGACCACGCCGATCAGCCGGCGCGGCCCCAGCGGCACCTCGACGAAATCGCCGGGAACCAGCTCCATCCCATCGGGCACACGGTAGTCGTAGGCCTCGCGCAAGGGCAGCGGCAGCAGCACGGCGACGCGGCGGTCCGGCCCGCGCTGCTGCGGCTTCGCCGGGAAATCTGCGGAATTTGCCCTGGAATTGACTGCGGAATCGCCTTCGGGCTGCCCCGTTTCGGGCGCGTCCCCAAGAAGATCCCCCTGAAAGCCCGGGGCGGAACTGGCGGAAATCGAACGCATCGGCTAGAGTGGCCTCATGTCCCGGGCACCGGGCGGGACGGCGCGTCGGTCAGCTTTCCGGCGCGGCCGGTTCCGGTCAACATCAGCAAGCATGGACCCTTCGTCATGAAGTTCTTCGTCGACACCGCCGACATCGCCGAGATCCGCGATCTGGCCGATACCGGTCTGCTGGACGGTGTTACCACCAACCCCTCCCTGATCGCCAAGTCCGGCCGTCAATTCCTCGACCTCGTGGCCGAGATTTGCGACGTCGTCAACGGTCCGGTCAGCGCCGAGGTGGCGTCCACCGACTTCGAGACCATGCTCGCCGAGGCCCACAAGATCGCCAAGATCTCCCACCGCGTCGCGGTGAAGGTGCCGCTGACCCCGGCCGGCCTGAAGGTCTGCAAGATCATCTCGTCCGAAGGGACGATGGTCAACGTCACGCTGTGCTTCTCCCCCGCCCAGGCGATCCTGGCAGCCAAGGCTGGCGCCAGCTTCGTGTCGCCCTTCGTCGGCCGCCTGGACGACATCGGCCAGGACGGCATGGGCATCATCAAGGACATCTGTGAGATCTATAACAATTACGACGCCTTCAAGACCGAGGTGCTGGTCGCCTCGATCCGCACCCCGATGCACATCGTCAAGGCCGCCCGCCTGGGCGCCCATGTCGTGACCGCGCCGGCGTCGGTGCTGAAGCAGCTGTTCAACCACCCGCTGACCGACAAGGGTCTCTCCCAGTTCGTCGAGGACTGGAAGAAGACCGGCCAGTCGATCCTGTAAGGCGGGCCGGAGCGATCATGGCCGACAGGGGCCGCGAACCGGGCCACCCCCCGCGTCAGGCGTCGACTCTCTCTTCGGAGGATGTGCGCGCCTATCTGCGGACCCACCCGGACTTCCTGGCCCAGAACGCCGATCTGGTCCACCACCTGACCCCGCCGTCGCTCGACCGCGGGCGTGGGGTGGTGGACCTCCAGGCCTTCATGGTCGACCGGCTGCGCGCCGAGGTCCGCACCCTCAAGGACCAGCAGCGCGAGCTGATCGGCACCAGCCGGGCCAACCTGAACAGCCAGAACCGCATCCATGCCGCGGTGCTGTTCCTGCTCGATGCCCAGAGCTTCGAGCAGCTGATCCAGACCATCACCACCGACCTCGCGGTCCTGCTCGACCTCGACGTCGCCTGTCTGGTCATCGAATCCAACGGCACCGACATCCCCCATGTCCACCGCTCCGGCGTGCGGGTGGTGGAGCCGGGTGCCATCGCCGGCCGGCTGGGCCGCGCCGACGTGGTGCTGAACACCGACATCCAGGGCGATCCCGAGATCTACGGCCCCGGCGCCGGCCTCGTCCGGTCGGAGGCGCTGATCCGCATCCAGGTCTCCAGCGAGACGCCCGACGGGTTGCTCGCCTTCGGCAGCCGCGAACCCGATACCTTCCACAGCGGCCAGGGCACCGAGCTGGTCGGCTTCCTCGCCCGCGTGATCGAGCGGGTGATCCGCGGCTGGCTGGAGCTGCCGGCGTGACCGAACCGGTTCCCATTGCTCCGAGTTTGGGTTTTTCCGCCAAGCCTGACGTCCAGGATGTGCTGGCCCACTGGCGGCGCTGGATGGAGAGCGAGAAGGCGGTTTCCCGCCATACCCTGTCGGCCTACACCGCCGATGTCGGAGAGTTCCTGCGCTTCCTCACCGAATTCCGCGGCGGCTCCCCGCCCTCGCTCAACGATCTGGGCGACCTGAAGGCGGCGGATTTCCGCGCCTGGATGTCCCGTCTGGCGATGGACGGGCTGGTCGGAGCCAGCCGGGCGCGCAAGCTGGCGGCGGTGCGCAACCTGTTCCGCTGGCTGGACCGCAGCGGCCGGTTGCACAATCCCGCCGTCGCCACGCTGGCGACCCCGAAGGTCAAGCGCCCTGCCCCGCGTCCGCTGACGGAGATCGACGCCGACCGCCTGCTGGAAGAGGCCGAGCGCGACCGCGAGGAGCCCTGGATCGGCAAGCGCGACCGTGCCCTGTTCACCCTGCTCTACGGCTGCGGCCTGCGCATTTCCGAAGCCCTGGGTCTGGCGCGCAAGGACGCCCCGCTGGGCGACACGCTGCGCGTCACCGGCAAGGGGCGCAAGGACCGCATGATCCCGGTCCTGCCGGCTGTGACGGACGCCGTGCGCGCCTATATCGAGTCCTGCCCCTTCACCCTGGCGCCCGACGGCCCCCTGTTCGTCGGCACCCGCGGCGGCCGGCTGAACGCCAGCGTCGCCCAGCACCAGATGCAGAAGCTGCGCGCCCTGATGGGCATGCCGGACAGCGCCACCCCGCACGCCCTGCGGCATAGTTTCGCGACCCACCTTTTGGCGGACGGCGGCGACCTGCGCGCCATCCAGGATCTGCTCGGCCACGCGTCGCTTTCCACCACCCAGCGCTATACGGATGTCGAGAACGAGCAGCTGATGAACGTGTACCGCAATGCCCATCCTCGGGCGCGCAAGGGCTGACGCTCACCGCCTCTAAGCGTCTGCGCATATTGGGGTATTCATTTCTACGCTTATGGCGGCGTCACCTGCCGTGGGGCAGCCAGCTGAACCCCGACGCTCACGATAGAATCCCTTGATTGAAATGAAATTGCCCTTCAAGGCATTTAAACCTCATCGCCAAGTTCTCTAAATTATCCTAGAGAACAACTCGGAGATAATACTTAAGGACGAAAGACGAGATTTGACCCCCTAATTCTCGTTAATCTGTCGTTAATTTTGAAGATCGACAGTTCCCCCTATCCATGCGGCGAAGACGGGGGAAAGACTTTATGCAGACGAAATCCATCCAATCGAAGATTGCGATGCTGTCGGGCTTCTGCTTGGCAGGCACCGTCGCCGTGCTGGTCGGCTTCGCCGTACTGTCGACCCGCTCAAGCAATGAGTTCGTCACCGGGAACGTCGAACGGATCCTCGAAAGCAAAACGACGGAGTCCCTGCAGAATCTCGCGGCCACCCAGGCGGGACTGCTGCGGTCGGAGTTCGACACCGCGCTGAACGCCGCGCGGACGATGGCAAGTAGCTTCTCCAGCCTCGCCGACGACGGGACGCCCGGCCATGTACTGCCGGAACGGCGGCGTGAGGCCTTCAACGGCGTGCTGCTGTCGGTGCTGAAGCGCAACCCGCTGTTCAACGGCACCTATTCGGCCTGGGAGCCCGACGCGCTCGATGGTCGGGACGAGGAGTTCCGCGGCCGCCGCGAGACCGGCACCGACACCACCGGCCGCTTCATCCCCTACTGGAACCGCGATCAGAACGGCCGCATCGCCATGCAGCCGCTGGTCGAGTACGACAGCCGCGACCGTCACCCCAACGGCGTGATGAAGGGCGGCTGGTACATCGGCCCGCAGGAGACCGGGCGCGAAAGCGTGCTCGACCCCCTGCCCTACATCGTGCAGGGCAAGCAGGTGTTCCTGGCGACCCTGTCGGTTCCGGTGGTCATCGGCGGCAAGTTCCGCGGCGTCGCCGGCGCCGACTTTAACCTCGATTTCGTCCAGCAGCTGTCGACGAAGGTCAGCACCGCGGTGTTCAACGGCCGCAGCCAGGTGGTCATCATCAGCAATATGGGCCTGATCGTCGCCCACAGCGCCCGGCCGGACCTGATCGGCCAGTCGATCTCCACCTTCGACGCCTCCTGGCAGGCCGATCTGGCGAGCGTCCAGGCGGGCAAGCCGCATGTCGACATCGAAGCCTCAACCAACATGCTGCGCAGCTTCGCTCCCATCACGCTCGGCAACACCGAGAAGCCGTGGGCCGTGCTGGTCCAGGTGCCGAAGGACATCGTGCTGGCCGACGGCATGGCCCTGGCATCGGCGCTGGGGGAGCGGGCCAATTCCAACATCCTCTGGCAGGTCGCCGTCGGCGCGCTGGTCGCGCTCGGTGCCGTCGCGGTGATGTGGGTGGTCGCCGGCGGCGTCGCCCGGCCGATCCGTGCCAGCGTCGCCTTCGCCGAAGGCATCGCCGCCGGCCGCTTCGACCAGACGCTGGACATCCGGCAGACCGACGAGGTCGGCGCGCTGGCCGAGGCCCTGCGCAAGATGCTGGCCGACCTGAAGCGGATGATCAACCAGCGGGCCGAAGATCAGGCCAAGGCCGACGCCGAGCGCCGCAAGGCCATGCTCCAGCTGGCCGACAGTCTGGAAGCCCAGGTGATGAACGTGGTGGATGGTGTCGACCGCGCCGCGCAGTCGATGACCGGAACCGCCCAGACGATGACCGCCACCGCGACCCAGACCAGCCAGCAGGCCGGCGTGGTCGCCAACGCCTCCCAGGATGCCAGCAGCAACGTGCAGACCGTCGCCAGCGCGACCGAGGAGCTGTCGGCCTCGATCCAGGAGATCGGCGAACGCGTCAACCGTTCCGCCCAGATCGCCCGCGAGGCGGTGGAGGCGGCCCAGCAGGCCAACGGCCAAGTCCTGAGCCTGACCGAGGCGGCGGAGAAGATCGGCACGGTGGTGCAGCTGATCCAGGACATCGCCAGCCAGACGAACCTGCTGGCGCTGAACGCCACCATCGAGGCCGCCCGCGCCGGAGAGGCCGGCAAGGGCTTCGCCGTGGTCGCACAGGAGGTGAAGAGCCTCGCCAGCCAGACCGCCAAGGCGACGGAGGAGATCGCCGGCCACGTCACCGGCATGCAGCGGGTCACCGGCGAGACCGCCGGCGCCATCAGGGGCATCGGCGGCATCATCGCCCAGATCGACGAGATCTCCACCGCCATCGCCGCCGCAGTGGAGGAGCAGGGCTCCGCCACTGCCGAGATCGCCCGCAACGTCCAGCAGGCGGCCAGCGGCACCCAGGAGGTGACGAAGACCATCGCCGACGTCCGCAGCGCCGCCGTCGAGGCCGGCCATTCCGCCGAGAACGTCCTGTCGGTTTCCGGCCAGCTCGCCGGCGACGCCGGGCGCCTGCGCACCGCGGTGAACGGCTTCCTGTCGACGATCCGCGCGGCGTGACGGGCTGATCGACCGCGAAAATACGAAAGGCTCCCCCACCAGCCGGTGGAGGAGCCTTTCGTCGTTATGAACCTTGCGGCCCGCAGATCGGCTGTTCAGGGATCAGATGTGCAGCGGACGCCCGTCCACCGCCAGCGCCGCTTCCTTGACCGCTTCCGACAAAGTCGGGTGGGCGTGGCAGGTGCGGGCGACGTCTTCGGCCGACGCGCTGAACTCCATGGCCAGCACCAGCTCGCCGATCATCTCCGACACGTTCGGGCCGATCATGTGGACGCCCAGCACCTGATCGGTGGCGGCATCCGACAGGATCTTCACGAAGCCGTCGGTGTTGCCGCCGGCCCGGGCGCGGCCGTTGGCGGTGAACGGGAACTTGCCGGCCTTGTAGGCGACGCCCGCGGCCTTCAGCTGCTCCTCGGTCTTGCCGACGGCGGCGACTTCCGGCCAGGTGTAGACGACGCCGGGAACCAGGTCGTGGTTGACATGGCTTTTCTGGCCGGCCAGCTGTTCG
The DNA here is from genome assembly GCF_013340935.1 of Azospirillum melinis. GTDB lineage: Bacteria > Pseudomonadota > Alphaproteobacteria > Azospirillales > Azospirillaceae > Azospirillum > Azospirillum melinis. The sequence goes on along the minus strand of NZ_WHOS01000011.1, from coordinate 149,881 downwards.
GCCAGCGCCACGCCTTCTTCCTCGGCCTTGTGGGCCAGCATCGGGCCTTCGACCACGTCGCCGATGGCGTAGATGCCCGGCACGTTGGTCTGGAAATGGCCGTCGATCTTGACGCGGCCTCGCTCCAGCTCGACGCCCACCGCCTCCAGGCCGAGGCCTTCGGTGTAGGGGCGGCGGCCGATGGCGACCAAGACGGTGTCGGCCTCGATGGTCTGCGCGGCACCGCCGGCGGCGGGCTCGACCGTCAGGGTCACGCCGGTCTCGGTCACGGACGCGCCGGTCACCTTGGTGCTCAGCTTGAAGTCCATGCCCTGCTTGGCGAAGATGCGCTGGGCCTGCTTGGACAGCTCGTTGTCCATGGTCGGCAGCACGCGGTCGAGATACTCGACCACCGTCACCTTGGCGCCGAGGCGGCCCCAGACCGAGCCCAGCTCCAGCCCGATCACGCCGCCGCCGATGACGACCAGATGCTTCGGCACCTCCGGCAGCGACAGGGCGCCGGTGGAGGACACCACGCGCTTCTCGTCGATGGCGATGCCCGGCAGCGGGGTCACATCCGACCCGGTGGCGATGACGATCGCCTTCGACGCGGTGATGGCGCCGACGCCCTCGACCTCGACGGTGTTGGCGGCGGTGATCCTGCCGGCACCCTTCAGCCAGGCGATCTTGTTCTTCTTGAACAGGAACTCGATGCCGGTGACGTTGTCCTTGACGACCTTGTCCTTGTGGGCCTGCATGCCCAGCAGGTCGAGTTCGACGCCGCCGACCTTGATGCCGAACTTGGCGAGGCCGTGGGCCGCTTCCTCGAACTTCTCCGACGCCGCCAGCAGAGCCTTGGACGGGATGCAGCCGACATTCAGGCAGGTGCCGCCCAGCGTCCCCCGCTTCTCGACGCAGGCGACCTTGAAGCCGAGCTGCGCCGCGCGGATCGCGCAGACATACCCGCCGGGGCCGCCGCCGATCACAACGACGTCAAAAGTGCTTTCAGCCATGAGAGGCTTTCCTTTCGCCATTCTTGCTCGTTGCCAAAAGCCGTCCCATCCAGCGGGGAGGGCACGCGGGATCATCCGCGGGGCGATTTATGCCCGCGCTCACGCCCCGTGGCAACGGGACACTTCGTCTCTGGACGCAGGGTTGCGGCCGGAACCGGGAACGGCGAAGCCGAAGGGCACCCCTTTTGCGCAAGGCCCCTCCCCCTTCGATTCCGGAAACCTTCACGGCCCCGCTTGCGTTCCTGTCGGCATCACATCGCCACCGCAACGGAGACCACCGCCATGACCACCATCAAGAAGTTCGCCCTGCTCGCCGTCCTGGGCACCCTGCTGGGCACCACGCTGGCCGCCTGCAACACGGTCGAGGGCGCCGGCCAGGACGTGCAGGCCGGTGGCCGCGCCATTGAGCGTGGCGCCGACAACGTCCAGAAGAAGATGTAAGTGGCCGACAGGGCCGATGGGGGACCGACCGCCAGCCGCGGTTTCCCCCTCAGCCCTTCATGCGCTTGATGGTGTTGGTCGTGCTCTGTCCCTGGACCAGCTCGGCCAGCACCACTTTTCCGCCATAGCTCTGGACGAAATCCGCCCCCACCACCGTCGCGATGGTGTAGTCGGCTCCCTTGACCAGCACGTCCGGACGCAGGGCGTGGATCAGCGTCTCCGGCGTGTCCTCGCCGAAGATCACCACCAGATCGACGCAACCCAGCGACGCCAGAACCGTGGCGCGCGCCGTCTCGTTCTGGACCGGCCGGCTTTCGCCCTTCAGCCGCTTCACCGACGCATCGCTGTTCAACCCGACCACCAGCACGTCGCAGGCGGCGCGGGCCTGCTTCAGCAACGAGATATGGCCGGGGTGCAGCAGGTCGAAGCAGCCGTTGGTGAAGCCGACCCGCTTGCCGCGCAACCGCCAGCGCTCCGCCCGTTCCGCCGCGGCGTCGCGGGTCAGAACCTTTTCCTCGCCATGGCGCCACTGCTGCTCGTGCAGGCCGGACAGCAGTTCGGCCGAGCGGACCACCGCCGTGCCGACCTTGCCCACGACGATGCCGGCCGCCAGATTGGCAAGCCGCGCCGAATCGACCAGATCGATCCCCACCGACAGCGCGGCGGTCAGCGTCGCCACCACGGTGTCACCGGCGCCGGAAACGTCGAACACCTCGCGCGCCTCGGCCGGCAGATGCACCGCATCCCCGGCGGTCACCACCGACATGCCCTGCTCGCTGCGGGTGGCGACGACGGCGCCGATGCCGCAGGTGGCGATCAGGTGGCGGGCGGCGGCGATCACCTCCTCGTCGGTGCGCGCCGGGAGACCGGTGGCCTCCATCAGCTCCTTGCGGTTCGGCGTGACGATGTCGGCCCCGCGATAGCGGCGGTAGTCGCGCCCCTTCGGATCGACCACCACGGTGCGCCCGGCCTGCCGCGCGGCGGCGATCACCGCCACCACCAGCTCGTCGGTCAGCACGCCCTTGCCATAGTCGGACAGGATGACGCCGCCCACCTCGGGCAGCAGGTCACGCACCCGCTCCAGGACGCGGTCGGTCACGGTGATCGGGACCACCGTCTCGATGTCGGTGCGCAGAAGCTGCTGCTGGCCGGCAATGAAGCGGGTCTTCACCGTGGTCTGGCGCCCGTCCTCCATCACGATGGTGCTGTCGCTGACGCCCTCGCGCCGCAGCAGGGCCAGCAGATCGGTGCCGACGCCATCGCGCCCGACCACTGAAACGAAGCGGCAGTCCGCCTCCAGCGCCACCAGATTGGCTGCGACGTTGCCGGCGCCGCCCAGCTTGGGCACTTCGCGGTCCACGCGCAGGACGGGAATCGGCGCCTCCGGCGACACCCGGTCCACCGAACCATAGACGAAACGGTCAAGCATCACGTCGCCAAGGCACAGCACGTTGGCGCGCGACAGGGTGTCGATGTGACGGGCAAGGTCGCTCATGGCGCCTGTCTTACCAACGCCAAAGCGGTAACGCCAGAGGACAAGTTTGCGCCGGCAGGAATGAAGGCGTCAGGAAAAAGCGGGAACGTCCCGGCGCAGATCGCCGGTTCCGCGGGCGAAGGTCAGGGTGATGGCCCCGTTCACCTCCTCCGCACCGGCAGTCCCCGCAGCCGGTTCGACCATCAGGCCGGCATCGGCCAGCGCGGTTTCGAACAGTCCGGTCTGGTCGCCCGGCAGCGCGAAACGGACGGTCGCCATGACGTCGGAGAACAGCGTGTGGTCGACGATCCAGCCGCCGGCAGCCCCCAGCGCGTCGGCGACCGCGGTCAGAGCCGCATTGCGCTCCATGGCCACCACCGCTTCGTATTTCAAAAAGCCCCGCATCGCATGCCCTCCGGTTCCGCCGCCTTCCGACATCCGAGCCGTTGACGGTCGCTCAGTGTAGTGGATGACTGTCCGGCGCGTAAGGTCACGCGCCCTCTCCGCCGGTGCATCCGGCACATTGCGAGCCACCATGCCCCGCCCCACCGTCGCGACCAGCCTGTCGGCCAAGCTTCTGCTGCTCACCATCCTGTTCGTGCTGCTGGCGGAGGTGCTGATCTACGCCCCCTCCATCGCGCGCTTCCGGATGAGCTACCTGGAAGAGCGGCTGGCCGCCGCCCACATCGCGGCGCTGTCGGTGGAGGCCGCCCCCGACCTGATGGTGACGAAGGAATTGCAGGCCAAGCTGCTGGCCTACACCGGCACCCACGTCATCGACCTGATCCAGCCGGGTGCCCGCGTCTACATGCTGTCGCGTCCGATGCCGCCGCAGGCCGATGCGGTGTACGACCTGCGCGGCACCGGCATGGGCATGCAGTTCGTCGATGCCGGCAACGCCCTGTGGCTCGCCCTGGAAGGCGCCCTGGGGGAAGCGCTGGGGGGAGCCGTCGGGCTGCAGCGCAACCGGGTGATCCGGGTGATCGACCGGTCTCCCAACGACCCGGCTCAGCGCGTCGAGGTGACGATGGACGAGCAGCCGCTGATCGATGCCATGCTCGACTTCTCCCGCCGTATCCTGGCGGTGTCGGTCGCCATCTCGCTGATCGCGGCGATCCTGGTCTATGTCACGCTGCATGCCCTGCTGGTGCGGCCGATGCGGCGCCTGACCGCCGAGGTCGTCGCCTTCCGCCGCGATCCCGACGGCGCCCCGCCGCTGGTGCCCGGCACCCGCGCCGACGAGATCGGCGTGGCGGAGCGCGAGTTGGCCGCCATGCAGGGCACGGTGCGCGCCGCCCTGCGCCAACGCGAGCGGCTCGCCACGCTGGGCACCGCGGTGGCGAAGATCAACCACGACCTGCGCGGCATCCTGTCCACCGCCTCCCTCCTGTCGGAGCGGCTGACCGAGAGCGCCGATCCCGAGGTGCGGCGGGTGACGCCGCGGCTGGTCGCCTCGCTGGACCGGGCGGTGGAACTGTGCAGCCAGACCCTGTCCTTCACCCGCGACGGCGTCCTGCCGCTTTCTCCCGCCCGGACGGATCTGCGCCGGCTGGTGGAGGAGGTCGGGGCCGAGGTTCTCGCCACCGCCCGCCCCGACGGCGGCCGGGTGGAGGCGGACTGGGTCAACGAGGTTCCCACCGGCACGCTGGCGCAGGTCGATGCCGCCCAGCTTGGCCGCGCTCTGGTCAATCTCGGCCGCAACGCGGTGCAGGCCGGCGCCGACCGGGTGCGCATCTCCATCCAGGCCGAACCGGCAAGCCGGCTGACCCTGACCGTCGCGGACAACGGTCCCGGACTTGCGCCGCGGGCACGGGAGAACCTGTTCCAGCCCTTCGCCGGATCGGCGCGGGCCGGCGGAGTGGGCCTTGGCCTCGCCATCGCGCGGGAGGTGCTGCGCGCCCATGGCGGTGAGTTGCGGCTGGTGGAAAGCGACGCCGCCGGAACCGCCTTCGCCCTTGACATACCGCAATGCAATGCGGACACCGGTGCTGTAGCCGTTGCAGCGCACAAGTCGTTTGTGTCGCATTGATTCTGCCGGGTTCGTCCCGCAGAATTCCTTCAAAGCCGAAGCGTTCGCGAGCAGCCCGGCGGGGCGGGAGGCGGGCGCTTCCCCACCGCCAACGCCTTGTTCTGAAAGGACTCCGCGACGTGAAAGCCTTCTCCTTCTGGATCAACCCCATCCTCGCCGGCATCATGGCTTTCGTCGGGCTGCTCGCCTCCTCGCGCGCGGCGGACGAAGCCTTCGCGGCCGGCGGCCTGATCGTTTTCCTCGGCTGCGTGCTCTTCATCTTCGCGTCGATCGGCCGCTATTTCGACCGTCTGGGCTCCGCCCACTGACGGTCGCGCCAGGCGACCGGTAACGCGAAGGCCGGGTGAACCAAACCACCCGGGGGGCAGGCGCCCAACGATGCGGGTGCCACATGACATGCTCTATGACATGGGCAACAACGGCGAACCCCAACGCCTTCGCGACCATCGATGTCCTGCGCCGCCGTCCCGTCATGGACCTGACGGCGGCGCTTCCCTTACTCCCCGACGCCGCGCACAATCGTCGATCTCGGCTGCGGAGCCGGACAGTTGTCCCGGCTGCTGTTCCTGGTGGCGCAGGTGTGAAGACGCTGTCGTCGGCCCGTCACTCGACCAGCCGGATCTCCGTCGTCGCGACGCCGGAGGCCCCAACCGCCACCGCGTAATCGTCGAAGCCCGGCGGACCGAAGCTGCCGCGGGCGGAGCGGCTGAACCCGTGCGGTTCGGCCGGGATGCCGAACAGGCCGGTGGCCATCTCCCCATTGTTGTCGAGATCCTGGAAGGCGATCAGCCCATAGCGCCCCGCCGGCAGGTCGGGGAACACCACCTGCACCTCGGTCCCCAGCGCCGCGGCGAAATAGCCGGCGCGCGGCGCCTTCGCCTTCTGCGCCTCAGCGCTGTCGAACAGCGCGACCATCACCTTGCCCTGGTTGGGCTTGACGTTGCGGACGGTCGCGCGGAGTTCCCCGGCCGAGGCCGATCCCACGGCAGCCAGCGCCAGCAGCGTCACCGGGACGATCACCCTTGTGGACCAACGCGCGAACCGTCGCCGTGCCGTCATTCCCCGTTCTCCCCTGGCGGCACCCGACCGGCCGGGTGCTTCGCGGTACAGTACGCGACCATGACGACCGCAGATCAGCCCGTCCCTTAAACGCCCTCTCCGCGGAACGGCCGGGACAGCAGCCCGTCGATGGTCTCGTCCAGCCCGGCGCCACGGTTCAAGATGGCATCGACGGCGGCACAGATCGGCATGTCGACACCCAGCTTCCCGGCCAGCCCGACCACCGCAGCGGCGGTATAGACGCCCTCCGCCACCGAGCGGCGCACCGCCAGGATCTCGGACAGCGCCTTGCCCTCGCCCAGCGCCGCCCCCAGCGACATGTTGCGCGACTGCAGGCTGGAGCAGGTCAGCGTCAGGTCGCCCAGCCCCGACAGCCCCATCAACGTCTCGGCCCGGCCGCCGAGCGCCAGCGCCAGCCGGGTGATCTCCGCCAGCCCGCGCGTGATCAGCGCCGCCCGCGCATTGTCGCCCAGCCGCCGCCCCTCGACCACGCCACAGGCGATGGCCAACACATTCTTCACCGCCCCGCCGATCTGCGAGCCGACGACATCGTCCGAGCGGTAGGGCCGGAAGGTGCGGCTGCCCAGCGCCGCGACCAACGCCGTGCCCAGGTCTTCGTCGGCACAGGCCAGCGTCACCGCGGTCGGCAGCCCGCGCGCCACCTCCGCCGCAAAGGTCGGGCCGGACAGGATCGCCACCGGATTGCCGGCCGGCAGCGATGCCGCCACCGCCTCGCTCATCAGCGCATGGCTGTCCAGCTCGATCCCCTTGGCGCAGACGACGACCGGCGCCCCCGGCTTCAGAATTGGCGCCATCCGCGCGGTGACGCTGCGCGCATGCTGAGCCGGCGACACCAGCAGCACCGCATCGCAGCTGCCCAGATCGGCCAGCTCGCCGGTGACCCGCAGCGCATCGGGCAGTGGCACGCCGGGGAGATAATCGCGGTTCTCGCGGCGGATGCTCATCGCCTCCACCACCGCCGGCTCGCGCGCCCACAGCAGCGTCTCGCGCCCGGCCCGCAGCGCCGCCAGCGCCAGCGCCGTGCCCCAGGCGCCGCCACCGACGACGCCGATGCGGTTGAGGGGGGAGATGGGCAAGGCACTCATGGCAGATCACTCACGCGTGAAAAAACAGAGGGGTATGCGCACACTCGTCACGCCTTCACCCCCGCCCCCACGCCTGCACGCCCGATCACCGGCGCGGCGTTCGGGTCCAGCGGCCAGCGCGGACGGGGGGCGAAGTTCAGCGGGTCGCTCTCGCCCATGCGGAAGCGCTCGATCCCGGCCCAGGCGATCATCGCCGCATTGTCGGTGCACAGGCGCAGCGGCGGGGCGACGAACGGCATGCGATGCGTCTCCGCCAGCGTCGACAGCCGGCTGCGGATCGCCCTGTTGGCCGCCACGCCGCCGGCGACCACCAGGGCGCCGCCCTGCGGATGGTCCTCCTTGAAGCGGCGGATGGCGCGGGCGCAACGGTCGGCCAGCACCTCCGCCACCGTCGCCTGGAAGGCGGCGGCGAGGTCGTCGCGATCCGCATCCGACAGGATGCCGCCCGACAGGACGCCCAACTCCTCCACATGCCGCCGCACCGCGGTCTTCAGCCCGGAGAAGGAAAAGTCGCAGCCCGGACGCCCCAGCATCGGCCGCGGCAACTCGAAGCGCGCCGGGTTGGTGGCCCGCGCCGCCGCCTTTTCCACCAGCGGCCCGCCGGGATAGCCCAGCCCCAGCAGCTTGGCGGTCTTGTCGAACGCCTCGCCGACCGCATCGTCGATGGTGGTGCCGAGCCGGCGGTAGCGCCCCACCCCCTCGACCGCCAGAAGCTGGCAATGTCCGCCCGAGACCAGCAGCAGCAGGTAGGGAAAGGCGACATTGTCGGTCAGCCGCGCGGTCAGCGCGTGGCCTTCCAGATGGTTCACCGCGACGAAGGGCAGCCCGCGCGCCGCGGCGATGGCTTTGGCGGTCATCACGCCGACGATGACGCCACCGATCAGCCCCGGCCCGCCGGTGGCCGCCACCGCATCCAGATCGCCAAAGCCGATCCCGGCCTCGCTCATGGCGCGGCGGATCAGCCCGTCCAGATGTTCCAGATGGGCGCGGGCGGCGATTTCCGGGACGACGCCGCCATAGGGCGTGTGGTCGTCCAGTTGCGACAGCACAACGTCGGCGCGGATTTCGCGCGCGTCGGTGACGACGGCAGCGGCCGTCTCGTCGCAGCTCGTTTCGATTCCAAGAACGATCATGGCGCCAAATTAGCCGCCTTGGCGGTCCGGGTACAGGATGGAGTTGCGGGCTGCCGCGCCTGACATTTGATCCGCAAATTTGATCCGCCTCAATCTTACGTATGGAGGGCAGACGAATCCTTGCAAAGCTGCGCGGATCCCCTAGAACACGCCCTATGACGACCCACCCGCTCCGTATCGGGACGCGCGGCAGCCCGCTGGCGCTGGCGCAGGCCCATGAAACCCGCGACCGCCTGATCGCAGCCCATCCGCATCTCGCCGCGCCCGGCGCCATCGAGATCGTCGTCTTCAAGACCACCGGCGACCGCATCCTCGACCGCACCCTGGCGGAGGCGGGCGGCAAGGGCCTGTTCACCAAGGAACTGGAGGAGGCGCTGTTCGACGGCCGCGCCGACCTTGCCGTCCATTCGATGAAGGACGTGCCCACCCAGCTTCCCGACGGGCTGGAGATCGCCACCCTGCTGCCGCGCGAGGATCCGCGCGACGCCTTCTTCTCCCGCACCGGCGGCGGTCTTGCCGATCTGCCGGCCGGCGCCGTGGTCGGCACCGCCGGCCTGCGCCGTCAGGCCCAGGTTCTGGAACTGCGCCCCGACCTGAAGATCTTCCCGCTGCGCGGCAACGTGCAGACCCGCCTGTCCAAGCTGGACGCCGGCGAGGTCGACGCCACCCTGCTGGCGCTGGCCGGCCTGCGCCGCCTCGGCCTGACCGACCGCATCACCGCGGTGCTGGAACCGGAAACCATGCTGCCGGCGGTGGCCCAGGGCGCCATCGGCATCGAGATCCGCAGCGACGACGGCGCCACCCGCGCGCTGCTGGCTCCGCTGAACTGTGATGAGACCATGGTCCGCGTCACGGCGGAGCGCGCCCTGCTGGCCGCGCTGGACGGCTCCTGCCGCACGCCCATCGCCGCGCTGGCGGTGCTTGACGGCGGCGAACTGCATCTGCGCGCCAAAGTGCTGTCGCATGACGGGAGCATCATCTTCCGGACCGAACGCCGCGGCCGGTCGGCCGATGCCGAGTCGCTCGGCGGCGATGCCGGCGCCGAGATCCGGGCGCAGCTGCCGCCCGATTTCTTCGTCGCCTCCCCCCACTGATCCCTCGCTCCGGTCAGGTTTTCCGCATGACGGAAAAGCAGCCCGAACCGCCTCGCCGGCAGCCTCGTACGCGCCTGCTGGTGACCCGCCCGGCGGAGGATGCCGAGCCTCTGGTCCGCCGGCTGGAAGCACTCGGCCATGCGGCGGCGGTGGAGCCGATGCTGTCGATGGTCTGGTTCGACGGGCCGGAACCCGACCTTTCGGACGTACAAGCGTTGCTGTTCACCAGCGCAAACGGCGTACGCGCATACGCCAAACGTACGAGCCGGCGTGACCGTCCGGTGCAGGCCGTCGGAGACGCCACGGCGCGGGCGGCCAGGGCGGCCGGCTTCGCGGATGTGGACAGCGCGTCGGGCGACGTGTACGCGCTGGCCGAGCGCGTGCGGGCGATGCGCGATCCAGCCGCGGGGGCCCTGCTGCATGTGGCGGGAAGCAAGGTGGCGGGCGACCTTGCCGGCCTGCTGGCGGCGGACGGGTTCACGCTGCGCCGCAGCGTGATGTACGACGCCGTACCCGCACTAACCCTCTCGGACGATACCGCGACATTTTTGCGTACGTCCGCACTCGACGGCGTGTTGTTTTTCTCTCCCCGTACCGCTGCATCCTTTGTTAGGCTGCTGGCCGAGGCGGGGCTGGTCGATTGTTGTCGTACGGTCGATGCGTTCTGCCTCAGCCCCGCGGTCGCGGAGGCTGCCCGTGCGTACGGCGAACAGGGAGCGATGCCGTGGCGAAGCGTACGGGTGGCGGCTCGACCGGAGCAGGACTCGCTGCTCGATCTGTTGCCGGTCGCCGGATAACCCCGGCGCGGTCCGGCCGTACGGCTTACGCCTCCGGTGCTTCCGGATGGTCGGGTCAGCCGTACGGGGGACGAGGGGGACCGGTCAGGGGGCTGTGACGTTACAACGAACAACAGCGAACCGAAGGTACAGCCCATGACCTCTCGTCCAGGCTCCGAACGCCCCGGCACCGACCGTGACGGCGACGGCGCCAACACCGGCAATGCGGCGGTCGACCGCATCGTCGAACGTTTCGGCGGCATCCGCCCGATGGCCCACAAGCTGGACACCCCGGTGACGACGGTCCAGGGCTGGAAGAAGCGCGGCGCCATCCCGCTGGCCCGCCATGCCGACCTGCGTGCCGCCGCCGCCAAGCACCGCATCAAGCTGGACGACGCCGACCTGGACGCGGCAACCCCCAGCGAGGACCGTCCGACGGATGCCTCCGCAGCCGCCGTCACCATCCCGCCCGTTACCACAATCGACGTGGTTCCGGTGGTCGAGCCGATCCCGGCCGCCTCCCCGGCCGACACCATTCCCAGCACCATTTCCGACGCCGACACCCCGGCCCCCAGCGCGACCGCCGGTGCGGTGACCGAGCTGCAATCCGCCGACGCCCTGATCCCGCCGGCCACGCCCATCGGCGCCACCGACAGCCTGGGCGACCTGCCGAAGAGCGACGCGGAGAAGGCCGAGAACGCGAAGACGGATTCCATCAAGTCGGACGGGGCGAAGACGACCTCTTCGACCACCAGCTGGACGCCCTCCGGCACCACCGGCAGCGCGGGCTACAGCCGCAGCGCCGATGCCGAGCCGGTGCGTCCGACCATCGCCCCGACCCCGTCCTATATCGAGGAGCCACGCTCCGGCGGCGGTTTCGCCACCGCCCTGTCGGTCGTGGCCCTGCTCGTCGGTGCCGCTGCCCTGTCGGAGCCCTGGTGGGGTCCGGCCCTGCCCGGCTGGCCGACGTCCCCGCCGCCCGCCGCTTCCGGCAGCGCGCCCGCACCGGCCGATCCGGCGCTGCGTTCGCAGATCCAGCAGCTGGCCGACCGCGTCGGCAAGCTGGAGCAGCGCCCGGCCGCAGCCGCCGGCAACGGCAATGCAAGCGTCGACGTCTCCGCGCTGACCCAGCGGATCGACGCGCTGGAGAAGCGCCCGGCCGCCACCCCCGATACCGGCGTCGCCGATGCCCAGAAGGCGCTGGCCGACCGCCTCGCCGCCCTGGAGCAGAAGGTCACAGCCTCCTCCGGCAACGCCCAGGCCGCGCAGGAGCTGCGTGGCGAGATCGATGCGCTCAAGCAGCAGGTCACCAGCGTCAACCAGGCCGTCAGCGAGCGGCAGGATGCCGCCACCGCCGCCCAGGCGCTGGTGCTGGCCGCCGGGCAGCTGCGCGCCTCGCTGTCGGGCGGGCAGCCGTTCCAGCAGGACCTCCAGGCCGTCCGTGCGCTCAACATCGCCGATGCCGGCGTGACCCAGCCGCTCGACGCCGTGGCGCCCTATGCCGCCAAGGGCATCCCGACCCGCGCCCAGCTGACCGACCGTTTCCAGCCGCTGGCCGGCGAGATCGTCCGCGCCGAAATCCGCGGCGAGGGCAACAGCTGGATCGACTCGGCGGTCGGCAAGCTGTCCACCCTGGTCACCGTGCGCCGTGAGGGCGGCGGGGTGGTCGGCACCACCGCCGACGCCGTCGTAGCCCGTGCCGAGGCCGCTCTCTCCGCCGGCAATCTGGCCAAGGCGGTGGAAGAGCTGTCGACCCTCCAGGGTCCGGCCGCCCAGACCGCCGCGCCGTGGCTGGCCGACGCCAAGGCGCGTGTGGCAGCCGATCAGGCCGCCCGCCAGTTGAACGACCGCGCCATCGCCCTGATGACCACCGCCGCCGGCGGAAAGGGGACGGCCCAATGATCCGCGCCCTCTGGTTCCTTCTCAAGGTCGCGGTGGTCATCGCCGCCGCGATCTGGCTCGCCGACCGTCCCGGCACCGTCAGCGTCCATTGGCTGGGCTACGCCGTCGAGGCGCCCTTCTGGGTTGCCCTGCTGGTCACGCTGGTGGCGCTGGGCATCGCGGCGCTGGGCTACCGTCTGCTCCGCGGCATGATCCGTACGCCGCAACGCATCCGCCGCCACAGCCGGGCCCGCCGCCGCGAACGCGGCTACCGCGCCCTGACCCAGGGCATGGTCGCCATCGCCGCCGGCGACGCGCCGACCGCGCGCAAGATGGCGCGCAAGGCCGACGGGCTGCTGAACGAGCCGCCGCTGACCATGCTGCTGTCGGCCCAGGCCGCCCAGCTGCAGGGCGACGAGCGCGCCGCCCGTCAGTATTTCGAAGCGATGCTGGAGCGGCCGGAAACCGCCTTCCTCGGCATGCGCGGGCTGCTGACCCAGGCGATCAAGTCGGGCGACCGGGTGGAGGCGCTGAACCTCGCCCGCAAGGCGCGCGGGCTCCAGCCCAACACGCCCTGGCTGCTCAGCACCCTCTATGACCTGGAGGCGCAGGCCGGGGACTGGGCTGCCGCCGAAGGCACCCTGCAGCAGGCGATCCAGTCCGGCGCCATCCCGACCGAGGAGGGCCGCCGCCACCGCGCCGTCCTGCTGCTGGAGCGCAGCTTCGAGGCGGAGCGCCGCGGCCGGGCCGACGCCGCCCTGTCGCACGCCCAGGCGGCGCACGACATGATGCCCGGCTTCGCCCCCGCCGCCGTGCGTCTGGCCCGTCTCCAGGTCGCCGCCGACCGGTTGAAGCCGGCCGCCAAGGTGGTCGAGCGGGCGTGGCGCCACGCGCCGCACCCGGAACTGGCCGACATCTACAGGACCATCGTTTCCAGCTATGACGCGCTGACCCGCGTGCGTCTGTTCCAGAAGCTGGTGCGTCAGGCCCCCGATTCGGCCGAATCGCATCTCGCCGTCGCCCAGGCCGCCATCGAGGCCCAGCTGTGGGGCGAGGCGCGCCAGCACCTGAACCGTGCCATGGAGATCGGCCCGACCCGCCGCACCTATCGCCTGATGGCCGAGCTGGACCGCGGCGAGCGTCATGACGAGGAGGCTGCGAAGGACTGGCTGGCCCAGGCCGCCGCCGCGCCCGAGGATCCTGTGTGGACCTGCGGCTCCTGCGGGGCGGTCAGCCACAACTGGGGTGGCCTGTGCGGCCATTGCGGCGCCTTCGACAGCCTGACCTGGAAGACCCCGACGGTGGCCGTCCCTGTGATGGAACCGACCGACATCCCCCCAGCGCTGGCCCGTCCGGCAACCGCGTAAGGGATCGTTGCACAGCACGGAAAAAAGCGCCCTTCCCCACCGGGAAGGGCGCTTTTTCTTTAAGGGACAGTCGCAGGCATCAACGGTCTCCCGTCCACTGCGCCTGCGATCTCCCCATTGGGCGTTGCAGCCCTACCGCATCCCCTCCGGCCCGACGCGGTCCAGCGGCAGTTCCTTCATCGCCAGCAGCCGGTCCAGCAGGCGCCCCCCGGCCGGCGCAGACGCTGCCCTGGCGGCACCGGCGATGCCGGCGGTCTCGGCAACGGGCGCTGCACTCTCCAGCCTGGTGTTGTCGATGCGGTACTCGCCGCCCGACAGGCTGTTGACGAGCTGATCCTTTGGCGACGGGCCGGCCACGACATTACCGTCGGCGACATTGCCGTGCATCCGCCCGGCCTGTCCGGCGCTGGGCACCCATTCCAGCCGCAGGAAGCGGTCCTTGCCGTCATTCATCACCGTGATGTTGTCGGCCACCCGGTTGTTGTCGCCGCCGTGCAGGAAGATCGCCGCCATCCCGGTGTTCTCCAGCAGGTTGCCCTGCACCGTCACGCCGCTGGTCATGTCGTCCAGATAGATGCCGAAGCCCTTGTAGCGGGCCAGCCAGCGCCCCTGCGCATCGGTGGCGAGGCCACCGGTGTCGCGGATGTCGTTGAAGCGGACGAAGCTGCGGGTGTCGTTGCCGCTGCGGCCCAACATCTCGATGGCGCCGGCGTCGGCGGTCTGCCGCGAGGTGTCGCGGATGCGGTTGAACTCGATGGTGTTGTCGCTGTTCACCGTCTGCGGGTTCCAGTTCTTGATCGAGATGCCGTAGCGGGCCGACCGCCGGATGTCGTTGTGGGCGATCAGCGTGTTGCGGATGCCGGCGCCCATCACGCCGCCGCTGAAGAAGCGCACCTCACCGATGTCGCTGATGCGGTTGGCCAGGATGCGGTTGTCGCTGCTGCCCGGCGCCAGCACCACGCCGGACCGGCCGAGATGCTCCATCCGGTTGCCCGACACCTCGGTCCGGCTGGCACCGTCCAGCATCACCGCCGTGCCGACCAGGGCGAAGCGGTTGCCGGCGACCCTGGCCCCGCTGCCGCCCTTCACCACCACCGCATTGCCGTCCCACGGTACGTCGGTGAAGGTCAGCCCCTCGACCGACACGTTGCGGGCATTGTCCAGCCGCAGCAGCACCGGCTGCCGCGCCACCACGAGGTCCGCCCCCGCGGCGTTCAGCCCGGTCGGCGGCCTGACCAGCAGGCGCTTCGTCCTGGCGTCCCAGGCGAACTCGCCCGGCCGCGTCAGGAAGTCGGGATGGCCGAGCAGCCGCACGGTCGAGCCGTCGCGGTACGGATACTGCCCGTCGCCGTCGAAGCTTAGCAGCCCGCCGGGATCGGCCGACACCACCCCCAGCAGGTCGTCGGACAGCCGTTCGCGGTCCAGCGCCTGCGCCCGCACCCCCGGCCCGGCCCAGCCGGCCTTCAGCACGCCGGAGGGCAGCCGCATCTGCCGCTTGCTCCCCTGGCTCTTGGGATCGGACTGCACCGCCTTGGCCGGGAACCAGCCGCTGCGCGGATCGCCGGGAGTGAAATCGCCGCTGCGCGCCGCATCCAGGCGCAACCTTTCACCGGGGCCGCCGATGGACACGTCCAGCGCCGGATCGCGCGCCAGCGGCGCCGACAGCACGCCGTTGGCCGTCTGCGCGCCGCCGACCGTCTCGCCCCCCGACAGCACCGGCTGCTCGCCGTCCACCGCGGCCAGCCGCAGCCCCGGCAGCGATGCATCGACCACCAGCGGTGCCGTCAGCCGATAGGTGCCGCCATGCAGCCGCACGGTCGCCGGGCCGCTTCCCTTGGCGGCGGCCAGCGCACGGGCCGGTGTGGCGAACGGACCGTCGCGCCCGTCGGCCGACGGCTGCGAGAGTCGTCCCGACCAGCGGTCGTTGCCGGTGGGCGAGACGTAGAAGGTCGTTTCCGCCGCCATGGCCGGCCCCCATCCGGCGGCAGTCAGCAGAAACGCAGACGTCAGCAAAACCCGAGGCAGGATTTGGGCCGCTCCACTCCGAAGACGAGTTTGGGAACGGAACATGGGAGAACCTCCTCCAAGACAGCGGCAGATGCCGCCGAAGGGGGGAGACTGACCCAGGCCAACGGCACCGGCAAAAGCGCGAAGGGGGTGTGCGGGTGCGAAGGGGCCACGCCCTCTGCACACCTGCCCGACCGGGACGGGACGTATAGGCTGGCTTTTCATCCTAGCCTGACCGGCCGGTCGTACCCGTTTGCCTGCGGATCGCCCGTCTGTTCAGGCGGAGCCTACAACCGGGGACGGTTTGCCGATGATCGAAATGGCGCTGATCGCGCAGGTCCTGGTGCTGGTGCTGGTGACCGCGGTGTACCTCAGCTCCGGCAGCGCGTCGATGTTCCATCCGATGACGCTGTACCTGATCTTCCACACCCTGGTCTTCGTCATGCGGCCGGTCCTGGTCCACACCCAGCATTTCGACGATGTCTGGCTGTTCATGGGGTTCTGGCCGGATGAGCAGCAGTTCGTGATGACGCTGGTGGTCAGTTCGGTGGCGTTGATCGCCTTTGCCGCCGCCTGCATCTGGGCCGGTCTGGTCCGGCCCGACTGGAGCCCGAACGGCGAGCCGGCGCCGACCTTCACCTTCGACCGCGTCGACATCGTCGCCTTCCTGACCACCGCGGCGCTGCTGGGTCCGCTCGCCATCTATTCGGCGGTCCAGCGCCAGGGCGGCGCCAGCTTCGACGGCACCGGCGACGTGCAGATGGAACGCGACCCGCTGACCGGCCAGCCGATCTACACCAACACCACCGGCTACATTGCGGAAGCCCATTCGATGGGCCTGCCGCTGACGCTGGGGCTGATCTGGGTGTGCCGCTTCCACCCGCTGTCCTTCATCCCCTTCGCCGGCTTCGTGGCCTACCGCGCCTATCTGGGCTGGGGCCGCTGGGCCATCATCATGGGCATCCTCGGGCTGGTGCTGCTGATGCTGTACCGCAGCCGCACCAAGTGGTTCCGGCTGTGGCATGTGCTGGCCGCCATCCCGGTGATGGGGCTGTTCACCGTGCTGGGCAACAACCGCGACGCCTTCCGCGACGTGCTGGCCGGCGACGCGCCCGCCTCCGTCCTGCTGAAGTTTAACGGCGGCAGCGGCAGCGGCCGGGCGCTCGACGCGCTGGCCGGCCAGGATCTCGCCAACTTCGATTTCCTCGCCTACATCCTGTGGGTGGTGCCGAAACAGTCGGCGACCTACACCTGGTTCACCCAGTATCTGCAGCTGTTCACCGAACCGATCCCCCGCCTGCTGTGGCCGGGCAAGCCGGTGGGCGCGCCGGTGAAATGGGTGGATCTGAACGACTACGGCGTCTTCTACAACCTGACCACCTCGCTGCCCGGCGACGGCTGGATGAGCGCCGGCTGGATCGGCATGGTCGTCACCATGGTGGTGGTCGGCCTGATCCTCGGCCGCCTGCACCGCTGGTTCTGGACCAGCGGATTCCGCAACCGCTATGCCGTGCTGTTCTATTGCGCCTTTCTGCCGCTGTGCCTGCAATGGTTCCGCGACGGCAACATCACCATCGTGAAGTTCGGCTTCTTCTCGCTGCTGCCGATCCTGCTGTGGATCGGGCTGACCCGGGCGCTCCGCGCCTGGGGCATCCTGGACGACGACCCGCTTCGCCCGGTGGTGGCACCGCCCAATTATGTCGGAAGGAGGCCGTCATGACGCTGAGCGTCAGCGCCGTCATCGCCACCTACAACCGCGGGCCGGAGCTGCGCATCGCGCTGACCCGGCTGATGAACCAGACCACCCCGCCGATGGAGATCATCGTCATCGACGACGGCTCCACCGACGGCACCGGTGCCATGATGCGGGCGGAATTTCCCACCGTCCGCTACGTCCGCCAGCCGCACAACGGCGGGCTGATCCTGGCCCGCAATTTCGGTTTCGTAAATACCAGCGGCGATTGCATCCTGTCGGTCGACGACGACAGCTGGTTCGAGGATGCCGACGGGCTCGCCCGCTGCGTCGCCTATCTGGAGGAGAATCCGGAGGTCGCTGCCGTCGCCTGCAACATCGAGACGCGCGACGGGCTGGTCTATTTCCCCAAGGGCGCCGCTCCGTTCGACGTTCCCTGGTATGTCGGCTGCGGCCATCTGCTGCGGCGCAGCGCCGTGGAGCAGGTCGGCCTCTACATGCCCGAACTCTACCGCCAGGGCGAGGAGAAGGACCGCTGCCTGCGGCTGGTCGGCGCCGGCTACCGCGTCGTGGCATTGCCCGACATCATGGTCTATCACGACAAGAGCGAGAAGGGTCGCAAGCCGGGGATGGAGCGCTTCTATAACCACCGCAACGACCTGATCCGCGAGGTGGCGCGCTGCCCCTCCTCGCTGATGGCGTGGCGGCTGGCCCGATCCTGGGCCGGCAACAGCTGGAAGAATCTGCGCAACGGCCCGCGCCTGACCGACCTGAAGGTGCTTCTGGCCCTGCCGGAGATCGTCCGCATCGGGCGGAAGCACCGGGCGCCGGTCAGCGTGGACGCCTATAACCGCTGGCTGCATCTGGCGAAGACCGCGGCTCCGGCCAGCGCCCCATCCGCGGACAAGCCCGTCAGCCGGGCTGCATCCCGCCCAGTTGCAGCAGAACGGCCCAGCCCAGCACGATCAGATTGATGGTCAGCGTCATCGCCATGCCCGGTGCCCGCGCGAAGGGATGCACCAGATATCCCGCCCAGAACAGCAGCCGCCCCAGCACGAACAGTCCGGTCGCCACCACCGCGGCCCCCAGCGAGGGCTGCGGCAGGGTGGCGACCAGGGCTGCCAGCGCCGGCACGAAGATGGCGGACTGCTCCACGCTGTTGGCCAGCACCCGCTGGCAGACGCGCTGGCCGCGCGACTCGGGATCCTCGATCGGATTGAAGGCCTGGGTGCGGCCGCGCATCGCCATCACGCCGACGACCATGCCGAACAGCAGCAGCGCCGGCCACAGCGCCAGCCGGGCCCACAGCGCCATCCGCGCACCGGGCGCATTCAGGCCCATCGGCGGCGCCACCAGCGACAGCAACAGGACGAACAGCAGCGCGGTCACGACGACCGACACCCCGTTCAGCATCAGGGCGCCGCGGAGCAGGGATTTGCGCCGGCGGGAGGCGCGTTGCTGAAGGTTGCTGTCGGACATGCGCGCGGGGCTCCGTCACAGGGCGGGGATTCGACAAAGCGCCTGCCCCTTCCCATCTGGAAAGGACGGCGCTCTGTCCTTTCGACCAATAACGGCCCAGTCCGTGATTTGGATCAAGGCCTGGACGCCGCCGCGGGTGTCCCCTGCCGGTGTGACCTAGGGGCGACCGCAGTGTCGGAGATGTTGCCAGCCTCTCTTTTCGCTACCATGTTGTAACCATCTGCTTCACCATGTGGGTGAACGCGGGGATCTCGATGGTGGAGGGCCTATGATGGATCTCGTTCTGCTGGGTGGTGCGGTGGCGACGGCTGCGGCGTTGGCCGGTCTGATCGCCACGATGCCGACACCCAAACCGATTCCGATCCGCGTCCGCGACCGGCGCCGCCAGCGGCGCTGACGTCACCGGCCCCCCGACCCCCGGTCGGGGATCGGCGGACCGGACTGTCGCGGGGAAATCCAAGGGAAATCCCAGGGCAATCAGCGATCCAGATCGCGGATCGCGCGGTTCAACTCGAATTCCTTCGAAGCGACGTAGGCTTCCATCCCGACGATCCGCTTCTCCATGTCGCGGAAGCGCTGGGTCAGACCGGCGAGCGTGCGGTCGGGCTTGGTCGACACCGTCCGCCAGAACGCCTCTTCCTCGGCATCGCGGTACAGCTGCGGCGGACGCACCGGCAGCACCATCAGCGCGATCACATAGGCGATCACCAGCGGCACCGAAAAGAAGAACAGGGCGACCAGCATCGCCAGCCGGACGACGCCCGGCTGCATCCCGAAGTAATCGGCGATGCCCGTACACACCCCACCCAGCACCCCGCGCTGCGGGTCGCGGTAGAGCCGGTGCGGATTCGGCGAGTCGTAGGGGGACGCGCGGTCCATGACTCCTCCCAAGAATTGAATGACACAGCCTGAAAAGGCGCGCTACAGCCGGCAAACCACCGTCACAGCTTGTTGCGCCAGTTCGGCGCCTCGGCGTCCAGCACACGTTCCAGCGCATGGACGCGGGTTTCCAGCCGGTTGGAGATTTCCCACAGCTCGGCCAGAAGCCGTTCGTCCTGCGCGGACAGCCCGCGCTGCGAGCGCCATTTGGTGATGTAGTGGAAGACGATCCAGACCGGCGCCACCACCACCAGGAACAGCACCGCGAGGACGAAACCCAGGAACCCCATGGTCGTCGGGCCTTCTTATTGTCGTGAGGGGAGGGGGTGGGGCCTCAAAGCCCCACCCCGGCAGCCGGGTCCGATCCGCCGTCAGCCGTTGCGGCGGGCGGCGACACGGGCCTTCAGCGCGGCCAGATCCTCCTCGACCTTCTGGCTCGCCTCAAGCTCGGCGATCTCCTCGGTCAGGCTCTTGGTGCGGCCGATGTCGTAGGACTCGACGCGGCCCTCCAGCTCGTCCAGGTTGCGTTCGACCTGCTCGAAGCGCGACAGCGCCTCATTGATGCGCTCGTCATGCAGGGCGCCGCGCACCTTGACGCGGTTGGCCGCGGTCTGGGTGCGGGCGACAAGCGCCTTCTCGCGGGCCTTGGCGTCGGTCAGCTTGGCCTGCAGGCGGCCGATATCCTCGTTGGCCTTGGTCAGGGCCGCTTCGACCTGCACCAGCTGTTCGGTCAGCGTGTCGGCCTGCTCGGCGACCTTCGACTTGGCCATCAGGGCGCCCTTGGCGAGATCCTCGCGGCCGGCGGTCAGCGCCACCTCGGCCTTGCGGTCCCACTCGTCGCGCTCGCGGCGGAGATCGGCGACGCGGCGTTCGATCTCCTTCTTCTCCGCGATGATCTTGACGGTGGAGGAGCGCACCTCGACCAGCGTGTCTTCCATCTCCTGAATGATCAGGCGGATCAGCTTCTCCGGCTCCTCGGCGCGGTCGAGCAGGGAGTTGAGGTTCGACTGCACGATGTCGGTCAGGCGCGAAAAGATGCTCATGATACGTGTCCCGTCAATCAGCCGAGGATGGCGCCGGCGACGATGCCGGCGAAGAAGAACAGCCAGCTTTCGGCCGGCCGGGTGGCGAGATAGTTGCGCACGCGGCGCGCCAGCGGGCGGCCTTGCGTGGTGTTGAAGCGGTCACCGCCGTAGCGGCGGCGGAAATCGCTGAAGTCGCTCATGGATGACCTCCTTGCCATGCCAGAGCTATCGCAACGGGCGTGCCAATCCGGCCGAAAAGCGCCCAACCCGTTGGAACGCCTGGACATCCGGCGATTCGAACCACTCACCCCATGGATTGCTGCATCGCCATTTTGACGATACAATCGCCGAACTGGCGAACAAACGGCAAAATCCGCGATGACGGTCACTCCGCCCTCCCTCCTCGGCGAATCGCCGGCCTTCCTCGCCACGCTCACCCATGTGTCGCGGGTGGCGCCGCTGGAGCGCCCGGTGCTGGTGATCGGGGAGCGCGGGACCGGCAAGGAGCTGATCGCCGCCCGGCTGCACTACCTGTCGCAGCGGTGGGACCGTCCCTTCGTCAAGGTGAACTGCGCGGCCCTGCCGGAGTCGCTTCTGGATTCGGAGCTGTTCGGGCATGAGGCCGGGGCCTTCACCGGCGCCACCCGCCGGCAGATCGGCCGGATCGAGCAGGCGGACGGCGGCACCCTGTTCCTCGACGAGATCGCCACCGCCTCTCCCGCCGTTCAGGAAAAGCTGCTGCGCGCCGTCGAGTATGGCGAGATCGAGCGGGTCGGCGGCCGCACCGCCACCGTCGATGTGCGGGTTGTCGGCGCCACCAACGCCGACCTGCCGGCGCTGGCCGCCGCCGGCCGCTTCCGCGCCGACCTGCTGGACCGGCTGGCCTTCGACGTGGTGACCCTGCCGCCGCTGCGCGCCCGCCCCGACGACATCCCGCCGCTGGCCGAGCATTTCGCGCTGGGCATGGTGCGCGAGTTGCAGCGCCCGCTGTTCCCCGGCTTCACCGACGCCGCACTCGACCGGCTGCGCGGCCATGACTGGCCCGGCAACGTGCGCGAGTTGCGCAACGCGGTGGAGCGCTCCGTCGCTGCCGCCGATCCCGACGAGCCGCTCGACCACATCGTCCTCGATCCCTTCGAGTCGCCCTGGCGTCCGGCCGTGGCCCCGACTGCCCGTCCGGAGGCGGCGTCTCCCCAGGCGAACGCCCCCGCCCCCGCCCCCGCCTTCGACGGCGGCATCCTCGATCAGGTCCGCGCCTTCGAGGCTTCGATCCTGCACGAAGCGCTGGAGCGCAACCGCTTCAACCAGCGCCAGACCGCCGAGTCGCTGGGGCTGGGCTATCACCAGCTGCGTGGCATGCTGAAGAAGCATGGGCTGATCCCGCCGGCCCATCTGCGACCTTAGGCCGTCCCCGGGCCATCCGTTTCCCGTGTTATACCGGGTGCCAACCGCCGGGAGAGCGGTTCGCCACGCTACGGGATGGGGAGCAGCACGATGGCCACCAGCATGTCCGGCCCAATCGTTTCAGGCCAAGTCATTTCAGGTCTCGAGGTCCGCGGTCCGATCAACCCCGGTTTCGAGGAGATCCTGACGCCGGAGGCGATGGCCTTCCTGGCGGAGCTGGAGGGGCGCTTCGGCGGCGAACGGCTGCGGCTGCTCGATGTGCGGACCAAGCGGCAGGCTTTGCTCGACCAGGGCCACAAGCCCGACTTCCCGCCGGAAACCCGCGCGATCCGCGAGGCCGACTGGACGATCAGCCCGCTGCCCGTCGACCTGCTCGACCGCCGGGTGGAGATCACCGGCCCGGTCGACCGCAAGATGGTCATCAACGCGCTGAACAGCGGCGCCAGAGTATTCATGGCCGATTACGAGGATGCGACCTGCCCGACCTGGACCAATCTGGTCGAGGGGCAGATCAACATCCGCGACGCGGTGCGCCGGACCATCACCCACGAGGATCCCGCCAGCGGGAAGAAATACCGCCTCAGCGACAAGACCGCGGTGCTCAAGGTCCGGCCACGCGGCTGGCATCTGGAGGAACGCCATGTGCTGATGGACGGCGAGCCGATGTCGGGCGCGCTGTTCGACTTCGGTCTGCATGTCTTCCACAACGCCAAGGAGCTGCTGGCGCGCGGCAGCGGTCCCTATTTCTACCTGCCCAAGCTGGAAAGCCATTTCGAGGCGCGGCTGTGGCGCGAGGTCTTCCTGGTGGCGGAGGAGTATCTCCACCTGCCGCACGGCTCGATCAAGGCGACGGTGCTGATCGAGACCATCCTCGCCGCCTTCGAGATGGACGAGATCCTGTATGAGCTGCGCGAGCATTCCGCCGGCCTGAACTGCGGCCGCTGGGACTATATCTTCAGCTTCATCAAGAAGTTCCGCAAGGACCCCGCCGCCGTCATGCCCGACCGGGCGGAGGTGACGATGGCCACCCCCTTCCTGTCGGCCTACAGCCAGCTGGCGATCCGGACCTGCCACCGCCGCGGCGCGCCGGCCATCGGCGGCATGGCCGCCTTCATCCCGGTCAAGGACAACCATGAGGCCAACGAGGTCGCCTTCTCCCGCGTGCGCGCCGACAAGGAGCGCGAGGCGTCCAACGGCCATGACGGCACCTGGGTCGCCCATCCCGGACTGGTTCCGGTGGCGCGCGAGGTGTTCGACGCCTACATGCCGACGCCGAACCAGATCGCCCGCAAGCGCACCGACGTGACCGTCACCGCCGCCGACCTGCTGGCGGTGCCCGCCGGGCCGAAGACCGAGGCCGGCCTGCGCAACAATGTGGCGGTCGGCATCGGCTATATCGAGGCATGGCTGCGCGGCCAGGGCTGCGTCCCGCTGTTCAACCTGATGGAGGACGCCGCCACGGCGGAGATCAGCCGCACCCAGGTCTGGCAGTGGGTCCACACCGGCACCGCGCTGGACGACGGACGGGTTGTGACGCCGGACCTCGTCGACCGCATCGTCGCCGAGGAGTTGTCGGCCTGGGAAACCCACGTCGGCGCCGACGCTTATGCCAAAGGCCGCTACGCCGACGCCGCGTCCCTGTTCCGCGATCTGGTCGCGCGGGAGGACTTCACCGACTTCCTGACCCTGCCGGCCTATGAGCGCGTGGTGGCGGAGGGGGCGTAAAGGGAAAACGCGGCAGGGGGACGCAGCGCCCCCTACCCCACCCGCCCCAGCCGGACCGTCAGCGGCCAGCGGATCCGCCGTTCCGTCTCCGGATCGCCCCACAGCGGCGCGATCTCTTCCGCGAACGTCTCCAGTGGGTTGCTGCCCAGCGCCCTGGTCGCGGCCTTCACCCCCGACCAGGTGTTCATGTAGCCGAGCAGCCGCGGCAGCGGCCACACCGCCTCCATCGCCAGCGGCGGCACCGGAAGCTCGGGAAACGGGAAGTCCATGCCGCGATAGCCCTCGATCACCTTCCAGCGGTCGGCCGGCCAGTAAGGTCCCAGCGTGCCGTTGTGGAATTGCTCCACCACCGGGTCCAGCACGGGATCGTCCAGCCACTGCCGGCCGTAGCAGACCAGCGCCACCGCCGCCCCCGGCTTAGCCACCCGCCGCACCTCGGCATAGAAGCGCCCGAGGTCGAACCAATGCGCCGCCTGCGCCGCGACGATCAGGTCGCAGCAGCCGTCGGGCAGGCCGCTCTCCTCCGCCGGGGCGACGGCATAGCGGACGCGATCATGCGATTCAGCCTGGGCGATCTGCTCGGCGCTGGCATCGGTGGCCCGGACCGCCGCGAACTGCCCGGCCAGCGCCACGGAGAACTGCCCGTTGCCGCAGCCGACGTCCCAGGCCAGCCCGCGCCCCGGTGCCGCATCGGCCAGGGCGGCGGCCAATCCGGACGGATAGGTCGGCCGGAACGCGCGGTAATCGCCCGCATGGCCGGAAAAATGGTCCTTGAAGGAACGCATGGGATGGGATCGCCTCGATCAACCGGGACAACGATTAGGCTTGGAATTTCCCGGCGGATGAGGATAAACCCTGTGGGTTCGTCGCGGAACCCTTCCCAGGGTGACCCGCATCTTTCCGCTGTGGCGCAGGCGCGCCGGGCGTGCTACCAAGCGCGCGATTTTTCGTGCGCCTCGCCAACCACCTGTGTCCGGCATGCAGACCTTCCTGGAATTCGAAAAGCCGATCGCCGAGCTTGAAGGCAAGATCGAGGAGTTGCGGCACCTGACCAACGCCGGCGACATCAACATCGCCGACGAGGTCGCAAAGCTGCAGGCCAAGGTCGACAAGCTCCTGCGGCAGACCTACGCCAAACTCACGCCCGCGCAGAAGGTTCAGGTGGCCCGCCACCCCAATCGGCCGCACTGCCTGGACTATGTGCATGGCCTGATCGAGGACTTCACGCCGCTGGCCGGCGACCGCCATTTCGCCGAGGACCGCGCGGTCATCGGCGGTCTGGGTCGCTTCCGCGGCCGGTCCGTGGTGGTGATCGGCCAGGAAAAGGGCAACGACACCGAAACGCGCGTCCGCCACAATTTCGGCATGGCGAAGCCGGAAGGCTACCGCAAGGCCCAGCGCCTGATGGATCTGGCCGACCGCTTCAAGCTGCCAGTCGTCTCGCTGGTCGACACCGCCGGCGCCTTCCCCGGCGTCCAGGCGGAGGAGCGCGGCCAGGCCGAGGCCATCGCCAAGAGCATCGAGCGCTGCCTGCGGCTGAACGTGCCGATGGTCGCCTCGGTCATCGGCGAAGGCGGCTCGGGCGGCGCCATCGCGATTGCCACCGCCGACCGCGTGCTGATGCTGGAACACGCGATATATTCGGTGATCTCGCCGGAAGGCTGCGCGTCGATCCTGTGGCGCAGTTCCGACATGGCGGGTGAGGCGGCCATCGCGCTGCGCCTGATCAGCCAGGACCTGAAGGAGCTGGGCGTCATCGACCATGTGGTGAGCGAGCCCATCGGCGGCGCCCACCGCGACCCGGCCGAGACGATCAAGAAGCTGGGCGACTGCATCGAAGAGTCGCTGGGCGAACTGGACGGGCTGGACGGCGTCACTTTGCGCGCCAAGCGCCGCGAGAAGTTCCTGGAGATGGGGCAGAAGGGGCTGGGCTGAGGCCCTAAGCCCCGTGCGGCCCTCCCCCGCAATCGCGGGGGAGACTCTCCCCTACAGCAAAAACACCGAAGCCAATCCGAGGAACGCCAGGAAGCCGACGACGTCCGTTACCGTCGTCAGGAACACCGCACTCGACACCGCCGGGTCCACCCCCAGCTTTTCCAGCCCCAGCGGGATCAGGGCACCGCTCAGGCCCGCCACGACCAGATTGATGATCATGGCGAGTCCGATGACGACGCCGATCAGCGGGCCGTACCAGACCAGCGCGATCAGCCCGACCATCACGGCGAAGATGCCGCCGTTGATCAACCCGACCAGCAGCTCCTTCCCCACCACGCGCATCGCGTTGGCCGACGACAGGTCGTGAGTCGCGAGCGCGCGGACGACGACGGCCAGCGTCTGGGTGCCGGCATTGCCGCCCATCGAGGCGACGATGGGCATCAGCACCGCAAGCGCCACGATCTGCTCGATGGTGCCCTCGAACAGCGAGATCACCCCCGACGCCAGGAAAGCGGTGCCGAGGTTGATGGTCAGCCAACCGACACGACTGCGTGCGATGTCGCCGATGCCGCTGAACACGCCGGTGTCGCCCGACCCGCTCAGCTTGCGCAGATCGTCGTCCGCCTCCTCGTCGATGATGCGCACGACGTCGTCGACGGTGATGACGCCGATCAGCCGGCCGGCGGCATCGACCACGGGGGCGGAGACCAGGGCGTATTGCCGGAACAGGTTCGCCACCTCCTCCCGCTCCATGGTGGCGGGGATGGCGTCGACCTCGCCGGTCACCAGATCGGCGATGCGCACGGCCCGGCGCTGGCGCAGCAGGCGCGACAGCGGCACGGCCCCGACCACCCGGTGCATCGGATCGACGATGAAGATGTCGTAGAAATCCTCCGGCAGCGTATCGGTCGCCGCCCGGACGAAGTCGATGGTCTTGCCGACCGTCCAGAATTCCGGCACCGCGACCAGCTCGCGCTGCATCATGCGGCCGGCGCTGTCCTCGTCGTAGGTCAGGTTCTCCTGAACCAGGGCGCGTTCGGCATCGGGCAGCTTCGCCAGGATCTGCGCCCGCGTCTCCGCGTCCAGATCCTCGATCAGCTCCACCGCATCGTCGGTGTCGAGGTCGGCGACAGCGTCGGCCAGCTCCTGCGGCTCGAACCGCCCGATCAGCGATTCGCGCAGGTCCGGGTTCAGGTAGGACAGCACCTCGCCGTCCAGTTCCGCCGGCAGCAGGTCGATCAGGTCGGCGCGCTCGGCCGGTTCGGCCTGTTCGATCAGGTCGGCGATGTCGGCGGCATGCAGCCCGTCCAGCCGCGCCAGCACGGCATCGCGCTCGCGGGCGCGCAGAAGGCCGGCGATCTCCTCCACGAAGTCCGGCTCGACGCCGTAGCGACGTTCGTCCTCCACCTCCTGGGCATGGCCATGGGGGGTGGCGGCGCTGTCCGTCCGCGGAACCGGTGCATGGGGATCGGTGTGCATGCCGGCACCCTCCCTTCGACGATGCAATCCCCAGATGCCAAGCCGGAATGCCGGGTGTCCCGCGGTAAGGGAACAGCGGCAAGGAAATGGCGGACGGCTCCGCAACAACGGACGGGGCCGGCGGCGTTCAGGGTTTGCGGGTTGTGGAAGCCTTCCGGCCGGCTCCGGAGACCCGCTGCACAGCAACAGAACCGGTGTCGACGGAAGCGACCCCGACATAGAGGCGTCGCCCCGGTTTGTCCAGCCCGCTTCGGCAGGGGCCGGCCGGCTTGGCCGCTTTTGCCACCATACCCTTGCACCGCCGCAACCCTTCATGCTCCCATGGGCCGGCGGCACATCGCAGGCGCCGCATCATGGGGAGAGGGACTGGACGGGCCGATGGAGTATGCCTTCACCACTGTCGACGGTTGCGACGGCATCCTGTTGTCCGGCCGCTGCACCTATGAGGATGGCAACCGCTTCCATGACATGCTGCGCGACTGGGATTTCGCAGCCAACCCGGTGGTCCGGATCGACCTGCGTTTCGTCACCTTCATCGATTCCGCCGCCATCGGGATGATGTTTATCCTGGCCAACCGCTGCCGGGAGGCCGGCGGCCACATCGTCGCCAGCGGCGCACCCCCTCACATCGTCCGCGCACTGCGCCGCGCCACGCTGGACCGCTACATCGAATTCCGCTGAAAAGACCAAAGGTTGAAAAGAGCACGGGCGGCGCCGTACCGTGCGCCGCCCGTACTCTTTTTCAGGCCCCAGAGGCTGATCGGTCAGGGCCGATCAGGTCGGGTTCGGCACCGCAGCGGCCGTATCGACGCCGAGCTTGGCGCGGGCCAGGCTGTTCAGCGCTTCCGTATCGGCGAAGACATAGCCCTTCTCGATCAGCTTCGACGTGTAGCTCTTGTTGTAGAGAAACGCGGCGATGATGCTGGAAATGTTACCGGTGAAGAAGGCCAGCAGCGTCAGAAGAAGGCCCATTCCCCAGTCGCCGCGGAACAGGGCAGGAAAGCCGCCGAAGAACAGCGTGGTCCAGCTGAACCCGACCAGCCCCTTCTTGGTAAGCCCCGTCTGCGGGTGTTTCATCATCACGACAGTCGCCATCAAATCCCCCATGCAATCCGTATCTTGAATGGCTTGGCTTATCGCCACCCACTCCGTCTCTCGCAGCGCAGGATATTACCACTTTCGATAAGCGGCAAGAGTAGGGCAGAAAACAGCAGGGGAATTGTTCTCTGACAGCATCATTCAGCCGATTATATTTTCTTCATGTTATCGACATTGATATCAAATGCTTCTTCATCTCATGAAGCCACCCGCTGTCTGCAATCGGGAGTGTATGGCCCGGCGCCAGCGCGAGGCATCGGCGGGAGAGGCACCCCGAAGCCGCCGCCCCTGACCCGGATGGCGCCTTCCGATGCTCCGTTGACCGTCGCCGTCATAAAACCGCAACACTTGGCGCTTGCCTGCCGTCCAGCAGAGGAGACGCCGTGTGGAGTCGCTGCATCGCCTCGACCAGACGCTGCTGCTCTGGCTGAACCAGTTTGCCGGGCACAGCGCGGCCTTGGACATGGCGGTGCGCGGGATCGCCAACATCTATCTGGTCAAGCTCGGCCTGTTCAGCGCGGCGCTGTGGTGGCTCTGGTTCCGCCGGGAGGACACGCAAGGCGGACGCCGGCTGGTGGTGGACGCCATCGCCGCCGTGGTACTGGCGGTGGCGGCATCCATCCTGATCCAGGCGGTGATGCCGGCCCGGCCCCGACCGCTGCACGACGCCGGCCTGCCCTTCGTCCCACCCATCGGCCAGAGCCGCGAGGCGCTGAAGAACTGGAGTTCCTTCCCCAGCGACAATGCCGCCCTGGGCTTCGCACTGGCCGCCACCTTCGTCCGCGCCTCCCGCCCGTGGGGACTGCTGGCCTGCCTGTGGGCGGCGCTGGTGATCTCGCTGCCGCGGGTCTATCTCGGCCTGCATTACCCCGGCGACGTCACCGGCGGTGCGCTGCTGGGCATCCTCGGCGCCGTCGCGGTCGCCCGGCTGCTGCCGATGGGCGGAGTCCACCGGCTGGTCGCCTGGATTGAGGAACGCTGGCGCCCCTGGTTCTACGGCGGCGCCTTCCTGGCGATCTACGAGGTGATGGTGCTGTTCGAGGATGTCCGCCGCGCCGCGGGCGGAGCATCGAAGCTGCTGCACGCGCTGGCGGGGTGATAGCGCAGCCCGGAGCCCGGATACGAAAAAGCCCGCTCGGTCTTGCGACCTGCGGGCCTTTCGTCTTTCCCGTATCCCCGGGATGGTCCCATCTGCATGGGAGAGTGGTGCGGTCGAGAAGACTCGAACTTCCACGGGTTGCCCCACAGCGACCTCAACGCTGCGCGTCTACCAATTCCGCCACGACCGCATCAGGCTGGTAGTCCCCGACGCTCGCTTGCGCGCCTCATCGGGTGGAGCGGGTAGATATCAGCTTCCCGACGGTCGATCAAGCGCTACAATCATCTTCTGCGAAGAAAATTTCGGAACGGCCCTCCGGCCGGTCCCACGAGACCCTTGCCGGCACCGCCGCCCCTAGCGCCAGAGACCCCATCGAATGACCTCCCTGACCAGCCAGCCTGCCAGCCTTCCCGCCAGTCAGCCCGATCCCTCCACCATCCGGCAGCCGATCGAGTGGCGCATCTCCGACGAGCCCGTGCCCTACCCCGACGCCATCGCCGAGATGGAGGCGCGCGTCGAGGCGATCCGCGCCGGCACGGCACCGGAACTGGTCTGGCTGCTGGAACATCCGCCGCTCTACACCGCCGGCACCAGCGCGCGCGACGAGGATCTGCTGGAGGCGGACCGCTTCCCCGTCTACCGCAGCGGCCGCGGCGGCCAGTACACCTATCACGGGCCGGGACAGCGGGTTGCCTACGTCATGCTGGACCTGAAGGCGCGCGGTGCCGACATCCGCGGCTTCGTCCGCGACCTGGAGGAGTGGATCGTCCGCACGCTCGCCTCCTTCAACATCAAGGGCGAGCGGCGCGAAGGGCGCGTCGGCATCTGGGTCGACAAGCAGCCCTATGGCGGGCTGAAGGGACAGGAGGACAAGATCGCCGCCATCGGCGTGCGGGTGCGCCGCTGGGTCAGCTTCCACGGCATCGCCCTGAACGTCGAGCCCGACCTCTCCCATTTCGGCGGCATCGTCCCCTGCGGCATCGCCGAGCATGGCGTCACCTCCATCGTGGCGCTGGGCCAGCTGGTGACGATGGAGGATGTGGACTCCGCCCTGATCGCGGCTTGGCCGGAGGTGTTCGGCGGCGCGGCGCGGGGCGAGGACGGGATTTAGTACTTCTTGAACCCACCGGCGGCCGGGGTGGCGGCCTGGTTGCCGGCGGGGTTCACCCGCGGGTCCTTGTTGTCCATCGACTGCACGGTGCAGTTGGTCGAATCGCCGTTGCGGAACAGGTAGATTTTCTTGCGGTCGGCCTTCCTGCCGGGGTCGTGCAGGTTCAGCCCATGGCCGAAGGCGACGCCCAGCACCTCGCCATTGTAATAGGCGCGGAAGCGCATCGGCTCGATTTCGCTGAAGCGCAGGGCGGCGCAATCCTTGCTCAACTCCTTCTCGAAGGTACCGGCCTTGCGCCAGTCCTCCTTGGAGCGGATCGTCATCCATTGCGACGGCAGCGCATACTGCACGATGGGCGGCGCGATGGGCAGGTTGGCCCCCGGCTGCGGCGGCGCCTGATGGCCGGGCTCCGTCCGCTCCAGCGCACCGGCCAGCGCCGGAGCGGTCCCCGGCAGCACCAGCCCGCACAGCCAAAGGACCGCCAGGGAACGCACATCAAATCCGGACATCGAACCCACGCTCCTTCACCTCGCCAACCACCTCGCCGGGCAGCGTCTCCTTTGCCGGCTTGCGTTCGGGCGATGCGGGGACGACCGCCTCTCCCAGCCGGCCGGACAGCGTCAGCGACAGCTCCATCGCCCCGCCATCGGCAGGCGCACCCGAGGGCGACAGCGTCACCGTGCCTTCCAGACCTTGCGGCGGCGTGGTCATCGCCGCGGTCAGAATCTCCATCATCCGGCCCAGATCGTCGATGGCGACACGGTCGGTCTCGACCGTCAGCCCCTTGCCCGGCCGGATGGCGGAGCGGAGGGCGCCGAGCATGGCGGCCAGCCCCTCCCCCTTCTCCTCCACCGGCACCCGCGCCAGACCAAGGGCCGCACTATCCAGCCGCAAGCCCGCCGTCCCATCGGACAGGACAAGGCCGATCCCGCTCAGCTCGACCGCCACATCCTGACGGACACCGTCAGCCAAGGGCCGAAAGGCGCCCGCCGGACCATCCAGCGCCGCGGCGGCTACCCGGCGCTCGGCATAGCCGAAGCGGACGGCCAGCGCCGTCTCCGCCGCTGTGGCCTCGCTCCCGTCCATCCCGAAAGCGGTCAGCAGCCGCCCCAGGTCGCGCGCCAGCGCCCGGATCGCGAGCTCCAGCCGGTCGGCAAGATCATCATCACCCGCCGGAGCGTGGAACGGGCGTGCCGGCGCATCCTCCACCACCGCCGGCCCCAGGCTGAGACGGACGGCAGGGTCTTGCCCCGGCACAGTGGAAGATTTCGGAGCCGGGACGGCCCCCGGCTTGCGGCCAGCCTTGTCCTTCGCCTTCGCCGCCTTGGCGAAGACTCCGGTGAGCATGGCCTTCATCCCGGCCACATCCGATTTGCTGGCGGTCATCCCGGCCGTCGCCCCTCAACCACAAGGCCCAAAACCTGCGTCCGCCGCCAGCATGCCGCCATCATGGTTAGCGGAAGGCTAATGCAGGGCTCACACCGTCGGCCGCTGCTCGAATCCGGCCATGCCCGGGTCCTGCTCCGGTTCGGACACCACGTCGCGGACGATTGCCGACGGCGGGCCGCGGCGGCAGGCTTCCACCATGCGGTCGACACTGTCGGCGGGACCGGCGAACAGGGCCTCCACCGTGCCGTCGCTGCGGTTGCGCACCCAGCCGGTCAGGCCGAGCGTGCCGGCCCGGTCGACGGTCCAGCCGCGATACCACACCCCCTGCACCTTGCCCTGGATGCGGACACGCACCGCCTTCCGGTCCACCGCGCTCATGCGGCGCCATCCTTTGCCGCGGTACGCCTGCCCTGCTCCTCGTCCAGCAGGGCCTTGCGGGACAGTTTTCCGATCATGGTCTTGGGCAGCTCCTGGCGGAATTCCACGACTTTCGGCATCTCGATGGGCGACAGCTTGTCCTTCAGGAAGGCGATCAGCGCCTCGGCGGTCAGGCTCTGGCCGTCGTCCAGCCGGACATAGGCCTTGACCGTCTGGCCGCGATACTCGTCCGGCACGCCGGCCACCACGCATTCGGCGACGGCGGGGTGCAGGTAGATCGCCTCCTCCACATTGCGGGGATAGACGTTGAAGCCGCTGCACAGGATCATGTCCTTGATGCGGTCGACGATGGTGGTGTAGCCGTCCTCGTCCATAATCCCGACATCGCCGGTGTGCAGCCGCCCGTCGATCAGCGTCTGCGCCGTTTCGGCCGGGCGGCGCCAGTAGCCCTTCATCACCTGCGGCCCGCGGATGCAGACCTCGCCCTTCTCGCCGGGAGGCAGGACGCGGCGCGGCTCCTCCAGGCTGACGATCTCGATGATCGTGCCGGGCAGCGGCAGACCGATGGAGCCCTTCTTATCGCTGTGCAGCACCGCCGGGTTCACCGTCGCGACGGGCGAGCATTCCGACAGGCCGTAGCCCTCCACCAGCGTGCAGCCGGTGGTGCGCTCGAACGCCTCCTTCACCTCCAGCGGCAGCGGCGCCCCGCCCGACATGCAGAAGCGGATGGAGGACAGATCGTAGTCCTTCAGGTGCTTGTGATGGTTGATCGCCGTGTAGATGGTCGGCACGGCCGGGAACAGGGTGATCCGCTCCTTCTGCAGGGTGCGCATCACCTGCTCCAGCTCGAAGCGCGGCAGCAGGATGATCTCCGCCCCCAGATGCAGGCCGAAATTCATCACCGCGGTCATGGCGAAGACATGGAACAGCGGCAGCACGCCCAGCATGCGCTCCTGCCCGTCTTCCGCACCGCCCTCCCCCGGCTTGCGCTCCTTGGCCGCGTACCAGGTCGCGCACTGGATGGTGTTGGCGTAGAGGTTGGCGTGGGTCAGCATCGCGCCCTTCGGCACGCCTGTGGTGCCGCCGGTGTATTGCAGCACCGCCACGTCCTCGCGCGCATCGATGGCGACCGGGCTCGGCCGGCCGTCGTTGGCGATCAGCCTGGCAAAGGGGATGTGGCGGTCGTCGCGCGGAATCGCGGCGATCTCCGCCTTTTTGGCGATGGGGAACAGCCAGTTCTTCGGGAAGGGCAGGATGTCGGCCATGCGGCAGATCACCAGCCGCTTCAGCCCGGTCTCGGCCAGCATCCGCGCCATCTTGTCATACAGCAGCTTCAGGTCCAGCGTGACCATCAGGTCGATGTCGCTGTCGCCGATCTGGTGGACCAGTTCGCGTTCGGCATAGAGCGGGTTGAAGTTCACCACCGTGCCGCCGGCCTTCAGGATGGCGAAGAAGGCGACGACGTAATAGGGCGTGTTGGGCAGGAACAGCCCGACCCGCGTCCCCTTGCCCACCCCGATGGCCTGGAAGCCGCGGGCGGCGCGGTCGACCAGCCGGCCCAACTCACGGTAGCTGGTGCGCTTGCCGAGGAAATTCAGACAGGGCTTGTCGCCATGGTGGGCGACCGCCCCCTCCAGCAGTTCTGTCAGCGGCCGGACCGGGATCGGCATCGCCCAGTCCACCGTCGGCGGGTACGAGGCCAGCCATGGATAATCGGGCAGCTTGCGGGCGGCATCTCCCATCGCGCGGTTCCTCCCCCATTGGTTCTTGCTCCCGGTTGCCGGTTTCGTCCGGCACCGTCTTCTCCCCCAAGCCTACGCCGGGAAGTGGGAAATTGTCCCCTGGAGAGGAGATGGGATCGCGACACCCATGAACAAGCACGGCATGAACAATCGGGGGATGTAGCGCGCTCCCTTATCGACTGCGCAGCCGGTGCAGCACCTCCACCGCCATCCATTCGGCGAGGTTCCCATCCTCGCCATCCAGGAAGACGGCGACGGAGACCGGGACCGGCCCCGGCGCGTGGTAGGCCGCCGGCGTCACCCCCGGACCGCCGCCGGTGTGGCCCCAGTAGGGACCGGCCGCCGGGTCCAGCTCCACCATCATCCCCAGCCCATAGGATGGCTCGACCCACGGACGCCCGCCCATCGGCCCGCCGACCGGCAACCCATCGCGCATGCGCCGCAGCAACGGGCCCGGCAGATACTCCTCGGTCAAACCATGAATGAGGCGGCAGGCGTCCGCCGCCGTCATCGCCGCCACCCCATGCGACACCCAGCCGGGATGATAGGCCTCCGCCACCGCAGCCCCGCCGAAGGCCGGGCTCGGCCCGAAGAACAGCCCGTCGAGGTCGGTGCGGTCACGCAGCAGCGACGCGCTGGCGAGGCCGAGCGGCGCGAAGACCTCGCGCGCCAGAACCTCCGCCAGCGGAGCGCCGCCCGTCCGCTCCAGCAGCCGGCCGATCAGCAGATAGCCGATGTTGGAATAGGCGAAGCTGCCGACCGGCGGCCCCTCCAGTCCGCAGCGGGCCAGGAACCCGTCGCCGCTCCAGGGCGCCGCACCAGCGGCGACGGCGGCGTGATAGTCGGCCTGTCCGCCATAATCCGGCAGTCCGGCGCGGTGGGTCAGGATCTGCGCCACGGTGACCGATCCCGGCCGTCCGGCCAGTTCCGGCAGCCAGCGCTCCGCCGGCCCATCCAGTTCGACCACGCCACGGGCGACCAGCCGCAGAACCGCGGCGGCAAGGATCGTCTTGGTCAGGCTGTAGACCAGGGCACGCCGGTCGGCCAAATCCTTGCCCGCCGCCCCGCTGCGCGTCGCCCGCCGGCGCAGGATCAGCGTCCGCACCGGTTCCGCATCGGCGCCCCGGCCGCGGGCGATGGCGATGGCGACGAGCGCCGTGGAGGCCGGGGCCGGGCTTGCGCTGTCCTCCTCCAGCAGGCCGGCGAGCGCCGCGGTCAGCACCGCCAATTCGGGATCCGCCCCGGCCGCCCCGTTCCTGTCCTTACCCATCACCCGTCCGCTCCCCGCCGCCGTTTCCGTTTGTCATCACAGATAAGAAGGCCGTCGGCCGGCAAATGAAAATCCGGTCCGATCCTAGTGGGGCGCCCCTCAACTGTCCCATTAACCATAGCCGGCCGCTGACGCACCCCACGAGTTGGGCTATCCTGATGCGACCGCCCGTGTGGAGGGCCGCGCCATGCCCGTGATGGACGCCGACCAACGCCGTAAACTGGAAGATCAGCTGCTTCGCAAGGCAGAGGAGGCGGCCCGGATCCTGCGCCGGGAGGCGGAAACCGGCGATCCCGCCCATGTCGACGCGCTGGCGGAGGGGCTGGCCGGGCTGCTGAAGACCCGGGAATTCCCCAGCCTGCGCGCCGCCGAGTTCCGCGAGCTGTCCCGCGTCTACCAGCGCGGCGCCTACCAGCGCAGCGTCGATTCGCTGCTGGTCCAGGCCGAACGCTGCGGTCATCGCGGCGACGAAAAGGGGCGCAACGCGCTGCTGACCCAGGCCAAGGACCATTTCGCCAAGGCCCTGCGCTTGGGTGCCGACGACGAGTTCCGCCACGGCGTCGAACGGCGCGTGCAGGCGACGCTGATGACCAGCAAGGACGGGGTGGACGAGCGCACCAAGCAGGCAGCCAAACGCAAGCTCGACCAGCACGATGTCGGCGCCAAGCCGCCGAACGGGATCGAACGCCGCCGTGCCATCCGCTATGCCGATCCGGTCCTGACGGTGGAGGCGGAGGGCCGGCGCGGCACCACGATCAACTGGTCGACCCGTGGCCTGCTGGTCGATCTGCCGCCGGAGGAGTTCGCCCATGCCGTCGGCGGCAAGCTGCGGCTGGACCTGCATTGCCCGGACATCCCGGAAACTGCCGGCCCGGACAAGGCCGGCCATCGGGTCGGCGGCCGGCAGATCGCCCATGTGGTGCGCCTCGACCCCGACCGCCACGCGGTGGCCCTGTCCTTCCCCGACATCAGCACCGTGATGCTGGACCTGATGCACGCCATGAAGGAAGCCGGCATCAAGCCCGAACCGGAGCGCTGATGCGGCCGTCCTCAGGCCCGCACCGCGCCGTCAGCCACCGATGAAGCGCCCGTTGTGGCCACGCACCAGCGGATGTTCGTCCGGACCGGCGACCGGCAGCAGGCCGTTGATCCGCGCACCCGCTTCCGCCGGCAGGCAGAACAGGTTGATCCCCATGCCGAGCCCGTGGATCTCCGTCCCGTTGTCGACCAGCCCATAGCCGAAGATCGCTTCCGACCGGCCGGCGAAATTGGCGGGATTGTGGAAGGCCGGCAGATACCAGTAGCAGGCATAGCCCAGCTCGCCGAGCAGGCGGATCAGGGCGGCCGACCGGTCGGGACGGTCGTTCTCCACATACAGGACTGGCCGGTCGCGGGCGATCAGGCCGCGCGCGCCCTCCAGAACCTCCGCTTCCATGCCTTCGACATCGATCTTGATCAGGCGGATGCGGCCCGCCCCCTCACGGCACAGCCCGTCCAGGCGATGCACCGGCACTGGCCGGTCGCCGGCCAGTTCGTCAAGGGACAGCGCGCCGAAATTGCCGTCCGTGTCCATCGCCACCGCGGCGAGATGCAGCATGCCATCGGCAGCCCCGGCAGCGGCCAGCAAGCCGTCGGCCCAGTCCAGCCCGTTCAGCGCCAGATTTCCGCAGAGCAGCCGGTGGTTGGCATCGACCGGCTCCAGAGCCAGCACCCGGCCGGCGGGGCCGACCAGCCGCGCCAGCGCCACCGTGTGGGCGCCGATGTTGGCGCCGACGTCGACCACCCGGTCGCCGCCCCGGACGCACTGGCGGAACAGTGCGACCTCCTGCTCGAAATATTCGCCGTAATAGCCGAGCGAACGCCCGACGACGCTGTCGGTCCGCCGGTACATCATCAGGCCGTGCCGCGCCTTCACCAGCCCGACCGGTCCTTCTCCACCCAGCAGATCGTCAGCCATCGCCCCCTCCTGCCGCTCCATCGGCCGGAAGTGTAGCGGAGCCGGATGCAAAGGTCGCGTCCGCCGGAGCCATGAGGCACCCCCTCCCCGGCCCGTCCGTACGGCGGCCGGGGGAGAGGGCAAGGCATCACCCCACGCCGATCCCGCTGGGCGCGGTGACGGCGTGCTCCTTCAGGATCGCCTCGGAGATCGCCGACACCTCGATCAGCTGCACCTCGTAGCCCCACAGATTGGCGATGTGGCGCAGCACCGCCTTGGCGTCGCTCTCGTCGAGCAACACGCCGTTGGTGACACGGTGCTGCAGGATCAGCTTGCGGTCGCCGGCGAGATCGACGTCGACGATCTGGATGTCCGGCTCCAGATAGCCCAGGTCGTACTGGCGGGCCAGCTTCTTGCGGATGTCGCGGTATCCGCGCTCGTTGTGGATGTGATCGACCAGCAGATAAGGGTCTTCGGCGTCGTCGCGCACGCTGAACAGCTTCAGCTTCCGCATCAAATGCGGGCTGAGATATTGCAGCACGAAGCTCTCGTCGCGGAAATTGGCCC
Organism: Azospirillum melinis; assembly: GCF_013340935.1. Lineage (GTDB taxonomy): Bacteria > Pseudomonadota > Alphaproteobacteria > Azospirillales > Azospirillaceae > Azospirillum > Azospirillum melinis. The sequence continues at coordinate 112,313 of NZ_WHOS01000011.1, read as the reverse complement.
AGGCCTCGCGCACCGCCGCCATGCCGTCGCCGCGGCCGGCGAGGTCGGGGAACCACTGGCGGTCCTCGTCGGTCGGCTTTTCGGCGATGCGGGCGATGTCCTGCATCATCGCGAAGCCCAGCGCGTAGGGGTTCAGGCCGGAGAAACGCTTGTCGTCGAATTCCGGCTGGAACACGACGGACGTGTGCGAATGCAGGAACTCCAGGAACGCGCCTTCGCTGATCTGGCCGGTCTCATGCAGGCGGCTCATGATCTGGTAATGGACGTAGGTGGCGCAGCCCTCGTTCATCACCTTGGTCTGTTTCTGCGGATAGAAATACTGCGAGATGTGGCGGACGATGCGCAGAAGCTCGCGCTGCCAGTGCTCAAGCCGCGGCGCCTTCTTCTCCAGGAAATAGAGGATGTTCTCTTCCGGCAGGCCCAGCAGCTTCTTGCGCTCCGACACCGACTTGGCCGGGCGCGGGCCGGCGGCGGTTTTGGGCACCGTGCGCCACAGGTCGTTGAAGGTCTGGTCCTGATATTCCTGCCGCTCGCGCTCGCGCCGCTGCTCGGTCCGCAGATCGGACCGCTTCTTCGGATATTTGTGCACGCCCTGGCTCATCAGCGCATGGGCGGCGTCCAGCACCCGCTCCACTGCCGCATGGCCGTAGCGTTCCTCGCAATGGGCGATGTAGGTCTTGGCGAATTCCAGATAGTCGAGGATGCCCTGGGCATCGGTCCATTGCTGGAACAGCTGGTTGTTCTTGAAGAAATGATTATGGCCGAAGGCGGCGTGGGCGATCACCAGCGTCTGCATCGTCATGGTGTTTTCTTCCATGATGTAGCTGATGCAGGGGCTGGAATTGATGACGATCTCGTAGGCCAGGCCGCGATAGCCCTTGCGGTACATCATCTCGTCGCGGGCGAAATGCTTGCCGAAGGACCAGTGCTTGTACATCAGCGGCATGCCGATGGACGAATAGGCATCGAGCATCTGCTCGGCGGTGATGACCTCGATCTGATTGGGATAGACGTCGAGGCCCATCTCCTTCAGCGCGATGTGCTCGATGGCGTCATAGACGCGCTTGATCTTGTCGTAATCCCACTCGACGCCGTCATACAGCAGCGCCTCGGGTCTGGTGATCACAGCGGTCATTCTCGATCTCCCCCTGCCGCCCCTCTGCCCCCCGCAGGGGATGAGGGCGGTGATTTCCCTTTATCCCCTCAGGCTTCCCTTACGCTCCCGCCTTCTCGCGGGCGAACAGCTCGCGGAAGACCGGGAAGATCTCCCGGCGGGAGCGGACGCGGCGCATGGCCAGCGGGCGTTCCGGGCTTTGCACCTGCTTGTAGGTGCGCCACAGCTCGGTTTCGCGGCCCAGCGCCGACAGGCCCATATTGTGTTCCGCCGCCACCTCGATGTAGGCGAAATACTGGCACATCGGCAGGATGACATCGCGCAGCAGGGTCGCCGACTTGGCATTGTCCGAGGACATGTTGTCGCCGTCCGACGCCTGGGCGGCGTAGATGTTCCATTCGCTGTCCGGGTAGCGCTCCTGCACCACCTTCTGCATCTCCTCAAGCGCCGTCGACACCACGGTGCCGCCAGTCTCGGTGGAATAGAAGAAGGTTTCCTCGTCCACCTCCTTGGCCTCGTGGGTGTGACGGATGAAGACGATGTCGACCGAGCGGTAGCGCCGCCGCAGGAACAGGTACAGCAGCATGAAGAAGCGCTTGGCCAAATCCTTCATGTGCTCGGTCATCGAGCCGGACACGTCCATCAGGCAGAACATCACCGCCTGGGCGATCGGCTTCGGCACCGATTCGAACCGGTTGTAGCGGACATCGATCGGGTCGATGAAGGGAATGCGGCGGGAACGCAGGACGATGTGTTCCAGCTGTTCGCGCAGCGCCTGGATCTGCGTCGCGTCCTCGCCGGCCTCCTCGGCCTCGCGCAGCATCTCCTCCAGTTCGCGGATCTCGTCGCGCTTCGGGCGTTTCAGAGCGATGCGGCGCGACAGGCTGTTCCGCATGGTGCGGACCAGGTTCAGGTTGGCGGGCGACCCCGACACCGAATAGCCGGCCCGCGTCAGCGTGTGCGATTCCGACTGCTTGACCTTCTGCTTCACCAGATCGGGAAGCTCCAGATCCTCCAGGAAGATGTCGAGGAACTCGTCGCGCGACAGGACGAAGCGGAACTCGTCCTCGCCCTCGCCGTCGGCGCTGCCCTCGCTGCCGCGGCCGCCACCGCCGCCGTCCGGGCGCTGGATGGTGTCGCCTTCCACATATTCCTTGTTGCCGGGCACGACATAGTCGCGCACCCCGCCCTGGCTGGCGCGGTGGAAGGACGGTTCGCGCACGCCGCCGGCGGCGATCGTCACCTTCTCGCCGTTCTCGATATCCTGGATGCCCCGTTTTCCCGAGGCGTCGCGGACCGCCTTGACCACCTGTTCCTTGGCACGGCGCAGGAAACGCTGGCGGTTGGCCAGGCTCTTGCCCTGCGGGTTCAGGCGACGGTCGATGATGTTCATCAAGGGGCTGGCCCTCCCACCCGTTTCGTCACGCGGCCTTAGGATCCTGACAGCTTTCTATGACAGTGGGGTTGCCGCGGGGCGTTGCAACACCCCGCCCCGCGGCAATTAAGCGTCCCCTCGGTCCAGCTGTCCCGACCCGCCGGCCTCAGCCCGCCTGCTTCACCCGCATGTACCACTCGACCAGCCGGCGGACCTGCCGCTCGGTGTAGCCGCGGGTCATCATGCGCGAGACGAACTCGGTGTGCTTCTTCTCGGTGTCGCCGTCCTTCTTCGAGCCGAAGCTGATCACCGGCAGCAGATCCTCGACCTGGCTGAACATCCGCTTCTCGATCACCTCGCGGATCTTCTCGTAAGAGGTCCAGGACGGGTTGCGGCCGGAATTGGCCGCCCGGGCGCGCAGGGCGAACTTCACGACCTCGTTGCGGAAGTCCTTCGGGTTGGCGATGCCCGCCGGCTTCTCGATCTTGGTCAGCTCCTGGTTCAGCAGCTCGCGGTTCATCAGCTGGCCGGTGTCGGGATCCTTGAAGTCCTGATCCTCGATCCAGGCATCGGCATAATCGACATAACGGTCGAACAGGTTCTGGCCGTAGTCGGAGTAGGATTCCAGATAGGCCTTCTGGATCTCGTTGCCGATGAACTCGGCGTAGCGCGGGGCGAGTTCGGCCTTGATGAACTCGACGTATTTCTTTTCCGTCTCCTCCGGGAACTGTTCGCGGCGGATCGCCTGCTCCAGCACATACATCAGATGCACCGGATCGGCCGAAATCTCGGTCGAGTCGTAGTTGAAGGTCGAGGCGAGCACCTTGAAGGCGAAGCGGGTGGAGATGCCGCCCATGCCCTCGTCGACGCCGCCCTGGTCCTTATACTCCTGCATCGACTTGGCCTTGGGATCGGTCTCCTTGACGCTCTCGCCGTCATAGACCCGCATCTTGCTGTAGACGCTGCTGTTCGGATGCTCGCGCAGGCGCGACAGAACCGAGAAGCGCGCCAGCATCTCCAGCGTCGCCGGCGCGCAGGGCGCGGTCGACAGATCGGAGCCGTTGACCAGCTTCTCGTAGATCTTCTGCTCCTCCGCCACCCGCAGGCAGTAGGGGACCTTGATCACGCAGATGCGGTCGATGAAGGCTTCGTTGTTCTTGTTGTTCTTGAAGGTCTGCCACTCCGCCTCGTTGGAGTGGGCCAGGATCACGCCCTGGAAGGGAATGGCGCCGATGTTCTCCGAGCCGACATAGTTGCCCTCCTGCGTCGCGGTCAGCAGCGGGTGCAGCATCTTGATCGGGGCCTTGAACATCTCGACGAATTCGAGCATGCCCTGGGTCGCCCGGTTCAGGCCGCCGGAGAAGCTGTAGGCGTCGGGATCGTTCTGGCTGTAGATCTCCAGCTTGCGGATGTCGACCTTGCCGACCAGCGAGGAGATGTCCTGGTTGTTCTCGTCGCCCGGCTCGGTCTTGGTGACGCCGATCTGGCGCAGCTTGCTGGGGTGGAGCTTCACCACCTTGAATCGGTTGATGTCGCCGCCGAACTCGTCGAGGCGCTTGACCGCCCACGGGCTCATCAGCCCGGTCAGGCGGCGCTTGGGGATGCCGAAGCGCTCCTCAAGCTCGTCGCCGATCTCGTCTGGGTTGAACAGGCCGAGCGGGCTTTCGAAGGTCGGGCTGATCTCCTTGCCGGCCTTCAGCACATAGATCGGGCATTTCTCCACCAGCGACTTCAGCCGCTCCGCCAGCGACGACTTGCCGCCGCCGACCGGGCCCAGCAGGTAGAGGATCTGCTTGCGCTCCTCCAGCCCTTGCGCTGCGTGCCGGAAGAAGCCGACGATCCGTTCGATCGTCTCTTCCATGCCGTAGAACTCGGAGAAGGCGGGATAGACCTTGATGGTCCGGTTCATGAAGATGCGGCCCAACCGCGGGTCGCGGGCCGTGTCGACCACCTCCGGTTCGCCGATGGCGGCCAGGATGCGTTCGGAGGCCGAGGCGTAGGACATCGGGTCGTCGCGGCACAGCTGGAGATAGTCCATCAGGGACATCTCGGTCTCGCGGCGGGTCTCGTAATTCTGCGTGTAGCGCGTGAACAGTTCGTCGGCCGGGAACATTCGTCGCTCCGTCTTATCTGGTCCGATGCGCCGGGGGGCCGCCGGTGGCTGCGGCGGCAGGGCGCGGCGCATGCCGCGATCCAAGGGGCACTCCAGGGAAGACGCGGACCGCGCAGGGTCCGCAGCCTCCCCACTCAGCGATAGAAGCCAGCGGTCTGGTGTAAGGAACGGTCCTGTGAAGGCCGGGAGAGGTCCGTCTCGCGACGCGGCGACCCCCGAACGAGTCATTTTTGAATGTAATGCTCCACTTGGAGCTTTCCAGGCACTCAGGCTCCATAGCCGGAAAGCCCGCGGTGAAGCTGGCCTCAGCCATAGGACCTAGGTCCTGCGGCCGGTGTGGGTGCGCCGAGCGCACCTGTTCAACCCATGCGCGCATCGGCCGCGCATGCGTCGGAAGGTTCGGCGAAAGACGTGTGACGGTGTCGGGAGAAGACGGCGTGGAACCGGCGGCAATCGTCGTTGCCCGTCCGATCGGGAAGAACTGCCCAGTGCGATGCGACCCAAGCGGGTTCCATCGGGCGCTCCTTGTCACGCCATCGGCCTCCTCAAGCAGACGCGCCGCCTCGACCAAGCACGGCGCAGGGATTTACCGTCGATGCTGAACTCCAAACCTTAACAATTTCCGGTAAGGGGCCTTGCGGTCTGCCGCAGTGTCGGCCACGGCCTCGCAACACCTCCCCAACACTTCTTTGAGGTCATGTTGCGTCCCAATCGTCCTCATCAACAAGGCGGAAATTGGGTGAGGATGGGGCACCAACGCGGCACGGTGGATGGCTACCGCTGGATTACCGAATTGTTTCAATGGCTTGGCACGCTTGCCACGGGGTGGGAAATTTTAAGGGCGGGTCTGCGCCCCCCGCTTGCCGCCAGTGGCGGCAGCAATCTCCGGCGGTAAACCGGACTTTCGGACAATGCCGGCAGCCGTCCCGCCGGACGGCCCCTCAGGCCGGCTGCCAGGCCTTCACCCCGATGCTCAGCGCCTCGCGCAGGCTCGCGGGGGTGACGGGCTTGGCCAGCACCGCGTGGGCGCCGCTGTCGCGCGCCTGGGCTTTGCGGTCGTCATCGACGCGGCCGCTCATGAACACGACCGGCAGGCTGCTGTGGCGCGACTCGCCGCTGGTGCGCAGCGCCCGGACGAAACCGAATCCGTCCATCGGCTGCATCTCCACATCGCACAGCACCAGATCGGGCGCATGGGCGGCGACCACGGCCAGTCCCGACTCGCCGTCGGCGGCCTGATGAACCGCCTTGACGCCCAGCGTGCCCAGCATCTTCGCCAGCACCATGCGGGTGAAGGATTCGTCTTCGACCACCAGGACCGACAGGGCGCCGAACGGCGTCCCCGTCTCGCCTGACGTCTTGCCTGCCGCATCGCCCTCAGCCAACCGGTCAGTCACCACGCCCGCCCTTTCGCTTGAGCGACCGGCCGGCGGAATGCTGCCGACGGTCATTTCGTGACCCGATCTGTGTACGATGGCAACCAGAGACACGCAAGATGTCCAAAAATACGAGGGTGCACACTGCCCTGGCCCGTGCCCTGGCCCATGCCCTGGATGAGCGGTTGCGCCGGCCCGTCAGCCCCGCTTAGATGGACGGCATGAGCTTCCTCGATCACATCCGCGCGTGCAACGCGCACGACCTGTCCGGCTTCCGCCCGTTCGAGCTGGACGGCCACACCGTGGGCTGGGTGCGCCATGCCCTGGCCGAGGCGCTGCCCGAGGTCGATCCGGGCTTCGTCGTCACCGCCGACCGGCTGACCATCGCGCCCGAGATCCGGGATTTCGAGGCGCGCTCCACCCTGCTCGACCATGCCGCCGCCTATCTGGTGGAACAGGGAACGGTCAAGGCGCTGCGCGGCGAATATTACCCGGTCCTGCCGCGCTGGGGGGCGGAGCCGCTGGCCCGGCTGGACCGTGCCGCCGTCGGCGCCTTCGGGATCGAGGCCTATGGCCTGCACATCAACGGCTTTATCCGCGACGAATCCGCCGGCAATGGGGCCGGCGGCCTTCTGCTGTGGGTCGGCCGGCGCGCCAGCGACCGCGAGGTGGCACCGGGCCAGCTCGATAACCTGATCGCCGGCGGCCAGCCCATCGGCCTGAGCCTGGCCGAGAATCTGGAGAAGGAGGCGGCGGAGGAGGCCGGGCTGGACGCCGAGACCGCGCGGCGCGCCGTGCCGGTCGGCGCCATCAGCTACACCATGGAAACGCCGGCCGGGCTGAAGCGCGACCGCCTGTTCGTCTACGATCTGGAGCTTCCGCCCGGCCTCACCCCCGTCAACACCGACGGCGAGGTGGAGAGTTTCGAACTCTGGCCGCTCGACAAGGTGGCGGAGTCGGTGCGCGGCACCAATGAGTGGAAGTTCAACGTGAACCTCGTGGTGGCCGATTTCCTGATCCGCCACGGCTGGCTGACGCCGGAAAACGACCCCGATTATCTGGAGATCGCCCGCAGCCTGCGGCGGTAGGCCCGGCGCTTCGCCGGTCGGGTGCGGCTCCGGACAGACAAAAGGCCCCGCCCTCTTGCGAGAGCGGGGCCGTTTTCTTCCGGCCGCGGCGGCGCCCGGTACCTTGGCACTGGAGGCAGTTACTGGGGCAGCGGCTGCGGGCTGTCGGCCAGCGAGCGCAGGTAAGCGACGACCGCTGCGCGGTCATCATCCTTCTTGAGGCCGGCGAAGGTCATCTTGGTGCCCGGGGCGTAGCCCTTCGGGTCATAGAGGAACTTGTTCAGCTCGTCATACGTCCAGGTGCCGCCGGTCTTGACCAGCGCATCGGAGTAGGCGAAGCCCTGCATATGGCCCTTCGGACCGCCGACGACGCCAAACAGGTTCGGGCCGACCTTGGCGGCACCGCCCTTGTCGAAGCTGTGGCAGGCGGCGCAGGCCTTGGCGACCTTCTGGCCCGCCTCCGGGCTGGCGGCGGCGAGCAGCGGCGCGATCGGCGCCGGACCGGTGGGAGCGGCACCCTTGTCGGCGGGCGCGCTGGCCCCCTCGGGCGTCGCGACGACATACACGCTCTTTTCGAGCGGCTTCGAATGAACCAGCACCTTGGACGCGAATCCGGCCAGCATCGCGATCAGCCCGGCCAGCAGCACGGCGCCGAAAACCTTGTTCCACTCCATGCTCATTGATGAGCCCCTTTGTTCCCTAATTTCAGTACACTCGGCGTTTCTCCCGCCCGCGGCTGAACGCGCCGCGGCTACCATAGCCCGCGGTCCGAAGCTTGTCATAGCCCGGCGGACCGCGAAAAAAGGTCGCATACAAATTTGTCGCAGTCACCAACCACTTAATTTGCTTGCGCATTACGCTGCATCGCAAAACAGCATGAAGGCAGGCGCTGCAGCGCCATATCGGCCCCCACGCCAGCTGCCATGCAGTCCCTCGACGCCGCCCCTTGACGCCGCCCCGGCGTCCGTGGTTCACCCGCGCCAGACAAGCGTCGCGAATCCAAGCGTTCCGATTCCCCGCTCCACCGGACCTTCCCACCGGAGTTTCCGCGCCATGCCGACCGCCGCCCCCGCCAGCACTTCCGTCAGCCGTCCGACCAACCCGGTCGTGGTGATCCCGGCACGCATGGCCTCCGTCCGGCTGCCCGGCAAGCCGCTGGCCGACATCCTCGGCGCGCCGATGATCGTCCATGTGCTGCGCCGCGCCATGGAGGCGGAGATCGGCCCGGTGGTGGTCGCCTGCGCCGAGCCGGAGATCGCCCGCGCAGTCGAGGCCGCCGGCGGCACCGCGGTGCTGACCCGCCCCGACCATCCCTCGGGCTCCGACCGTATCTTCGAGGCGCTGCAGCTGATCGACCCGGAAGGGCGGCACGATGCGGTGGTGAATGTGCAGGGCGACCTGCCGACCATCGAGCCGGAGAGCGTGCGCGCCGCCTTCGCGCCGCTGGCCGACCCCGAGGTCGACATCGCCACCCTGGTCGCCGAGATCACGCGGGAGGAGGAACGGACCAATCCCAACGTGGTGAAGGCGGTGCTGGAGCTGCCGGCGGGCTCCCGCCAGGGCCGCGCACTCTATTTCACCCGCGCCACCGCGCCGACCGGCGACGGGCCTCTCTATCACCACATCGGCCTCTACGCCTACCGCCGGGCGGCGCTGGAGCGCTTCGTGTCGCTGCCGCCCTCGGTGCTGGAGCAGCGCGAGCGGCTGGAGCAGCTGCGTGCCCTGTCCAACGGCATGCGCATCGACGCGGCGGTCGTTGACGCGGTTCCGCTGGGTGTCGATACTCCCGCCGACCTGGAGCGCGCCTGCGCCCTCCTCGCCGGCCGCAAGGCCGGCTGAAGGTAAGACACCCGGCCGTCAGGCCGGCTGAAACCTTATATATCAATCTTTTATAAGATCCGCCGGGGGAATACCGCTCATGGGCACGTCCAACATCATCGCCTTCCAGGGCTTCCCCGGCGCCTATTCCGACCTGGCCTGCCGCAACGCGCGGCCGACCATGACGACGATGCCCTGCGCCACCTTCGAGGACGCCTTCTCCGCTGTGCGCGATGGCCGGGCCTCGCTGGCGATGATCCCGGTGGAGAACTCCATTGCCGGCCGTGTCGCCGACAACCACTACCTGCTGCCCGAAGGCGGCCTGCACATCATCGGCGAGCATTTCCAGCGGGTGAACCACCAGCTGCTGGCGCCGAAGGGGGCCACGCTGGACAGCATCCAGACCGTGCGCAGCCACATCCAGGCGCTGTCGCAGTGCCAGACCGCCATCCGCGGCCTGGGCCTGCAGGCGATCAACCATGCCGACACGGCGGGGGCCGCGAAGGAGATTGCGGCGATGAACGATCCGCGCCATGCCGCCATCGCCTCCTCTCTCGCCGCAGAGATCTATGGCCTCGACATCCTGAAGAGCGGGATCGAGGACGCCACCCACAACACCACCCGCTTCCTGATCCTGGCGCGCGAGCCGAAGCTGCCGGCGCAGGGCTCCTGCAAGACGATCACCACCTTCGTCTTCCGTGTGCGCAGCGTGCCGGCGGCGCTCTACAAGGCGCTGGGCGGCTTCGCCACCAACGGCATCAACATGACCAAGCTGGAAAGCTACATGGTCGGCGGCCACTTCACCCAGACCCAGTTCTATGCCGACGTGGAAGGCCATCCCGACGAGCGCCCGCTGCGTCTCGCGCTCGAGGAGTTGGACTTCTTCGCCCGCGAGGTGAAGATCCTGGGCGTCTATCCGGCCAACCCCTTCCGCTATCAGGAAAGCCAGCGCGTCGGCGAAGACTGACGTTCTCACGCAACGCCTTCGGCAAACGGGATGACGATGTCGGAGCGCAGAAGTCCGACATGACCCTGATGAAGTGGATGCTCGGCTTCGTTTTTGCCTTTCAGATCGGCATCTTGGTGACGCTGTTCATCCACTGATCCCTCACCCCTCCGCCATCCATTCCCGGATCAGGCGGTGGGCAATCGAGTCGGGCCGGGCGAGGCGGAAGGTCTCGTCCGGGGTATGGGTCCGCAGGAAATCGCGGTCGAACCAGCGGGCGCTTTCCAGCTCGTCGTTGCCGGTGTCGATGTCGAAGCTGGTGGCCCGCGCGGTGAAGCCCAGCATCAGCGAGGACGGGAAGGGCCAGGGCTGCGACGAGCGGTACCGGATGTCCGTCACCGTCAGCCCGACCTCCTCGAACACCTCGCGGGCGACGGTGTCCTCCAGGCTTTCGCCCGGTTCGAGGAAGCCGGCCAGCACCGAATGCATGCCGGGCGGGAACCGGCTCTGCCGGCCCAGGACCGCCCGGTCGCCGCCGTCATGGACCAGCATGATCACCGCCGGGTCGGTGCGCGGGAAATGATGGGTGGCACAGTCGGGATTGGTGCAGAGCCGCACATGCCCGCCCTCCGCCGTCGCCGCCGGAGAGCCGCAGACGCCGCAGAAACGATGGCGGGCGTTCCACCACACCATGCCGCGGGCGTAGGCGCACAGCGCCGCCTCGCCTTCCGGCATCAGCGGGCCGGTGACGCGCAGATCCTCGAACCGGCCATGGCCGCGCAGGGCGGGCAGGGCGTCCGGGTCCTCGACCATCGACAGGTCGACGGTGAAGACCGGCGTGCCGTCCATAAGGCCGAGAAAGATCGGCACCGCGTCCAACCCCTCCGCCGGCAGCAGGACGGCGCGGGGCGCATCCTCCGGACCGGCGACGAAGCTTTTGGTCTGCCAGATCGGCAGGACGCGGGACGCAGGGGCGAGCCAGGCCTCCGTCAGCCAATCCTCGTCCTTGCGGCGGAGGGAGGCGCGGTCGATGGGCGCGGCGGCGTAGATGTTGGGTCGGTTCGTCATGGCCCGTCGAGGCTGCCACAAGCCGCGCCGGGCGCAAAGCCCTCCCGGCGGATGGGCTGCCCGGCGGAAATCGGGGCCTCTCCTCAAGCAGAGCCGGGGCGCTTTCGGGTTTCCGGGGCGGGCGGGCGCCGTTAGGATGCGGCAACCCTATCGACCAAAGTCAAGGAGCGACCATGACCGAACCCTGCCCCGCCCCGATGGTGGCGCTCGCCCAGCGGTTGGCCGACTCCAGCGGCAGCGTGGTCCGCCGCTATTTCCGCACCCCCGTCGCCATCGACGACAAGGCCGACGCCTCGCCGGTCACCATCGCCGACCGCGAGGCGGAGCACGTCATCCGCACCATCATCGAAAGCCAGCGCCCCGACGACGGCATCTATGGCGAGGAGCACGGCACCAAGAACCTGGACGCCGAGTGGGTGTGGGTGATCGACCCCATCGACGGCACCAAGTCCTTCATCACCGGCAGGCCGATCTTCGGCACGCTGATCGCCCTGCTGCACCATGGCCGCCCAGTGCTCGGCATCATCGACCAGCCCATCGTCGGCGACCGCTGGATCGGCGTCGAAGGCCGCCCGACCACCCACAACGGCCAGCCGGTGCGCGTGCGCCCCTGCCCCGGCGGGCTGCCTGCCGCCATGTTCGGCACCACCTCTCCCGACCTGTTCCCCGGCAGCGACTACGAGGCCTACCGCCGCGTCGCCGCCAGGGTGAAGACGGCCTCCTACGGCGGCGACTGCTACAGCTACGGCCTGCTGGCGTCCGGCTATTACGACCTCGTCGTCGAGTCGGGGCTGAAGCTGTACGATTTCGCGGCCTTGGTGCCGGTGGTGACCGGGGCCGGCGGGCTGATGACGGATTGGGACGGCAAGCCGCTCGACGCCAACTCCACCGGCCGGGTGATCGCCGCCGGCGATCCTCAGACCCACCGGGACGCCATGACGGTGCTGGCAGGCTGAGGGCGAAATGACCGCCATCCCCCCTCCCGCCCGTTCCGTTTTCGAAACGTCCCCTGAAAAGCTGCGACCCTTTCTGGAGGGGCTGGCGGTTCGGGTGTCGGGCGGGTCGAACTGGATGGTGCGCAAGAAGACGGTCTGCGACCTGCTGCTGGGGCTCGACGCCTTCTTCGCCCTGCCGGCGGCCGAACGCAGCGCCCTGATGGCCGACGGCGGCGCCTCCCCCGACATCGCCGAGGCCGAGGGCAGGACCGACGGCGGGCCGGAGGATTTCCGCAAGGTCCTGCCGCTCTATGTCGGCGCCATCCTGGAAGGAATGCGGGAGACGGTCATTGCGTCCCCGGAACAGGCCGCGATCTATCTGCTGTCGATCCATCCCGAACATCAGGCGGCGGCGGAGGCCTGGATGCTGGCCGACCCGCGCAACGGAAAGTCGGTGCGCAAGCTGATGCGGACCGACCGCCGCTATCGCCAGTTGATGGACCGCATGGCCGACCATTGGCGCGCGGCGCGAAGCAACTGACTTGAGAACCGGAATTGCGCTTGACCGGGAAGCGGGCGTGGCAATCTAACCAGAACGTCCGCTTCCCACACAGGACCGCCGATGCGCCGCCTTCTCGCCATTGCCGCCACGATCCTGACGCTGTCGACGCCGGCGATCCTGACGCCAGCACAGGCCGCCACCCGGACCGTCACCGCGCTGAAGCAGTTCGGCGAGCCGCAGTTCCAGCCCGGCTTCACCCATTTCCCCCACGTCAACCCCGATGCGCCCAAGGGCGGGTCGGTCGGGCTGGCCGAATCGCAGCCGGGCACCTACGACAGCCTGAACACGCTGATCCTGCGCGGGGTGCGGCCGCGCACGCTGGGGCTGATCTCCGACACGCTGATGGTCGGGTCCGGCTGGGAACTCGACGCCGCCTATGCCCACATGGCGGAAAGCGTCGAGGTGCCGGACGATTATGGCTGGGCGGTCTTCACGCTGCGCCAGGGCGCCCATTGGCATGACGGCACGCCGATCACCAGCGCCGACGTGGTCTTCACCTGGGACGCGATCCAGGCCCATGGCGCGCCCTTCATCAAGTCCTTCCTCGACCGCACCGCCAAGGTGGAGGCGCTGGACGACCGCCGCTTCAAGATCACCCTGACCGGCACCGGGGAGATCAAGCCGATCATCGACTTCGCCACCACCTTCTCGCCCCAGCCCAAGCATTGGTGGATGTCGAACGGTCGCGACATCTCCAAGACGACGCTGGAGCCGGTGCTGGGCAGCGGCCCCTACCGCATCAGGACGGTCGATCCCGGCCGCTCCATCACCTATGAGCGGGTCGCCGACTGGTGGGCGAAGGATCTGCCGACCGCCCGCGGCTTCTACAATTTCGACATCGTGAAGGACGACTTCTACCGCGACGACGACGTGATGTTCGAGGCGTTCAAGGCCGGCGCCTACGACTTCCGCGGCGAATACCGGGCGCAGCGCTGGACCACCGGCTACGACTTCCCCGCCATGAAAGACGGCCGGGTCCGGAAGCTGGAGGTGCCGAGCGAGCTGCCGCTGGGCGCCCAGGGCTTCCGCCTGAACACCCGGCGCGACAAGTTCGCCGACCCGCGCGTGCGCGAGGCACTGGCCCTGCTGTTCGATTTCGACTGGATCCAGAAGAACATCCTGTACGGCCAGTACAAGCGGACGCTCAGCAACTTCCCCAACTCCGACTTCGGCGCCAAGGGTCCACCCGGCCCGGCGGAGCTGGCGCTGCTGGAGCCGTTCAAGGCGCAGCTGTCCGAGCGGCTGCTGACCCAGCCCTTCACCCTGCCGACCACCGACGGCAGCGGCAACAACCGCGCCCAGGTGCGCGAGGCGACCCGCCTGTTCAAGGAGGCCGGCTGGGAGGTCCGCAACGGCAAGCTGACAAACGGCAAGACCGGCGAGGCGATGGCCATCGAATTCCTCGACGGCACCGGCGCGCTGACCCGCGTCATCCAGCCCTATGTCGAGAGCCTGCGCCGCGTCGGCATCGACGCGTCCCTGCGTCTGGTCGACACCGCGCAGTATCAGGCGCGGCTGGACGAGTTCGATTTCGACTCGATCATCGTCAACCTCGCCTTCTTCACCCCGCCGGGCACCGAACTGCGCGGCTATTTCGGCTCCGCCGCCGCCGGCCTGAAGGGATCGGCCAACTATTCCGGCATCCACGACCCGGTGGCCGACGCGCTGATCGAGAAGGCGCTGACCGCCAAGGATCTCGACTCGGTGCAGGCCGCCACCCGCGCGCTCGACCGCGTGCTGCTGTGGGGGTTCTACATGGTGCCGCAATGGCACAACCCGGAAAGCTGGGTCGCCCACAAGGCGTGGCTGGCCCATCCAACGGTCTGGCCGAAATACGATCAGGACTATCGCAGCACCAATTTCCCGGCTGCCTGGTGGGTCGATCCGGCCGGTAAGGCGGCGCAGCCTTGATGACGCCCCATTGCAGGGCTAACTCCATCGGACTGAACGCTTTTCGAGAAAACAAGCGAGGGAGGGGATCGGGCATGACGGGTCGGATGCGGTGGCTGGGCACCGGTATGGCGGCGGCAGCGGTGATGATGGCGGCAGCGCTTCTGCCGGCATCCCCTGCCTCGGCTCAGGAAAAGGGCAGCCACGCCCTGGCCCTGCACGGCAAGCCGAAATACGGGCCGGACTTCCAGCATCTCGACTACGCCAACCCCGACGCCCCGAAGGGTGGCGAGGTCAAGCTGATGGCCTTCGGCGGCTTCGACAACCTGAACCCTTTCATCCTGCGCGGACAGGCCGCCGCCGGGGCCGGGCTGGTGTTCCAGACCCTGACCACCAGCAACGGCGACGAGGCGATCACCGAATACGGCCTGCTGGCCGAAAGCATCGAGGTCGCTCCCGACCGCACCTGGGTCGCCTTCACCTTGCGGCCGGAGGCCCGCTTCCACGACGGCCAGCCGGTCACGGCGGACGACGTGATCTGGAGCTTCGACACGCTCAAGGAAAAGGGTCACCCGCTCTACCGCACCTATTACGCCGACGTAACGAAGGCGGAGAAGACCGGCGAGCGGACGGTCAAATTCTCGTTCCGGGATGGCAACAACCCGGAGCTTCCGGTCATCATGGGCCAGCTGCCGGTGCTGCCCAAGCATGCCTTCGCCAACCGCGATTTCGCCACCACCACCCTCGATCCGCTGATCGGCAGCGGCCCCTACAAGGTGGTGGACGTGCAGGCCGGCCGCGCCATCACCTATGAGCGGGTCAAGGACTGGTGGGCGAAGGATCTGCCGATCAACCGCGGCCGCTACAATTTCGACCGCATCCGCTACGACTATTACCGCGACCTCGACGTCGCCTTCGAGGCGTTCAAGGCCGGCGCCTATGATTTCCGGCTGGAGAACTCGTCGAAGAATTGGACCACCGGCTACAATGTTCCGGCGGTGCAGAACGGCCAGATCATCAAGGAGGAGATCAAGCACGAGGACCCGCAGGGCATGCAGGCCTTCGTGTTCAACATTCGCCGTCCGATCTTCCAGGACCGCCGCGTGCGCGAGGCGCTGAACTATTTGTTCGACTATGAATGGACGCGGGCCAACCTGTCCTATGGCCTGTACCAGCGCACCAAGAGCTATTTCGCCAACACCGAACTGGCCTCCACCGGCCTGCCCTCGCCCGAGGAACTGATGCTGCTGGAACCCTTCCGCGGCCAGATCCCGGACGAGGTGTTCACCAAGCCCTACGAGCCGCCGAAGACCGACGCCAGCGGCAACATCCGCGGCAACCTGCGCACCGCGCTGGGCCTGCTGAAGGACGCCGGCTGGGAGCTGAAGAACGGCAAGCTGGTGAATGCCCAGGGCCAGCCCTTCCGCTTCGAGTTCCTGCTGGTCCAGGCCGACATGGAACGCATCGTCCAGCCCTTCGTCCGCAATCTGGAGCGCGCCGGCATCGAGGCGCAGATCCGCGTGGTCGACAGCGCGCAGTACCAAAACCGCACCGATAATTTCGATTACGATATGATCATCGAGCGGTTCCCGCAGTCGTTGTCGCCCGGCAACGAGCAACGCGATTACTGGGAATCCTCGCGCGCCGACCAGCCCGGCAGCCGCAACGCGATCGGCATCAAGAACCCGGCCATCGACAAGCTGGTGGAGACGCTGATCGCCGCCCCCGACCGCCCGTCGCTGATCGCCGCCACCCGGGCGCTCGACCGCGTGCTGCTGTGGAACTGGTACGTCATCCCGCACTGGCACGACACGGTGTACCGCGTGGCCTATTGGAACCGTTTCTCCCATCCCACGGTTGCCCCAAAGTACGGCCTGGGCTTCCCGGACAGCTGGTGGATCGACGCGGACAAGAACGCGAAGCTCGCCAACAGCGCACGCCGCACAGGACCGTGAACGATAGTTTGGTCTAAGCTGCCGTTTCCTTGAGGATTGGGGAGGGTCGGGACACCCGCGATGCTGGCCTACATCATCCGCCGCCTGTTGCTGATCATCCCCACCCTGTTCGGGATCATGGTGATCAATTTCCTGATCGTGCAGATCGCCCCCGGCGGCCCGATCGAGCAGATGATCGCCCGCGTCCAGGGGACAGCGGTGGAGGCGACCTCGCGCATCGGCGGCAGCGCCAGCGGCGACGCCAACGCCGCCCAGCGCCAGAACCAAACCGGCGGCGACAGCGGCGGCAAGTATCGCGGCGCCCAGGGGCTGGACCCCGCCTTCATCAAGCAGCTGGAGAAGGAGTTCGGCTTCGACAAGCCGCTGCACGAACGTTTCATCCACATGATGTCGAACTACATCGTGTTCGATTTCGGGACCAGCTACTTCCGCGACCGCCGCGTGGTCGATCTGGTGCTGGAGAAGATGCCGGTGTCGATCTCGCTCGGCATCTGGACGACGCTGATCGTCTATCTGGTCTCCATCCCGCTCGGCATCGCCAAGGCGGTGCGCGACGGCCAGCCCTTCGACGTCTGGACGTCGGGCGTCGTCATCGTCGGCTACGCCATCCCCAGCTTCCTGTTCGCGGTGCTGCTGATCGTGGTGTTCGCCGGCGGGCGCTATCTCGACTGGTTCCCCCTGCGCGGGCTGGTCTCGGACAATTGGGGCAGCCTGCCCTGGTACAAACAGGTGCTCGATTACTTCTGGCACATGGCGCTGCCGGTGGTCTCGATGGTGATCGGCGGTTTTGCCGGCCTGACCATGCTGACCAAGAACTCCTTCATGGAGGAGATCGGCAAGCAGTACGTCACCACCGCGCGGGCCAAGGGCCTGACGGAGAACCGCGTGCTGTACGGCCATGTCTTCCGCAACGCCATGCTGATCGTCATCGCCGGCTTCCCCGGCGCCTTCATCGGCATCCTGTTCACCGGCGCCATGCTGATCGAGGTGATCTTCTCGCTCGACGGGCTGGGGCTGCTCGGCTTCGAGGCGGCGATCAACCGCGATTATCCGGTGATGTTCGGCACGCTCTATTTCTTCACGCTGCTGGGGCTGATCATGAATCTGGTCGGCGACATCACCTATGTGATGGTCGACCCCCGCATCGACTTCGAATCGCGGAGGGTGTGATGACTCCGCTGACCCGGCGCCGGCTGGCCAACTTCAAGGCGAACCGCCGCGGCTTCTGGTCCTTCTGGATCTTCCTGGTGCTGTTCGTCGTCTCGCTGGGGGCGGAGTTCATCGCCAACGACAAGCCGCTGCTGATCGAATACGAGAACCGCTATTACTGGCCGGTCTTCCACACCTACCCCGAGACCACCTTCGGCGGCGAGTTCGAGACGGAGACCGATTACCGCGACGCTTATGTCCGCGACCTGATCAACGCCAAGGGCTGGATGGTCTGGCCGCCGATCCCCTACAGCTACCGCACCATCAACTACAACCTGCCGGTCCCGGCCCCCGCCCCGCCGTCGGCCGACAACTGGCTCGGCACCGACGACCAGGGGCGCGACGTGGTGGCGCGGCTGATCTATGGCTTCCGCATCTCGGTGCTGTTCGGTCTGGTGCTGACCGTCTTCTCGTCGGTCATCGGCGTCGCCGCCGGCGCGGTCCAGGGGTATTTCGGCGGGCTGACCGACCTGTTGTTCCAGCGCTTCATCGAGATCTGGCAGGGGCTTCCCACCCTGTTCCTGCTGATCATCCTGGCCAGCGTGGTGACGCCCACTTTCTGGTGGCTGCTCGGCCTGCTGCTGCTGTTCTCCTGGACCTCGCTGGTCCATGTGGTGCGGGCGGAGTTCCTGCGGGCGCGCAACCTCGACTATGTGCGCGCGGCCAAGGCGCTGGGTGCCGGGGATGTCACCATCATGGTGCGCCATGTGCTGCCCAACGCCATGGTGGCGACGCTGACCTTCATGCCCTTCATCCTCAACGGCTCGATCACCACGCTGACCGCGCTGGACTTCTTAGGCTTCGGCCTGCCGCCGGGGTCGCCATCACTGGGCGAGCTGCTGGCCCAGGGCAAGGCCAACCTCCAGGCGCCGTGGCTCGGCCTGACCGCCTTCTTCGTGCTGGCGATCATGCTGAGCCTGCTGATCTTCATCGGCGAGGCGGTGCGCGACGCCTTCGACCCGCGCAAGACCATCGCCCAGATGTCCACCGCGCTGCCCGGTGAGGCCGCCGCCGCGACGGCGGCGCGCAAGGAAGCGGCGGAATGACGATGACGACCCTCAAGAGCCCGACATGAGCCTGATGCCCCCCAACCCCGACCTCCTGTCCGTGCGGGGCCTGCGCGTCGATTTCCGCTCGGGCGCCGGCGCGACCCAGGCCGTCAAGGGCGTGTCCTTCGACATCCAGAAGGGCGAGACGCTGGCGCTGGTCGGCGAATCGGGCTCCGGCAAGTCGGTGACGGCGCTGTCGATCCTGCAGCTGCTGCCCTATCCGATGGCGCACCACCCCGCCGGGTCGATCCGCTTCCGCGACACCGAACTGCTGGGTGCCGAGGAGAAGACCCTGCGGCAGGTGCGCGGCAACCGCATCGCCATGATCTTTCAGGAGCCGATGACCTCGCTGAACCCGCTGCACAGCATCGAGCGGCAGATCAACGAGACCCTGTTCCTGCACAAGCGCCTGTCGAACGCCGCCGCCCGTGCCCGCACGCTGGAGCTGCTGCGCCTCGTCGGCCTGCCCGACCCGGAAAAGCGGCTGACCGCCTATCCGCACGAGCTGTCGGGCGGCCAGCGCCAGCGCGTGATGATCGCCATGGCGCTCGCCAACGAGCCCGACCTGCTGATCGCCGACGAGCCGACCACGGCGCTCGACGTCACCATCCAGGCGCAGATCCTGGCGCTGCTGAAGGATCTGCAAAGCCGCTTCGGCATGGCGCTGCTGCTGATCACCCACGATCTGGGCGTGGTGCGCAAGATGGCGGACCGCGTCTGCGTGATGAACCAGGGCGAGATCGTCGAGCAGGCCAAGGTCGACGACCTGTTCATCCGCCCGCGCCACGCCTACACGAAGAAGCTCCTGTCGGCCGAGCCGCGCGGCAACCCGCTGTCGCCGCCCGACGATGCCGCCGAGGTGATGGCCGCCGACCGGCTGAAGGTCCATTTCCCGATCAAGAAGGGCCTGCTGCGCCGCACCGTCGGCCATATCAAGGCGGTGGACGGCGTCGATGTCGCGGTGCGCCGCGGCCACACGGTGGGCGTCGTCGGCGAATCGGGATCGGGCAAGACCACGCTGGGGCTGGCCCTGCTGCGGCTGCACGCCAGCCAGGGCGCCATCCGTTTCGATGGCACCGACATCCAGGGCTGGCAGCCGAAGCGCCTGCGGGCCTTGCGCCGCGAGATGCAGATCGTCTTCCAGGACCCCTACGGCAGCCTGTCGCCCCGCCTGTCGGTCGGCCAGATCATCGGCGAGGGGCTGGGCATCCACGGCATCGGCGACCGGGAGGAACGCGAGGTGATGGTCGCCCGCGCCCTGGAGGAGGTTGGCCTGCCGCCCGAGGCGCGCAACCGCTACCCGCACGAGTTCTCCGGCGGCCAGCGCCAGCGCATCGCCATCGCCCGCGCCCTGGTGCTGAAGCCGAAGTTCGTCGTGCTGGACGAGCCGACCTCGGCGCTTGACATGTCGGTGCAGGCGCAGATCGTCGATCTGCTGCGCGACATCCAGGCCCGCCACAACCTCGCCTACCTGTTCATCAGCCACGATTTGCGGGTGGTGCGGGCGCTGTCCAGCCACGTCATGGTGATGAAGGACGGCAAGGTGGTCGAACAGGGGCCGACCCAGCGCATCTTCGAGGAACCGCGCGAGGAGTACACCCGCGCCCTGCTCGCCGCCGCGCTGAACCTGGAGGCAGTGGAGTCGCCGGCGGTGCGGACGTAAGGCGCGTGCGATTCCTTGGGCACGGGAGGTGTCGACAAGATCTCCACGGATTTCACGGATGTCGCGGCCCAAGGCAGCACTCCTTCGTGAAGGGCCGAAGCGCCGCCAAGTTCAAAAAGATCCGTGAAATCCGTGTCTAAATCCGTGAAATCCGTGGAAGGCCCACCCACCGAAACCACAGCTTCCGGGACGACCTGCCACCGCGCCAAGGGCTTTATCCCGGACCGCTCCGCGGGTAGGGTACCGCTCCCTCGCACAGACCGACGCCGCCGCCATGACCGACACCGCCCCGCAAGACGCCGCCCGCCTCGCTGAAGCCGTCCGGTCGGGGGACCGGCGGGCGCTGGCTCGGGCGATCACGCTGATCGAATCGACGCGTGCCGACCATCGCGCCACCGCTGACGCGCTGCTGGCGGCGCTGCTGCCTTATACCGGCAATTCGGTGCGACTCGGCATCTCCGGCGTGCCCGGCGTTGGCAAATCGACCTTCATCGAGGCGTTCGGGCTGCATGTCATCGGGCTGGGGCACAAGGTCGCGGTGCTGGCGGTCGATCCGTCGTCGCAGCGCACCGGCGGCTCGATCCTGGGCGACAAGACCCGGATGGTCGACCTGTCGCGCGATCCCGCCGCCTTCATCCGTCCCTCCCCCGCCGGTGCGACTTTGGGCGGCGTGGCGCGCCGCACGCGCGAGGCGATGCTGGTCTGCGAGGCCGCCGGCTTCGACGTGATCGTGGTGGAGACGGTCGGCGTCGGCCAGTCGGAAACCGCAGTCGCCGACATGGTCGACCTGTTCATGCTCCTCCTCCTCCCGGCCGGCGGCGACGAGTTGCAGGGCATCAAGAAGGGCATCGTCGAACTGGCCGACCTCGTCGTCGTCAACAAGGCCGACGGCGATCTCGCGGCCACCGCCCGCCACACCGTCGCCGATTACCGGCATGCGCTGACGCTGTTGCGCCATGGCGACTGGCGGGTACCGGTTCTCAGCTGCTCGGCCTTCCGGAAGGTGGGCATCGACGCGATCTGGGACACCATCGGTGAGCACAAGGCGCTGACCGAGGCCAACGGCGCCCGCGCCACCCGCCGGTCGGAGCAGGCCCGCGCCTGGCTGTGGAGCGAGATCCGCGAGACGCTGATCGACCGCTTCCGTGCCCACCCGGCGGTGCGGGCCGATCTGGCGCGACTCGAGGCGGAGGTAACCGCCGGAACCACCATCCCGGCGGCGGCCGCCCACACCCTTCTCGGGCGCTTCCTCGACCGGACGGAAACCATCTGATCCAACGGGGCATAACCCGTTCAGCTTATGTTGCACCGCAACAAATCCGTTGCACCGCACCAACCGTAGGGCTATTCTGTTCCGGGCGGGAAAGGGGCGACGTGCGCCGATTCGACTTTGTCGATTCGCCTCCGTCGCTTGGGCCGGGGTGCCCGCGGTCTCCTGGGGTTACGCCGGAGCGGCCTTTCCGTTTCCGCCAATATGCCTTGCTCTACGGGAGACAACGCCATGACCGCTCAGCCGACCCCCGCCAACGTCCTGAACCTGTTCAAGACCAACGCCCAAACCACTGCCGCCACTGCTGCTGCCAAGTCCGCCCGCGTCGCCACGCTGGTGCAGGACGGCTACCGCCGCTGGTTCGACGGCGTCACCGCCTCGGTCAACGACGCCAGCCGCCTGGCCGCCGGGCTCGGCAAGGCCCGCAACGCCGCCGATCTGGCCGCACTTCAGCGCGACTGGCTGTCCACCACCCAGGCCCGCGTGACCGAGAGCGTGCAGGGCTTCCTGGACGTCTCCACCAAGATCGCCGCCGAGATCACCGCCCTGCCGGCTCCGGCCGCGGAGGCTGCCCCGGCCCCGAAGGCCGAGGCTCCGAAGGCCGAGACTCCGAAGCCGGCACCGGTGGCCGCCCCGGTGATTGCCGCCCCGAAGGTCGAGGCCCCGAAGGTCGAAATCGCCGCCCCGGTTCCGGCCCCTGTTCCGGCTGTTGCTGCGGAGACCGCTCCGGTCGCCGCCACCGTTGCCGCTCCGGCCGCCGAGCAGGTCGAGGTTCCGGTGAAGGAACTGGTCGAAACGGTGAAGGCCGAGACGGCCGCCCCCGCCGCGGCAATCGCCGCCGAGGCGAAGGCGGTGGCCAAGCCGGCGCAGCGCCGCCCCGCCAAGCCGCTGGCCGCCAAGCCGGCGTCGAAGACCTCCCCGACCGTGAACTGACACCCGTCGGCACAAGATTGGCGCGGCTCGTCTCTTCGTCGGATCGAAGAGGCCGCCGCGCTTCGACTCTCCACACTCCCGCGACGACTCAGGCTTTAACGGTTTCATCGCGGTTCCCGGTTTGAAGACAGGCTTGACGACGGCGCTTTTGTTCGACTATATAGCGGCCTCCTTCGGGCGGCAGGCCGTCCGTTACCGGGTTTCATTTGCTAAAATAAAGGAACAGTCCGATGGCACGTCGGTGCTCCGTGACCGGCAAGGGCACGCAGTTTGGCAACAACGTCAGCCACGCCAACAACAAGAATCGTCGCCGCTTCCAGCCGAACCTCCAGGAAACGTCGCTGCTCAGCGACAGCCTGGGTCAGCTGGTGCGTCTGCGCCTCTCGGTGAACGCGATCCGCTCGATCGAGCACAAGGGTGGCCTCGACGCCTTCCTGCTCGATGCGAAGGACGCGGTGCTGAGCCTGGATGCCCGTCGCATCAAGCGCCGGATCTCCAAGGCGCAGGAGAAGCAGCAGGCTGCGGCCTGATCGCTTCCCCGATTCTGGGGCGCGTTTGGTGTGCTGAGGCGGGGCGCTTGCCGCTCCGCCGATGAGATTTAGGACGCGTACAGGACGATTCCGACTCCCGGTAAGAGAGCGGCGCGCGACATCCGAAAGGGTGCCGCGCGTTTCGTCGTTTCAGGCCCCCCATTTCCGGGCCGACCATTTCTTGCGATGTGAACCGTGGAACATCTCCGGGAAGATGTTCCACGACGTTTCATCGTCAAGCTCCATCGGCCGACGCCCTACTCCTCCAGCAGCCCGTCCGGATCCTCGGCATCCACCACCCGCCGGGCGATCTCATAGCCGAAGCCGGCGCGGCCCAGCGCCGCCATGTCCTTTTCCCGCTGCGCCGCGCGCTGTTCCGGCCGCCGGTAGGGTCCCAGTCGGCGCCGCTTCGCCAGCGCCAGCGCCGCCGTCAAATCCAGATCGGGTCCGACATCCTCGCGCAGGCTGTCCAGCGCCTTGTCGGCCTCGTCGCGGCCGATGCCCTTGCCGGCCAGCTTCTGGGCGATCAGCCGGGTGGAGGCGCCGCGGCGGTGCAGGCTTTCGGTGCGCATCCGGGCATAGGTCTCGTCGTTCAGCAGGCCGCTGCGGACATAGCGCGCCAGCAGCTCATCGATCCAGCGGCCCCCCTCCTCGCGGTCGGTGCCATGGGCCTTGGCCGACAGGTCGACCTTGCGCATCAGCACCCGGCGCAGATTGGATGTCGAACTGGCGAAGCGCTCCAGATAATGCAGCGCCGCGTTCTCCAGATACTGCGGCGTGACCCGCTTGGGCGGCTTTCTCGCCGGCGGACCGGCGTTCTTGTTCAAAGGGCGCTTATCGTCGGTGTTCATGGCAGTCCCTTCGGCGGCGGCGGTTGCCGGATGGGCGGGCCGCACGTACAGTCCGTGGCCTTACTGGCGGTCCGTGACCTACCCGGCGCCCTTTCCTGGCGAAACAGTTCCGGCTCTCCATCGGCTCCCCCAGGGGCGCCGAAACCGCGGGTGCCGGTTCCCAAAAGGCAGATCGTGACGCGATGACCCTTCCCCTTCCTCCCATGCCGCGCAATGTCGGTTCCGTCAACTGGATCGGCCTGTGGACGCTCTACGCACGCGAGGTGCGGCGCTTCATCAAGGTGCACCAGCAGACCGTCTGGGCGCCGGTGGTGACGACGCTGCTCTATTACGCGGTGTTCGCCCTGTCGCTGGGGTCGGCGGTGCGGATGGTCGGCGCCACACCTTACCTGGAGTTCCTGGCCCCCGGCCTGATCATGATGGCGATGGTGCAGAACGCCTTCGCCAACACCTCCTCCTCCGTCGTGATCGCCAAGGTCCAGGGCAACATCGTCGACATCCTGATGCCGCCCTTGTCGCCGATGGAGCTGGTCAGCGGCTTCGTGCTGGGCGGCGTCACCCGCGGCATCGTGGTCGGTCTGGTGACCGGTCTGGCCATCTGGGCGGTGATCCCGATGCACATGCCGCATCCGGGCTTCGTCCTGTTCCATGCCGTGATGGCGTCGATGCTGCTTTCGCTGCTGGGTCTGGTCGGCGGCGTCTGGTCGGAGAAGTTCGACAACATCGCCGCGGTGACCAACTTCGTGGTGACGCCGCTGTCCTTCCTGTCCGGCACCTTCTATTCGGTCGACACCCTGCCGCCGGTCTTCTGGTGGGTCGCCCATTTCGACCCGTTCTTCTACATGATCGACGGCTTCCGCTACGGCTTCATCGGGGTGTCCGACGGGGCGCGCTGGCTGGGCGTGGCGGTGATGCTGGGCGTGAATGCCGGCCTGTGGTGGCTCGCTTGGCGCATGTTCAAGACCGGCTACAAGCTTAAGGCGTGAAGACGCTGCGAAAACAGCGCTTTTTCACCCCTGTCCGTTGACAGAACCCATCAATCCCCGGATATTTGCCGTTCCCGGCGGTCAGGCATTGGCCGCCGGATTTTCCTTTTTTGGGAGACCAAAGCCGTGATCCCCGTCGTTATGCCCACATACGCCCGCGCCGATGTTGTTTTCGAGCGCGGTGAAGGTCCGTATCTCTACGCGACCGACGGGCGACGATTCCTCGACTTCGCCGCCGGCGTCGCGGTGAACGCCCTGGGTCACGCGCATCCCTATCTGGTCGAAAAGCTGACCGAGCAGGCGCAGAAGCTGTGGCACACCTCCAACCTGTTCCGGGTCGCCGGGCAGGAGAGCCTGGGCAAGCGCCTGACCGAGGTGACCTTCGCCGACACGGTGTTCTTCACGAACTCCGGTGCGGAAGCGTGGGAATGCGGCGCCAAGGCCGTCCGCAAGTACCATTATGACAGCGGCAACCCGCAGAAGAACCGCATCATCACCTTCGAGCAGGCCTTCCACGGCCGCACGCTGGGCGCCATCTCGGCCGCCAAGCAGGAGAAGCTGGTGCACGGCTTCGACCCGCTGCTGGACGGCTTCGATCAGGTGCCCTTCGGCGACCTCGACGCCGTGCGCGCCGCGATCACGCCGGCCACCGGCGGCATCTGCGTCGAGCCGATCCAGGGCGAGGGCGGCATCCGTGCCGGCTCGGTGGAGTTCCTGCGCGGCCTGCGTGCACTGTGCGACGAGCATGGCCTGCTGCTGTTCCTGGACGAGATCCAGTGCGGCATGGGCCGCACCGGCAAGCTGTTCGCCCATGAATGGGCGGGCATCACGCCGGACGTCATGTGCGTCGCCAAGGGCATCGGCGGCGGCTTCCCGCTCGGCGCCTGCCTTGCCACCGAGCGTGCGGCGTCCGGCATGACCGCCGGCACCCACGGCTCGACCTATGGCGGCAACCCGCTGGCGACCGCCGTCGGCAACGCCGTGCTGGACGTCGTGCTGGCGCCGGGCTTCCTGGACGACGTTCAGAAGACCTCGGTCCTGCTGCGCGGCCGCCTGGAGGAGCTGATCGCCAGGCATCCGTCGATGTTCCTGGAGCTGCGCGGCCAGGGCCTGATGCTGGGCCTCAAGCTGGGCCAGCCGGTCGGCGAGGTGGTGGCGAAGCTGCGCGCCAACGGCCTGCTGGCGGTTCCGGCCGGCGACAATGTGGTGCGGCTGCTGCCGCCCCTGAACATCGGCGAAGCCGAAGTGAACGAAGCCGTCGGGATTCTCGACCGGACGGCGCAGGAGTGCGTGGGATGAACGGCGACAACAACACCGCCAACGGCACGGTTCGGCATTTCCTCGACATCGACCGGATGGACGGCGCCACCCTGCGCCGCCTGCTCGACCATGCCGTCCGCATCAAGGCCGACCTGAAGAAGGACCGGCTGGCCCATTCCACCCTGCTGGCCGGCCGTTCGCTGGCCCTGATCTTCGAGAAGCCCTCGACCCGCACCCGCGTGTCGTTCGAGGTCGGCATGCAGCAGTTCGGCGGCAATGTCGTGGTGCTGAAGCCCGACGACATGCAGTTGGGCCGCGGCGAGACCATCGGCGACACCGCCCGCGTGCTGTCGCGTTTCGTCGATGCGGTGATGGTCCGCACCACCGGCGAGGAGCGGGTGCATGAGCTGGCGGCCCATGCCAGCATTCCGATCATCAACGGCCTGACCGACCAGACCCACCCCTGCCAGATCATGGCCGACCTGATGACCTTCGAGGAGCATCGCGGTCCGATCAACGGCCGGACCGTCGCCTGGATCGGCGACTGCAACAACGTCGCGGTCAGCTGGGCGCATGCCGCCGTCCGCTTCGGCTTCGAACTGCGTCTGGCCTGCCCGACCGTCTACGGCCCGTCGCCGGACCTGCTGGCCTGGGCCGAGCGCGAGGGCAGCGGCCGTCTGGTCGTCACCGACAGCCCGGAAGAGGCGGTGGCCGGGGCCGAATGCGTCATCACCGACGCCTGGGCCTCGATGCACAACACCGATGTGGACGAGCGCGCCGCGATCCTCGCCCCCTATCAGGTGAACGAGGCGCTGATGGCACACGCGCACCCGGAGGCGCTGTTCATGCACTGCCTGCCGGCCCACCGGAACGAGGAAGTGACCGACGGCGTGATCGACGGCCGTCATTCGGTGGTCTGGGACGAGGCGGAAAACCGCCTGCACGCCCAGAAGGCAATCCTCGGCTGGTGCATGGGCGTGCTGGACTGACCGTCCACGCCCGATCCCTGCATTCGACGCTTCGATTGGCCCTCTTCCCACCCCGGGAGAGGGCCAAACTCGCATGGGTGCCCTGCCGATCTTGATTCGGCCCATCCGCACCCCGATCTTCGGCCCTACGCCCGCATAACCGGTCTCTGTCTTAAGGAATCTGCCCTATGGACGATCCGTCCGTCCGCCCGCTCACCGATGATTTCGTCCTGCCGTTCCAGATCGAGGCGTCGCGCCTGCGCGGCCGCATCGTCAAGCTGGGGCCGGCGATCGACGAGATCCTGACCCGCCACGATTATCCGCCGACCGTTGCCCGCTTCCTGGCGGAGACGGCGACGCTCGCCGTGCTGCTCGCCAGCATGCTGAAGTACGAGGGCATCTTCACGCTCCAGACCAAGGGCGACGGGCCGATCCGCCTGATGGTGGCCGACGTCACCTCGGTCGGCGACGTGCGCGCCTATGCCCAGTTCGATCCGGAAGCGCTGGCCAAGGCCGAGCGGGACGTCGACATCGCCCCGGCCGCCGCCCTGCTGGGCAAGGGCTATATCGCCTTCACGGTGGACCAGGGCCCCGACACCGACCGTTACCAGGGCATCGTCGAGCTGTACGGCAAGACGCTGACCGACTGCGTCCAGCATTACTTCCGCCAGTCCGAGCAGATCGACACCGGCCTGACCGTCTCGGTCGACCGCGCGGCGCTGCCGGACGGTTCCTTCGGCCCCTGGCGCACCGGCGGCATCATGGTCCAGCGCCTGCCGCAGGAACAGGGGCTGACCGCGTCGGACAGCGAGGACGATTGGCGCCGCGCCATGGCGCTGATGGCCAGCGTCAGCGGCGACGAGCTGCTGTCGACCGATTTGCCGGCCGCCGACCTGCTCTACCGCCTGTTCCACGAGGACGGCGTGCGGGTCTATGAGGGCAACGCCCTGCGCTTCGGCTGCCGCTGCTCGCGCGAGCGGGTGGAGAACATGCTGCGCAGCCTGCCCCGCGAAGAGGTGCAGGAGCTGAAGATCGACGACGGCCGGGTCGAAGTGACCTGCCAGTTCTGCTCGACCGACTACCACTTCACCGACGCGGATCTCGACCGCGTGTATGGTCCTGCCTCCTGACCCCGCCTCCCTCTTGGAAATAGGGTCAGACAAAAACGCGTTCATGGGGGCGCGGCGTCCGCGCCGCGCCCCCTTCCTTTTCCAGCAACCCAGGTTGCCGAAAGCAGCCCAAGAACCGGAGCCCCCATGCTGTCGCGCCGCTTCACCCTCGCCGCCGGAATGGCCACCCTTCTGCTTGCCGCCTGCCAGAGCGCGCCGCCGCGGCCGGCGCCCCGTCCGGTCGACTTCTCCAATTTCGGGCCGATCGTCCTGAATGCCGGCACCGTCGACGTGGTCGACGCCTACCGTCCGGTTGGCGGCAAGCATGTGGAGGACCGCTCCGCGGTTCCGCCGGCCGAGGCGGTGCGGCGTTGGGCGGCGGAGCGGTTGCAGGCGGCCGGCGGGACGGGCCGTGTGCGCGTCACCATCCGCGACGCCAGCATCGTCGAGGTGGCGCTGCCCACCAAGAAGGGCATCACCGGCTATTTCACCAACGACCAGGCCCAGCGCTATGACGGCCGGATCGAGGTGGAGATCGCCGGCGAGGTGCCGGACACCGGCAATGGCGGCTTCCGCGGCGTGACCCGCTCCACCGTCACCCATTCCACCACCGTGGCGGAGAACATCTCGCTGGCCGACCGCGAGGCCACCTTCCTGGAAATGACCCGCCGGATGATGGACGATCTGAACGCCCGCCTGGATGCCGGCATCCGCAAGGATCTGGCGCCGATGGTCCGGCGCTGACCTTTTTGTAAGAGTTGGCCGGGCGCAAGAGTTGGCCCGGCCTTTGCGGTGGGGCACCCGACGTTTCGTCAGAACGGAGGGTGCCCATGCCGAAATTCGACCTCTATGTCGTCCGGCCGCCGGAGGGATCGGCCACGATCACAGCCATCCCTGAGGAAAAACAGCAGTCGTCCCAGGCGGCGCTCCGCAATCTCAGCCGCTCCGGCTGCGTGGTGAAGTCCCTGGGCGACATAGACCTGTCCTTCGTCAAGAAATCGGAGGCGCAGATCAAGCTGGAACTGGCGGTCCGGCAGATGTTCGCCGCCTCCGCCTACAAACCGCCAGTGTCTATTGTCTGGTAGTGGCTGTCCGGTATTGACCGCCCGCTAGCGGCACGGGATGAGTGGCCTTCTGGCGGGGGCGGCAGAAACTGCCCCCGCCCGCCGCCCCTATCGGCACGTTCGGCCGGTAAATTCGGCCGCCAAGACCCTGTCCGGCAAACCCGGCCCTAGATTTCCAGCTGCATGCCCAGCTCGACCACCCGGTTGGGCGGGATGCAGAAATACTCCGACGCGCTGGACGACAGCTTCGACAGGAAGATGAACAGCGGTTCCTGCCAGCGCGGCAACCCGGACTTGCCATGGCTGCGGATCAGCGTTTCGCGGCTGACGAAATAGGTCGTCTCCATCGGCTCGAACGGCAGTCCTGGGATGCGCTTGCTTTCCAGCGCCACCGGGATATCCGGTTCGTCCTTGAAGCCGAAATGGACGATCAGCCGGAAGAACCCGGCCGACAGCGCCTTCAACTCGAAGCGCTGCTCGTCCGGCACATGCGGCACATCCTCGATGTCGACGGTCAGCAGGACGACGCGCTGATGCAGCACCTTGTAGTGCTTCATGCTGTGCAGCAGCCCCGGCGGCAGGCCGCGCGGGTTGCCGGTCAGGAACACCGCGGTGCCCGGCACCCGCTGCACCGACCCGCTCTTCAGCCGCTCCAGCAGCATGTCGAAGGGCAGCGCATCCTCGGCCAGCCGCTTGCGCACCACCTCGCGGCCGCGCCGCCACGTCGCCATCAGCAGGAAGACCGCAGCACCGACCACCAGCGGGAACCAGCCACCCTCCTCCACCTTCACCAGATTGGCGAGGAACAGCGCCATGTCGACGGTCAGGAACACCGCCAGCGCCAGCACCGCCTGCCACAGCTTCCAGCGGCCGAGCGAGCGCGCCACCTTGTAGGCCAGCAGCGTGGTCGCCACCATCGTGCCGGTCACCGCGATGCCGTAGGCGGCAGCGAGGTTGCTGGAGGTCTGGAAGCTCAGCACCAGCAGGATGACGCCGGCCAGCAGCAGCCAGGTCAGCTGCGGCATGTAGATCTGGCCCTTCTCGTGCTCCGACGTGTGCATCACCTCCATCCGCGGCAGATAGCGCAGATGCATGGCCTGCAAGGTCACCGAATAGGCGCCGGAGATCACCGCCTGCCCGGCGATGATGGTGGCGGCGGTGGCCAGCAGCAGCAGCGGCACCTGCGCCCAGTCCGGCGCCAGATGGAAGAAGGGGTTCTCGATGGCTTCCGGCTCGTGCAGCAGCAGGGCGCCCTGGCCGAAATAGCAGAGCAGCAGCGACGGCAGCACGATGCTGTACCAGGCGCCGCGGATCGGCTTGCGGCCGAAATGCCCCATGTCGGCATAGAGCGCCTCCGCCCCCGTCACCGCCAGCACCACGGCCCCCAGAAGCAGGAATCCGTGCCAGCCATGGTTGAACAGCATCTCCACCGCATGGCCGGGCCACACCGCGCCCAGAACGCCGGGATAGCGGATGATCTGCCCCAGACCCAGCACCGCCAGAGTCAGGAACCATACCAGCATCACCGGCCCGAACAGCTTGCCGACCTTCTCGGTGCCGAATCGCTGCAGCACGAACAGCCCGACCAGGATGGTCAGCGTGATCGGGATGACATAGCTGTCCAGGGCGGGGGCGACGACATGCAGGCCCTCCACCGCGCTGAGCACCGAGATGGCGGGGGTGATCAGGCTGTCGCCGTAGAACAGCGAGGCGCCCATCACGCCGATCGCCATGACGACCCCGGTCCGCCGGTGCCCCGGCCGCATGCCGCGCAGCGCCAGCGCGGTCAGCGCCAGGATGCCGCCCTCGCCCTGGTTGTCGGCGCGCATGATGAAGATGACGTACTTCACCGTCACCGTGATGATCAGCGCCCAGAAGATCAGCGACAGCACGCCCAGGATGACTTCGGGCGTCAGCGGAAAGCCGCCGCCCTCGGTCAGGCATTCGCGCAGCGTGTAGAGCGGGCTGGTGCCGATGTCGCCATAGACGACACCCAGCGCCCCCAGCGCGAGCGCGCGCAGCTTGGCCGCATGCTCCCGCCCATCCATGCTTGCTTCCATACCCGGTCAGCTCCGATGTTTCTAAGCACGGCCATGCCTAAGGTGGCTTGGCATCGCCGCGCAAGCCCCGAATGGCGAAACGCCCCACCGGCACGACCGATCCACCGTGATTTTCATCCCGACGGGGTCAAAACAATATAGGGCCGGCGCGGCACTCGGCACCGTTGCATCGGGGCCGGGGCCGTGCTTCCATCCTAGCGTGTACCGTGGACAGTCCCGAGCCGGCAGCCATGTCCAACGATTTCCTGTTCGCCTCGGACGAGTCCCCCTCCCCGCAGGACCTGTCCGG
This sequence comes from Azospirillum melinis, assembly GCF_013340935.1. Lineage (GTDB taxonomy): Bacteria > Pseudomonadota > Alphaproteobacteria > Azospirillales > Azospirillaceae > Azospirillum > Azospirillum melinis. The sequence goes on along the minus strand of NZ_WHOS01000011.1, from coordinate 80,853 downwards.
CGGGGCCGGCGACACCGCCGCTCCGCCCTGGCTGGTTCTGGTGGCCGACGACGAGCCGGAGGTGCATGCCGTCACCCGGCTGGCGCTCGCCCGGTTGCGCTTTCGTGGCCGTCCCGTCCGCCTGCTCGACTGCACCAGCGCGGTTGAGGCGGAACGCATCCTGCGCGACACCCCGGACATCGCCGTCATCCTGCTCGACGTGGTGATGGAGACCGAGGATGCCGGCCTGCGGCTGGCCCGCCGCATCCGCGAGGAGTTGGGCAACCGCGCCATCCGCATCGTCCTGCGCACCGGGCAGCCGGCCCGCGTGCCGGAGGAGGAGCTGGTCCTCGCCTATGAAATCGACGGCTACACCGCCAAGACCGAACTGACGGCACGCCGGCTGTTCACCAGCGTGGTGACGGCATTGCGCGCCTATGCCGATCTGGCGGCCCTGGAACAGAAGCTTGCCGAACGCGGCCGCGCGCTGGAGGAGGCGACCGTCCGCCTCAACCGCATGGCGACGCTGGACCCGCTGACCGGCGTGTGGAACCGACGCCGCTTCCTGGAACTGGCGGCGGCGGAGCTGGCGCGAGCGCGGCGCTATGGCCGTCCTCTCGGCGTCTTCCTGCTCGACCTCGACGGTTTCAAGGCGGTCAACGACGCTCATGGCGATGCCGTCGGCGACGCGGTGCTGCGCGCGGTGGTGAAGCGGATCCGGGCGGCTCTGCGCATCTCCGATCACATCGCGCGGTCGGGCGGGGAGGAGTTCGTCGTGCTTCTGCCGGAAACCGACGTCGCCGGCAGCGCCGTGGTGGCGGAACGGGTGCGCGCCGCCCTGGCCGACAGCCCGATCCTGGTGGAGGAACGGACGATCCCCGTCACCGCCAGCATCGGCGTCGCCGACTGGCTTGCCGATGAGCCCGGCGTCGAACAGACCCTGCACCGCGCCGAACACGCTTTGGATGCCGCCAAGCAGGCTGGCCGCAACCGGGTCGAACGCGCGCCGGGGCAATAGGGTGCCGCACACGGCCCTCCGTCCTGTCGACTGTGTAATATCGTTTCAGCGGCGCGATTGAACGGCGGCAAGCCAGGGGTTACTCCTATCGTTGGAAACATCCAGCCGGATGGCATTTCCGATCGGGGGTTCGCACATGTGGCAGGACTACACCAACGCGCTGATGACCGCCTTCGGACTGGCCGGGCTGGGGTTCGGCATCGGCAAGCTTGTGATCGTGCTGGGCGAACGTGCGATCGAACGCCGCCATGGGTCGGAGGGGGTGCGCGATATCATCGCCCGCCGCGCCAAACTGGAGAGCAAACTGGAGGCCCGCCGCGGTGACCGCATTCGCGAACTGAAGGATCTGGACGGTGCGGCCGAGGATGTGCTGCGCCGCCGCAAGGTGATGGAACGCCAGATCGAGGAGGCGCGCCAGTCCGGCGAGCGGCTGGTCCGTCTGGTCGGCGAGGAGGTCCAGGGCAGCCCCTGCTACGTCGCCATGGTGGTGAACAAATATGTTGGCACCGGCGCCGTCCAGCAGAGCCAGCATTCGCTGGTCGATCCCAGCTGGGCTCAGCCGCAGATGATCGAGGTTTGGGCGCGCTCGATGGCGGAGGCGCGGACGGAGATCGAGCGGCGCTACCCGCCCGCCTTCGGCTATGCCGTGACGCGGATGCAGGAATTCCTGTCCGCCGACACCCCCGTCGCCAAGGCCAGCTGAGCCCCCATCGAAAGCCGGACCCGCCATGGACAGCATGCCCTACATCTTCTCCGGTCTGGTCGGCCTCGCCTCCCTGGCGGTGTCGCTGCTGCTGGCGTTGCGCCGCCTGAAGACGTCGGAGGAGCGGATCGCCACCGCGGTGTCGCGCAAGCAGGCGCAGGTGGAGCGGATCAGGAAAATCGCCCGCGTCACGCTCCAGCAGGCCCGCGACCTGCGCGACGCCCGCCGCCGCAAGGCGATGGCCGAACTGGGCTGCGAGGATTTGGAACAGCGCCTGAAGGCCGCCGGCGCCAGCGACCGCCGCATCTATGTACTGGACGACCGCCGCACCCAGAAGGATCAGGGCTGGCTCCTGCGGGTGGTCAACATCGAATACGGCACCCGCGTCAACCCCACCCTCATTCCCACCGCGCTCGACAGCTGGAAGCGGGGCCGGCGCTTCCTCGTTTGGGCGCTGGACGAGAAGAAGGCCCGCGAAAAGGTCAACGCCCGCTTCCCCGAGAACAAGGGCTTCACCGTCATGGGCGCCGAATCCTATATCGAGTAAGAATGCGGCTGGAGAGCCGCAGCTTGCCGCAATAATGACAAAAGTCCCATTTTCAGATTATCATCCCTGCGCGCACCCATCCGTCCGCGCCGGGGAGCCTTGCCATGATCCGTTACGCCGAGTTGCAGCTCGCCACCAACTTCAGCTTTCTGGAGGGGGCGTCGCACCCTGACGAGCTGGCGATGACGGCGGCGGCGCTGGGGCTGGCGGCGGTGGGGGTGACGGACCGCAATTCGCTGGCCGGCGTGGTGCAGATGCATGTGGCGGCGAAGAAGGTCGGCATCCGGCCGCTGATCGGCTGCCGGCTGGACCTGACCGATGCCGACAGCCTGCTGGCCTACCCGACCGACCGCGCCGCCTATGCGCGGCTGTCGCGGCTGCTGACGCTGGGCAAGATGCGGGCGCCGAAGGGCGAGTGCTTCATCGCCCGCGCCGATGTGCTGGCCCATGCCGAAGGCATGCTGTTCCTGCTGCTCGGCCCCGACCGGCGCGACGAGTCGTTCCTGCGCGAACTGCGCGCCTGGCGCAGCGGGCTGGCGCGCGGGCAGCTCTATCTGGCGGCGAGCCACCGCTACCAGGGCGACGACGCCCGCCGGCTGCGCTGGCTGGCCGGTCTGGCGGAGGCGGAGGGGGCGCCGCTGGTCGCCACCAACGACGTGCTCTATCACGGTGCCGGGCGGCGGGCGCTGGCCGACGTGATGACCTGCATCCGCCATCACACCACCATCGACGAGGCCGGCTGGCGCCTGTCCGCCAATGCCGAGCGCCACCTGAAACCGGCCGTCGAGATGGCCCGCCTGTTCCGCGACCATCCGGACGCCGTCGTCCGCACGCTGGAGATCGCCGAGGCCTGCCGCTTCTCGCTGGATGAGCTGCGCTACGAATATCCCGACGAGGTGGCGGAAGGCCGCGACCCGCAGGAAACGCTGGTCGCCCTGACCTGGAACGGGGCGGCCAAGCGATATCCGCCCGACCGCTTCCCCGGCGGCATTCCCGACACGGTGCGCCAGACGGTGGAGCGCGAACTGGCCTTGATCGCCGAGCAGCGCTTTGCCCCCTATTTCCTGACCGTCCACGACATCGTCCGATTCGCCAGGGAAGAGGACATCCTCTGCCAGGGGCGCGGCAGCGCCGCCAACTCCGCCGTTTGCTATTGCCTGGGCATCACTTCGGTCGATCCGACCGAAGTCGATCTGCTGTTCGAGCGCTTCATCTCCTCCGCCCGCGGCGAGCCACCGGACATCGATGTCGATTTCGAACATGAAAAGCGCGAGGAGGTGATCCAGTACATCTATGAGAAATACGGCCGCGCCCGCGCCGGCCTGACCGCCACCGTTATCCGCTACCGCGCCCGTAGCGCGCTCCGCGAGGTCGGCAAGGCGATGGGGCTGTCGGCCGATCTGGTGGCGCGGCTGACCGGCTCGATCTGGGGCTGGAGCCGCGAGGGCGTCGACGAGGAGCGCGCCCGCAAGCTCAGCGTCGATCCCGACGACCCGAGGCTCAAGCGCACGCTGGAGCTTGCCAACGAACTGATGGGCTTCCCGCGCCATCTGTCGCAGCATGTCGGCGGCTTCGTCATCACCCGCGGTCCACTGTCGGATCTCTGCCCGGTCGCCAACGCGGCGATGGAGAACCGCAGCACCATCGAATGGGACAAGGACGACATCGACGCGCTGAACATCCTGAAGGTCGACGTGCTGGCGCTGGGCATGCTGACCTGCATCCATCGCGCCTTCGACCTGATCGAGCAGGTACATGGGCAACGCTGGGCGCTCGCCACCCTGCCCCAGGACGATCCCGCAGTTTACGAGATGCTGGGACAGGCCGACAGCCTAGGCGTCTTCCAGGTCGAAAGCCGCGCGCAGATGAGCATGCTGCCCCGGCTGAAGCCGAAGGAGTTCTACGATCTGGTGATCGAGGTCGCCATCGTCCGCCCCGGCCCGATCCAGGGCGGCATGGTCCATCCTTACCTGCGCCGCCGCAGCAAAGTGGAGCCTGTGACCTATCCGATGCCGGAGCTGGAACCGGTCCTCCGCCGAACGCTGGGTGTCCCGCTGTTCCAGGAGCAGGCGATGAAGGTCGCCATGGTCGGCGCCGGCTTCACCGCCGAGGAGGCCGACCAGCTGCGCCGCGCCATGGCAGCCTTCCGCAAGAACGGACAGGTCGAGCGGTTCCACGACAAATTCATCGCCGGCATGATCGCCAACGGCTGCGACCCCGATTTCGCCGAACGCTGCTTCAAGCAGATCGAGGGATTCGGCGAATACGGCTTCCCCGAGAGCCACGCCGCCAGCTTCGCGCTGCTGGTCTATGTCTCCGCCTGGATCAAGCACCACCACCCCGCCATCTTCGCCGCCGCCCTGCTGAACAGCCAGCCCATGGGCTTCTACGCCCCGGCCCAGATCGTCCGCGACGCGAAGGAGCATGGCGTGAAGGTGCTGCCGCCGGACGTGAACCTGTCGGGCTGGGATTGCACCATCGAACCCCAGGACCAGTCCCTTCTCCCCCCTGGGGAGAAGGTTAGGATGAGGGGGTTTGGCAACGCCGAAGAAATCCACGCCACGCATCCCCCTCACCCCGCCCCTCTCCCCGGGGGGGAGAGGGAGATAGTCCTCCGCCTGGGTCTCCGCCTCATCAAAGGCTTCACCCAGGCCCACGCCGACTCGGTCGTCCTCTCCCGTGCCGGCGGCTACAGCGACCCTTACGATCTGTGGCGCCGCGCCCGCCTGCCGGTCGCGGCACTGGAAAAGCTCGCCAAGGCCGACGCCTTCCGCTCGGTCGGGCTCGACCGCCGGGCGGCGCTGTGGGCGGTGCGGGCGCTGGGCGACCAGCCGTTGCCGCTGTTCGCGAGGCTGGACGGCCCGATGGCCGAGGAGCCGGAAGCCCCGCTGCCCGCCATGGCGCTCGGCGAGCATGTGGTGATGGATTACGGCAGCCTGTCCCTGTCGTTGAAGGCCCACCCGCTGTCGCTGCTGCGCGACGGCCTGCCGGGCATCACCCCGGCGGAGCGGCTGGCGCAGACGCGCGACGGCCGCCGCCTGACCACCGCCGGCCTCGTCCTGGTCCGCCAGCGGCCGGGCAGTGCCGAGGGCGTCGTCTTCATCACGCTGGAGGACGAGACCGGGATCGCCAACCTCGTCGTCATGCCCGACGCCTTCGAGACCTTCCGCCGCCCGATCATGACCGCCCGGCTGATGGCCGCCACCGGCCGGGTGCAGAACCACGACGGTGTCGTGCATCTGCGCGTGGAAACGCTGATCGACCTGACCCACCGGCTGTCCGACCTGACCGGCGAGGCGCGGCCTGCGGCAGGCCCCTTCCCAAAGGGGCGCAATTTTCATTGAGAGGGCCGATTGCTCCTGACATCACGCTGTCAGGAGGGGCGTGCTATCAAGAGGGCGTGCCGGCACGAACCACGAACATCCACCCCACTCGCTGTCAGGAGCCACCCCGATGAACATCCCGCACGTCGTCACCTGGTTCGAGATTCCGGTCGCCGACCTCGCCCGCGCGGTCCGCTTCTACGAGACCGTCTTCGCCGCCAAGATGGTCCAGGAGCCCTGCCCCAGCGGCATGACCATGGCCGTCTTCCCGGCCGAAGGCACCGCCGTCAAGGGCTGCCTGATCCAGCATGAGGCCTGCAAGCCGAGCGCCGACGGCACCACCGTCTACCTGAACGGCGGCGACGACCTGTCCGCCCCGCTGGCCCGTGCCGAGCAGGCCGGCGCCCGCATCGTCGTGCCGAAGACGCTGATCACCCCCGAAATCGGCTATTTCGCCCAGTTCATCGACAGCGAAGGCAACCGCGTCGGCCTCTATTCGATGCACTGACCGCACACACCCCCCGACCGCCGGAGCCGCCGCCATGCGCCGCGCCGACCGCCTGTTCCAGATCGTCCAGCATCTCCGCAAGGGGCGGCTGGTGACGGCTGCCGAACTGGCGCGGTGCCTGGAGGTGTCGGAGCGCACCGTCTACCGCGACATGCGCGACCTCGCCTCCTCCGGCGTGCCGGTGGAGGGGGAGGCCGGCGTCGGCTATCTGCTGCGCGACGGCTACGACCTGCCGCCGCTGATGTTCACCCAGGACGAGGTCGAGGCGCTGGTCGTCGGCGCCCGCCTCGCCCGCGCCTGGGTCGGCGGCGCGCTGGCCGATGCCGCCGCCCGCGCGCTCGACAAGGTCGAGGCGGTGGTGCCGGAGGCGCGGCGGCGCGAACTGGCCGACAGCCGCGTCTTCGTCCCCGACTTCTCCTTCCCCGCCCCCCTGCGCGACCGGATGGATGTGCTGCGCTGCGCCATCAACGCCAGACGCGTGGTGATGTTCGACTATCGCCGTCAGGACGGCACCCATTCCGCCCGCGCCGTCCAGCCGCTGGGCCTGTTCTTCTGGGGCCGGGTGTGGACGCTGGGCGCCTGGTGCGAACTGCGCGAGGAGTTCCGCAGCTTCCGCATCGACCGCATGGAAACTTTGCTGCCCCTGGAGCGCCGGTTCGACGAGATCCCCGGCCGCGGCCTGGACGATTATCTCGCCCTCTGGCGTCGGGAGGGTTGCCCCCAGGGGTGAGGCCCCCCTCAAAAAACCTCAGACCCCGTCGATGTAGCTCAGCAGCGGCTGCCAGTCGCCGCGATGCTCGGCGGCGCGCTTGCCCGGCATGTCGAACAGGCTGAGGCCGCTTTCGGCTGCGTCGGCATAGATCTGGCTGTCGCGCAGCCGCGTCACCACCTGATGCCCGATGCCGCCCAGGAAGCGGTCGAGCCGGTCGGCGGCCTTGGTGCGGGCGCGCATGCGGTTGCCGACCACCGCCACCGTGGTCTTCTTTTTGGCGATCCGCTTCAGCTCGTCCAGCTTGACCAGAAAGCGCTGGGTCGCCTGCTCGTCGAAGGCGCCTGGCAACACCGGCAGCACGACGATGTCGGCCATCTTCACCAGATCCTCGATCTGCTTCGTCTTCAACGCGGCGGGCGCGTCGATGACCAGCCGCTTGATGCCGCGCGGCGTGTCGGTGAAATCCTTGGCCCAGTCGAGCCCGACCAGGGCCGGCGCCTTCTCTGGCCGGCGCTCCAGCCAGCCGAGCGAGGAACGCTGGCGGTCCACGTCGGCCAGCACGGTGGGCAGGCCCGCCGCGGCGGACGCGGCGGCGAGGTGGGTGGCGACGGTCGTCTTGCCGCAGCCGCCCTTGATGTTGGCAACGAGGATCGTGAGCATGGCCGCGGACTCTACACCCCGGCGTCCGGCTTCGACCAGAAATGCTTGGTGTCGGTGAAATCATGCCACAGGGCGACCAGCGCCGCCTCGGTGTCGGCCACGCCACGGGCATGCCAGCCGATGACGATGCCGGCGGCGCGCGGCTCGCCGGGGGCCGACCGGCTGCCGTCGTCATGCAGCTCGTGCAGAAGCCGCGTCGCCGTCGCCACATCGTTCAGATGGCCCAGCGCGTCCTGCAGCGCGGCAAGCTGCTGGATGTAACGGCGCACCGGCTTGTCGTCATACAGGCTGCGGAAGAACTCCACAGCATAGCGCAGCTTCTTCAAGGCGATGCGCAGCTGGTGGCGCTGGGCCACCGGCAGATGGGCAAAGCCGTGGCCGGCCCGCTTGGCCTTCTTGTGGCGCTTGTTCAGCAGATGGTCGGCCAGCCCGATCACCGGCTGGAACAGCCGCACCGATTCCTCGCTGACCGGCTGGTCGCGCCAGCCGCGCTTCTCCACCCAGCTGCCGACGCCCAGCAGGAAGGCGGTGTAGCGGTCGGAGCGGATCGCCTCGCGCACGCTCTCATAGGCGCGCAGCCGCTTGGCCTCGGCCGCCGCCGCCAGCGCGTCGAGATCCTCGACTGCCGAACGGCCATGCCCGTCGGCCTTGTGGAAGGCGTCTCGCACCGGGGCCAGCAGCTCCTCGCCGAACACGTCCCAGTCGCGCGCCGGCCCCAGGCTGCCGGCCAGCCACTTGATCTCGCCGACCAGCCACAGATATTGCGCGGCTGGAATGAAGGGCCGGAACAGCGCAGTGGCCGAGCGCAGCCGGCGCAGCGCGACGCGCATCTGGTGCACGCCCTCCGGATCCTCGCCGGCCAGCGTCACCGCCTCGTTCGCCACCATATGGGCGATGCAGGCGCGCACGATGCGCGCCACCGCCCCCTCGACCGTCGTCTCAGGCTCGAGCACCAGCTTTTCGGCTTTCAGCGCCTTGTCGGCCGAGCCGTTGGCCAGCGCATGGCCGCGCTCCGCCTTGGTCCGCATCTCCAGCCGCAGCGGAGCGGCCTGCGCCAGTTCCTGCGCCAGATCGTAGAGTGCCGCGGGCGTGCCGCTCTTCAGCTCCAGCTCCACCTCGCAGAGGTCGGTGGACCGCCCGTCCGGCAGTTCGATCCGGCCGCGGTCGAAGGCGACCTCGATCACGGCGGCACCGTCGCCCTCGCCCAGCGTCACGTCCTGCGTCGTCCGTTCGACGATGGAGGTGAAGACCGGCCGGAGTTCCGAGTCGCTGAGCGATCCCAGCAGCTCGATGGCTTCGGCATCGGCGATCAGCGTCAGGTCGGGTGCGGCGGAGGTCACCGCGCATTCCCACTCGCCGCGCCCCAGCCCATCCTCGTCGGGTGCCGACTTGACCGTCTGGACGAAGCCGTCGCCGGTCTTGCGCACCCGCAGCGTCACCTTGCGCGCGGCGAGCCGGCGCTCCTCGGTGTCGTAATAGGTGCTTTCCAGGGTGCGTGTCGCCGCCGGGCCGGACGCCCGGTCTGCGATGGCGGAAGCGGCGCGCAGCCTGTCGAAGTCTTCCGGCTTCGCTGCCAGCTTCAGTTCCGTCTCGCGGTTGATCTCGGCCTCAGCCATCGCCTGCGCTTCAACCCCCGTTTTGCGGCCCATTGGCCTACAGTTGGGTGTTTGCACAGCCAATGGACAGGGTCAAGTTACGGAAATGTTGCAGAAGCCTGCGGTTGCGGCACCCGCCGGCTGTACGTCCACCGCCGGTTCCTGGCATTCGGCCAGGGCTTTACCCGGGAGGTTGCAGGGTCATTATGCCCCATTTCACCCCACCCCTGGGGCGTTGCAAAGCGTGCAGGCCTGTGGTTGGGTTCCCGCAAACTGAAACGGCCTGTCCCGCTGGGATCGGCCATAATTGGGGAAGTGTGACGATGACCGATTTCAACACGATCGACGACCTTGAGGTGAGCGGCAAGACGGTGCTGGTGCGCGCCGACCTGAACGTTCCGATGCAGGACGGCAAGGTGTCCGACACCACCCGCATCGACCGCCTCGCCCCCACCCTGAAGGAGCTGTCCTCCAAGGGTGCCAAGGTCGTGGTCCTGTCGCATTTCGGTCGCCCGAAGAACGGTCCGGACGCCAAGAACTCGCTGCGCAACGTGCTGGACGCTCTCAGCGCCGCCGTCGGCCAGAAGGTGGCCTTCGCCGAGGATTGCGTCGGCGAGAAGGCCAAGGAGGCCATCGCCAAGGTGCATGACGGCGCCATCGTGCTGCTGGAGAACACCCGCTTCCACGCCGAAGAGGAAAAGAACGACCCGGCTTTCGCCAAGGAAATGGCCGCGCTCGGCGACATCTACGTCAACGACGCCTTCTCCGCCGCGCACCGTGCCCATGCCTCGACCGAGGGTGTCGCCCGCCTGCTGCCGAACGCCGCCGGCCGCCTGATGGAAGCCGAGCTGAAGGCCCTGACGCTGGCGCTGGAGAAGCCGGAGCGCCCGGTCGCCGCCGTCGTCGGCGGCGCCAAGATCTCCACCAAGCTGGAACTGCTCGGCAACATGGTCCGCAAGGTCGACCTGCTGGTGCTCGGCGGCGGCATGGCCAACACCTTCCTGTTCGCCCAGGGCACCGATGTCGGCGCCTCGCTGTGCGAGAAGGACATGGCCGACCAGGCCCGCGCCATCATGGCGACCGCCAAGGAATCCAACTGCGAGATCCTGCTGCCGAAGGACTTCGTCGTCGCCAAGGAGTTCAAGGCCGGTGCCGCCAACCGCGTCGTCGCCTTCGACGCCATCGGTGCTGACGAGATGGCGCTGGACGTCGGCCCGGCCACCGTCGAGTTCCTCGGCGTGAAGCTGCAGGGTGCCAAGACCGTCGTCTGGAACGGCCCGCTCGGCGCTTTCGAGATCCAGCCCTTCGACGCCGGCACCAACGCGGTGGCCGGTCTGGTCGCCGCCCGCACCGAAGCCGGCGGCCTGCTGTCGGTGGCCGGCGGCGGCGACACCGTCGCAGCGATGGCCCATGCCGGGGTCGAGGACAAGTTCACCTACGTCTCCGCCGCCGGCGGCGCTTTCCTGGAATGGCTGGAAGGCAAGGAGCTGCCGGGTGTGGCGGCGCTGAAGAAGTAAGCGGCTCCGCAGGATCGCAGACGAGAAAGGCTCCGGGTTTCGACCCGGAGCCTTTTTGTTTGGTTATCCCGGCGCAGTCCTCTCCGTCCGCACCTTCAGCCACTCCGCCATCCCCTGGTCGTCCAGCGCATATTGTCCGCGCGCCGACCGCCACAGGATGTTCTTCTGCCGCAGTGCCTCGATGGCCGCCTGGACCGCCGGTGGCTCCACCGCCTCCCCGACGGCATCGGCATAGGCCTGCAACGCCGGGGCGGAGAAGGGGGCGGATTGCGGCCCCTCCACCGCCAACCGTTCGACCACCGCCTGCTGCAAGGGCGTCAGCCCCGACCATGCCGTCTCGTAATCGTCCCAAACCCGCTGGCGCAGCCCGGTCGCCCCATCCGCCAGCGCCCGCTTCAACTCCCCGGCATCACCGACCAGCAACGCCGCGTCCGACAGGATGCGCATCAGAGTTTCCGGTTGCCGCCCGACCGCATCGAAGGCCGCGAACACATCGTCCGCATCAAAGCGGTTGCCCTCGGCCAGCCGGGCGTTGATCCAGGCCGTGTAGGCATCGGTATAGGCACGGTCGAGCAGCGGGAAGCTGCGCACGCTGGTTCCGAAGAAGGGCTGGTCACGGCTCAGTACCAGCCGGCTCAGCTTGTCGCGATGGGAACCCGTCAGCACGATCATCAGGTTCGGGCCGTCGCGGGCATCGTCCCGGGTGTTCAACCGGTCGCGCGCCGCCTTCAGGGCGAACATGGCGTTCAGCCCGGCCTCGGTCGTCAGCGCGTGCTGCGCTTCATCCACCAGCAGGGCGATGCGCTTGTGCGTCCGCTCCAGCAGTGCCTCCAGCGCGTCGGCCAGCGTGGTCCCCTGCGCCTGCCCGATCCGGTCGATATCGACCGACACGCCGCCCATGCCCAGCTTGCTGAGTCCGACCGCCCGCGCCGCCTTCACCGGCAGGCTGTCGACCCGGCGAAGCTCGGCCTTCAACGCCTCCGCGATCAGATGCGCAGGATCGGCCGCCATGTCTGCCCAGAGATCGACATAGACCGACAGGATGCCGCGGCCCTCCAACTCCGGCCCCAGATCGTGGCGTAGGAAGGTGCTCTTTCCGGTTCGTCGCGGTGCCGCCAGGCACAGCGTCGGCTCCGTCCCGATCGGCGCGTCGCCCGTCACGATGTCGGCCAGCGCCGCCGCCAGCTTCGGGCGGTGGAACAGGAACTTCTGCGCGGACGCGGCGGGTTGGGACGGCACGGACGCCCTCTTTAGGATCAATTACGGAGCGGACTATAATTTATAGTCCAAAAAATAATCTTCAATAGTCCGCTGCGGACTGCGCAACGACCCGTGCATCCCAACCGTTTCCCCTTGCATCCCGCCGCACGAATGCCCATAACAGCGGCGGGAGACTGGCGTCGGACGAGTCCCTCGCCAACCCGGTCAGGTCCGGAAGGAAGCAGCCGCAACGAGTTACGGCTCGGGTCGTTCGTCCAGTCTCCCACCCTCTTCAAAAATTGCCAGCACGAAACAGACGGCGACAGCGCGGTGCCGGGACGCTATCCTGCGGCCCGCAATTCCCCTCCCGTCGTTTCGACAGGCCAGCCGCGTGACCGATACCACAGTCGACATTCCCGCCTCCGCTCCCGCCACCGGGCAGGCTTACCGGGTGCTGGCGCGCAAATACCGGCCGAAGACCTTCGACGAGCTGATCGGCCAGGACGCGCTGGTCCGCACCCTGACCAACGCCATCCAGTCCGGCCGCATCGCCCAGGCCTTCATGCTGACCGGCGTGCGCGGCGTCGGCAAGACCACCACCGCCCGCATCATCGCCCGTGCGCTGAACTGCACCGGGCCGGACGGCACCGGCGGGCCGACGGTCAGCCCCTGCGGCGTCTGCGACAATTGCCGCGCCATCGCAGAGGACCGCCACGTCGACGTGATGGAGATGGACGCCGCCAGCCACACCGGCGTCGACGACATCCGTGAGATCATCGACGGCGTGCGCTACGCCCCCGTCTCGGCCCGCTACAAGCTCTACATCATCGACGAGGTCCACATGCTCTCCAAGAGCGCGTTCAACGCGCTCCTGAAGACGCTTGAGGAACCGCCGAGCCATGTGAAATTCGTCTTCGCCACCACCGAAATCCGCAAGGTGCCGGTGACGGTGCTGTCGCGCTGCCAGCGCTTCGACCTGCGCCGCGTCGACGCCCAGGTGCTGAAGGAGCATTTCACCCGCGTCACCGCCCAGGAAGGCGCCGACATCGAGGGCGATGCCGCCTCGCTGATCGCGCGCGCCGCCGACGGGTCGGTGCGCGACGGGCTGTCGCTGCTCGATCAGGCCATCGCGCTGGCCGCCGGCACCGTCACCGCGCAGCAGGTGCGCGACATGCTGGGTCTGGCCGACCGCACCCGCGTCATCGACCTGTTCGAGGCCGCCGTCTCCGCCAAGCCGGCCGAGGCGATGGACATCCTGTCCGACCTGCACCGCGTCGGCGCCGATCCGGTGGTGATCCTCCAGGACCTGCTCGACCTCGTCCACAATTTGACCCGCCTGAAGGTGGTGCCCGACAGCGCCAACGATCCTTCCCTGCCGGAGGCCGAGCGCACACGGGGAGCCAGCCTGTCCTCCAAGCTCGGCATGCCGGCGCTGACCCGTGCCTGGCAGCTTCTGCTGAAGGGGCTGAACGAGGTGCAGGCCGCCCCGGTGCCGCAGCAGGCGCTGGAGATGGTGATCGTCCGCCTGTCCTACGCCGCCGACCTGCCGACTCCGGGCGAGCTGATCCGCCAGTTCCAGGCCCAGCAGGCCAATGGCGGCGCGAATGGCGGCGGGGGCGCGCCGATGGGCCGTGGCCCCGGCGGCGGCCCCGTCGCGGTGGCCAGCCAGCCTTCCTCCATGGCGACCCATGCCGTCGCCCGTGCCATGGGCTCCGCACAGCCGCAGAGCGCCCCTGTGGCGCAGGCGGCTCCCGCCCCTGCCGCCACCCCGGCCGGCGAGGAACTGTCGCCGATGCCGCACGACTTCCGTGCGCTGGTGCAGCTGTTCTCCGACCGGCGCGAAGGCGCGCTCTACGGTTACATGATGGAGACGGTCCAACTGGTCCGCATGGAGCCGGGCACGCTGGAACTGAAGCTCCGCCCCGCCGCCCCACCGACCCTGCCGGCCAAGGTCGGGCAGTTCCTGACCGAATGGACCGGCCAGCGCTGGATCGTCGCGCTGTCGGAAGGCCCGGCCCAGCCGACGCTGGCCGAGCAGGACAAGGCTGAAAAGCACCGCGCCTGGGCGGAGGCGGAAGCCAACCCGGTGGTGCGCGCCGTGCTCGACACCTTCAGCGGGGCGAAGATCATCGACGTCCGCGACCTTGCGGAAGTTGCCGCGGCAGAGAGCGCAGCGGTTGCGGATGACGGCGAGACACCCGATTTCATGGTTCAGCAGCAGGACGACGGGGTCTATTACCCCCTCGACGATGAAGGAGAGTACTGACCGATGAAGAATATCGGCAACATGATGAAGCAGGCCCAGCAGATGCAGGCCAAGATGCAGGAAATGCAGGCGAGCCTGGAGCAGGTCGAAGTGACCGGCCAGAGCGCCGCCGGCATGGTCGTCGTGACCGTCAACGGCAAGAGCGAGATGAAGAAGGTCAAGCTCGACAAATCCGTCGTCGATCCCGAGGACGTCGAGGTGCTGGAGGACCTGATCGTCGCCGCCTTCAATGACGCCAAGAAGAAGGTCGAGCAGCACGTCGCCGAGGAAACCTCGAAGATGATGGGCGGCCTGAAGCTGCCGCCGGGCATCAAGCTACCGTTCTGATCGGGCTTATTTGCCCTCTCCCGCCCCGGGAGAGGGAGGGGACCCGCGCCGAAGGCGTGGGGAGGGTGAGGGGCAATCCGGACATGGATCCCCCTTATCCTTGGAGCACCCCTCACCCTTCCCAAGCTGCGCTTGGGCCCCTTCCCTCTCCCGGGGCGGGAGAGGGAGACGTGTTGTGGCCATCAATCTCCCATGATCGGACCTGAAATCGAACGCCTGATCCAGCTGCTGTCCAAGCTGCCGGGACTCGGTCCCCGGTCGGCGCGGCGGGCGGCGCTGCATCTGATGAAGCGGCGGGACAGCCTGCTGATCCCGCTGTCGGAGGCGATGGCGGCGGCCGGCGAATCGATCCGCGCCTGCTCCGTCTGCGGCAACCTCGACAGCCGCGACCCCTGCACCGTCTGCTCCGACCCCACCCGCGACCGCTCGGTCATCTGCGTGGTGGAGGATGCTGGCGACCTGTGGGCGCTGGAACGCACCCGCGCCTTCCGCGGCACCTATCATGTTCTGGGCGGCCTGCTGTCGGCGCTACAGGGTGTCGGTCCCGACGATCTGAACCTCGCCGGCCTCGCCGAGCGCGCCAAGGATCCGGCGGTGCGCGAGATCATCCTGGCGCTGAATGCCACCGTCGACGGCCAGACCACCGCCCATGTGGTGACCGACCGCCTGGCCGAGTCCGACGTGTCGGTCTCCCGTCTGGCGCACGGCGTCCCGGTCGGCGGCGAGTTGGACTATCTCGACGACGGTACGCTGACCGCGGCGCTGAAAGCACGGCGTCCGCTGTAATCCGGGCTGTGCAAGCCCCTCAGCGCTCGAACAGCCCGACCAGCTCCACATGGGCCGACCACAGGAACTGGTCGACCGGCCAGACCTTCACCAGACGATAGCCGCCATCCACCAAAACCCGCGCGTCGCGGGCGAAGCTGGTGGGATTGCAGGACACCCCCACCACCCGCGGCACTTTGCTGCCGGCGAGCGCCGCTGCCTGCGCCGCGGCACCGGCGCGCGGCGGGTCGAACACAACGGCATCGTAACGGTTGAGATCCTTGGCGCTCAGCGGGTTCTCGAACAGGTCGCGCCGCTCCGCCGTCAGCCGCAACCCCTGCACCGAGCGGCCGAGCGCCACAACCGCCGCCTCGTCGCCCTCCACAGCATGGACCGCCGCCTGTTGCGCAAGTGGAATGGAAAAGGTGCCGATACCGGCGAACAGGTCGGCGATGCGGGTGGCCTGCCCCACCCCTTCGCGCACCGCCGCCACCAGGGCCGCTTCGCCCTCCGCACTGGCCTGGAGGAAAACACCGGGCGGCGGCTGGATCGGAACGCCTGCGAAACGGATGAAGGCCGGCCGGCGGTTCGCCACCGGCTCCGGCGCGGCGCGGTCGGTCGGCTGCCAGGCGATGCGGGCGATGCGCTCCGGCTCGAACCCGACCAGCGCCTCGCGTGCCGCACGGTCCAGGCTGCGCGGCCCGACCAGCAGCAGATCGACCCCACCCTCCAGGTCGGTCAGCACCACATCGGCGTCGCCGCCATCCGGCAGCAGACCGTTCAGCAGGGTCCGCAAAGGCTCCACCAACGCGAGCAGGCGGGGCGACAGGATCGGGCATTCCTCCAGATCGACCAGCCGGTGGCTCTGCCGCTCGTTGAAGCCGAACCAGACCCGTTTGCCGCGCTTCAGCGCCGCGAAGCGGGCGCGGCGACGGGCGCCGGTCGGCGTCCGTGCCAGCGGTTCCATCGGAACTTCGCCAAGCCCGACCCGCTCCAGCGCCCCGCGCACCACCCCGACAGTCCAGGCGGCATATGTCGGATCGTCCATCTGCTGGAGCGTACAGCCGCCGCAGCGGCCGAAATGGCGACAGGGCGGAGTCTGGCGGCCGGGACCGGGCTCGAGAACCTCAAGCAGTTCGGCCCGTACGCCCTCCCCCTTCCCATCGCCGTCGGCGGCACGTACACGCACGCGGTCGCCCGTCACCGTATAGGGCACGAACAGGCGCAGCCCCTCGGCAAAGGCGATCCCATCGCCACGCGCACCGACATCGGCGATGGACACCTCCATCTCCTGTACGTCGCGGGGCGGCGCGGCGGTCTTGCAGGTCGGCTGGCGCCCCTTGGCGAAGGGGCGCTTGGCGGGACGCGTCATGTCGGGGGTCCGTTGGATGCGGGTCTGGAGCGCCTCCCTTTACGCCTCCATCAGCTTGGCGCGCAACGGTTCCGGGATCGGCGTCGGGCGATGGGCAGCCTTGTCGACGATCACCGCCACCGCCTCCTGGGTGGCGATGCAGCGGTCGCCCAGGAAAATGGCGCAGCCCAGCGTGATCGAGCTGGTACCCAGCCGCAGCGTCCGCGCGCCGACCCGCACCGTGTTGGGATAGAGCAGTTCCGCCTTGTATTCGATCAGGCTGCGCGCCAGCACGACGGTCCAGGGAACCTCGGGGGTAAAGCCGCCGACCGTGTTTATAAGAGCAACGCGCGCCTGCTCGAAATAGACGCCGAGGGCGTTGTTGTTGACGTGCCCCACCGCGTCGAGATCGTTGAAGCGCACGCGCTCTTCCCACCAGAAGCGGTAGAGGTCGGGGCTGGTCAGGTCGGGTTTGCTCAGGTCGGGCGTGCCGGTCATGCCGTCTTCCTTGCCGTATAGGTCAATGCATCTCCGGACTGTGGCGTATGGTCCAGAGCGGCGCAAGCCCGGCTTCGCGCTCTGCCGCCCCTGTCTGTGGTCATATTTCCAGGGGAGCCCGCGAATTCCCGCGCCAATCCCCGATTGGCCGTGTTATTGGAGTCGGACCAACCCTCCGCAACGGACCGGACGATGAGCAAGGACACCACCAACCAGACGGCCGAGGCGCTGTTCGAAAAGGCGCTGTCGATCGCCGAAAAGCACCTGGATGAGGCGATCAAGGAAGGTGGCCCGCTCGGCCCCTACATCGCCGTCGCCATGATCGAGGCCGCGGTGAACGCCGCCGTGGACGAGACCAGCCACGAAGACGTCATCGACATGCTGCGCGATCTCGCCGCCCAGATCGAGGCGGACGCCGACGAGGCGGAAGAGGACTGAGGATCAAGCGGTTACGGACCCTGCCTGCCGGCGCGCCTCGCGCCGGCGCAGGATCTCGTAGACGACGGCGCCCAGGACTGTCAGCGCGATCAGCACCAGCGACAGCGCGTTGACCGCCGGCGTCAGGCCGGTCCGCACCTTGGTCGCGATGTAGACGGTCAGGGTGGTGTCCAACCCGCGCACGAACAGCGTGGTGTTGTAGTTCTCGAAGCTCTGCAGGAAGGCCAGCAGGGCCGCCGACAGGATCGCCGGCATCAGGTACGGCAGCGTGATGCGCCGGAACACCTGCCCATGCGTGGCGCCGAGGTCGAGTGCGGCCTCCTCCAGCGCCGGGTCGAATCGCTCCAGCCTTGCCGAGAACAGCAGCATGGCATAGGCGGCGATGAAGCTGGACTGCGCCACCACGGTCAGGAACAGCCCGCCGCTGACCCCGAACCACTCCCGCCAGAACACCAGCGTCGAGATGCCGACGATCACCCCCGGCGTCAGCAGCGGCGACACCATCAGCGCGTAGAGGACGGTCTTAGCCCGGCTGTGCAGCCGGTCGAGCAGCAGGGCCGCCGCCAGCCCCAGCGGCACGGCCAGCGCGATCACCCCCGCCCCCACCAGCAGGCTGGTGCCCAGCGCCGCCCACATGCGCTGATCCTCCCACAGCGCCTGGAACCAGCCGAGCGTGAAGCCCATCCAGGGCGTCACCGTGGGAAAGCGGCTGCTGTTGAAGGTCGCCGCCGCCATGATGCCCAGCGGCAGGAACAGATAGCCGAAGAACAGCATCAGATAGGCGCCGGTCAGCAGGCGGCGGAAGCGGGCAGCGGTCATTGGGGCCGTCTCATGGCTTGAGGCTCACTTCGCGATATCCGCCAGCCCGACGCGGAACAGCCGCATCGCGCCGAGGATGAAGCCGATGCACAGCACCAGCAGGATGAAGGCGTAGGCCGCCCCCTGGTTCCAGTTCCCGCCTTCGAAGAACCAGTTATAGATGATCTCGGTGAACCAGCGGCTGTTCGGCCCGCCCAGCAGGGCCGGCACGGCATAGCTGCCGGCGGCCAGCATGAAGGTCATGATGCAGCCGACGGCGATGCCCGGCTTGGCGTGCGGCAGCACGATGCGGCGGTGGATGCGCAGCCAGCCGGCGCCGAGGTCCCGCGCCGCCTCGATCTGGTTGCGGTCCAGCGATTCGATGGCATTGTACAGCGGGAAGACCATGAACAGGATGTAGACATAGACCATGCCGACGATCACCCCGGCATCGCCACCCAGGAAGCGCTGCGGCTCGTCGATGATACCCAGCCCCAGCAGCACCGCGTTCAGCGGCCCGTTGAAGGCCAGGATGATGTACCAGGAGAAGGTGCGCAGCAGCTCGTTGATCCAGAAGGGCACGACCAGCATCAGGATCAGCAGCGGCAGCCGCCGCTTCGGCGCCACCTGCGCCAGATAGTAGGCGACCGGATAGCAGACGGCCAGCGTGGTCGCGGTGACCAGCGCGCTGGCCCAGATCGTTTTCAGGAAGATCGACAGATGGATCTGGTTGGTCCACAGGGTCAGGTAGTTCCTGACCGTGAACACATCCTCCGGCCCGCCGATCTTGGACGGCGGCAGCGACGGCCGGAAGGAGAAGCCGATCATCATCAGCTGGGGTAGCAGCACCAGCAGAGCCAGCCAGACCGCCACGGCCAGGAGGATCACCCCGGTCAGAACCGGGCCGTACCGGCGAAGAACCTCCGTCATTCGGGCACTGCTCCAGCCTGTGGGACCGGTTTGACGCCTAACATGGGGATTCCCGCCGGCGCAAGCGCCGCTATATGACGATGACGTTCAGCCGAATGGAACGCTCGGCACTCGGCCAGTCCGACAACCACGTCTCTCAGCCGTCATTCCCGCGAAGGCGGGAATCCAGCCGCTTCACGTGCGTGAGCAGGAAGCCTGGATCCCCGCCTTCGCGGGGATGACGGCCGGGGAAAGCGGCTCGGTATGGAAAAGGACGACGCCAGCGGCTCCGCCGATCAGCCGAGATTGTGCTTGGCCACCACGGCGGCGAAGTCGTCGCCGAAATGCTCGCCGACCCGGATGACGGAGACGCCGTACGGGATTTCCTTCAGTGACGGGTGGTCGAGGTTCAGCGAGGTCAGCAGCGCCATCGGCACATGCTGGGTCACGCTCATCGCCCGCAGGCCGCGGATCAGGTCCAGGCCGGACAGGCCGTCCATCACCATCGAGGCGATGACCATGTCCGGCGGAACGCGCACGGCAAGGCTGATCGATTCGATGGGGTCGGTCACCGTCATGGTGCGGAAGCCGCAGGCGGCCAGTTCCGTCCCCAGCTTTTTGGCGACGACCTTGGACGGGGTGACCAGCATGATCTCGACGTTGCGGACATCGACGTCGGTGACCTGGAATTCATAGCGCACCGGCAGGGCGCGGATGATCCGGTTGGTCTCGGCCAGCAGCGGCTGTTCGGCGCGGTCGACCAGTTCGGAAATGCGGTCGATGAAGATCTGGGCATCGACCAGCTGCTTCTCGTCCAGCCGCTTCAGGCCGCTGAGGTAATCCTCCAGCCGGTGGGCGACGAGGCTGACGGTGGGATAGCCGAAGCTGGTGCCCATGCCCTTGAAGTTGTGGGCCTCCAGCCGCAGGACACCGATGGTTTCCACATCGCTGCGCTGGCCCTTCACGCGGTCCGACAGCGTCGCGTTCATCAGCTCCAGCCGATCGCGCGCGTCGTCCACGAACTCCATGCGCAAGCGGTCTTCGAGGTCGTCGGTCGACATGTGCGAGGCCATGGAGCGGATTCCGGCTGGGAGGGAAAGGGGTAACCCGAAGGTACACCAAATCCTTGCGCCGAAACAGACGCGGCGCGTCCCTATCCGAAAGGACGCGCCGCGCGCAACAAAACCACTGGTTTTAAGGGGCGATCAGAGCCGGGCGAGCAGTTCCTGAAACCAGGCCAGACGCTCTTCCGTCTGGGCGATGTCGCGGTCCAGCCAGGAGGCGAAATGGCCGTCGCTGCCGACATTCGCCCGCTTCAGGTCGCCCAGCCGGGCCAGTTCGGTCTCGCAGAGCGCCACCAGATTGTCGATCTGGTCACGCTGCGACTCGACATCCAGCAGATGCAGGAAGCGCAGCTTCAGCGCGATGACCAGCTTGTTCAACCCATCGGCCGAGGGCGCGCGGACATTCGCGCGCATCAGCGTGTCGAACTCCACCCGGCCGGTTTCGGTCGGACCCAGCAGGGCGTTGTCTTCCATGCCGCTGCCGTCCAGCGCCTCGATCAGCCCCTCGTAGCGCAGCATCTCCAGCGAGGTGCCCATCAGGTCCAGCGACGGACCCATCATACGATCGAGGAAATGACGGACGGCGCCGGCCAGATCGGCGTAACGCAACGGCCCGCCCTGGATCAGCGTGCCCAGGACGACGAGGCGCACGGCCTCCTTCGGCATCAGCGAGTTGTCACGATACATGGCGAACCCCCTGGGCGAGCCGCTGGATGCGAAGCCCTGGAAAAACGGAAGGATGGCACGATGACGGCCGGTCCGCAGCACTGAAGCTGCGAACCGGTCGCAACGCTACCCCTCAAAGTAGGGTCGCGCGTGCAATCTGTCCAGAGGGCAAAACGTCCTTATCGCCAAAAGGGTCTTTCCGGACCTGTTCCAGGAGCCCCGGTCAGGCGGCGAGGCGCAGGTCCAGCCGGCTCCACACATCCAGCAACGCGTCGACCAGCATGCCCATCTGCGCATCGGTGTGCAGCGGGGTCGGGGTGAAGCGCAGCCGCTCCGTCCCGCGCGGAACGGTCGGGTAATTGATCGGCTGGACGTAGATGTTGTGCCGCTCCAGCAGCTCGTCCGACGCGCGCTTGCAACGGTGGGCATCGCCGACCATCAGCGGCACGATGTGGCTCATCGACGGCATCACCGGCAGGCCGGCGTCGGCGAACATCCGCTTCAGCGTGGCGGCGCGTTCCTGATGATGCGCCCGTTCGGTCTGGCTGTGCTTCAGGTGACGGATGGAGGCCAGCGCCCCCGCCGCCAGCACCGGCGACAGCGAGGTGGAGAAGATGAAGCCGGCGGCGAAGCTGCGGACGCAGTCGATCAGCGCGGTGGAGCCGGTGATGTAGCCGCCCTGGACGCCGAAGGCCTTGCCCAGCGTGCCCTCGACGATGGTCAGCCGGTCCATGGCGCCGTCGCGCTCGGCCACGCCGGCGCCGCGGGCACCGTACATGCCGACGGCGTGCACCTCGTCCAGATAGGTCATGGCGCCGTGCTTGTCGGCCACGTCGCACAGGTCATGGATGGGGGCGATGTCGCCGTCCATCGAATAGACGCTTTCGAACGCCACCACCTTGGGACGGCCGGGGGCGATGCCCGACAGCAGCTCGTCCAGATGCTTGGGGTCGTTGTGGCGGAAGATGTGCTTCTCGGCACCCGAATTGCGGATGCCGGTGATCATCGAATTGTGGTTCAGCGCGTCCGACAGGATCACGCAGTTGGGCAGGATCTTGCCCAGCGTGGTCAGAGTCGCGTCGTTCGACACATAACCCGAGGTGAAGAGCAGCGCCGCTTCCTTGCGGTGCAGGTCGGCCAGTTCGCGTTCCAGCAGCACATGGTAGACGTTGTTGCCGGAGATGTTGCGGGTGCCGCCGGCACCGGCGCCGACCTGGTCCAGCGCGTCGTGCATCGCCCTCAGCACATCCGGGTGCTGGCCCATGCCGAGGTAGTCGTTGGAGCACCAGACCGTGACCGGACGCTCGCGCCCGTGGGAATCGCGGAAGGTCGCCGTCGGGAAATTGCCAGCGTGGCGCTCCAGATTGGCGAACACGCGGTAGCGGCCGTCCTGCTTCAGGGTCGCAATCTGGTTGCGGAAGAAAGTTTCGTAATCCATCGCGCGTTTCCGTTCGCGTTCATCCACACGGTCGGCTGCACCGGTTTCAGACTTAGGGGCTAGGCCATTCGTCCGGCGCGTCGAAGAGGATGGCATGATCCTTCCTGGCATGCCACCCGGCATTGATCGAAATCAAGCCGCCGCCGCATGAGACCTTCGCACAAGTGGCAGGCTCCCATGCCCTGCGGATGCCGCATGTCGGCGTCCCGCGGACAGGGCATCGGCTTGGCGATGACTTGAAGTCATCGGTGACAATATGGTCCGAATGCCCCGGATAACCATGGCGGAGGTCCGGGAATACGTGCACATGTCTGCCTCGATCCATCGGCCTGTTCCACAGACCGGATACGGTTGCGGCAGTCGCAGCCGTCCGTTCCAGGGTTGCGGCCGATTTTAATAAATCTATTGAAGTTGAAAAAATATCGTCACCATCATCTCTTGCGCGCACTCTTTTGACGGGGAGAGGAAGATGGGCAAGCGGATCGTCCTGTGTTTCGACGGAACCTGGAACAAGCCGGGCAGCGGCAGCCAGCCCGACAAGGACAACGAGGCATCGACCAACGTCTGGAAGTTCTACAAGTCGGTCCTCGGCGCCGCACCGGACAATACCGAACAGGTTTCCTATTACGATTCCGGTGTCGGCACCGATGAAAAGGGCGGTTTTCTCCACGACTGGTTCGACAAAATCTTCGGCGGGGCCTTCGGCCTCGGCCTCGACAAGAAGATCAAGGACGGCTACCGGTTCCTCGCCTCGCACTACAACGACGGCGACCATGTCTTCATCCTGGGCTTCTCGCGCGGCGCCTACACCGCCCGCAGCCTCGTCGGGCTGATCCGCAATGCCGGGCTGCTGCCGGCCGACAGGCTGGGCGAGACGGACGACGCCTACGCGCTCTACCGCAAGCGGGACGACGGTCCGGACGTGGGGGAGGCAAAGCGGTTCCGCGACACCAACGGTTCGACGCTGATCCCGATCCATTTCCTCGGCGTCTGGGACACGGTGGGCGCGCTTGGTGTGCCGCTCGGCATCTGCAAGCAGCTGGATCAGGATCTGTACGGCTTCCACGACACCGAACTCAGCAGCCTTGTCCGCAATGCCTTCCAGGCGCTGGCGATCGACGAGCATCGCAAGACCTTCGCCGCCAACCTCTGGGATCCGAAGGCGAAGCCGGCGCAGCGGATGGAGCAGCGCTGGTTCGCCGGCTGCCATTCCAACGTCGGTGGCGGCTATGACGACGACAGGCTGTCGGACATCACGCTGAAATGGATGATGGAGCACGCCGAGGGCTGCGGCCTCGCCATCGACCCCATCTGGGTGCCGGAGGTGTCGCCCGACAACGCCCTGGGCGTCATCGTCGATTCCTATGCCCGTTTCCTCGACGGGGTCGGCGAACTGGTGCAGCCGCGCCATTACCGCCCGGTCTGCGTTCTCCCCTTCAGCCAGGAGAACCTGCACGAGTCGGTGCCGCACCGCGCCGCCAGCGATACGGGCTACGCACCGCCCAACATCGGCTACCGCAAGGCGCTGGCGCAGTTCGGCACGGTGCGGGAAGAGGAACCGGCCCCGGCCGGCTGACCGAGGGCGCAACGAAAAACGGGGCGGGGCCATCCTCCGGCACCCGCCCCGTTTTACGATGACCTGAACCGGTCCTTACTTGGTGCCGAACATGCGGTCGCCGGCATCGCCCAGGCCGGGAACGATGTAGGCGTTCTCGTCCAGATGGCTGTCCAGCGCCGCAGTGAAGACCTTTACGTCCGGGTGCGCCTCGTGGAAGCGGCGCACGCCCTCGGGTGCTGCGACCAGCGCCATGAAGCGGATGTTCTGGTCGTCCACGCCGTGGCGGTTCAGCACGTCGCAGGCATGGGCGGCGGAATTGCCGGTCGCCAGCATGGGATCGACGACGATGAACAGCCGCCCGTCGGCCGGCGGCAGCTTCACCAGATATTCATGCGGCTGCTTGGTGTCATGGTCGCGGTAGAGACCGATATGTCCCTCGCGCGCCGACGGCACCAGTTCCAGCAGGCCGGCCGACATGCCGAGCCCGGCGCGCAGCACCGGCACCACGGCCAGCTTCTTGCCCAGGATCACCGGGGCGTCCATCGGCTGGAGCGGAGTCTCGATCCGCTCGGTGGTCAGCGGAATGTCGCGCGTCAGCTCGTAGCCCATCAGCAGTGAGATCTCGCGCAGCAGGGTGCGGAACCCGCCGGTCGACCGCTCCTTGTTCCGCATATGGGTCAGCTTGTGCTGGATCAGCGGATGGTCGAGGACGAACAGGTTGGGAAATTCGGGCAGGGTGCGCATGGAATCCGGATCGCGGCTGACGGTAAGGTTGCCCGATCCTAGCGCGCCTGGGGGGCCCGGGCCAAGGGGGCTGACCGGAGGGCCTCCGAGCCGGACCACGATTGATCGAATCGCCGGCTTTGCCTTTCAGCCTTGCCGCCGCATGAATTCGGCGAAAAGTGGCACGGTAAAGTCCAGATAGCCATGGTCTGAACTGAAGATCATGCCTTTCGAGATGATGCTTGCTCGAGCCGGCCCCAACGAACTCTGAGAGCGGCCCATGGATTTGGCAATGTCCGCCATCGCGTAAGGGCCGTCACCAAGCTGCGCCATCGCCTTAACGAATTGAACCTCGGCCTTCGTCAGGCGGTCGACCCGAACCTTGAAGAACCCCTCGTCCAACCGCGCGAGTGTCTCCACATAAGAACGCTCGACATCGGCGGCAGTGATCTCCGGCCCCTCCGAATTGTCCCATACGACCGAGGCCAATTCCTGGATGAAGAAGGGATAGCCCTTCGTGCGTTCGTATATCGCCTGCAGCGCTTCCGGTGCGACCGTGGCATCTTCATCGAGAACCGGCTTTTCGACGGCTTGACCGGCGGAGACCGGATCCAACGCTCCCACGGACGGGTACTGAAACAGCCGTTCCGCGTATGACTTGGCCTCTCCCGCCAAACGGGCGATTTGCGGAAGACCGGCACCGACCATCAGGACGGGAAGCCCCTCTTGCGATGTGCGATGTAATGCGACGATAAGCGCCGACAGATCGGATTCGGACAGGTATTGTACTTCATCGATCAGAAGCAACCAGCCACGCCCTGCGGCTTGGGCAGCCTTTCCGATCAAGGTGAATAGATCCGGCAAATCATACTGGAGGTCACCTGTTTCGGCCAGTCCGGGCTCGGGCTCCACCCCCACCTCGACACCCGCCATCTCGATCTTGAAGATCGACGCGAAGTTTCGCAGTCCTTTCAGACCGCGTGTTGCAAGGTGCTTTGCCGCCTCCACGCCCGACAGCGACCTCATGACTTTCCGCATTTCCGGAAAAATCAGGCGGGCGAGACTTTCCCCTTCCGGAGACTCGGCCCGGGAGACGAGTAACCCCTCCCGTTCGGCATTCCAGCCGATCTCATTGAGCAGCACGGTCTTCCCAACGCCGCGTAGGCCCAGCAGCATGATCGGGCGTGCATTTCGTCCGTTCACAGCCCGGCCACAGGAGATCCGTGCCATATCAAGAATGACAGATCGGCCGGCAAGTTCCGGAGGGCGGCTACCCGCACCCGGTGCGAATGGATTGCGATAGGGATCCACTTGACCTCCGCAAGGCATGCGATAGCTAGCGGTTTATAGCGAAGTCTAGCGCCGGGAGCTAGACTTCGCTAGATTTCCCTAGATATGCCCAGAGCGTCAAAGCTTAAGCCTCGGACGGGCAAATTGGACATAGGGGAAAGGGCCAAACTACCCCCGCCCCACCTTCGCCACCGCCGCCTTCGGTTCCGGACGGTCGATGCCGTAGCGGATCACCCGGTTGCGGCCGGAATTCTTGGCTTGGTAGAGCGCGCGGTCGGCGCAGACCACCAGATCGTCGACGGTCAGGTCGGCCACCGCCTCCACCAGCCCGAAGGAGGCGGTGACCGGGATCACCCGGCCGTCGGGCAGCACCACCGGCGAGCGCATCAGGTCGACGCGCAGCCGCTCGATCACCGCATAGCCCTCGTCCAGCCCGGTTTCCTTCAGGCAGACCAGGAACTCCTCGCCGCCCATGCGGAAGGCCTCGTCGAAGCTGCGGACGCCGCGGCTGATGACGGCGGCGGTGGCGGCCAGAACCCGGTCGCCGATGTCGTGGCCGTAGCTGTCGTTGATGCCCTTGAACTTGTCGATGTCGGCCAGCGCGACGCAGAAGGGCTGGCCGGTGCGGCGGTAGCGGTTGTGCTCGCGCTCCAGCGCCTCGCCCATGCCGCGGCGGGTGCGCAGGCCGGTCAGCGGGTCCAGGCCGGAGGCGGCGGCGGCGAAGGCGCGCTCCATCCGCCGCAGATGCAGCATGAACTCCTCGAAGCGGCCGATCACCCCCTCATACTCGGACTCGGTCGGCAGTTCGCCGCTGGACGCCTTCAGCAGGATCAGCCGGGCCTGCCGGTGCATCTGCTCGTGCAGGTTCGCCAGCTTCTGTACCGCCGGCTGCTGCAAGAGGTCGTCGCGACTGGCCGCCTGGCACCAAGCCTGGAAGGAGGCCGGGGCCGACGACCGTTCCCCGCCGCGGCCGTCGCGGTAGAAAACGGCGCGCTGCCACTGGCCGATCCAGCGCAGATGCTCATCGAGCACAGCGCCAAGCGCCTCGGTTGTGGACGGAGTGGTGGAATCGCTCATGGGCGCATCCTAGCCGACGGCGCAGGGTCCCGCCATGCGATCAAGATAAGCCGAAGCATTCGTCTAAAACAGGGCGCTATTCCGGAGAAGGATCCTCAAAGCGCGGCAACCGCCGAAAGGAAGGACCGGACAAGCGCCGGATCCTTGTGGCCGGGGCGGTCCTCCACGCCGGACGACACATCGACCTCGGTGGCGCCGGTGACCCGCACCGCCTCCGCGACATTGTCCACCGTCAGCCCGCCCGACAGCATCCAGGGCCGCGGCCAGCTGCGCCCGGCCAGGATGGTCCAGTCGAAGGCGATGCCGTTGCCGCCGGGCAGCGCCGACACCTTGGCCGGCGGCTTGGCGTCGAACAGCAGCCGGTCGGCGACCTCCGCCGCCTCCAGCGCCAGGGTCAGGTCTTCCGGCCCACCGATCTTGACCGCCTTCATCACCGGCAGGGCGTAGCGGGCCTTGATCTCGGCGATGCGGCGCGGCGTCTCGGCACCGTGCAGCTGGATCAGGTCGAGCGGGACCTGCCCGGTGACATGCTCCAGGAACTCGTCGTCGGGATCGACGAACAGTCCGACGGAGCGCACGCCGGTCGGCAGCAGCCGCGCCAGTTCCGCCGCCATCGCCGGGGCGATGGCGCGTGGGCTGCGCGGATAGAAGACGAACCCGACATAGCGGGCCCCGCCGGCGACGGCGGCGCGCAGGCTTTCGGGCTCGCTCAGCCCGCAGATCTTGGCGGCGACGGTCATGCGGTCTCCTCAATCTCCGCGACGATGCGGCGGGCGGCGGCGGCCGGGTCGGGCTCGGCGGTGATCGGCCGGCCGATCACCAGATGGTCGGCACCGGCGGCCAGCGCCTCCGCCGGGGTCATGAAGCGCTTCTGGTCGTTGGTGGCGGCCCAGGCCGGGCGGATGCCGGGCACCATCAGGATGAAGTCGGGACCGCAGGCGGCGCGCACCAGCGCCACCTCGGCCGGCGAGCAGACGACGCCGTCCACCCCCGACGCCTTGGCCAGCCTGGCCAGCCGCACAACCTGATCGGCCACCGGCACCGACTGCCCGACCGCGCCCAGATCGTCCTCGTCCAGGCTGGTCAGCACGGTGACGGCCAGGATCTTCGGCCGGTCGGCTCCGGCGGTGGCCGCCGTCTCCGCCGCCGCGCGCATCATCGCCGGGCCGCCGGCGCTGTGGAAGGTCATGAAGGCCGGCTTCAGCGGCAGCGCCGCGCGCACGCCGCCGGCCACCGTGTTGGGGATGTCGTGCAACTTCAGGTCGAGGAACAGCGGCGGGCCGTCCTCGCCCACCACGGCGCGGACGCCGGCCGGCCCCTGAGCGATGAAGAACTCCAGCCCCAGCTTGATGCCGCCGACGGCCCCCGCCACCTGCCCGGCGATGCGGCGGGCGGCGTCGATCTCGGTGGTGTCGACGGAGCAATAGATGCGCGAGGCTGGCGCGGTCATGGGAAGGTGGTCTCCAGAACCCGGATGAGAATGGTCCGGCACCCTAGCAAGGGATGGGGCCGGATGCCAGTTTCAACCCCTCTGTTCTGTCATCCACTGCTCGGCCGTCCACGTCTCCAGCGCCGTGAACAGGCCGGCGGCGGTGGTGCAGGCGGCAGCGAGTGCGGCGGGGTCGGCAAGCTCCTGCTCCAGCCGGACCATCAGCGCCTTCCAGGCCCCTGCCATGTCCAGCCCGTCCGATGCCAGGAAGCGGGCGCCGCGCCGGGCGTCATGGCCCAGCGCGCGCGTGATCCCCGGCAGCATCGCCCGTCCGCCATGGGCCGAGCCGTCCAGCACGTAGCGCGCCGCCAGCCGGGCCGGCGCGCTGTCCAGCGGCGGCAGGCCAACCATCTCCGGCAGCGCGTCCGGATCGGCGCCCAGCACCCGCAGATCCTCGCGCAGCAGCGCCAGCCGCGCCGCGCCGTCTCCCCCGGCCTCCCCCAGCCTCCGCTCCACCGGTGCGTTGAAGCCGTGGAGAACGGCCAGCGCGCGGACATATTGCGCCTGAGTGATGTCCGGCCGGACCAGAGGTTGCAGCACCTCGGCCTTGTCCAGACGGTCGTGGCTCTCCCGCGTCGCGGTGCGCAGCGCCTGCCTTGCCGGTCCCATGATCTCTGCTCCCCGCTTCCGGCTCAGGTCGGCGCCAGCACGCCGGGCAGCGGCGCCGGGCCCCCGGCCGATGACCCAACCGAAGCCTGACTCGCCTCCTGCTGCCGCGCCCACAGGGCGGCATAGGCGCCACGGGCGGCCAGCAGGTCGCTGTGGTGGCCGCGCTCGATCACCCGGCCGGCCTCCAGCACCAGGATCTCGTCGGCGTCGATCACGGTGGACAGCCGGTGGGCGATCACCAGCGTGGTGCGGCCGCGGCTGACCTCGCGCAGGTTGGCCTGGATTTCCCGCTCGGTGTGGGTGTCGAGCGCGCTGGTCGCCTCGTCGAACAGCAGGATCGCCGGGTCCTTCAGGATGGTGCGGGCGATGGCGACCCGCTGCTTCTCGCCGCCGGACAGCTTCAGCCCGCGCTCGCCCACCGTGGTCTGGTAGCCGTCGGGCAGCGCCATGATGAAGTCATGGATGTGGGCCAGCCGGGCCGCCCGCTCCACCTCCGCCGGGCTGGCGCCGGGGCGGCCATAGGCGATGTTGTAGAAGACGGTGTCGTTGAACAGCACCGTGTCCTGCGGGACGATGCCGATGGAGGCGCGCAGCGACGCCTGGGTCACCCCGCGGATGTCCTGCCCGTCGATCAGCACCCGCCCGCCATTGACGTCGTAGAAGCGGAACAGCAGCCGGCTGATGGTGGACTTGCCGGCACCCGACGGGCCGACGATGGCGACCGTCCTGCCGGCCGGCACGGTGAAGCTGACATCCTTCAGGATCGGCCGGCGCGGGTCATAGCCGAACTCCACCCCTTCGAAGCGCAGCTCCGCCCCTTCGACCGCCAGCGGCTTCGCATCGGGGCCGTCGGCCACCTCGCGGTCGACCGCCAGCAGCGTCACCATCGATTCGATGTCGATCAGCGACTGCTTGATCTCGCGATAGACGACGCCGAAGAAGTTCAGCGGCTGGTAGAGCTGCAACAGATAGGTGTTCACCAGAACGAAGTCGCCCAGCGACATGCTGCCGTCGACGATGCCCTTGGCGGCCATGCCCATCACCGCCGCCAGCCCCAGCGAGATGATCGCCGACTGCCCGACATTCAGCAGCGACAGGCTCTGCTGGCTGCGCACCGCCGCCTTCTCGTAGCTTTGCAGCGCACCGTCGTAACGGCGGGCCTCATGCTCCTCGTTGCCGAAATACTTGACCGTCTCGTAGTTCAGCAGGCTGTCGATCGCCTTGGTGTTGGCCTTGCTGTCGGTGTCGTTCATCAGGCGGCGGAACTTGATGCGCCATTCCGACACGAAGAAGGTGTAGAGGATGTAGCCCATCACCGTGACGAAGGTCGCCAGCGCGAACCAGACGCTGAACAGCTTCCACAGGATGGCGCAGACCAGCGCGATCTCCACCAGCGTCGGCACGATGGAGAACAGCGTGTAGCGCAGCAGCGACTCGATGGCGCGGGTTCCGCGCTCCAGCGAGCGGGTCAGGCCGCCGGTCTGGCGTTCCAGATGGAAGCGCAGCGACAGCGCGTGCAGATGCCGGAACACCGACAGCGCCACCCGGCGGATGGTCCGCTGCGCCACCGTCGCGAAGACGGCGTCGCGCAGTTCGGCGAAGACCAGCGAGGTCACGCGGGCAAGGCCGTATGCGACGATCAGCCCCAACGGAATGGTCACCGCCGCGCCCGGGCCCCCTCCCAGCCCCACACTGCCGCCGGCGCTGGCGGGCGTCAGCGCGTCCACCGCATGCTTGTAGAAGATCGGCACATAGACGTTGGCGACCTTGGCGCCGATCAGCAGCAGCATCGCCAGCACCACCCGCACCCGCGTTTCCACGGAATCGCGGGGCCAGATGTAGGGGCCCAGGGAGCGGATCGCGGCGCGCAGGTCGCCGGACGGGCGGGTGAAGGCGCTGGTGTCGGAGGTGGGCGGGAGGCTGCGGCGCATCGGATTTTTCAGTAGCCTTTACGGTGATATCTGCCGGCCCAGGGGAGACCGGCCCCCGAAGGACCGTCGCCCGAATGCTGTGCAGGCGACGTAACCTAGGGACCGCCGCCGCATCGTCAAAGCCCCGGGTCACGGCTTTGACACGATTTTGCCGCGTCCCAGGGGCGCTTTCCGCGCATTTCCTTGCGCCATGGCAACGGACTGGAAACCACTTTCCTCTACCCTGCCGGGCGTATCGCGTTCGACCCGATCCGCAGACCAAGGCAGTTGACCATGCAGAACGCCAGTTTCGCCAGCCGATTCAAGGTGGGCACCCGCATCCAGGTGGGCTTCCTCCTGATCCTCGCCCTTCTCGTCCTGGTGGCAGCACTGGGCGTGCGGTCGCTGTCGACGGTGCAGAGCGGCTTCACCCGTTATGGGGCGATCTCCGACAACTCGCTCCGGATTTCTGACATCGACGGCTCGGTCTCGGACATGCGCCGCAATGTGGTCAATTACTCCTTCTCCGGCAGCAACACGCTGATCGCGCCGATCCAGGCGCAGCAGAAGAAGCTGGGCGAGCTGCTGCACACCGCCCGCGATGTTTCGCTGGACCCCGGACGCCGCGCCCTCATCGAGCGGATGATCCAGCAGTTCGACAGCTACGGGTCCAATTTCGGTCAGCTGGTCAAGCTGCGCGAGCAGCGCGACCGTGTGGTGTCGGAAGATCTGATGCCGCTGGGCCAGAAGGCGCGGGAGGGGCTGAGCCGGGTCGTCACCACCGGCATCGCCTCCGGCGACTTCGAGTCCGCCGCCTATGCCGGCCAAGCTCAGGAATCTCTGATCCTCGCCCGTCTCAGCGCGCAGCGCTTCCTGACGGACCCGTCGGCAAAGGCGGCGGACGAGGTGCGCAGCCGGATGGACGGCTTCATCAAGGCGGCCTCAGCACTTCCCCCCCGTCTGGCCGACCCGGTCCAGAAGCGCGCCGCCGAGGAGGCGGTACAGATCGGCAGCCGCTATCTGGAGAGCTTCAACCGCGTCGTCACCGCCGTAAACGACGCCCAGACCCTGGCTTTCAACACCATGGCCCAGGAGGCGGAGGAGTTCGCCGCCCTGGTGGACAAGGTCATTCTCGCGCAGACCGACGCCCGCAAGACGGTGCTGACCGCCGCGCAGGACGATATGGACAACACCAGCACGCTGATGATCGGCATGGCGGTGGGCGCTTTTGTGCTCGGCATCGCGATTGCGCTGATCACCGCGCGCTCCATCGTCCGCCCGGTGGTGCAGATGACCGGCACGATGACGGAACTGGCCGCCGGCAACCTCACGGTGGACGTTCCGGCGCTCGCCAACCGCGACGAGATCGGCAGCATGGCCAAGGCCGTGCTGGTGTTCAAGGAGAACGCCATCGAGAAGAAGCGGATGGACGAGGCGGAGCGCGACAGGCTGGAGGCCGAGCGCCGCGCCGCCGAGGCCCAGCGCGCCCGCGAGCAGGCCATCGGCGAGGAGATCGCCACACTGATCGACGCGGTGTCGAAGGGTGACCTGGAACGCCGCATCGATCTGGCCGGCAAGGACGGCTTCTACAGGACCATGTCGGAGGGCATCAACCGCCTGACCGACACGGTGGAGGCGGTGATCGCCGACCTGGGCGAGGTGCTGGCGGCACTGGCCCAGGGCGACCTGAACCGCCGCGTCACCCGCGATTACCAGGGCGCCTTCGAGCGGGTGAAGACCGACGTCAACACCACCTCCACCCGGCTGGCGGAGATCGTCGGCCAGATCACCCAGGCCGCCGAAACCATCGCCGCCGCCGCCGCGGAAGTGTCTCTCGGCTCCTCCGACCTCGCCGACCGCACCGAACAGCAGGCCTCCTCGCTGGAAGAGACCGCGGCCAGCATGGAGGAGCTGGGGGCGACCGTGCGGTCCAACGCCGAGAACGCCCAGCGCGCCAACGTGATGGCGACACAGGCCCGCGGGTCCGCCGAATCGGGCGGCGGCGTTGCCGGCTCCGCCATCGAGGCGATGCGCCGGATCGAGGAATCCAGCCGCAAGATCACCGACATCATCGGGGTGATCGACGAGATCGCCTTCCAGACCAACCTGCTGGCGCTGAACGCGGCGGTGGAGGCGGCGCGGGCCGGCGACGCCGGGCGCGGCTTCGCCGTGGTGGCGCAGGAGGTGCGGCAGCTCGCCCAGCGCTCCGCCCAGGCCTCGAAGGAGATCAAGGGCTTGATCCTGGACAGCGATGCCCAGGTGAAGGACGGTGTCGATCTGGTCAGCAAGGCCGGCGACGCGTTGCAAGGCATCGTGTCCGGCGTGCAGCAGGTGGCGACCCTGATCGCCGAGATGGCTTCGGCTTCGGCCGAACAGGCGACGGCGCTGGACGAGATCAACTCGACCGTCGCCAACATGGACGAGATGACCCAGAAGAACGCCGCCCTGGTGGAGGAGACCACCGCCGCCGCCCAGGCGATGAGCGGACAGGCGACCGACCTGAAGTCGCTGGTCGGCTTCTTCAAGTTCGATCAGGCGGCCGGCTTCGGCGCGACCGGCTTCGGTTATGCCCCGGCGCCGCGCGCGATGGCGGCGGTCCATGCCGCACCGGCGGTCACCACCACCCGCCGCGCTCCGGCCCCCACTCAGGCCCGCGCCGCCGCCAAGCCGGCGGTGAAGCCCGCCGCCCGCGGCAACGGCACGGCCCATGCGACGGCCAAGCCGGCCACCCGCGCCGACTCCTCCACCCGCACCACCGCCGCGGTCCCGGTCCTGAAGCACAGCACCAGCGACGACGACGACTGGAAGGAGTTCTGAGAGGGGGCGCAAACCGCCGCTGAACAGATCGGTGCATCTTGAAAAGAAAAAGGCGTCGGGCCGATGACCCGACGCCTTTTTCCGTTCCGGCAGGCTTGCCCGCGCCTATTGCATGAACCAGCCGTGGCTGACGACCAGCGACTGGCCGGTCAGCGCGTTGGACTCGAAGGACG
Organism: Azospirillum melinis; assembly: GCF_013340935.1. Lineage (GTDB taxonomy): Bacteria > Pseudomonadota > Alphaproteobacteria > Azospirillales > Azospirillaceae > Azospirillum > Azospirillum melinis. Next base: position 46,925 of record NZ_WHOS01000011.1, on the reverse strand, counting down.
CGAAGAACAGGGCGGCCTGGGCGACGTCCTCGACCGTGGTGAACTCACCGTCGACGGTCTCCTTCAGCATCACCTTCTTCACCACGTCCTCTTCGGAGATGCCAAGCTCCTTGGCCTGTTCGGGGATCTGCTTCTCGACCAGCGGGGTGCGGACGAAGCCGGGGCAGATCACGTTGGCGCGCACGCCATGCGCCGCCCCCTCCTTGGCGACCACCTTGGCAAGGCCGATCAGCCCATGCTTGGCGGTGACATAGGGCGCCTTCAGCGCCGAGGCCTCCTTGGAGTGGACCGATCCCATGTAGATGATGCTGCCGCCACCCTGCTTGTACATCGCCCGCAGGGCGGCGCGCGTGGTCAGGAAGGCGCCGTCCAGATGGATGGACAGGAGTTGCTTCCACTTGGCGAACTCGAACTGCTCGACCGGTGCCACGGTCTGGATGCCGGCATTGCTGACCAGGATGTCGATGCGGCCAAAAGCGTCGGCGGCACGGGCCATGCCGGCATCGACCTGGGCCTCGTCGGTCACGTCCATGGCGACGCCGAGAGCCCGTTTCCCCGTGGGGTCCAGGCTGGCCGCGGCGGCATCGGCACCGGCCTGGTTCAGGTCGGCGATGACGACCTTGGCACCCTCGCGGGCGAAGGTCCGGGCGATCTCCAGCCCGATTCCGCTCGCCGCCCCGGTGATGACGGCAACTTTGTCCTGCAAACGCATGGGTCCGCTCCTGTTCGGTCGAAAGGTCGGTAACGGTTGATTCCTGGCAAAGAGGGCCGGTCAGTCCGGCTTTCCGTCGTCGCGCAGCAGGTCGTGCGTGACGGGTCCACCCAGCCGCGGCGGCATCGCCAGCCAGTCCGGGTGGGCAAGCGTGGCAAGCGTGTCGGCAAGGCCGCTTTCCCAATGCTCCCGCATGCCGGCGTTGGAGAACTCGTAGTCCTTGCTGTCGCGTTCGTAGCTTTTGCGGCGGTAGATCAGGTGGATGATGTTGACCGCCGCCCCGCAGGCGGCGCTCCGCAGCGCTTTCGCCTCCGGCGTGTCCCGGAGGTCCTCCGGCAGCCGGTCGAGCAGCGTCACCAGCTGGTTGCGCAGGGTCTGTTCGTAGGTGACCTTGTCGGTGTTGAAGCGGGTGCGGCTGGAATAGGTGATGTCCTTCTGCCGCTCCAGCACCTCCGACATGCCGCGCGGCACCTGGCCGCTGGCGCTCCACAGATCGACCTGGAAGACCAGCGTGTCGCGGCGCGGCCGGTCCTCCAGCACATGGTCGAGCGGCGTGTTGGAGACCAGCCCGCCATCCCAGTAGAAGCCGCCGTCGATCTCCACGGGTGCGAAGCCGGGCGGCAGGGCGCCACTCGCCATCACATGCTCCGGCCCGATCCGGTGGGTCTCGGTGTCGAAATAGATCGAGTTGCCGGTCAGCACATCGACCGCCCCCAGCGACAGCCGGATGTCGCCCCGGTTGATCCGGTCGAAGTCGATCAGATCCTCCAGCGTCTTCTTCAGCGGTGCCGTGTCGTAGAAGCTGGTTGGCCCGGCGAAGGGACCGGCCGCCGCCCATTCCACCGCCGGCCGTGGCCGGAAGAAGCCGGGCTGCCCGGACAGCGCCGTCCGCCACGCGCTCCACTGGTTGAGGACCGAGATCGATGGCCCGTCGGGATCGAGCCGCCGCCACAGCGCCTCCGCCCCTTCCCAGGGCGAGGGCGGGGCGATGCGGCTCCAGAACTCCGACAGCGCGGCGCAGCGCCGCTCCGGCGGGTTGCCGGCGATCAGCGCCGCGTTGATGGCGCCGATCGACACGCCGGCCACCCAGGTCGGATGGATGTCGTGCTTGAACAGCCCCTCGACGACGCCCGCCTGATAGGCGCCGAGCGCGCCGCCACCCTGAAGGACGAGCGCCACCCGATCATAGGGGGCGATGAGATCGGCAAAGGATCCGTCACGCATCTGTGTCTTTCCCAACCAGTCAATCGATTGCAGACATCTTTCCTCGGTCGGCAAGCCAGATATGGGGCTGGAAGTGAATACGGCTATGCAGAAACATGTCCGCAAAACGGAGAATTCTTCATGACAGCCATGCCCATCTCCTGTAGCCCGTCCGCGCCCTTGCGAGAACCTACATCAAGGTATTACACCGCGATGAATTACTTGTAATACTCGGCATGGGCCTGCAAAGACGCCGCGCCGTGCGGCGGCGAAATCCACCGCTCTTGCGCCAAATGCCGGAATTAACCTTTCGGTCGGAATTGCGTGCTGCAATCGCCAACCGGACCCGTATCCGGATCCGTTTCCGGTTTTTTGGAGGACGCCATGTCCCGCCGCTCCACGTCCCGCCGCCCCGTCTCGCGCCGCCTTCTTCCGCTCGCCGCCCTGCTGTTGCTCGGCGGTTCGCTGACCGGCTGCGGCGCCGTCACCGGCGTGGCCAGCGGTGCCGCCAGCATCGCCGGCACCGCCGTCGACGTGGTCGGCACCGTGGCGGAAACCTCCGTCGACGTGGTGACCTCTCCGCTGCGGTAGGGCTTGCCGCCTTACCCCGCCACCATCGCCGCCAGCGTCTCCAGCCGGTCGGCCTCGTGCGCTGGCTTGTCCCAGCGGATGCGGTGGACGCGGGGGAAGCGCATGGCGAGCCCGCTCTTGTGCCGGTTCGACGGGTGCACGCTGTCGAAGGCGACCTCCAGCACCAGCCCGGCCTCCACCTCGCGCACCGGGCCGTAGCGGCGGGTGGTGTGGTTGCGCACCCAGCGGTCCAACTCGACCAGTTCGGCGTCGGTGAAGCCGGAATAGGCTTTGCCGACCGGCACCAGCTCCTCGCCGCGCCAGACGCCGAACGTGTAGTCCGAATAATAGCTCGACCGCTTCCCGTGGCCGCGCTGGGCGTACATCATCACGGTGTCGAGCGTCAGCGCCCCGCGCTTCCACTTGAACCACGGCCCCTTCGGCCGCCCGGCGAGGTAGGCGCTGTCGCGCCGCTTCAGCATCAGCCCCTCGATGCCGTTCTCCCGCGCGCCTTCGCGCAAGGCGACCAGCTCGTCCCACCGGTCGAACGGCACCAGCGGCGACAAATCCATCCGGCGCGGCCGCACCGCCTCGTACCAGCGCTCCAGCCGGGCGCGCCGCTCGACGAAGGACAGCCCGCGCAGATCCTCATCGCCGTCGAACAGGATGTCGTAGAGCCGCACCCAGGCCGGCCCGTCGCGCAGCATCTGCGCCGTCACCGTCTTGCGGTTGAGGCGCTGCTGCAGATCGTTGAAGGGCGCCACCACCCCGTCGCGCGCCACCAGCAGCTCGCCGTCCAGCACCGCGTCGAAACTCATGTGATCGACGATGTCGGGGAAGGCGCCGGACACGTCGTCGCCGGTGCGGCTGTAGAGCCGCCGCTCTCCGCCGCGCGCCACCATCTGCACGCGGATGCCGTCCCATTTCCATTCCGCGGCATAGGCGGCGGGATCGAGCGCGGCGCGGTCCTCCTCCTCCAGCGGGTGGGACAGCATCATCGGGCGGAAACCGGCGCCGGCTCCGGTCGCCGGCCGCTCCGCCCGCCCCTCCAGCCAGGCGAACAGCTCCACATAGGGCGCGGTCAGCCCGTGCCAGACCTCCTCGACATCGTCGACGCTCACCTCCGGCCGCGCCGCCTTGCCCCATTCCGCCAGCGCCGTCTTGGCGAGCCTGGCCGAGACGCCGATGCGCAACGCCCCGGTGATCAGCTTCAAGAGGGCGAAGCGGCCCGACGAGTCGAGCGTGTCGAGCCAGCCCTCCACCAGCCCGATCACCTGCCCGCGCTTGGCGGCCCGCAGCGCCTCCACCACCTCGTCCAGGCTGGGCGGCAGGCTGTTGGACCGCTCCGGTCGTTCCGGCCAGATCAGCGCCACCGTCTCCGCCAGATCGCCGACATAGTCGTAGGACAGCGCCAGCAGGTCCGGATCGACCCTGGTCGCCGCCAGCTCGCGGATCGCCGCCGGCTTGGCCTCACGGAAGCTGAGCGCCCCGGTCAGCGCCGCCAGCGCCCAGCCGCGCTCGGGGTCCGGCGCGGTGGCGAAATGCTCGACCAGCAGGCGGATCTTTCCGTTGCGCGACGGCATGAAGACCAGCGCGTCGATCAGCGCGGCAAAGCGGTTCACGACGCCTCCCCTTCCCCAGCCTTCTCCGGCATCCCCTCCGAGTCCTCGTCCTCGAAGCCGATCAGCGCCAGCGCGCGGGCGCGGATGCCGCGGCCGGTGGCGTAATGGACCAGCGCCTCCTCCCGGCCATGGGTCACCCAGACCTCCGGCGCGCCGACATCCTCCAGCGTCTGGCACAGCTCGTCCCAGTCGGCATGGTCTGAGATGACCAGCGGCAGTTCCACCCCGCGCTGGCGGGCGCGCTGGCGCACCCGCATCCAGCCCGACGCCACCGCCACCACCGGGTCGGCCAGGCGCCGGGCCCAGCGGTCGGCCACCGCCGCCGGCGGAGCCAGCACCAGCGCGCCCTTCAACTCCTCCTTCGCCGCCACCGTTGCCGGCCGCAGCTCCCCCAGCTCTACCCCCAGACTGCTGTAGAGCCGGCAGAGCGGTTCCAGCGCGCCATGCAGCCAGATCGGCCGGTCGTAACCCGCCGCCCGCAGCAGCGTGATCAGCCGCTGGCATTTGCCGAGCGCATAGACGCCGACGACATGGCTGCGCTCCGGGAACAGCGCCATCGAATGCAGCAGTTTCTGCACCTCACCCAGATCGGGCGGATGGCGGAACACCGGCAGGCCGAAGGTCGCCTCGGTTACGAAGACGTCGCAGGGCACCGGCTCGAACGGCGCACAGGTGCGGTCGAGACGCCGCTTGTAGTCGCCCGACACGACGACGCGCGACCCGGCATGCTCCATCACCACCTGGGCGCTGCCCAGCACATGGCCGGCCGGCACCATCCGCACCGTCACGTCGCCGATGCGCAGGGTCTCGCCATAGTCCAGCGCCTGCAGGCTGCCGCCCACCCCCTCGCCCATCCGCTGGCGCATGATGGCGAGCGTGCCGGAGGTCGCCAGCACGGTGCGGTTGCCGGGCCTTGCATGGTCGGAATGGCCGTGGGTAACGACCGCGCGCGCCACCGGGCGCACAGGGTCGATGTAGAAGCCCCCCGGCTCGACATACAGCCCCTCGGGCAGGACCTTGATCCAGGTGTCGGGGTGCGGGCGGCCTTGATTCGAATGGAGTGCAGCGGACATGCGTCCTAATATAGGGCGTTCCAAGCGGAGACCCAGCGCATGCACCCGATCCTGCTGCCAACCCCCGAAATCGCCGACGCGCTCGCCACGGGGCGCCCGGTGGTGGCGCTGGAATCGACCGTGATCTCCCACGGCATGCCCTATCCGCGCAATCTGGAGACCGCCCGCGCGCTGGAGGCGGAGGTGCGGACCGCCGGCGCCATTCCCGCCACCATCGCGGTGATGGACGGCCGCATCCGCATCGGGCTGGACGACGAGGCGCTGGAACGGCTGGCGACCGCCGGCCATGCCGCGCGCAAGCTGAGCCGCCGCGACCTGCCCATCGCCCTGGCGACCGGGGCCCTTGGCGCCACCACGGTGGCGGCGACGATGATCGGGGCGCGGCTGGCCGGCATCTCCGTCTTCGCCACCGGCGGCATCGGCGGCGTCCATCGCGGGGCGGAGACCAGCTTCGACATTTCCGCCGACCTCGACGAGCTGGCCCGCACGTCGGTCTGCGTGGTCTGCGCCGGAGCCAAGTCGATTCTCGACCTGCCCAAGACGCTGGAGCTGCTGGAAACCCGCGGCGTGCCGGTCCTGGGCTTCGGCACGGAGGAGTTTCCCGCCTTCTACAGCCGCCGCAGCGGCCTCTCCGTCGATCATCGCTGTGACACCGTGCAGGAGGTGGCGGAAATCCTGCGGACGAAATGGCAGCTCGGCTTGGAAGGCGGCGTTCTGCTCGCCAACCCGATCCCGGCCGCCGACGAACTGGACGCCGATGCGATGGAGGCGGCTGTCGCCCAAGCGCTGGCCGACGCGGACTCCAGGCGAATCAAGGGGAAGGACATCACCCCGCACCTGCTGGCGGCGCTGGAGGCCATCACCGGCGGGCGCAGCCTGACCGCCAACATCGCGCTGATCCGCAACAACGCGCGGGTTGCGGCCGGGGTCGCCGCCGCACTCGCCGGCACTTAAAACCGATTGGATAGGACTACTCCCCCGGTGGTAAGGCTTTAGCCCCGGTACCGGCTTAAGACCCCGTTAACCGGCTGCGCGCAAATCTGTCGTCATCGAACGAGCGGAGGCTTCAATGCGCGCACCCAGCAGCACCTCGACCCTGGTTTCCCGGATGATTGCGATGGCCGGCCAAGGCGACGAGGCGCCGGGCGTCGCGGAGATGAAGGAGCCCGCACACGTCAAGCGCATCGTCTGGGCCTCCCAGGCGGCCAAGCTGCGCGTGTCGCTGTCCGCCCGCTCCATCCACGAGATCGAAGCCGCCGTCACCGCCGACCTGGACAGCATGGAGCTGCCGGAAGTGTTCTTCACCTCCGTCGAGGTGGGCGGCCATGTGGTGACCTGCGACCTGGACGCCTCCGGCACCGCCTCCATCTTCGGGCTGATCGAGGCCCACGAATATGACGATCTGGTCGAAGAGGCCGGCGACGACGCCCTGTTCGGCGTCGATTGGGACGGCGTCTACATCACCCCGGCCCGCACGCGGCACTGAGCCCGGCGCCTCCGGTCCCAAAAGCCCCGCGTTCAAAAACGCCCCGCAGCCAGTCTGCGGGGCGTTTCGCGTTTCCCCATTCAGGATTTGCAAGCCGTCATGGGGCTCGCCGGGTGAGCTTCAGGGCGGCCGCTTCGCGCCGGTTCGGATCGTGTTCTTCTCTCGGCCGACAAGAGTCCGACGCCTCCATTCGCTTTTTTTCCCAACCCTACGAAATAGGCAGGGACGGCCGGCTCGCCCCGGGGGCGGGCATGCCGACCACCACATCGTCGCGGATCACCGGCAGTCCGGCCCGCCGGTCCTCCCAGGCGGCCAGGAAGGCGTCGATGCGGTCGGCCGGCAGCGGACGGCTGACGAAATAGCCCTGAATCAGGTCGCAGCCCATCAGCGACAGCACCTCCCACTGGGCCGTCTCCTCCACCCCTTCCGCCACCACGCTGTGCCTCAAATCGTGGGCGATGCGCGAGATGGACGACACCATGCTGCGGGCATCGGGCCGGCGGTGGACGTCGTCGATGAAGGCCTTGTCCAGCTTCAGCGTGTTGATCGGCAGCGTCCGCAGATAGGTCAGCGACGAATAGCCGGTGCCGAAATCGTCCAGCGCGATGTGGATGCCCGCCTTCCGCAGCGCGTTCAGCTTGCCGATGGCGGCATCGAGCGAGCCGATCATCTGCGACTCGGTGATTTCCAGTTCCAGCCGGTTCGCCGACAGGCCGGTGCGCTCCAGGATCTCCAGAACCCGCGGCACGAAATCATGCTGGGCCAGTTGGGCCGCCGACATGTTGACGCTCATCGTCACGTCGCCGGCCCCGCGGCAGGCCAGCCCCGCCGCCTCGATGCAGGCGGTTTCCAGCACCCACAGGCCGAGCGGGACGATCAGGCCGGAATCCTCGCAGACCGGAATGAAGCGGTCGGGCGACACCGGCCCCAGTTCTGAGTCGGTCCAGCGGATCAGCGCCTCGAAGCCGCGGAGCCGGCCGTCACGCGTCGCGACCTGCGGCTGGTAATGCACGGTGAAGGCCTGGCGGTCGAAGGCCAGCCGGGCCCGGCTGAGCAGCCGCATGCGCTCCACCACCTTCAGGTTCATGTCGGCGGTGAAGGTGCAGATGCGCCCGCGCCCGCTGTCCTTGGCCCGGTACATGGCGGTGTCGGCGTTCTGCAACAGATCGTCGAAGCAGCGGCCATCCCAGGGATAGCGGGCGATGCCGACGCTGCATGTCACGAAGAAATGCTGTCCCTCGACCAGGAAGGGGGCGGCGAACGCCTGTTCCAGCCGTTGCGCCACCTCCGCCGGCTCGCCGGCCTCGCCACCCTGGACAACCACCACGAACTCGTCGCCGCCCAGCCGCGCGATGAACAGCCCGTCTCCCGCACCCTTGCGGATGCGCAGCCCCAGCATCATCAGCAGCTCGTCGCCGGCCTTGTGGCCGAAACCGTCGTTGATGAACTTGAAATTGTCCATGTCGAGGAACAGCAGCGCCAGCGGCCCGGCTTTGCCGGATGCCCTGGTCTCGGCGATCAGCCTGTCGACATGCTGTTCCAGCGTCAGCCGGTTGGGCAGGCCGGTCAGGGAATCGTAATGGGCCAGATGGTCCAGCCACGCCTGCTGCCGCTTCTGCGCGGTGATGTCGGTGTAGGAGCCGCCCATCATCACCGGCTTTCCCCGCCCTGCCGTCCCGCCCTGCCCGTCCCCGTCGAACAGGATCTTGCCGGTGGCGTAGAGCCACAGGTAATTGCCGTCGCGGTGGCGGACCCGGTATTCCACCCGGTATTCCGGCAGTTCGCCCGACAGGTGGCGCTGCAGCGCCTCCTCCGCCAGCGGCCGGTCCTCGGGATGGATGCGGTCGAACCAGGCCGCGCGGGAATCGATGCTGGCGGCATCAACGCCCAGCAGTTCCTCGACCCGGCCGGACAGGACGCGGACATCGTTGACGATGTCCCAGGTCCAGATGATGTCGCGCGATGCCTCCGCCACCAGCCGCATCCACCGCCCCCGTTCGCGCAGCGCATTCTTGCTGGCGGTCAGCTCGACGACCTTGGCCTGCAACTGCCGACGCGACTCGGTCAGCGCCTCGTTGCTCCGCTGCAACGCCGCCTCGGTCTTCCGCCGGCTGCGCAGCGTGAGGGACAGCACCAGAACCATGCCGAACAGCAGCAGCAGCACGCTGCCGACCGTCACCACCAGCCAGCGGTAGGTCTCCATGAAGGAGAAGGGCTTGTCGACCAGCCGGTCGAGCGGCATCAGCTGCGCGGGATCGATCCCGTAGCGCTGCATCTGGCCGTAATCGGCGGCCCGGATGACCGACTGGCGTTGCTCCGCCGGCAGGCCGGCGATGGACGCGCCGTTCACCAGGGCGGCGGCCAGCCGACCGACCGCGCGGCCATGCTCCTGCCCGCTCAGCAGGCTGCCGCCGGCGATGCCGTGGCCCAGCAGGAATTCCTGCAAGCCGTAGATCGGCACGCTGCTCCTCTCGCTCATCAGCTCCAGGAACTGCTCGGGCGGCAGGACCAGGCCTTCCGGGTCGGCGGCATAGGTGCCCAGCAGCACCGCGCTGTCCGGCGGCAGGGCGGCCAGCCGCTCCTCCAGCCGGGCGAAGGGCAGCGCCGGCAGGGTCTGCCGCTCCACCCCGGCGGGGAAGCGGCCGGCGGCGACCAGCGCCTCGATCTCGGCATCCAGCCCGAGGCCCGTCTCGGTGTCGTCATGCAGGATGAACAGGCGTTGCAACCGCGGATTGGCGGTCATCGCCATGCGCACGGTGCCCTCGATGTCCTTGGCCTCGTCGACGCCGACGACATTGGCCTCCCGCTCGGTCAGCCGCCGCGCCGAAATCGGCAGCACGCCGCCATGGACCAGCGGCACCGGCCCATAGATCTCCTGCCGCAAGTCCAGGGCGAAGGACAGCGCGGCATCGTCGGTGGAGACGATGGCGTCGACGGTGCCCTTGGGGTGGCGGTAGGCGATCAGCGCCCGCAGCCGCTCGACCCCGGCGGGGTCTGGAAAGCGCTTCCAGTCCAGGTAATAGGGGATCGCCAGCGCATTGGGTGCCGCCGAGGCCAGCATGTCGGAGATGCCGTCCGCCTGTCCGTCGGTCCACTCGTAGCCCTGATGGTAGGAGTGCAGGACCAGCACCGTCCGGTTGGGCGGCGTCGCCCGGCCGCCCGCCGGCACCGACAGGGTCGCCAACAGAAGCAGCCCCAACAGCAGGACACCGCTGCGCATCCGTATGGAGGACCAGATGACGCTCCGTCCGGTCATGGGACACCCTTCGCTCGCTTGTCCGGCCGCCTCCCGATGGCCGCGTGTCGGGCAGGCTCGGGAGGCGTAAAGAGGTTTGGCCTTTCCTGACAAAAGGATAAGCAGCGCAGTCATTTCGGCGCCAGAGTCTTTTGCTAAGGACTTCCCCGGAATTCATGGTTAATTTTCCATAGGAGATTGGAGAAGTTACAAAATCCTCGCGCATGAGGCGCGTCCGATTATTTGCTTGATACCGCCTCTCGTTTTGCAGTGCAAACCGCGATGGGCGTTGGCTCTTCTCGCACCCGCACAATAAGCGCCAGGGACAGCGCGGATCCTTGCCGGCGGCCCTGAGTGCCGCAGGAGAGCACCGCCGCATCGTTGCGGAACAGAGGACAGTGCGCGGCTGTTGTCCCGGCTGCACCCCGCCTTTTCCTCCTCTTCGGGAGCCCCGCCCGTGTCCGCTGCCTCCACCCAGCCCACCCCCCGGCGCAATGCCAGGCCACTGGCCTATACGCCGTCGGTCGAAAACCCGGGTCCCGATGAAGCGCAGGTCTTCAACGATCTGGCCGAGACGATGCTGTCGATCAGCGCCAAGACCTTCGAGGACAGCGGCCATGCCAACCGCAGCGTCCATGCCAAGAGCCATGGGCTGCTGATCGGCCGGCTGGATGTGCTGGACGACCTGCCGGCCGAACTGGCCCAGGGACTGTTCGCGAAGGCGGAGAGCTATCCGGTGATCCTGCGGCTGTCGACGACGCCGGGCGACATCCTGCCCGACAGCGTCTCGACACCGCGCGGTCTGGCGGTGAAGGTGCTGGGCGTGTCCGGCGAGCGGCTGCCGGGGTCGGAGGGCGAGGCCACGCAGGATTTCGTCATGGCCAACGCCCCTGCCTTCTCGGCTCCCGATGCCAGGCAGTTCCTGTTGACGCTGAAGCTGCTGGCCGCCACCACCGACCGGGCGGAAACCGCGAAAAAGGTGCTTTCGGCTGGCCTGCGCGTCGCCGAACGGGTGGTGGAGGCCTTCGGCGGCGAAAGCGCGACGCTGAAGACGCTGGGCGGCCACCCGGAAACCCACATCCTGGGTGAAACCTTCTACAGCCAGGCTGCATTGCGCCATGGCGACCACATCGCCAAGCTGTCGATCGTGCCGGTCTCGCCGAACCTGACCGCGCTTGCCGACGCGCCGCTGGACCTCAACGGCAAGCCGAACGGCATTCGCGAGGCGGTGACGGAGTTCTTCCGCGACCACGAGGCCGTCTGGGAACTGCGCGCCCAACTGCGCACCGACGAGGAGCGCATGCCGGTGGAGGATGCCAGCGTGGTGTGGCCGGAGGATCTGAGCCCCTACCGCACCATCGCCCGCATCACCGTGCCGCCTCAGACGGCCTGGAGCGAGGAACGGTCGCGCTCCGGCGACGACCGGCTGGCCTTCAGCCCCTGGCATGGGCTGGCGGCGCACCGGCCGCTGGGCTCGATCATGCGCGCCCGGCGCCTCGCCTACGGCCGCTCCGCCGAATTCCGCATGGAACGGAACGGCTGCCCGATGCACGAGCCGGAGGCGGGCTACCGGCTGCCGGGGTAAGGCCAAAGGGTCGGAGACAGGGTTGGGGCCTCAACCGGCCCCTCACCCTCATTGCAGGCTGCGCTGCATCTCCTCGAAGGTGCGGGAGAAGCCGTTCAGCGGGAAATCGATGTCGCGCTTGCCCAGGCGGGAGTTGACGCGCACCAGGATGGTCGAGCCGTTGCGGAACTGGTCGGCGACGCGGCCGGACACGAAGTTCGGGAACATGCACATGTTCAGCGTCGCCACATGCGATTCGATGCGCGGCTGGCGGTCGACGCGGATGGCGCAGCGGTCGATCAGACCCTGGCTGGTGGTCAGGAACAGGTGGAAGTCGTTGCCGGTCGGAATGATGCTGAGCGCGATGAAGCCGACATCCTTCCCGTCGTCGAACAGGCGGTAGATCATCAGCCGGCAGGTCTTGCTGTCGGTCATCCGGTCGATGTCGCACTGGTTGGTCCAGGCGCCCTCCGGCCCGAAGTCCGCCGCGGCCTTGGAGACGTCGACCGCGGCGGCGGGCTTGGCGGCGAGCAGGGTCCCGGCCAGCCCCAGGGCCAATGCTCCAGCAGCCGCAACCGCCCTGAACCCGCCCCACAGACCCTTTGCACGCATAGCCCCAGCCCCCGCCATCGTTCGTATTAACACGGAATGCGCCATGATAACCGGCAGCGGCGGGGGTGCAAGGCACGAGATGCCGCGCATGGGACCGGTCAACGGCCTTCCGCGCGGCAGGGGGCGATCAGATGCGGCCTTCCTCGAAGTCACGGAAGGCCTGCATCACCTCCTCCCGCGTGTTCATGACGAAGGGGCCGCCCCAGGCGATGGGCTCGCCGATCGGCTCGCCGGCCAGCAGCAGGAAGCGCGCGCCCTCCGGCCCGGCGACCGCCTCCACCCGCTCGCCGTCGCCCAGGACGATCACCCGCGGCCCGGAAAGCGAAGCTTCGCCACCCACCGTCAGCGTGCCCTCGAACAGCACCAGGAAGGCGGTGTGCCCGGCCGGCAGCGGCTCGGCGAAGGACACCGATGGCGGCAGCGCCACGTCGAAATAGCGGGCGTCGGTCGCCTCGGCCCGCACCGGGCCCGCCGTGCCGCGGGCGGTGTCGCCGGCGATGACGGTGACGGTCGCCCCGTCCTCGCGCCGCTCCACCGGGATGGAGGCGGCCGGGAACTCCTGATAGCGCGGCTCGGTCATCTTCAGCCGGGCCGGCAGGTTGATCCACAGCTGGAAGCCGCGCATCAGCCCTTCGGTCTGCTCCGGCATCTCCGAATGGATCAGGCCGCGGCCGGCGGTCATCCACTGCACGCCGCCGGTCTCGATCACGCCCTCATGCCCGTGGTTGTCGGCATGGCGCATGCGGCCGGCCAGCATGTAGGTCACCGTCTCGAACCCGCGGTGGGGATGGTCGGGGAAGCCGGCGAGATAGTCGGTCGGCTGGTCGGACCCGAACAGGTCGAGCATCAGGAAGGGGTCGAGCGTGCGCAGGCGCGGCGAGCCCAGCATGCGGGTCATGCTGACCCCGGCGCCGTCGGAGGTGGCCATGCCCTCCACGGCGGCGAGCACCGGACGGACACCGGGGGCGGCTGGCTTGGCAGACATGGCGGCAACTCCTGAGCGGACACAATGACGATGCACCAGAGGTAGTCCGCCGCAGCCCCGCCGTGAAGCCGGCCCGCCCGCGTCACAGCGTTCCGCTCCGCGCAACAATCGAAACGAAAAAGGCCGCCGGAGAACCGGCGGCCTTTCGCAAGAGACCCGTGGGAAAGGGATGTTCTTAGTGGATGCTCTCGCCGTGCAGGGCGAGGTCGAGACCGTCGCGCTCCACATCTTCCTCGACGCGCAGGCCCATGACCACATCGACGACCTTCAGCAGGACGAAGGTGGCGACGGCGCACCAGACCATGGTGTAGAGGACGCCCTGGACCTGGATCCAGACGGCGGCGGCGTTGCCTTCCAGCAGGCCCAGCGTGGCCTTCGGGTCGGCCTGGAGGACCGCGGCGAAGCCGCCTTCGCTGTTGGACACCGACATCTTGGCGAACACGCCGGTCAGGATGGCGCCGATCAGGCCGCCGACGCCGTGCACGCCGAAGGCGTCCAGGCTGTCGTCATAGCCCAGCATGTGCTTGAGGCTGGTGGCCGACCAGAAGCAGACCACGCCGGCGACGATGCCGATGACGATGGCGCCCGTCGGGTCGACGAAGCCGGCGGCCGGGGTCACCGCGACCAGGCCGGCGACGGCGCCGGAGATGATGCCGAGGATCGACGGCTTGCCCTTGACGATCCACTCCGCGAACAGCCAGCCCATGGCGGCACCGGCGGTGGCGATGTGCGTGGCGGCCAGCGCCATGCCGGCGCGCGGACCGGCGGTCAGGGCCGAACCGGCGTTGAAGCCGAACCAGCCAACCCACAGCAGCGAGGCGCCGATCAGCGACAGCACCAGGTTGTGCGGCATGAAGGCTTCCTTCGGATAGCCCTTGCGCTTGCCGATCACCAGTGCTGCGACCAGGCCGGCGACGCCAGCGTTGATGTGCACGACCGTGCCGCCGGCAAAGTCCAGCACGCCCAGGCCGAACAGGAAGCCCGACGGGTACCAGACCCAGTGGGCGATCGGCGCATAGACCACGATCGACCACAGCGCGGTGAAGACCAGCAGGGAGGAGAACTTCATGCGGTCGGCGAAGGCGCCGGTGATCAGGGCCGGGGTGATGATCGCGAAGGTCATCTGGAACATCATGAAGACCGGCTCGGGGATCGTCGTCGGGACGCCCGACCCCGTCGCCTCGCCCAGCACGAAGGCCTTCGTGAAGTCGAGCCCGTTGAGGAACAGCCGGTCGAGACCGCCGACATAGGCACCGGTGCCGGTGAAGGCCAGGCTGTAGCCGATGACGTACCACAGGACGCTGATCAGGCAGGTGATGGCGAAGCTCTGCATCACCGTCGCCAGCACGTTCATCTTGCGGACCATGCCGCCGTAGAACAGCGCCAGGCCGGGGATGGTCATCATCAGCACCAGCGCGGTGGAGATGAGCATCCAGGCGGTGTCGCCGCCATTCAGCGCCGGAGCCGCCGGTGCGGCAGCAGCGGCGGCAGCCGCAGCCGCGGCAGCGGCGGCAGCCGCCGGATCCTGGGCAAGGGCTGCGGCCGGCATGCCGACCGCGCCCAGAGCAACCGCCATCATCGGTGCGGCCATAAGGAACAGACGGTTCATCGAGGCTCCTCTTTCTCCAAAATCGCTCCCACCCCCTTACGGCCGGCGCGGCACCGGAGGTGTTCCGCGCTCAGGGCACCGCACTGGGGCGACCCCGTCCCGGTCGCCCCGTCCCCGGCAAAGACGGGGCGGCGGACGGGACCAAGGACGTCTCCAGCGTTACAAGAAGCGTGCCAGTTGAAAACGGCTTGGAATCGTCAGGGTTGTCCTGACGCGGGACCCCCGAACGGGCACCCTCCTACGAGTCGCACCCGGTGTTTGCACAGGAAACAGGCAGATTTCGGAACCGACATTTCGCCGCAAATTCCGGGCTTTCGACCGAACGGCAGGGCCGGCAGCCCGATTTCGCTCCGCTTTACCCCGGCATTTTGGCTGCCATTCCGGCAGATGATGAAAATTTGGGCACGCCATGGCCCGAAAGCCGCCCATTGCGGCGGCATCGCGGCGGTGCCAGACCAAGACCCTACCTCTTCCCTCCAGTCCGTTCGGCGGAGTAGGGCATACGCCCCCCGTTCCTCCTAGGACCGCGAAGAGGTATTGCGGCGGGTAAGCCGATGCGACCCGTCCGCCGCGCCTATTGGACATGGCGGCGAGATGTGGCACCGTCAACGCCTCCATATGGAATGGCCGCAGCCGAGCGGCCGCAAGAATAAGGCAAAGGGGGTAACGGCCATGCTCGACAAACGGGATCTGCGCCTCGCACCGCGACGTGCGGTGGCGCTGGTGCTGGCCGGGGGACGCGGAAGCCGTCTGAAGCAGCTGACCGACCGACGGGCCAAGCCGGCCACCTATTTCGGCGGCAAGTACCGCATCATCGACTTCGCGCTGTCCAACTGCGTCAACTCCGGCTTCCGCCGCATCGGCGTGCTGACGCAGTACAAGTCTCACAGCCTTCTGCGCCATCTCCAGCGCGGCTGGAACGTCTTCCGTGGCGAGATGAACGAGTTCTGCGACCTGCTGCCGGCCCAGCAGCGCGTCAGCGAGACCGAGTGGTACCAGGGCACCGCCGACGCCGTGTACCAGAACCTCGACATCCTGCGCGACCACGAGCCGGAATATGTCCTGATCCTGGCCGGCGACCACATCTACAAGATGGATTACGGCGCGCTGCTGCTCGACCACATCGACCGCAAGGCCGACGTGACCGTTCCCTGCATCGCCGTCCCGCGCGAACAGGCGACCGGCTTCGGCGTGATGCACATCGACGAGGAGCGCCGCATCATCGACTTCGTCGAGAAGCCGGCCGACCCGCCGCCGATGCCGGGCCGTCCCGACATGGCGCTGGCCAGCATGGGCATCTACGTCTTCAACGCCCAGTTCCTCTATGAGCAGTTGGAGCGCGACGTCGCCACCCCCGGCTCCAGCCGCGATTTCGGCAAGGACATCATCCCGCATCTGGTGAAGACCGGCGCCCGCATCATCGCCCACGACTATGCCGACAGCGCCATCATCGACGCGCCGGACGACGCCCCCTACTGGCGCGACGTCGGCACCATCGACGCCTATTGGGAAGCCAACCTCGACCTCTGCCACGTCACGCCGCAGTTGAACATGTACAACCGCGACTGGCCGATCTTCACCTATCAGGAACAGCTTCCCCCCGCCAAATTCGTCTTCGACGACGAGAACCGGCGCGGCACGGCGATCGACAGCCTCGTGTCGGGCGGCTGCATCATCTCCGGCTCCACCGTGCGCCGCTCGCTGCTGTTCAGCTCGGTCCGCGTCAACTCCTACAGCGAGCTGTACGAGGCGGTGGTCCTGCCGGAATGCGACATCGGCCGCCATTGCCGCCTGAAGAAGGTGGTGATCGACCGCGGCGTCAGCATCCCCAACGGCCTCGTCGTCGGCGAGGACGCGGAGCTGGACGCCAGGCGCTTCCACCGCAGCGAGGGCGGCGTCGTCCTGATCACCCGCGAGATGATCGAGAAGCTGCCGAAGGAGTAAGGCGGCATTTCGCCGCCCTCCCCTGCCCCATGGCCCGCGCTGATGCGGTCCGGCTCCCCACCGGCCCCGCATCGGCGCTATACCATGTCCACACCCTCCCGCCTTTCACCCCTCCCGCCTATCGCCGAGTGCCTTCCCGATGCGCGTCCTCTACGTCACGTCCGAATGCTACCCGATGGTCAAGACGGGGGGGCTGGCGGACGTGTCCGCCGCCCTGCCGCCGGCCCTGATCGCCGCCGGCGCCGATGTCCGCCTGCTGCTGCCGGGCTATCCCGCCGTTCTGAACAGCCTGCAGAACCTGCATGAGGTCGGCGACCTGATCACCGACCTGCCCGGCTGCGACCGCGCCCAGCTGTGCATCGGCCGCACCGCCGACGGGGTTCTCGCCTATGCGCTGAAGGCGCCGTCGCTGTACGACCGTCCCGGCAACCCCTATCTCGGGCCGGACGGCAAGGACTGGGCCGACAACGCCCTGCGCTTCGCAGCCCTCGCCTGGGTCGCCGCCGGCTTCGCGGCGGAGACCTCCTACGATCCCTGGTGGCGGCCCGACATCCTGCACGGCCATGACTGGCAGGCGGCGCTGATCCCCGCGTATCTGACCCTGCGCCCCGACCGTTTCGCCGGCCCCTTCCGGCCGGGCACGGTGCTGACCATCCACAACATCGCCTATCAGGGCCTGTTCGGCCCCTGGATGATGGGCGACCTCGGCCTGCCCTCCTCCAGCTTCCGCGTCGATGGGGTCGAGTATTACGGCAACATCAGCTTCCTGAAGGCCGGTTGCTACTATGCCGACCGCCTGACCACGGTCAGCCCGACCTACGCCAACGAGATCCAGACGGCCGAGCACGGCACCGGTCTGCAGGGCCTGCTCGCCACCCGGTCCGACGTGCTGACCGGCATCCTGAACGGCGTCGATTACGCGGTCTGGGATCCGGCGACCGACCCGCATCTGCCCGCCCGCTACACCCCCGACGATCTCGGCGGTAAGGACGCCTGCAAGGCCGATCTGCAATCCGCCTTCGGCCTGGACCGCCGCCCCGACGCGCCCTTGGCCGCCGTGGTCAGCCGCCTGACCTGGCACAAGGGCCTCGATCTGGTGCTGGAGGCCGCCGGCCAATGGGTGTCCTGGGGCGGCCAGCTGGTGGTTCTGGGCAGCGGCGACGCCTCCAGCGAGGCCGGTTTCCGCCAGCTTGCCCAGTGGCATCCGCAGTCCATCGGCGTCCGCATCGGCTATGACGAGCCGCTGTCCCACCGCATCCAGGCCGGTGCCGACCTGTTCCTGGTGCCGTCACGCTCGGAGCCCTGCGGCCTGACCCAGCTCTACGCCCTGAAATACGGCACCCTGCCGCTGGTCCGCCGCACCGGCGGCCTCGCCGACACGGTGATCGACGCCAACCCGGCCGCCAGCGCCGACGGCAGCGCGACGGGCTTCCAGTTCGTCAACGCGACCGGCCAGGAACTGGTGTGGGCACTGCGCCGGGCGATGAGCGTCTACCGCAAGCCCGACCGCTGGCAGGCGATGCAGCGCCGCGCCATGACGCGGGACTTCGGCTGGCACGGGCCGGCGGAGGAGTACATGGAGCTGTATCGGGGGCTTGGAGGGCGGTAAGAGGCGGGCCGGCCCGCTACCCGTTTGCCTGGGGATCGCCCACGGGAGGCGGTCCCTTTTGATGATGCCCGAGACCAGCACCGCGCCTGCATCCGACCCTGGCTTATATCATTTTACGATATACAATGATGCCATATTGAAGCATATATCGGTGAGAGATATATGGTTGATGAAGCGGTTGAGCGCCTTCTCGGATGTCACCGGCGGCGCTACTGGCTGGAGAATGGGTGGAGCCTGCGGTTTCGCCTCTGGCGAACGCCGGTCACCGCGGAGAAGCCCCACGGCATGCGCTATTCGCTGACCCTGCACGATGTGGACGGCACCCGCCTGATGGGCTTCGACAACGCGCATGGAGTCGGCCGGGAAACCCGCTTCGACCATGAGCACCGTTATGGCCGTATGGCCGATCCAGTTCCCTACGCCTTCACCGGAGCGGACGCACTGCTGAGCGATTTCTTCGCAGCCACGGAGCGCGCCTGCCGGACGGCGGGCGTCGCGCTGACCATCGCGATGGAGGACACCGAGGATGACGACCAAGGGTACGCCTCCGGTGAGGGCCACCTTGGCAAAACAGGGTCTGACGTTTGAGTTTTGCGTTGCGCGTCATCGCGCTGACGCAAACGAGTTGCAAACGTCATGGCTTACCAGCGTATCGAGGTTTTGACGGGCCGGGAACGGCGGCGGCGCTACGCGCCGGCGGAGAAGGTGCGGATGGTGGAGGAGGCGTTCCGGCCCGGCGTGGTGGTGACGGAGGCGGCCCGTCGGTTGGGCGTGCACGAAAGCCTGCTGTATCGCTGGCGGGACCTGATGAAGGTCGGCGGGACCTCCGTGGCCGAACCGCCCAGCTTCGTCGCGGTGACCATCACGCCGGAGCCGAGCGTCACGGAACCGCCGGTCGTGGCCCCCTCTGAGCCATTGCCGCTTCCGGCCACGCCGACCACGCGCCCGGCGGTTCTCGAGGTTATCCTGCCCAGCGGGGCACGCCTGCGTCTGGAAGGGCCAGTTGACCCGACCTTGGCGGCGGCCGTCATCGGTGCCCTGGCATGATCCCGGTGCCGAGTGGCGTGCGGGTGTGGCTGGCCAGCGGGCACACAGACATGCGCAAGGGGTGGGCGAGCTTGGCGCTGCTGGTGCAGGAACGCTTCGCCCAAGACCCGCACAGCGGTCATCTCTTCATCTTCCGCGGACGCCGGGGTGATCTGGTGAAGATCATCTGGTATGACGGCCAGGGCAGTTGCCTGTTCATGAAGAGGCTGGAGCGGGGCCGGTTCATCTGGCCGACGCCGGCGGATGGCGCGGTGTCGATCTCGGTCGGGCAGATGGGCTATCTGCTCGAGGGCATCGACTGGCGCAACCCGCAGAAGACTTGGCGCCCCGAGACCGCAGGGTGACTGCGACACGGTGAATCGACGCACCGGTTCAGGGGTGATTGCGGCGGCTCAACGGCACGTTTCCAGGTAAACTGGCGCCATGACCGCCGCCCCGCCCGACGATATTGCCAGCCTGCGCGCCGCCTTGGCGCAGGCCGAGGCGCGGGCGGACGCGGCGGAAGCCGAAGCGGCGCGGGCCAAGGCGATGGCGTCAAATACCGAGGCGCTGATCGCCAGCCTGAAGCTGGAAATCGAGAAGCTCCGGCGCGAGCTCTACGGCACGCGTTCCGAGCGCAAGGCGCGCCTGCTGGACCAGTTGGAGTTCCAGCTCGAAGAACTGGAAGCGACGGCCAGCGAGGACGAGTTGGCGGCCGAGCAGGCCGCTGCCCGAACGACCGCGGTGGCGGCCTTCACCCGCAAGCGGCCGTCGCGCCAGCCCTTTCCCGACCACCTGCCGCGCGAGCGCGTCGTTGTGGCGGCTCCGGTGAGCTGCCCGTGCTGCGGCTCGGACAAGCTGTGCAAGCTGGGCGAGACGATCACCGAGACGCTGGAGGTGATCCCGCGCCAATGGAAGGTGATCCAGACGGTGCGCGAGCGGTTCTCCTGCCGGGCCTGCGAGACGATCAGCCAGCCGCCGGCGCCTTTCCACACCACCCCGCGGGGCTGGGCCGGCCCCCACCTGCTGGCCACCCTCCTGTTCGAGAAGTTCGGCCAGCATCAGCCGCTGAACCGGCAGGCCGAACGCTTCGCGCGCGAGGGTGTGCCGCTCAGCCTGTCCACCCTGGCCGACCAGGTGGGCACCGCCGCCGCGGTGCTGAAGCCGCTGCACGACCTGATCGCCGCGCATGTGATGGCGGCGGATCGCCTGCATGGCGACGACACGCCGGTGCCCGTGCTGGCCAAGGGCAAGACCGACACCGGGCGGCTGTGGGTGTATGTGCGCGATGACCGGCCGTTCGCCGGCCAAGCCCCACCGGCAGCGCTGTTCCACTATTCGCGAGACCGCAAGGGCGAGCATCCCGAACGGCATCTGGCCGGCTTCACGGGCTGGCTGCAGGCCGATGCGTTCGCCGGCTACAACCGGCTGTACGAACCCGATCGCCGGCCGGGGCCGATCCGCTACGTGCTGTGCTGGGCGCATGCCCGGCGCGGCTTCTTCAAGCTGGCCGACATCGCCGCGAATACCAAACGCGGCAAGGACGCCCCGCCAATCTCACCGTTGGCGCTGGAAGCCGTGAAGCGCATCGACGCCCTCTTCGATCTCGAGCGCACCTTGAACGGCAAGCCGGCAGCCGAGCGGCTGGCAGCCCGCCGGGAGCACGGCATCACCCTGGTAGCCGCGCTGGAGGACTGGATGCGGACGGAACGCGCCCGACTCTCCCGCCATGCCCCAGTGGCCAAAGCGATGGACTACATGCTGACCCGCTGGGACGGCTTCACCCGCTTCCTCGGCGACGGCCAACTGTGCCTGACCAACAATGCCGCCGAACGCGGCCTGCGCGGGATTGCCCTCGGGAGGAAAGCGTGGCTGTTCTGCGGATCCGATCGCGGCGGACAGCGGGCGGCGATCATGTACGGCCTGATCACCACGGCGAAGCTCAACGACGTAGACCCCCAGGCATGGCTCGCCGATGTGCTGGCGCGCATCAACGACATCCCTCAAACCCGCCTGCACGAACTCCTCCCCTGGGAATGGAAAGCAATCCGTGAGCAGACGAAAGCTACCTGACCGCGGCACTCAGCGGATGCTTACGCTTAAACTTCACTCAATTTAAATGATACGACGAGCCCTGGCTTTCCCTCAGCAGACCGACAAATGAGCGTCAGGTTTTGCGGTCGGGCTCTAACCGCAGAATCATCCGGCGCGCGGTCGCCGCGTGCCACTTCCGGCCAGAGGGCACGACAAGAGCAAAGATCTCACCTATAGACGCCTCCCTCTGATCAGGCGATCACCGCCTCGGCGGCCGAAGCCTGAGTGGCTGCCGACGACTGCTCAAAACGGAATCCAGATTCAACAGGCCAGATCAGCGTGATGGCCTCCGCGGCTGCCAGCCGCCGTAGATCGGAGCGCGGTTCCGACGGTAGCAGAATGGCGCACTCGGGGGCGTCGAGGAAGCGGCGGTAGTCGGCGAGCTGGCCAATGGCCATGCGGATGGCACCGCGTTCGGTGGAGCCCTTAGCCTCCACCAATAGGTTGGTGGTTTTGTCGTATAGGTCAGTGAGGATAGGCTTGGCCTCACCCTCAGGCAGGAGTTTCAGGCGCACCACAGTGTGGCTTTGACTGCGCAGATGATCCCGCAAGGCCAGCACCAACTTGGCTTCGCGGCGCTCCATCTCATACGGCTCACGAGCGGGATCAACGAAGGCCTTTTCGGTCCATTGCTCCTCCACCGGCACTTCTTCCACGGGGGCGGGGCCAATACCGGCGAGCTTGTTGCTCGCAGGAGCGGGCTCGATATCCTTCGGCCGCAGACGAAATACGATCACGGTGCGGATCGGCCCCCCTCCAGTTTCCGGGGCGTCGGTGATGTAGGAAGGGCGCTCGGTGTCGACCTCAAACTCACCCAGGTACGTCACGGTGCCGCGCGCGCCTTGAAAGACCCGTAGCGCGCGACCTTCCTCCTTGTGACGCAGGATGCTGGCGTTGCCCGACTTCATCTGCTGATCGCCGCGCTGCCCTTCCCCCGTGTAGTGGAAGCACCCATCCGGCATCCAGCCATCAACGTAGCCATGCTGCTCGCCGGAGATAGGGTCAGAGAAGATGAGTACGTTCGGGCTCGACTTGGAAGGACCAATACCGCCCTGCGTCCGTCCACCATAGATGTCCTGCAGCACCTTGCGCTCGATCCGCTCGCCGGGACGCAGGGACCACTCGGGGATCTTGCTATCCTTCGCCATCACACCCTCCATCTCTCACATAGCATTTTTTCTGATATAGAAATCGTATACCGAAAATCGATATCCGATTCAAGCATCGTTATGTGATACTCGTTCTGTTTGGTGACCAGTTGGAGGGAATTTGCATCTGAGTTCCGGTATAGTTCTGTTCTCAGGAGCCAAAGAGGCGCGCGCCTAGCCTTGAGACCCTTTATGTATTAACAATCTTTACGATTGACGGTGGTCGTAGGCCTAGTTACACTCTCCATTGTAAAGACTCTCCATGCTAAGAGCGTCTTTTGGAAGGCCGAAGGAGGGCCCTATGGACGACGTAACCCTGCAAAAGACCATTCGCCTCCCCCTCGCCGTGGCCGTGGCCGTGGCTCGTGAAGCCAAGGAGTATGGCTTTGAGGAGGCGGATTACCTCGCCCACCTCATCGCCCAGGCGGTCACTCCCACCCTCCACAACATCAACCCCGACGCCGCCAAGCAGGTCGAGGCAGAAGCCGCCATCAAGATGAAGGCGATCGACCTCGCGCGCGAGCTGTGTCCCGCCGGCGCCCCCGCCGCCGCCTTCGCTGACGTCACCCTGCGCGTCTTTCAGCGCATTCGCACAGACCCTGCCCTGCAGAGCATCTATCTGCAGGCCATCGGCAACCGCCCTGGCGATGAGCGGGGCAACCCCTTGAAGGCGCGCCTCAACCGCACTCTCGGAGCTTCCATCAAAACCGCAGTCGACGGACGGCCGCAGAAGGTCGGCGGCAACCCGGTGAAGATCCAGGTATCCGGCGAGTACATCTTCTCCTTCACCCCGCTCGAACCGTCCTCCGACGCGCAATGATCCGGAGAACTTCCGGTTTCGGCTGCCGGCCTCTAGCAGGGCAAATTGCAAAATAGTGGTATCTGTAGCTTGTATTGCGCAAAATTTTGGATATAATTTCCATGTTAGCGCAACGCTGGAGCATGTTATGGAAGCCGCCCTGCTGAAAGTCCGCCTGCTCCAGACCCTGCCCCGCGATCTAATCATTGACCTCTACGACATGGGTGTCGCCGAAGCTCGCAAGGCCTTCGAGATGGTGCGGGACCACTCGGGGCTGAGCGGACGATCGGCCCGGGAGCTGATTGGCCAAGCGCGCTTCCGAATGCAGGAGCACGGTTTTCGCAGCGCCTGCCTGCTGCACGGGGGGGTGCCGCTCGAGGGTGACGTCATTCCGCAGAACGGCCTGAAGGTGTTCCAACCCTTTATGCGCTTTCAGGGGCCGGAGAACGGCATCATCTTCGGCTTGGCGGCGATGCCGGAAAAAGGAAAGATCCCGACCAAAAACATGTCTCGCCTGGCCGGCGTGACACTGAACTGGTTTTTGACTCCCCGGCTGGACCTTGACGGCACAGGTCCAAAGATTGGTGACCTGTTCGTCCTCTTCCTCATCGCCCGGGATCCGGCGGATGCGGGGGGGATTCAAGAGGTCGCGGTGGGCATTGTCGACTCCGCCTATCAGGAGTACGTGCTCTACCTTCCCATTGAGGATTTTCTGGCCGGTTATGCCGATCTGCCTGGAAACCCTGTTTCCCCGGACGACGAACCGCCGGCCGCCCCGTCCAGCGGTTCGCTGGTCCGCCTCAAGCGGCGCCCGAAACCTTTTATTGTGCCTGAGGCCCCCGACCATTCGAATGCTAATGAAGAAGACGGCCGCGCGGGCTAAAACCGCGCCACGCTATCGGGGAAGGGCGGCCGTCACCCGGCGGTTGCCCATAAGAGGGTTTGGTCATGAGAATGGGAACACCAGGGTTCATTCCCGGCCGCCTGACGGAGGCGCGGGAGGCGCTACGGATTCCAAGCATGTCCGCACTCGCCCGGCGGCTTGGGGTGAATGCCAGCAGCGTCTCACGCTGGGAGGACGGCACGTCATCCCCAGATCCCGACGCGTTGCAGCAGTTGGCAGCCGAGTTGCGGGTGCGCCCAGAATTCTTCCTGCGCCCGCAGATCACAAGCGCACGGCCGGTGTTCTTCCGCTCGCTGTCGAGCGCCTACGTCCGCGATCTCGCGTACCAGCGGGTCCAGATGCGCTGGTTGCAGGAGGTCAGCGCCACGGTGCAGCATTACGTGGATTTGCCTGCTGTCGACATCCCCGACGTTCTTGGCAGCAGCAGCTACCGCCAGCTCCGTGATGAGGACATCGAACGGATTGCCCTGGATCTGCGCCGGTACTGGAAGATTGGCGAAGGGCCGTGCGTTGACGTCGTTGCTCTTATGGAGCGCGTTGGCTTTGTCATCGGTTCAATTGAGATGGGCACCGCGAAGCTCGATGGGCTCTGCGGCTGGTCCTTAGCGGATGACAGACCGCATGTTCTGCTGGCCACAGACAAGATGGCCTTTGCACGTCGACAGATGGACGCAGCCCACGAAATGGCTCATGCGCTTCTGCACAAGCATGTAACCGAAGAGCAGTTGCGAACTGATCTCAAGCACATCGAAACCCAAGCATTCCGGCTAGCAAGTGCCTTCCTTCTGCCCTCTACCACCTTCCCTCTTGAGGTGCGGGTACCCAGCCTAGCAGCGCTGGTGACGCTGAAGGAGCGCTGGCGTGTCTCCATTAAGGCGCAGATCAAACGGTTGGCGGATCTGAATTTGATTTCTGAGGACCAAGCTCCCCACCTCTACAAACTCTATTCCGCCAAAGGATGGTCGAAGGAAGAGCCGCTAGACCGCGGACGCTGGGAGTTGCAGCAGCCGCACGTGTTGGCTGATGCCCTCAACCTCATCGTCGATGCTGGTGTACGCAGCAAGGCCGACCTACTCGCTGTCGAGTTCACAATTTCGGCCGGCGACGTTGAGAACCTCTGCAATCTTCCGCCTGGCTGGTTTAGTCGAGATCGGGCTGAAGTGGTGCAACTCACTCCTCGCTTTGCGGAGAGGCCGGTACAAAGCACAGAGTCGGGTGCTGTAGTTCCTTTCCCGAACCGATCCCGATAAGCCACTGACGTCACATTTCTGCTGTGCAGATGGTCATGTCCCAGCTTCCCATCACAAGCTGGGACAAAGGCCAACGTCATTCCTTGATAACCCGTACCACCCACTCCGGCTTTGTGCGGAAATCAACCACTTCGATCCGCCCCGAGGGGTATTCCCGCTTCAACAGCTCCGGCGGAATGTCCTCCTCCCAATAGGTGATGGGACGGCCGGCAGCCAGATGGGAGCGGGCTTCCTCGCCGTCGTCAGAGGCGATCTCGGCGTCGAAGTCCTCCATGAACGCCTCCTCCTCCTTCTCGGACATAAACTCAAGGTTCTCGAGGCTCAGCGCCTTGCTCATGGTCCGGCTCCTGGTCAGCTAAGGTCGTTCAGGTCTACGCGTAGAGCGGCGGCGATGCGCTTAAGAACGTCAACCGATCCGGTCCGCACCCCGCTCTCGATCTGCGAAACATAAGACTGCTTGAGGCCAGCGGCCTGGGCGAGCTGGCTCTGCGTCATACCGCGGTGCTCGCGGAACACCTTCACCGGGTGCTCCCCGTCCAACAGGCGCCCGGCCACCTCATCGGGAAAGGTCTCGGGAGCCGCCTCCTTGTAGGCGTCGTAGGCCTGGAGCGCTGCGGCTTCGTCGGCGGCCTCCAGCAGGCGCTCATACTCGGCGATGGGCAGCACAGCGAACATCGGCCTGCCCTGGCTGTCACGGAGGATCTGCGCCGGATTGACCATCGATTCCCCTCTCGCTCCACCGTCGATCACGATCACCGCCTCGTCCTCGATGGCAGAGACGACCCGCCAGTCTCCGACGCCAAGCTGGTGGCTGTCGCATCCTTGCCGTGTCTGTCCGTTCTGAACAGCGGCGGGCTTCGTTGCCACCTCCTGCATCGTCTGACGGATCACGGCCGCAATGGGGCGCGGCATCTGGCGCAAAACCATCAAGGAAGCCGGCGTATATCCAATCCGAAGCATAGCAAAATTATAGCATTTTGCTATAGCAGCAGCAACGGAAGCGGCACAGGATACGCCAGATCATGGTTGGCCTGCTCCCCTGGTAGACGACCCATGTGCCCCATGCTGGAGCCAACACTACAGGCGGAGCCTGTCCGCCTCGCAGAGCAGGACGCCGTTGAGCCGCAGGCGAATAAGGCGGTGATGTGGGCCAACGGGGCCCACATCACCCATCCTGCCCGCCAAAACCGTGAAAATTTCTGCAACTTTCCGCAACTTCCTGCAACAAAGTGAAAATTCATGCAACTCACTGATATGTCTTGCAGATTGGGCTCGCTGCCCATGCGATAGGCTGATTTGGACATCAGGGAGCGACGCCCCCTCAGATCCGAATGCGCTCGACCTCGTCCAGGCTGACCCGGTCCCCGCGGCGGTCGTAGAGCTGGGTGGTGCGGGTGGAGGCGTGGTTGGCCATAACGGCGGCAGTTTCCAGCGTGCCGCCGTTGGCCAGGTAGGCGGTGATCCCGGTGGCGCGGAAGCTGTGGCAGCCGAGCGGCGTTTCGATGCCGGCGGCGGCGGCCCGCCGGCGCACCATGGCGTGGGCGCTCGCTTGCGGCAGCGGGCGCTCGGACAGCCGGCCAGTGCCGCGGCCGATCGTGCGGAACAGCGGCCCCTTGGGGTCGTCGCGCAACCCGCTGCCGTCCAGGTAGGCCACCAGATAGTCTTCGAGCGTGTGATGGCAGGGCAGCGCGTGGACCTTGCCGCCCTTCTCGCGCAGCCGCACCCACAGCCGGCGGCTCTGGGGATAAACGTCCTCCACCCGCATCGCCAGGGCGGCACCGACCCGGGCGAAGCTGTAGACCATCAGCCCGATCAGCGCGCGGTCACGCAGGCCGATCACCGTCCCGACATCGATGCTGTCGAGCAACGCCCGCGCCTCGGCCGGATCCAGAACCGGGGTTTTGCCCACCCGCACGACATGCCGGGGTCCCCGCACCGAAGCCGCCGGGCTCACCGCCACCACCTGGCCCACCACCAGCCAGTCGAACAGATGCCGCACTGCCGCCAAGCGCTGCTTGGCCGTTGGGGCCGTGTGGCTGCGCGTCAGTCCCTCGATCCAGGTCGCGACGTGCAACGGCTGCACCGCGGTAAGCGCCGGCACCCCGGCGGACTCGCACCAGGCCAGGAAGTCGCCGACCGCGTGGGCGTAGGCCCGGCGGGTGTGCGCGTTGCGGATGGTCGCCGTGAAGAACTCCAGGAAGCGGATGCTGGCCCGCTCACCGGCAGCCGCGACCAGCACGGGGAGCGGTGGCGCAGACGTCGATACCAGGGTGTTGGTCATGCCCGCGCCTTCCGGTCCTTCACCGCGCGGATCCCCGCGACCATTCCCGCCAGCATGCCGCAGAGGAACGCAATGCAGCGGCGAAGCCGGGTGGCTGTACGCTCCGTCCCGAATTCGTCCAGTGCTTCTGGGTCCTCAAACGCCCGCAGAAACTCGGCTATGAGCTGATCCACCTGGGGGTGCTCCAGGTGGTGGGCCAGTCTGTTCCGTAGGGTGTTCAGCGTGAGGGCAGCCTCCAGCGGCAAAGGTGCCTCTCCATTAGGCAGAAGAGCCTGGGCCAAGCAGATGCGGTCGTGCAGCCTGATCTGAGTGGGGGAGAACACAGCTGGGTTCGGCAGCAGGCCTGTGACCAGTTCGTTCACCAGCTCCTCCATCAGCAGATGCCCCTTCAAGACCAGCAGAGTCGTGTCCTGCGAGCGTGGAAGAAGCTTCCGGAACCGGTCCTCGTAGCCGTCGATGTTCACCGTGGAGCGCGCCATGCACGTGGCCCTCTGGTATGCGTGATAAAGGACATTATCACAGATAAAGGGAGGGGGGCCCACACCGCCGCCTCTTCCCGGTGGTCGTTACGGACGGATGGCCGACGCGAGCTTTGCCAAGTCCAACTCGCCCTCAGCGCCCCAGCCGGCCGTGCCAACCTTCACCTCCGGTCCAGCTTCGCCTTCGAAGTCGGCCACGGGCATGATGATTTCGTTATGGCACTGGCGGCTGCGGGCGTCGTCTCCCTTCGCCCCCATCCGTCTCATTGAGGTCCGAGACGTCCTGCCGGGGGCAATCCGCCCCCTCGAAAAGCCAGCAAAACCGTGCCCCGCACCGCCTCCGTGAGGAGCCTCATTAGGGCCTGCCAGCCAATTGCCCTGCGTTCCATCGAGAGGTTCAGGCGGCGGGCCTCCATCGCAAAACGGGCACCGGCGCAAATGATGGTCGCAGCTATTCGCACCGTAATGCCTCTGGCAACCACTACACTCCAGCTCCCAAATGCGGGCAAAGCGATGTGTCGCGCTACGCAGGCAGGTCTTCCGAATAACCCATTGCTCGAAGCGCCGAGGCGGTCGTCTTTTCGCCATGATCACACCTTTCTCCAGGCAACAAAAAAGCCGCGCGGCGCGAACGCCGGCGGCTGATCCTTCGAGGAAAACACAAGCCTTATACGCTGCCACGACGGGGCTCCGCGACCACCACCAGGTCCGATTACAGCACTGAAGCAGGCGCCTGAATGGACAATATGCGCCGGCTGCATCAATCTGATGTGATGCTTAGGACTCCCCCGTTGTCCACTCAAAGTAGTCATCAATCATGGCCTTGACCTTTCTAAGGGTCTCATCTCCATTTCCGCCGTTCACTTCACGAAGGATATCATCTGACTCTTCATCAAGAGAGCTTAATGACTCAATAATAGCGCCAAGCTTACTTGCCTTCTTGAATACGCGAACGCGATCCCACTGATTTATTGGAAGATCTTCTGGGAAATGGCCCAATCCTCTATTGTTGAGATCACGAGATATCTGCCTCGCAACGTGCACTCCAAGCTTAGCTACATTATAGCAATCGCGCAGACTTCGCATGTTGCACGAAACAACCCCGTTATTTTCATCAATGAGATTATCTAATTCTTCGTATGTGGAAAACTCGACCATCGTCATCTCCATACGTACATGGCGCGATGATCATATCTGCAAAAATACGCCTAAATACATAGGATAATAAAGAAATAATTATGATTATTTGCCTAAGCTTTTAGGTTTATATGTGTTAATAGAGATCTGCGCGATGGCACCAGTCTGCAGGACGGAATGCACGTCATTGCGGCGGTAAACCTCGGCGAAGCTGGAACGGAGGGTATCGCCGACGCCGTATGGTTTGCCCACCGTGAGCAGGTTTGCCTTGAGCGCGCCGAGCCGACGCTGCGCCCGGACGAGACTGACAAGGCATTCGAAGCCCGCCACAATGCTTGGGCAAGCCGCTTCGCGAATGCCTACAACATCGTGGAACTGCATATCGCTAAGCAGCGCCACGGTCTAACTGGCGTGCAGCGCTTCAGCTTCGATACGCAGTACGGCACGTGGGCGATCTCGACGTTGGATACGGCAGCCCCGCTACATCCCCGCTACCGAATGCGGAGGCTGCCAAGTAGATTTGTCAGCGCACCCCACGCTTCTGGTAGTTCCTATGGCCAAACTGAGGAGAGCGCGATAGGTGTTAGGCTCGGCTTTGCGCATTGCAGGACATCCGTCCGCTCTGGGACGGTGGTCATCAGGCCAAGCGGAGTGCGGGATTGTCGCGATCTACGGGGCGTAGCAGACGGATTCGATGAGGCGGCGCAGGAGCGGAGGGGCGGTTTTCATCATGTCGGTGTTTTCGGGCGACATGGCGAAGGCCTGTTCGAACCACAGATGCTGGCGCAGACGGGCCAACGCATCGGCGAAGGTCGGCGCCGGCTTGGGGTACCACAGGGCGCGCCGCGGCGACAGCGCCAGCCGGTCGGCATGTTGGTGCACGTACAACGTGATCAGTGAATACAGCCCGAACAGCAGCGGCGTCGTGCGGAAAATCGCCGGATCGGTCCACTGGCGCTGCGTCGCGATCCCGATGTGGGCGCGACTTTCTTCGTAAGTGGTTTCCATGGACCAGCGACGATTGAACCATTCCAGCACCGTGCGCGGGGGCACCGTTGGCTCGGTGCACAGGAAGGCCTCCGGCCCGCGCCGGCCGTCGGGATAGCGGACCAGCACCCACAGGATGGGCACGACCGGCTTGCCCGCGTGATACCACAGCGCCGTGCCGCTGGCGTACTCGATCCAGCCACCGCTACGCCATTGGGTGCGGCTGGCCTGGACGGCGCGCCGCCACACCGTTGCCGGGTCGCTCAGCCGAGCGCGCAAGCTCGGTTGCCGGGATCCTTTGACCGCCGGACGGCCATAGTGTTGCTCGGCCGGCGGGGGATTGAACAGGCTGGCGTCCAAGCGCAAGCGCGTGACGACGATCATCGACGGGCTCAGCGCATCGAGCAGGTCCAGCGCGGCGAACCCGCCGTCCATGACGGCGACCAGCAGCCGGTCCGGCAGCCAGCGGTGCAGCCGGCGCGCGCCCAGTCGTTGACCGACCGGTAATGCCGTCCGTGCTCCTGGCACCAGGAGCGGCTGGGGGTCAGCGCGGTGAGCACCGGCAGGCCCCAGATGCGGCCGGCAAACGGCACCTTGACCAGCAGCATGGCGGTTAGCCAGCGTAGTCCGGGGCTGGTGACCCGTCTCTTCTTGGACGACCGCACCGCGTCGTAATACTGGCTGGCCGGGCGGATGCACGGGCCGCGCCGACGCTCCAGAGTGTGGTCGATGCCGATGACGACCGGTCCGTCCGGCACGAAGGCGCCGACCAGAGCGTGCAGCAGCGTGCGCACCAAGACCAGCCCTGACCAGGCGTTGCGGTTGAGCACGCGGTGAAACGTTGCGAACCCGGCCTCATCGGCCAAACCGAGGACGCGCAGCGCATTGGCGACCGTGCGCGGGCCGACCGACAGCACGGCGCCGACGGTGAGTGCCGCCACCGTGGCGCGGGTGCGTCCGGAGAAGGCCTCCAGGTACGGCCACAGCCACGCGACGAAGCTCTTGGGGAGAACAACGGGACGCACCATGGTACCCCTCTGGGGGCGCCGGATGTTTGGCGACCCAACAAACTTGTGCGCGCGTGATCGCGATGCCCACGACCGACCCCGTCCTGGCGCGGATTGCCACCTATCCCTGGCCGCGCGGCGGCCTCACCGTCCGCCAGAACAACCACGGCTACTCACTGTTCAGCGCCCGCACCGGCGCGCCAGTTGCCCGCTTGCGGCCACTGGGCGAGACCAACCGCGTCGAAGTTCTGTGGTGGCGGCGCGAGGCCTGGAGACCGGCTGGACCCTTCGGAGCGGTGTTCGACCTCGATGAAGCTCTCGCCTTCATCGCCGATGAACCGGCCTTCTGGATCCGGGCGTGAGGGAAGGAATGCCGTCCCAGATCGCGCAAAGCCGAGCCTAACGCCTATCGCGCTCTCCTCCGATTCAGAGGGACGGTCTCGTCGGGAAGTGAGTATCGTTGTGGCCCGGCTCACAGGCGGGGCAAGCGGGCTTGGGTAGGGTCTGGTCATTGAGACACACCGGGGTCAGCGAGCCCCGCCAATCCAGGAGACCGCCCCATGTTCCGCACCTCCCTCCTCGCCGGCTTCACTACCCTCGCCCTGCTGTCGGCTCCGGCCATGGCACAGAACGTGTCGAACATCTCCAACACCGCTGCTGGTGTGGGCAACGTCGCAGTGCAGGATGCTAGCACCTTCCAGCGCGGCGGCAGCGGTCCGAACTTCTCCAGCGTATCCAACTTGGCCGCTGGCGTTGGCAACACCGCTAGCCAAGCTGCCACCGTAATGCAGAAGTCCCGCGGCCCCTTCGCAGGCTCGAACGTCGCCAGCGTGTCAAATACCGCAGTCGGGATCGGCAACATGGCCGACCAGAGCGCCCTGGTGCGCCAACGGTCCGGCGGGCTGTTCTCCGGTGGCTCGTCCGCTACGGTCGGCAACACCGCGGCGGGCATTGGAAACACGGCGTCGCAGAGTGCGCTGGTGATGCAGCGGAGCAAGGGCCTGTTTGCCTCGGGCAACGCCGCCAATGTGCAGAACCTCTCCGCCGGCATTGGCAACTTCGCTGGTCAGGGGGCCCTTGTCCGCCAGCGTTGATCCTCAGACCGCCGCGGATCGCGATCTGAAGGAACACAACCCCGGCCGGGTCTCTCGGTCGGGGTTGTTGCCGTTGCACTCCGGATGAGCCGAATGGCCACTTAGTCAGGTAGCAACCTACCTAAGTCGGTAGGTCGGGACTCTGGTCATGCCCTAGAAAGCCACGGCTATAGTGATGAGGTTGGGCCGTATAAATGTCCGAATTCAGTGCCGCCGGTGTCTCCTAAAGAATCCTGAATCCTTGATTCCTAGAGGCCAGATTTCTCTTACATATCAATTAGCTGCAAGGCACCTTCGGACATTTCCACGGCCTCTAACGGACATTTCCACGGTCTCTAACGGACATTTCCACGGTCTCTAACGGACATTTCTACGGCCCTGGGCCCGGAATTCGGACGTTTACACGGGGCAGTGAATTCGGACATTTACACGGCATAATTCGGACTTGATCTCGGCGGATGTCCGACGTAGCGTCCGCTCATGACCAAGTCCTCGAAAGCTCTGGCGGCCGTTCCTCATCCGCAGCCTGCCACCTTCAGGAAGGCCACGGGGTCGATCGAGATTGCCGAACCGGCCGGCCGGCTCACCCTCGGCGATCGGCAGTTGTTCAACCACCTTTTAGCTGTCGCGGCGCCGTCGATCACCGACCAGGAATGGCACCGCGTCGAGATGGTGGCGCTGCGCCGTTACGCGGCCGAGGCGCGCAACCAGACTGGCGAGAACGACAACCGCCGGCTCAAAGAGTCGGTGAAGCGACTCCAGACGACGACAGTCGAATACAACTACCTGGATTCGGAAAGAGGCCCCATTTGGGAATCCAGCCCACTGCTGGGCACCTGTCGTGTGCAGGAACGAACGGGGTTGCTGGAGTTTAGTTTTCCAGCAGGACTGCGGGAACGGCTGGCCGAACCGGCCCTTTACTCGCTGATCTCGCTGCGCGTGACCTACCAATTCGACTCGAAGTACGGCCTCGTACTATACGAGATCTTGAAGCGCTACGCCGACCGCGCGGCCGAAAGCCCTTGGTGGGCCGTGCAAACGTCCGAATTGCGCGACCTGCTGGGCTGCCGCGACAGGTTGGCCGACTACAAGGACTTCAGGAAGAGGGCGCTGGACCCGGCGCTCGACGAGATCAACCGCTTGGCGGAGTTCTCGGTCGATCTCACCGAGACCCGGCAGGGCCGGGGCCGCGGCGGCGGTCAGGTCGTGGGGTTGACCTTCCGGATTCGCCGCAAAGACAGGGCCGAGGTCGTCGAGACCATCAAGGAACTCGACAAGCCCAAAATCCAACGTCGTGGCGAGAAGAAGACGAAGGCGCTCGATGTCACAGCGGTGAGAGCGCTGACTTGGCTCCAGGGGGCCGATTACACCACGCGTCAGCGCTGGGCGGGTCGCGCCGAGGTATTGGGCGTAAAACTGCCGGCCGCCGCCGCCGCCGCCGACAGCCTGGGCCTCTGGGTCGGTTCGATTGCCACCCTGCTAGTCGAGGAAGAGGGCCTGCGGTGAGCGCTGCGGGGTAGCCCCTGAGCGTGACCGGAGTCCCGTAAGCGGGCAATCACAATGGCTTTTGGCATTTGGGGGCGGCGGGTTGCGACGCGGATGAGGGCTGGGAGGGCGCCAGATCACGACTTGGACGATGCTGATGAGGTACGGCCAAATGGTCATTTGCTCAGTTGGTCTTTCGCGCATTCGGTCGAATGGTCACTCTTTCCGGGATCCCCGAAGCCGGCGGCCGTCTTCACGGAGGTCCGCATCGCTGATGGGAAAGCCTGCATCACGAAGAGCAGTCAGAATCAGGTGTCGCTTCGTCACGCGCCTCTCGGCTGCGGCGATCGTGAGAGCGTCGAATAACTCGTCAGTCACCTCGATTTTGATCGGTCGACGGGGGCCGGCCGGCGAGTTGCTGACTGGCGCCGGCGTCAGAGAGGGGATGCCCTGCCGCTTCGCTGTGTCGCTGATGCGTTGCGCGAGCACGTCGTCATCGTCGTCGTCATCCAGCGGGATGTTTGCCTTCTTGCTCATGCTGCGTCCTCAACCTCGACGCCGAGCAGGGCTAAGACCTCCCGGCGGATTGCTTCGACGTTCGCCGCGGCATTGCCGCCCGGCTCCACCAGGCGCGGCGGGGCGCCGTTGAAGGTCATCTCCTTGAAGGCGGTCCGGTCCATCAGCGGCGTGTTGAGGACCGCGACGTCCGGCGCCTTAGACTGCAGACGCTTGCGCGTTTCCTTTGCAGCTCGGCTCTCGATGGTGATCGGCCAGCGAGACAGCAGGAAGCAGGCACGGATGGTTTTGTCCGCCGCCTCCCCAGCCTGCTTTACGTTCTCGACCGTCTGCAGTGCGTCGTGGATGTCCATCTCTGAGGCCTGTACCGGCACGATGACCAGATCAGATCGCGCCAATCCGAGCAGCGTCAGCTTCGACGAAACGCCTGGTAGATCGACGAGCACATAATCGGCCTCGGTCCGTGCCTTCTTGATGCTGGCGAGGATGTTCGCCTCAGTGATCCCGCCGAGGGCTGCGAACGCCACGCCATCCAGGCGCTTCGCCATGCGTGCGCCGATCCTGCTTGCATGACCGTTCGGGTCGGCATCAAGCACGACGACATTGCTACCAGACACAGCGAGATCAGACGCCAGGGCGAGCAGAGCCGATGTCTTGCCGACACCGCCCTTCACGCTGGCGAGCGAGATGACCGGCATGAGAGTCCCCCACGTGATGTTTGCCGCATGGAGCACGGTCCTTCGTCGGCGGTCAAGCGGTTCTATGATCAAATGACCATTTGCCCATATGACCGAATGGGAACGAACAGCGTGCGAAGGGGGACGCCCACCCTGGATGCCGCCATCGGATGCAGGGCATGCGCTGAACGGATGTGGCCGAACTGATCTTGAGGTCCAGGGAGCAACGGAACAGAGAACCGACATAAGAGATGATCGGCTGCACGGATAACCCTGCTGAAGCTTTTTCTGTACAGCCGATCAATCCCATAGGTTTTGCCGTTCATGATTTCCAGGTGATTTCGCCTTCTGGCGAACGGTTTCCGTCACCTGTCGGAAAACACACGTTTTTCGCCGCCTCTATCTCGTATGTTGCTTTCCTGTTCTGCTACCCTTCAGATCCGAAAGCGGGTTACCGATTATTAACGCCAAGCATATTAGCATTGCCATCCAATCAATGAATACCGTTTACTAAAGAGAAACGTCATGTCAGATAATATAGGAAGAAATAAGCAGTTAAGAAGAACGCAATGCTACCGTTGCTCATCAAGGGCGACTTCAAGTGAGCATTTCCCGCCGAAATCATTTTTCCCTAACAAAGGTAGGGGTCTTCAACTAAGAACTGTTCCATCTTGTGATCTTCACAACAATAAAAAATCAAATGATGATCAATATCTTTTAGCCCAAATTTGCATGAATGTTGCTGAAGGAGAGAATATTGCAAAGAAAAGATTTAGAGAGTCTATTGCGCCTCAACTCAAAAGGCGACCTGCATTTGGAGCGGCTCTAGCTGATGGATCAGAGGTTTTGCCCGATGGAAAAGTGAAATACAAAGTAGATGTGGCAAGATTTGATAACTTTTTCGATAATTTATCTGCGGCGGTATATTTTGAACATTTTAATAGCCAATTTGATAAAAAAAAGCACTCGATGAGACACATATATATGAATTTTTATTCAGATGATGATGGATATAAGCGCGATGTTAATTTTATGAATTCTTATATGAAGCCATTCTTCGATGATTTTCGGAATTTAGTAGTTCGTATTGAAGCGGATAAGATAGATGAGGCGGTTTATTCTTGTGACATAATGGCCCCTGTAGGTGCAGAAGCATCAATAACGATTGCACATTCTTTCTATGGTGTTTTTGAGGTTATATCGTTGCTTACTAGGATAGACAATCCGTTTGTTAGGGTCGAATTTCTAAAAGACTAAATCACATTTATATTGTATCCCCATTGCCGACAGAGACAGGTGACAAGTGGCCTGACCGCCCTAAAGCCTCGGTGTTAATCGGCTCGGAAGCGGAACCTCTTCAAGACCGATGTAACTCTTTGTAAATACGTAATTTTTCTACCATTAAGCGGAGTCCCAATCGGCGCTGACTAGGACTCCGCCCTAACAAAAATTTCCTATTATTCTCAATGCGTTGGAGTAGATCGGCTAGGGCTTCCCAATTGGGTGCTGATTCACAGTTGCCACGCTGCTGGCGCTTGGTGAGTCAGCCGCCGCCCCCGTCACATCGCAAAACGAAAAAAGGCGGTCACAATTTGCGTCCGCCTTGCTCGTGGGGCATATCTCTCATGGCTTGGACGCTTCTTTCACTCCACCTTCGCGACCAAGGTCATGGAGCTGGCGTCTGCGGTTTTCTGCTTCAGCAAGGAGCCTGTACAGCTCATCTGATCGGGCTGGGGCTGCTTTACAGCGAGCACGCCGGCGCAGGCAATACCACCTGCTATCGTAAGGACACTCGCCCCACGAAGGGCGGTATAAATAAGCCGCTCTATTTTGTTATCATTTTTTGGCTCGGGAGGCTTTCCGCTCAAGAGGTTCCCAAGAGCTTTAAAAAGCCAAATAAAAGCAGACATGACCACGGCCCTCCTCATTCAGGCACGAATACGCTTCGTGCTCCGGATGTTGCGTCGTTAGAATGCCAATTTTTCTTGGAATTGAGTAAATTTTATCATTGGTTGCCTAGGAGGGCAAGCCCTCCGACTCGGAATCGGTGCTGCGACCCGCGCGGCTGCCTTGTAGCTGAGGCATGGCAAGCCTTATTGAAATCACCGCCCCGGCACCAGCGATCGCCCTCGATGCCGATGCCGCCGAGCGGCTGCGCCGGCTGCGCACCCAGGCCACCGCCGCCAACACCGCCATCACACAGCTAGGCGTGTGTCGGAGCAGATAGTCGGCGAGCAAAAGGTCATTTGCTGGATGCTGTAGAATGAGTCTGGTGATCGCGAGAGAAATGCTCAGATCCATGTAAGATAGCCTGCCGATTACCTCCTGCGGATTCAATGACGGTGCGGAACCTTCCCGTCATGGCTTCTCGCACCGTCATCCAACTCAATCGGACTTTCTGTTCCTCCATTGCTACCCGGCCCCCGTCCACCATTACATCTTCAGCCCCGACGACCTGGCGGTCATCGCCTGGCGCCGCCGGCCGCACAACCGTCTCGGCTTTGCTCTCCAGCTCTGCGCCCTGCGCTACCCCGGCCGTTTGATCCGGCCCGGCGAACTGGTCCCGCTGGAGATCGTCAAGTTCGTGGCGAAGCAGTTGGACATCGACCCGGGGGCCCTCGCTGACTATGCGGCCCACGCACCGACCCGTTACGATCAGTTGGACACGCTGGCGCACATCCTGCCCTAGCTACCACTTTGCCAACGAGTGGATATTGCTCCCCAGTTTATGGGAAGTTGAAAGGCTCACCGGAGGTGAATCCAAAACGCGGGGCCTCTGTCAAAGCAGCGCGCTCTAAACGGTGTTATCACCCGCGGCACTTTCGCGC
The DNA here is from genome assembly GCF_013340935.1 of Azospirillum melinis. Lineage (GTDB taxonomy): Bacteria > Pseudomonadota > Alphaproteobacteria > Azospirillales > Azospirillaceae > Azospirillum > Azospirillum melinis. The sequence continues at coordinate 8,989 of NZ_WHOS01000011.1, read as the reverse complement.
GTTTTGTGCATGGAACGCGACATCAAAACAGTATAATACATCTTCAAAGCGTTCAAAAAACTCTTTGGCGTTTTGTCCCCAATATGCCCGTTAAGAAAGGCCTATAAGTAATGCTAACAAGTTGCATACATAATGGACGCACAATCCGTTTCTCTACCGGCGCTATCAGCCAAACAGACTCCAATGAATTTACGATTGTCGTTGGTAAAAATGGCACTGGGAAGAGTCGATTGCTTAGAAGCATTGTGGAAAGTTTTGTTAAGGTAAACGAGCCTTTGGGGCGAGAAAGGTCTCTTGGTGAAAATGTGAAAAAAAATGAAGCAACAGATTTTTCCTATAAGTGGTATCCAACTAACGTCATTGCGTTATCGACAAGTCCTTTTGACAGATTCCCCATCAGTCGTGAGTCTTATGAAGATAATAGCTATAGATATCTTGGGCTAAGGGGCCTTTATAGCAACAATCTTAGCCTGTCATTCATGTCTCGTACGTTATGGGCATTGCTGCGTGCGATAACTATGGATATAAATCAAGCTAAAACTGTGAAGAGCGTGTTAAAATATATGGGATATACAGAGTTCATTGAGGCAAGGTTTGTATGCTCTGTTACGCGGAGTCGCATTGATTTCATAGTTAATTCAGAAGATCCAATTGAAACACTTTTGAATATGCGGAATTCAGCAGGAATGTCCCAGCGGGAACGGCTTGCTTATCAACTTGATTACTTACCAAAAGAAAAAATTATTTATGCTATAGAGACAGTGCACCGCTGGTTTAACCGAGTTACGAAACCAAGACTTGACCTCCGTATTGATGCAGAAGGGGTTTATGACATCACCGCTAACGCACGTTTTGATGAATCTCTCTTATTGCTTTTCGAGCTTGGCTTCTTCCAATTAAAAGACGTTGGTCTTCTGAAAGAAGGACACAAATCACTGATTCGGATTAATGATGCTAGCAGCGGAGAGCAATGTGTTTTGATGGCTATACTTGGTATAGCCAGCCATATACAGGATGGATCTCTTATTTGTATTGACGAACCTGAGATTTGCCTTCATCCGGAATGGCAAGAACGTTACATAGATTTTCTTATGAATGCTTTTTCCCAGTACAGAAATTGCCACTTCATTATTGCTACACATTCGCCACAAATCGTAGCAAAGCTGAGGAGCCAGAATTGCTTTGTTCTGGATCTCGAAAGTGGAAGCACCACCATCGCATCTGAGCTCAATGGGCGCTCAGCTGATTTCCAACTCGCGCGCATATTTAGAGCGCCGGGATCAAAGAATGAATATCTTAGCCGAATATTGTTCAATGCCTTACAGGTTATAGGCAGCGGCCAAGAAGTACAGAGTGAGAAAATTGATGAAGCAAAGAGCATACTTTTTTTAAAGGATATGATAACAAAAGAAGATCCTGTACGCGGACTTATGGATATTCTCGAAAAAGCCCTTGAGGAAATCAAAAAATGATTATAGCTATCGTTTACACAGAAGAAGAAAAAGAAGCTATTAGAAAATTCAAAGAATTGTCTGATGATGAAGTCGCTGGTTACTGGAAACACACACATGAAGGGAAAATGTCTTTTATAAAGGAAAGAATTAAAAGCCACTACATTATTTCTCAGGATTACACGTGCCCTTATTGTCGACAACGAATTCAGGTTGATCATAAAGCTACTTGGGATGCAGAACATATCATACCAAAGGACACTCACCCTCGCTTTATGTTTGAGGCGCAAAATCTTTGCGTTTCCTGTAAAGACTGCAATCAAGAAAAGCTAAACAAGAATGTCTTAAAGGATGACAAGAAGAAAAAATTTCCAAATGAAAGTGAAGAATACATATTCAATCATCCTCATTTTGATGATTACGACGAAAATATAAAGATCATATCTCTAGCTGGATTCTACCTGCCAAGAACAGATAAAGGTCGTAAGACGGTGGAAATATGTGGATTGCTTCGATTTCTATATAAATTTTCTAACTACGAGTGGGGGCCTAGTGATGTAGCGCCACGGATACGTGCACTTAATGACGAATTAATGGCAACAAACAACGGTCGTGAGCAAGGCTTTCTGCTAGCAGCAATATCAGAGATCGCTCAGGGTGGTGTTAAAAAATTGATCGAGAAAGAAATGGAAAAGCACTTTGGAGCTACGACACCAAGCACACAAGAAGGATAAAGGAAGCGATGGTGGAATATTGTTATATTTCCGTTCTTCTGGACATGTATTCCGGCTGAAACACGCTTGGTTCAGGTTGTTGTACTCTGATCCGGCCCTGTGGGTTTCAGTCGAACAGGCCGTCGGAGACGCTGACCCACAGCTCGACGTCAGCGACGTAGGACAGCGCCATGTCCGCCGACTTGTGCCGGGTTTGCTTCATGATGGCGGACAGCGGGTGTTGCTTCTGGGCGGCGGCGGTGGCCAGGCGCGCGGCGCAGGCTGTGGCCGGCGTAACCGGAGGCGTCACGCCCGGCGCGGGTCAGGGCGCTCTGCACAATGCGGGCAACGGCGCGGTCAGAGAGCCGGTGCAGCCCGTCGCGCAGGGTGCCGGTCCGCGTCGCCTGCACAAAGAGCGGCCCGGGTTCGTCACCGCGCACTTCGAGCCAGCGCAGCAGGGCGGCGCGCGGACACACCACCGCCTCCCGCGCCGCCACCAGCGGCACCACAGCACCACGGCCGGCTTGGTCGGTCTTGCTCCGCCGCAGCGTCACCAGCACCCCCCGCGCCTGGATCTCGACGTCGGCGAGATCCAGCGCGGCGATCTCGGAGCGACGCAGGGCGCCGTGCAGGCCGGTGAGCAGCAAGCTGGCGTCGCGGGCGCCGAGCGGGGTGGCTGGCAGGGCGGCGAGAACTGAGCGCATCAGCTCCGGCAGCAGCGGCGCCACCTTGGTGGGTCGCGTTCCTTTGGTGCGGGCGACGCCGGCGAGCACCTCGACGATGGCCTTGTGCTGCAAATCGACCGGCACCCCCGCCTGGCGCAGATGGTGGGCGACTCCGGACAGGTAGGTGCGGATCGAGACGGTCTTGAGGGCGCGCGCCAGCTCGGTGACGAACAGCACCAGCTGCCGCGGATCTGGGCTCAGCGGATCGAGACCATGATCGCCGCACCAGGCGCCGTAGCGCCGCCACGCCGTCTGATAGGTGGTGCGGGTCTTGTCGGCTTTGGCGCGCTGGACAAAGGCCTGGGCCTCGGCGACCAGCGCCGCCAGATCCGCCGACGGCAGGGCCGGGTCGAGCGCGACGGGAAGGAGCGTGTCGGGACCGGTGGTCACGCGCGGCCGCTCCGGCGGCTGACACGCCCATCCGCTGCGTCGAGCCAGGCGCGCAGACGGGACAGCACCGCTCCGGCGTCGGCGGTGTCGAGCAGATCGGCTGCCCGGCGCCCGGCGAAGGGGGGCTCGGCGATCGGCGTCTCCAACCACCGCACCACGCGGTTCAGCATGCTCCCCTCCTCGGCCGCGCCACCATTGCGCCGGCGAGGCTAACACGGCCGGGATCTGCCGGCCAAATGTCCGCTTCACCCCATTAGCGGACGGTTCGCAGGGTGGGGGCCGCGCCGGCGCGCGTGCGGACGGAGCCGGCTTGGCCGTGTCCGGCGACGGAAGGCATCGTGCCTGCAGCGTCCGCCCACCCGTTTCCGAGGCGCGCCTCGATGGTGATCTACACCGTCCACGCCCCAGGCTGGCGCCACGGTGCGCAGACCGTGGTCGCCCGGCTGCCCGCTTGGACGAACATGGTGCCACAGGGCCGAACGGAAACCGCTCAAGGCGTTGCCGCCGGTGCGAAGGCCCTGTTTGGCACTCTGAATGGCATCGCAACCCTCGCTCTGTGCCCGCCACCGCGCTGTTCGACAACCACACCGGCAACAGGCTTCTATGAAAGCGAAAATGAGTAGAGCGTAAACTGATCCTCTATGCTTGACATGCCTCTTCACATAGGTAAAATCAGCGAAGCTGTCGCTGTCGTGATAACCATTCGTCCTTAGGACGAATGGTTATCACGACACTGTAAGGCGATATTTTCATGGAAAATCAAGCCGTTAGAGTAGCACCCATCCCCCTTGACAAGAGGGCGACACCGTACCAATGTCCTAAGGACATTGGTACGGTGTCGCCATGCTCAGCATTTCCGAAGCAGTCGCAAAGCGCCTGGGCGCCCAAGCTTTCCCAGTCATTACTGAATATCAGATATTTCTAATTATGCGCGAGCTGTACCGGGCCAAAGAACTGGATGGCGAAGCCATTCTGGTCAAACGGCTCAGTCCAACGATCGACAGCCTCAATCAAACTGTGAAGCGTTTGAGAGACCGCCGGGTTCTTGCTCCAGACCCCGATTTCAGTCAGGGAGTGTACAGCGTTACCGGCAGCCCTCCGAAGCCGGCTGATGAGGTGTGCTGTCTGGTCGATCCGTTCTGCTACATCGCTTACCTGTCCGCCATGCAGCGTCACGGATTGACGGATCGGCAACCGAATGAATTGCATTTGGCATCGCCGTCTCCGAAGCTGTGGACGGCAATGCGCGATGAAAAAATGCGCCAGGATTACCCTGTGCTTGCTCCAGGCGACGATGCAGTGCCGTTGCAGCGCCTTAGCTTTTCGGACACAGTTCGTGATCGCCCAGTGCGCCGCCACACCACTCGTCATCCTGGCGAATGGCGACAGGTGCGAGGCTCGTGGGCCCGCGTCGCGACCATCGGACAAACCTTTCTAGATACTCTCGAAGCTCCGGAATGGTGCGGCGGCATGGCTCATGTCATGGAGATCTGGGAACAGCACGCTAGCATCTTTCTTGAGGAAATTATCACTGCGGTCGACTCGGCTCCCACAAAGCTGACCAAGGTGCGCGCTGGCTACCTTCTGCAAGAGCGCTTTGGCTTGGGGCTCAACGACAGCCGCATTGAAGGATGGAAGGACTTCGCGCAACGCGGGGGATCACAGAAGCTTAATCCTGAGGCAGGATATGTTCCCATCTTTTCTGAAACGTGGATGCTCTCGCTGAATGTCGACTTCTGACCGTGTCCCGCTGAACGTGAAGCTCGCCGCATGGGTCGATGAAGCCCGAGCCGACCCGGTGAAGTTCCGGGCTCGTCAAGTAACGGAGATCCTCCTCCACGCCGTCGGGCTCTCTCCTGTTTTGCACGCGTCCCTGGTTTTGAAGGGAGGCACCCTGATGAGCCTCGCCTTCGGCAGCCCGCGGACAACCCAGGATGTCGACTTCACCGCAGACGCCGATCCGGATGACCTACCTGAACACCTGCGCGACGAGCTCGACATTGCTCTGCGACGGGCCTCTGCCGATCTCGGCTACGTGGACCTGCTGTGCCGGGTTCAATCGGTCAAGTACCAACCTCGGCGCGATGGCTTTGAGGAGTGCCAGGCGCCGGCGCTGCAGGTGACCATTGGATCGGCGCTGCGGGGAACCGGCGAAGAGGCGCGCCTGGAGCGCGGCGCGGCCCCTCAGGTTTTAGGCATCGACATCAGCTTCAAAGAGCCCTTGCTCGACGCGCAGGAGCTTCGCCTCAACGAGCTTGCGGTGTCGCTCAAGGCCTACTCGCACGCCGAGGTGATCGCCGAGAAGCTGCGGGCACTTTTGCAACAGCCGCGGCGCAACCGCGGGCGTCGCCAGGACGTCTACGACATCGCGTACCTGCTCGAGCGCATCAAGGATGCCGAACTGCCCGCCAGGGTGCACGCCTTTCTAGTCGAGAAGTGCCGGGCTCGTGGCTTCAAGCCCACGCGTGACCTGATCGACGATCCAGCAGTGGCGGAACGGGCCGGTCGGGAGTGGGCAACTTTGGCGGACGAACTTCCCCGCGGCGCCTTGCCGGCATTCGAAGAGCGCTTCGCCGTTGTCCGGGAGTTCTACCAGTCTTTGCCGTGGTCAGCGGAGGCCTACAGAACGTCTGACAATCTCAATTAGCGGACGGTTCAAACGTGATGCGCGGACAACCCCGCCGTTGCCTTAGCCTGTGTTGCCGAGAGCCAGATCCCCCTCTGCCACGGAGCCGATGATCAACCGCCGTGCAGCCCCGGCGCATCAGGAACAGTGGCAGCACATCGTCTCATCCGTAGCCTCAAACGCAGTTATCAGGGGTGCTCTCCATCAGGGCCCTGGAATTCGATCCGAAGGGTGCTGCCGATAGCATCGGCAAAACTCAAGAGCGCCGAGAGCGTCAGCTTCTGCCCTCCCTGCTCGAGGCGTTGCACCGCCTCTTCCGTGGTGTGCAGACGCTTGGCCACATCCCCGCGTGTCAGCCCAGCTCGCTCGCGTGCCTCGCACATCGTACGGCGTACTTTGTCAGCAATCGCAAACTCTCGCTCCTGCGCCTCATACCCAGCTCGAAACTCCTCATCATCGAGCCAAACTTCGCACAGTGTTGAGAACTTCGTCACAATAATCACCTTATAAGTTGACGTTCATAAGCGTGAACATTCTAAATTTTATTTTACTCCAAGATGACAATGGCGGACAACGTGAAGTAGGGTCTTGAACGTCATTTGGTGGTCGGAAATGGCGTTTTGTGGCAGAAAGTGGCGAAAGTTCGCTAAGGATCAGAGGGCAGGATGGGTGATGTGGCACCTTTGGTACCACATCACCGCCCTATTCGCCTGCAGCTCAACGGCGCCCTGCTCTGCGAGGCGGACAGGCTCCGCCTATATTTGGGCTCTTTTGAAATGATAGCGGCAACGAAAGCGGGACAGGATACGCCAGCCCATGGTTGGCCTGCCCTTGGTGGGCGACCCATATGCCCCATGCTGGAGCCGTCATTACAGGTGCAACCTGTCTGCCTCGCAGAGCAGGGCGCCGTTGAGCTGCAGGCGAATAAGGCGGTGATGTGGGCCCACAGGGGACCACATCACCCATCCTGCCCTTCAAATCCGTGCGAATTTCTGCCATTTCTGGCCACAAAGCGCCATTTTTGGCCATATGCCTAGGTCCTGCTGGATCGGCTGTAGCGAGACGCGGAATCGCAGTGCCGGCTTTCCATATGCCTAAGAACTGCTTTACGAGAGCAGGCGCATAAACGGTCGTTTATGACGGACATCCAGCAGTCGACAAGGAACACCGGGGCTCCCCCCGTGCATCAGACCAAAGCCATCGCCACGCCCTCGATCCTGCCGCTGTTGTTCTCGATCCGCTGGTCAGGGTTGCGTCAGCGGCGAGGGAAAACTCAGCTCGCCTCGGCGCAGCAGAACTCAGCAGCCAACAGGTCGACCACGCGCTTTGACTTTTGTATAAATATCGCGGCTCTTAGCCCTCTGATACCTTACTCCGCTGTGGCGAAACGCGGGGCAGGGGGTCGTTGGGATGCGCAAGCCTACGCTGAAAAATGGCCTTTGGCCCCAACATCACAGCTTGGCGACGAAGCTGAAAATAAGCGTGGCCTTTATATCCGGTGCGCTGACTGGAGCTTATTGGGACACTGTCAGCGAAACTTCACAGCATGCTCTTGACAGTATTTATCAGTTTGGCATTTCTCCTGGCGGCTCTCTTGCGATAAATCTCGTTAGCTCTCTTGCGACCGTTACTGCTACAGGGATAGCTGTTTATGCCCTGTTCAAAGGCAAGAAGCAGACGCCTCCCCCCCCTGCGTCGCCCAGCCCTAGTCCAGTAAATCGCGGAAGGAAGAATTTTCGCGTTGCATGGCACGCCTGCGCGCGTCTTTCCCGTGTCGAAACCGAATCGAGGGGGCGGCAGTCCTCTGGTTACGCTCCAATACTCGATCAAATAGTTCTCTCATATAGAGAAAGAATATTGTCTATGATCGACCTAATTTCTAAAACATATATAGGGAATACATTGTCACGGTTTGTGCCAGAGAAAATTAATAGCATCAGAGTGCACGAAGCATTGCTGCGCTCTTCGAGATTTCGTGTGCCAAAATTGATAATAATATTCACATTTAGAAATGTGATCACAATAGATGCTAAAAATCAGAAAATGCCACTTGGCTCACTTAGCCAAGAAAAGAAGGATTCTGCCTTTGGTAGCGCCATTAGAAGAGACATCGTTCAGAATTATGAGCGTCGGTTAGAGGGCATATTTGGAGAAAACCAGCTTGTGGCACCAATGGGTGTCGACAACACGCTTCGTTCATCCACGATGTTCGAGACCCTGTCGAGCGGCACCGACGCCGTTACGGTGAGTAGCGTCGGCAGCACCCTGACGGTCTCTGCAATGGAGACTCTGACCGGCGGTGCGGGCACCAACATCGTCACGCTGGGTAGCGGTGGTGGCAACACCCTGCTGGCCTCAGTCGTTGAGACCATTACCGGCGGCAACGGCACCGATGTCGTTACGCCGAGCCACATCGACGCCAAGGCATCCCGCTCAATGCTTGAGACCCTAACGGGTAGCGCCGGCAGCGGCTTGGAGACGCTGACCGGCGGCACGGGTTACCGACGTCGTCACGCCGAGCCACATCGACGCCACCTAAACCTCCTCGATGCTTAGACCCTGACAGGTACCGCCGGCAGCGGCTTGGAGACGCTGACCGGCGGCGCGGGTTACCGACATCGTCACGCCGGGCCACATCGACAGCACGCTTCGCTCGTCCTCGATGTTCGAGCCCCTGGTCGGCGCACTCCATTGATGACGCCCTCCAAATCATCCAGGTCCTGCCGCAGGACGCCACCGGCGCCCTGCTCGGCCGACCGCCTGCGAGCTGGCGCTGATCGGCCCTACGGACACGGCGCACCTGCGTCTGGAGGAGGGGGAGCCGGCACCGGGCTGAAGCCGTCGGCACGTCATCAATGTCGCTGGCATATCAGCGCACATGGTCTTCGGGGACCCGAAGACGCAAGAAAGTGTGAGTCTGAAAAGGCGGTGCAAAAGCACCGCCTTTTCAGCTTAAACGTACGCCTCCGGTGAGGGCCACCTTGGCAAAACAGGGTCTGACGTTTGAGTTTTGCGTTGCGCGTCATCGCGCTGACGCAAACGAGTTGCAAACGTCATGGCTTACCAGCGTATCGAGGTTTTGAC
>NZ_WHOS01000119.1 GCF_013340935.1 Azospirillum melinis | reverse complement strand
GCCGCGGGGGTGGGGAGGGTGAGGGGTAAGGCAAGAATTCAGAAGCGCATGGTTCCTTGCGCTACCCCTCACCCTTCCCAAGCTTCGCTTGGGCCCCTTCCCTCTCCCGGGGCGGGAGAGGGAATTCTATCCCCCACCCGGCCCGCGTCCGTCAGCAGCGTGTCCAGCACCTCGACCAGATGGTCGATGCGGTAGGGTTTCGGCAGCACCATCACCCCGGTGGCGCGGGCGACCTCCTCGCTGTAGCCGGTCGCCAGAACGACGGGCAGATCGGGCCGGAGCCGCTGCGCGCTCCGCGCCAGATCGACGCCGCTCATGATGCCGGGCATCACCACGTCGCTGAACAGCAGATCGAAACCGCCGGCTTCCAGCAGGGGCAGCGCCTCGTCGGCGGTGGCCGCACGGGTGATGGTGAAGCCGGCATCCTCCAGCGCGGTCGCCACGGTCAGCGCGACGATGGGATCGTCCTCCACCACCAGCACATGGCCGCCGACCCGGCTGGCGCCGGCCTCCGCCGCCGCCGGTTCCGCCGCCGTCGCCGGGGCGGTGCCGGACCGGCGGATCAGCAGGCCGATGGTGGTGCCGCGCCCTTCCTCGCTCTCGATCCAGACGGTGCCGCCGGAATGGCGGGCGAAGCCGTAGACCTGCGACAGCCCCAGCCCGCTGCCCTTGCCGATCTCCTTGGTGGTGAAGAAGGGGTCGAAGGCACGGGCCTGCACATCAGCCGGCATGCCGGTGCCGGTGTCGCTCACCGTCAGCCGGACGAATTCCCCCGACAGCCCATTGGGCGCCTGCGGATCGCCATGCGTCAGGGTGACGTTGGCCGCCCGGATCGACAGCATGCCGCCGTCCGGCATCGCGTCGCGCGCGTTGACCACGAGGTTCAGCAGGGCAAGCTCCAGCTGCGTCGCATCGATCTCCACCGGCCAGAGCCCGGTGGCGAAGTCCACCTCCAGCCGGATGTCGGCGCGCAGGGCCCGGTTCAGCAGTTCCGACATGCCGAGCACGCGGTCGCGCAGATCGACCGTCTCCGGCCGCAGGGCCTGCCGGCGGGCGAAGGCCATCAGCTGCTGCACCAGCTTGGCGCCGCGGTCCACCGCCTGCCGGCCGGCATCGACCAGCGGCTGGATGCGCGTGCCCTCCGCCCGTTTCTCGATCATGTGCAGGCAGCCGGACAGCGCCTGGAGCAGGTTGTTGAAGTCGTGGGCGACGCCGCCGGTCATCTGGCCCAGCGCCTCGGTCTTCTGCGTCTGCAACAGCGCGATCTGGACGCGCTCGCGCTCCGCCACCTCCTCGGCCACGCGGGCCTCCAGCGTGGCGTTGAGCTGTTGCAGCTCCTCCTCGGCCCGCTTCGCCTCGGTGACGTCGCTGCCCTCGACGAACAGGCCGGTGACGCGGCCGTCCTCATCCTTGATCGGCTGATAGACGAAGGTGAGGAAGCGCTCCTCCAGCGGCCCGCCCGGCCGGCGCTGGAAACTGATGGGCATGCTCCGCCCGACGAAGGTCTCGCCGCTGGCATAGACGCGGTCGAGCAATTCGAAGAAGCCCTGGCCCTCCACCTCCGGCAGCGCGTCCCGCGCCGGGCGGTCCACCAGATCCTGGCGGCCGACCAGCTGCATGTAGGTGTCGTTCGCCAGTTCAAAGACATGGTCCGGCCCGCGCAGCACGCACATGAAGCCCGGCGCCTGCCGGAACAGCGTGCGCAGCCGCTCCCCCTCCGCCGCCAGCCGGGCGTTGGCCGCCTCCACCGCGGCGCGTTCGCGGATCAGCGCCTTGTTGGCGGCCCGCAAGGCCGCTTCGGCAAGGGCACGCTCGACGGCGGCCCAGGTCCGTTCGGCCACATCCTCCGCCAGGGCGGCGTCGGTTTCGGTCCAGTGGCGCGCCTCGCCCTCATGCAGGTAGAGGATGGCCGTCAGCTGTCCCGCTTTCAGCAGGGGTACGACCAGCAGCGCGCGCGCGCCGATCCCGGCGAAGGCCGCCGCGGGGCCGCTTCCGCTGGTGCGGGGGTCGGTGGCGATGTCGTCGACGCGCAGCGTGTATCCCGCCCGCAGCTCGGCGATCAGCGCCGGGCCGAAGCTGTCGAGCGGCCGGGACTGGCCGGCGAGGCTTTCCACCCCGCTGTCGCTCCAGTCCCGGTCCACCGAGATCAGGCTGCCGGTCGGATCGGTCCGGCCATAGCCGGCCCGCGCCACCCGCAGATGGCGGCCGATGGCTTCGGCGGCGGCGGCGGTGATGCCGACCGGATCGTTCAACCCGCGCAGCTTCTCCGCCAGATCGAGTTGGAAGGTCAGCCGCCGTTCGGCCAGCACGCGGGCGGTGTTCTCGGTGCAGGCGCAGAACATGCCGGCGACGCGGTCGGCCTCGTCGCGGACCGGGCTGTAGGAGAAGGTGAAATAGGTCTCCTCGCGATAGCCATGCCGCTCCATCACCAGCAGCCGGTCCTCATGATAGGTCGCCTCGCCGGCAAGCGCCCGCGCCACCAGGGGGACCAGATCCTCCCAGATGTCGGCCCACACCGCGGCGAAGGGGCGGCCCAGCGCCTCCGGCTTGTCGCCCAGGATCGGGCGGTAGCTGTCGTTGTAGAGAAAGGTTAGCTCCGGCCCCCAGACCGCGAACATCGGGAAGCTGGAGGTCAGCATCAGGTTGACGATGGTGCGCAGCGACTGTGGCCAGTCTTCCGGCCGGCCGAGCGGAGTCGCCGACCAGTCCATCTCCCGCATCCGCCGGCCCATCTCGCCGCCGCCGGTAAAGACGTCCGGCCCGGTCCGGACCCCTGTTTCCGTGCCGTCGGGTGCGCGGCCGGGGACTGCGGATTGCCGCAGCCTTGCGGCGTCCTGCCAGACCGGATCGGCCATCATGCAACCGACATCGCAACAGCGGCGGTGCGGCGACGGTGAGCGTAAATTGAGGGAAACATAAGGATCCTTGCACAGACCATGGCGCAAGAATAGGCAATCGGAACAGGGGTGGCAATCGGAGCCCTCTAACCATTTGGGAGTAGTTTCCTCGAATCATCGTGCGAACGCGACTTTCACACCTCTGCCGATGTTGTCGAGATCATCGCAGCCGGCGGCCGTTTCTTGCGCCGGCCAGGAATTTTTCGGGCGATTGCGCAGCTTGCGCTACTTTTTTCGGAGACTGCCCGTGGGTCCGTTCCATCTCTCCGCCATATTGCTGACCCTGGCGGCGGTCTTCGGTTTTATCAACTATAAGTGGCTGAAGCTGCCCAACACCATCTCTCTGTTCTTCCAGGGGCTGGCTCTGGCGCTGCTGGTGAGCGGCATCGACGCGGTGGGCTCCAGCCTGGGCCTGGGCGACTGGCTGCGCGGTCTGATCGACCAGATCAGCCTGCCGGCGATCCTGCTCGACGGCATTCTCAGCCTGCTGCTCTACACCGCCGCGGTGAACGAGGATCTGTGCGTCCTGCTGAAGCGGAAATGGACGGTTCTGGCGCTGGCGACGGTGAGCGTCCTGCTGTTCACCGGCCTGATGGGGCTGGGGCTGCACCTCCTGTTTCCGCTGGTCGGGATCGAGGTGCCGCTGATCTGGTGTCTGGTGCTGGGAGCGGCCGTGGCCCCGACCGATCCGGTGGCGGTGCATGGCATCCTGGGGCGGCTGCCGGTCCCGGACAGCTTGCGGTCGGTGATCTCCGGTGAAAGCCTGTTCAACGACGGCGCGGGTGTGGTGCTCTTCGTCACGCTGCTCCACCTCGCGACCGGCAGCGAGCAGGACCTGACGGTGGGGGAGGCCGCGCTGGACTTCCTGAAAGAGGCGGTGGGCGGCGCGGCGCTGGGCTTCGTCTGCGGCTGGATCGCCTATCAGGCGAAGCGGCGGGTCGACGAGAGCGTGGTGGAACTGACCATCTCGCTGGCGCTGGTGCTCGGCACCTATTCTCTGGCCAGCCGGCTCGGCCTGTCGGGCCCCATCGCCGTGGTGGTCGCCGGGCTGCTGATCGGGTCCACCACCGGGCGGCATGTGCGCAGCGACGAGAGCCGCCGTGACCTGCATGTGGTCTGGACGATGATCGACGCCGTGCTGAATTCGCTGCTGTTCCTGCTGGTGGGTCTGGAGGCGACGGTGGCGATCTCCTGGACGGGGCGATTGCTGCTGGCTGCCGTGCTGGCCGTTCCGCTGGCTTTGGCGGCGCGGCTGCTCAGCCTGACGCCGGCCCTGCTCATGCATATGGGGCGGACGGACAAATCCAGCGCACTGGCCATCCTGACCTGGGCCGGACTGCGCGGCGGCGTTGCCGTTGCCCTGGTGCTGTCGCTGCCGGCCAGCCCCTACCGCGATCCCATCCTGGCGGTCTGCTACGTCGCCGTCGCCTTCAGCATCCTGGTGCAGGGCCTGACCCTGGAACCCATCGGCCGGCGGCTTTACGGCGGCCGGCAGGATCTTTGACCTCCACCACACCGTACTTACCGCACGCAAGGCTGCCGCGCGGGGCCCGGCGTGGAAGCGGCACCCCCGCGACCATACCTTGATTGGCAACCGATGGCCGCATGCCGGCCCCACCCCCGTTCCTGTCAGGGACCGCGCGATGATTCCCTTTTCCGTTCTCGACCTCAGCCCCATCGTGCAGGGGGCGACCGCCGCCGACAGCTTCCGCAACACCCTCGACCTCGCCCGCCATGCGGAGCGCTTGGGCTACAAGCGCTATTGGCTGGCCGAGCACCACAACATGCCGGGCATCGCCAGTGCGGCCACCGCCGTGGTGATCGCCCATGTCGCCGCCGGCACCTCGACCATTCGCGTCGGTTCGGGCGGGGTGATGCTGCCCAACCATGCGCCGCTGGTGGTGGCGGAGCAGTTCGGCACGCTGGAGTCGCTTTATCCCGGCCGCATCGACCTCGGGCTCGGCCGTGCACCCGGCACCGACATGATGACGGCACGGGCGCTGCGCCGCGACATGACCGACAGCGGCGACCGCTTCCCGCAGGATGTCGTCGAACTGCAGATGTATTTCGAGGAGCCGGAGCCCAACCAGCGCATCCGCGCCGTACCGGGGGCCGGGCTGAAGGTGCCCTTGTGGCTGCTGGGCTCCAGCCTGTTCAGCGCGCAGCTGGCGGCGATGCTGGGTCTGCCCTTCGCCTTTGCCTCCCACTTCGCGCCCGACATGCTGATGGAGGCGCTGGCGATCTACCGCGCCCGTTTCGAGCCCTCGGCGACTCTCGACAAGCCGCACGCGATGGTCGCCGCCAACCTGTTCGCCGCCGACACGGAGGCCGAGGCGCGGCGCATCTTCTCCTCCGCCCAGCAGCAGTTCGCCAACCTGCGCCGCGGCACCCCCGGCAAGCTGCCGCCGCCGGTGGACGACATCGAGTCCTGGTGGAGCAGCCCGGCCGAGAAGATGATGGTGGACCGCGCGCTGGGCACCATGGCCGCGGTCGGCACGCCGGATCAGGTGGCCGGCAAACTGTCGGAGATCGTCCGCGCCACCCAGGCGGACGAACTGATCCTGGCCGGCCAGATCTACGATCATGCCGCCCGCCTGCGCTCCTTCCAGATCGGGGCGGAGGTGCGCGAGAGGATCGGCTGAAGAGGCGGTCCGGGTAAAAATCGCGAGGGGGCGAAAAAAGCGCTTGCGCCGCATCGGCCAAGCGGCCTATACACCGCCTCCCGCGACGCAGCACGGTTCGAAAGAACAGTGACGCTTCAAGGGAAACAGTGGTCCGACCAAGTAACTGCCGAGTGCCTCGAAAAAAAGAGGTTGACAGCGAAAGTAAAGACCACTAAATAAGCCGAACACGACGCGGTGATCCAGAACGGAGCGCCGCTGAAATGTTCGGAAGCGACGCGTCTCGGCGTTGCGGGTTCTTTGACAAGTTTATACCGTGTTGTGAGAAGGGATGCGCAGGCGGCGGCAGTTGGTAGCCGTTGCGGCCTTGTGGTGCTGGGTCTCTTTGGGGATCGGCACAATCGAGGATCGTCTGTG
>NZ_WHOS01000118.1 GCF_013340935.1 Azospirillum melinis | reverse complement strand
GGCGGGCGGCGGGACGACGCCTCAGGCGACCCCGAACCGGTAGACGATGGACCCGGCGGTCCATTGGCCGGGATGCAGCACGGTCGAGGGGAAGTGGGGGATGTTGATGGCGTTGGGAAATTTCGACGGCTCGGCGCAGAAGGCGCTGTGTTTGGTGTAGAGCGTGCCGCCCTTGCCGACATCCCGCGGGGTTTTGCCCTCCAGGAAATTGCCGGTGTAGAGTTGCAGGCCGGGTTCGGTGGACAGCACCTCCAGCGTCCGGCCGCTCGCCGGGTGCAGGAAGCGGGCGAGAAGGACAGGCGCCGTGCCGGTCGCCGGCCTGTCGATCACGTAATGCAGGTCGTAGCCCTTGCCGAGCGCCAGCATGCGGTCGTCGGCGTCGATGCGGGCGCCCAGCGCCGCCGGGGTGCGGAAATCGTGTGGCGTGCCGGTGACCTCCACCATCTCGCCGGTCGGCACCCCGGTGTCGCCGAGCGCCAGATAGCGGCCGGCATGGATGGTGGCGACATGGTCGAGGATCGACGACCCCAGATCGCCCGACAGGTTGAAGAAGGTGTGGTCGGTGAAGTTGGCGATGGTGGTCCTGTCGGCCGCCACCGCGGTCCAGGCGATGGTCAGGGCGTTGTCGTCGCCGACCGTATAGACCAGCCGCAGCGGCAGGGTGCCGGGAAAGCCCTCCTCGCCATCCTCGAAGACATAGGTCAGCTCCAGGCTGGCCTCGTCGAGCTGCCGGGCGTCGAAGACCCGGAAGCGCGAGCCGCGCTGGCCGCCATGCAGGGTGTTGGGCGGGCTGTTGACCGCGGCCTGATGGGCGACGCCGTCCAGGGTGAAGCGCCCGTCGGGGATGCGCCCGCAATAACGCCCGATGAAGGAGCCCATCGACGCCTGCCCGCCCATCGCGCCCTCGATCCCATCATAGCCCTGGATCACGTCGCCCAGCACGCCGTCGCGGTCGGGGACCAGGATCTGCTCGATCTTGGCGCCGTAATTGGTGATGCGCGCCACCATGCCGCGCCCGTTGCGCAGGGTGAACAGATCCACCGGCTTGCCGTCGATGGTCGCGGAGTAATTCTCTCGCTTGAGGTCGGTCGCCATGCTCAGGCATCCCTGTGGAGGAGGTTAGTAAAAACCGAGAAGCAGCAGCCCCAGGATCACCACCACGCGCAGGAGCAGCGCCGTCTCCAAGGGATCCGCGGTCATGGCTCGGCCTCACCGGATAACTCATGAGATTATTATACTAATATATTAGCGTTCGAGGCAAACCGGATCCGGTGCCGGACGCTGATGTGGACAGTATGCCGCAGTATTC
This sequence comes from Azospirillum melinis, assembly GCF_013340935.1. Lineage (GTDB taxonomy): Bacteria > Pseudomonadota > Alphaproteobacteria > Azospirillales > Azospirillaceae > Azospirillum > Azospirillum melinis. The sequence goes on along the minus strand of NZ_WHOS01000118.1, from coordinate 4,782 downwards.
CGTTTAAGGCCGTGGCCATGGCTGTGACGGGGCGGCCAGTCGGGCGTGCGGCATCAGGCGTGCCGCATCGTCACCACCAGCACGTCCCGGAAAGCCGGGCGCACCGGATCGGTCGGCTCGACCGGCGTCACGCCGTGAAACACCCGGGCGTCGTCCACCACTGCCGATTCCTGCGGATGGCGCAGGGTGAAGCTGCCGAGCGGCCGGCCGGCGAGGTCATGGATGCTGGTCGTGCCGCTGGAGACGTTCTCGCGCCGGACCAGCATCACCAGCACCCAGTCCACGCCGTCTCGGTGCATGCCTTCCGGGGTGGGCCGTCCGGCTTCGCCGGCACGGGCTTCGATGCGGAACTGATGGACCTCGGTGTGCCAGACCTCCGGCCTGATGCCGGCGGGGGTGAGCGGGTCGAACAGCGCGAAGCAGGTCTTCAGGATCGCGTTCAGGGCGGGATGGGTCGCGACCGCCTCGGTGATCGGCTCGAACCAGCGTTCCAGGCCGCCGTTCAGCGGGTTGTAGTCGCGGCTCTGGTAATGGGGCTGGTGCGGCTTGCGCCTGATCTCCCCGGCTGACACCGCGAAGGCGGCATGGCGCCGGCGGCGGTAGCGCCCGCCGTCCGCCATGTAGGTGTCCAGGCCCAGGTCGTTCCAACTGGCGCCGAACCCCTCCCAATCACGCAGCCCGGCGGCGTCGAGCAATCCCTGCATGGCGTCCGCCGCGACGAAGGAGAAGCCGTCCGCCGCCACAGCGTCACGAACCGCGCGAAGATCATCGGTCATCTGGCCTGTCCGCTTTCAAAAGCGTTTTTGTGCTTGCCACCCTATCACAACAGCCCCAGCCCCTTCTCATCCCGCAGCCTCCGGCAGACGCAACGCTGCCCACAGCCTGCCCAGCGGCGAATGGGCCTGTCCGAACCGATAGCGGGCAACCGATGTCTTCCGATCCGAGATCGCGCACGCTCACCGGTCTTGTCGTCGGTTTCCGTAAAAACAAATAGACGGCACGTTCTAAAACGTCCATTCTAATTGGCATGGTCAGAACCGCACTGTTTTCCGAAGCCGACTTCATCGATGCCGCCATGGTGCTGGTCGCCGAAGGCGGCCCCAACGCCGCCACCATGCAGGCGATCGCCCGGCGGGTCGGGGCGCCGACGGGATCGATCTATCATCGCTTCGACTCGCGCGCGGCCGTTCTCGGCATCGCCTGGAACACCGCCTATGCCTCCTTCGTCGATGCCCTCGCTCCGCTGCTTCGCCAGGGTCGCCCGCGCGAGGCGGCGCTGGCGATCCTGCCCTGGTCGAGGGAGAACGGCCATCGCGCCCGCTTCCTGCTCCTCAACGAGCCGGTCGCCCTGTTCGAGGACAGCCCGCCCCCGGCACCGCAGAGGGCGAGGCTCGAGGAGCTGGAAAACGGGTTCGACGATGCCTTCCAGGCCTGCGTCGCGGCCTGCGGAGACGGGACGTCCGACGAGGAGCGGGTGGCGCGGGCCAAGTTCCTGATCTTCGACGCGCCGATCGCCATCCTCCGCCCCCACCTCTCCCGCGGCGCGCCGCTGCCGCCTTATGTCGAGCGGATGATCGCCGACCTTCACGCCGCCATGCCGGTCGCCGCCGGGCCGGCGGCCTCCGCCCAGCTCCCCCCTCCCATGAACCGGGCCGACCGATGAGCGAAATCGCCGATCACCGAAGCATCAAGCTGCACGCTCCGGAGGATTTCGCCGGAATGCGCGCAGCGGGCCGGCTGGCCGCCTCCACCCTGGACATGATCGCTCCCCATGTCGCAGCGGGCATCACCACGGCGGAGCTCGACCGTCTCTGCCACGATTACATCCTCGGCCATGGGGCGACTCCCGCCTCGCTGGGCTATCGCGGCTACGCCCATGCGACCTGCATCTCGGTTAACCATGTCGTCTGCCACGGCATCCCCGGCGATCGCAGGCTGGCGGAGGGCGACATCCTCAACATCGATCTGGCGGTGATCGTCGACGGCTGGCACGGCGACAGCAGCCGCATGTACGGTGTCGGCAAGCTCGGCCTGCGCGCCAGGCGCCTGATCGACGTGACCCATGAGGCGATGATGCGCGGCATCGAGGCCATCCGCCCCGGCGCGACGGTCGGCGACATCGGCTTCGCCATGCAGCGCCATGTCGAGGCGGAGCGCTTCAGCGTCGTCCGCGACTTCTGCGGCCACGGCATCGGCCGCATCTACCACGATGCGCCGGACGTGCTGAATTACGGCCGGCCGGGCGAGGGTCAGGACCTGCTGCCGGGAATGTTCCTGACGGTCGAGCCGATGGTGAATGCGGGCCGGCCGGACGTGAAGATCCTCGGCGACGGCTGGACCGCCGTCAGCCGGGACCGCAGCCTGTCCGCCCAGTTCGAGCATAGCGTCGGCGTCACGGAGACCGGCTGCGAGATCTTCACCCTCTCGCCGGCGGGGTTCGCCAAGCCGCCCTACGCGGTGTGACCGGGCGTCACGGCGGAGGCAGCCGCTCGATCAGCCGGGGATTGTCCCAGCTCGGCTGCCGGTCCTCGATCACCACGCGGTGGGGCAGGGGGGAATCGCCCTCCACCGCCACCTCGACCCAGCGAGGGACCAGTTCATTGTTGATGTCGTCCAGAATGGCGACGGCCAGCGCCTCCAACCCGTCCGGGAAACTGGCGAACTCCGCCAGATAGGCCACGACCGACGCCGGATCGGGCACCAGCAGGTCGGGCACCAGCCGCAGGGTCAGCCGCACCCCCGGCAGCGGTTCGCCGCGCAGCTCCACCAGGAAATCGTGGCGGGCGTCGGGGGAGGGGCGGGTGGACAGCCGCTCCCGCCTCATGCCGACACCCCCAGCCCGGCCTGTCCGGCGCGGGTCAGCTTCACCCAGCTGCGCACACCCGACTGGAAGGACAGGCCGCCGGTGTAGCCCACCGCCCGCACGCTGTCGGCGAAAATCTGGATCAGCTCCACCCGCAGCTCCGGCGGCAGGGCGGCATGGCTGCGCAGGATCAGGTCGAAATGGTTGGGCCGCACCAGACCGTCGAGCTGCATCGGCCCGAACCGGCTGAGGTCGAGGTCGATGACGAAGCGGCTGCCGGGCTTCGACCGCTCGGCCCCGCCGCTTTCCTCATCCTCCTGCAACGGGTGGACATGCAGCCTGATCGGCTTCGGCCCGTTCGCATCCATCAGCGGGATGGTGTAGCTGCGCCAGTCGCCCGGCAGCGGTTCCGCCGCTTCGCGGCGCAGCCCGTCGAAATCCTTCTCCAGCCGCTCCAGCAGGTCGCGGCGCCCCGCCTTGTCGAGGGCGGAGGCGGCATCGTCGCCCAGCCAGCCCTGCGCGTCGCCGCCGCGCATCGCCGACAGGAAGAAGCCCAACGCCGCGGTCAGCTTGCGGTTCGGCTGCGGCATCGTCGCCAGCATCGCCTTGGCCGCCGCCGGATCGGCCGCCGCCAGCGTCGCCATCAGCTGCCGCATCGCCGGCCAGTCGCGCCCGTCCAGCGGTCCCGGCGGGCCGGGCAGGGTGGGAGCCGCCGCCTGGGTGGCGCGGGCGAGGTCGGCCAGCGCCGCCGTCACCGTGGCCCCCTGCGGCAGGCTGGCCGGGACGTTCAGCGCCAGCATGCCCTGCCTGGTCGCCAGGATCGGCTGGCCCTGCGGCGTGCTGCCGGCCACCGTGCCGCGCAGGATTGGCGTGTCGGGCGGCAGGGCCGGCTCGTCGGCTTGCGGCGTCGGCAGAGCGGCGGCCTGTCCGCCCTGTTGCTGGCCGGATTGGCTCCCCGCCTGCTGGTTGCGCCCGTTGGCCTCCGGATTGCCCGCCCCCGGGTTGCCGGGCGGTTGTGGCTGTTGCGGCGGCGGGGTGACCGTCAGGATCTTCAGCGCGACCGTGGCGCCGCGCGGCAGGTCGGGCGGTTCGGGATTGCCGGCGGCTTCCCCCGGTGGGGTCGAGCCCGATGCGCTGGAGCCGGGCGGAGTGGGCGCCGTCGGCGTCTCGGCGCCGGGATGGGCCGCGTTGCCGCCCAGCTGGACCGGCGTGCCGAAGGTGGCGCTGCCGCCGCCCATCATGGCCGGGGCGGGCGTGGAGGCTCCGCCCGTCGCAGCGGCAGGCACCCCGGCGGCCGGAGCCTCCGGCTTCGCGGACCCGGCCGGTGCGGCGGGGGCCGGTGCCGCGGGGGTCGGCTGCGCCGGCGGCGCGGCGGCGGTCGGCAGCTTGGCGCCCGACCCGCCGGCCAGCACCAGCGCCGGCACGACGGTGCCGGGCAACAGCGGCGGCAAGTTGGTCGGGACGGCGGTCTGCGTCGGGGTGGGCAGCAGGACGGCGGGCGTGGCGCCGCTGCCGGCCGGCGGGGTCTGTGTCGCGTTGCCGGTGGATGGCGTCGCCGGGCTCGCCAGCGATTGCAGCAGGATCAGCGCCGTCGGCTTGCCCGGCAGCGCCGTGGCCGGGGCGCCCGTCGGGGCCGTGCCGCCGGGAGTCAGCTGCACGGTGACCGGCTTGTCCGGCGGCAGCTCGACCGCGCTGTCGAGCAGCAGTTCACCCGCCGCGGTGCGCACGCGGGTCAGCCCCTCCGGCGTCTGGCCGGCGACGGTGCCGGTCAGCACCACGGGGCGGGTCACCTCCGGCAGCCGTTCGGGAAGCTGGACGACCGTGGCCTCGGCGGTGACGGGAGCGGGCGTGGCGGGGGCTGCCGCGGCGGCGGGGGGGGGCCCGCGGGCCCGACGTGGGAGTCCCCCCGCCCCGCCCCCCCCCCCCCGCCGGCTACCCGCGCGCCGCGGGCCCACCCCCCACCACACAGCCCCGCCTCC
>NZ_WHOS01000117.1 GCF_013340935.1 Azospirillum melinis | reverse complement strand
CTGTCAAGCGCCGGTTTGTCGGGCTTCCCGTTCGCGTGTCGGTCGCTGCCGTTTCGGCGGCGCCGGCGTCGTTCGCGTCGGGAGGCGTCTTATATGCGGCCTCCACCCAACCGCGCAAGAACTTTCTGCATCCCCATGACGATTTTTTTGACCGCAAGGCGGAAGGGGCGCCGGAACACCCGGCGCCCCCCTGCCCGTCAGAAGGCGGCCGACGGGATTTCGTCGTCATGCCAAGTGCGGCCGTCACGCTCGATCAGAGCGATGGATTGCGAAGGCCCCCAGGTGCCGGCGATATAGGGCTTCGGCATTTCATGCCGGGACATCCAGCCGTCGATGATCGGCTCCGCCCATTGCCAAGCCGCCTCGACCTCGTCGCGGCGCATGAACAGGGTGGAGTTGCCGCGCACCACATCCATCAGCAGACGCTCGTAGGCATCCGGGAACCGGCCGCCGAAAGTCTGGGCGAAGCTGAGATTCAGCGCCGCCGGCCGCAGACGCATGCCGCCCGGCCCCGGTTCCTTGGTCATCAGATGCAGGCGGATGCTCTCGTCGGGCTGGAGCCGGACGATCAGGCGGTTGGCCTGTAGCTCCCCTGCCCCTTGCGGGAAGATCGAATGACGGATCGGCCGGAACTGGATGACGATCTCCGACATCTTGGCCGGCAGGCGCTTGCCGCTGCGCAGATAGAAAGGCACGCCGGCCCAGCGCCAGTTGTCGATCTCCAGCTTCAGCGCAACGAAGGTCTCGGTGCCGCTGCCGGGCGGGATGCCGGGTTCGTCGAGATAACCGGGCACAGCACCACCGGCCACCGCGCCGGCGCGATACTGACCGCGGACGGTGCAGCCGCCGACCTCGTCCGCCCCGATGGACTTGAGCGAGCGCAGGACCTTCAGCTTCTCATCGCGCACCGATTCCTGGGCGAGCGAGATCGGGCATTCCATGCCGACCAGACAGACGAGCTGAAGCAGGTGGTTCTGGACCATGTCGCGCAGGGCGCCGGACTGGTCATAATAGCCGCCGCGCTCCTCCACGCCGACCGTTTCGGCGACGGTGATCTGCACATGGTCGATGTGGTCGGCATTCCACAGCGGCTCGAACAGGGAGTTGCCGAAGCGCAGAGCCAACAGGTTCTGCACCGTCTCCTTACCGAGATAATGGTCGATGCGGTAAATCTGCTGTTCGGTGAAGACGGCGCCGACGCGGTCGTTGATCTCCTGCGCCGAGGCGAGGTCGCGGCCGATGGGCTTTTCCAGAACAACGCGCGACTCCGGAGTGGCAAGGCCGAAGGCGCGCAGTTGATCGCTGACCGGACCGAACAGGCTGGGAGAGGTGGCGAGATAGAAGATGCGCACGGCACCGCTGCTGCGCGAGGGCGGGTTGTTCAGCCGCTCCGCCAGTTCGTCCCAACCATTGTCCGAGGTGGCGTCGACCGGGACATAGTCCAGCCGCTCCAGGAAACGGGCAACCAGGGCGGTATCGCGTTCGTCGGCCGGCACATGCTCACGGATCGCCTCCTCCGCCTTGGCGCGGTAGTCGGAGGGAGCGAGCGGGCTGCGCGAGACGCCGATGATACGGCTGCCGTCGGCCACCTGCCCCGCCTTGTCGCGCAGGTAGAGCGCCGGCAGCAGCTTGCGCAGGGCCAGATCGCCGGTGCCGCCGAACACTGTATAGTCGAAGGGAGGCAGTGCGGGGGCTGCACCGGTGGAGCGGGAGTGCATCTTCGGACCTCTCGACGTCGATGGCACGGTGCCTTTGGTCTGCCCGTGCATCATGGTGCCACAGGGATGGGCCGGTCACAATGCGGGGCCGGCACGGCCCGATGCCAGCCCACGGTTCCAGGATTCTGTCCTGCGGGATCAACCCAGCAAGTTGAGGACGGAGGCACCGCTCTCCGCCGGGCCGGCATTGTTGCGGAACAGGGAGAACAGTTCCCGCCCGCAGCCATGGGAGGCATCCTCGCTCGGCGGCGGGGGAGCGCCACGGCTCTCCCACTCCGCGGTATCGACCAGGGCGTTCAGCGTTCCGGCCTCTGCATCCAGCCGCAGGATGTCGCCGTCCCGGACGCGGCCGAGTGGACCGCCGCCTTTCACCTCCGGCGTGACGTGGATGGCGGCCGGCACCTTGCCCGACGCACCGGACATGCGGCCGTCGGTCACCAGCGCGACCTTGAAGCCCTTGTCCTGCAACACACCCAGCGGCGGGGTCAGCTTGTGCAGTTCCGGCATGCCGTTGGCGCCGGGGCCCTGGTAGCGGACGACAACGATCACATCGCGGTCGAGTTCGCCGGCGCGAAAGGCGGTCTGGACCGCCTCCTGGCTGTCGAAGACGCGGGCCGGGGCCTCGACAAGACGATGCTCCGGCTTGACCGCCGACGTCTTGATGACGCCACGGCCGAGGTTGCCGGTCAGCACGCGCAAGCCCCCTTCGGCGGCGAAGGGCGCCGCGGTGGTGGCGACGACCGACGGGTCGCCGCTCTGGTCGGTGGCGGCACGGGTCCAGGTCAGGGCACCGCCCTCGTCCAGTTCCGGCATGCTGCGGTACGGCTCCAGCCCACCATCGCCATGGATGGTGGAGATGTCGGTGTGGAGCAGACCGGCGTCGATCAACTGACCGATGACGAAGGGCATGCCGCCGGCCTGATGGAAGCGGTTCACGTCGGCGCTGCCGTTGGGGTAGACGCGGGCCAGCAGCGGGACGACCGCCGACAGCTCCGAGAAATCCTCCCAGTTCAGTTCGATGCCGGCGGCTGCGGCGATGGCCGGGATGTGCAGGGTGTGGTTGGTCGAGCCGCCGGTGGCCAGCAGTCCGACGATGCCGTTGACCAATGCGCGCTCATCGACGATGCGGCCGATGGGAGTGCCGGCGCCGGGGGCGGTCATCGCCACCACCCGGCGGGCGGCGGCATCGGTCAGCGCGTCGCGCAGCGGCGTGTTGGGGTTGACGAAGCTGGCGCCCGGCAAATGCAGGCCCATGATCTCCATCAGCATCTGGTTGGTATTGGCGGTGCCGTAGAAGGTGCAGGTGCCCGGCGCGTGGTAGGACTTGGACTCCGCCTCCAGCAACTCCTCGCGACCGACCTTGCCCTGGGCATAGAGTTGGCGCGCCTTGGCCTTGTCGGCATTCGACAGGCCCGACGGCATCGGGCCGGCCGGGACGAAGATCGTCGGCAGATGGCCGAAGGCGAGCGATCCGATCACCAGGCCGGGAACGATCTTGTCGCAGATGCCCAGGCACAGGACGCCGTCGAAGGTCGCGTGGGAGAGTGCGACGCCGGTCGCCAGCGCGATCACGTCGCGGCTGAACAGCGACAGCTCCATGCCCTCGTAACCCTGGGTGACGCCGTCACACATGGCGGGCACGCCGCCGGCGACCTGCGCCACGCCGCCGGCCGCGCGAACCGACTCGCGGATCATCGCGGGATAGCGCTCGTAGGGCTGATGGGCGGAAAGCATGTCGTTGTAGGCGGTGACGATGCCGATCGACGGCTGTGTCTCGCCGCGCAGCGCCGCCTTGTCGTTCGTGCCGCAGGCCGCGAAGGCGTGGGCGAGGTTGGCGCAGCCCAGGCGATGGCGGCGCGGCTTTCCGCCGGCGCTTTCCAGACGCGCCAGATAGGCGGCACGGCGGTCGCGGCTGCGCTCCGCAATACGCTCCGTCACGCGGGCGACGACAGAATTCAGGGGGGCGGGCTTGCTCATGATCGCGTCTCGACCGTTTGTGGGAGGCGATGATTTCCGGAACGGACCATACGCCTGGGAGGACGGGCTGTGAAGAAAAATTTTTTCATAAATAGGGTGGCTCGGCTGGATTTCTCGCCATTTACGGCAAAATTCTTCATAGTGATGGCAGTGCCGCTCCGGACGCTGCCGCCTTTGCGATGGTCCAGCGGCCGGCGCCTCGCGGAATCGGCTCCTTCCAGGGAAGCAACTCTACGCCATGACATCCCCGGTCAACAGCACAGCCGCCTCCCCTACACCATTGGATATACTGGATGAGATTCGCCGGTTGCGAAGCGAGCTGAAACGGTCGGAGGGGCAGATCGCCGATCTGGTACTGGCCGATCCGCGGCGGGTGCTCGATCTGAACGTCACGTCGCTGGCGCAGGCGGCGGAGGTCAGCGAGGCGACGGTGGTGCGTTTCTGCCGCAGCGTCGGCTGCGCCGGCTTCCCGGACTTCAAGCTGCGGCTTGCCGAATCCCAGGCACGGGATGCCTTGCGCGACGAGGTGCGCGGCGGCACCCCCTATGTCAGCAAGGATGTCGCGCCGGACGACGATGTCGGAACACTGGCGCGAAAAATTTTTTCATCGAGTGCTGCGGCTCTGACCGCGGCATCGTCCACGCTGGACGATGAAGCGCTGGACTGTGCCATCGCCCTTCTTGCGGGCGCATCGCGGGTGTTGTGCGTCGGCACCGGCGGGTCGAGCGCACTGGCCCAGGACGCCGCGCACAAGCTGCTGCGCTTCGGCGCCGACGCCCAGCCCTGCGCCGATCCGGTGCTGGCGCGCATGCTGCTGGTCAACATGACGGCCGGCGGGGTGCTGCTGGCGCTGTCCAACACCGGGCGCAGCGGGACGATCAACGAACTGGCGGCGGCGGCGCGGTCGCAGGGCACGGCAGTGGTGGCGATCACCGCGCCGCGGTCGCCTCTGGCCGCGATGGCAAGCGTCGTCATCGCCAGCCGGCCGGTGGAGGATACCGAGATGTACACGCCGATGGCCTCGCGGCTGGTGCATCTGACGCTGATCGACGTGCTGTCGACAGGGGTGGCGCTCCGGCTGGGCGATCCGGCGGTGCGGCAGCTGGCGAAGGTGAAGGCGGCGATCAATGCCGGGCGGCTGCCGCCGCTGACCTGACTGCAGGTTCCCGGCGGGTTCCCGGCGGCTTGCCCTTTGCGTCATCCGACCATAGACCAAGCCGCCGCGGCGCAATTCCGACCTTGCTGGCGGGTCTTGTACCATCGTCGAATAATTAAGCGAACGAACGATTGCTATCCTCGGCCGCAATCCGGCCCCGCAACCGTCAAGCACCTCCACGAAGCGCGGAGTCTGCGGCACGGCACAAAGCGGGAGCCCAAAGACGGATGCAGGAAGAGGACGCACAGATGACGCAGAGGCCCGCCAAGCCGCCCGCCCGGCCCCGCCGGCTCGCTCCTTTCGCTCCGCTTGCCCTGGCCGGGCTGTTGACGGCGGCGCTGTGGGCGGCGCTGTGCGGTCCGGCTCACGCCCATGGGGATGTCGTGCCGCAGCCGGTGGACACCGCCGGGCTGGAGAAGCTGGGTGAGACGTGGCGGGACAGCAATCCTTACCGTGGCAACCCGCGCGCCGTCGAGATCGGTGCGTCGGCCTTCAACCAGAACTGCGCGCGCTGCCATGGGCTGGGTGCGGTGTCCGGCGGCATCGCCCCCGACCTGCGCTATCTGGAGAAGGGCGATGCCGGCGACGAGTGGTTCAAGGAGCGTGTCACCAACGGCTCGATCCGCAACGGCGTCACCTACATGCCGCAGTTCGGCGACGCCCTGGGGCAGGAGGCGCTGTGGTCGATCCGCTCCTGGCTGGAAACCGTGCACGAGGAGTGACGGTCCACTCCAACCGAAGGGGAGTACATCCGATGGCGGTGCGACATGTTCGCGCACAAAACAATTTGGGTCGTTCGCGTTGTTGCACCCGTCCATTTCGCTCTGACACAATGGAGGCGGGACGCTGTCCCAATCTTCATCTTTTCTGCCGCTGTGCAGGGAACCGCAGGCCATGACCCGGATCCTGATTGCCGATGACCATCCGATGGTGCGCGACGCTTTGCGCAGCGCGGTGCTCTATTCCTGCCAGGCCACCGACGTGATGGAGGCGGACCGGCTCGACAGCGTCATGCAGGCGCTGGAGGAACGGGGCGACCTCGATCTCGTGCTGCTCGACGTCAACATGCCGGGCATGAACGGCCTGGGGGGGTTGCGCACGTTGCGCCAGCGCTTTCCGGCGACGCCGGTCGTCGTCGTCTCCGCCCATGAGGAACGCCGCTGGGTGCGCGAGGCGATGGAGAGCGGGGCCGCCGGCTTCATTCCAAAATCGACCCCGCGCGACGCCATCGCCGCCGCCCTGCGCCAGGTCCTGAACGGTGAGCTTTACGTTCCTCCCCAAGCCGCGGAAGAGGCGACCGCCGACGAGGCCGAGGATGCCGAAACCGCGGAGATCGCGCGGCGCATCTCCACCTTGACCGCGCAGCAGCTGCGGGTGCTGGAGCTTCTGGGCACCGGCAAGCTGAACAAGGAAATCGCCTTCGACCTCAGCATCACCGAGACGACGGTGAAGGCCCATGTTTCGGCAATCCTGCAAAAGCTGAAGGTCTACAGCCGCACCCAGGCGGTGGTGATTGCCAACCGTGTGCTGGCCGACCGGCGGTGAGGACCTGTAGGCACTCCCCCCCACC
>NZ_WHOS01000116.1 GCF_013340935.1 Azospirillum melinis | reverse complement strand
CTAGTCTCATGTGGTACAGTCTACGTGCTGTCCGTCAACTCCAACATTGTCTAGCCTTCTTATGTTCTTAGTTTATAAGGATACGTTTATTTTTTTTTTTTTTTTTTTTTCCAAGCAGAAGCCGCCATCCGATTTCTAGTCCGGTCCCGGGGGCTGGGAGATGTTTAAAAGGGACAGGCCCCCCCCCCCCCGCCGCCGCCACCGCCGCTGCCCCCGCCGCCGCTGTTACCACGGCCACGCGAACGCCTGGAGTTCGGTCCCTGTCTCATTCGGCTCTTAAGGCCCCATGCAAGAGAAGCGCAGTCCCCGGAACGCTCCGGCGGCCATCCGGCCTTGCGGCCCGGCCACCGAGCCCGCCATGGACGATTTCCATGGGTCGCTCACGGGGTTCAAACGACGCGTCCGCATCGCGTGCGGCAGGCCATGGCGGTCAGCGCTCGGCAGAAAACCATCCGAGATTCTTGCTCCGCAGGCCTTAGGTTCGCGGTCGTGTACCGCACACTACCCGCCAAAGCCTGCCGATCCAACCGTTTTTTTGGATGAGCAGTCGCCTCACAGGCTCTTCCGTGCCCTGACACAGCGCTTTACCCCACCAAGGTCACACAGGATTGCGGTGTCACCCACCCCCTGCGCCCCGACCAGCGCCGCCACATCTTCCGCTTGGCCCTGCCCGACTTCGAACGCGACCAGTCCACCGGGGACCAGCAGACGCGGCAATTCGGCGGCGAGGATGCGGTAGGGCTCCAGCCCGTCCGGCCCACCGTCCAGCGCGCGAAGCGGGTCATGCTCCCGCACCTCCGGCTCCAGCGTGGCAATGTCGGCGCTGGGAATGTAAGGCGGGTTCGACACCACGATGTCGAAACGCTCCTCGATCCCCTTGGCCCAATCGCCGGTCTGGAAGCGGGCGCGCTCTGCCAGCCCGTTGCGGTCGGCGTTCCCGGCCGCAGCCTCCACCGCCAGCGGGCTCAGATCGACGCCGACGCCGGTGGCATTCGGCAGCTCCGATAGCAGCGCCAGCAGGATACAACCCGTTCCGGTTCCGAAATCGATCAGGCGCAGCGCAGCCTTTCGGTCGGGGATCGCGGCCAGAACCGCCTCGACCACCGTCTCGGTGTCCGGCCGCGGTTCCAGCGTGTCGGGATTGAGGGCGAGATCGATGGTCCAGAACTCGCGGTGCCCCAGGATGCGCCCCACCGGCTCCCGCGCCACACGCCGCTCCACCAACGCCAGGGCATGGGCAGCATCGGCATCAGGGATAAGTTGTTCCGCCTTCGTAACGAAGTCGGTGCGGGTAAGGGTCAACGCATGCTCCAGCAGATAGCGGGCGTCGAGTTCCGGCGTATCGATGCCGGCCTCGCGCAGCCGCGCCTCGGCCTGGCCACGCAGGGTGCGAAGGTTCATGCGATCACCCCAGCTCCGCCAGCCGGGCAGCCTCGTCCTCGGCAATCAGGGCGTCGACCAGTTCATCCAGTGCCTCCCCGGCCATCACCTTGTCGATCTTGTAGAGCGTCAGGTTGATGCGATGGTCGGTCACCCGTCCCTGGGGGAAATTGTAGGTGCGGATGCGCTCCGAGCGGTCGCCGCTGCCCACTTGGTTCTTGCGGTCGGCCGCACGGACAGCGTCCTTCTCCGCCCGCTCGCGGTCGTACAGCCGGGCACGCAGCACCTTCAGCGCCTTGGCCTTGTTCTTGTGCTGCGACTTCTCGTCCTGCTGGCTCACCACCAGCCCGGTCGGCAGATGGGTGATGCGCACGGCGCTGTCGGTGGTGTTGACAGACTGGCCGCCGGGACCGGAAGAGCGGAAGACGTCGATCCGCAGATCCTTCTCGTCGATGTGGATGTCCACCTCCTCCGCCTCCGGCAGCACGGCGACGGTGGCGGCCGAGGTGTGGATGCGGCCCTGCGCCTCGGTCGCCGGCACGCGCTGGACGCGGTGGACCCCGGACTCGAATTTCAGCCGGGCGAACACGCCACGGCCGGTGATGTTGGCGGTGGCCTCCTTGTAGCCGCCGATGCCGGTCTCGCTGACGTCCATCGCCTCGAAGCGCCAGCCATGCAGGCCGGCATAGCGGCGGTACATCTCGAACAGTTCGGCGGCGAACAGCGCGGCCTCATCGCCGCCGGTCCCGGCCCGCACCTCCAGGATGGCGTTCTTTTCGTCCGCCTCGTCCTTGGGCAGGAGCGAAATCTGCACCTTGCGCTCCAAATCCGGGATGCGCTTGGTCAGGAGGTGGAACTCCTCCTCCGCCATCGCCTTCATCTCGGGGTCGGCGCCGGGGTCGCCCATCATCGCCGCGATCATTTCCGCCAGATCGGCGGCCTCGGCGCGGCCCTTCTTCAGTTCCGCGATGGCCTCGGCAATCGGGGTGAGGTCGGCATATTCCTTGGACAACCGGGCGAAGTCGCCGGACTCGGCAAGGCCGGCCGCAAGCGTGTCGCGCAGCTCGTCGTACCGGGCCATCACCTTATCGAACTTCTCGTCCAGGCTCACGTCGCTCGTCCTTATCCCGTTCGTTCTCTTCCAATGCGGCAGCGGTCAGCCGGTCCAGCCCGAACAGGCGGAACATCAGCCGTTCCGCCGCCGCCCGTTCGGCCAGCCCCTCGCCGCTGCCATCGGCGGCCAGGGCCCGCAACGCCTCCGATGGGGCGTGCAGCAGGCGGTTGACCAGCAGTCGCGTCGCCGATGCGGCATCCAGATCGGCATGCCCGGCCAGCAGGCGCCGCCGCTCCGCTTCGAAATGGCTGCGAAGCGCCGCAACCGCTGGCACCGCGGCGCGTTCCGCACGGTCGCGGGCGAAAGCGGCAACCGCCTCGTCCACGATCATCCAGGCCGCCTGGGTCGCCGCCTCGCGCCCAACCCGACCTTGCAGCGCCACCCGCTCCAGATCGGCCAGATCATAGACGAAGGCGCCGTCCATACCCGCAACCGCCGGATCGACGTCGGCCGGGATGGCGGCATCGACCACGAAGACCGGCCGGCGGCGGCGGCGCTTCAACACTGCCTCCATCATCGGAGCGGTCAGGATATAGCGCCCAAGGCCGGCCGCGGTCACCAGGATATCGGCGCCGGTCATCGCCGTCTCCAGATCGGCCCAGGGGGCGAAATGCCCGTCGAGCCGCCGTGCCGCCGCTTCCGCCCGCCGATCCACCGGCGCTGCGACGGTCAGCCGCGGCAGCCCGGCCTCGCGCAGCCCCTCCAGAACCAGGGTACCCATGTCGCCCATTCCCACCAGCAGAGCGCCGCAGCGCCTGATGTCGCCGTGCAGGTCACGCGCCACCTGGATGGCTGCCGCGGCCAGCGAGGTGGCGCCCTCCGCAATCGGCGTCTCGCTGCGCACCCGCTTGGCGGCTGCATAGGCAGCCTGCAGAACCGCTTCCAGCTCCGGTCCGGTCAGCCCCGCACCGGAAGCGCTGCGGTGGGCCGCCTTCAGTTGCCCCAGGATATGAGGTTCGCCGACGATCTGGCTGTCGAGCGAGCAGGCCACCGCGAACAGGTGGCGCACAGCATCGATGCCGGTGCGGGTGTAGAGCTGCGGCGCCAGATCGGATGTCGACAGGCCGGCACGGTCGGCCATGACCTCGGCAATCGCCAGGGCCGCTTCGTTCGGGCGTTCATGGACCGCCTGCACCTCCACCCGGTCGCAGGTGCTGAGCCACAGCGCCTGCCCCACCCCCACGGCACGCAGCCGCTCCAGCATTCCCGCCACTTCCGCCTCGTCGGTGGACAGGCGGTCGCGGACGACGCCGGAGCAGGTCCGGTGGCTGGCGCCGATGACGAAATAGGAGGTGGTGGTCACGCCGCGGATCGCTGTCCCTGCCCGAATTCCGGGCAGCTTACTCCGCGGCGGGGGCTACGTCTCGCGTGGTTTCTCGGGTGGTTTCGGCTTCGGCAGCCTCCGCGGCGGCCTTTGCCGCCTCGATCTCCGCCGCCTTCTTCTCGACCAGCCCGACCAGATGCTGGACGATGTCCTGATCCTTCAGCCGGTGGTCGGTAACGCCGGACAGATAGACCTGATGGGTGTTGTTGCCGCCGCCGGTCAGACCGATGTCGGTTTCGCGCGCCTCGCCCGGACCGTTCACGACGCAGCCGATCACCGACAGGGTCAGCGGAGTGGTGATGTGGGCCAGCTTCTGCTCCAGCAGTTCCACCGTCTTGATGACATTGAAATTCTGCCGGGCGCAGCTAGGGCAGGAAATGACGGTCACGCCGCGCCGGCGCAGCCCCAGCGACTTCAGGATGTCGTAGCCGACCAGTACCTCTTCCGCTGGATCGGCCGACAGCGAGACGCGCAGCGTGTCGCCGATGCCGGACCACAGCAGCATGCCCAGCCCGATCGACGATTTCACCGTTCCGGCACGCAGGCCGCCGGCCTCCGTGATGCCGATGTGCAGAGGATAGTCGCACGCCTCCGCCAAGCCCTGGTAGGCGGCGACGGCCAGGAAGGCATCTGAAGCCTTCACCGAGATCTTGAACTCGCGGAAATCATTGTCTTCCAGGATCTTCGCGTGGTTCAGCGCGCTTTCGACCATCGCCTCCGGGCAGGGCTCGCCATATTTCTCCAGCAGATCCTGCTCCAGCGAGCCGGCATTGACGCCGATGCGCATCGAACAGCCATGGTCCTTGGCTGCCTTCACCACCTCGCGCACCCGCTCGGCCGAGCCAATGTTGCCGGGGTTGATCCGCAGGCAGGCGGCTCCGCTCTCCGCCGCTTCGATGGCGCGCTTGTAGTGGAAATGAATGTCGGCGACGATCGGCACCTTCACCTGCCGCACGATGTCCTTGAGCGCCAGAGCCGATTCGCGGTCGGGACAGGAGACGCGGACAATGTCGGCCCCAACGCGTTCGGCCGCCTGGATCTGCTCCACCGTGGCCTTCACGTCGGTGGTCGGCGTGTTGGTCATGGTCTGGACCGAGATCGGCGCATCACCGCCGACAAGCACGTTGCCAACGCGAATCTGGCGCGATTTGCGGCGAAGGATCTGGCGGTAGGCGCGCACGGTCATCTCAGGTCAGCCTCTGGACAGCAAAACGGAACCGGGTGCCGCATCCTAGCGCAGCCGGCATCAGGCCAGAAGTGCGCTCCGGCGCCCGGGATTCAAGGGACAGGGTTGGTGGGGCGCCGCTGACGCATGGCTGACGCCCTCACCGGCCGGTTTCAGCGCCGCACAACCCCGTGGCCGTCGATGGCGACGTCGCGCAGCACCTGCCCGACGGAGCCCAGTGGCGGGCTTTCACTGCCGTCGGCCATCACCACCAGACCACCGGCGTTGCCGGTGCGGATCTTCACGTTGGGCTTGTCAGGAACGCGGAAGGTGTCGCCCGGCTTCAACACGCGGGTGAAGACGATCTCGCTGCCATCACGCACCTGAAGCCAGCTTTCCTGCGTCGCCTTCAGGATCAGCTTCGCATTGGTGTTCAGAGTGCCATAAACCTTGCCGTTGGCTGGGACCGACGCGGCCGGAACCGCGGGCGCGGCCGGAGGGGCCGCCGCGGCGTTCAGCGGAGTCGGATCCTGCGGCGATGCCTCGTCGTCGTCCTCGGCCGGCGGGGCCGGTACGTTGACGATACCCTGCCCACCCGTCTGGTTGGCAGCGGGCGCGTTGGCGGAGGGCAATGGCGACTGGGCTGGCGGCAGCCCGGCGGCGGCAGTACCGGCCTGCGGCTTGGCCGTACCGCCCTGCGGAGTTGCCGGCGCTGGTGTGACGGTGGACACGGCAGTCTGCGGCGGCTTGCCGACGGTGGACGGCGTTGCGGCAGGAGCCGAATTGGAGGGTGCCGATCCAGCCTGTGTCGGGCTGACCGGGGCCGTGTTCGCCGGCGATTGAGCTGTGGCCTGGGTTGGCGTCGTGATCGCCGGTGCCGGAACGGCGGGTTCGGCGCCGGGCTGGCCGGACGTTGCGGACTGGTCAGCCACCTGTTCGGCCGGCTTGGCCGGCACACCGTCCAGCAGCGAAACCAGACGGTCCGGCAGGGTCGGAACGAGATCCGCCACCGACCGGTCGGTCGCCGACAGATAGTACCAGCCGCCATAAACGATGCCGGCCAGCACCAGCGTGCCGAGCAGCAGCGTTCCACCCGATGCCCGCCCTTCGGCCGCCGGAGTAGGCAGATACAACTCCTGCCGGCGGACACTGCCGGCAGCCTCCTCCTTGTAGCGGGTGACGACCATGTCCGGGTCGAGCCCCAGGCACTCGGCATAGGAGCGCAGGAAACCGATGGCGTAAGTGCTGCCCGGCAGTTCCTGATACCGCCCTTCCTCGATCGCCAGTAGGTAAGGATAGCGGATGCGCAGCATCGTCGCGACGTCGCGCAGGTCATAGCCATGCGCCATCCGCGTCGCACGCAGAGTCTCTGAGACGGAGGGACCGGACGGAGCCGGATCGAAATCGTCGAAAACCTTGCGCTTGGCCATGGGCTCGCCATCTGCTCGCAGCTTATGCACACGCCGGAAAAGCATGCGCAGCGGGGGCATCCGCGTGGATGCAACTTGCGAAATGGGTACGACATGCCGCCCCCACGGCGCAACCGCAATGACCACGGGTCAGGGAACGGGGGTCGTGACAAGTGGGTGCAGGGGCTTCACTCCGAACGGCAAGAAGCCCGCGGTGCGTGAGCACAGCGGGCTTCTTTTCGATTTGGTTGCGGGGGCAGGATTTGAACCTGCGGCCTTCAGGTTATGAGCCTGACGAGCTACCGGGCTGCTCCACCCCGCGGATGTATCATCGTCGGATGATGGATCTCGTGAAGATGCAAGCGTGCGCTTTGGCTTTGAGCGTCTCTTGTGCCTGAGCGACCTGGCGGCGACCTACTCTCCCACGTCTTAAGACGCAGTACCATTGGCGCGGAGGCTTTTCACGGCCGAGTTCGGGATGGGATCGGGTG
>NZ_WHOS01000115.1 GCF_013340935.1 Azospirillum melinis | reverse complement strand
CGGCAGCCGAGAACGCCGACGCCGGAGCGGCAACCGCCGAGAAGGCCGGGGCCGGAACAGCCGACGCAGACTGTGCGGCAGCCGAGAAGGCCGACGCCGGAGCGGCGACCGCAGAGAAGGCCGGGGCAGGAACAGCCGACGCAGACTGTGCAGCAGCCGAGAACGCCGACGCCGGAGCGGCGACCGCAGAGAAGGCCGGGGCAGGAACAGCCGACGCAGACTGTGCAGCAGCCGAGAACGCCGACGCCGGAGCGGCGACCGCAGAGAAGGCCGGAGCCGGAACAGCCGACGCAGACTGCGCGGCAGCCGAGAACGCCGACGCCGGAGCGGCGACCGCAGAGAAGGCCGGAGCCGGAACAGCCGACGCAGACTGTGCAGCAGCGGAGGTCGCCGACGCCGAAGACGCCGAAGCGGAGGCGGATGCCGACTGCGCGGAGGCGGAGAAGGCGGGGCCCGGAGATGCCGACGCGGAGGTGGCGGAAGCTGACGTGGCAGAGGCCGAAGTGGCGGAGGCGGAAGTCGCAGACGCCGATGTGGCAGAGGCGGAGGTGGCGGAAGCCGACGTCGCCGAAGCCGAGGCGGCGGTCGCAATCGACTCGACCGCAACGGCGCTGTCCAGACCGCTCTCTTTGCCCGTCAGGGAGTTGAAGGCGTCGGCGGCGGCGCTGTGGACATGGTCGGGAAGGACACCGCCGAACCCGCTCTGTGCCAGCAGGGCTTGCTTGCCCTGAATATCGAGGGCGTTCAATTGATTACGGAATTCGCCGTCGGTGGCGAGGCGCTTAATGAGGGCGAGTGCCTGTTCCTTGGCCATTTACGGGCCCCTCCTGCAATCGGTCAGCCAATAGGATTGCTGCGAATGGAATGCAACGGCTAAACCAATAGCATAGGCAATCCGCAAAAATTCTAGTGAAAATGCACAAGAATCCGCGATTGCCCCGGAAATTTTAAGTCCGGCACTGCCGCTCCCGACAACGGCAAGGAGGTCGCATGGCTTTAGAGCAACATGCCTTCCGCAATATGCCGCCTTGCGCGCCATTCCTCGCGCGTCTGGTGCCAGACATCCGCCTCCGGCGGGTTGACCGGTTCAGGCAGCAAGGTTGTCCCGCGCACCTCCGCCCCCAGCTTGCGTGCCACCGCCTGCGAGGCCGTGTTGCGGGGATGGATGGTGTGAATGACTTCGGTCCAGCCGAGATGGTCGAACACCCAGTCGATGGCTGCGGCAGCACTCTCGACCGCATAGCCCCGGCCCCAGCAATCCCGCATGATGGCCCAGCCGATTTCCGGCCCCGGCCAACCGTCCGGCACCCACGGCCCGACCCGGCCGACCCAGCGGCCGGTCTCCTTCTCGATGACGGAAAACATGGCGAAGCCCTGGATCGACCAGGCGCCCGCCATCGACAGGAAACCGCGCCAGGCAACCGGACGCGACTGCACGCCACCGATGAACTCGGTTCCCTCCGGGTTGGCCATCATCGCCGCCCAGCCATCGAAATCGTCTGCCCGGGTCGGCCGCAGGATCAGGCGAGCGGTTTCCAGCATCGGTTCATCCCTGGGGACCATCATCGCGCCGCCTCGATCATCAGCAATAAGCGCAGCCATGCCGCGAGAACCCTCCTACACACCGCCCGAGGGAAAGATCAGGGCGAAAGCTTCACAACCGAAGCGTATTTATCGAAACCCGTTCGGCAACGGATACAAGAAACATCATTCACAAGCATCGAACCTGCGTCCAGAGCGAACTGTCGGCACCACCACTGCACAACATGACCTTGACCGAACACATTAGGCTGTCTGGGCTAGAGCGACACCGTGAATCGGATCCCATATAATAGGGCGATGCCCAACCGTTCCATGCGGCCCGGGCGGACAAAAAGAACAGACATTAGTACGGAGCATAACGATGTCGCGGTTTCGGATGGCGATTCTGGCCCTGGCGGCGGTGAGCGGCGCAACCCTGGCCCTCACCGGTTTCAGCGGCGGCGCTGCGGCCCAGTCCAAGCTGGATTCCTCGGGCAAGCCCGTGTGGGACGAAAGCCACAACCAGCGTCCGACCGCGGCCAGCGACCGCGCGCTGCCGGCCGGCGTGGTGACCCTGCGCACGGCCACCTCCGCCCCCGGCCTGCTCGGCGTCTATGCCGTCAACGGCCTGCCCTTCGACATCGTGCTGAGCCGGGTCGACGCCACCCAGTGCATCAACATCGTGCCGGAGGATTGCGGACTGCTCGGAACCGACATCCGCGTCGCCACCGGGACGGAGGTTCTGGTGCGCAGCGTGCGACAGGCCGACATGACCCGCACCTATGGCGTCGTTCCGGTCTACAACTGGCGCCCGGCCGTCGCCGCCAAATAAGCCTGTCGCTATCGCTGGACCGCCGCATGCTCTCGCGGCGGTCCCCCACCCTCCACTCCCCCGTCTATTTCCTTGACTTCCCGTCACCTGCGGGCTGAATGCGCGGGAGATCAGACGGGTTGCCGGCGATGATGTCCTTGTCCAAGATTATTCTTCTTGCGCTGGTGATCGGCGCGGTCTGGTTCGGCTGGCGCTGGGTCAACCGCGTGCAGGAGATCGGCCGCGCCCGCAACGCCGCCCGTCGCCAGGACGCCCCTCCTCAGCACGGACGGCGTGACGGCGCAGCCGGCGGCGCGTCCGCGCGCAGTGCCGGCGCGCCCGCCCCGGCCATGGAGGCGGAGGACATGGAGAAATGCCCGGAATGCGGCGCCTATGTCGCCCCGCGCTCCGCGGTGTCCTGCGGCCGCCCGGCCTGTCCCTACGGCCGCTGACGCGGTCGCCGACGGGGGGAATCGCCTCCCGCCCTCCCCCGATACGATGCCGCGGCGGCGCGATCTGCCGCGCTGCGGCTTGATTTGACGGTGGCGCCCGCCTATCGTGCGGCGCGTTTTCAACATTTCTATTGTGGACCGTCCATGGCCTCCCAGATCGGGACTTCCGACGGCGGAAATTCCGCCGACCGCCGCGGCCTGTCGTTCCAGGCCCTGATCCTCAAGCTCCACCAGTTCTGGTCGGAGCAGGGTTGCGTCATCCTGCAGCCCTACGACATGGAGGTCGGCGCCGGCACCTTCCACCCCGCGACCACGCTGCGCGCGCTGGGTCCCGATTCCTGGAAGGCGGCCTACGTCCAGCCGTCGCGCCGGCCCAAGGACGGCCGCTATGGCGAGAACCCGAACCGCCTGCAGCACTATTACCAGTACCAAGTCATCATGAAGCCCTCGCCGGCCAACGCGCAGGAGCTTTACCTGGACAGCCTGCGCGCCATCGGCATCGACCCGGCGCTGCACGACATCCGCTTCGTCGAGGACGACTGGGAAAGCCCGACGCTGGGCGCCTGGGGCCTGGGCTGGGAAGTGTGGTGCGACGGCATGGAAGTGACGCAGTACACCTATTTCCAGCAGGTCGGCGGCATCGAATGCGACCCCGTCGCGGTCGAGCTGACCTATGGCCTGGAGCGCCTCGCCATGTATGTGCAGGGCGTGGAGAATGTCTACGACCTGGACTTCAACGGGCAGGGCGTGAAGTACGGCGACGTGTTCAAGCGCGCCGAGATCGAATACTCGAAGCATAATTTCGAGTTCGCCAACACCGACATGCTGCTCCAGCATTTCAAGGACGCCGAGGCCGAGTGTCAGGCGCTGGTGGCGCAGAATCTTGCGCTGCCCGCCTATGACCAGTGCATCAAGGCGTCGCATCTGTTCAACCTGCTGGACGCCCGCGGCGTGATCAGCGTTGTCGAGCGCGCAGCCTATATCGGCCGCGTGCGCACGCTGGCCAAGGCCTGCTGCGAAGCCTGGACGGGGGCGAAGTAAACCCATGACCGAACTCCTGATCGAATTCTTCTCCGAAGAAATCCCCGCCCGCATGCAGGCGCGGGCCGCCGACGACCTGAAGCGCCTCGTCACCGACAAGCTGGCGGCGAACGGCCTGACCTTCACGGCCGCCGATGCCCATTCCACCCCGCGCCGTCTGGCGCTGGTGGTCGGCGGGCTGCCGGAGCGCACCGCCGACGTGCGCGAAGAGAAGAAGGGTCCGCGCGTCGGCTCGCCGGAGCAGGCGGTCGCCGGCTTCCTGAAGTCGGCCGGCCTCGACAGCCTCGACCAGTGCGAGCAGCGCGACACCGGCAAGGGCGTCTTCTACTTCGCGGTGACGGAGAAGAAGGGCCGCGAGACCGCCGAGGTGCTGGCGGAGATCATCCCCGCCGCCATGGCCGAGCTGCCCTGGCCGAAGTCGATGCGCTGGGGCACCGGCACCGTGCGCTGGGTCCGTCCGCTGCACTCGATCATCGCCCTGTTCGGCGGGCGCGTGCTCGACGGCGGTTATGACATCGGCGGTACCCAGGGCCGCGTCACTTTCGGCAACTCCACCCGCGGCCACCGCTTCCTGGCGCCCGACGCCTTCACGGTGGAGAGCTTCGCCGACTACAAGGAGAAGCTGCGCGCCGCCAAGGTCGTGCTCAGCCGCGAGGAGCGCAAGGCCAAGATCAAGGCCGACGCCGAGGCGCTGGCCAAGGCCCAGGGCCTGACCCTGTCGCCCGACGATGCCCTGCTGGAGGAGGTCGCCGGCCTCGTCGAATGGCCGGTCGTGCTGATGGGGTCCATTGACGAGAGCTTCATGGACGTGCCGTCAGAGGTTCTCATCACCTCCATGCGCACCCACCAGAAGTATTTCGCCGTGCTGGATGCCAACGGCAGGATGGCCCCGCGCTTCATCGTCGTGGCGAACACCGAGACGCTGGATGGTGGCAAGGCCGTGGTCGCCGGCAACGAACGCGTTCTGCGCGCCCGCCTGTCCGACGCCAAGTTCTTCTGGGACCAGGACCGCAAGACCAAGCTGGAGGCCCGCGTCCCGGCGCTTGAGAAGATCACCTTCCACGCCAAGCTGGGCACGGTGGCCGAAAAGGTCACCCGCGTGCAGCTGCTGGCCGCCGAGATCGCCCGCGCCATCGGCGCTGACAGCGACGCCGCCAGCCGGGCCGCGCTGCTGTGCAAGGCCGATCTGGTGACTGAGGTCGTCGGAGAGTTCCCCGAGGTCCAGGGGATCATGGGCCGCTACTATGCGCTTGGCCAGGGTGAGAGCGCCGACGTCGCCAACGCCATCGCCGACCATTACAAGCCGCTGGGTCCGTCGGACAGCTGCCCGACCGCTCCGGTTTCGGTTTCGGTGGCGCTGGCCGACAAGATCGACACTCTGGTCGGCTTCTTCGCCATCGACGAGAAGCCGACGGGGTCGAAGGATCCGTATGCGTTGCGCCGTGCCGCGCTGGGCGTGATCCGTCTGGTGCTGGAGAACGGGCTGCGGGTGAAGCTGGGCGAGATCTTCGCGGCGGCCCACGGCGCCTACAAGGTCAGCGGTTTTGCACCGGCCGGCAATGTCGGTGGCGATCTGATGTCCTTCTTCGCCGACCGCCTGAAGGTGGTGCTGCGCGAACAGGGCGTCCGCCACGATCTGGTCGATGCCGTGTTCGCGCTCGGCGGCGAGGACGATCTGGTGCGGCTGCTGGCGCGGGTGAAGGCGTTGCAGGCCTTCGTCGGTTCCGACGAGGGCGCCAACTTGGCAGCGGCCTACAAGCGCGCGTCCAACATCGTCCGCATCGAGGAGAAGAAGGACGGTGCGACCTTCGACCAGCCGGTCGACGCCGACCGTCTGGCCCAAGACGAGGAAAAGGCGCTGTTCGCGGCGCTGAACGAGGCTTCCGCCACTGCGAAGCCGCAGTTGGACGCGGAGGACTTCACCGGCACCATGGCGGCGCTGGCGAAGCTGCGCGGCCCGGTGGACGCCTTCTTCGACAAGGTCACGGTGAACGCAGAGGACAAGGACCTGCGCGCCAACCGCCTGCGCCTGCTGACGCAGATCCGCACGACGCTGAACGCGGTGGCCGACTTCTCGAAGATCGAGGGGTGATGAAATCGGGGGGCGTTCGCGCCCCCTTTTTTTACAGCCCCGCCAGAGCCCGCCGGATCGCCTCGCGAAAGGCATCGAGCGACGCGATGTCCAGCAGGAACAGCGCATGGCCGCTGGCATCGCCGGCCGCCAGCGCCATGTCGATGCGCACGAACAGCACCGGATCGGTGCCTGACCCGATGACCGCCGCCGGCGCGCCGGCGCCATAGCCCGGAACCGCACCCGACAATTCGCCGCCGATCAGGTTGGACAGGCTGGCGAGGCAGCCGTTCAGGATGATGTTGCCGATCTCGGTCAGCGCGTCCTGCTCCATCTCGCCCGGCGCCTCGGCAGCGGGGTCGACGGGGATGAGGCGGCCGACCAGGGCCAGCGTGCCGCGCTCGGGAAAGATCAGCATCGCTTCGCCGGTGAAGGGGCCGGTGAAGGCACCGCGCACCGCACAGACCGGCTGCTCGCCATCCAGCTCGTCGCCAACCTCGCTGGTGATGCGGGCACGGGTCGAGACTGCGAAGGACGGCACCGACAGATGAACCTCCTCCCCCAGCATGGAGCTGAGGGCGGCGGCCGCTTCGCCCATGCCGATGTTGAACAATTCGGCGATGGCATCGGCCTCGTCGGCGTCGAGACGGAGCGGGTTGTCCGCCGATGGAACCGATCCGGGCTGTCCCATCGTCGTCACTGCCCGGCCGCGGCGAGGAAGTCGCGGATCTTGTCCGAGGTGATCGGCTTGGCGATGAAGCGGACGCCCAGCGCCTCGGCCTTGCGCTTCAGCGTGTCCTGGACGTTTGCGGTCAGCAGCCCGATGGGCAGGCCGACGAAACGCTCCTTCAGCCGTTCGGCGAGAACAAGCCCGTCCATGCCCGGCATGTTGTAATCGACGATGGCGGCGACCGGCGGCACCTCGCCGACGATCTCGAGCGCCTCCTCGCCGCTCGCCGCGGTTACGATGGTCCAGTCCGGCCGCAAGGAGGCGATAACGCTGGAAACCATATTGCGCGCAAGTCGGCTGTCGTCGACGACGAGGATGCTGGTCATGCCGATACTTCCGTCCTAAAGAGTCCGTTCACACCTTACCGGGTTATTACCGCAAAGCGTTCCTGCCCACAACAGACGCCTCGTATCAGGCCCGACAACTTCAACCGACACAGCGCTGCAATATATCAATGTTCAGTCCCGACAAAGCCGTCCCCGACATGGTTGCCCCCATTGTACACACAGCGGTCCGGGCCGTGCTCGACACCAACATCCTGGTGGCCTATGCGCTGCTGGGAAGTGCTGCTGCCCGGCGCCACGACGCGATCCGCCGGTGCGTGGAACGGGTGCGGGCCGACCGCGGCCTCGTCGGCAGCAGCGAAACGCTGGCGGAGCTCCGTGAGGTGCTGATGCGCCCCACTTTCGACCGCTACGCCACCGCGACCGATCGCCGCGCCTTCCTAGAGCGGGTCGGCGAGGAAATGACTCTGGTCGCACCGGCTGCGGTCGGTCGGCTGTGCCGCGATCCGGAGGACGACATGTTCCTGGCCGCCGCCGTCGGCGGCTCGGTTCCCTGGCTGGTGACGGTCGACCGTCAGCTCCTGTCCGTGCGCCAGGCCGGCGCCACACGCGTGCTGCGGCCCGAGCGATTCCTCGAAACGGTGGCCGTCCAGGATGCCCCCCGGGCATAGCCCGACAGAATCCACTCGACAAACCGACCGCAATTTCTAGAATGAAAAGAGAACACATCGCAAACTGCGAGTGAACGGGATTGGCCGCTGCAGCGCTGGCGGCATCGATGGAGCGCAGGGGGCATCTGCAGCGATGAGCGTCCAACGGCTATTGTTCGACGACCTGCCGGAAAGCGAGCCGGTGCGCAAGCCGCGCCGCGCGCGGGCTTCCGCGACGGGTGCCGCCCCCTCGACCATGGCCGCCCAGGTCGCCGTGGACGTGGTGCGGGAAGCCGCACCGCTGCCCCGGGCGGCGGCGATGGCGGCAAGCGTCGCGACCCTGCCGCTCGCCCCCCCGGCCCCACC
>NZ_WHOS01000114.1 GCF_013340935.1 Azospirillum melinis | reverse complement strand
GGCGGGGGGAGCGGCGGCGGGCCTGATCCAGGCACTCGCCGCATCTTCCTTGTAGAACGAACAGGGTCGAGCGAGTGGGGCCCGCTCAGCGCCGGGTGGCGCGGGCGGGCGTCTCGGTCTCGTCCTCGGCGTAATCCTCGTCCTCGTCCTCCTCATTCCCTTCCGGGATGTCGGGCGAATCGACGTCGATGGGAACGCCGGGGGTGTGCTTGCTGGTGCGGATCGACAGGGCCGACTTCACATGGGCGACGTTGGGGGCCGCCGTCAGCTTGGTCGTCAGGAAGCGCTGGTAGTCGTCCCAGTCCTCCGCCACGATCTTCAGGACGAAATCATATTCGCCGGCCAGCATGTTGCACTCACGCACGAGCGGCCAGCTGTTGACGAGCTCCTCGAATTTCTTTAGGTCCGCTTCGGCCTGGCTGCTGAGGCCGACCTGGGCGAACACCGTGACGCCGAACCCCAGTGCATCGGGGTTGACGTCGGCGTGGTAGCCACGGATGAATCCCGCCTCTTCCAGCGCGCGAACGCGGCGCAGGCAGGGCGGAGCGGAGATGCCGGCACGTCGGGCAAGCTCCACATTGGTCATCCGGCCGTCGTTCTGCAGATCGCGCAGAATCCGACGGTCAATTCGGTCGAGTTTGACCCGCCGCATGGTTTACTCGGTCGCTCCGGGGATGATTTGGAGAAAGGATATTACACGGGCATGGTGTCTACGCCAAGACGGAAACCCCCGCAAGGGCGAGCAACCCCGATAACGGTCTTTTCGCCGCAGCCCTCCCACCCGGGGGCTTCCCTCCTTTCGAAGCTTCAACGATCCGGGTTCTCATGCAACCTCTGACCAATGCGCCTCTGACCTGCTGGGTTGTGTCGGACGGCAAAGCCGGCATGGAAAACCAGTGCATCGGTCTGGCGGAGTCGCTTGGCCTGACGCCGGTCGTCAAGCGCGTGCACCTGCGCACGCCCTGGCGCCAGCTGACCCCCTACTGGCGCATCGGCAACCGATTCGCCGCCGGCCCCAACGGCGATCCGGTGGAACCGCCCTGGCCCGACTTGCTGATCGGCACCGGGCGGCAATCCATCGCCGTCTCGCTGGCGGTGCGCCAGCAGTCGGGCGGCCGGACCTTCACCGTCCAGATCCAGGATCCGGTGATGAACCCGCGTCACTTCGACCTGATCGTTGTGCCGCGCCACGACAAGCTGCGCGGCGACAATGTGATGGTGACCCGCGGCGCCCTGCACCGGGTAACGCCCACCATCCTGGCCGACGCGGCCGAGCGCTTCGCCCCGCGTCTGGCCCATCTGCCGCACCCGCGCATCGCCGTGCTGATCGGCGGCGACAACGGCGTCTACCGCCTGACGCCCACCATCATGGGCGATGTGGCCGAACGGCTGGCCAACCTGACGCGCAGCCATGGCGCCGGGTTGATGGTTACCCCGTCGCGCCGCACCGGCGCCGACAACGAGGCGATCCTGCGCGCCCGCCTGTCCGGGCTGCCGGCGGAGGTGTGGGACGGCACCGGCGAGAATCCGTACTTCGCCTATCTCGGCCTTTCCGACGCCGTGGTGGTGACCTGCGACAGCGTGTCGATGACGTCGGAGGCCTGCTCCACCGGCAAGCCAGTCTATGTGATCGAGCTGGAAGGCGGGTCGCCCAAGTTCCGCGCCTTCCATGACGGGCTGTACCAGGACGGCATCACGCGGCCTTTCGACGGTTCACTGGACCATTGGGACTATGTGCCGCTGAACGAAACGGAGGTGGTGGCCGGGGAGGTGCGCCGCCGACTATCCGCCCACCGCAGGCGATTCGGCCTGTCGTGACGGGAGAACGGGGTGCTGCGCGACCAATGCGCGCACCCCGCTGGTACGACCAGTTTGCTGCGGAGTTCGGTCGCCGGCCATGCCATAAGCGCTGGCAAACCGGCCGTTTCACCGAACACGGTCCGGGGCCGTCCTTCGATCCGGAACTTCCGCCGCCATGACCACTCCCGACGCCGTTTCCGCCTCTTTCCTGCGTTGCCTGGAAAACAGCCGGCTGTTCGACCAGCCCTACAATCATTGGCTGCTGTCCGAGGCGCTGCCGGAAGAGTCCGCCGACGCCATAGCCGATCTGCCCTGGGGACCGCCCCCGGTGTCCGACACCTATGGCAAGCGCGAAACCAACAACGCGTCGCGCACCTATTTCGGCGAGGAGAACCGCGGCAGGTACGCGGTGTGCGAGACGGTGGCCCAGGCCTTCCAGAGCCGCCCGGTGGTGGACGCGATCCAGAAGACCTGCAACGTCGACCTGACCGGCACCAGCCTGCGCATCGAATATTGCCAGGACACCGACGGCTTCTGGCTGGAGCCGCACACCGACATCGGCGTCAAGAAATACACGATGCTGATCTATCTCTCGAAGGGGCCGAACTGCTCGCACTGGGGCACCGACGTGCTGGACGAGAGCCGGACGGTCGTTGCCCGCGCGCCCTACGCCTTCAACGAGGGGCTGATCTTCATCCCCGGAAGCAACACTTGGCATGGCTTCGAGAAACGTTCGATCGACGGGGTGCGCAAATCGATCATCGTTAACTATGTCGGTCCCGAATGGCGGGCGCGGCAAGAATTGTGCTTCCCCGACAAACCTGTTGCATAAAACTTCCGCCGTGTTTAAGTGACGCCGGTTTTGGGGGGCAAAGCCACCGTCGGCACGCTCTTTGGGAGTCTCGTACCCATGTCCATGCTTGATCTGGACAAGTTCCGCGCTACCCCCCTGCAGCACGATCCCTATGATTTCCTGTGCGTTCCGGGCTTCGTGAAGCGGGAGTATCTGGAAGAGCTGCACCGCGACTATCCCAAGGTGGACAAGCCCGGCTCGATCCCGCTGGGTGTCTTCCCCCAGGGGCCGAGCTTCGACCGGATGATCGCCGAACTGAAGGGGCCGGAGGTCTGCAAGGCCTTCTCCGAAAAGTTCGACCTGGATCTGTCGAAGTACCCGACCATGTTCACGGCGCGCGGCATGTGCCGACCGACCGACGGCAAGATCCACCCGGATTCGGCCAGCAAGGTCATCACCGTGCTGATCTACATGAACCCGCCCTGGGAGGCGACCGGCGGCCGCCTGCGCATCCTGCGCTCCCAGAACCTGGAGGATTACGCCGCCGAGGTCCCGCCGGAGGAAGGCACGCTGATGTGCTTCCGCCGCAGCGACACCTCCTGGCACGGCCATTATCCCTTCGAAGGCCAGCGCCGCGCGATCCAGATGAACTGGGTCAAGGGCGGCGTCTATATCTGGCACGAACAGTGGCGCCACCGCATCGGCGCCTGGGCGAAGGGTGTCTTCGGCGGCCAGCCGGCAGGGTATTGAGGACCGGCTGTTGCAGGGACAGGCTGAGGGGCCGCATCCGTTCCCTCAGTCGATCAGGTCCTCGACCTCGCGGATGCGGCCATTGTCGATCATGAACTGAACCAGCTCCGGGCGCTGCTTGCCGAGCGTGCGGTGGCGCTGGCGCACGGCGGCGATCAGGTCGCCGTTGCGGCCGAGACTGTCGTCGGCGAACTCGATCATGCGCAGGTTGGGCCAGGTTTGGGCCCGGATGGCGACCACCGCTCCCACCGCGTCGGCCGCCGGCAGTTCGGGACGCGCCTGGGCCAGGATCATGGTCAGCGCCGCGGTGGACCGCGATACGCCGGCATGGCAGTGGACCAGCAGGTGGCGGCAGTCCACCGGTTCGGCCAGCAGGTCGCGGCCGAAGGCCAGGATGCGTTCCACATCCGACCGTTCCGGCGCGATCTGACCCGGGGTCGGCTCAATGACATCGTGAAAACGCAGTTCCAGCCGTTCATGTTCGCCATAGTCGCCGAACTCGCTCGGCTCCGTCATGTCGGGGTCGAGGATCGACAACACATGGCTGACCTTGCCGCCGCCGAAATTGCAAAGCTCGCTGAGACCGCAGACCGTCAGGCCGAAAGGCACGAAATCGCTGGCCATCATTCTCTCGTTCGATTGCGGGGGAAGAAAATCGAAAGGATTTGCGGCCAGCATTTGGCACCGGGCGCCGTGGCCCCGTCAACCCGACCGAAGCCGGGCCGAGCAAAGAATCCAGGCCGGTCAAAGAATGTTGAACAGGTAGAGCAGGAGGATGACGGGGATCGGAATGCCGACCAGCCACAGCAGGATGCCTCGCACGTACCCTCTCCTTCTTCCGTTGATGACGGGCGCGGACGTCGTCGGCCCTCTCACCCATCATCAACGGCGCAGCCGCCGGTTGGTTGCGGCCGCACGAACGGGCGTCAGGCCCCCTCATCCCCCTCATCATCGGAAGCAGACGCCGGAGCATCGGCGTCGGTCGGCAGCGCCGGACGCGGGCGGGGGGGGCGCAGCTTCTTCAGCAGCAGCGAGAAGGGCTTCAGTGCCGTGTCCATGATGGTCTGGTCACCCTCCAGCCGCGACAGCAGGAAGGCGCCGGCTTCGAGGGTGGAGACGCTGTCGCGCCGCGGCTCCTTGCGCGCCTGCCCATAGAGCGAGCGGAACTGCGGGTTCAGCACGATGCGGCGGCATTTCAGCAGCCAAGCATTGCGCCACCACAGGGTCTTGGCCTGGCTCCAGGTGCCGTCCAGGACGATGACGCCCTCCAGATCCTCCAGGATCTCCGCACTGTCGCGCAGCGGCTGGCCGTTCCTGTCGACCACCGCCACCTCCGGCCGCGGAGCGCCACCATCCTTCACCGGGCCGAGATACAGCACGCCCCAGCGCTTGGGATCGACCTCGCGCCCCAGGATGCGCTTCAGGCCCGGCCAGCTCAGCCCGACCTTCACCATCGAATTGGCGAATTGCAGATGGGCGATCTGGGCGGTGCCCAGATTTTCCCGCTTCTCCTGCGGATGCTGCAGGATCAGCAGGAAGACGCCGTTGTCGATCGGCTGCACTGCCTCACAAATGCACAGGTGATTAGGCTTTAGGCAGGTCGGGCAGGAATCGGGGGCGGTGGCGCTGTGCATGGGAGGTACGCATTCCTTGAAGGGGATTAGCCGCGAATATGGGTTGGAACGACGCGGAAGGGAACACATCTCACACCGAGGACGGCGCTGCTCACCGAAGAGCGATGGCCGCCACGGCGCGTACGACAGATCCCCTCTCAAGACTCCCTCGTGTCATACCTGTTCATGTGGGTTCAAGTGGCTTCGTATAAACCGTTTGTAGAGACTTAGTCGTGTGTCATGGAACTCGTGTGACGCGCTTAACAGCTGGCCTGGAACTTGCGTAGTTATTATCCAGGCAAACAGGACGACGGGTGGGCCAGGACCGGCCTTAGTCAGGCTGATCCACGGTGCCATCCGGCGCTCAGAAGGAGACCTGCCATGCTGCCCGCCCACCTTGCCGACCGCCTGCTGAAGCAGCGCCGCGATGCCGACAGCGCGGAGTTCGCCCGCCAGCTGCCGCTCTACGCCCCGATGGACGCGGATGACCCGCGCTGGATGACCGAGCCGGACGGGTCGGAGCAGCCCGGCCGCCGCGAGCCCGACTGGGCGACCGACTACTGACCGGCAGTCAGCTTGGCGACGACCGGTTCGCGGTGATCCGACAAACGATTCTGTCGGTTGTCGGACATCGGCTGCCCGGCCGGCCATAGCCCCGACTCGCGTCCTGCGGTCTGCCGAAGGCCGCTTCGATCCTCTTTCCCCACGTCGTGCCAGCGCTGTCCGTCCCAGGCGAGGGTCCAGTTGCCTGGGCGCCCGCCACGGCAGCGCTCCAGCATGACAGACCAACGTGGTATTCCCAGCCCCGGCGGGCCTCCGGCCGGGCGTGGTGCCGCATCCCCCTCCTCATCCAGACTGGGGACGGCATCCAGCCGCCAGCGGGTCACCGCGGCGCTGAGCCCTTCCACCCGCTCGCCCGCCATCCGCCGGTTACGCCCGTCCGATGCGCCGGCGCTCGCGTCCAGCAGGAATCCGGTCACCCCCGACGACTCGGCGGCAAGCTGCAGCCGCCGGCTGGCGGTCAGGTCCAGCCCTTCCAACTCGCCCAGCACTGCCGACAGGGTGGAGCAGCGCAGCGCCTCCTCCATCGCCCAAAGTGCATCGACCGGCCGCACCGCCCGCACCGCGACCAGCCGATCGGGCGTCAGCCCATAGGCCGCCAGCCCCGGGGCATACAGGTCGCGCCCGCGCAGGATCCACAGCGCCGGCCTTTCCGGGGTCGCCAGCCGGGCCAGCAGCGCCGTGGCGAATCCGGTGCCCGCCCCCGGGTTGTCCGCCGCCACCGCATGCAGGCAGCCCAGCGGCAGCCCACCGTCGGGCAGATGGCCATCGACCGAGTTGATGCCGAACGCCAGGGTCCTCCCCTCTTCCCCGCCCGCTCCCTCGATCCGCCGGATGCGTGCGCGCAGGTCGGCCAGCAGTCCGGCACGGTCGTGCGGCGGCGCGTCCGCAGATGGGGAGGGGAACAACGGGACAGGCATGACTCGGCTCCGCTCGACAGGCATATGTTCCTGATATGTTCTATCATGAACGCGTGTCGAGGGGGAGCCTGCGACTCCTGTCTTGTTTTCGGGCTGCCTTTCCTGAAGTCAACCGTCGCTGGGATCAGTTGGCGATTGGCGCCGCGCCGATCTTGCCGCGCGGGGCGGCCTTGATGGTCGGGCCGGCATTGTCGACGGGCTTCGCCAGGGTGGTGGAAGTGCCGCGGGTGCCGCGCGGCGTGTTGCCCTTCAGGCTCAGCAGATGCAGCCGGACATAGGCGGTGGAGCCGCCGACCTTCACCGCAACCCAGTCGCTGTTGCGCACCCGGCCCAGCGTGGTCACCGCCTGACCCGCCCCAAGCGTGGCGATGACGCCCGAGCCGCCCGCCGGCTGGGCATAAGCCGGCGTCGGCTTGTCCACCTGCCACTCCCCATAGATCGGCTCAAGCCCGGTTCCGGTATCGGGCGCGGTCCGAACGGTCGGCGGATTGGGGGTCCGCTGGTACGGCATGCAGCCGGGAACCATCAGCGTGGCCAGGGCCACCATCAAGGGAAGGGTACGCAGACGCCGGATCATCGCTCACCTTGAGATGGAACGGTGCTTTGCAGGAACGGGACGAACGGAAAGGGTAAACGGGTGGGTTGTGGACCTTCGGCGCGACCATACAGGAGGCAGCCCCCTCTTCGCCACCGCAGCGCAGCCGGATTCGCTATGCGCTTTTTGAGGCGCACCTCCCGATTTTGAAGAATTATCTCAAATCCGATCTATTCCGGCGCCGTTCCGCGCAGGAGTCCCAGGCCGCCCCGCGTATCTTGACCATCACGACGGCACCTTACGGGGGCATCCGGCCATGATCTCCTCCCTCGGCAGTTCCAACAGCGCGGCGACGCTTCAGAAATTCTTCTCCAAGGCGGACGCCAACAGCGACTCGTCGCTGTCCAAGGACGAGTTGCTGGGCGCGCTCGGCGGCACCTCAGCCGCCTCCGACAGCGGGAAGCTGTCTTCCGCCGTCGACGGCCTGATGGGCAGCCTGGACAGCGACAGCAACGGTTCGCTCAGCACGACCGAATTCAGTTCCTTCGCCAGCCAGTTCGACTATGGCAGCGGCAGCGCCCTGTTGGCGGCGCAGGAGCAGGCGAGCGCGATGCAGCAGCAGTTCGCCCAGAACCTCTATTCCAGCCTGGACAGCAACAGCAGCGGCGGCATCAGCGCCGACGAGCTGACGTCCGTTCTGACTTCTGCCGGCCAGTCGAGCACCGATGCCGCGTCACTGTTCAGCAGCCTCGACAGCGACGAGGATGGATCGATTTCCCAAGACGAGTTGAGCAGCGCGCTGAAACAGGCCGACGCCAACCGCCCGCCGCCCCCGCCGCGGCCGAGGGGACGTAGCTGGCGGTGTCGCTGCCCGCTCCGCCATCCAGTGTGTCGGCCCCGGCCCCACCGAGCAGCGTGTCGTTGCCGGCTCCACCCGATAGGCTGTCGGCGCCAGCCCCGCCGTCGAGCAGGTTGGCCCCGGCATCGCCCGCCAGCGTGTC
>NZ_WHOS01000113.1 GCF_013340935.1 Azospirillum melinis | reverse complement strand
GGGGGGGGGGGGGGGGGGGGGGGGGGGGGGGGGGGGGGGGGGGGGGGGGGGGGGGGGGGGGGGGGGGGGGGGGGGGGGGGGGGGGGGGGGCGGGGGGGGCGGGGGGCGGGGGGGGGGGGGGGGGGGCGGCGGGCGGCGCGGCAGGCGGCGGCGCGGTCTGGGCCGACGCCTTGGCGAACGCCAGGCCGAGCGACAGCAGCCCCAGCAGCAGGATCAGCGTCGCCGCCCGGAGCCGGACCGGCCAGCGGAGATGCAAGGAAAAGGCGCGGGCGGGGAACGGAGGGGTCGGCATGGCCTTGCGTCGCGAAGCGTGGCGTTCGATCCGATGAGAGTAGCGTAGATCCTGCGGCCGGGAAGGGGTTCCTACGGCTCGGTCGCAGCAATTGCGACAGGGCGGGCGGACCTCAGCTGACCAGCCCGGCGGCCAGATTGACGCCCAGCGCCAGCACCGCGGTGTTGAACAGGAAGGAGAGCGCGCCATGCATCAGCACCAGACGGCGCATGCCGGCGCCGCGGGTGGTCACGTCGGACACCTGTGCGGTCATGCCGACGGTGAAGCTGAAATAGAGGAACTCCAGGTAATCGGGAGCGTCGTTGCCGGGAAAATCCAGGCTGCGGTCCTGGCCCGACTTCCCGCCCAACCAATAATCGTGGGCGTAATGCTGGGCGAAGAAGACATGCAGGAAGCCCCAGGACAGCAGGACCGTCACCCCCGACAGGACCGCCGCCATTCCTTCATGCGGGGAACCCTTGGCCGACACCAGTTCCGCCACGATGGCGACCAGGGCAGCGAGCGCGGCCAGCACCGCCCCGGCCAGCACGCCCCATTTGCCGGGGTCGAGCAGTCTGGCCCGCCGGCGCATGGAGGCCACCGTGGCCCGGCTCATCAGGATGCTGGCCAGCAGGATGTAGACGGCGACTCCGCAATCCCAGCCGGTCAGCACCGCGGTGGTCGGCCGCAGCCAGACGGCGGCCACGCCCCCGGCCAGCAGGGCGACGGCCAGCGCCCCGCTCAGCGACGGGCGGTTGCGCAGATGGGTCAGGCTGCCGCGCATCTCGTCTCCAACCGATTGGCGTGCGGCGATGCGCACGCCCGTTCAGTTGGAGGCGGGATAGAGCGGAAGCAAGGTCTGCTGGCGGCGCTGATAGCGTACCAATTCCAGCGCGGTCAGCGGCTGCGCCCCGGCGGACCGGCAGGCGTCCGCCACCTCGAACATCAGCGCCTGCTGGTGGAACAGGGTGGCGTAGGCGTCGCCCAGCCTGAACTCCGGGTCCCACATGTGGATGGCTTCCGCCCCGGCGCCGTTCACCTCGATGATGCGGAAATCCTCGCCCACCGCCAGCCGCTCCACCGAGGCGAAGCGCACGTCGAAGCGGCCGAAATGGAAGCCCGGCATCTGGTCGGCGATCTCGTCGAAGCGCGCGGTCAGCGTCGCGGTGACGTGGCCGCAGGCATCCTTGTAGAGGCCGCCGACACGGCTGCTGCCGACCAGCGACAGCCGCACCGTGCGCCCGGCCTCCGGCACCTCGTCCAGCCGGTCGGCCAGCGCCTCGTGGTGCAGGTCGGCCTTCCAGGAGGCGCGCGGATCGGCGGCGATCAGCTGGCGCAGGGTGGAGCGGCCGTCGCCAACCACATGCGGGTAATAGCGGAAGGTCATGGAGAAGATGCGCCCGTGCCGTTCCCCCGGCTTGCGGACGTAGAAGATGCCGGCCTCGCCGGCGTAAGCCACATGCTCCTGCAGGATCAGCTTAACGTCGGCCGGAAAGCCGCGGAGATAGGTGCGGAGATCGGCGGCGTCGCGCACCAGCCGCACGCCGATGCCGCGCCAGCCGATGTCCGGCTTGGCGACCAGCGGGAAGGACAGGCCGGCGCCCGACGCCAGCGACTCCAGCTGTGCCGCGGTCAGCGACGGGCGGTTGACCAGGGCGACGGACTTCGCCGCCCATTGGCGCGCCTGCGGCCCGATCAGGTCCATGCAGGCGATCTTCGACTCGCCGAGAAGCCCGCCCGCCTCGATCGACGGGTTGGCGGCGGTCGGCAGGGACAGGCTGCGGTAGCGGACGCCGAGCGCCAGCCACTGCGCCACCAGCGGGATGTAGAACAGCAACGGCGGGATGCGCTCCGCCCAGCCGATGGTGGGGGCGCCGGCCGGCACCACCGGCAGGCCGGGCAGGGCGATGGCGCGCGGGGTCGGGCTGCCGTGCAGCGCGTCGCGCAGGGCCGCGGGCAGCAGCGGTTCCAGCACCGCCCGGATGCGGGCGAACAGCGCGCGGACGACGGCCTGCGCCCGCTTGGTGCGCAGGATCATCAGCAGCGCGGCGCAGCCGATGCCGATCACCTGCACCTGGATCGCCGCCGCTTCGAGCGACGAGGTCATCAGGGTCAGCAGCAGCCCGACATGCACGCCGGCGGTCGCCAGCGTGATGGCGATGAAGCGCAGGAACGGCACCCGCATCACCCCGCAGGCGAAGTAGGTCGGGAACAAGACGCCGGGAACCAGCCGGCAAGTCACCAAGGTCGGCAACAGGTTCCTCTGCAAGGCTCCGCGGCAGCGTTCAAGCATAGGACCCTCGGTCCGCCGCCGGATCCAACTGATCCGCAGGGACAATAGTCCAAGGACATAAATGAACAAATCGCCGATAACAATCCCACACAGCAGCGTGATGGCGGTCACGCCGATGCTGACGGTGCCGACGCTGACGAGGCTCGCTCCAACCGCAATTGCAACGTCTTCGTGCAGAAGCGTAAGCAAAGCAAGGCCCAGCAACAGGGGAAAACCGGCGAAAGCGGTTATTGGTTGCAATGCAGCAAACACGTGCGGGGTGTCCGTTGGGTAGGGGGCGGTTACGGTGCCGTCGGCAAAATTGCATAGGAAATGGTAAGCTTCACGTTAAAACTTTTATGAAACCGTGCGACATAGCGACTGTTTCTTTTGAGCCATATAGGAACGTTATGGCTATGATAGAAAATATGTGTTTGCAGCTATGGCGCCGGCGCGGCAGAGTGCGTTTCAATCGATGGCCGGCCGATGACTGCCTTACGACCAGCCGTTTGGACGGCGGCCCATCGATGACCGGCGGATCAACCGCCCTGTGACACGACCAGGAGACGCACCGTGCAGAGCATCCAGTGGGACGACGCCTTCCTCCTTGAATCCCAGCTGACCGAGGATGAGAAGCTGGTGCGCGACAGCGCCCGCGCCTACTGCCAGGACCGGCTGCAGCCCCGTGTCATCTCCGCCTTCCGCGAGGAGCGGTTCGACCGCGAGATCATGACCGAGATGGGCGAGCTGGGCCTGCTGGGTCCGACGATCCCGGAGGAGTACGGCGGGCCGGGCGTCAGCCACGTCGCCTACGGCTTGGTCGCCCGCGAGGTCGAGCGGGTGGACAGCGGCTACCGCTCCGCCATGTCGGTGCAGTCCTCGCTGGTCATGCACCCGATCTATTCGTATGGCAGCGAAGAGCAGAAGAAGAAGTGGCTGCCGCGTCTGGCAACCGGCGAGCTGATCGGCTGCTTCGGCCTGACCGAGCCGGATCACGGCTCCGATCCCGGCGGCATGAAGACCCGCGCCACCAAGGTCGACGGCGGCTATCTGCTGTCGGGCTCCAAGATGTGGATCACCAACTCCCCCATCGCCGATCTCGCCGTCGTCTGGGCGAAGTCGGACGCCCATGACAACAAGATCAAGGGCTTCGTGGTCGAGCGCGGGACCAAGGGCTTCTCGACGCCGAAGATCGAGGGCAAGCTGTCGCTGCGCTCGTCGGTCACCGGCGAGATCGTGCTGGACGAGGCCTTCGTCCCCGACGAGAACCTGCTGCCCAACGTGTCGGGCCTGGGCGGCCCGTTCGGCTGCCTGAACAAGGCGCGCTACGGCATCGCCTGGGGCGTGCTGGGTGCTGCGGAGTTCTGCTGGCACGCCGCCCGCCAGTACACGCTGGACCGCAAGCAGTTCGGCCGTCCGCTGGCCCAGACCCAGCTGGTCCAGAAGAAGCTGGCCGACATGATGACGGAGATCACGCTGGGCCTGCAGGCCTGCCTGCGCGTCGGCCGCATGATGGACGACGGCAGCTGGTCGCCGGAAGCCATCTCGCTGATCAAGCGCAACAACTGCGGCAAGGCGCTCGACATCGCCCGCGTCGCCCGCGACATGCACGGCGGCAACGGCATCTCCGAGGAATTCCAGGTCATCCGCCACATGGTGAACCTGGAGACGGTGAACACCTATGAAGGCACCCATGACGTCCACGCCCTGATCCTGGGCCGGGCGCAGACGGGCCTCCAGGCGTTCTTCTGAGCGGAAAGTCCATCCCCTTTCCCGCCTCTCGTGCCAACGCATGCGTTGCCGGCGGCATCGGGCGGATCGCAGGTCCGCCCGGTATCGGGGAGGAGGGGGAAGCCATCGCGACGCGCCAGATGTGCGGGGACGTTGCGGGAATCGGTGTGGTTGCGGATTCCCGGAGCGAACCCCTGTTCTCGGCCGATACCGGCTTCCTTCATCCCGAGGCGGGAATTTTTCCGCGGGAATTTTTCCATTGTACGCCGGGCGCTCCATGGGACTGGCCGGAAGCCTGGATGGGGGCTTGATCGGTCCGTTCCGAAAGCTACTTCGGAATTGGGGTGATTGTCGCCTCGGCAGATAGACAATACTCCCCCTTTTCCTCCGCCGGTGCCTGTCGAGGCTGAGATATCCTTTCCAATTCGGCGCATGCCGGTTTGGGAGGAATTTCCATGGCGACCTGGACTCCTGATCCCAGTTTCTACCCCTCGCCACGCATGGCGATGCAGGCCGCTCCGGAGCGGCTGGCCTATGTGGCGATGCTGAATGTCGGAGATGGGCCGGATGCGCTGGGGGTGGTCGATGTCGATCCCTCCTCGGCCAGCTACGGCCGGCTCCTTCGGCGGGTCGACATGCCGAATGTTGGCGACGAGCTGCACCATTTCGGCTGGAACGCCTGCAGTTCCGCCCTGTGCCCCTACGCTCCGCATCCGCATGTGGAGCGGCGATACCTGATCGTGCCCGGGCTGCGGTCGTCGCGCATCCACATCCTGGACACCAAGCCCGATCCCGCCGACCCCAAGATCGTCAAGATCATCGAGCCGGAGGAACTCGCGGCGCGCGCCAATTATTCCC
The DNA here is from genome assembly GCF_013340935.1 of Azospirillum melinis. Classification (GTDB taxonomy): domain Bacteria; phylum Pseudomonadota; class Alphaproteobacteria; order Azospirillales; family Azospirillaceae; genus Azospirillum; species Azospirillum melinis. The sequence continues at coordinate 4,203 of NZ_WHOS01000113.1, read as the reverse complement.
GCCCGCACACGATGCATTGCGGACCGGAAGGCATCTATGTCAGCGCGCTCGGCAACGGAAAGGGCGATGGCGGCGGGCCGGGCGGTGTCTTCCTGATGGACCACGAGACCTTCGAGGTGCTCGGCCAGTGGGAGATCGACCGCGGTCCGCAGTTCCTGGCCTACGATGTCTGGTGGCATCTCGGCCAGGATACGCTGATCACCAGCGAATGGGGCACGCCCGACATGATCGAGGACGGGTTGAACCCCGAGCTGCTGCTCGGCGCGAAATACGGCCATCAGGTCCATTTCTGGGATCTGCGCAAGCGCCGGCACCGGCAGACCATCGATTTGGGGCCGGAGTACCAGCTGGCGCTTGAACTGCGGCCGGCCCACGACCCGACCAAGGCCCATGGGTTCATGAACGCCGTGGTCAACCTGTCCGACCTGTCCTCGTCGATCTGGCTGTGGCATCGCGAGGATGACGGCAGCAGGTCCGGCCGGTGGGCCATGCGGAAGGTGATCGACATCCCGGCCGAACCGGCGGACCCGGATCTGCTGCCGCCGCTGCTCAAGGGTTTCAAGGCGGTGCCGCCGCTCGTCACCGACATCGACCTGTCGCTGGACGACCGCTGGCTCTACGTGTCCTGCTGGGGCACGGGGGAGATGCGGCGGTACGACGTGTCCGACCCGTTCCAGCCCAGGCTGACCGGCTCGGTGCGGTTGGGAGGGATCGTCGGGCGCAGCCGCCATCCCGGCGGCGATGCCGATGGCGGCACCCTCAACGGCACCCTCAACGGCGGCCCGCAGATGGTCGAGGTCAGCCGTGACGGCAAGCGGGTCTATTTCACCAACTCGCTGTACCGGAGCTGGGACGACCAGTTCTACCCGGACGGCATCAAGAGCTGGATGGTCAAGCTCGATGCCGACCCGGATGGCGGGCTTACCATCGACGAGCGGTTCTTCCTGCGCTTCGACGACGAGTTCCGCGGTCACCAGATCCGGCTGGAAGGCGGCGACGCCTCTTCGGATTCCTACTGCTATCCATGACCGCCATCCGGGGGGCGCCTCTCCATGGATGACCCGTGGCAATGGCTGGCGCTGGCCGGGCTCGGCGCCTTCCATGGAGTGAACCCGGCGATGGGATGGCTCTTCGCCGTGGCCCTCGGCCTTCAGGAAGGACGGCGGGGTGCCGTCATCAGGGCCCTGCCCCCCATCGCGCTCGGCCATGCCCTGTCGGTGCTGGTGGTGGTGGCGGGCTTCGCCATCCTGCAGCTGGTCGTCGCGACGGCCCCGCTGAGGCTGGTCACGCCCGCCCTCCTGATCGGTTTCGGCCTCTACCGGCTCGTGCGCGGATACCGCCACCGGCTGAGGGTCGGCATGCGCACCGGCTTTGCCGGGCTGACGCTCTGGTCCTTCCTGATGGCGTCGGCCCACGGGGCCGGGCTGATGATCCTGCCCCTGCTGCTGGGCATGCTGGCGCCGGCGCAGCTGATGGCGCTGTCCCTGTGCGGACCGGGGGCGGGAATGACCGGCCCGGTCGCCGCACTGGGATCGGCGGCGGCCGGGCTGGCGGTGGTTCTGGTGCATATGGCGGCGATGCTGGCGGTGATCGCCGTCATCGGGCTGGCGGTTTTCGAGACCGTCGGGCTCGGCATCCTGCGCCGCGGCTGGGTGAATTTCGACCTGTTGTGGGCGGGCGCCCTGATCGGCACCGGAGCGGGGTTCCTGCTGCTGGGGTGAGCCCCGCCGTCAGGGAACCTATGCTGCCTTCACCTCTCCGTTCGCCTGCTGGCGCACCTCGGTCAGGAAGCGCTCCACCTCGGCCGACAGGGCGCGGGTCTGGCCGGACAGGCCGCGGGCGGCGTCCTGGACGCCAAGCGCGGTGCTGCCGGCGCTCTCCGCCGTTTGGGCCAGGGCTGCGATGGTGGCCGAGACGTCCTGGGTGCCGAGTGCGGCCATCTCCACCGCCCGCGCGATCTCCTGGGTGGCGGCGTTCTGTTCCTGCACCGACTGGGTGATGGTGCCGGAAATGCCGTCGATTTCGGTGATGGTCGAGCCGATGGCGCCGATGGCGTCGGCGGCCTCGCGGGTCACCGACTGCATGGCGTTGACCTGGGCGGCGATCTCGTCGGTGGCCTTGGCAGTCTGGTCGGCCAGCCCCTTCACCTCGGTCGCCACGACGGCGAAGCCCTTGCCGGCCTCGCCCGCCCGCGCCGCCTCGATGGTGGCATTCAGCGCCAGCAGGTTGGTCTGCTTGGCGATGGCATGGATCAGCCCGATCACCTGGCCGATGCGCTCGGCGTTGGCGATCAGCCCCTGGACGGTGGCGTTGGTGCGGTCGGTGTGCGACACCGCCTCGCCGGCGATGCGGGCGGAATGGCCGACCTGATCGGAAATGCCGCCGATGGAGCTGGCGAGTTCGGTCGCCGCCGCCGCGGCGGAGCGGACGTTGGACTGGATGTCGTCGGATTCGCGGGCGACGTTGCGGGTCTGGCTGGTCGCCTCGCCCACCACCGCGGCCATGCGGTCGGCGCTGTCGGCCATGCCGGAGGCCGACTCGGCGATGCCCTCGACCAGCCGCTTCACCGTGCCCTGGAAACGGTCGGCGAGGTCGAGCAACGCGGCGCGCTTGGCCTGTTCCGCCTTGGCGTCGGCTTCGGCCTGGGCCGCATGCATGCGCTCGATGGCGCGGGCGTTGTCGCGGAAGACGGTGACCGAGCCGGCCATGGCGCCGATCTCGTCGGAACGGCCGGTGCCGGGCACCTCGACCGCGGTGTCGCCGTCGGCGAGCTTCGCCATCGCCGCCGACATAGCGCGCAGCGGGCGGATGACGATGCGGCCGAGCAGGAGGTTCAGCAGGGCGATCTGCACCACCAGCGCGATCAGGCAGATGGCGATCTGGTTGCGCATCTGGGCGGCGATGGCGTCGATCTGCTGGTCCAGGCTCCAGGCGATCTGGAGGGCGCCGACCAGCCGGTTGCTCTTGCCGGTCACCACCGGCACCGTCACCACGATGTGGCCGTTGGCCGGGCGGGTCTGCGCCCCCTTGCCGGCCAGCACTGCCTCGACCAGATCCTGATCGGCCTTCAGGTCGTATTTGGCGAAGCGCTGGTTGGAGAAGTCGGCGAGCGTGCCGGCGGATGTCGCCGCCCGCAGCGAGGCGAGCTGCACCTCGTTGCTGTCGGCCAGCGGCATGAACTCCGTCTCGATGGAGGCACCGTCGCCGGCGACGAAGCTGGTCTTGGTGGCGTTGGCCAGCATGTCCGTCTTGACGCGGGCATCGTGCGTGGCGAGCCGCACCGCGTCGTCATATTGCATCTTGGCCTGAAGCCCCATGATGACGATGAAGCCGCCGACGATGGCGGCGACGAAGGCCGCCGTCACCTTCCGCCCCACGCTCCAGAACCGTCGCGGCCGGGATGCGGCCGCCTTGTCCACTGCCATGCTCTTGCCCCTTCCCGTGCCGCCTCCGCTTCCTGCCCGACCGCCGGCCATGAGGACGCGGCGCAGGGCACGGCGAAGCACCGCCGGCAAGGCCGGCGTCCGCCACAGAAGCGTCAACGAATTGCAAAATTTAAATGATATTGTAACCGCATATCATGGTCTGCACCACGATCTTCTTCTCTGACTTTCGGAAGATTGCCAATTGTCACAGCAATCCCAAAGTCGTGGTCCGGCTTTGACAAAGTGAAGGCGCCGCCGTCGCTTGGACGAAGCGGCGCCTTTTCGTGCCGGAAATTTTACAAATCCGGCTTCAGTTCTTTTTCGGCCGTGCTTTTTCGGAACCGCGTCAGCCGCGGGCCGGGCTGCGCTCCCGCCAGCCGAAGGGGCCGGCAGTCTCGTACAACCACGGATACTGGTTTACCATGCGCCTTGCGATGGCGATGCGATGGGCGGTCAGCGTGATCAGGCCGATGACCACGGTGTGGACGATGAAGCCCCACAAGGACAGCAGCTGCTCGCCGAACAGGCCCCAGGCGAGGAAGCGGTCGCCCACCCCCAGCAGCAGCGAGTAGGCCAGCACGCTCGACACCGGCTTCCACCCTTCGGCAAGCGTCTGCCCGGTCAGAACCCCGCAGCCGCCGAACACCAGAAGCGTCAGGAACACGAACACCGGAAGCGATGAGCCGAGGATCGTTTCCATCTCAGTGTCCCCCTTCCAGATAGGCCGCGCGAACCTCCGGGTCGGCCAGCAGCTGCGCCCCGGTTCCCGTCATCGTGA
>NZ_WHOS01000112.1 GCF_013340935.1 Azospirillum melinis | reverse complement strand
GGGCGGCGGCGCTTTGGCCGCTGTAGGGCCGGTTTCCCGGGCACGCTGGGGGGGCCGGCTTACCGGCTTGCCCTTGCCCCCTTTCGGGGGCGGTTCAGTCCTCTCCGGAGGCGCCGGCTCGGTGCCGGCCGGCTTGGTCCATCCCTCCTTCGCGGCCCGCTTGCTGTAGGCGCCGGCGTTGCCGCCGTACCGCCGGGCCAGCTCACGCGGGCCGATCCCGGTCTCGTAGTCCGCCCGGGCTTGCGCCCAGCGAGCCTCAGTGTCCATCCGCCATCCTGGCCCGCTGGATGATCTCCGCCTCCCGGCGGACATAGCGTTCGAACGGCAGCCATGGCAGGGAACTGGCGAAGTAGAAGCCGGTCCGCACGTAGGCCACCGCGGTGCCGACGGCATCGATGGCCGCCATCGGCCAGGGCTGAAGGTTCAGCATCACCAGGAACCGGCCGCGCAGGACGGCAGGCACCTGCAGAAGGCGCTGCCGCACCGTCGGCTGTGGCTCAACCCGCCAGCTCCAGGGAAGGCGATCGCGGCGACTGCCCCCCAGCCACGGGTCCAAGCGGATGGCAAGGCGAACCAGCAGCTCCATCGCGATCTCCCTCATGCCGTCTGTCTGTCTCTGTGTCGCGCGGCGGGCCACGCGCTACCCACCCCGGCTTGCCGATGCCACCGTGGTCGCCGGGTTTGTCACCCTCCCACCGTGGTCACCAGCTCACGGGCCAAAGCCTTGTCCGCCCGCCGCTGCGACCTCTGCTGTGCCTATCAGGCCTTATGCGGGGCTTCCCGGACCCAATAGGTCAGCGACCCCTCCGGATGCCGGAAGCGCTGGATCAGCTCCTTGGTGCCGTCCGGGAGAAGGTCGGCGTCATCGACCACGATGACGTGGCACGGGAGAAGCGAGTGTGGGACGGACCTCAGGTGCAAGGCGCTCAGCACGTAGGCAGTGCAGCGGTGCGTCCTGCGCAGCGCGTCCGCGATGTGGTAGCCGGCCGGGGTGATGTAGGCGGCTCTCAGCCCATTGCTGGCTGCCACGCTGGCGACGTGCATGGCGAAGGTGGTGCGGCCACTACGCCGCTCACCCACCAGGTCGATGTCCTTGTGTGCCGCCACCCCACCGATCACCTGCGTGAAGCCCACCACGGCAGGCATCACCGTTACCCGGTGGAGATCGAGCGGGTCGCTCATCGCCGCGAAGATCTGGCCGTCGAACAGCTGGTTCATGGTTGCCTCACTCCGGCTTGATGGCGCGCTCGCCGCGTGCCCGGGCACGCGCATCGAGGACGAACAGGATGAACCGGCCGAAGGCGACGATGATCGTCAGCCACATGGCCAGCTTCTGCGCCGGCCCGGCGATCAGATCCAGCCATTCGCCCATGGTGGCCAGCAGCGCGAACAGGCCCGCATCGACGGCGCCCCGCTGGGCGTTCAGATCGAAGACCATCTGAAATCTCCCGGTGGATTGGGCGGATGCCGCGCGGCGAACCGACCTGGTGGTGTGGGTGAACATGGCGGGATCAGGCGTTGGCCAGATCGAGGCTAAGAGGTTTCCAGGGCGATTCCTGGGAATCACGCTGGTAGAAACGGACGTATGTTTTGGTCCCCTGGACCTGGACGGAATCGGCGATCGCGGCCATGGCCTTTTCCCACCGCGGATCGGTGATGTTCACCCGCCGCAGCGCGAAGATGCTCTCGCGCGAAACCTGCCCTTCCTTGTCGACGCGGAATGCGTGATCGACCAGGACGCGAATGTTATCGTTCGTGTCCTTGGCCCATTCACCGATGCATTCGTCAATCAGCCCCTTCGCGATCTGCAATTCAGGGCCGAACGTCAGGTGATCCGCGACCGCAACTTGAACCTTCTGCTTTCCATCGAAAGACGTGAAGGTCATGTTTCCTTTCTTGCCACCGCGCTTCGCGTCGTATTTCTCGGCGAGCAGCGCGAGAAACGCGGCCACGTCATTGAAGACCATCGCGCGGAATACCCGCATTTGCTCCGCCAGCGTTTCCGCGCCGCCCATCAGGTTGCGCACCAGCTGGTCCTCGAGAAGGTCGGTATCCTTCACCAGGTGGGACGGAATCAGTCGGCCGCGCGCATCCTCGTAGTAGCCGTCTTTGCGCTCCGGCACGTCCATTTTCGGCTGTGATTCCACCGTCGACATGGCCGATTCCTCCTGGTTGAGCTTGCGATAATCATCCTTTTCGCAAGCTCGGCCTTCCGTGATTCCAGCTTGCGCGACGGGCCGATCGGCACCGTCAGTCCTCGGCGACCAGCTTGGCGGTCTGCCCCGCCAGGTCGGCCCGGTTGTCGTCGTAGCGCATGGTCACCTTCGGATCGCGGTGACGCGCGAAGCTCTGCGCAGCCCGCAGGTTGCCGTTGGTGGCATCCAGCGCGCTGGTGATGGCGGCATGGCGCAGGCCGTGCGGCCGGGTCCGGATGCCGAGGTCGGCGCCGAGCGCCTGCACCAGCTGGTAGACCGCCGCCCCGGTCAGCCGGCCGCCGCCGGCGCCGGCATTGTCCAACCGGAAGAAGAGCGGGCCGGGGTGTCGGCCGCGCACCTCGATCCACTCGTCCAGCGCCGCCCGGGTGGCGTCGGGCAACGTGACCGGCTCCCGCTGGCTCCGCCCTTTGCCCAGGATGGCCAGGGTGGCGGCCGCCGGATCGTAGTGCTCCAGATCCAGCGAGACCACCTCGCCGCGGCGCAGGGCCGTGTCGTGGAGCAGCCGGACGATGGCGGTGTCGCGCACCCCCTTGGCGTCGCTGCGTTCCTGGACCTGGGCGATCATCGCCTTGACCCCGTCGCGGCCGGGGCCGCGGGTGTCGCGGTAGGCGACGCCGTCGACGTTCTCGACTTCCAGCTCCCAGCTGACCAGGCCGAGCGTCTTGCCGAGCTGGACCAGCGAGCGCAGGGCGGCGAGCCGCCGGTTGATCGTCGCCGGGGCCAGGCCCCGGGCGTCCAGGCTGGCGCGGTAGCCCAGCGCCAGGGCGTTGGCCTGGCCGGGCGCCAGGGCGAGCAGTTCGCGCGCCACCCGGTCGACGCTGTCGGCATAGGCTGCCGCCTCGGGCCGAGACGCGACGAACGCGCGGAAATCCTCCAAGTCACGGCGATAGGCCGCCACCGTGTTGGGCTTGCGGCTGGCCAGGAAGGCGTCGATCAGCCCTTCCTGGATGCGGTCGAGCGGCAGCGCCGCGGCCAAGCCCACGGGGGCGATGCCGTCGGGCAGTCGGGTCAGGTCACCCATGGAAGCCTCTCACGAACCGGCAATGGTTGCCGCTTTTCTCGCTTGCATCCGGCAATGGTTGCCGGTAGTGTCCTCTTGTGACCGGCAATGATTGCCGGTTGAACAGCGAAAAGGATCACCGATGAGCACGCCCACCCACACCGCCGCCGCCGCCGCCGTTGGCACCAGCCTGCTGGACGATCTGGCCGAGATCACCACCCTGCTGACCGAGGCCCAAACCGAGCTGGCGGCCGGCAACATCAACGGGGCGGTCGGCGCCGGTGCCGCGGCGGAGACCGCGGTCGCCCGGGTCACCGCCCTGTACCCCGCGTTGATGCTCCTGCTGCGCCAGCAGCGGCCCTAAGCGGCCCGGGCCGGCGCCCCAGCGCCGGCCCTGACCACGCTGGGATTGCCACCGCAGCGGGTGCCCCCTACGATCCCGCGGCACAGCCGGGGACCGCCATGGACGACACGCGCACCATCACCACCCTGCTCGCCGCCGGCGGCCGCCGGCTGATCGTCGGCTGGTCCGACGGCACCGAGCATGATCTCGACCTGTCTGCCCGCGCCGAAGCGCCGGCGGACGATTCCGCGTTCGCCCAGGCCGAGGCCGGCCCGGACCGGGTCTGCTGGCCAGCCGGCGGGCTGATCGCCGCGGCCGATCTGTGGGAGCTGGGGCTGGCCCAGGCTGCCGATCGGCTGATCGGCTGGCGCACCAGGCACCGGCTGACCCAGCCGCAGGCCTGCGCCATCCTCGGCATCGCCGAGCGCATGCTGCGCAACTACGAGAAGCGGGCCTACCCGATCCCGAAAGCCATCCTGCTGGCGCTGGATGGGTATGATGCCCGTCTCGGGCTGCCGGTCAGGCCGGCGCCAGAGCGGTCAGGCACTCCGGGACGTTCGTGATCACCAGCTCGCCCACCTTGGCGGCGTTCTTGCCGCCGCCAACGGTGTACGTCGTCTCGACCGGGGCGAAGGCGAAGCGGCCGAAGGTCTCACGGACACCGGGCGTGTCGTTGAGCGTCATGACGAAGCGCCCCTTCAGCTCGCCCAGCAGCGTCGCCAGGATCTCGAAGTCGGGCCGGCCGAACAGGTTCTTGCCGTAATCCCCCTCGCAGTCCCAATAGGGCGGATCGAGGAAGAACAGGGTGCCCTCCCGGTCGTAGCGCGGGATGAAGGCGGCGTAGGACAGGCACTCGATCACCACCCCGGACAGGCGCTCATGCACGGCATCCAGGATGGGGCCGAGGCGCTGCATGTCGAAGCGGGCCGGCGCGGTGACGTCAACGCCGAAGGTCCGGCTGGCCACCTTGCCGCCGAAGGTCAGCTTCTGCAGGTACAGGAAGCGGGCGGCGCGCTCGATGTCGGTCAGCGTGTCCGGATCGACCGCCACCAGGCGCTCATATTCGGTCCGGCTGGTGATGCCGAACCGCATGTGGTCGCGCAAAGCCTGATAATGGCGCTGCAGGATCCGGAACAGGGTGGCCACGTCGCGGCTGTAGTCGTTGATCACCTCGGCCGGGGCCGCCTGGTCGCGCCGAAAGAAAATGCCCCCCATGCCGACGAACGGCTCCGCATAGGTGCGGTGGGGGATTTTCTGCAGCAGCGGCACCAGCCGCTTGGCGAGGTTGCGCTTGCCCCCGATGTAGCCGGCAACCGGGCTCACCGGGCGGACCGGGCGGAAAATCGTGTCCATGATCGCTCCCTGGATCGCCCGGGCCAGAAATGAGGATGCCCGCCACGGCCTGGGGCCGGGCGGGCATCGCTGCGGGCGCAATACGTCCCGCTCACTGTGTCAAGGGTATTGGTCCTAAGTCAAGGACTTTGGTCCCACGGAGCGCCCGGCACGCCAAAAGGTCTCAGGACATGGCCGCGCAGATCCAGGCGGGTCAGGCGGACATACAGGGTCAGCAGGCCATCGCGCCACAGGCTGTAGAGGTGGTTGATCTCCGCCACCTCGGCCTCACTCAGCTTCGGCTCCAGCGGGCACCACTTCACCAGAAGCCACCGCTGGCCATCGCCGCCAACCCGGAAGCTGAAGCCCTTCTCTTCCTCCGGCAGCCGCTTGCGGCCGTCGGGGAGGAACAGCGAGCGGCCGACCCGGTGGTACAGGGCGGCGATGTCCGAGCGCCGCGGTGTCAGCTCCCACTCCGCACAGGTGAGGTGCCGATAGCGCCCCGGGGCGTCGGACGGCCGCTTGGCCGCCACCATCGGCTGGCGCAGGGCCGCCCATTCCGGCCGGTCGCCGCGGCGGGCATGGCGGATGACCAGCCGCCGCTGGGCCACCGGCAGGCGCTCCAGGGCCTCGCCCACCCGCTCTGCGTCGGGGTGGAGGCGGGGCGGGATGCCGCGGATCGCGCTGCCGCCATCGATGTCGGCGCCGATGTCGTTGCGGTCGAGGATGGTGGCCACGCCGTCGGCCGAGCGACCCGCGGCGATGACGCCGATCGGGCGGCCGTGCTGCTGCGCCAGGCTGGCCGAGCGCTCCATGGGGTGGAGCGCGATGTCGGTGCGGTCGCAGCACTGGCGCTGCACGGCCCAGGTGAGGAAGGCCTCGATGTCGATGACGGTCCGGCGGTCGACCGCGGTGGCAGGCAGCGCTCCCATGATGTCAGCGCGGCGAGCTGGCGGGCGCAGGCCCGGTGAGGGCAGAGCCGAACAGCGTCCCGATGCCGGCAACCAGCGTGTCGATAGCGTCGCGGGGCACCAGGGCGGGATCGAGGCGATGGCAGTGCTGGATGTAGCGGGCCTTGGCGTGCAGATCGGCCGGCGAGCTGATCGCGCCGGCGGACAGCATCGCTTCCAGGCCGCCCAGGTCCCGGTCGGCCGCCTCGTTGTCGGCGGCGACCGCACTGGCCGCCAGATAGGCGGTCAGCACAGGTTCGAGCGGACGGGGAACGGGTTGGGCGGACATGACGGAATCCCGGTGATGGTCTCCGGGACTGTAGCGGCGATGCTCCGCTGGGTCAGCGGGGCTATGCGTGCGAAAGGGCTACGGCACCAATTTAGTGGTTAATCCATTCAGGTAGGCGGCCAGATCGACGCGCAGGGCCTCCGGATCGTCCGCCTGGTCAAGCGCCCGGGCGATCAGGCGTTTCAGGAAAGCCGGCGTCGGCCGGTCGAGCGCTTGGCGGGCCACCGCCCCCAGCGCCGCGGCATCGGCCTGCCGCTCCCGATAGGCCGCCTGCCGGTCCGCTTGGTCGAAATGGACCGCTGGGCGGCCGCGGCGCTTCTTCACCAAGTCAGCCATGCCCCTGCCCTTCCTGATTTTCGTCACGTAACGATAATGATGGGCCGAGCGGGCTGCTGGCAACGTCGGCATCGGTCGCGGCCAGGAAGGCGCGGCAGCGTTCCCGCTCCGCCCGCACCCATTCGGGATAGCCGTGCGTCCCGCGCGTCGGCGGTTCCGACGGCTCGACATGGGCGCCCTTCCGCCGGCAGGACTTGCACTTGGACCGGCGGGCCAGCTGCATCAAGCTGGTGCCGGCGTCCACCTTCGTCAAAAGGGTTTCGAGGTGGAGCCAGTCCCAATGGGTGCAGCCGGGGTGGACGCACCAGACCCGCAGATGCGTCACGCCGGTGCGCCGGTACCAGTCCAGTGTCCCATGGCCGTAGACGGTGTCACCGATGGCAATCGGCGTGTGCGGCGGCAGATTGGTCATGGCGGGTCGACTCCTTCCAGGTCGGCACCGGCTTCCCAGACGCCGGGCACCCGGGTCAGCCGACGGAGCATCAGGTGGCCCGATCCGGCCAGGGCCACTTTCCCTCGTAACGCACCGTCTCCTCGTCCTGGGCGCCGCCGATGTGGATCACCTCGAGGCGCAGCCCGGTGGCGATCGGGCGGGCGGCAGCCAGGGCGAGGGCGCGCTCGGCGGTGGGCGCCTGCACCCGCATCGCGATGGTCGGGATCGTGGCGCCGGCCGGGATGCCCCGGATGCCGTACATTTCCATCAGTGTCTCCCCTTTCTCACGACGGTTTTCCCGCTTTGCCGCGTCTGGGCGGCAGGCGGGCGGCAGCGCGCAGCGCGTCGACGCGGGCGGCCAGCTGCTCGATCTCCTCGATCAGCCCTTCGGTGCGCGCCGGCTCCTCCGACAGGTCCAGCTTGGCCAGCTCGTCCAGCCGGTCATGGAAGGGCACCAGATCGCGCCGCACCTCGCGGATGCGGTGGGCGATATCGTCCGGCGGCCGCACCACCCACAGCTTGCCGATCGGCGTCTCGATCAGCCGCCAGCCGTGATCGGCGCGCGGGGCGAAGGGCTGGGCGGCGGCCACCCGGGCGGCGCCGCCTTCGACGGCGGCCCGGCCGAGGAAGTGGCCATCGTGATAGACGGGGTGCGTACCGCGCGGCATCTCGGCCTTGCCCGGCCGGCGCCAGGGCGCCCAAGGGGTACCTTCGCACTCCACCAGCACGAAGCCCGAGCGCGTCTCGCCGGTGCGGAACATTGACCGTTTCGCAGGGTCGAGGTGGGCCGCCACCAGGCGCAGCCGGGCGTGCCCGCTGACGTCGCTGACCAGCCGCTCCATCACCTCCGGTTCATGGGCGACCCCGCGGCGCTGGGTGGTGTGCAGCGGCAGCGGCAGACTGGTATCGGCGTCGCTGAAGGCCGGCCGCGTCATCCAGCGGACGGGCAGCTTGGTGCCGTCGGATAGGAAAGCGGTGACCGTCCAGCCGCCGGCGGCGTATTCGTCCGCCGGCGGCTGGTAGGCGACGGTGAGGGGCAGGACCTCGCGCGCCGCGGCGGCGCCGGCGAGGCGGTCGGCCAGCTCGGCCGACACCGACTGGAAGAGCAGCACCAGCCGGCGGGTGGTTTGATCCGGGCTGGCGGGCAGGCGCATCAGGTCCATGACGGGTTCCTCCGGTCAGAGGTTTCCGGCGGCGAGGCGCTTGGTCATGGCTTCCACCATCGCGCTGCGCGTCAGACCGGCGCGCTTGGCCTCGGCGTCGAGGGTGGCCAGCACGCCGCTGTCGAGGGAGAGATTGGCCTTCGTCGGGCGGCCGCTGACGCGGACCATGGCGACGGTGGCCAGCATCGCTCCCTCGGCCAGGGCCTCGGCGACGTCCGGATCGGCGCGCAGCGCGCCGGCGGGGCGGGGGGCGGGAATGGCGCCGCCATCCTCCTCCACCACCTCGGCCCAATCGCGCATGGCGTCGACGGCGGCGGCGAGGGCCTCCTCGACGGTGGCGCCCATGGCGGTGCAGCCGGGCAGGTCGGGAATGGTGACGCCGTAGGCGCCGGCTTCTCCGTCGATCAGGGCGATGTAGCGCATGGTTGGGGCCTTCTGTGTGGTAGGGGGGCCGGGGCCGAAGCCGGGTGGATCAAATCCACCCGGCGACCTTGGCGATCTGGCGGGCGACGCCAGGGGAGAGGGTGCGGTGCCTGGGCACCACCGCCGGCGTCGCCGGCCGGTCCGGGTGGCGGTAGACGTCATGGTCGCTGCCGTGGCGGGCGAACACCCACCCGTCCCGGGTCAGGCGGTCGATGATGTCTGCGCGGTTGGTTTCGACCTTCGGCATGTCCGTCCCCGTCGTTGATGTCCTTTTTATACGCCCATATAGGCGCACCGTCAACAAGGAATGCGCCCAGACAGGCGCATTTTTCCGGTGCCCGGACCGGATCGGACGGGGGGAGGCGGAGCGGGTCGGCAGGGTCTGGATCTGGAAACGCCAAGGGGCGCCCGGAGGCGCCCCTGTGGGTGGGACTTTTAAGATGGCGGCGGAGCCATTTTAAACTCGGGCCGTCCCTGGGCCGTGGGCCGACTTTAGACGCGGTTGCATCCTGCCGCAAGGCGTTTCCCGTCATGCGGGTGGTTTTCGGCCGCGCCCGGCGGGGCCGGTTTTCGGCCGGCCGGCGGCGTCCTCGATTCAACCGGGGGACGCCGGGTTTCCGGCCCTGCCCTACCACATCTTGATTCCGGGGCGGCCGGGGCGGATTTCATAATTTCCCGCGGGACGCGAAGGCGTGTCGGACCAATAGGTTACGGGTGCACAACCGGGGCGCCGAACGGGCGTTATGGAACATGGGGATTTGCAACCGCGCTGCAGGGCCGCGGCGCGGGCGGGTCACCCCGCCCTACCGGATCAGAACCGAACTCTGCGCCTCGAAGTCGAACGGCGGCTCATGGTTCCCACTCCACACCATCCCGCAGTCCTGGCAGTTCCACGGTGCGCCTTCGACCGGGGTCGCGGAGCTGCGCTGCCGCACTAGGCGCCCACGCCGCCAGTGGTAGGAGACATGGCCGCCGACAATCATGTCGCGCGACCCGCAGGATGGGCATGCCGGGACTGTTTCCGTTGTCATCGTCGCTCCTTTCATGACAGGTCGGCCGGCGCCCGTTGCGCCAGCCACTCGGCCCGCTGCTCGGCCGTCATCAGCTCCCACGCCACGATCAGCGCCTGCAGGTAGCCGGGCACCCCGCTGGCGAACTCGCCGCGCAGGCCGCGCCCGACGCTCGACGGCGCCACATCGGCCAGACGGGCCAGGGTGTTTTGGGCGAGGCCGGCGGCGTCCGCGCGCTGCCCCCACTCCGAGGTCGGTTTCTTTGCCATGCCCCACCCTATCGCGGAAAAATAAAGCGCGCAACGCGCTTTTTCCGCTTGCCCGAATAAAGCGCGTAGTGCATCTTATTTCCAGCAGCGACACACCGCAAACGGAGCCCACGATGTCCTCTCAGTCCGAGTTCACCCTCATCGCCCAGGCGGGCACCAACCCCGGCGACGCCTTCGTCGGCGCGCTGACCGACGGCGCGGTCCGCATCGGCTATCTCGCTGTCTCTTATACCCATCTGACGCTCCCGACGCACAGCGAGGGGGGAGGGATGCGGGGGGCGGTGTCGTCTACCATGAAACGATCTTGCACTCCTGCCCCGCAGTA
>NZ_WHOS01000111.1 GCF_013340935.1 Azospirillum melinis | reverse complement strand
GGTGTGGGGGGGCTGGCCCTGGCGGTTGTTGGGACGGTCATCCATGGTGCGGCCGGTTCCGGTCTGTGTGAGGTTTGCTCCTCGCCTAACCTTGGGCCAGCGCCCGGCAAGGTCCAGACCGGCACCCGATGCACCCCGCAAGCGATGATCGCTTGACCCACCCGTTATGCGGGTGGCGATTCCGGATGGTGGCCACGTCAGCCGCCACCCCTTGTGCGCATCGAAAGTAAGTCTCGTATATAGTTAAGACTCAGATTTATCGGCACGGCGTTTGCGCGGGACGCCGTACAGTTCCAACCGATGGCCGATCAGGTCATAGCCCAACTCGCGGGCTATGCTTTCCTTCAGCCGTTCCATTTCATCGTTGGTGAACTCGATCACTTCGCCTGAGTCGACGTCGATCAGATGATGGTGATGATCGGTTCTCGTCTCTTCGTAACGGGCGCGGCCGTCGCCGAAATCGAGCCGGTCGATGACGTGGGCCTCCTCGAACAGCCGCATCGTCCGGTAGACGGTGGCGATGGAGATGCGCGGGTCGATGGCGGATGCACGGCGATGCACCTCCTCCACATCGGGATGGTCCGTCGCCTCCGACAGCACGCGCGAGATCACGCGGCGCTGATCGGTCATCTTCAATCCCTTCTTCACGCACAGTTCTTCGAGGCGCGAGGGCATGGACATCCCCTGTAATCCTGTCTTCGTTCGACGGGCGGCGGTTCGCCCCTCCGGTCTCCCTGATGCCCGGAACGCCAGCGGCAAGGGCCGGCAACGGAGGCGATCGTTCAGTTCGCCCCGGCCAGCCGTTCGCGGCACCCCGAATACCTGACCATCATACTGTGTTTCGGAGACATTCTCAAACACCCACGTTCCCGCCGGACGGCCGAGCGAAGGGCGCTTTCCCCGCCAAGGGCATAATACTTTCAGGATATTGGGCGATGCCGTCATGGAGCGGGGTAGAAACCAATTGCTCATAATCCGCTGCTAGGTTTTCCCCTGGGCAAGCGCCGTCCGATCCGGGGTGGCGCGCCTGCCGGACAACCACCGGGCCCGACAATCCCCGACAGGAGGGAGGGAAGCCGCAGTGACGCCGTTCGATTTCCCGCCTTCCACCTCTTCGTTCACGGCGGAGCCGCATATGGACGAACCCGCCTTCACCGCCGCCGGCCTGGCCGTTCCGGTCGCTCCGCTCTCCTCCTCGCAGGATTGCGCCGCCGCCCTTTCCCGTTTCCAGCGCCAGCCGGAGCTTGCCGCCCTGCCGGTGGTCGACGGCGACGGCCGCGTCGCCGGACTGCTGGAGCGCGGCCGGCTGCTGCCGGACGGCAGCGGCGAGGGGGGCGGCGGAGAGGGGATCGGCACGCGGACGGCCGCCGACCTGATGGATCCGCATCCGCTGCTGATCGACGGCGCCACTCCGCTGGCGGAGATCGGGCGGCGGCTGGCGCGGCTGAAGCCGGCGGCGCTGGTGACCGGCTTCCTGGTGGTGGAGCAGGACCGCTATCTGGGCGTCGGCACGGTCACCGGGCTGATGGCGCGCTCTGCCGAACAGACGGAACTGCGCGCCCGCCAGCTGGACGAGGCGCGCCGGCAGGCCGAGCAGGCGATCCGTGCCAAGACCGCCTTCCTCGCCAACATGAGCCACGAGATCCGTACGCCGCTGACGGCGATGATGGGCTTCGCCGAACTGCTGGAGCAGGAGGTGCTGGGACCGCACGCCATTCCGCTCTATCGCGAATATGCCCGCGACATCGCCGAAAGCGGCCGGCACCTGATGGAGCTGATCAACGACCTGCTCGACCTGTCGAAGGCCGATGCCGACCGGCTGGAGCTGGTGGACGGGACGGTGGATGTGGTGCGGGTGGCGATCGGCACGGCGCGGCTGCTGGCCGAACGGGCCGCGCGCCATGGCGTCAGCATCGCCACCGCGGTGCCGCTGGATCTGCCGCCGCTGCGGGCGGACGAGCGCAAGCTGCGCCAGATGCTGCTGAACCTGCTGTCCAACGCGGTGAAGTTCACGCCGGCCGACGGAATCGTGACGCTGCGCGGCCGCGTGGCAGCGGACGGTGCGCTCTGGCTGTCGGTTTACGACACCGGTATCGGCATGACCGGGGAGGAACTTGCCAAGGCGCTGGAACCTTGGGGGCAGGTGGACAGTGCGCTGGCCCGCGCCCAGGTCGGCACCGGTCTGGGGCTGCCGCTGACCAAGCGGCTGATCGAGTTGCATGGCGGCCGGCTGGACGTGGTCAGCCGCCGCGACGAGGGCACCACCATCTCGCTGGTCTTCCCGCCCCGGCGGGTTGGCCGGGGGTAGAGTGTGATCGGTTCAAGCGGAAGCGCTTGAAGCGTGAATCGCACGGAGAACCAAAGGCCTAGCGTCTGTCTGGTGCTTCAATAAGCATCAGACGGACGCTAGAACGGAAAAAGCCCCCTCCGACGGAGAGGAGAGGGCTTTTCCTTCAGACTTTCCTGGTGCAGGCGATCCTTATGCCAGCCCCTTCTCCATCGCGCTCGCCAGACGGCGGGCGAAGGCGGCGGGGTCGGGCAGGGGTTCGCCCTCGACGATGCGGGCTTGGTCGAGCAGCAGCCACGCCGCATCCTCCAGCGCGTCGGTGGCGCCGCTGCCCTTGGCCCGGTCGGCCAGCCGCTTGATCAGGGCGTGCGACGGGTTGATCTCCAGGATGCGCTTGCCGACCTCGCCGTTCAGCTGCTTGTGCTGCTTCAGCAGGCGCTCCAGATGCATGTCCATGTCGTTGTCGTCGGCGACCAGACAGACGGCGCTGTCGGTCAGGCGTTCGGACTTGCGGACGTCCTTCACCGCGTCGGACAGGGTCAGCTTCAGCAGGGCCAGCAGGTCGGTCAGCTCGCCTTCCGGCGCCTTCTCCTCCGGCTTCTCGGTCTCCTCGCCCTTGATCTTGCCGAGATCGGCGCCGCCGCGGGTCACCGACTTGAAGGGCTTGCCGTCATAGACGCCGACCGATGGCATCCAAAACTCGTCCACCGGGTCGGTCAGCAGCAGAACCTCGACGCCCTTGGCCTTAAAGCCCTCCAGCTGCGGGCTGCGCAGCAGGGTGTCGAGGTCGTCGCCGCTGATGGTGTAGATGGCGTCCTGGCCGTCCTTCATGCGGGCGACATACTGTTCCAGCGACACCAGCTCGTCACCGGCGGTGGTGCGGAAGCGCAGCAGCTTCAGCAGCTCGTCCCGGTGCTCGTAGTCCTCGTAGAGGCCTTCCTTCAGCACCGCGCCGAAGTTTTCCCAGAAGCTGTCGTACTCGGCCGCGTTCTCGCTGTCCTTGGCCTTCTTCGACAGCTCCGACAGGACGCGCCGCGTGATGCCGGCCTTGATCTTGGCCAGCATCGGGTTGTGCTGCAGCATCTCGCGGCTGATGTTCAGCGGCAGATCCTCGCTGTCGACCACGCCGCGCAGGAAGCGCAGGTAGGGCGGGATCAGCCCTTCGGCCGAGTCGGTGATGAAGACGCGCTTGACGTACAGCTTCACCCGGTGGGCGCGCTTGGGGTCGAACAGGTCGAAGGGCTTGGTCGAGGGCACATAGAGCAGGTTGGTGTATTCCAGCGCCCCTTCGGCCCGCCAGTGCAGGGTCAGCCACGGATCGTCGAAGGCGTGGCCGACATGGTGGTAGAATTCCTTGTACTGGTCGGCGGTGATCTCCGACTTCGACCGGGTCCACAGGGCCGACGCGCTGTTCAGCGCCTTGGCCTCCTCGCCCTCGCCGAACAGGATCGGGATGGCGATGTGGTCGGAGTATTTGCGGACGATGCCGCCGAGACGGGCCTCGTCGAGATACTCGTCGTCGCCTTGGCGCAGATGCAGGACGATCTGCGTGCCGCGCGGCAGGCCGTCGGCCTCGGCGATGGTGAACTCGCCCTTGCCGTCGGACTCCCAGCGCCAGCCGGCGGGCTCGCCGGCCTTGCGGGTCAGGACCGTCACCTTATCGGCGGCCATGAAGGCGGAATAGAAGCCGACGCCGAACTGGCCGATCAGGTTGACGTCCTTCTTGCCGTCGCCCTTCTCCGCACCGTCCAGCGACTTCATGAAGGCGGCGGTGCCGGAGCGGGCGATGGTGCCGAGATTCTCGACCAGATCCTCGCGGTTCATGCCGATGCCGTTGTCGGCGACGGTCAGGGTCCGCGCGTCCTTGTCGACCAGCAGGCGGACCTTGAGGTTCGGATCGTCGGCCGAGAGTTCCGGCTGGGTCAGCGCCGCATAGCGCAGGCGGTCGCAGGCATCCGACGCGTTGGAGACCAGTTCGCGCAGGAACACTTCCTTCTCGCTGTAGAGCGAGTGGGCGACGATGTCGAGCAGACGGCTGACCTCGGCTTGAAAACTGAGCCGTTCCTCGGTCATGGGGGCACCTTCGTTGGTTTTTGCACGGGTGGTGGCGTCAAGACGGCGGAGATATGTGAAAGCGTCCCGGCCGTTCAAGAGGCTTGTGCCGTGCAACCGCGGGAGGTGTGCGGCGGGGTGTCGCGGCGGAGGGGCCTGAACCGGAGCGACCGCCTCCTTGCTCCGGCCTTCATTCCATATGCGGCGATTCGCTGTAGAGCTGTTCCGCCAGTCCCTTCCGGTACATCGCGTCGATCTGCTCGACTGACAGGTCCGCCAGCCCCGCCTGGTCCTTCACCACCTGGCCGGGGGACGGCAGGTCACGCGGTACGGACCAGGCATCCGGCTGCCACAGATGCGAACGGCGCAGCGCCTTGCCGCAATGGAAGAAGGCTTCCCGGACGGACAGGCGGATGGCGGCCTTGGGGGTACGTTCCTCCTCCCTCAGCCGTTCGAGCAGGGACGGGGCCGTGGTGACGGTGGCGATGCCGTTGACCCGCAGGAAGATGTCCACCCCCGGCACCAGGAACACCAGTCCGCAGCCGCCGTCGGAGGTGAGGATGTTGGTGATCGACGAAAGCTTGTTGTTGCCGGGCCAGTCGGGCAGGGCCAGCGTCTGGCGGTCTTCGGCATGGACAAAGCCCGGACGCCCGCCGCGCGGCGAACAATCCATCCCGCTTTCCGCCATGGTGGCGACGAAGACCAGCGGCGATTCGGCGACGAAGCGCAGGCAGTGATCGTCCAGGAAGGGAAAGCTCATCTTCACGATGCGCTCGGACGGCATGTCGTAGAGCTGCCGCAGCGCCTCGACCGTGTGGATGCGGTGGGGATCCATGGGCGTTCCTCTGCTGGGCCGCGGTGCGCGGCGACGGGTAAACTAACGTTGTTAGATTTGACCTAACAGCGTTAGTTTGTCAATCCCGGCAGGAAGAAGCGGACTCAAGGGCCATGCGTGTGCAGCGACAGGACATCATCGACGCCGCGATGACCCTGCTTGACGAGGTGGGGATCGAGGGGCTGACGATGCGGCGCCTCGCCGGGGCATTGCGGATCCAGGCGCCGTCGCTCTACTGGCATTTCGCGGGCAAGCAGGCGCTTCTCGATGCGATGGCCGACGCCCTGCTGGCGGAGATGAGGCTTCCTGCCGAATCCGGCCTGCCCTGGGACGAGTGGCTGCGGGAAATGGCGACGGAATTCCGCCGCGCCTTGAAGTCCAGGCGCGACGGGGCGCGTGTCTATGCCGGAACCTTCCCGGTCATGGACAATGTCCTGCGCATCAGCGACCGCGCGATTGCGACCCTGCGCGCCGCCGGTGCCGACGAACGCACGGCGGCCCACATGCTGTTCACGATGCTGTATTTCGTGATCGGCTTCACCATCGAGGAGCAGGCGACGCTGCCGCCTCCCGGTGGAAACGGTGAGGGGATCGACCTGAAACGGGTGGCGCAACAGCTGACGGCGGAGCAGGAGGCACGCTATCCCAACGCCGCCGCCACGGTGAGGCTGCTCATCGCCGACAATGACGACGACGCCCGCTTCCGGTTCGGTCTGGAGCGTCTGATCGACGGGTTGAGGGCCGCCGTCCCCGTTTCCGGCTCCAATCCAAAAAAAGCCCCCGATCCCGGTTCGCCGGAATAGGGGGCTTGGCAGGTCTGAAGCTTCGGCGTGCCGTCCGCCGGGCTTACTTCTTCTTCGGCTTCTCAGCCGGGGCCGGGGCGGGCTCGCTGCCGCCGGCCAGCAGGGCGGTCATGTCGGCGCCGTTCAGCAGGAGCTGGCCGGCCTCCGTGATGTCGATCTTATAGGTGCGGGTGTCGGCGCCTGTGTCGTCCTTGCCGGCCTGCCCCAGGGCCTGCACCATCGCCAGACCGGCGAGCAGATCCTGGGTCTCCTTGTCGGGCTTGGCGCCGGGGGCCGGCTGCATCGCCTTCACCGCGGCGTCGATGCCGCGCAGCAGGACGGTGGCGCCGCCGGTGACACCGAAGGCGGCCTGGGTCGCGACCTTGATTGCACCGGTTGCGGTGCCGGCCGTCGCCGGGGTGTCGAGGTTCAGCGCGTCGATGCGCAGCTCGGTCCCGGCTTCGCCCATCGCGGCCATCGCCTGCTGCATGACCACGTCCGCCGAGGGCGCGGCAGGGGCGGCCGCCTTGGCCTTGGCGCCCTTCTTCGCCGGCGGGGCCTCTTCGGCCTCGGCCGACTTGGCCAGTTCGGTGAAGGCCTTCCACAGGGCGCTGTTCGGCAGCTTGGCGACCGACAGCTTCATTTCGAAGGCGCGCGGGGTGAAGGCCACCGGTGCCGGCGACGGCGTCATGCTGAAGTCGCGCGCCTCAATGCCCATGCTGACGGTGGACATCGCCTGGTCGAGATCGGTCAGGCCGCTGCGGAAGGCGAGATGGCCGAGAGCCACCGCGGTGCCGTCCTCCGGATTGACGAAGGACAGGTTGGACAGGCGCATCGCGCCGCTGATGCCGCCGAACATGCCCTGGAGCTTGGGCAGCAGTTCGGAGCTGGTCGGTGCCACGCCCTTGGCGGCGGTCTGTTCGGACAGCTTCTGCAGCGCGCTGACCTTGGTCAGGTCGACGCGGGTGTAGGTCGCCTCGCTGGTGACGCCGCCGATCTTGAACAGCTCCTTGTTCTTGTCGTCCTGCACCGACAGGCCGCCGAAGGCGAAGGCGGCCGGGCCGCTCCACAGGGTGGCGCCGCCGGTCCCGGTCTCCGGCTTCAGATCCTGCACCATGGTCATGGTGGCGATGGACAGCTTGCCCTTGCCGCCGGCGGCGGTGACGGCCAGATCGTTGAAGGCGCCGTCGACCGTCAGCAGGGTTTCCAGCGCACCCGACCAGGTGCTGGTGAAGGACTGCTTGCCGATGGTGATGGTGGCGGCATCGACATATTCGTCGTTGTCGTCGAGGTTCTGCACCTTCATGGCGCTGGGCAGCGTGATCGACACGCCGTACTGGCTGTCGTCCTTCGGCGTCACCGCCAGCAGGATGGTGCCGATGTCGAACAGGGTGCCTTCCGCATCCTCGGCCGACAGGCGCGGCAGCGCGACGTCGTAATGGTCGCCCGCCGGTTTGACCGTCGGTTCGCCCTGCCATTCGAAGCCGATGCCCTCGCCATCCTCGGCGGGCGGCGGGAACCAGCGGGGCAGATCCTTCTTCAGCGACGCGGCGAGCGCCTTGGCGCCGGCATCGTCGACGGCCGGCGCGGCCTGGGCAGGCGACCAGCCGGCCACCAGAGCCAGCATGCCGCCGGCGATCAGGGCGGGCCTGAGGGAACGGACCGGCAGGGCCGGAGCGGGCGAAGAACGGCGGAGACGCATCGAGCAACTACTCCCAACTACGATTTAGGGAGCACGTTAATCTTGATACGCTCGGCCGGTCCATGCCCCTCTTGGGCGAAATCCAAACAGGATATTAAAAATCCAGGTCGGCATAGTGCTTGGGCGGCGGGCAGCCGGTGATGTTGTCGGCCAGCAGCGCGCGGAAGCTGGGGCGCGACTTGATCCGGGCGTACCAGTCCTTGGCCTCCGGGCTGCGGTCCCACGGCACGTTGTCGATATAATCGAGGCAGGACAGCTGCACCGCGGCGGCGATGTCCGCCAGGGTGAAGGACGACCCGGCCAGCCAGGGCCGGCGCTCCGACAGGAAGGCGATGTAGTCGAGGTGGTAGGTGACGTTGGCCAGCCCGGCGCGAATCGCCGGGGCAAAGGGGTGACCCTGGCCGGACAGCCGCTTGATCAGCTTTTCGCCGACGAGGTTTTCCGCCACCTCGCGTTCGAACTTGTGGAGGAACCAGTCGGCGACCCGCCGAACCTCGGCCCGTGCCGCGATCTCGCGCGGCAGCAGGGGGGTGTCGGGATAGGCCTCCTCCAGATATTCGATGACGGCGAGGCCGCCGGCGACGACCGTCCCGTCCTCCTCCACCAGCACCGGAACCTCGGCGGCCGGGTTCAGCTTCAGGAATTCGGTCCGCCGTTCCCACGGCCTTTCGACCACGGGTTCGAAGGGCAGGCCCTTCTCGGCGAGCATCACGCGCGCGGTGCGCGACAGGGCGTGGATCGGGTGGTGGTACAGGGTTCGCATGGCGGCGGGACTTTACCGCAACGCCGCAAGCGAAAACAGCCCGCGCATCCGAGCCAAATCGTCTCGTTGGAGGAAGTTTCGCGGGGCAAGCGGGAGGACGGGGGGAGCGGCCATCTACCCCGCCCGCGACAGGCGGTAGAGCACCAGGGCGTCGGGCTGGTTCGACGCTTCGCCGACCGGCGTCCAGCCGTTGCGTTCGTAGAAGGCGCGGGCGTCGGCGTTGCGGGCGGCACAGGCCAGCTCGGCCGGCCGGGCACCGCCCTGCAACAGGCCCAGCGCCTCGCGCAGCAGGGCCGATCCGATGCCGCGCTTGCGCCAGCCGGGGTCGATGAACAGGTTGTGGATGATGCCGGCCTTGGGATCGAGCGAGACGAAGCCGACCACCGTCCCGTCCGTCTCGGCCACCAGCACCGAATCCTCGCGGACGCAGTCGTAGTAATCGTCCAGCCCGAACCGGTCGGCGGGCTGCCAGGAGAATGCCTGGCGGCGGCCGTGCAGGAAGATCTCGGCACAGCGGGCGGCGTCGGCGTCGCGGGCGGAACGGATCGCGATGCGCACCCCTTCGCCGGCCGGCATGCCTGTCTCCTTCCGTCCGTTGCGCCCGATCACGAGGATCAACCGGATGCCGTCCAGACTATTCCACCGGCGGGGCGTGCGGAAACGGTCCTTTCGTCCTGTCCGGCCAGCGGGCGATCGGCGGGCGATCAGCGCGGCGGCTTGTCCTCGCTGCTTTTCCCGGGGGTGCTCTTTTCGGCGGGAGGATTCCCATTTCCCGCCTTGTCTCCGGTGGCGGCGGGCGTGTCGGTCGCGCCGGCCGGTGGACGGGCAGGCTCGTTGGCGGCGCTGCCGAGCAGGCCGGCCTCGCGGTAAAAGCGCTCCGCCCCCGGATGCAGGGGGACCGAGACGTTGGCGACCGCGCGGGCGGGATCGAAATTGCGGCCCTGCGGATGCCCATCGGCCAGGACGCGGCGGGTGTTCTCGTGCCACAGCGCGCGGACGACGCCGTAGATCAGGTCGGGATCGCGGTCGGCGCGGGTCAGCAGCTCCGCCCCCAGGCTCAGCGTCGGGGTGGTGGCGCTGCCGGGATAGGCATTGGCCGGGATTTCCTGCTCGATGTAGAAGCGCTGGCTGCGCAGCAGCCGGTCGGCCGGTTCGCCGTCCAGCGGCACCAAGCGGATGGGCACCCGCGCCGCCACGTCGCTGACCGCCGCCACCGGATAGCCGCCGACCATGAAGAAGCCGTCCAGCTCGCCCTTCGCCAGCCGGTCGGCCGCGGTGCCGGGCTTCAGGTAGAGCGGCGTGATCGTGCTTTCCGACAGGCCGTAGGCGTCCAGGATCAGCCGCGCCTCGACCAGAGTGCCGGAGCCTTCCTCGCCGAGCGAGATGCTGCGGCCCTTCAGGTCGGCCATGCGGTCGATGAAGCCGTCGGAGCGGACGACGATCTGGATAGCCTCCGCATAGAGCATGCCGAGCGAGCGCAGTTCGGTGAAGGGGCGCTTGCCGGTGAAGCTGCCGGTGCCGCTGTAGGCCCAATAGGCGACGTCGGCCTGGGCGAACCCGGCCTCCACCGTGCCGGCGCGCAGCATCTCGACATTGTCGACCGAGCCGTTGCTGGCCTGCGCCACCACGATCAGGCCGGGGATGCCGCAGCTCCCGCCCTTGTCGCAGGGGCGCGAACCCGGCGGGTTGGAGATGGCGTTGGCGATCAGCCCGCCGATCGGGAAATAGGTGCCGGAGGTGGTGCCGGTGCCGATGCGGAAATAACGGAGGTCCTGCGCGGCGGCCGGACCGCTCAACAATCCGCCGCCCAGCAGCGGGGCCAGGGCCACCCCTCCCATCAGCCCGCCCAGCAGATGGCGGCGGGTCAGAACGGGTTGAGTCAGGGGAGCCGCATCGGAATGCGGCCCAGGTCCCGGAGAGCGGAGCCCCGGCGGGGGTGGGCGACCGCGCTCGACAGCCCGGCCACCGACCCGCTCGGACGCTCAGGCCTCGACGGCGAGGTCGACCGCCATTTCTGGCAGCGCTTCGGCGGGGCGCTGCTGC
>NZ_WHOS01000110.1 GCF_013340935.1 Azospirillum melinis | reverse complement strand
GGCTGGAGGGGATGGGCTGAGGCTTCCCTCCGCGGATTCCCCCTCTCCCCCCCGGGGAGAGGGTCGGGGTGAGGGGGGAGCATCGCGTGACTTCCTGGGAATCCACGCCGCGCGTCCCCCTCACCCAGCCCTCTCCCCGGGGGGGAGAGGGTTACTCGCGGCGGGTTGGCTGTCGTACCCATCCTCACCCCCGGTAATGCCGGGGTGTGTAGACCCAGCGCCCGCCGTCCGCCCGCGCCACGAACCGCGTGTGCGAGGCGCCGATGATGACCAGCGTGCGCATGTCGGCCTGCTCCGCCCG
The DNA here is from genome assembly GCF_013340935.1 of Azospirillum melinis. Classification (GTDB taxonomy): domain Bacteria; phylum Pseudomonadota; class Alphaproteobacteria; order Azospirillales; family Azospirillaceae; genus Azospirillum; species Azospirillum melinis. Next base: position 10,525 of record NZ_WHOS01000110.1, on the reverse strand, counting down.
CACCTCGCCCAGCGTCGTCACCGTCAGTTCCTCGTCGGGGCGGCCGACGGCGCGGCCCAGCACGATGGGGGTATCAGGCGCGCGGATGTCGCGCAGGGCGTCGAAGGCGGCTCCCAATTGCCAGGGGCGGGCCTTGGAGATCGGGTTGTAGAGCGCGATGACGAAATCCGCCTCCGCCGCCAGACGCAGGCGCCGCAGCACCACCTCCCACGGCTTCAGATTGTCGGACAGCGAGATGGCGCAGAAATCATGACCGAGTGGCGCGCCGGCCCGCGCCGCGGCGGCCTGCATGGCGGAAACGCCGGGATCGACCGAGAGATGCACCGCTCGCCACGCTTCGGGCGCGTCCGGATCGTCCAGCGCCTCGAAGATGGCGGCGGCCATCGCGAAGATGCCGGGATCGCCGCCCGACACCACCGCCACCCGCCGCCCCTGCGCCGCCAGATCGAGCGCAAAGCGGGCGCGGTCCAGCTCCACCCGGTTGTCGGAGGCGTGGCGCACCTGATCGCCCGGCGGCACGCGCTCGACATAGGGGAAATAGCCGACGAGGTCGGTCGCTTCGGCCAGATCGCGCCGGGCCTCCGGCGTCAGCCAGCCCTCCGGGCCTGGGCCGAGCCCGACAACCTTAAGCCAGCCATTGTTTTCGGGACCGCTCATCCGCGCTTGCCCTCGCCCGGAATGACGATTTGGGAGAAGTAGGGGGCGACGTCCGGCGCCTCCAGGAAGGGCATGAAGCGCTGCTCGTCCATGCTGGCGCGCTCGACATACCAAGCCCGCTCCGCCAGCCCGGCGGCGGCGATGGCGCGGCGGACCTTTGGCAGGTTCTGGCCCAGCTTCATCACCACGCAGGCATCCGCCGCCGTCAGGGCGCGGACCAGCGCCGCCTCGTCCAGCGTGCCGGGGATCACCGACAGCACGTCGTCGCGCAGCATCAGCGGCCGCGGCAGCAGCGAGGCGCTGCACACCATGCTGGTGACGCCGGGAATGACCTCCGCCTTGAAGCGGCCGGACAGACGCAGGAACAGATGCATGAAGGAGCCGTAGAAGAACGGATCCCCCTCGTTCAGCGCCGCGACGGAGCGGCCGGCGGCGAGATGCTCCGCGATGCGTTCGGCGGACTCGTCGAAGAAGGCTTCGATCTGGCGGCCATAGTCCGGGTGGGTCGGCGGCAGTTCCACCGTCACCGGATAGACCATCGGCAGCTCGATCTGGTCGGGCCTGATCGCCTGATCGGCAATGCGGCGAGCCTGCCCCCGCGTGCCGCGCTTGCAGAAATAGGCGACGACCGGGCAGGCGCCGATGGTGCGCACCGCCTTCAAGGTCATCAGCTCCGGATCGCCGGGGCCGACGCCGACGCCGAACAGGGTGCCCGGAGTGGATGGATTGGGAATGGAAATAGCGCCGCTCATTCGACGTCGCTCGCCAGCGCGTTGACGGCGGCGGCGGCCATGGCGCTGCCGCCGCGCCGGCCGCGGATCGCCAGATAAGGCACGCCGAAGGGATTTTCCGCCAGCGCCTCCTTGCTCTCCATCGCCCCGACGAAGCCGACGGGGAAGCCGAGGATCGCTGCCGGCTTCGGCGCGCCGGCCGCCAGCATCTCCAGCAGGTAGAACAGGGCGGTCGGCGCGTTGCCGATGGCGACCACCGAGCCGCCGAGCCGCTCGCCCCACAGGTCGAGTGCAGCGGCGGAACGGGTGTTGCCGATGGCCTTCGCCAGATCGGGCACGGCGGCGTCGCGGAGCGTGCAGACCACGGCGTTGCCGGCCGGCAGGCGGGCGCGGGTCACGCCATGGGCGACCATTTCGCTGTCGCAAAGGATGGGGGCGCCGGTGCGCAGGGCCGCACGGGCGGCGCTGCCGACATCGGGGGAGAACAGCAGATCCTGGGCCGCATCGACCATGCCGCAGGCGTGGATGACGCGCACCGCCACCGGCTTCAGGTCGTCGGGGATGGCTGACAGGTCGGCCTCCGCCCGGATGGTGGCGAAGGACTGGCGGTAGATGGCCGCTCCGTCGCGGATATAGTCGTAGAGCGGCTCAGGCACCGGTGGACTCCTCGGTCAACAGATCCGCGACGCGGGCCACGGCGTCGGCGGGGGACAGGCCGGTGTACGGGGAAGCGTCACCGGGTTTTGCGTTCAGGGCGACGTCATACACCCCGTCGCGGGCGGTCAGGGTGACATCGGCGATGGCGGGATGGGCGCAGCCCTTGGCGCAACCCGACACATGCACCATTCGCACAGGGTCCAGCAAGGGGCCTGCGCGCTCGGCGATGGCGAGCGCCGTCGCATGGGTGTCGGTCGTGCCGACATCGCAGCCGCCGGCGCCGCTGCAGGCGGTCAGCTTCAGCCGGCGGTCGGTGTGAGACAGGATGGCGCCGTGGGCGTGGGCGACGGCCTCGGCGTCCTTGGAGGGAGCGACGAGGATGAGGGCGCGCCAGGGGGTGATGCGGATCTCGGCGCAGGCGGAGGCGAGGGCGGCGAGGGTGGTACAGGTGAGGCGGCCGAAGGGGAAGGCGGTGGTGAGGAAGGCCGGCGCTACCCCAACGCGACATCCCTTCTCTCCCCCGGGGAGAAGGTCAGGATGAGGGGGTTCGGCATCGCCGAAGACATCCATGAGATGCGTCCCCCTCAGCTTGATCCTCTCCCCGCTTTCGGCGGACCAGAGGTCCGCCTGTCGCGTCAGCGCAAACGAAGTTTGCGCGTGAGCGGGGGGGAGAGGAGAAATCAAGGAGGAGAGGCGCACTCCAAACGGTTCGGCACCGATTGCCGCGACCAGACCCGCCATGCGGCGTGGCGGCTCTGGCAGTGTCGCGCGCAACTCCAGAAAGGCACGCCCGAGCACCGACGCCACATCCGCAACGTCCTCCGCCCGGCACAGGCCCAGAGCTGCCGCCTTCGCCAGCGTCCCGCCCAGCGACACCCGGAACCGCTCGCCATCCACCGCGTCCAAGCGTACGTCCGTGCTGCCGTCCGCCAGATGGCCGATGCCGCCGCCGCAAACCAGCCAGCCGAACTTCGGCGGCAGGCGATGCAGAGCCGCATCCTCCGCAAGCCGCGCATCCAGCGTACGCGCCACCGCCCGTACGTCCATCGCCGCCGTGGGATCCAGCCCGGCGGTGGGGGAGCACAGCACGTTGCGAACCGCCTCGCTCGCCGCATCGCCGGAGACGTATCCCATCCCGCGCAGAGCCTCGGTCACCGGCTCCAGAGCATCGGCGGCGATGCCGCGCAGTTGCAGGTTGCCGCGCTGGCTGAGGTCGATCAGGCCGTTGCCGTAGCGGTCACTCAACTCCGCGATACGGCGCGCGTGATCGGCAGGCAGCACGCCGGCCGGAACGCGGACGCGCAGCAGGAAGCCGTCGCCGACCTGCATCGGCACCAGCACGCCGGGGCAGGCGCCGCGGCGTCGTGGCTGGGTGGCGACAGGGTTGGTCATGCGGCGATCTCCCGCAGGCGCCGCAGATCCTCCGCGGTGGAGTTGCGGCGGGGATGCCACAGGCCGCGGTCGAGCGCCTCGCTCATGCGCGCCAGAATGTGCCGGGCAGCGGCAGGGTTGGCATGCGACAGGAAGTCCCAGACCTGCGCATCCTCGACGTACGCGTCGAACAGCTGGTCGAAATGGGCGGGACGTACGGCGTCGGTGGTGGCGGCGAAGGCGAACAGGGTGTCGACGCTTGCCGCCAGTTCCGCCGCGCCGCGATAGCCGTGGCGCATCATGCCCTGGATCCAGCGCGGATTGGCCGCCCGGCCGCGCAGGGTGCGGGCGATCTCCTCCGCCAGGGTGCGGATGGCGAGCTTGTCCGGATCGGCGCTGTCGAGATGGTAAAGAGCCGGTTCGGAGTCCTCCAGTGCGGCAGCCGCGGCGAAGCCGCCCTCGAACTGCATGAAGCCGTCGGTGGACAGCACGTCGTGCTCACGCTGGTCCTGGTGGTGGACCAGCGCGTCGGCACCACCAACCCGGCGGCGGAACAAGGCTGGCAGCGGAACCCCCTCCAGCCCGGCGCCATAGGCGTGGCAGCCGCCCTCCAGATAGGCGGCGCCGAAATCGGCCCGGGCGGTCCAGTCGCCGCGCGCGATCATGCTAGACAGCGCCGTGCCGTAGATGCCGGGGGCGGCGCCAAAGATGCGGGCGGTGGCCCAGCGGCGGGCATCCTCCGCCGCAGTGCCGGATGCTGCCAGGCGCTGTTCCTCGGCCCGCGCGGTGGCGGCCAGCGGGTTGGTGTCGTCGGGCTCGTCCAGCCCGGCGACGGCGCGCACCGCCTGATCGAACAGGGCGATCTGCTGTGGGAAGACGTCGCGGAACAGGCCGGAGATGCGCAGCGTCACGTCGACCCGCGGACGGCCCAGCACGCCGGCCGGCATGATCTCGTAGCCGGTGACGCGGCCGGAGCCGTTCTCCCAGATCGGACGCACGCCGAGCAGGGCCAGCGCCTGGGCCAGCTCGTCGCCGCCGGTGCGCATGGCGGGGGTGCCCCAGCAATCGACCACCAGCCGGCGCGGCCAGTCGCCATGGTCCTGGAGATAGCGGGTGATCAGCGCATCCGCCGCCTGCCAGCCCAGCGTCCAGGCGGTCGGCGTCGGCACGCCGCGCGGGTCGAGTGCATAGAGGTTGCGGCCGGTCGGAAGCGTGTCCGCCCGTCCGCGCGCCGGCGATCCGCCGGGGCCTGGGCGGATGAAGCGGCCGTCCAGCCCGTCGAGCAGCGCCCGCATCTCCGCCTCGCCGCAGGCATCGACTGCCGTGGCGACCGTCGCCGGATCGGCGGTCCGCGCGACGGCAGCGGTCAGCCGGTCGCGGCGCTCACCGGCCGGGCTGTGGCCGAAGACATGCAGGCCGTCTCTGATCTGCAACTCCTTGATGTCGCAGAGATGGGCGTCCAGCCGCGACAGGATGGCGTCGGGATCGTCGTCGGGCCGCAAATTGCAGTCGGCGGCGACGCCCGATTTCCAGGCGAGATCGAGGATCGTCTCGCGCAGCATGCCCAGCCGCCGCGGGTCGAGCCCGGTCGCCTGCGAATATTCGTCGATGGCGGTTTCCAGTGCCGCAAGGTCGCCGTAGAGGCCGGATTCCACCGGCGGCGGGGTCAGATGGCCGATCAGCACGGCGCCCAGCCGGCGGCGGGCCTGCACGCCTTCGCCGGGGTTGTTGACGATGAAGGGATAGAGGGTCGGCAGGGCGCTGCCGACGATTTCCGGCCAGCATTCCGCCGACAGCGCCACCGCCTTGCCGGGCAGCCATTCCAGCGTGCCATGGGCGCCGATCTGCACTAGGGCATGGATGCCGACGGCATGGCGAAGCCACAAATGGAAGGCGAGATAGCCATGGCTGGGCGGGGTGTCGGGGTCGTGGTGCTGGGCGGTGGTCAGGGGCCCGTGGCCGCGGCTGGGCTGCACCGCCACAACGGCATTGCCGCAGGGCAGGGTGCGGAAGGCGAAGGCGCCGTCGCGGCAGGCCGGGTCGGCAGCGGGCTCGCCCCAGGTCCCGGCGATGCGGGCGCGCAAGCCGGGCGGGGCGAGGCGCAGATAGTCGGCGAGCGACAGGGTCGGGGTGGGCGCGCCGGTGAGGGAGTCCATCAGCGCAGCGCCGCTGTCCGGAACGGCGGACAGGCTGTAGCCTTCGGCGGACAGGCGCCGGAGCATCGCCACGGTACTGGCCGGGCTGTCGAGGCCGACGGCGTGGCCGATGCCGCCGCCGGGGCCGGGATAGTCGGACAGCACCAGCGCGACCCGCCGCTCCGCCCGCGGGGTGCGGGACAGGCGGGCCCAGCTCGCCGCGAGGTCTGCGGTGAAGGCGACGCGGTCGGGGATCGGGCGCAGGGCCGGTGCGGCGAATTGCAGGTCGGGGTCGGGCTCCCCCGCCGTCTTGAAGGCGATGGCACGGGCGATGATGCGGCCGTCCATCTCCGGCAGCACGACGTTCATCGCGAGGTCGGACGGCGCCAGCCCGCGCGAGGACGCCTGCCAGCCGGCTTCAGGCGTGGTGGCGAGGATGGCCTGCAGGACCGGGCTGCCGTTGGCCTCCAGCGGCGAACCGTCCTCGCGCGCCGCCGAGAAGGCGGTGGTGTTGACGACGACGGCGGCGTTCTGTGCCATCAGGCTGGCGCGCATCCAGGCGGCGCAGTCCGGCTCCTTCAGGCTGGCGACGAACAGCGGCCGGGGGGCGAGGCCGCGCGCGGCCAGCGCGTCGCACAGGGCATGGACCGGGGCGAGGTCGCCGGCCAGCAGGTGGGAGCGGTAGAACACCACCGGGGCGACCGGCGAGTCGGCGGCTATGGGGGCGGCTATGGGGGCGGCTGCGGGGCCGGTCCAGCCGTTGTAAGCGCCGAATCGCGGGACGGGGGCCGGATCCTCGTGGGGCAGCGGCGTGCCGGCGAGCGTCGCGGCGCAGGCCAGCAGATGGCCGATGTTGGCCGGACCGCCCTCGGTGAAATAGCGCCACAGCCGGTCGGCGGTGTCCGGCGGAACGGTGCCGTAGGCGGTCAGGTTCGGGTCGGGCTGCGCCTCTCCGGACAGGACGGCGAGCGGGATGCCGCGATCCCGGCAGAGGGCGGACAGGCGGTCGAGGCCGTAGCGCCAGTACCCGCTGCCGCCGAGCAGGCGCAGGATCACCAGCTTCGCCTTGGCGATGATGTTGTCGGCGTAGAGATCGACCGACAGGGGATGGCCGAGCCGGTTGAGGTTGGCGAGGCGCAGGCTGGGCAAGTGCTCGCGGCCCGCCCGCCATGCGGTGGCGAGCGCGGTCAGGTCGCTGTCGGAAAAAGACAGCATGACGAGGTCGGCCGGCGTCTGCCCCAGATCTTCCGCCTGGGGGCCGGCGTCCAGTTCGTCCTGGCGGGCGGCAAGCAGGTGCATGGTTTGATGTCCAGGGGCGTTTGCCCCCTCCCCCCTCGAAAACGGTGAAGGTCAAGGAGGGGGCGGACGCCGCAATACCCTAACTCTTACCCGACAACCGCCCGCGTCACCGCATCGCGGTCCAGCCCGGTCTCGCCGATCACCACCAGACGGCTGCGGCGCTCCTCGCCCGGCTTCCACAGACGATCATAGTGGGTCTGGATGCGGGTGCCGACACCCTGGACCAGAAGGCGCATCGGCTTGCCGGGCACGTCGATGAAGCCCTTCAGGCGCAGAACGCCATGCAGGCCGGCGACCTTCTCCAGCGTCATCGCCAGGGTGGCCGGATCGGGCTGCGCCGGCAACTCCACCACGAAGCTGGTGAAGTCGTCGTGGTCGTGGCCCTCTTCGTCGTCATGATGGCTGGGACGGTTGGCGAGATCGTCCTCCACCGCCGCACCGACACCGAGCAGAACCAGCGGATCGACCGCCCCCTGGGAGGCGCGGACCAGCTTGGCGTCGCGGCCGACGGTATGGGCAAGGGCGCCGCGGATCAGCTCCTCGACGCGGGCGAGGTCGCCGTCGGCCAGCAGATCGGTCTTGTTGACGACGATCAGGTCGGCGCAGAGCAGCTGGTCCTCGAACACCTCCTCGATCGGCGTCTCGTGATCGACGGTGCCGGCGGCGTCGCGCTGTGCCTCCAGCGCCGCGGGATCGGGGGCGAAGCGGCCCTCCGCGGCAGCGGCGGCGTCCACCACGGCGATGACGCCGTCGACGGTGACCCTGGTCTTGATCGCCGGCCAATTGAAAGCCTGGACCAGCGGCTTGGGCAGGGCCAGACCGCTGGTCTCGATCACGATGTGCTCGGGCGGCTCCGGCCGGGCCAGCAGCTTTTCGATGGCCGGGACGAAGTCGTCGGCGACGGTGCAGCACAGGCAGCCGTTGGCCAGTTCGATCACGTCGTCTTCGGTGCAGGTCGGGTTGCCGCAGGCGCGCAGGATGTCGCCGTCGATGCCGACATCGCCGAACTCGTTGATGATCAGCGCCAGCCGGCGGCCATCGGCCTTTTCCAGCAGGCCGCGGATCAGCGTGGTCTTGCCAGCGCCGAGGAAGCCGGTGATGACGGTCGCCGGAACCTTTTCGGCGGCCGTTTTCGCAAGAGCGGACATGGGACTGCGCCTCCTTAACGCGCGCCGGGCTGAACCCGCAGGGCCGGGTGCCGCTCGGCCGGCTCGACCACACCGCTCATCAGCCAGCCGCAGACGGAGCCCAGGATCGCCCAGAACAGGGCGGCGGACCCCAGCGAGGCGGTGACGAAGCGGGCGGCCAGTTCCGCAGGAACGGCACCCTCGGCGCTTTCCGGATGGGGGGCGCCGATCAGATGGGGCAGCGCGGCGGCCAGAACGGCGACGGCGATGACCAGACGGTTGCGGGCAAAGGCGAGGGCGGCGATGCCGACGCCGGCACCGGCCGCGGCGGACAGCCACCAGAGCTGGCGCAGCTCCAGCTCCGCCCCGGCCATGCCCGGCAGTTCCGGCGCCAAGCCGAAGGACGGGGCCAGCGAGACGGCGACGAAGCCGCCCATGCCCCAGACCAGCCCGCGGCGGGCATCGACCGGCCGTCCGGCCAGCAGAATCGCGGCCGCCAGCAGCAAAGCATAGGCGACGCCGGCGATCAGATTGGCGGCGATGGTCAGGCCGATGCGCTGCATCGCCTCGTCCAGCGTGACCGGCACGCCTTCACCGACCTCGCGCACGGGGCCATGCTGGTGGCCTTCGGCATGGCTGGTGGCCGGAGTCCCAGCCGGAGTTGGAGCGGCGGCGGTTGCGGGAGGCGGGGTCACCACCTCGTATTTCTCGGCTTCGAGGATCAGCGGGACGGTCGTCGCCTGCTGAACGACGGAAGCGGCCGTGCCGGAGAGCACGCCCGCGACCAGAGCGGCTGTGAACAGCCGCCGGATCAGATCCATGACCCGCTGCTTAGTGGCAGGGGAATGCGAAGGAGTGACGGGCGTCGTGCGCCGCGTCGTGGATCTGCTGCGGCTGGGCGAAGCCGACGCCGTACAGCAGGAAGCTGCCCAGCAGGATCGCGGCAAAGGCGGCAACCGCGGTCTGGGTGGCGCTACGGGCCGCGGAGCCGGCGGCAGCGGTGTTGATCGAACGGGCGGTCATCGAAGGCATCCTTGTTCTCCCGCCACACCCGGCGGGGTTGGAAAAGGTCGGTCAAGTCCGCCGGCAGGTTTCCTGGCTCGCGGGTCGTCGCATCGCCGTCCGCCTTCCCGGCCGCGGAGGGCCAGTGGCATGATGGACGGGATGCTCACCGCTCACAGTTGCGGGGGCAGCCGCGGCATTGGCGCTTCCGGGGATCCCGAAAAGCTCCGCACCGCATTCCCTATTATCCCCACCGCCCGTCAGGACGGGCAGGGCACCGTCGGAGGGCCACCATCGCAGTGCCGCGCGCGTTTGGCAAGCCCGCAATAAGGCGTCTGCCACACGGACGATCTTGCATGCCGACACTTTGGATGCTGTCATGTTTTGTGGACAGAGTGTCCAGGGATCCGACACTTTTCGACGCAAGGATGGGGAGGGGTGACGGGCGGAACAGCGAAACCGCTCAGCGAAACCCGCGGAGAAACAATGGGGCCGGCAGCCCGACCGAAGCGAACCCGCATGTGGCATGCTTCGTGCTTACAACAATCGGTGAAACGTCCCGCCGCACGGCGGCCGCCGGGCATATGCCCAGGACATAAGGACGAACGGGAGGAGAATTCGCGACCGATGAACGCCGCACCGAACGACGACATCATCCTGGAAGCGCGCAACCTGACGAAGGAGTTCAAGGGGTTCGTGGCGGTGAAGGAGGTGAACCTCCAGGTTCGCCGCGGCACCATCCACGCGCTGATCGGCCCGAACGGCGCCGGCAAGAGCACGGTGTTCAACCTGCTGACCAAGTTCCTCACCCCCACCCGCGGCCAGATCCTCTACAAGGGCCGTGACATCACCCGCACCAAGCCGGCCGACATCGCGCTGATGGGTCTGGTCCGCTCCTTCCAGATCTCGGCCGTCTTCCCGCATCTGAGCGTGCTGGAGAATGTCCGCGTCGCCCTGCAACGGCCGCTCGGCACCAGCTTCCATTTCTGGAAATCCGAAGCGTCGCTCCACGACCTGCACGGCCGGGCACTGGAGCTGATCGAGGCGGTCAACCTCACCCCCTGGGCCGGCCATCTGGCGGCCGAGCTGCCCTATGGCCGCAAGCGCGCGCTGGAGATCGCCACCACCCTGGCGCTCGACCCGGAGGTGATGCTGCTCGACGAGCCGCTGGCCGGCATGGGCCATGAGGACATCGAGGGCACCGCGGCGCTGATCAAGCGCGTCGCCGCCGACCGCACCGTGCTGATGGTGGAGCACAATCTGTCGGTCGTCGCCCACCTGTCGGACACCATTACCGTGCTCCGCCGCGGCGAGATCCTAGCGGAGGGGCCCTACGAGGTCGTCTCGAAGAACCCGCAGGTGATGGAAGCTTATATGGGCACGGGGGGGGCCGGACATGCCTGACGGGATGAACACCAAAACAGCGATGCTGGAGATCGCCGACCTGCACGGCTTCTACGGCGAGAGCCATGTGCTGCACGGCGTCAGCCTGGAGGTGCGCCAGGGCGAGGTGGTGACGCTGCTGGGCCGCAACGGCGCCGGCAAG
>NZ_WHOS01000010.1 GCF_013340935.1 Azospirillum melinis | reverse complement strand
GTGGGGGACGGGGGCGTGGCCTGTCCTACCGCATCGTCGGCCGCACGCTGCTGTGCGATGCCGGCACCGTCACCCTGTCCTACATCGGCCGCCCGGCGGAGGAGGAGTTCCCCGTCTTCTTCGACCAAGCGCTGATCGCCCGGCTGGCTGCCGAGTTCTGCCTCCCGCTGACCGAAAGCTCGACGCGGGCGGAACTGCTGGCCCAGCAGGCCGAGAGTGAGTTCCGCCGCGCCCGCCAGATCGACGCCCAGCAGGACAGCCAGCCCGGTTTCGAGGACTTCACCCTGATCGACGCGCGAGCTTGACGGGGAGGGCATGATGGGACGGCTGCATCAGGTCAAGACCAACTTCACCGCCGGCGAGGTGTCGCGCCGCCTGCTGGGGCGCGGCGACCTCAAGGCCTACGACAACGGCGCGCTGGCTCTGCGCAACCTGTTCATCGACCCGACCGGCGGGGTGACGCGGCGGTCGGGGCTGGCCTTCACCGCGCTGGCGCGTGGCGACGGGCGGCTGGTGTCGTTCGAGCGCAATGCCGAGCAGACCTATCTGCTGGTCTTCACCGACCGTTGGATCGACGTGTTCCAGGGCGGCACCCGGCTGGCGTCGGTCTCCGCCCCCTGGACGTTGACGCAACTGGCGCAGATCACCTGGACGCAGAGCGCCGACACGCTGCTGGTCTGCCATCCCGATTTGCCGCCGCGCAAGCTGACGCGCAGCGACGATGGCGGCTGGACGCTGTCGGACTGGGCCTTCGCGGTCGAGGGCGAGCTGGTGCGCATCCCCTTCCACCGCTTCGGCGATCCGGCGGTGACGCTGACGCCGTCCGGCACCACTGGGGCGATCACGGTCACCGCGTCGGCTTCCGTCTTCGATCCGCGCCAGGACGGCACCCGGATCCGCATCAAGGGCAAGCAGTTGCTGGTGACCGGCGTGGTGTCGGCCACCCAGGTCAATGCCACGGTGAAGGAGACGCTGGTCGACACCCAGCCGACGACGGCTTGGGAGGAGCAGGCTTTCTCGGCCTATCGCGGCTGGCCGGTGTCGGCGGCCTTCCATCAGGACCGGCTGGTGATCGGCGGGTCGCGCGACCTGCCCAACCGACTGTGGCTGTCGCGGTCCGCCCAGATCTGGAATTTCGATCTGGGCGAGGGGCTGGACGATCAGGCCATCGAGTTCGGCATTCTGTCCGATCAGGTCAATGCGGTGCGCGCCGTCTTCTCCGGCCGGCATCTGCAGATCTTCACCTCGGGCGCCGAGTATATGGTGACCGGCGACCCGCTGACCCCGCAGAGCATGCAGGTCAACCGGCAGACGCGCATCGGCTCGCCGATGGACCGCGCCATCCCGCCGCGCGATGTCGAGGGGGCGACGCTGTTCGTGCCGCGCAACCGGCGCGAAATCCGCGAGTTCCTCTACACCGACACCGAGGCGGCCTATCAGGCGAACGACCTCGCCCTGCTGGCCCGCCATCTGATGGCCGGGCCGCGCGACCAGGATTACGACCAGAACCGCCGGCTGCTGTTCGTCGCGATGGAGGACGGCACGCTGGGGGCGCTGACCGCCTATCGGGCGGAGGATGTCACCGCCTGGACCCTGCTGGAGACCGACGGGGCGGTGCGTTCCGTCGCTGCGGTGGGGGACGAGGTCTACACGCTGGTGGAGCGGCGGGGCGTGTGGACCGTCGAGCGGTTCGACGATGCGCTGAACCTCGACACCGCCGTCACGGCGGAGCGGGGTGAGGCAGCCGCCGTCTGGGGCGGGCTGGCGCATCTGGAAGGGCGGACGGTCGCCGTCGTCGCCGATGGTGTGATCCGCAACCCCGCCACCGTCCAGGCCGGCAGCGTCACGCTCGACCCGCCGGCCCGCAAGGTCGAGATCGGACTGCCCTACACCCACCGGATCGAACCGCTGCCGCCCAACCTGCTGGGGCAGGCGACCGGGGCCGACATCGTCCGGCTGGTTGCCGTCACCTTCCGGCTGGAGGAGACGGCGGCGCTGCGCGTCGATCTGGGGCGCGGGTTGCAGGAACTTCCGCTTCACCGGCTGGGGCCGCAACCGGCCGGCGGGGTGCCGCCGCGGGTGTCGGGCGACCGCCGGCTGCGGGCGCTCGGCTGGCGCCACGACACCGATGTCCCGCTGTGGCGCATCGAACAGGATGCGCCGCTGCCTTTCACGCTGCTTTCCGTGACCATGGAACTGAAGGTGAATGACTGATGGGTGGAATCACTCCCCTCGTGACCACGGCGCTGCCGCTGGCGAACTCCGTCATCGGCACCGTGCGCAATGCCACTGCAAGCCAATCCAGTGCCGCAGCCCAACAGGCTTCCGCACAGCAGGCCGCGGCTGAACTCGACTACAAGCGCCAGCAGGATGCGGCGCAGGCCGCAGCCGCGCAGGCGGCGCTGGAACAGAAATACCGCGAGGAGGCTGCGGCGGCCGAGCGCAGCGTCCAGGCGGCGGCGACGGCCCGCCAGCAGCAGGCCCAGCTGGAGGCCGAGGCGCAGGCCCGCCAGTGGGCGCATGACGCCGAGTTGCGTCAACAGGAGCAGGAGCTTCAGCGCCAGAAGGACGAAACCGCGGCGGCGGCCGCGGCGGCGGCGCGGGCCAAGGAGATGGACGATTTCCGCGGAGCCCAGGAGCAGACGCTGGCGCAGCTGCGCGCCGGCCAGGAGGAGGCCGTCCGCGCCAAGGAGACCGATGCGCAGACCCAGCTCGCCCAGCTGACCGCTGCGGCGGATGCCGCCGAACAGCGGCGGCTGGCGGCACTGCGTCAGGCGGTCAGCAAGACCCGCGCCGGGTTGGGGGCGCGTGGCGTCACCGCCCAGGACGGGTCGGGCGAGGCGATCCTGCTGGGTCTGACCAACTCCAGCGAAACCGAGCGCAAGGACGCCCAGGCGACCGACCAGCTGAAGCGCGCCGCCATCCAGCAGGGGCTGGACGATGCCAAGCGCCGCAACCTGCTGGAGTTGTCGCAACTCGCCGACCGTCAGCGACTGGAATACATGAGCAAGTTCTTTTGAGGAACGGCTCCACCGCCCGGAGACCCCCCGATGTCCACGCCGCTTCTCATCCCGCGCGGAACGCCGCGGGTACAGTACCTTGCCGACGGCCTGCAGCGGGTCTTCACCTACCCGTTCCCGATCTTTGCCGCCGAGGATCTCCAAGTCTTTCTGGGCGCGGCCGTCCAGAGCACCGGCTATGCGGTCAGCGGAGCCGGTGCGACCGCGGGCGGGGCGGTGACCTTTGCAGCCGCACCGGCCGAGGGTACCGTCGTGCTGCTGCGCCGGCGGCTGCCCGTCGAACGGCGCAGCGATTTCGGCGAGAGCGGGCCGCTGCCGGCCGCCGCCCTCAACGGCGAGCTGGACCGGCTGACGGCCATGCTCCAGCAGGTGGCGGGCGATCAGGAGCTGATGCTGCGCTATGGCGACAGCGACCTGCCGGCCTCCCCCCTGCTGCCGGAGCGGGCCTTGCGCCGGGGCAAGCTGCTGGCCTTCGACAGCGCCGGCAACCCGACGATCCGCCCGCCGGTGGACGAGGAGGCGCTGGCGACCTATGTGCCGCCGGGGGCCGGGGCCACCGCCCGGCCGGTGCGCGACAAGCTGGCCGATCTCGTGTCGGTGAAGGATTTCGGCGCGGTGGGCGACGGGCTGGTCGATGACACGCTGGCCTTGCAGGCGGCGCTGACCTCCGCCCGTGCGGTGTTCGTACCGCCGGGCAGCTACCGCATCGCCAACACGCTGACGCTCGGCCATGGCCAGACGCTGTATGGGGCGGGGCAGGCGTCGGTGATCCGGGGGGCGTCGAACGGCTTCGACCTGATCCATCTGCCGGACGGCTACGCCACCCTGTCGGGCCTGCGGCTGGAGCAGGGGAAAGCCGCGGTGCGCCTGTTCGGACGCGACGGCGCTTGCGTGCAGAACTGCCTGACCGACCTGACGCTGTGGGAGCCGGAGGTGGGGCTGGTCTTCGACGGCCACACCGATCCGAACCTGCCCTGCTATTGGAACAACATCGCCCGCGTGCTGGTGGCGCGCCCGTCGCGCCATGGGGTGTGGCTGACGCGGACGGGGGCGGGCGACACGCCGAACGCCAACCGCTTCCAGGCCGTGCGGGTCTATTCGCTGTCGGCGCCGATGAGTGGCTGCGGCTTCTTCGTCGAGCAGGGGCGCTTCAACAACGCCTTCTTCGACTGCGAGGCCAACCTGTGGCCCGAGGCGGAAGCCTGCTTCCGTGTCGGCGCGGTCACCGACAAGACGCTGATCGTGAATTTCTACGCCGAATCGCTGGGCGCCCTGCCGAACCTGCAGCTGGACGCCGGGTCGGTGGAGACGGCGGTCGTCAACCTGTTCTCCGCCGCAGCCGGTCCGGCGATCCTCGACCGGTCCGGCGGGCGCTATACAGCGGTCAATGCCGGCTATCCGGAGAAGAACCGGCTTCAGCGCAGCCGCATCACCGAACTGGTGGTGGAGGCGCTGCGCTACGACACCGAATATGTCGAGCCGGCCGGGGGTGGCGTGGTGGCGCTGGACCTGACCAGTTCGGTCTATCTGGCCAGCGCCTATGCCGGGGCGGTGGAGTTGCGGCTCCCCAAGGCCGAGGATGTCAACGGCCATGCGGTGACGATCAAGCGCACGGATGCGTCGACCAACCCTCTGACGGTGACCGAGACCGGCGGGCCGGGGCCCGACGGGCGGGTGCTGTCGCTGGGCAACCGCTACGACTTCGTGACGCTGGTGTCGAACGGGGCCGGCTGGTGGATCGTCGGTGGCAACAACCCTCCCGCCAACGCCCGTTATCATGAGGCTCCCGGCCTGTTCGAACCGGACCTGAACCAGCAGCTCTATCTGGTCAGCGCCTGGAACGGGGCGGTGGAGGTGCGCCTGCCGGCGCCCTCGGCCCCGCATGCGGTCGGCCGCACGGTCACCATCAAGAAGTCCGACACCGGCGGCAACCGCGTCACCGTCACCCAGGCCGGCGGCGGCGGGCCGGACAGTGAGGCCATCGCGCTGTCCGCGCAGGGCCATGCGGTGACGACGATGTCGAACGGTGCCGGCTGGCACATCCTGGGGCGGAATCCATGAAGGAGAAGCACGACGACGGGTTTCGCGCCTTCGTCCAGGGCTGGAACGCCATGGTGGAGCTGAAGACCCCCGCCCACCATGCGCGGATGGCCGGCTGGCTGGAGGATCATATGGCCGGACAGAACCGGCGCATGCTGCTGATGGCCTTCCGCGGCTCCGGCAAATCGACGCTGGTCGGGCTGTTCGCGGCCTGGCTGCTGCTGCGCGATCCCAACCGGCGGCTGCTGGTGCTGGCCGCCGACCTGAAGCTGGCGATGAAGATGGTGCGCAACGTCAAGCGCATCCTGGAACGCCATCCCGATTGCAGCCACCTGAAGCCTTCGGCGAAAGAGCGGGACCAGTGGGCGGCCGACCGCTTCACCGTGGTGCGGCCGATGGAACTGCGCGACCCGTCGATGGCAGCGGCCGGCATCGGCGGCAACATCACCGGCAGCCGCGCCGACGTGGTGATCTGCGACGACGTGGAGGTGCCGCGCAACGCCGACACCGCGGTGAAGCGCGCGGCCCTGCGCGAACGTCTGTCGGAACTGGAGTATGTGCTGGTGCCGGGCGGAACGCAGCTCTATGTCGGCACGCCGCATGCGCAGGACAGCCTCTATGCCGGGGAGAGCGACGACGGCAGTCCGCCTTTCCTGGACGGGTTCGAGCGGCTGGTCCTGCCCGTTTACACGGAGGATGCCGAGGGCAACCGCAGCTATACCTGGAAGGAGCGCTTCGGCGAGGCGCATGTCGCCCGCATCCGCAAATCGACCGGTCCCAACAAGTTCACCAGCCAGATGCTGCTGCGCCCGGTCAGCGTCACCGACGGGGTGCTGAATGTCGAAAAGCTCGGCCGCTACGACGCGGAGCTGGAGTATCGCGAGGCGCTGGGGCGCGCGGTGCTGACGCTGGACGGGGTGAAGCTGGTCTCCGCCACCTGCTGGTGGGATCCGGCTTTCGCCCGGCCGGCGGGGGAGGGGGACGGCAGGTCCAAAGGCGGTGACGGCAGCGTGGTCGCCGCCGTCTTCGCCGGGGAGAACGAGCGCTTCTACCTGCACCGGGTGCTGTATCTGTCCGTCGATCCCAGGGCGGAGGAGACGGAGGCCGACCAGCAATGCATGCAGGTCTCCCGCTTCCTGGCCGACAACCATCTGCCGGCGGTCCATATCGAGATCAACGGTCTCGGCCGTTTCCTGCCCGGACTGCTGCGCAAGCGGCTGCGCGACGACCGGCTGGCCGCAGGGGTGGTCGAGCAGAACAGCCGCACGCCCAAGGCGGCGCGCATCATCAAGGCCTTCGACGCCCTGCTGGCCGACCGCCGCCTGCTGGCCCACCGGCAGGTCTGGCAAACGCCGCTGATCCGCGAAATGCGTGACTGGCGCCCGGACGGCCGCTATCGCGGGCCCGACGACGGGCTGGACGCGGTGGCCGGCTGCCTGGGCGCCGAACCTTGCCGCTTCGACCGCAGCACCACGGCACCCGAACGCCGCCCCGACTGGCGCGGTGCGGGTGCCGTGGTGGCTCCGGCGGACTGGGAGCTTTGAATCGTTTCCACATCAACACGAACGGGAGACCCCGATGCATGAGTCCCTGACCGCAGGCCTGGATCTCGCCTGGTGGATCACCGCCGTCGAATTGCCGGCGATGGGCGGGCTGTTCTGGCTGATCGCGCGGGTGCGCAAGGATGCGGACAGCGCGCTGGACGATCTGCGCGACCGGGCGGAGGAGGCCCAGGCGCAGGTGCGCGAGAGCCTTGCCGCATACAAGCTGGAGGTCGCGAAGACCTATGTCTCCTTCGCGACGCTCAAGGACGTCGAGCAGCGTCTGACCGACCATCTGCTGCGGATAGAGACCAAGCTCGATTCGGGCTTCATGCCGTTCGAAGGCGGACGGCGCTGACTGGAAAAGCCGGGTCAGTCGGCGTGGTGGATCATCGCCTGGTAGATCTTCCAGGCGATTTCGACCGACACGCCGCCGGCCCGCGCACCCGCCGCCAGCATGGTGGCGCTCGGCTTCAGCGGGACCGCGGTCTGACCCGGCTCGCACAGCGCGCCCATGGCGGTGACCGACGCGCCCAGATCCGTTTCGCAGGACGAGGTCTTCTTCAGCAGGCTCATGGAGATGGCGTTCATGGCGGGTCCTCCGTTGACTTGCTTCTGTCACAGCAAAAGCAGTGCCAACCGCCTGAGGCGGCCCAAATCCAGGAATCCCGGGCGATTCAAGGGGGGTGAGCAGGCAATTCCCATAATCCGGTGGCGAATGCCGCCGCCGAATTTCAAAAATACCCGCAAAATGCCGAATAGTTTCGAGTGTGCTTTGCAAAATGCAACGCGCGAAGCGTGCGGAATTGCAATCGGGGAGTCGATCTTGCGTTGTGCCGCCGGTCGCGATCCGCGGGCTGCGGCCCGTTACGGCCAAGCTGCGGCTTCGAGGTCTCTGGCCGCTGGGCATGCATTGCGTTAGTGTCCGACCGTCATGACCGACCGAATCATTCACCACATGTGCCGCGCGGACGAGTGGGACGCCGCCCGCCCGGCCGGCCGCTACCCCGGCTCGTCCCAGGACGTCCAGGACGGCTTCATCCATTTCTCGACCGCCGCACAGGTGGTGGAGAGTGCGGCCAAGCACCGCGCCGGCCAGGATGGCCTGCTGCTGCTGACGGTGGACGCCGACCGGCTGGGCGATGCCCTGCGCTGGGAGCCGTCGCGCGGCGGCCAGCTGTTCCCGCACCTCTACGGGCCGCTGCCGGTGGACGCCGCGCTGCGGGTCGATCCGCTGCCGCTGGGACCGGACGGGCGCCATGTCTTCCCGACCGGCTTTCCCTTCACCCTTCAGGACCTCGTTCCGTGATCGACCTCTATCCGCTTGCCGGGCCGCTGCTGTTCCGCTTCGACCCTGAGACCGCGCATGGCCTGACCATCAAGGCGCTGAAGTCCGGGCTGGTCCCGCCGGCCCGCGGCAGGGACGAGCCGGCGCAGCACACTCGCGTGTGGGGGCTGGACTTCGCCAACCCGGTCGGGCTGGCCGCCGGCTTCGACAAGAATGCCGAGGTGGTCGACGCCATGCTGAATCTGGGCTTCGGCTTCGTCGAACCCGGCAGCGTCACCCCGCGGCCCCAGCCCGGCAATCCACGCCCCCGCCTGTTCCGGCTGGTGGAGCAGCGCGCGGTGATCAACCGCATGGGCTTCAACAACGAGGGGCTGGAGGCCTTCGCCCAGCGGCTGGAGCGCCGCCGCGCGTCGGCCAGGCGCGCGCCCGGCATCGTCGGCGCCAACCTGGGCAAGAACAAGGACACGGTGGATGCCGCCGACGACTATGTGATCGGCGTGCGCCGGCTGGCGCCGCTGGCCGACTATCTGGTCGTCAATGTCTCTTCCCCCAACACACCGGGCCTGCGTGCGCTTCAGGGCCGCGACCCGCTGCGTGCCCTGTTGGAGCGGGTGCTGGAGGCGCGGGCGTCCTGCGGCCTGACCCGCAATCCGCCGCTGCTGCTGAAGATCGCCCCCGATCTGACGGTGGAGGACAAGAGCGACATCGCCGCGGTGGCGCTGGAGTCCGGCATCGACGGGCTGATCGTCTCCAACACCACCATTGCCCGGCCCGACAGCATTCCGGCGGCGATGCGCAGCGAGGCCGGCGGCCTGTCCGGCCGTCCGCTGTTCGAAGCCTCCACCTCCGTCCTGCGCGAGATCTATGCGCTGACCGGTGGCAAGCTGCCGATCGTCGGTGTCGGCGGTGTCGCGACCGGCGAGGATGCCTATGCCAAGATCCGCGCCGGCGCCTCGCTGGTGCAGCTCTATTCGGCGATGGTCTATGCCGGGCCGGCGGCGGTCCACCGCATCCGCCGCGAACTGGCGGAGCTGTTGCGCCGCGACGGTTTCCAGTCGGTGGCCGAGGCGGTGGGGGCCGATCACCGCTGATCCTGCGCAGGGTGGGGCCGGCGGCGGCGTAGCATTAACGGATCGTCAAGCGGGCGTCCCGACAGTGGGTCCCACGGTTGGAACGCCCGCAAGGTCCGCATCATGCTCCTGCCGGAGGCTGCGAACCCGTGAAGGCCCTGACCGCCGATTTCCGCCCCGGCACCGCCATCCCGACCACGGCGGCGCCCATCACCCTGGTTCCCGCCATGACCCTGCTGACGCACCTCGTCTATGCGCTGGCCTATCTGATCGCCGGCGGTTCGGCCGGTGCGGCACTGTGGGCGCTGCGTCCGGAGGCCGACCCGCTGGTGGCGTGGCTGGTGGGCGCGCTGGTGGTTCTGGCCGGTGCGCTGGTCCATGAGGCGGTGACGCGGCTGGAGCGCGAGCGCAAGGCCGCCCGCCGCATCGCCCGCCTGAACGACCGGGTGGAGGAACTGGCCCAACTGCTGGAGCGGCGGCTCGCGGCCGATCCCGGCGCCCAGCCCGACGGCGGGGTGCGGTACGACGCGGTGATGCAGGAGGTGAAGCTTCTGCAGTCGCTGGTCGCCCGCCTGACCGAGCGGCGCGCTCCCCGTCCGCCCTCCGCCAGTGGGGAGCGCCGTTCCACGCCCTCCGCACCGCCCTCTGCCGCCGCCGTTCCCGCCGCGCCACCGATGGACGACGCGGCGGTGCTGGAGGCGGTGCGCGACGCGCTGAAGGCCGACCGCATCGACGTCTATCTCCAGCCCATCGTCAGCCTGCCCCAGCGCAAGCATCGCTTCTATGAAGTGTTTTCGCGCGTGCGCGCCGCCGACGGGCAGCAGATCATGCCTGACCGCTATCTCGACATCGCCGAGCGCGAAGGGCTGATCGCCACCATCGACAATTTGCAGCTGGTGCGTTGCGTCCAGCTGATCCGCGAGACGGAACGACGCCAGCACGCCATCGGCTTCTTCGCCAACATCTCCGCCGCGACGCTGGCCGATGCGGAGTTCATGCGCCAGTTCCTGAACATGATGGCGCAGAACCACGCCCTGGTGCCCAAGCTGGTGTTCGAGCTGAGCCAGCACGCCGTGAGCGCGGGCGGGGCAGTGACGATGGGCATCCTGTCGCAGCTGGCGCGTCTGGGCTTCCGCTTCTCTATGGACCAGGTGACCAACCTCGCCATCGACCTGGACCGGCTGCTGCGCCATGAGTTCCGCTGCATCAAGCTGGACCGTGCGCTGGTGCTGGATCCCGCCAACGCCGGGCGCATCCGCGAGCTGCGCCACCGCTGCGCCGCCGAAGGCATCGACCTGATCGTCGAGAAGATCGAGACGGAGAACCAGCTGGTCGAGGTGCTCGACACCGGCTTCGACTTCGGCCAGGGCTATCTGTTCGGCGAACCGCGGCTGAGCCGGAAGCCGGAGTGACGGTGGACGGAATTGTCCGCATCGGACCAATGCCGAGTTGTGGCGGCAATGCAGCGTTGGCCTTTCGACAGCCTTGATTTCCGCAGCCGCGCTTGACATTCCCCCACGCGGCGATGGAAATTTCGCGTTCCCGGCCAAGTCCGGGCACCCGATGCGGGTGAGACCAACACTAGTAAATGGTGACTTCGGTGACGTCCAACATCGCCATCACGCTGCCCGACGGCAGCGTGCGGGAGTTCGACCGGCCGGTGACGGGGCTCGAGATTGCCCAGTCCATCGGTTCGCGCCTGGCCAAAGATGCGCTTGCCGTCAAGGTCGACGGCACGGTGAAGGACCTCACCACCACCGTCACTACCAACGCCAAGATCGAGATCGTCACGCGCAACCACGGCGACGCTCTCGAGGTCATCCGCCACGACGCCGCCCATGTGCTGGCAGATGCGGTGCAGAAGCTCTATCCCGGCACGCAGGTCACCATCGGCCCGTCGATCGCCACCGGCTTCTACTATGACTTCGCGCGCGACGAGCCGTTCACGCCCGAGGATCTGGAGAAGATCGAGGCGAAGATGCGCGAGATCGTCGGGGCCGATATCCCGATCGTCCGCGAGGTCTGGGACCGCGACGAGGCGGTCGCCTACTTCAAGAAGCTCGGCGAGCATTACAAGGCCGAGCTGATCGAGGCGATCCCGCAGGGCGAGCCGGTGTCGATCTACCGCCAGGGCGACTGGCTGGATCTGTGCCGCGGCCCCCACGCCATGACCACGGGCAAGGTCGGCCAGGGCTTCAAGCTGATGAAGGTGGCCGGCGCATACTGGCGTGGCGACAGCCGCAACCCGATGCTCCAGCGCATCTACGGCACCGCCTGGCGCGACGAGAAGGAGCTGAAGGCCTACCTGCACCAGATCGAGGAAGCGGAGAAGCGCGACCACCGCAAGCTGGGCAAGGAACTCGACCTGTTCCATGTCCAGGAAGAGGCGGTCGGCTCGGTCTTCTGGCATCCGAAGGGCTGGACGCTCTACCAGACGCTGGAAAACTACATCCGCACCAAGCTGAAGTCGGCCGGCTATGTCGAGGTGAAGACGCCGCAGCTGATCGACAGCTCGCTGTTCAAGGCGTCGGGCCACTGGGACATGTATGGCGACAACATGTTCAAGGTGGAGGCCGATGGTGGCGAGAAGCTGCTGGGCATCAAGCCGATGAACTGCCCCGGCCATGTCCAGATCTTCCGCCATGGCCTGCGCTCCTACCGCGACCTGCCGATCCGCATGGCGGAGTTCGGCGCCTGCCACCGCAACGAGCCGTCGGGCGCGCTGCACGGCATCATGCGCGTGCGCGCCTTCACCCAGGACGACGCCCACATCTTCTGCACCGAGGATCAGGTGCAGAGCGAGGCGGCCGAGTATTTCAAGCTGCAGCTCGGCGTCTACAAGGATCTGGGCTTCGACAAGATCTCGGTGAAGCTGGCTTTGCGTCCGGACGTCCGCACCGGCGCCGACGAGCTGTGGGACCGTGCCGAAGGCGCGCTGGCCCAGGCTCTGCGCGACGCCGGGCTGGAGTATGAGGAGCTGCCCGGAGAGGGTGCCTTCTACGGCCCGAAGGTGGAGTTCCACCTGACCGACGCCATCGGCCGGACCTGGCAGTGCGGCACCTTGCAGTACGACCCGAACCTGCCGGAACGACTCGATGCCAGCTACATCGGCGAGGATGGTGCCCGCCATCGTCCGATCATGCTGCACCGCGCGATCCTGGGGTCGATGGAGCGCTTCATCGGCATGCTGATCGAGCATTACGCCGGCAAGTTCCCGCTGTGGCTGTCGCCGGTCCAGGTGACCGTCGCCACCATCACCAGCGAGGCCGACGGCTATGCCGAGGAAGTGGCCAAGCTGTTGAAGCGCAAGGGCCTGCGCGTCGAACTCGACACCCGCAACGAGAAGATCAACCTCAAGGTCCGCGAGCACAGCCTGCAGAAGGTCCCCCTCATGCTGGTTGTCGGAAAGCGTGAAGCGGAAGAACGGACAGTCGCGCTCCGCGTGCTGGGCGGCAAGGATCAGGAAATTCTTGCCCTCGATGCCGCGGTTGCTAAACTGATTGAGGAAGCGAAATCGCCTGCCGGCGAGACCGTGACCGATTCGCCGTTTTAACAGACCGCGTGACGCCGCCGGCCGCTCCTCTGGACGGCCGGCCTCCACGTGGTTTCAGACCATGGAGAAGCGTCCATAGCCAGGATCCCGTCCGAAGCCGCCCCGACCCGCGATGGCCCGCGGGTGAACCGGGAGATCTCGGCTCGTTCCGTTCGTCTCGTCGGTGCAGATGGCGAGATGATCGGGGTGGTGTCGTTGCGCGATGCTCTGCTGGCCGCCGAGGATGCCGGTCTCGATCTGGTCGAGATCGCTCCCCAGGCGGAACCGCCCGTCTGCAAAATCCTCGACTATGGCAAGTTCAAGTACGAGGCGCAGAAGAAGGCGAACGAGGCCCGCAAGAAGCAGAAGATCATCGAGGTCAAGGAAATCAAGCTCCGGCCGAACATCGATGACAACGACTATGACGTGAAGATGCGCTCGGCGCGCCGTTTCCTTGAGGAAGGTGACAAGGTCAAAGTGACCCTGCGCTTCCGCGGCCGTGAAATGGCCCACCAGGATCTGGGTATGAATGTGCTGGTCCGCGTCCGCGACGAGCTGGAGGCGCTGGCGAAGGTCGAGCAGATGCCGAAGCTCGAAGGCCGCCAGATGGTCATGGTGCTGGCTCCGCGCTGACCCGTGGTGACGTTGTGAAAAAGGCCCGTCCGGGATGCCGGACGGGCCTTTTCATTTGCGGTGACGAGGGAGTCGCCTCAGCGCAGCGGCCGGTCGTCGACGATGACAACATAGCAGGTGTGGCGGGTGAATTTGGCGCAGTTGTCGAGCGCGGCGCGGCGGGCGGCGTCCTCGCTCGGCATGCCGGACTTCCAGCCGAAGGCGCCGTCCTGCGACACGGCGAAGGCCTTGCGTCCGGCCGCAGAAACATAGGCATCGAACTTCTCGCGTCCGGCGGCGGACAGTTCCGGCGGCGGCTCCAGCCTGACGCGCGCGCCGCGCGGCCCGTCCGGCGCGACAGCCATCGGCGGAGCAGCCGCCATGTCGGCGGCACCGCCGCCGGCCGGCCGGTCGTTGAGATAGGCGATGCGGCAGCCCTTCTGGGTGTGCGACATGCAGTTTTCCAAGGCACCCTTCTGCGCCTCGTCCAGGCTGCGCAGGCCGGACTTCCAGCCGAAGGCGCCGTCGGGCGAGACGGCGAAGGCCTTATTGCCGCCGGCTTCGACATAGGCGGGGAACTTGCCCCGGTTGGCGGCCGACAGTTCCGGCGGCGGCGGGAGGGCCGGCAGCGAGACCATGATCGGCGTGCCGCGTGGAGCCAGCCCGGTCTTCGTCAGGAAGCCGTCGACCATCGGCGTCCATTGCGGGATGGCGGCGCTGAAGAAGAAATGCCCGTCCTTGCCATTCGGCGGTGCGGCGACGAATTCCGCCCGCCCGCCCGCCTGGGTGAAGGCTTCCCACAGGCGCCGGGCGAGGTCGGGGCCGAAGAACAGATCGTTCTCGGCGTAGATCCACAGGGTGGGAACGCGCGACGTGCGGCCCATCGTGCCGAAGGCGCCGACCAGCCGGTCCTCCTGGCAGACCTGATTGTCGGCAACGGAACCGCGGCCGCCGGCGAAGCTGATGACCGCCTTCAGTCCCGGCGGCGGATCGGCGCTGAGCGCGATGCTGGCGAGCCCGCCGGCCGACACGCCCACCGCCAGGATGCGGCTGGGGTCGGCGAAGGGCTGCTCCGCCACATAGCGGATGGTTTGCCGCAGATCCTCGGCGCTCTGGCGGGCGGAGCGCAGATAGTCCGGGTTGTTGCAGGAGCCGGTCGTTTCGCTGTATGGGCCGTCCGACCCGCCATAGCCGCGCCGCATCACCGCCACCACGGCCCAGCCGCGCCGCGCGAACTCGCGTGCTTCCGGCAGGTAGCGCAACGGCGTCATTTGCGCCCGCTCCGCCGCGTCGCGCGGTGTGCCGTGGCTGAGGATGGCGATGGGGTAGGGGCCGGGCCCGTCCGGCCGCAGCAGCATCGCTTCCAGTGTGGCGGAAGTACCGTCGGGGAAGCGCGCCGGGATCGGCAGCGCCGTCTGCGTCAGACCTTCGGCCAGGGCGGGGCCGCAGCACAGCAGCAGGAAGAGCAGGGCGAACAGGCGGCGCAGGGTCATGGCGGGAATCATGGGCTGGCGCAGTCTCCGCAAGGGAAGGGCTCTTGCGCCTTTGTACGCCATCTTGGACTTGGCGTCAGCGGGGAGGGAAGGGGCGGCTGACGACTGCCCCTTCCCTGACCTTTCCCTCTACTCCATCCCCTGCCGCGCCACGCGCAGCGCCTCGGCCAGAACCTCCGCGTCGCCGATGTGGTTTGCGAGCAGCAGGATCAGCTTGGCGTTCAGGCGGGTGCTCTGGTCGGGGGTCAGATCGCGGTGGCTGTCGATCAACAGCTGGTAGACGTCGTCCGGGCTGGCGAAGCGCTGCTCGGTCATCAGTTTGGCCATGGGAAGGGCTCCGGAAATATGGGGGAATCAGCAGCCGACCGTGTGGCCGACCGCGCGGTCCAGCGCGGCGGACAGCGCCGCGCCGTCGAAACGGCGCCAGCGGGCGGCGATGTGCTGGTCGGGGCGGATCAGATAGACGCTGCCGGGGATCAGGTCATAGCGCTCGCGCAGCCGGCCGGCGCTGTCCACCAGCTCCCCGGCGATGCCGCGGCGGCGGTCGGTCACCGCGTGCCAGACCAGCGGCAGCGGCCCGGCGGCAAGACCGTCCAGCGCCTCCGCCACCTCTGCCGGGACCGGCCCGTCACATGCGGCGTAGAGCACGGTGAAGCGGCCGTCCAGCGCCTCCATCAGCCAGCCGGACAGGCCGTCACGCTCCACCGGCGCGTCGGTGGCGGGGGCGCCCGGCACCATCTTTCCGGCGAAGCTGTCGCTGTCCGGCGTGTTCAGCCGACTGTCGGTGTAGGTGGTGGGGGTCGACAGGCGGCCGGAATTGACCAGCGAGCGGGCGAAGGGCTGGTCGACCGCCAGTTCCAGCACGGCGTCGCGGAAGACGCGGCTCATCTCGCTCTTCGGCGTGATGAAGTCGGTGGAGCGGGTCGAGTTCAGGATATTCTCCTTCGCCGCCGCCACCCGTTCGTCGCTGTAGCTGTCCAGCAGCGACTCCGGCGCCTTGCCGTCAAGCACCAGCGCCAGCTTCCATACCAGATTGTCGGCGTCGGGCACGCCGCTGTTGGCGCCGCGGGCGCCGAAGGGCGAGACCTGATGGGCGCTGTCGCCGGCGAACAGGATGCGGCCGTGGCGGAATTGCTCCAGCCGGCGGCACTGGAAGGTGTAGACCGACACCCATTCCAGCTCGAACGGCGTGTCGGCGCCCAGCATCGCCTGGACGCGCGGGATGACCCGCTCCGGTTTCTTCTCCTCCTCCGGGTCGGCATCCCAGCCAAGCTGGAAATCCAGGCGCCAGACATTGTCGGGCTGCATGTGCAGCAGGGCCGACTGCTTGCGGTGGAAGGGCGGGTCGAACCAGAACCAGCGCTCCGCCGGGAAGTCGGCCTTCATCACCACATCGGCGATCAGGAAGCGGTCCTTGAACACCTCGCCCTGGAACTCCAGCCCCAGCATCTTGCGCACCGACGACTTGGCGCCGTCGCAGGCGATGACCCAGCCGGCCTCGACCGCGTGGACGCCGTCGGGCGTCTCCACCTGAAGCACGACATGGTCGGCCTCCTGCCTGGCGGAGATGACGCGGGAGAGCCAGCGCAGGTCGATCAGGTCGCTCTTGCGGGCTTGTGCGACCAGGAAATCCTCCAGGTAATATTGCTGGAGGTTGATGAAGGCGGGGATCTTGTGGTCCGGCTCCGGCAGCAGGTCGAACTGGTAGACCATGCGGTCGCCGTTGAAGACCTTGCCGATCTTCCACACGACACCCTTGTCGATCATGCGCTGGCCGACGCCCAGCCGGTCCCACACCTCCAGCGCGCGCTTGGCATAGCAGACGGCGCGGCTGCCGACGCTAACGGTGTCCTCGGCATCCAGCACCACCACCGGCACGCCCTTGCGCGCGAAGTCGAGCGCCGCGGTCAGCCCGACCGGGCCGGCGCCGACGATCACCACCGGATGGCGCCGGACATTACCGGTGCGCTGTTCCTCCGACGGTGTGAAACTGTATTTCGGATAGCTGAAGGTCGCGTGCATTGGGCGTTTCCTCCCCCGGAAACCATGACAGGACGCGTTGGCGGATTGTTATTGTTGCCAACGATACAGTTTCATTTGATACCAATCAAGCCCCAGCATTGCTCCCGGCAAGGCAGTCGGTGAAGCGATACAGGTGTGTTCACTATGCCGGAAAATCAGTATCGCGTACAGCCTGCGGCGGTGTAGCCTTGCGGCAAAAGATCGGCCGCAGACAGCCGAACAGGACAGCCGAACAGCGACACCGAGGAACGCCCGCCCATGACCGCCCCGACCGCCTTCCCGACCTTGCCGCGCCCGACCGTCTATGCCATCGACGGCGTGATCCCCGTCATCGACCCGACCGCCTTCGTCCATCCCTCCGCCGTGCTGATCGGCGATGTGGTCGTCGGACCCGGCTGCTATGTCGGTCCCTGCGCCAGCCTGCGCGGCGATTTCGGCCGGATCGTGCTGCAGCGGGGCAGCAACGTTCAGGACAACTGCACGATCCACGCCTTCCCCGGCCATGACGCCATCGTCGAGGAGGACGGCCATGTCGGCCATGGCGCGGTGCTGCACGGCTGCATCGTCCGCCGCAACGCATTGGTGGGCATGAATGTGGTGGTGATGGACGGGGCGGAGATCGGCGAGGACTCCATCGTCGCCGCCATGGCCTTCGTCAAGGCCGGCTTTGTCGTGCCGCCGCGCACGCTGGTGGCCGGCTTGCCGGCCAAGGTGATGCGCGAACTGCGTCCCGACGAGGTCGCCTGGAAGTCGGAGGGGACGGAGGAATACCAGCGCCTCGCCCGCCGCTCGCGCGCCACCATGGTCGCCTGTGCGCCCTTGGAGGCGGAGGAGCCCGGCCGAGGCCGCGTCGATGCCGGCACCAGCCAGCCGCTGCACAAGGTGAAGGGGGCCTGAGCGGCGTCCTTACTCGCCGGCCGGCTCAGCCTGCGCGCCGGCCGGCGCCGGGCGGGCGGCGAGCTGGTCGGCGCGGGCCTGGAGCTTGGACAGCAGCGTGTCGAGCTGCGCCCGCTCGTCGATCGACAGGGCGTCGGTGACCTCTTCCTCGTAGGTCAGCGCCATCGGCACGATCTCCGCATAGATCGCCAGCGCCTTGGGCGTCAGGGTCAGCAGGGCCTTGCGCCGGTCGGTGTCGCCCGATTCGCGCAGGATCAGCGCCGAATCCAGCATGCGGCTGATGGCGCGGCTGACCTGCACCTTGTCCATCGCCGTGCGCTGCGCGATCTCCCCTGCACTCATCGTCTCGCCGCCGCCCAGCACGGCGATGATCCGCCATTCCGGAATGGTGATGCCGAACCGCTTCTCGTACAGCTTGGCCAGCGTGTGGCTGACCGTGTTGGCCAGCACCGACAGCCGGTAGGGCAGGAAGCGCGTCAGATGCAGCGCCGGCAAATCCGTCTGGCCGGATGCGGAACTGGGGGAGGCGGTGCGGGAACGGCGGGCAGGCGGCATCGGCGGCGCATCGTCTGTAGGGAGGGTCGCGGGTGCCCCATCCTGCGCTGTAATTTGGCTCTTGCAACAGTTTCAAACGAAACTAAAATGGCGGCAACGGAACAGGCTTGCCGGCGCCCGATGCGGAAACGCCCGGCGGCATTGAGTGGGGAAGCGCCATGAAGAACTGGATTTCGTTTCCGAAGGTCGAGGGCACCGCGTCGCGTCAGGCCCATGTCCGGCTTCCCGCCGGCACCTACGAGCGCGAGATGGGGCGCGAGGGCTTCTTCGGCCCGGCGACCCAGATGCACCATGCCCACCCGCCGACCGGCTGGACCAGCTTCGACGGGCCGTTGCGCCCGCGCGCCTTCGACCTGAACCATGTCGACCACATGCCCGGCTGCCCGCTGGAGGCGCCGGCCCTGATGGGCAACGGGGCGACCCAGGTGCGGCTGTGGCGCTTCAAGGGCAGGATGGAGCATCTGGTCCGCAATGCCGACGGCGACGACCTGCTGTTCTTCCACCAGGGCGGCGGCCAGCTGTTCTGCGACTACGGCCATCTCGAGGTACGCGAGGGCGACTATGTCGTGCTGCCGCGCAACACCTGCTGGCGGCTGGAGACGGACGAGGCGGTGATGGTGCTGATGGTGGAGGCCACCAACGACGCCTACAAGCTGCCGCACAAGGGGCTGGTCGGCACCCACGCCATCTTCGATCCGGCGGTGCTGGACGTACCGGCGCTGGACGACGCCTTCCAGGCGCAGAAGCACGAGCGCGAAACCCTGGTCCGGGTGAAGAAGCGCGGGCAGCTCTGCGCCATGACCTATCCGTTCAACCCGCTGGACGCGGTGGGCTGGCATGGCGATCTCGCCCCGGTGCGGCTGAACTGGCGCGACATCCGGCCGCTGATGAGCCACCGCTACCATCTGCCGCCCTCGGCGCACAGCACCTGGATCGCGGGGCGCTTCATCGTCTGCACCTTCGTGCCGCGGCCCATCGAGTCGGACCCGGAGGCGCTGAAGCTGCCCTACTATCACTCGAACGAGGATTTCGACGAGGTGCTGTTCTATCACCGCGGCCAGTTCTTCTCGCGCGACAACATCCATCCCGGCATGGTCACCTATCACCCCTCGGGCTTCCCGCACGGGCCGCACCCGAAGGCCTACGAGGTGGCGCAGAAGTTCGAGCGCAAGGAGACCGACGAGGTCGCGGTGATGATCGACACCCGCGATCCGCTCGACGTCTATCAGGCGATGGACGGCGTCGAATGGGGCGGCTACGCCGACAGCTGGAAGGCGAAATGAGCGGCCATAAGGCTGCCGGACGCTGATTCTACAGGAAGGGAAGAGACGAATGAAGCTGGCAAGTTTGAAGGCGGGCGGGCGCGACGGCACCCTGGTCGTGGTGTCGCGCGACCTGACCCGCGCCACTCCGGTGCCGGAGATCGCCCGCACATTGCAGACGGCGCTGGACGACTGGACGGCGCTGGCGCCGAAGCTGGAGGAGGCCTATCGCGCGCTGAACGCCGATCCGTCCTCCGGCCGACCGTTCGATCCGGCGCTGGCGGCCTCGCCGCTGCCGCGCGCCTACCAGTGGGCGGACGGGTCGGCCTACGTCAACCATGTGGAACTGGTCCGCAAGGCGCGGGGGGCGGAGATGCCGCCCAGCTTCTGGACCGACCCGCTGATGTATCAGGGCTGTTCCGACAGCTTCCTGGCGCCGACCGACCCAATCCCGGCGGCGACCGAAGCCTGGGGCATCGATTTCGAGGCGGAGATCGCCGTCATCACCGGCGACGTGCCGATGGGCGTTTCGGCTGAGGCGGCGCGCGGGCAGATCAGGCTGCTGATGCTGGTCAACGACGTGTCCTTGCGCAACCTGATCCCGGCGGAGCTTGGCAAGGGCTTCGGCTTCTTCCAGTCCAAGCCGGCCTCCAGCTTCTCCCCCGTCGCGGTGACGCCGGACGAGCTGGGCGAGTCCTGGGACGGCGCCAAGCTGCACCGCCCGCTGGTGACGACGCTGAACGGCGAGCCTTTCGGCAAGCCGGATGCCGGCGTCGACATGACCTTCGACTTTCCGACGCTGATCGCGCATGCCGCCAAGACCCGCCATCTGGTGGCCGGCAGCATCGTCGGTTCGGGCACGGTGTCGAACAAGCTGAACGGCGGTCCCGGCAAGCCGGTCGATGCAGGCGGTGTCGGCTATTCCTGCCTTGCCGAGCTTCGGATGATCGAAACCATTGAGCACGGTGCGCCGAAGACTCCCTTCATGCGCTTCGGCGACCGGGTGCGGATCGAGCTGTTCGACGCCGCCGGCGCCAGCGTGTTTGGCGCCATCGACCAGCAGGTGGTGCGGTACGAAGGGCCGTAAGGGACGCCATCCGCGCCGATGGCCCATTGATTGCTGGTTGTGGACAGTGCACCGGCGGGGCTTTTTCACCCTGCCGATGCTCCTTTTCGCAGTTGCAACAACTCCCTTGGCTTGACTGCGTGACACAGCCTGCGGTCCGGAATCCATTCCAAGGTTGAGCCGCTGGGCGACAAATCATGAAAATTGACGTGCCTTCCGACCATTATCGATTATAAGGTGCCGCCCCTTACCCCTATTTGGCGCCGCCCACCGTTCATTCCGGAACATCTGGCGGACCGGAAACAGGTGTGCGGCATGAAGGCTCGGTTCAGGACGAAGATCATCATCGGCGTGGCGGCGGTTCTGGCGGCGGGCGCCGCCGCGTTGACTGCGGTGTCGCTCACCCTGTCGCGCGATGCCGGGCACAAGGCCGCCCAGACCCTGGCGGCCGAGATGGCGGACCGTCATGGGGCGCGGGTCGCCGCCGACCTGTCCGCCGCACTCGACGCCGCCCGTGCCGCCGCAGCCCTCGTGGAGGTCGAACGGTCCACCGGAAGCCCGCGGCGCGAAACGGTGAACCGCTACCTGCGCCGTGTTGCCGAAGCCAACCCGCTCTATGCCGGGGTGTGGGTGGATATGGCCGACGACGGGTTCGACGGCCGGGATGCGGCGTTCGCCGACCATGA
This sequence comes from Azospirillum melinis, assembly GCF_013340935.1. Taxonomy (GTDB): domain Bacteria; phylum Pseudomonadota; class Alphaproteobacteria; order Azospirillales; family Azospirillaceae; genus Azospirillum; species Azospirillum melinis. The sequence goes on along the minus strand of NZ_WHOS01000010.1, from coordinate 151,619 downwards.
CCGGTCGACCGAGATTCTCGGCCTGCCCAAGACCGGCCGGATGAGCCTGCTGTGGCTGCCGGGGGACAAGGGGGTCCATGCCGACGACAGCGAGGGCTATCCCTTCTCCGACGTGCAGGAAAAGGAATATTACAAGTCGGCCGCCGCCGCTCGAAAGCCGGTCCTGACCGAGCCCTATCTCGACGACTTCACCAAGCGGCTGATGACCAGCGCCGCGGCGCCAGTGATCGACGGGACGGCAGGTGAGGGGCGGGTGATCGGCGTCACTGGGGTCGACATGGCGCTGAGCGGCCTGACCGACCTCGCCCGCTCGGTGAAGCCCTATGGCGACGGGTTCGCAGCGGTGCTGACCGGCTCCGGCCTCTATGTCGCCCATCCCGACGTCGGCAGGCTGTCGAAGACCGCCGACGACCTGCCGGAGGCCGCCCGCCGCGCCGTCGCCGAGGGCCGCGCCTTCGACGGCCTCGTCACGCTTGCCGGGGCGCCGCATTACCTGCGGCTGGCGCCGGTTCGCTTCTCCGGCGCGGAGGGGGCTTGGTCCTTCATGGTGGCGGCGCCGCAATCCAGCGTGATGGCCGATGCGAACCGGCTCGCCGTCCTGATCGTGCTGGTCAGCCTGGGCTGCGTCGCGCTGGGATGCGTGGTGGCCTGGAAGGTCGGCGACGGCATCGCCCGGCCGGTCAGCGCCGTCACCGTCGCCATGGACCGGCTGGCGGCCGGCGATCTGGCGGTGACGGTGCTGGGTGCCGACCGCGACGACGAGGCCGGCGGCATGGCCCGCGCCGTCGAGGTGTTCAAGGAGGGGCTGGTCCGGGCAAAGGAACTCGACCGGCAGCAGCAGGCCGACTGGCACGCCAAGGAGGCCCGCGTCGCGGCCCTGGCCGATTTGCAGAAGAGCTTCGAGGTCCGCGTCGGCGGCCTGACCGGGGCGCTGGCCTCGTCCGCCCAGCAGCTCGAATCGACCGCCCGCGCCCTGACCGGCATCGCCGACCAGAGTCTCGGCCGGTCGGAGCAGGTGGCCGCTTCCGCCAGCGCCGCCGCCGACAGCGTGCAGACCGCCGCCGCGGCGACGGAGGAACTGTCCGCCTCGGTCCAGGACATCGGCCGGCAGGTGGCGGACTCCGCCCGCATCGCCGATGCCGCGGTCTCCGACGTGAAGCGGGCCGACGAGGCGGTCACCGTTCTGGCGGAGAGCGCCGAACGGATCGGTGCCGTGGTGGAACTGATCAACTCCATTGCCGGCCAGACCAACCTGCTGGCGCTGAACGCGACCATCGAGGCGGCGCGCGCCGGTGAAGCCGGCAAGGGCTTCGCCGTCGTGGCGTCGGAGGTCAAGGGCCTCGCCAACCAGACCGCCAAGGCGACCGAAGACATCGTCGCCCAGATCAAAGGCATCCGCGATGCGACGCAGGAGGCGGTGACCGCCGTCCATGGCATCAACGAGACCATCGCCCAGGTCAGCCGCATCGCGTCGGGGATCGCCGCGGCGGTGGATCAGCAGGCGGCGGCGACCCAGGAGATCGCCCGCAGCGTGATCCGGGCGGCCGACGGGGCGCAGGAGGTCAGCGGCGGCATGGGCAACATCCGGGCGGGCGCCGGGGAAACCGGTGCGGCCGCCGACCAGCTGCTCGCCGCCGCCGCCGCGCTCGCCGGCCAGTCGAAGGACCTGACCCGCGAGATCGACGGCTTCATCGCCGGCGTCCGCAGGGCCTGAGGTGCCTGTTTCCCGTTATCCCACCGCCATCAGCCGGTCGGCCGGCAGTGTCTCCGGGATGTGCTGCGAGACATAGCCTTCGCTGTGGAGCTGGTCGTCCCTGGCGCCCAGCGCGCGGGCGGCGGCGACACAGGACTCGACGAAGGCGGGGCTGCCGGCGGTGAAGATGGCGTGACCGGACAGGTCGGGGAACAGGCCGGGCAGGATGGCCGGGATGCGGCCCGTCAGATGGCCGGCGGCCTCCTCCCGCGTCAGGGTCACCTTGACCTTGAAGTTGCGGTATTTGGCCTGCCAGTAGCTGAGCAGACCCAGCTCATACACGTCGGCCCGCGTGCAGGCGGAGAACAGCAACGTCACCGGCGGGCGGTAGCCACGGCGCAGCGCCGCGTCGGTCAACGCCAGGATGGGGGCGAGGCCGGAGCCGGCGGCCATGCACAGCACCGGGCTGTCCACCGACGGGTCGCCGATGAAGGTGCCGTAGGGGCCGGACAGCTTGACCATGCTGCCGACCGTCAGCGTGTCGTGGATCCAGCCACTGGTCGGGCCGCCGTCGACGCGGGTGACCTGCAGCACGATCTCGCCGTCCGGACGGGGCGCGTTGGCGATGGAATAGCAGCGCGGCGGCGCCCCGGCGGCGGCATCGCCCAGCATCACATACTGGCCCGGCCAGTAGCGCAGCGGCTGGCCCAGCGGGCGCAGGCGCAGTTCCACGATACGCCGCGTGCGCGGGATGCGGTCGGTGACGATGAACAGCACGTTTTCGCGCGGCGGGAACAGCTTGGGCTGGGCGTCGGCGGTGCCGTATTCGATCACCAGTTCGTCGGAGATCGGCTTGGCCATGCACATCAGGCCATAGCCGTCCTTCCGCTCGGGCTGGGACAGCGCCATGTCCAGGACCATGCCCTGGTCGAACTGGCCGCTGAGGACCTTGACCTTGCATTCGCCGCAGGCGCCGGCGCGGCAGTTGTTGGGCAGGGCGTAGCCGGCCTGTTCCAGCGCTGACAGGACGGTCTCGCCGTCACGGCACTCGACCGTGCGGCCCGAGGGGTGGAGGCGGATGCGGCTCACCGGCGGGATCCTTGGGCGGGATTGGAGATGGGCGGAATTGAAGACGTGGGCGCGCGATGCCCCCTCCCTGACGCTCGAAAAAGGGCAGGGAGGGGAGTGGGAGAGTTCAGGCAGGCCTGCTCAGAACACCGGGATGATCTCATCCATGTCGACGTCCCGGACTTCCTCGCCGGTGATGCCGACCTCGGGGATGGCGGGGAACGGGATGTTGTAGCGGTCCAGCACGCCCTTCAGGTTCAGCATGGCGTTGCGCCAGTTCTCCTTCTTCGCCTCGTAATCCGGGATGTGGAAGCCGGCGTTGCGGGCGATGGCCTCGGCCTCGCGCTGGGTGGCGATGAAGTCGTCGGGCAGGTCCCAGAACTGGGGCGGCGGTTCGAACAGGACGGCGGACAGGAACAGGTAGCCGGCGCGGATCTGCTTGGTGATGATCGACCGGTCCTCCACCGCCAGATGGGGATAGTCGCGCTCCATCACCGACATGCAGATCGCCATGTGGCGGCCCTCGTCGCGGCCGATGTTGCGGAAGGCCTCCTTGAACACCGGCTCGCTGCAACCGGCCGCCATCTGGTGGAAGATGGTCGCCGCCGCGATCTCGCCCATCAGGAAGGAGCTGAACAGAACGGCCAGCGAGTATTTCGGAACCGCCTTCTTGTAGCCGTCCCAATAGCGGCCGCCGTTGTAGTACAGCCAGTGTGCGTTTTTCTGCAGCCGGCGACCGAGATCGGTCCTGGGCTCGTAGGTCAGCGGGCTGGTGGCCTCAAGAAGCTTGGTGATGGCGAGGCCGCACATCTGCTCATGGTTCTGTTCGTCGCGGGTGACCGAGAAGAAGCAGCGGCGGACCGGATCCTCCTCATGCACCTCGTAGGTCTTGATCAGGGCATGGGCGAAGACCGGCGGGGCGGAGGCATCGAACACCGACAGGATGGTCCACCAATAGGCGATGGCCTCCCGCTCCTCCCAGCTGTAGCGCGACACGTCGAAGCTGTCCCAGGGCAGCTTGGCCGGGTCCCAGTTTTCGCGCTGGGCAGCGGCATAGACCTCTTCCAGCTTCTTGGTCTGCGACACCCAGGACAACGGGTAGACGTTCGGCTGCGGCGTGGCGGGGGGCAGCTCCATCGTGTTGGCGATGGGGGCGTAGTCCTTGGACATGGGGGCGTTTCCTCCGGGAACATTCCGCGGGCGCTCACATTTCCATCGGCGCCCTGTGGTCTTTATATGACACAAAAAAACTCCACTATCAACGAGATGTGTATCGCTTTAAATCGGGAGCGATGCCAAGGTAATTTATTGATTTGAAAACATAAGTGCGGAAAAGAGACGAATTGATCCAGATCAATTCGTTCGTTCAGCCAACGAAAAACTCAGGGTAGGTATCGGGATGACCGGCGGGCAGGGCCGTGTTCAGGACCTGACGAGGACGGGAATGTTGCCGCGCACCATGTCGCGGGCGGCGGGGTCGACATCGGCGACGATGCAGGCGTGCATGTAGGCGCGGCTCAGCACATCGCGCGCGAAGCCGACTCCGTGCGACCGTTGCCGGAATTCCTCGCTCCGCATCGGAGTGCCGAAGATCGCCTGCCAGAAGGTCGGCGTGTCGAGCGGGCCGAAATTCATCGCCCAGAAGCCGAATTCGGGGGCCCCGCCCGAGGTCTCCCGCAGCAGCAGCGTCACGTCGCGATGGCGCGGGTCGTCGACGATGCGGGCAAACAGTTGGTCCACCGCCTCCGCTTCGCCTTCCAGAACCTGGAGGAAGATGCCCCTGAACTCTACCAGGAAGCCGGTGAGGCCCCGTTCAGAGTTCTTGCGGGCGCTGAACAGACAGATGTCGGCAAGCGCACTGTAGGGAAGCCGGTCGATGGCCTCGCTGCGGTAGACGATGGTCAGCATCGACAGCTTTCCAGCCTTCGGTCGATTGGGAACGATCGTCGACTGTATCGTCTTTTTCTGGGCCTGACGTGTGGTGTTTTGGTGTGACTGCTCCCAGGACGCGGAAACTGTCCGATCCGGGAATGCTTATATTAGCCGGCGGCAATGGTCTCCAGCCCGCCGAACCGGCCGTGGAAGGCGGGCTGGGCGTCGGGCAGCGGGCCGTTGGCGGTGGTCGCCGCCTGCATCAGGAAGGCTTCCGACGGGCCGGCGAGGCGGCGGTAGAGGTTGCGCGTCAGCATCCGCGATTCCTGTCCCGGCCAGTCCGCCGGCAGCAGGTCGGGCGGCAGCATCGGGTCGCGCAGCAGGATGCGGCGGAAATCATGGATCATCAGCGTGCGCAGGACGAAGCAGGCGGCCGGATCGGGCGCCTCCGCGGCATCGACCGCCGCCCAGACCGGACGGAAGTGATCCAGAAACGCGGCATAGTCGTGTTCGAGCTGATCGATGTCCCAGCAGCCGCGCACCAGATCGCGCAGCGCCCCGAACCCCTCCGCCCGGTCCAGGCTGGCCTTCATGTGGACGATCCTGTCGGCCACGCCCAGCTCCGCCAGCGAACGGTGCATCGCCGCCTCGTCGCAGTTGGGATGGGCGTAGACGGTGGCCGATGCGGCGCCGAAGCCCTGCCAGGTCAACTCCCGACGCAGCGCGTCGCGCGTCTCGGCATCCAGCGCGTTGGGCGGCACCATCAGCAGGTCCCAGCCGCGGTCCCATTCGCGGGCCAACGGCGCGTAAATCCGCCGTTCGGCCGCCGCGAAGCGTTCCTTCCCGCTCTCGGTGACGCGGTAGAAGCTGCGCCGGCCGATCTGGGTGTTGGTCAGCCAGTCATCCTTGCACAGCCGGAAGACCGAGGTGCGGACGATCCGCTCGCTCATGCCGAACAGGCCCATCAGCTCGATCAGGCTGCCCAGCCACAGCGATCCGCCATGCGGCAGAACCGCGTCGCCATAGACGGTGATGATCAGCGACTTCGCCCGCGGCGCGATGGTCTCGGTCAACTGGGCGGCGAGGTCTTCGGGGCGGCGCGGGCGGGCCATGCGGAGGGGGCGTCCTTATCGATGCGGCTTTGGATCGTGTGTCGAAGCGGGGCTGTGCGACGGAGTTGTATACGAAACCCGGGGCCGGTTGGGCCAGTGCCACGACAGCGCGGGCCGGGAGGCGGAAAGCAGGTTCGCCGCCGATAGGAGGTGCCCTGGACTTTCCGTTTGACAATCATTAATGTGATACACTAGGTTGGCATCTCAAGGTAAATTTGTGTCATAAAACGAAATGACGGTTTCCCGGCGCCAAGCTGGAGGGATCGCAAAGGAAAGGGGAGGCAGGCGGCAACATCCGCAATTCGATTGTGGTTGCACCGACCGAATTTTTTCTTTCGAAACCATTTCGTTTGAAACATTATGTGGGACAAATCGTTCTGCAGCGCCGGGATCGGGCCGCCGTCCGGTCCGGCGACAAGCGGGACAGCATCAGGGAGGACATCATGCGCAATCGCCTGCTTGCCACAATTGCCTTCACCGCCATGACGGCGCTGTCCGGGCTGATGCCGGGCGCGGCCCAGGCCGCGGATCCGATCAAGGTCGGCGCCATCGTCTCGGCCACCGGTCCGGCCTCCTTCCTCGGCGATCCGGAGAAGAAGGTGCTGGAGCTGTATGCCGACCGCATCAACCAGGCGGGCGGCGTCGGCGGCCGGCCGGTGCAGCTGACCGTCTATGACGATGGCGGTGCGGCGGACAAGGCGGCCTCCTTCACCAAGCGGCTGATCGAAAGCGACGGCGTCGACGTGATCGTCGGCGGCACCACGACCGCGGCGACCATGGCGGCGGTGCCGCTGGTGGAGCGCGCCGGCGTGCCCTTCATCTCGCTGGCCGGCGCCGTGGTGATCGTCGAGCCGGTGAAGAAGTGGGTGTTCAAGACCCCCCACACCGATCGCATGGCGGCGGAAAAGGTGATGGAGGACATGAAGAAGCGCGGGCTGACCAAGCTGGCGCTGTTGTCGGAGGACAGCGGCTTCGGCAAGTCGGGCCGCGAGCAGACCATCGCCGTCGCCAAGGAGCGCGGGATCGAGCTGGTCGCCGACGAGACCTACGGCGCCAAGGACACCGACGTCACCGCACAGCTGACCAAGGTCAAGAACAACGCCGCAGCGCAGGCGGTGCTGGTGTTCGGTCTGGGCCAGGGGCCGGCGGTGGTGACCAAGAACTACCGCCAGCTCGGCATCTCGCTGCCGCTCTACCAGTCGCACGGTGTCGCGTCGAAGGAATACATCCGTCTGGCCGGCGGTGCCGCCGAGGGTGTGCGCCTGCCGGCCGCCGGTCTGGTCGTCGCGGCACAGCTGGCCGACAGCGACCCGCAGAAGAAGGTCGTGACCGAATTCACCAAGGTCTACGAGGACAGCTTCAGCACCGAGGTGTCGACCTTCGCTGGCCACGCCTATGACGGGTTGATGATCGCGCTGGACGCGGTGAAGCGTGCCGGTGGCACCGACAAGGCCAAGCTGCGCGACGCCATCGAGCAGACCAAAGGGTATGTCGGCACCGGCGGCACCGTGACCATGAGCGCCAAGGACCACATGGGCCTGACGCTGGACGCCTTCCACATGGTGGAGGTCCGCCAAGGCGACTGGTCGCTGGTGAAGTGACGAGCGCAGCCCGGATCCCCTCTCCCCCCTGCTCACGCACAAACTTCGTTTGCGCTGACGCGACAGGCGGACCTTTGGTTCGCTGAAAGCGGGGAGAGGGTTAGGGTGAGGGGGATGCACAGCGTGGCTTTTTTCGACAAGCGACGCCGAAGCTCCCCGTTCAATCCACCCCACACATCCCCCTCACCCCGACTCTCTCCCAGGGGGGAGAGGGGGAGATGTGCGCGGGAGAGGAACGTCAGGAACCCAACGATGTTCGCGGAACTGCTGCAATATCTGCTGTCGGGGCTGACCATCGGCGCGATCTATGCGCTGGCGGGGCTCGGCTTCTCGATCATCTACAACGCCAGCCACGTCATCAACTTCGCCCAGGGCGAGTTCATCATGATCGGCGGCATGGCGTCGGCCACCCTGACCGCGTCGGGCGTGCCGCTGCCGCTGGCGATCATGATCGGCTGCGGCGGCGCCATGCTGGTCGGCGTGCTGGTGGCGAAATTCGCGGTCGAACGCGCCCGCAACGCCTCCACCGTCACGCTCATCATCATCACCATCGGCGCCTCGATCTTCCTGCGCGGCGTCGCCGAGCTGGTCTGGGGCAAGGATTTCAAGCGGTTGGACGCCTTCTCGGGCGAGACGCCGATCCAGATCATGGGCGCCTCGATGCAACCGCAGTCGCTCTGGGTGGTGGGCACCGCGGGCGTGCTGATCGTCGCCATCGGCCTGTTCTTCGCCAGGACGCTGACCGGCAAGGCGATCCTCGCCACCTCGCACAACCGCTTGGCCGCACAGCTGGTCGGCATCGACGTGAAGCGGGTGGTGCTGGCCTCATTCGCGCTGTCGGCGGCGCTGGGTGCGGTCGGCGGGGCGGTGGTGGCCCCCATCACCTTCTCCTACACCGAGATGGGCATCATGCTGGGGCTGAAGGGCTTCACCGCCGCCGTGCTGGGCGGGCTCGGCCACGGGCCGGGCGCCGTTGCCGGCGGGCTGATCGTCGGCATCGCCGAGGCGCTGGGCGCCGGCTACATCTCCTCGGCCTACAAGGATGCGGTGGCCTTCGTCATCATCCTGGCCGTCCTTCTCTTCATGCCGAACGGGCTGTTCGGCAAGCGCGGCACCGAACGGGTGTAAGGATTTAACCCCGATGAACGCACTCCTTCACGGGCGGCTGACCGGGCTTCTGGCGCTGGGCGCTGTGATCGCGGTCCTGCCGGCCTTCCTGCCCAACAACTTCTATCTCGACATCGCCATCCTGGCCGGCTTCAACGCCGTGGTCTGCGTCGGGCTGAATTTGCTGATCGGTTATGCCGGGCAGATCAGCCTGGGCCATGCCGGCTTCTTCGGCATCGGCGCCTACGCGTCCGGCGTGCTGGTCGGCACTTACGGCTGGCCGCCGATTGTGGCGCTGCTGGCCGGTGCCGTCTTCGTCGGGCTGCTGGCCTTCCTGGTCGCCAAGCCGATCCTGCGGCTGAAGGGCCATTATCTCGCCATGGCGACGCTCGGCATCGGCATCATCGTGTCCATCGTGCTGCGCACCGAAAGCGGTCTGACCGGCGGCCCCGACGGCATGATGGTGGAGCCGTTCAAGATCTTCGGCGTCGAGCTGTATGGCGAGAAGGTCTGGTACTGGGTGGTCGGCGTGCTGCTGGTCGGCGTGGTCTGGCTGTCGCTGAACCTGATCGACAGCCCGATGGGCCGGGCCTTGCGCGCCGTCCACGGGTCGGAGGTGGCGGCCGAGGTGGTCGGCGTCGACACCGCGCGCTTCAAGGTGATGGTCTTCGTGCTGTCGGCGGTGTTCGCCAGCGTGGCCGGCAGCCTGTTCGCCCATTACGCCGGCCTGATCACCCCGGCCAAGGCCGACTTCTTCAAGTCCATCGAACTGGTGACAATGGTGGTGTTCGGCGGCATGGCCTCGACCTTCGGCGCCGTCGTGGGTGCGGTGGTGCTGACGCTGCTGCCGCAGGCGCTGACGATCTTCCAGGACTACCAGCAGATCGTGCTGGGCGGCATCCTGATGGCGACGATGGTGTTCATGCCGAAGGGGCTGCTTCCCACCCTGGCGGCGCTGCTTCCGGCGCGGAGGCGGGCATGAAGATGCTGGCGACCACAGATCTCTCTCCCGACATCACGGCCCAGGCGCGCCGCGTCGGCCCGCCGATCCTGAAAGTGGAGCATCTCAGCCGCGAATTCGGCGGCGTGCTCGCCATCGGCGACCTCAGCTTCGCCATCGCGGCCGGCGACATCCATTCGATCATCGGGCCGAACGGGGCGGGCAAGACCACTTTGTTCAATCTGGTGACCGGCGTCTACAAGCCGTCGGGCGGCCGGGTGCTGTTCGACGGGGCCGACGTGTCGGGCATGGCGCCCTACAGGCTGGCGGCCCGCGGCATGTCGCGCACCTTCCAGAACCTGCAGATCTTCTTCAACATGACGGCGCTGGAGAACGTCATGGTGGGGCGGCACCTGCACCTGAACACCCGGCTGCTGCCGGCGCTGTTCCGCGTGCCCTCGCTGGTGCGCAAGGACCGCGAGGCGAAGGACCGGGCGGCGCAGCTGATGGCCGATGTCGGGCTGGGGAAATACGTCGACGCCGACGCCGCCTCCATGCCCTACGGCGCGCTGAAGCGTCTGGAGATCGCCCGCGCGCTGGCGTCGGAGCCGAAGCTGCTTCTGCTGGACGAGCCGGCGGCCGGCCTGAACGCCACCGAAAGCCGCGAGATCGACGAGGTGATCAAGACGGTCGCGGCCAGCGGCGTGACCATCGTCCTGGTGGAACACGACATGAAGATGGTGATGGGCATCTCGCACCGGATCACCGCGCTGAACCAGGGCCGCATGCTGGCCGAAGGCACGCCTCAGGAGGTGGCGGCCAACCCGGACGTCATCGCCGCCTATCTCGGCGCGGCACCGTAAGGAGAGAGACCCCATGCTTCTGGAGATCGAGGGACTCAACAGCCATTACGGCCGCATCCACGCGCTGAAATCGGCCAGCCTGACCGTGCGGGAGGGCGAGTTGGTGGCGCTGGTCGGCGCCAACGGGGCCGGCAAGACGACGCTGCTGCGCACCCTGTCGGGCGTCCACCCCGCCAGCAGCGGGCGCATCACCTTCGACGGCTGCGACATCACCCGGATGAAGGCGTCGCGCCGCGTCGCCGAAGGGGTGGTGCAGGTGCCGGAGGGACGGCAACTGTTCGGACCGCAGAGCGTAGAGGACAATCTCCGCCTCGGCGCCTACCGCCGGGGCAGCGGCAAGCCGGACGACGACATCGACCGGCTCTACGAGATGTTCCCGGTGCTGAAGGTCAAGCGCGACCAGCCCGCCGGCACCCTGTCGGGCGGCCAGCAGCAGATCGTCGCCCTTGGCCGCGCCCTGATGGCGAAGCCGCGCCTGCTTCTGCTCGACGAGCCCAGCATGGGGCTGGCGCCACTGCTGGTGGCGGAAATCTTCGACGCCGTGCAGCGGCTGAAGCGAGAGGGCACGACCATCCTGCTGGTCGAGCAGAACGCTCACGCAGCACTTGCCATCGCCGACCGCGGCTATGTGATCGAGACCGGCGAGATCGTGCTGAGCGACAGCGGTGCCGCCCTGCTGAGCAACGAGCGGGTGCGGCAGGCCTATCTGGGGCTGTGATAAGGTCTCAAATCCGATCATCGCCGCGACACTTCAACGGACACACGCCCCTTGAAACACCACACCTACTTCCGTTCCTCCGCCGCCTACCGCGTGCGCATCGCCCTGAACCTGAAGGGCCTGACGCCGGACCAGGCCTTCGTCCATCTGCGCAAGGGCGAGCAGGCCAAGCCGCCTTATTCCGACCTAAACCCGGAACATCTGGTGCCGGCGCTGGAGGTGGACGGGCCGGATGGTCACCATGTGCTGACCCAGTCGCTCGCCATCATCGAGTATCTGGACGAGACGCATCCCGCCCCGGCGCTGCTGCCGGCCGATCCGCTGGGCCGAGCGCGGGTGCGGGCGCTGGCGCTGGCGGTGGCCTGCGACCTTCATCCGTTGAACAATCTGCGGGTGCTGAACCACCTGAAGACCATGGGCCACAGCCAGGAGGAGGTCGACGGCTGGTACCGGCACTGGATCGCCGTCGGCCTGACCGCGCTGGAGGCGCAACTGGCCGGCGATCCGCGCACCGGCCGCTTCTGCCATGGCGACGAGCCCGGTCTGGCCGACATCCTGCTGGTGCCGCAGATGGCGAACGCCCGCCGCCTGGACTGCCCGCTGGACGGCTATCCCACGCTGCTGCGCATCGACGCAGCCTGCCGCAGCCTGCCGGCCTTCGCCGCCGCCGTTCCGGAGCGGCAGCCCGACGCCGAGGCCTGAAACGTTGCCGCCTGCCGGCATCGCAAGCCCGACCATTGTCCCCGCCAGATCACACATCTCCCGTTGGTGTTAGCGGTTTCGCGACATCCTTCCGTGGTATAGAGGTACGGGAAATTGGGTAGGGACGGCGGCCGGGCGATGTTGGGCAACTTCTCTTCGATGGCGTACGATCTTGCCGAGAACATCGCGGCGAGCGCTTTCGTCGTTCTTGCCTACACATTTCTGATCCGCCGCTCCGGCGGCTGGAGCCTGTACACCCGCCAGATCGTTTTCGGCGCGGTGATGGCGCTGACCGCCATCTTCTCGATGATCCACCCCATCCATATCGGGCCGGGCATCTTCATCGACGCGCGGGCTCCGCTGGTCGGGCTGAGCGCGCTGTTCGGCGGTCCGCTCTCCTCCGCCATCACCGCCGTTACGGTCGCGGGATACCGCATCTATTTGGGCGGGGTGGGGATGGAGGCCGGCGTTGCCAACGCGCTGCTCTCCTTCCTGACCGGCGTCGGTTTCACGATGTGGTCGAAGCGGCGCGGGATGGCGATGGGCGTCGGTCCGCTGCTGGGCTTCGGGCTGCTGCTGACGCTGGTGTCGACATCGACCCTGCTGCTGCTGCCCACATGGGAGCTTGCCTTGCAGGTGGGGCAGCGCACGGCGCCGGCGCTGTTGGCCATCATCCCGCTCGGCACCCTGTTCCTGGGCGGCCTGCTGCTGCGCGAGCAGCGCCAGCACGACGCCGAACGCCGGTTGGGCGAGAGCGAGGCGCGGTACCGCCTGCTGGCCGACAACGCCACCGACATGATCCTGGAAATGAAAGCCGACGGGGCGGTGCGCTACCTGTCGCCGTCGGTGCGCGACATTCTGGGCCACGACCCTGCTGAGATCGTCGGCTCCGCCCCGGCCAACCTGCTGCACCCGGACGATCTGGAGAGCGCGGCGATGGCCTTCGCCGGGATGCAGACGGGGTCGCCCCCCGTCACCTTCACCCACCGGCTGCGCCACCGCGACGGCCATTACCTATGGGTCGAATCCAGCATGCGGCCGACGGTGGGGTCCGACGGCGGCTTCGTGGTGGTCGGCGTGGTCCGCGACGTGACCGAGCGCAAGCGCTACGAGGAGGAACTGTCCGCCGCCCGCGCCGAGGCGGAGGCGGCCAACCGCGTGAAGTCGGAATTCCTGGCGTCGATGAGCCATGAGATCCGCACGCCGCTGAACGGCGTCATCGGCTTCGCCGACCTGCTGCTCGGCACCGAGCTGACGGCGGAACAGCGCCAGTATGTGTCGCTCCAGCGCGAAGCCGGGCGCGGGCTGCTGGCGATCATCGGCGACATCCTGGATTATTCGAAGATCGAGGCCGGCAAGCTGGAATTGGAGGAGCGCGCCTTCGATCTGCACCGGCTGCTGCGCGACTGCCGCGACCTGATGAGCAATGCCGCCTCGCAGAAGGGGCTGCTGCTGCAACTGTCGCTGGGCGGCACCGTTCCGCGCTATGTCCGCGGCGATGAGGCGCGCATCCGCCAGATCCTGCTGAACCTCGTCGGCAACGCGGTGAAGTTCACCGAACGCGGCTCGGTGCTGGTGTCGGCCGGGCTGCTGTCGGGCCAGGGGGGCGGCGAGGGAGAGGCGGTTCCGGCGGCGCATGTGCGGCTTTCGGTCAGCGACACCGGCCCCGGCATCCCGGCGACCGATCAGGCCAACCTGTTCCAGCGTTTCAGCCAAGGCGACCGTTCCACCACCCGGCGCTATGGCGGCACCGGGCTCGGCCTCATCATCTCCAAGCAGTTGTCGGAGCTGATGGGCGGGCATATCGGCGTGCAGAGCAGCCCGGGGGTGGGCAGCACCTTCTGGTTCGAGCTGCCGCTGCCGGTCGCCACGGCGCCGGGGCTGTCCGCTGTCGAGCGCAAAGATGCGGCACCCACCCGCAGCGCCCGCATCCTGCTGGCCGAAGACGTGCCGATGAACCAGATCGTGACATCCTCCATCCTCTGCAAGGCCGGCCACACGGTCGAGGTAGCGGAGGACGGCATCCTGGCGGTGGAGGCGATGCGCCGGGGCGAGTTCGACCTCGTCCTGATGGACATGCAGATGCCGCGGATGGACGGCCTGCAGGCGACTGCGGCGATCCGTCAGCTTGGCGGGCGGCGCGGCGCCGTGCCCATCATCGCGCTGACCGCCAACGCGCTGACCGATCAGCTCCAGCTTTGCCTGGATGTCGGCATGAACGACCATGTGACCAAGCCGATCGAGCGCGACACGCTGCTGTCCGCGGTCGACCGCTGGCTCGACGCCGGGACGGATGGGATGCTGCCGGAGGGGGATGCCGTGGAAGAGGCGACGGTGCTGGCCGGGGTGGCGACGGTGTCAGACAGCGCGCCGGTGCTGAACCGCGCCACGCTGGACACGCTGGCAGAAACGCTGGGCGCGGACGTGCTGCCCCGCTTCATCGCCGGCACCCTGGCCGAGCTGGCCCTGCGCGCCGACCGCATCAGCGAGGCGGACTCGTCGAAGGCCGCCGCAGCCGACGCCCATGCCATGGTGTCGCTGGCCGGTAATGTCGGCCTATTGGAACTGTCGCGCACCGCCCGCAAGCTTCAGCATGCCTGCGAGCAGCAATGGCCGGACGAGCCGGTGCTGAAAGCCGATCTGCGCGACGCCGTCAACCGCGCCTCCGCCGCACTTCAGGCGGCGCTGCCCACCCTGGGCGCGGCGGTGGAGACGGCCCCCTGAGCCACCTTCCTAGAGTTTGTCCGATGCTCATTGAGGTATCGGACAGACTCTATGCTTTTGGTTTCTCGTGCGATTCACGCGTCAAGCGAGTCAGCTTGAACCGATCGCACTCTAGCGGTTGACGATCAGGGCGACGCCGGCCACCGCGACCGCGGCGCCGGCCCAGGCGCCCAGCGACGGGCGCTGGCCGGTCAGCAGCCACATCATCGGCAGGATCAGGACCGGGCTGAGCGCCGACAGGGTGGCGACCACCCCGGCATTGCCGTGGGCGAGCCCGACCAGCAGCAGCGTCATCCCCAGCCCGACGCCGAGCAGCCCGTTGCCGGCGATCTGCAGCATCAGCTTCGGCGTCAGCCCGCGGGGGACCAGCAGCCCGCCAAGCCCGCCGGCACCTGCCCCCGCCGCCCCGCCGCGAACCGCCGACAGCACGCCGATCGTCGTGAACATCAGCGCCGCCGTGGTGACCCGGACCGCGGCTGATGCGATCGGATCGGCGCCCGCCGCCATCACCGGCTTGGCGATGATCGAGCCGGCGGCCTGACCGACCGCCGCCAGCAGACAGACCGAAACGCCGGCCAGCAAATTGCCCTGGATCGCCTCCCAGCTGTGAGTGGAGCCGGAGCGCAGGGCCACCGCCAGCATCACCCCCAGCGTGACCAGCGCAACGCCCAGAACGGTCCACGGCCCCAGCGCCTCCCCCAGCAGGGCATAGGCCAGCAGGGCGGTCAGCGGCGCGTTGGCGGCATAGATCACCACATTGCGACGCGGTCCCAGCCGGCTGAGCGACCAGAACAGCGCCATGTCCCCCACCACGATCCCCAGCAATCCCGACAGAGCCAGCGTCAGCGCGGCTCCGGTGTCCAGCGTCTGCCAGCCGCCCAGCAGGGTGGTGGCGACCAGCAGGGCCGCGGCGACGATGGTCAGGCGCACGCGGTTGAAGGCGATGGAGCCGAGCACCCGCACCGGTCCGATGGCGATCAGGCCGCCCGCGGCCCAGCACAGCGCCGCGCCCAGCGCGGCCATGTTGGCGATCATGATGGAAATGCGGACCGTTGGTTGAGGAGAGGGACAGGCACTCTACAACCGATGCCCTCTGCCTGCGAAATGAGCAAGATGCATGGCCGGGCAGATCTTCGACCGGTCTGCCGGAACCGTGCCCGGCCCAAGACCGTTGATTCAATCGGAACA
The DNA here is from genome assembly GCF_013340935.1 of Azospirillum melinis. Classification (GTDB taxonomy): domain Bacteria; phylum Pseudomonadota; class Alphaproteobacteria; order Azospirillales; family Azospirillaceae; genus Azospirillum; species Azospirillum melinis. The sequence goes on along the minus strand of NZ_WHOS01000010.1, from coordinate 136,031 downwards.
CGCCCCTGAGCGAGATCGCCATGGGAATGACCGGATGGACATGGCCAACCCAAGGGGCCAACCCGAGGAGCACGCGACCGATGCGGACAAATTTCACAAGGTTCGGCCCCGTCGTCCTCGTCATGGCGGCCGGACTCTTCTCCGCCCAGGGGGCGGCGGCCCAGACGGATGCCGCGGTCCAGGCGAGTTGCGGCGCGATGGTGGATCAGTTCGCCGCCGATCTCGGCCTGTCGACCGAACCGCCGCCGGTCGCCGTCCCCGGTCCTGGTGGCGGTACCGGCACGCCCGGCCTGTCGGGCTCCACCCCGCGCGACGAAACGGGGTCCGGCAGCGGCAGCGACCGCCTCGCCCAGTCCGGCGGCATGGTGGCGCCTCCCGCCGTCGGCGACCGGTCGGTGGTCGAACCGCCGGCCATCGGCAGCAACATGCCGACCGCTCCCTCCATCAGTCCCCAGGCCAATTCGCGGACGCCGCCTGACAGCGGTCCGGGTGGTTCCGGTGGCGGCGATGGGCTGATGGGGCAGGCGGCGCGGAACGCCCAGGTGGAATCGCTGGTCACCGCCGCCCGCAGCGCCGCCCGCGACGGCGACGAGGCCCGCTGCATGACCAGCCTGAACGATGCCCGGCGCCTGTCGCGGACCGCCCCAGGCGGCCATGGCGGCTGACGACGTCAATTGCCTTATCAATGATTTCGAGGAACCGCGCATGATCTTCGAACTTGGACCCTTTCCGCCCTCGCCGCCGCGCGAACCGTCGGTGCCGGATGACTCGATGCCGGTGCCGGGCGATCCGGCGCGTCCGCCGCTGGGAGAACCGCCGGGCCCGATCCCGGTTCCGCCGCGCGAGCCGCCCCCGGCGCCGGACCGCCTGATGGACCGCCTGATGGGTTGAGGCCCGTCCATCGGGCCCCACGGGTGTGATTTAACGGCCTGTCCTGCTTATTCGGAGCGGTCCCGACTTGCCAAGAGCGCGCGGACGGGCGATGTGTCAGGGGTTGGCGTCCACCGGTCCATGAGATGGACCGGCAAGGGCGCCGCTTCTGTTTGCCGGAGTTCGGGTTTCCCATGCACAATCAGCCGCCCCGCAGCCACGTCTATCGCCAGCCCAACGTCGTCGCCACCCAGGTGACGGCCACCGTGAAATGGTTCAACCCCGAACGTGGCTACGGCTTCGTCAAGGTCGGCGACAGCGGCAAGGACGCCCTGCTGCCGGCCTCGCTCGTCGTGCCCGCCGGCCACACCACCCTGCCGGACGGCGCCACCGTGGTCGTCGACCTCGTCGAGGACCGCAAGGGCCAGCAGGTCAGCGTCCTGCACTCCGTCGACCTCTCCACCGCCACGCCGGCCCGTCCGCAGGGGCGCGAGCGCAGCTTCGGGGACCGTGGTGATCGGGGTTTCAATGATCGGGGTGGGGATCGGGGCGGAGATCGCGGCTTCGGTGCGCGCCGCGATGCCGGCGGTCCGCGCGACCGCGGCTTCGGCGACCGCGGCTTCGGCGACCGCGGTGGCGACCGGGGCGGCTTCCAGAGCCGCAACCAGGATCGGGGCTTCCAGGACCGGGGCCAGGACCGCGGCTTCCAGGATCGTGGTGGCCCCCGCCGGCCGCAGCAGGCCAGCGGCCCGACCAGCGAGATGGGCGCCACGGTGAAGTGGTTCAACGGCGGCAAGGGCTATGGCTTCGCGCAGCCCGACGACGGCGGGCGCGACGTCTTCATTCCGGCCCGTGCGCTGGAGAGCGCCGGTCTGCGCGGGCTGGATGACGGGCAGCGCGTGCGCATGACCGTCCGCCAGGGCGAAAAGGGGATGGAAGCGGTCAGCCTCAAGATCGAGTGACCGCGTCCACCGTTTCATAGCCGGCCGTCAGCTGTCCGACGGAACCGAGGACTGGCCCAGATGCGCCGCCGCTTCCCGCTGGTTGCGGGCGGCGGCGTCATCGGGAACGGCCAGCCCGGCGTCCGGGCTGTTGACGCGGGGGCCGCCGGCATTGCGGCGGTCCTCCTCCTCGATCTCGCGGGCGGCCTGCGCCCAATGGTCGAGATGGCGGTCGTCGGGCCGCCCTTCCTCTTCCCAAAGCCGGTAGGCCCGGTCACGGACCCGTGGGTCGTCTGGACCCGATGTGTGTTCCATGATGGTCGGTTCCTGTTGTCGAGGGAGGCCGGTCGAGCCGGCCCGGATCAGTTGTTCCGATCAGCTGCGGTCCGGCTCGGAGGGGGAGGAGATCCGTTCCAGCGTGTCCTGGACCGCACGGTCGTTCTTGGCGTCGGTGGCAAGGTCGCCCAGCGAGACGATGCCGGTCAGCCGGTCGTTGCGGTCCACCACCGGCACCCGCCGGATCTGCTGGCCGGCCATCAACTGGGTCACGCTGCCGACCGGGTCGTCCTCGTAGCAATAGCGGGGATTGGCGGTCATCACCTCCGACACCTTGCAGCGGTCGGGCTGCTTTCCGGCGGAGATCGCCCGGATGGTGATATCGCGGTCGGTGACGACGCCGACCAGATCCCGCCCTTCGCAGACGGGCAGGATGCCGACGTTCAACTGGTCCATCAATTGCGCGGCCCGGCGGATGCTGTCGTCGGGCCGTACCGTCTGCACGTCGCGGGTCATGATCTCGCGGATTTTCATGCGGGGGCTTCCTGAAGCAATGGCGGGGGGAGCAATGGCAAGAGGCACAGGGGCGGCGGTCAGGCTGGGTAGGGGATGCGGTACTCCCGTCCCATCCTCAACAGATGCACTGGTCCGCCGTCCCGCTCAACCTACCCAGTAGAGTGGATCCACCCCGAAGAGCAGGGGGTGCAGCATCAGCATCCCCCCATAAGCGGCAAGTCCGCCGATCAGTCTTGCCGGTCCCATCTCCGCCAGTCCGCGCAACGCTCCGCGCCAGCCCTGCGGCCCGGTCAACGGCAGCAGCGAGGTCTCGTCCCGGTAGGCGCGGCCGGCGGGGCTGCGGCGCAGCACGATCTCGTTCTTCACCAGCGCGAACAGGGCGATGGCCGCCATGGTGCCGAACAGCAGCACCCGGCGCCCGTCGCCGGTGGCGTTCAGGTGTGCGCATGCCCATAGCAGCAGCGCCAGGCTGCCCGGCGCGCGGGTCAGGCGGTAGATGCCGCGGGGCGGGTTCGGCGCGCCCTGGCTGCCGAAGCGGGTGGTGACGCGGGCGACCAGCAGCAGGAAGACGACGGGCATCACCGCCGCCACCAGCGGGGCGGCCCAGTCGAAGGGCGTGAACACCACATCCCCGCCGTCGGCGGCGCGGTAGGCCAGCACGAACAGGGCCAGCGTCAGCAGCGAGCCGACGGAATGGATCGTCACGAAGCCGCCGCGGCCGAGCCGGGCGATCAGGGCGGGCCGCACCCCCGGCCAGGACGGCAGGGCATGGCTGAGGAACAGCAGAGCGGCGGCGAGGGCGAGGGATGCGGTCATGATGGAGACACTGAACCGTGTACGAACAGCCTCTGCCTTGATTGGGGTCAAGATTGGGGTCAGGGGGGATGGAAAATCGGGGAACGCCGGCAAGGTCCGCACGGTTCATTGGAGAGTGCTTTCTTCTCCCCGACCCCCGTGGACCCAATGACCGAGTGGATCATCCAGATCGTGCAGCAGTTCGGCTATCTCGGCATCTTCCTGATGCTGATCCTGGCCCGCGTGCTGCCGCCGGTGCCGGCGGAGACGGTGATCCCGCTGGCCGGCATGGGGGCTGCGACGGGAGAGTTCAACCTGCTGCTGGTGGCGCTGGCCGCCGGGGCGGGGTCCGCGGTTGGGGAGCTGGTGTGGTACCTGCCGGCCCATTGGATGGGGCGCGAGCGGTTCGAAGCCTTCCTCCGCCGCCACGGCCATTGGCTGACGGTGAAGCCCGAACAGGTCCACCGTGCCACCGAATGGTTCGCCCGGCGCGGTGGCGTCGCCGTTCTGCTGTGCCAGCCGCTGCCGGGGCTGCGCACGCTGATCTCGGTTCCCGCTGGGGCCTGCGGGCTGCCGATGGCGGTGTTCCTGCTCTATGCCGCCGCCGGGGCGGCGCTGTGGTCGCTGGTGCTGGCCGGCACCGGCTATCTGGTGCGGGTCGGCTTTCCCTGGATCGCCGACTGGATGGTGCCGGGGGCGCTGGTGCTGTTCATCGTTCTGCTCGCCGCCTATGTGCTGCGGCTGGTCCGCCACCGGCGCGACAACCGCCGGGCTGAGCGTGAAGGAATTTCGCGCAGCGGCGGCTGAATCGGCGCGGAACCTTCGCCCCGGCTGGCGCGTTTGAGGCGCGAGACGTCCCGAAAGGCCATGGCCGAAAGGACACGGCCGAAGGGACATGGCTTGAGGGGGACACGACCTTGGCCCGCCCCCGGTTTCCGGCGTGAAGCCCGATCCGAAAGGAACCGACCAGATGACCCGCAAATCCGCAATGACGAACCGGTGGCGAGCCGCCGCCGTGTTGTCGGCGGCGCTCGGCATGGCCGCCTGCGCCTCCGACGTGCCGCCGCCCACCGCCCAGCTCGGCGCCGCGTCCCAGGCGGTGCAGGAGGCCGAGCGCGCCAACGCCCTGCAATACGCCCCGGTGGCGTTGCAGAGCGCCCGCGACAAGCTGGCCTCCGCCGACAAGGCGATGCGCGCCGACGAGCGCACCCGCGCCCGCCGTCTCGCCGAGGAGGCCCGCGTCGATGCCGAACTGGCGACGGTGACCTCGCAGCGCGCGGTGACCCAGCAGGCCGCCACCGCGGTGGCCAAGTCCGCGGTCCCCAACAGCCCGCGTTCGGCCGCCGCGCCTAACGTGGCGCCGGTTTACAGCGGGTCGACGCTGGGTGGCACGCCGTCCGGCGGGTCGGGTTATGGCGGTTCCGGGATGAGCGGTTCCAGCTATCCGGCTCCGTCCGCCGTTCCGCCGGCGCCGGCCGGTTCGCTCGGCACACTGAATGGCTCGGGCGTCGGGACCAGCGGCGGCAACAGCTGGGGCTACAGCTATCCGGAGGTGCGTCAATGACCGCGTTCGCTTCCCGCAGAATCCCCGTTCTCTCGGGCCTCGTCCTCGCGGGTCTCGGCCTCGGGCTGGCCGGTTGCGCCACCCAGCCCACCGACAGCGCCGCCCTGACCCAGGCGCGGCAGGATTACAGCCTTGCCGCCGCGAACCCGCAGGTCGCCGGCAACGCCCCGCTCCAGCTGCGCGACGCCGAGACGGCCTTGCGCCGCGCCGAGGCGATGCGCGACCAGGGCGCCGATGCCGCCGAGGTCGATCACCAGGCCTACATCGTCAGCCGCCGGGTGCAGATCGCCCAGGAAACGGCCGGGGTGAAGGGCGCCCAGACCGTGGTCGCCAATGCCGACACCTACCGTCTCCAGGCCCGCAACACCGAGCTGGAGCAGCAGCTGCGCGACCTCCAGGCGCAGCGGACGGAGCGCGGTCTGGTCATGACGCTGGGCGACATCCTGTTCGCCACCGGCCGGGCGGAGCTGACCCCCGGCGCCTATGAGCGCATCGACCGGCTCGCCCAGTTCCTGCAATCCCAGCCCGGCCGCACCATCCGGATCGAGGGCCACACCGACAGCACCGGCAGCGACACCACCAACCTGCGCCTGTCGGAGGCCCGCGCCAATTCCGTCCGCGACGCCCTGACCATGCGCGGCGTCTCGCCGGCGCGCATCGTCACCCAGGGCATGGGCGAGGCGCAGCCCGTCGCCGCCAACAACACCGACGCCGGCCGCCAGCAGAACCGCCGCGTCGAGATCGTCATCTCCGACGACGGCCGCGTCGCGGAAACGCGATAAGTCCAGACATGGAAATCCCCTCTTCCGCCGCGGGAGAGGGGATTTCGGAAAGCGGGCCCGCTCCTTGCGTGACGGTCAGTCGTGACGGTCAGTCGCGTGCGGAGCGGGCTTTTTCGCGTCCGCTCCGGACCACGCCCCAGACCCCGGCGGCCAGCCCGACCGTCAGCAGAGCGGCGGCAGCGGCGCGTAGGGCGGAGCGCGGCGGGGGCGGCAGACGTTTCCACGGTGCCCAGGCCTCGCTCGGGTCGTCGGGGTCGGCGATGCGCAGGGCGGCGAAGGCCTGTTCGGTCAGGCTGGGATCGCTGGCGGGCAGTTCGGCCAGCCGGCGGCCGGACTGCGGGCAGAGCCGGTCGATGGCGGCGACGACGGAGCCGGCCGCCTGGATCTCCGCCTCCAGCCGGGTCCGGTCGATGCCCATATGCTCGGCCAGCAGACGGTTGCGCACGCTTATGATGGCGGCCTCCGCGCAGGTTCGTTCCGGCCCGTCCTCCCGCGGTGCCTCAATGGTCAGGTCGCACTCGCTGTCGTAGCCCATCGAGCGGTTGTTCAGGTTGGACGAGCCGATGCGCAGCAACCGGCCGTCCACCGCCACCACCTTGGAATGGACGATCACCGGCCCGCCGCCCTCCGTCACCGGGGTCAGGGCGCGCAGCCGGCCATAGCGGTCGGCTTCGCGCAGGCAGCGCAAGGCCACCGAGCGCGGCGTGTCCATCGCCATGCGGTCGAACCAGCTCGGGCTTTCCATCGACACCACCAGCACCACCTCCGGCCCGTCGGGCTCGGCCAGCCGTCGAGCCAGCGCCTCGGCGACGCGGGCGGAGGCGAAATACTGGTTTTCCAGATAGATGGTGCGCTCGGCCGCGGCGATGGCGGCGAAGGTCAGCGCCTCGCTCTCGCGGATCGCCGACCGCTCATCGATTTCCGGCACGGTGCGGGAAATGCCGATCCGTGCGTCGGTCAGGATCGGGCTGGCACAGTCGGGCAGCGGGCAGTCCGGCCAGGGATCCTGGTCGGCTTGGTCGATGTCGGGCGGCGGGCAGGGCTCCAGCACCTCCCCAGTGGCGCAGCGCCAGCGCTCCCTCGCCAGTTCCGACAGGGCACGGGCGGCATCGCCGTCGACCATCATCATCACGTCATGGCGCGGGCCATAGGGCTCGCCGTTCGGGCAGCGGCGGTGCGGGTCGTCGTCACGATGCTCCGACGTGTCCCAGCGGTCGAAGGAGAAGTCTATACCGCCGCAGAAGGCCAGGGCATCGTCGATCACCAGCAGCTTCTGGTGCTGGGCGGCGCCGACCGGCAGTTCCCCGTCGAGCCTGGCGTTCAGCCGGTGGCCGGTGCTGCGGTCCAGCCGCTCCAGCGGCTCATGCGGATGGTCGAGCGCGATGGGAAATGGCATGTCCCATTTCAGCGCCCGCACATGCAGCCCGGGCCGCGACCGCATCAGCCGGGCGAGGAAGCGGCCCAGCGTCTCGTGGCTCTCGGGATCCAGGCGCATGCGCGGATCGATGTCCCAGCCGACCAGCATGATCGACCGCTTCGCCTGTTCCATGGCGGCGCGGGCGGCGACGAAGTAATCGGCGCCGTCGACCAGCACCGCCACCCGCCCGGCACGCTCGGTCCGCCAGCAGGTCAGACCGGGACGGAGCACTGGGTCTGAGGTTCCGACGGTACTGGAAGGATCGCGTGTCGTCGGGGTCATTCCGGAATGATGGGCGGCATCCTGGGAGGCGTCGGGCACGGCTTGAACCCTTTTCGAAAACGCGTCGGGAGATTTGCGCGGACCATCCGCCTCGCGGCTTGAACCCTATGGCGCGCCTGTTGTTCCCGCCTCGCCGGCTGTGCGTCGGTGGCTCGCCGAAGGAACCCGCCGGACGCGTTTTTGCCCCTCTTTTGCCGGCGTTTTTCAAAAAAAGAGCGTGGACCGACCGAGATCATGCCCCGATTGCCCTGTTCTAAACCCATGAAAGACAAAGACGCCCTGGCCGGACGCCGATTGCGGCTCCAAACACGGCGTCCGTCCCGTTCCAAAGACGCCCAAATGCGAGGCGTTGCCACCATGAAGGAGTTCGAGGATGCGTAACCTGATGATCGGTACTGTTTCGGCAGTTCTCCTGATGGCCGCTCCGGCCATGGCCCAGACCGCTCAGCAAGCCAACCCCGGCGCTCTCAAGGGCAGCGGCGCATACCAAACCGCCCCGAGCAGCACCACCAACGTCGGACCGGACGGCATCGTCCATACCCCGCCGGGCGCCACCACTTCGCCGTCGGCTGGTTCCACGACCGGCGGCTCGGGTTCGACCGGCACCACCGGCACCCTGTCGGGCTCCTCGACCTCGCCGGTGCCGGGTGTGACCACCGCCCCCTCGGGCATGGGCAACAACACCGGCAGCAACGTTCCGCGCGACAACCAGACCGCCACCGGCACCCACTGCCCGCCGGGCACCCCGAACTGCGGCCCGGACAACGGCGGCAGCCAGTAACATCTTTCCTGCGGCAACAGCGCGGGCGCCCCGGAGCCATCCCTCCGGCGGCGCCCGTGTCGTTTTCGGTGCCGCGATCCGTCGCAGTCGGATATGCATCCGGGGGCTGCTGCGCCGACAGGATCAGCCTGTGAAGATCAGTTTTAGTCGAAGATCAGTCTGGGATTGCGGGCATCAGCCGGATGCGCGGACCGACCGGCGGGACGGAATTTCCATGAAATCGTCCAGCGGTGCGGTGCCGGCGGCGGTGGCGACCAGACGGCGGAACAGGGCCTGCTGCCTGCTGTCGGCGACCAGATATTCCGGATGCCACTGCACGCCGATCATGAAGGGCTCGTTCGGCGCCTCGATGCCCTGGACGACGCCGGCGCGTTCGCGGGCGACGACGCGCAAGCCCTCGCCGACCCGGTCAACCGACTGATGATGCAGGGCGTTCACGCGGCATTCGGCGATGCCGAGGATGCGGTAGAGTCTGCTGTCCGGCTCGATCCGGATGCGCTTGCGCGGCAGCACGGTGCGCATGTGCGGGGCTTCCTCGTACACCTCATGGATGTCGACATGCAGCGAGCCGCCGCGGTGGACGTTGATCATCTGAGAGCCGCGGCAGATGCCCAACACCGGCAGTCCGATCTTGGCGGCGCAGTCCAGCGCCAGCATCTCCAGCCGGTCGCGTTCGGGATCGATGCGGATGTGCGGGCGGGCGGATTCGCCGTAGAGCGACGCGTCGATGTCGTCGCCGCCGCCGACGACCAGCGCGTCCAGCCGGTCGATGGGGAAGGGTGACTCGGCGGTGATGCGGACCGACGATGCTCCGGCCCGCCACAGGGCAAGCCGGTTGGCCATGGCGGCGATGCGGCTGCCATGGATCGAGGCGGTGATGCCGACCAGCGGCCGGGACCTGCCGACGATGGCTGCCATGGAAAACCCCCTCAGCCGGCCTGACGGGCGGGGCCGTCGATCCCATCGACCTGTCCGGTCGAGTCTGCTCCAGCGTCCGCCTCGGGGCCTTGAATGCCCGGATTGGCGGCCAGCACGGCGTCGATGCGCTCGGCCCAGCCCTCGAGCTGCTGTGCCTCGGCTGCCCGGCGGTACTCGGTGCCGAGGCCGTCCAGCAGGGCGCGGTCGGCGGCCAGCCGCTCCACCGCCACCCAGCGGTTCCAGTCGGCGGCGAGCGACCAGTTGGGGTCGCTCAGCCGCGCGTTCGGCAGCCGGTAATGGAAGGTCGGGCGCGGGCGGACATGCGGATCCTCCATCGCCGCGGCCAGACGGTCGCGGTCGAGATGGGCGAACAGCGGGAACAGGTCCAGCTCGCGGTTGCGGGTGGGGTTGTCGGCCAGATAATCATCGATCAGCCCGCCCAGGTCGGGACGATAGGCGGGATCGACGACCTTGGCGGCATAGGGCGTCGGGAAGGCGGCGATGAAGCCGGACAGGCGCCGGGTGACGTCGACCCGGATTTCCCGCCGCAGCCAGGGGGCCAGCAGCAGGAAGGCCTTCAACATGTCCAGCAGGTAATCGCCATCGGTCCGGGCCACCTCCGGATTGAAATGCAGGCCGAAGGCGAACAGCGGGCTGGCCTCCGTCCCGGCGGCGCCCAGCGCGCGCAGGCGGGCGACCATCTCCTCCAACTCCGGCATCTGCTCCACCGTCACCGGCGGGGCGGCAATCTCGAAGGGCATCACCAGACTGCCGATGTTGCCCCACAGCGGCCGCAGCGGGTCGAGGATCGCCGCACCCCCCTTGCCCTTGTGGGCGGAGCGCATGTCGAGTTCGACCGTGAAGTCGCCGAGCCGCGTCTCCGTCACCAGACATCGGTGCGGGTTCTCGACGGTGACGCTGCCGCCGAACAGCCGGTGCACGCAGGCGGCGGCCGACGGCGCGTCAAGATCGGCGAATTCAAGTTCCACCCCCACGCGGCGCGGCGTGCCCTGGGACGTGGTGCGGAGCGGGGGGAGGAGGAAGGGTGTGGTCATTGCAAGGCTTCAACAGCCCACCCCGCAGCCTGTTCCATCGATGGAGCTGCATCAGAATTCCAGTTGCATAGGAAGTTCTTGAACACTGCAACGACGCGAATTCAAGCAGGCTGCGGGACATATCCCTTTCGACCGTAACCACTCGATGGTGGTATGTTTTGGTTTTTGATGTAAATGCTCTGCAGTTGGCGGCAAATTGGGAGAGGATAACAGCCCTTCGATCGGGTTCTCCCCTCTGATCAGGCTCATTCTTTTCTAAATTAACCGGCGCTTAACCATAAGTGCGTTAGCGATAGGCCTGCCGCAGGGTGGCGCATCCATCGCTCCATCCGGTCGGCTTTGCGGAGGAGCATCGTCTACGCCATGACCCTTCTGGCACGCCTCTTCATTCTGGTCCTGCTCGCGGTCCTGCCGGCGATCGGCATCCAGATCTACAGCGTGCTCGAACAGCGGGCGGAGCGCGAAGGCGAGGTGACGCTCCAGGCCGAACGGCTTCTCCGGCAGGTCGAAAGCGAGCATTTCCGTCTCATCGACAGCGCCCGCCTGATGGTCACCGCGGTGACCGAAGCGCGCTTCCTGCGCCGGGGCGAGATCGACAACTGCCAGAGCTATCTGGAGCGGCTGGCGACCCGTTCCGCCGACTACCGCACCCTGTCGATCACCGATACCGAGGGGCGCATCCTGTGCAGCGCCGATCCGTCGCGCATCGGTGCCTCTCTGAGCGTCCAGCCGCATTTCCGCCGGGCGATGACGCAGGGCCGCTTCGCCGTCGGCGAATGGACGATCACCCATTCCGGCGCCGACGGCGGTGAACTGCCGGTCGCCGCTCCCTATTCGGACAGCAACGGCCGGCGGGCCGGCGTGGTCGCCCTGTCGCTCGACGTGCCGCGGCTGACCGCCCTCTTCGCCTCCCGTCCGATGCCGGACAACACCACCCTGACCGTCGCCGACCGCTCCGGCACCATACTGGTGAAGCTGCCGGGCACCCAGGGCCGGGCCGGCGAACGGCTGCCGGACAGCTATCTGGGGCTTCTGTCGGAACGGGAAGCCGGCGTGACCATGCTGCCCGGACTGGACGGCGTGTCGCGCATCCTCGCCTTCTCCCCGCCGTCCGCCGGCATCCGCGACCTGTTCATCAGCGTCGGCGTCGACCGTGGCGCCGCCATGGGCGCGGTCGACCGCGCCACCCGGGACGGGTTGCTGATGACGCTGTCCGGCTTCCTGGTCGCCGCCGCCGCCGCCTGGATCGGCGGCACCCTGTTCATCCGCCGCCCGGTCGATGCGCTGGTTTCCGCCGCCCGCGACTGGAGCGAGGGCAAGACCGCCACACGGGTCAAGCTGTCCGACCGCTCGTCGGAGATCGGTCAGCTCGGCTACGCCTTCGACATGATGGCCGAACGTCTGGAAGCGCGCGAAGCGGCGCTGCGCCAGTCCGAAAGCCACATCCGCGCCGTGCTGGACGCGCTGCCGGCCTATGTCGGCGTGCTGACGCCGGACGGGGCGGTGGCCCAGGTCAACCGCGCCGCCGCCGATGCCGCCGGGTTGCCGCCCGCCCGCATCGTCGGCCGCCCCTTCGACGAGATCTGCTGGCTGTCCTTCGACGAGGCCGGGCGGGAGCGGCTGCGGCAGGCGCTGGCGCTGGGTGCCGGCGGCCGGTCCTCCCGCTTCGACGCCGGGCTGCGCGTCGCCACCGGGCGGGACACCGCGCCGCGGGAGATGACGGTCGACGTCAACCTGACACCGATGGTCGATGCCGACGGCCATGTCACCCACCTGATCGCCACCGGCATCGACATCACCGAACGCAAGCGCACCGAGGAGGCGCTGCGCGTCGCCGAGGAGCGCGTGCGCACCGGCCTGCGCAATTCCGGCGTGGTGGTGCTCAACCAGGACCGCGACCTGCGCTACAACTGGGCGCATTCGGAATGGCTCGGTTTCTCTCCCGACGCGCTGATCGGCCGTACCGACGCCGACCTGTGCAGCCAGCGCGAGGATGCCGACGGCATGATGGCGCTGAAGCGCCGGGTGATGGAGAGCGGCGTCGGCGCGCGGGAAGAGGTGCGCATCCGCTGCCAGGGAGAGGACCGCTTCTTCGACCTGACCGTCGATCCGCTGCACGACCCTTCCGGCCGCGTGGAGGGCGTCACCTGCGCCGCCGTCGAGGTTACCGACCGCAAGAATGCCGAGGCCGAGTTGCGCCGTGCGCGGGAGGAGGCCGATCAGGCCAACGACGGCAAGTCCAAGTTCCTCGCTGCCGCCAGTCACGATCTCCGCCAGCCGGTGCAGTCGCTCTATCTCTTCACCGCGGCGCTGAGCGACCGGTTGCAGGGCCATGCGGCGCTGCCGATCCTCGACAACATCCGCCAGGGGCTGGACACGCTGAAGAGCCTGCTGGACGGTCTCCTGGACATGTCCCGGCTGGAGTCTGGCAAGATCGTCGCCACGCCGGTCGAGGTGCGGCTGAACCAGATGCTCGGCCGGCTGGTCGCGGAATACGGCCCGCGCGCCGCCCAGAAGGGGCTGGAACTGCGCGCCGTGCCGACCCGCGCCTGGGTCCGCACCGATCCGGCTCATCTGGAACGCATCCTGCGCAACCTCGTGGAAAACGCGCTGCGCTACACCACCAGGGGCAAGGTGCTGCTGGGTTGCCGCCGGACGCCGTCCGGCATGCGGGTGGAGGTGTGGGACACCGGCGCCGGCATCCCCGCCGACCGGCTGGAGGACATCTTCGAGGAGTTCACCCAGCTGGGCGAGCGCAGCGAACGCGGCCTCGGCCTGGGGCTGGCCATCGTCAAGCGGCTGTCGCGGCTGCTCGGCCATCCGGTGACGGTGCGCTCGTGGGAGGGCAAGGGGTCGGTCTTCGCGGTCGAACTGCCGCGGGTGATCCTGGGCAACCCGCGTCCGGCCAGCGGCACTGCCGCCGCCGCCGCGACGCTCGCGCGCCGGTCCGTCGCCAACGATGCCGCCGCGAATGACCGGGGGCAGGCGATCAGTGCCATCGCCAACGCTTTCAGCGGCGGGCGGAGCGCGGTCGGAACGACCAAGACGATTGCCGCGCCGCCTGCGGCCGGGGCTGCGGTCGCGACCGGGTCCGGGTCTGGGTCCGCCAAGGGCATGGTGCTGGTGATCGACGACGAGGCGATCATCCTGCTCGGCCTCAAGGCGATCCTGGAAGGCTGGGGCTATGACGTGCTGACCGCCAAGTCGGGCGATCAGGCGCTGGAGCGGCTGCGCGCCGACGGCCGCTGTCCGCAGATCGTTCTGGCCGACTACCAGCTCCAGCAGGGCCGCACCGGTCCGGAGGCGGTGTGCGCCGTTCAGACCATGCTGGGCCAGTCGGTTCCCGGCATCATCCTGACCGGCGACACCAGTTCCGAACGCCAGGAGGAGGCCGAGCGCCGCGGCTTCCGCATCCTGCACAAGCCGGTCTTCCCCAATGATCTCCGCCGCATGATGGCGAGCGCCGGGGCGGCGTGAGGCGCCGGCTTCGGTTGCACCGACAGGAAAAAGGGCCGCTCCCTACCGGGAAGCGGCCCTTTTCTTATCTGTATCTTGGCAGCCTTACTTCGCCAGATTGCGCAGCACGAAGTTCAGCACGCCGCCGTTCCGGTAATACTCCACCTCGTCCAGCGTATCGATGCGCAGCAGCAGTGGGTAGGTCTCCACCGTGCCGTCGGCGCGGGTCAGGGTCAGGGTGACGTCCTTGCGCGGGCGCAGATCCTGCTCGATGCCGGCGATGTCGAACTGCTCCGACCCGTCCAGCTTCAGGTCGGCGCGGGTGGTGCCATCCTTGAACTGCAAGGGCAGGATGCCCATCCCGACGAGGTTGGAGCGGTGGATGCGCTCGAAGCTCTCGGCGATCACCGCGCGGATGCCGAGCAGGCGGGTGCCCTTCGCCGCCCAGTCGCGGCTGGACCCGGTGCCGTATTCCTTGCCGGCGACCACCACCAGCGGCACGCCTTCGTCGGCGTAGCGCATGGCGGCGGTGTAGATCGGCAGCCGTTCGCCCGACGGATAATGCTTGGTCTCGCCGCCTTCGACGCCGGGGATCAGCTCGTTGCGGATGCGGATGTTGGCGAAGGTGCCGCGCATCATGACTTCATGGTTGCCGCGGCGGGCGCCGTAGCTGTTGAAGTCCTGCGGACGGACCTGATAGCTCAGCAGATACTCGCCGGCCGGGCTGGTCCTCTTGATCGAGCCGGCGGGGGAGATGTGGTCGGTGGTGATGGAATCGCCCAGCACCGCCAATGCCCGCGCGCCGCGCACGTCCGACACCGGGTCCGGCGTCTTGGTCAGGCCGGTGAAGAAGGGCGGCAGCTTCACATAGGTGGAGCCGTCCTGCCACTGGTAGGTCTGTCCCTCCGCCGTGGCGATGGCCTGCCACTGTTCCGGACCCTTGAACACGTCGGAGTAGCGGCTGCGGAACATCTCGGCGGTCAGCGAGGCGTCGATGGCATCCTGCACCTCGCGGTTGCTCGGCCAGACGTCCTTCAGATAGACCGGCTGGCCGTCGCTGCCGGTGCCGAGGGGGTCGGTGGTCAGGTCGATGTTCAGGTTGCCGGCCAGCGCATAGGCGACGCACAGCGGCGGCGAGGCCAGATAGTTGGCGCGGGTATGCGGGTTGACGCGGCCCTCGAAGTTGCGGTTGCCCGACAGCACCGCGCCGACCACGAGGTTGCCTTCCTCCACCGCCGCGGCGATGGCGTCGGGCAGCGGGCCGGAATTGCCGATGCAGGTGGTGCAGCCGTAGCCGACGATGTTGAAGCCGATGCGGTCGAGGTAGGGCTGCAACCCGGCCTTGGCCAGATAGTCGGTGACCACCTGGGAGCCCGGCGCCAGCGAGGTCTTGACCCACGGCTTCTGCGTCAGTCCTTTTTCCACCGCCTTCTTGGCCAAGAGGCCGGCGGCGATCAGCACCGCCGGGTTGGAGGTGTTGGTGCACGACGTGATGGCGGCGATGACGACAGCACCCTGTTCCAGGCTGTAGTCGGTGCCCTTCACCGGAACCGCCTTCTTGGGATCGTCGGCCTTGTAGGCCTCGGTCATGTCCTTGGCGAAGCCCTGCGCCACCGCCGACAGCGGCACGCGGTCCTGCGGGCGCTTCGGACCGGCCAGCGACGGCTCCACCGTGCCCATGTCCAGTTCCAGCACGTCGGTGAAGACCGGGTCGGGGCTGTTCGGCTCGCGCCACATGCCCTGGGCTTTGGCATAGGCCTCGACCAGCGCCACGCGGTCGGGGTCGCGGCCGGTGAAGGCCAGGTAGCGGATGGTCTCGGCGTCGATGGGGAAGATGCCGCAGGTAGCACCATATTCCGGCGCCATGTTGCCGATGGTGGCGCGGTCGGGCAGCGTCATGCTGTCCAGCCCCGGCCCGAAAAATTCGACGAACTTGCCGACCACGCCCTTCTTGCGCAGCATCTGGGTGACGGTCAGCACCAGATCGGTGGCGGTGGTGCCCTCCTTCAGCCGGCCGGTCAGCTTGAAGCCGACGACCTCCGGGATCAGCATGGAGATCGGCTGGCCCAGCATCGCGGCCTCCGCCTCGATGCCGCCGACGCCCCAGCCCAGCACCGACAGGCCGTTGACCATGGTGGTGTGGCTATCGGTGCCGACCAGCGTGTCGGGATAGGCCACCGGCTTGCCCGACGGGTCGCCGTCGGTCCACACCACCTGCGCGAGATACTCGGTGTTGACCTGATGGCAGATGCCGGTGCCCGGCGGCACCACGCGGAAATTGTCGAAAGCCTTCTGGCCCCAGCGCAGGAAGGCGTAGCGTTCCAGGTTGCGCTCGAACTCCAGATCGACGTTCTTCTGGAAGGCGTCGGCACCACCGAAATAATCGACCATCACCGAATGATCGATGACCAGATCGACCGGCACCAGCGGGTTGATCTTCGTCGGGTCGCCGCCCAGCGACGCCATCGCTTCCCGCATCGCCGCCAGATCGCAGACCGCCGGCACGCCGGTGAAGTCCTGCATCAGCACGCGGGCCGGGCGATAGGCGATTTCACGGTCGGACCGCTTGTCGACCAGCCATTGGGCCACCGCCTTCACGTCGTCGACGGAGACGGTGCGCCCATCCTCGAACCGCAGCAGGTTTTCCAGCAGCACCTTCATCGAGAATGGCAGCCGCGACAGATCGCCGAGACCCGCCTCCTCGGCGGCCTTCAGGCTGAAATAGTCGTAGCTCTTGCCACCCGCGTTGAGCGAGCGGCGGGTCTTGAGCGAATCTTGACCGGTGAAGGTGGTCACGGGAAAGACTCCTTGGCTTCTGTGGCTTTTGGACCCGGCAGTCCGGATCGTGGCTTTTGGTTCGGGCGGGCACCGGAGCGGATGCCTGGGGAAGATGCTTTTCGTCGGATGGACTGGAAGGCCGCCGGACAGGACGGGCCATACAGCCAAGATGTAGGGCGCGAGGCCGGTCTATCAACGCGCCGGATGACCCCCGTTGCAAGACGAGGACAAAGTCCAATCCAATGGGCAGGACTTGGCATGCGCCTGGATACTGGAAACGATTACGGTGCGGTGGTCCATACATTACAAAGTTTTATGCCGTCCGGAATTGCATATGGCTTTCAGCGAGGGGCTGGTCCGATTAACCTGCCGCCGGTGGGCTCTGGCGCGGAGGCGGGGGATGGCGGAAAAAGGCGGTCTTTGGGAGATGGTCCGTACGGTCACGGTTGCGGGGCTGGTGGCGCTGGGAGCCCGCTCGGTGGTGGCGCAGCCCTTCCACGTCCCGTCGGGATCGATGGAGCCGACGCTGGAAGTCGGCGATTTCCTGTTCGCCAGCAAGTTCCCCTACGGATACAGCCGCTATTCCTTCCCGCTCGACGCGCTTCCCATCGCCGGGCGGGTGCTGGGCCATGCGCCGGAGCGTGGTGACATCGTCGTCTTCCGTCTGCCGCGCGACCCGGAGCAGGTCTATGTGAAGCGGCTCGTCGGGCTGCCGGGTGACGTGGTGCAGATGCGGGACGGCATTCTGCATGTGAACGGCCAGCCGGCGGTGCTGGAGCGCCTGGAGGATTTCGTCGAGACGGGAGCCGACGGGGCCCGCCGGACCATCCCGCAATATGTGGAGCATCTGCCGGGTGGTCCGACGCACCGGGTCCTGCATGTGGCCGGGCGCGACGGCCTGGACGATACCCCGTCGCTTCGGGTGCCGGATGGCCATTACTTCATGTTGGGTGACAACCGCAGCAATTCGCTGGACAGCCGGGTTGCGGCAACGGCCGGCGGCGTCGGGTTCGTTCCTGCCGAAAACCTCGTCGGCCGAGCCGACCTGCGGCATTTCTCCGTCGATCCGACCGCGCTGGACGAACCGACCCGCTGGCCGGCGGCCCTGCGGCTCGACCGCATCGGGCTGATCCGCTGATCCGCTACCCTGCGGCGACCCTCATACCATCCTGTCGGGCGGGCTTCGTCAGGTGGGTTTCATCGCCACATAACGGACGAAGCGCAGGCCGCTGCCCAGCACCCGCAACCGTGCCCACCACAGCGCCAGTTCGCGCTTCAGCGCGGCCAGCACCGGAGCCGGCGGCACGGCGGCAGCCAACGTGTCGGCCAGCTTGCGCACGCGGTCGATGATGTGGCGGCGGTGCAGCTGGGTCAGATCCTCCGAAATGCGGAGGTCGAGGTTGCGCTGGGTCAGTTCGTCGGCCATGCGGGTGGCGGTCCAGGGATAGACCTCCATCGGCTCCTCCTCCCGCCAGCCGTTCCAGCTGTCCCAGGAGCCGGGGGTGCCGTCGATCACATAGTCGTACAGGGCGATACCGCCCCTGGGTTTCACGCAGTCGCCGAGCCGGTCGAGGAACAGGTCCTTGTCGCGCACGCGGTGGAGGATGCGGTCGGCCATCACGAGGTCGAAGCTGCCGGCCTGGTTGAAATGCTCCGGGTCGTAATGGGCGATGGGTGCCTTCTTCGACAGGTCCAGCGCCTTCGACCGGTCCATCGCCAGCTTCGCCAGCAGCGGCGACGGCTCCAGCCCGGTTACCCAGGTGTCGCAGCTTTGCACCAGCGCGCGGGCGGTGCCGCCCAGGCCGGCCGACAGGTCCAGCACGCTCTTGGCCGGGTTCAGCCCGAAGGATCGGACGGAATCGACCATCCACGCCGCCTCCTCCGGCCCGGTCATGTCCTGACCCCACAGAAGCTGCGCCCCCTCGCTGCGCGCCGGCGACCAGACCGGTTCGCCGTGACGGTCGAGTTGCATCAACGCCAGCCGGTCCAGTTCCGGGTTGTCGGTGGGCGGGGCCGGCGGCACGCTTGCACCCGACGGCGCTGGAGATGTGGCGCTGCCGACCGCATCGACCGGGCCGGGCTGCCGACGGCCCGCCGGAGCGCGTGGGTCGGCCCGGTTCGAAATGCGGGGCAGGCGGGACAGGTCGTAACCTTCCCACCACGCAGCCAAACGGATGCGCCAGTCGGGGTTACGCCACCGCTCCAAATCCTGCGGACTGATCTGCGGCACCACGCATCTGCCCTTTCCAGGTCAAGCGGCGGATCACCAACCTACCACTTTTGGGTATAGTCACGACATTCGGCGCCGTGATTTAGAAGTAGGTTGGCCTGATTTGTCTGTCAAGAAACCATTATTTAACGATTTCGACTTCGTTTTCGCCAATTGTCGGAAAATTTTACCGGTTTTTGTCTGTCCGCCCGCTCTGTGCGGGCATTGCGGCAGCCGGGACGCCTCCCTATACTCCCGTCGCAACC
Organism: Azospirillum melinis; assembly: GCF_013340935.1. GTDB lineage: Bacteria > Pseudomonadota > Alphaproteobacteria > Azospirillales > Azospirillaceae > Azospirillum > Azospirillum melinis. The sequence continues at coordinate 117,125 of NZ_WHOS01000010.1, read as the reverse complement.
GACGAAGGGGGCTTCGCGTGCCGATCGAAACCGGTGAGTCCACCGGCAATCCCTGGACCGTGCTGACCAGCACGACGAAATACGAGAATGCCTGGATGGAGGTGGTCGAACACAAGGTTCTGACCCCGAAGGGCTCTCCGGGCATCTACGGCGTCGTCCATCCCCGCAGTCTTGCCACCGGCGTGGTGCCGGTCCATGCCGACGGCACGGTGACCCTGGTCGGCCAGTACCGCTTCCCCTTGAAGCAATACAGCTGGGAAATTCCCGAGGGCGGCGGGCGCAAGGGCGTCGAACCGCAGGAATCCGCCGCACGCGAGCTGCGCGAGGAAACCGGCCTGACGGCGCGGCGCTGGATGCCGCTGATGACGCTGCACCTGTCCAACTGCATCACCGACGAGGTGGCCCACACCTTCGTCGCCTGGGATATGGAGCAGGGCGAGTCCGCGCCCGACGAGACCGAGGTGCTGGCGGTGCGCCGCGTGCCCTTCGCCGAGGTGATCGACATGGTGTTGTCCGGTGCCATCACCGACGCCATGGCGGTGGCCAGCCTGCTGAAGCTGCGGGTGCTGGCGGCGGAAGGCGCGCTGCCCGAGGATCTCGCCCGCAGTCTCCGCGCCTGACCTGTCAGCCATTCGATCCGCCACCAATTCGGACCCCCATGACCGTCATTTCCGGCCACGCCGTCGCCATCGATTTCGAGACCGCCAACGAGACCCGCACCAGCGCCTGCTCCATCGGCGTCGCCTGGATCGAGAACGGCCGCGTGACCGGGACGGAAGAGCATCTGATCCGCCCGCGCGAGCCGCGTTTCAACCCCTTCAACAGTGCCATCCACGGCATCCGGGAAGAGGACGTGGCCGACGCGCCCGAATTCCCGGAGGTGTGGGCGGCCTTGCGGGAGCGGGTGCAGGGCCGGCTGATCCTGGCCCACAACGCCGCCTTCGACGTCAGCGTGCTGCGCCATACCCTGACCGACTATGGCTTGGACCTGCCGGCCTGCGACTATCTTTGCACCGTCATGATGGCGCGCCGGGCCTGGCCGGCCCTGACCGGACACCGGCTGAACCATCTGGCCGATTTCCTGGGGATCGCGCTCCACCACCATCATGCCGGCAGCGACGCCGAGGCCTGCGGCCGCATCGCTCTGGCCGCGGCGCTGGAGATGGGGCTGGGCGGCTTCGGCGAGGTCGAGCGCACCGGCATTCGACTGGGCTGCATCTCCCCCGGCGGCAATTCCCCCTGCAAGGGCGGCAAGGCGTCGCCGCGCCGCCCGCGCGTGGTGGCCTGACGCGTCAGCCGACGCCTTCCCATCATCGTTCCCTGCGTTCAAATTTTTGCGATCGGCTTTGCGCTTCAAATCGATTCCGATTTTTCGCGATCCGATCTAGGCTCCCGCTCCACCGTGTGAAGGAGCGAACCGCATGCTGTTCATGTTCCATTGCGTCGACAAGGCGGGTGCCGCCGATGTCCGCGCCGCCAACCGTACCGAGCATCTGGCCTATCTGGAAGCCAATGCCGCCCGCATCTTCGCCGCCGGCCCGCTGCTGTCGGACGACCAGAGCGGCATGGTCGGCAGCCTGCTGATCGTCGAGTGCGCCGATGCCGCCGACGCGCAGGCCTTCGCCGACGGCGACCCCTATGCCAAGGCCGGCCTGTTCGACAGCGTGACGATCCGGCCCTGGCGCCGCGTCTACCCCAAGGCCTGAGCGGGAGAGCGCTGGCGATGGCCTACTGGCTGGTGAAATCCGAGCCGTTCAAATATTCCTGGGACCGCATGGTCGCCGATGGCCGGACCCATTGGGACGGGGTGCGCAATTACCAGGCGTCCAACAATCTGAAAGCGATGGAGGTGGGCGACCGCGCCTTCTTCTATCACTCCAACGAAGGGCTGGAGATCGTCGGCATCGTCGAGATCGTCCGCACCTATTACCCGGATCCCAGCGACGAGTCCGGCCGCTTCGGCATGGTCGACGTGGCCCCGGTGATGCCGGTGAAGACTCCCGTCACGCTGAAGCAGATCAAGGCCGATCCGCAACTTCAGTCGATGGCGCTGGTGCGTCAGTCGCGGCTGTCGGTCTGCCCGGTCACCGACGGGGAGTGGGCGCGGGTGTGCGATCTGGCGGGAGTCGGCGTGCCGGCCTGAGGGGCCGAGCGGGGCGAAAGCGGCCCCGCTCTTCACTGAAAACCCTACTCCGCCGCTTCCTGCATTGCCGCGTGGAAGTCGTTGGTCGCCTGCAGCATGCGGCGGGCGATGTCCGCCATGCCGGCGGCCGAGACGGCGCCGAGGGGGCCGCCGAGCGTGCGCAGCGTGGCGTCGATGGCCATCAGGCTGGTGCGGTCGGCCATTCCGGCGAGACGGTCGCTGCGGTCGCCGGCTTTCGGAAGATCGTCCGCGTTCGTGGTGCTGGGCATCGCGATCCTTGCCGCCGCTGATCGTTACCGTAATGCAGCAACTCTATAGCTGCCGGCGGGTTAAGGTCGGGTTAAGCAAGGGATCGTCCGTTACAGGACGGACATCCCCGCACGCTGCCCCGCATGCTGCACCGCGGCGCGGCGGATGGTCGCGGAGCCGGACCGCTGCCCTTCCAACCCGGTTGGCGGCGCGGTCACAGACGCATTGGCATGCCTCGGTATGCTTGGAGAAGAAACAGTCTCGCGCTGCAAAATCAGCGACACAATCCTCCTTTGGTCGGGGGGCCTGCGGGGGCCGATTTGCTTGTTCGTCCCGCAACTTGTGTGGATAATGCCGCTCAATTCCGGGCGGCGGCCCGCCGCCCTCCAATCATCTTCCGGCCAATTCGGAAGCACCACGGGGGAATCGCACTCATGACCGACAACAGCTTCTTTCCGGTGAAGCCCGAGATCGCGGCCGCCGCCCACGTGAATGCGGAAGCCTACGCCCGCATGTACGAGCAGTCGGTCAAGGACCCCGAGGCGTTTTGGGGCGAGCAGGGCAAGCGGCTCGACTGGATCCAGCCCTACAGCAAGGTGAAGGACGTCAACTTCAACGACGACGTCCATATCCGCTGGTTCTACGACGGCACGCTGAACGTGTCGGCCAACTGCATCGACCGCCATCTGGCGACCCGCGGCGACCAGACCGCGATCCTGTTCGAAGGCGACGACCCCGGCGTTTCCAAGGCCATCACCTACAAGGAACTGCACGAGAAGGTCTGCCGCCTCGCCAACGTGCTGAAGAAGAACGGCGTCAAGAAGGGCGACCGCGTCACCATCTATCTGCCGATGATCCCGGAGGCCGCCTATGCGATGCTGGCCTGCACCCGCATCGGCGCCATCCACTCCATCGTCTTCGGCGGCTTCTCGCCCGACAGCCTGAAGGACCGCATCGTCGACTGCGACAGCCATTTCGTCATCACCTCCGACGAGGGTCTGCGCGGCGGCCGCAAGGTGCCGCTGAAGGCCAACGCCGACAAGGCGGTGGCCGGCGCGCCGACGGTCAAGCATGTGCTGGTGGTCAAGCACACCGGCGGCACCGTCGCCTGGACCGAGGGCCGCGACCTCTGGTACCACGAGGAGATGGAGAGCGTCTCCGCCGACTGCCCGCCGGAAGAGATGAACGCCGAGGATCCGCTGTTCATCCTCTACACCTCCGGCTCGACCGGCAAGCCGAAGGGCGTGCTGCACACCACCGGCGGCTATCTCGTCTATGCGTCGATGACCCACCAGTATGTCTTCGACTACAAGGACGGCGAGGTCTACTGGTGCACGGCCGACGTGGGCTGGGTCACCGGCCACAGCTACATCGTCTATGGCCCGCTCGCCAACGGCGCCACCACGCTGATGTTCGAAGGCATCCCGACCTACCCGGACGTCTCGCGCTTCTGGCAGGTGATCGACAAGCACAAGGTCAACATCTTCTACACCGCCCCGACCGCCATCCGCTCGCTGATGCGCGAAGGCGAAGGCCCGGTGAAGAAGACCTCGCGCGCAAGCTTGCGGGTGCTGGGTTCGGTCGGCGAGCCGATCAATCCGGAAGCGTGGCTGTGGTACTATAATGTGGTCGGCGACGCCCGCTGCCCGATCGTCGACACCTGGTGGCAGACGGAGACCGGCGGCATCCTGATCAGCCCGCTGGTCGGCGCCATCGGCCAGAAGCCGGGCTCCGCGACCAAGCCCTTCTTCGGCGTCCAGCCGGTCGTCGTCGACAACGAAGGCCAGATTCTGGAAGGCGAGACCGAGGGCAACCTCTGCATCGCCGATGCCTGGCCCGGCATGATGCGCACGGTCTACGGCGACCACGAGCGCTTCATCCAGACCTACTTCTCGACCTTCGCCGGCAAGTACTTCACCGGTGACGGCTGCCGCCGCGATGCCGACGGCTATTACTGGATCACCGGCCGCGTCGACGACGTCATCAACGTGTCCGGCCACCGCATGGGCACCGCCGAGGTCGAGAGCGCGCTGGTCGCCCACCCGAAGGTCGCCGAGGCCGCGGTCGTCGGCTATCCGCACGACCTGAAGGGCCAGGGCATCTACGCCTACGTCACGCTGAACGCCGGCGAGACGCCGACCGAGGAACTGCGCAAGGAACTGGTCGCCTGGGTCCGCAAGGAGATCGGTCCGATCGCCTCGCCCGACCTGATCCAGTGGGCTCCCGGCTTGCCGAAGACTCGCTCCGGCAAGATCATGCGCCGCATCCTGCGGAAGATCGCCGCGAACGAGCATGACAGCCTGGGCGACACCTCGACGCTCGCCGATCCGGGCGTGGTGACCGACCTGATCGATAACCGCATGAACAACGCCTGACGGTGTGTTTCATGCAAAAGGGGCGCTCCGGTGGGGCGCCCCTTTTTTCTTTGCCGTGTCAGATCCTTACCCCAACGGCACGACCATCCTCAACGCTCCGGCAGCATCAGCGGGGCGGCGGGGGAGATGGTGAAGGCGGTGGGGGAGGGGTGACGCTCGACGATCCGCTTACGGGCGTCTTCCGCGCTTTCCGCGGCGATGGCGTAGGTGCGGATGCCGGTCCAGGGGGCGGTGGCGTCCAGCGCCTCCACCGCGACATACCACAGCGGGCCGCTGGACCGGGCGACGCGGTCGACGCAATAGAACTCCATCGGTGTCAGGGCGTCGTCGTCGGTGACGGCCGACTGCAGCGACAGGATCTCGCCCTCGACCTCCGCCGCCTCGCGGCGCAGGCCGGCCAGGGTTTCCTCCGCCTCCACCCGGCGGACCGAGGCGAGCTTGGCGTAGTTGGCGTAGACGTCCAGCCGCTCCTTCAGTGCGGTCAGCTTCTCCGACTGGCGGCGGGCGCGGATGCCGAGGATGCGCTCGGCCAGCACGCCGATCACCAGGCTGGTGACGGCTCCCAGAAGCCAGACGGGGCTCATGGTGCGGAGGCTCCGGCAACAGCGTCTTCGTCCGCATCCTCGCTGGAGACGGTAACGCCCACGCCCTCGTGGAAGATGTTGCGGGTCAGCATCTGGGCGGCGGCGAAGTCGGAGGCCCAGACCTGCGCCTCGTTCCCGAAGCGCCAGATGGCGGGGTGGACCACCGCCTTGGCATCGGGCCGGGCAGTGAAGCCCGGAGCCATCGCCAAGCGGAAGGTGAAATGGTTGCGCCCCGGCTCATGCCGGCCGATCTCGTGGATGAAGCGGCGCGCGGCGGCGGTGCGCTTGCCGCTGCGGCGGTTGAGGACCAGCTTGTCAGTCGACAGCTCCACCAGTCTTGCCTTCGTCGCCTCGATTTCGGCCTGCATGGCCTCCAGCTCGTTGGCCTGGAGTTCCAGCGCGTCGCGTTCGGCGGTCAGGGCTGCGCCGCAGCGGCGGATTTCCCGATCCGTCCGCAGGATCAGCCCGCGGCGGATGACCAGAAACAGCAGGGTCGCGCCGATGCTGAACAGCGCCAGCAGCATTTCCGACGTCATACGCGCCCGCTCCGCAAACCATTCGGCACTAAGGGAGTTGCCAAGGGAGTTGTAGCGCAATCCGCCTGGGCACGCATCACAAGCAAGTGCCTCAAGGGCTTAAAAAATCCGAGCGTAAAAAGCGGCGCCCTGCAGGGCGCCGCATCCGTCAGCCAAGCGAACCAAAGCTTATTTCCGCTCGCCGATGGCGGCCTGGGCCGCCTTCACCAGATCGGGGCCGATCTGCTTGGCCCACTTGTCGAAGACCGGCTGGGTGGCGGTCTGGAAGGCCTTCTGCTGGTCCGGCGTCAGGCGCACGACTTCGACGCCCTGGGCGGTGATTTCCTTCAGCAGGCTGTCGTCCTCGGCGGTGATGCCCTTGCGGGAGATCGCGACCTCTTCGGCCGCGGCCTGGACGGCGGCGGCGCGCACGGCCTCCTGATCCTCCTTCGACCAGCTGGCCCAAACCTCCTTGTTGACCACGAAGATCAGCGGATCGGCGACGTAGCCCCACAGGGTCAGGTTCTTCTGGCCCAGCGTGGCGAGCTTGGCGGCGACGAAGATCGCCAGCGGGTTCTCCTGCCCGTCGACGGCGCCGGTCGACAGGGCCGGCTGCGCGTCGGCCCAGCTCATCTGCGTCGGGTTGGCGCCGAGGGCCGTAAAGGTGTCGAGGTAGAGCGGCGAGCCGACGACGCGGATCTTCAGCCCCTTCAGGTCTGCCGGCGTACGGATCGGGTGCTTGGAGTTGGAGATCTCGCGGAAGCCGTTCTCGCCCCAGGCCAGCGGCATCACGTCCTTGGTGGCGAGCAGATCGAACAGCTTCTTGCCGACCTCGCCCTGGGTCAGGGCATCCAGCGCCTTGTGGTCGGGCATCAGGAAGGGAAGGGAGAAGAGGTTCAGTTCCTTTATCTGCGGCGACCAGTTGATGGTGGAGCCGACCGCCATGTCGATGGTGCCTTGGCGGAGCGCGGTGAACTCCTTGGTCTGGTCGCCGTTCACCAGCGAGGTGCCGGGATACATCTTGATGTTGATGCGGCCGCCGGTCTTCTCCTTGACCAGTTCGGCCCAGCGGTCGCCGCCGACACCCCAGGGGAAGGGCTTGCCCAGAACGGTCGAAAGCTTGTACTCCGCCTTGTAGTCGGCAGCGTTCGCCGCACCGGCAACCAGAGCCGGAACCGTCAGAGCGGCCAGCGCGATGCCGGCGAGCAGAGCCTTCAGCGATTTCATGCTTGTTTCCTCCCAAGCGCCCTATACGAAAGATACGGACCGGGATCGTACAGATGCACGCAGGACTGTTCCACGCGCAATTTGAAGCGACCGTCCGCGGTCCGAACAATGCGGCCATGCGGCGCAGCCGCATTACGGTCAGGCGGCGCAGCCGCAATGCGGCCAAACGGCTGGTCCTGGCGCTCGGCGCTTGCGTCTGGGTGACGTTGCCCGTCGCGGGCCTTGCCCAGGGACTGCCCGGCCCGGCGACCCCGATGGGGCCGAACCCCAGCGAGTGCGAAATCCAGGCGGCACTCCTCGGCACCACCGGACCCAACTGCCCGCCGGTGGCGATGCAGCGGCCGGCCGCTCCGCCGCCGGCCATGCCTTCCGTCGCCCCACCGGGCCAACGGCCGGGACCGGTGACGGTACCGCCGCTGCCCGGACCGACCGCCATGCAGGCGCCGGAACTGCGCGCCGCCTTCCGGGTGGAGTTCGACTTCAACTCCGCCGTCATCCGGCCGGAATCGCGGGAGATCCTGGACAAGGTGGCGGCGGTGATGGGAACGGCCGGCACCACCCGCTTCCGCATCGTCGGCCACACCGACGCCGTCGGCGGCGACGCGGCCAACCTCGCTTTGTCCAAGCGGCGGGCGGCGGCGGCGGTGGAGTATCTGGTGTCTCGCCACCGCATCCACGCCGACCGGCTGGAGGCGTCCGGCATGGGCGCGCGGGAACTGCTGTTGCCCGACCAGCCGAAGGCGGCGGCCAACCGGCGGGTGGAGATCGTCAATCTGGGGGGCTGAAGTTTTTTCGGATCCGCCAGGAACCTTCGGCGGGATGGGGTGTTGCGCAGGGGCGCCGACGGGCCTATCGGCCGTTGCCGCGCGCCTCCCTCCAACCCCCGACCGGGAGAGCCGATGCCGGATCACACCCCCGTTTCCATCGACAGCCACCGCATCGCCGACGACGAGGTCGGCAAGCCGGCGGTCTTCGGCGCCATCCTGTCCGGCCAGCCGCTGGAGATTCACCGCAACATCTTCGAGGGCGACTACAGCCGCTTCCGGTCGGGGGTGTGGCAGTGCACGCCGGGCCTCGTCGCGATGAAGGACTGGCCCTATCACGAGTTCTGCGTCCTGCTGTCGGGCCGGGTGATCATCACGCCGGAGGGCGGAACCCCGCGGGAATACAAGGCCGGCGACGCGCTGGTGCTGCCGATGGGCTTCACCGGCACCTGGGAGATCCTGGAGACGGTGCGCAAATACTATGCGGTCCAGGCGCGCCAGCCGCTGCTGCGGCGGATGAAGGCGCGGGTGAAGGGCTGGCTGCGGCCCGATAAGGAGAATGGGGGCGCCAAGGGCGGGCCGGCGGCGAATGCGCAGCCCGGTACCGCGTTCTGACACCTCGCCATCCGCCGGACGCCCGTGTTAGGGTCCGCCGCGCCGTCTGCCCGGACGGCCCCCGTGCAAGACACTGACACCGGTGCGTCCCATCATGATCCAGGCCCCCCGTACCCTCACCGAGATCGCCGAAGCGCTGGGCGCCGCGGTCGAAGGCGACGGCTCCCTCACGATCCGCCGCGCCGTCCATCCGTCGGAAGCGGAAGGGCCGGAGGATCTGGCGCTGGCGATGGACAAGGATCTGCTGGCCCTGCTGCCCGGCAGCAAGGCGGTCGCTGCTGTCGTCGCCGAAGGGGTCGAGGTGCCGGAGGGCATCAAGGGCCGCATCGTGGTGAAGCGCCCGCGCTACGCCATGGCGGGGATGCTCGACATCTTCGAACGTCCGGTCCATGCCGAGCCGGGGGTGTCGCCGCAGGCCTATGTGGCGCCCGACGCCATGGTGGCGCCCGATGCCTCCATCGCCCCCTTCGCCTATGTCGGCCCGCGCGCCCGCATCGGCGCCGGAGTGGTCATCCTGCCGCATGTCACGGTCGGGGCCGATGCGGTGATCGGCGAGGGCAGCCTGCTGCATCCCGGCGCCCGCATCGGCGAACGGGTGGAGATGGGTGCACGCTGCATCGTCCATCCCAACGCCGCCATCGGCAATGACGGCTTCAGCTTCGTCACGCCGGAGCCGGGCAGCGTCGAATCCGCCAAGACCACCGGCCGCGTCGTCGGCACCAACGTGCTGATCCGCCGGGTGAATTCCATCGGCACGGTCGTGCTGGGCGACGATGTCGAGGTCGGCGCCGGCGCCACCATCGACCGCGGCACGGTGACGGCCACCCGCATCGGCAACGGCACCAAGATCGACAACCTCGTCCAGATCGGCCACAACGTCCAGGTCGGCACCAACTGCATGCTGTGCGGCCATGTCGGTATCGCCGGCAGCACGGTGATCGGCGACCGCGTGGTTCTGGCCGGCAAGGTCGGCGTCGCTGACCACATCAAGATCGGCAGCGACGCGGTGGTCGCGGCCAATTCCGGTGTCGGCATGAATATCCCGCCGAAGTCGGTGTGGATGGGCTATCCCGCCGTGCCGCGCGCCCGCGCCTTCGAACAATACAAGGGCCTCGCCCGCCTGAAGCGCCTGTTCGCCGACGTCTCCGACCTGAAGAAGCGCCTGACCGCCATCGACGGCGGCCCGGTGACGGCCGAGGCGGAGCCGGCGGAGCAGCAGGAATAGACCGGCGATCCCGCCGTCTTCGCCCTTCATCGTTCAACCACAATCGTTCCCATGACCTCCGGCCAGAACCCCACCCGTGAATCGATCCTTGGCGGCCCGGCCGTCATCCTGGTGCAGCCGCAGCTCGGCGAGAACATCGGCGCCTGCGCGCGTGCGATGCTGAATTGCGGGCTGACCGACCTCCGCCTCGTCAAGCCGCGGGACGGCTGGCCGAACCCGAAGGCGAATGCCGCGGCGTCGGGGGCCGACCTCGTCATCGACAACGCGAAGATCTTCGAGACGACGGCCGAGGCGGTCGCCGATCTGGAGTCGGTCTTCGCCACCACGGTGCGCACCCGCGACATGATCCAGCGCTTCGTCACCCCGCGCGTCGCGGCCGGCGAGATGCGGGAGCGCTATGCCGCCGGCCAGAAGGTCGGGGTGATGTTCGGGCCGGAACGCACCGGGCTGTTCAACGACGACCTGACCCTTGCCCAGACGCTGGTGACGGTGCCGCTGAACCCGGCCTTCTCCTCGCTCAACCTGGCCCAGGCGGTGCTGCTGATCGGCTACGAGTGGTTCCAGGCCGGCGACCGCACGCCCGACCGCTTCCTGCACACCGGCCAGACCCGCCCGGCGACGATGGCGGAGCGGGTGAACTTCTTCGAGCGGCTGGAGGCGTCGCTGGACCGCACCGGCTTCTTCACCAGCGAGGCGAAACGCCCCTCGATGATCCGCACCCTGCGCAACGCCTTCGAGCGGATGGAGATGACCGAGCAGGAGGTGCGTACCCTCCACGGCGTCGTCACCGCCCTGGTCGAGGGCGACAAGCGGAAAGGCGGGAGTTAAGCCGCAAGCACCGCTATAGTGGGCGTCCATGGACTATGCGTTGCAGAACATGGATGTCGGGCTGGTGCTGCTGGACAGCGCGCGGCGGGTGCTGGCCCTGAATCCGGCGGCAGTGCGGCTGCTGGGCGACCGCGCGGCCGGGCTGGTCGGCGCCTATCTGCACGACCTGCACCCGCCCTCCCACCGCGCCAAGGTGGAACTGCTGATGGCCACCGCCACCGATCCCGCCGCCCCGGCCTCGGCCTGTTCGATGATGGTGGCGCTTCCCGGCCGGGTGCTGGTGGTGAAGGCGACCGCACTGGCGCCCGCCACCGCGGCGGGGGAGGGGAGCGCGGTCACCGCCCTGATGCTGATGGAGGCAGCGCGGCCAACCGCCGCCGATGCGCAAACCCCGCCACCGCAGCTCTCCGCATCGCAGGTGCCTGAACCGCTGGTCAAGCTGCCGGTGGAGAAGGGGCAGGGGATCGTGCTGCTCGATCCGGCCGATGCGGTCTATCTCCAGGCCGACGGCCATTACACCACCGTCCACACCGCCGACGGAGCCTTCTTCTGCGGCCTTCCCCTGTCGGAACTGGAGGCGCGGCTCGACGCCCGGTCCTTCGTGCGCACCCATCGCGGCTACATCGTCAACCTGCGCCATGCCCGTGCGGTGGAGCGGCAGGACGGCCGCGCCGCCTTCGTCATGGCCGCCCCCGGCGCCCCCCGCGTGCCGGTCAGCCGCAACCGGGCCGAGGCGCTGAAGAAACGCCTAGCGCTGTAGCCGCTGCTCCATTTGCCGCGCCAGCGCCGGCCAGTCGCGACCGGGCGAGGCCCAGTTCGCTTCGCCATGGGTGGCGTGGCCCGGCAGCGGGCAGGCCAGGAAGCGGCCGGCCGCTCCCAGCGTGTAGTGCAGGCAATAGTCGATGGACCGCCGTTCGATGCGGAAGCGGTCCCAGACGGCGCTGTCCTCGCGCAGCGTCGACAGCCGGCAGGCCCAGGTCATGGTGGTGCTGGCGGTGAATTTCCAATGGCTGAGCGGCCGGCGCAGCACGCAGGTATCCTCGCCGCCGGCCGCGATCACCCCATGCAGGCCGGTGGCAGCGGGGTCGGCGTATTTGTCGGCATGGTCGTACAGCGTCACGTAATCGGCGATCTGCAGCCCCTCCGCCAGCAGGGCGCGCGCGCCCGGCAGATGCAGATAGTCGTCCTCCAGGAAATAGACGATGGCGTCACGGTCATGCTGGCGGTCGGACAGGTCGGCCAGAGCCAGCGCCTTGGCATGCAGGAAGGAGCCGTGATGGCCCAGCGCCGTGCGCTGGACTACACCGGGGTGGAGGCAGCCGGCCTGGGCCAGCATCGCCTCTACCCGCTCCACCGTATCGTCCCGGCAATTGTCGGCGATCACCCGCAGCTCGTCGGCGGCCGGACGAAAGACGTCGAGGAAATTGGCCAGACAGGCGAAGGGGCCGGCGATCTTCTCCTTGGGATTTCCGCGGTCGCTCAGCCGGTAATACACGCGCAGCCCGCCGGGAGCGGGTGGGAAGCGCCGCCGGTCATGAAGCCGCCACCGGGCTCCGCCGCTTGCCATCTGCCGGTGGTGCAGAGCCAGGGCCAGATCGCAGAAGCCGTCCTCATGGTCCGGCTCGACCGCCAGCAGCCGGGACAGCCAGCCCACCGCCGCCTCCGCCGGGCCATGGCGCAGGGCCGCGACACCGGCATTGCGCAGGGCGGCGGCATCGCCCGGAGCGAGGGCGAGGGCGTTGCGGAAGGCCCGCACAGCCGTGGCTCCGTCCTCCTGCTGCAAGGCCAGCGCGCCGAGGTCGGTATGGAGGTCGGAGCGCAGCGGATGCCGGGCGGCGGCTTCGCGGAGGGCATCGACGGCGCCCGCCCGGTCGCCGGCCTGCTGACGGGCGGCGGTCAGTCGGCGCCAGGGCATGGGATCGCCCAGCGTCAACAAGGCTGTGCGGCGCAGCCAGACCATCGCGGCGTCGGCGTCGCCGCGGGCCTTCATCATGGCGGCGAGGTTGGCGGCATATTCGGCGCGGGCCGGGTCGCAGGCGCAGGCGCGGCTTTGGCGCGCGACCGCATCCGCCGCGCCGTCGCCCCCCTGCTGGAAGCGGACGATTGCGGAGAGCTGCCAGGCGTCTCCCGTCTCCGGCTCCCGGCCGAGAAGTGCGATGCAGGCTTCGTAGGCCTCCTGCCGGCGTCCCTCGCGGAAAAGCCCGGCCGCCGCCGCTAAGTCATGAACCGCCATATCCCGCCCCGATCGTCCGCCGGTTGCATTCGTGGCGCGAGAGTGGTCCGTGGACCGGACCGTGGTCAAGCCTCGGCGACGGTTCCGTTCATGCAGCGATCCCGCCATTCGCGCAGGCCGGATGCCGCTGGTGCAGGGCCGCTTGATCACAGGCGTGCCGGCGGGGAAGCATCGGGCCAATCTTCCCCATCCCTGCCAACCGGCCCCTGCCAACCAGAATGAGGAGCCCGCTTCCGTGGACAGCATCGACGCGCCCGACCGCTATGTCTCGTTCAAGGGGATCGACTGCGAGGGCAACAGCCACCGCATCATCGACCGCCTTTACATGCACATCGACGACCCCGCCAAGACCAACGCCTTCTGGGAGCGGTTCCGCGCCAAGCTGGCGGTGGCCGAGGATCCGCTGAAACGGCAGGCCGACGGGCTGTGCCTGCTGTGCGCCAACATCTATTACATCGCCGACCTGTTCGAGGAGCATGACGACGAGGACGGGCTGGCGATGCTGCGTCAGCTGGAGGACGAGTGCTGCTGACCCGTCAGGGCCTGGGAGCCGTCCTGGCTGCCGGTTCCCTCTCGGCCTCCTTGTCCGCCGCGGCGTAGGCGACGCGCCAGACCGTGCCGGAGGCGTCCTCGGCGATCAGCAGAGCGCCGTCGGCGGTCACCGCCAGCCCGCTCGGCCGGCCCCAGACCTTCGGGGTCTCGTCGCCCTCCGCGGCACTCCCCGTTGCGGTCCCTGCGGCCGGGGTGACGCGGAAGCCGGTGACGAAGGTCTCGTAGGTGCCGGTCGGCCGGCTCTTGTCGAAGGGCGCGGTGTCGAAGGGCACGAAGGCGATGGCGTAGCCGGTCGGACGCGAGCGGTTCCACGACCCGTGCAGCGACACGAAGGCGCCCATGCGGTAACGCTCCGGGAAATGCGTGGCATCGCCGAAGACCAGCCCGATCGGAGCCGAATGGGCCTGGAACAGCAGCCCCGGCACCAGCGCTGCCTTCACCAGATCGGGCCGCCGCCCGGCAAGGTCGGGCTGCGGGTTGTTGCCGATGTAGGAATAGGGCCAGCCATAGAAGCCCCCCGGCTTCACCGCCGTCAGGAAATCGGGAACCAGCTGGTCGCCCAGCCCGTCGCGCTCGTTGACCACGGCATAGAGGTCGCCGGTGCCGGGTTTGAAGGCAAGGCCGACCGCGTTGCGCAGGCCGGCGGCGTAGGTGCGCTGGCCGCTGCCGTCGATGCGGAATTCCTGGATGGTGGCGCGCGGTTCCGGCTCCACCCCGATGTTTCCCTCCGATCCGATGCCGACATAGAAATGCCGCCCGTCCGGCGCCACCGCGACGGAGCGCGTGGCATGGCCGCCGCGCTTGCCGAAGGCGCCCTCCGGTGTCAGCCGCTGCCGTTCCCCCGCCTGGGTCGTCCCGGCGGTCCAGGGCAGCCGCCACACCCCGGCCAGATCGCCGACCAGCACCGCCCCGTCATGGAAGGCGAGGCCGAAGGGATGGTCGAAGCCGTCGGCCCAGACCTGGGCCATCTCCGCCCGGCCGTCGCCGTCGGCATCGCGCAGCAGGGTCAGGGTGCCCGGCCGCTGCTGGGCCACCAGCACGTCGCCGTTGGGCAGGACCAGCAGGTTGCGGGCATTCTCCACATGGTCGCGGAAGAGGGTGACGGTGAAGCCGCGCGGGGCGCGCAGGGGCTGTTCGCCGGGACGCGGCACCAGTTCCGCCTCGTTGGCGACCGCGGGCGTGGCATAGGGCTTCGGCAGGGTTTCGATCCGTACATGCACCTCGGCGCCGACCGTCTGCATCGGATCCGACCGCACCGGGCCGGTCAGGGCCGATTGCGCCAGGGCCGATTGGACCAGGAGCGACTGGAGCAGGGCCGGGCCGGCGGCCAAAGCCAGCAGAGTGGCGAGCAGGAAAGGCTTGGGCGGCGGGGGGCGGCGGTCGGCCATCGGACGGGCGCTTTCACGGCGGAGGCGAGGGCGAAGGGGGCAGGGCCGGCATGACAAATATCGGACGTGAATATGGGGACGATGCCCCAGCCGTTGTACGAACACAGGCGGTGCAAGGGGGGCTGTACCGGAGGGGTCCCCCGCAAGCGCCGGGTGTCGCGAACGTCACCCTTGCGCCCATCAAGTTGCTTGCGGACGCAGCCGGCGCCAGACCATACTCCGACCGATGTAGGCGGAAGGACCGGCGGGTGGCGCCGGTTGCCGGCGGCGGTGCGGCGACAACTCTGCAATGATGGACAGACACCCGATCGACGCTGCGGCACTCACGCTTTCCCCCACGCGCACCCGTCTGCTGCTGGCCGCGGCCTTCGCGCTGATCGCGCTGCTCGGCGCCGGCTTCTGGGGCTATGTCGTCTGGGCCGACCGGGAAGAGACGCTGCGCAACAGCCGGGAACAGGCCCAGTCCACCGCCCGCCTGCTGCAGGAGCATGTCCGGCGGACGGTTGCGACCGCCGACCTTGCCATCGGCCGCGTGCAGGATCTGATCCGGTATCACGGCATGCCCGGCCTGGACACCAACCGCGACGCCTGGATCACCGTCCGCGACATGGTGGACGGCCTGCCGGAGATCGCGGCGCTGTGGGTGCATGGCCCGACCGGCGACAATGTGCTGACCAGCCGACAGTTCCCGGCGCCGGCCGGCAACATCGCCGACCGGCTTTACTTCCGCGCCCATCGTGACGGCGCGGATTTCCACATCGGCGAGCGGATCACCGGGCGGCTGACCGGCGCGCAGTTCTTCACGGTCAGCCGGGCGGTGCGGCAGGACGGCGCTCTGCTGAGCGTCATCCACACCAACATCGAGCTCGACTATTACCGGATGCTGTACGAGGGGCTCGAACTCGGTGCCGGTTCGGCCATCGCACTCTATCGCACCGACGGCAAGCCGGTGCTGAGATTCCCCACGACCGAGCCGCTGGACGGGCCGGAAGGGCCCACGGTGCTGCGCCATGCGGCGGAGGCGGCGACCGAAGTGTTCCAGATCGACGGACCTGGCGGGAGCGGCAAGCGGATCCTTGCCTATCAGCGGGTGCCGACCCTGCCGCTGATCGTCTTCGTCGCCCTGTCGGAGCGGACGGAACTGGCTCCCTGGCGGGAGCGTACGCTCCGGGGCAGCATCCTGGTCGGGCTGGCGGTGCTGGCCTGCGCCGGTCTGGCCTATACCGCGCTGCGCAGCCTGGAGCGCGAGGTGGCCGGCCGCCGCATGCTGGCCGACACCAATGCCGAGCTGGACACCAAGAAGAGCGAGCTGGAAACCGCCAACGAGGCATTCGCCAGCGCCAACCGCCGCTTGAACCTGATCCTGCATTCGGCGTCCGACAGCATCTGCGGCATCGACCGCGACGGGATGATCACCTTCGCCAACCCCGCCACCTCGGCGCTGACGGGCTATTCCAACGAGGAGCTGCTAGGCGGCAACCTGCATGCGCTGATCCATTCCCTCCGTGCCGACGGCAGCCACTTCCCGGCCCTGGAATGCCCGGTGACCGAGGTGCTGCTGAGCGGGGAGAGCCGGCGCGGGCTGGAGGACACCTATTGGAGCAAGGCGGGAAAGCCCTTCCTGGTAGAATATACGGCTTCCCCGATGCTGGCCGAAGGCAAGGTCGAGGGTGCCGTGGTGGTCTTCCACGAGATCGCCGAGCGCAAGAGGGCGGAGGCGGCGATGCAGCGCGCCCGGCTGGCGGCGGAGGCGGCGAGCCGTTCCAAGAGCGAGTTCCTGGCCAACATGAGCCACGAGATCCGCACGCCGATGAACGCAATCCTCGGGCTGATCCACCTTTTG
Organism: Azospirillum melinis; assembly: GCF_013340935.1. Classification (GTDB taxonomy): domain Bacteria; phylum Pseudomonadota; class Alphaproteobacteria; order Azospirillales; family Azospirillaceae; genus Azospirillum; species Azospirillum melinis. The sequence goes on along the minus strand of NZ_WHOS01000010.1, from coordinate 100,584 downwards.
CAGCAGACCGCGCTGAACGGCCGGCAGGCCGATTACGTGCAGAAGGTGCGGGTGTCGGCGCAGTCGCTGCTGGGCATCCTGAACGACATCCTCGACTTCTCGAAGGTGGAGGCCGGCAAGCTTGAGCTGGAGCGGGTCGATTTCCGTTTGGACGACCTGTTGCAGACGCTGGCGGTGATCGTCGGATCGGCCGCGCAGGAGAAGGACATCGACGTCCTGTTCTCCGTTGCGCCGGACGTGCCGCTGGATTTGATCGGCGATCCGCTGCGGCTCCAGCAGGTATTGATCAACCTCGCCGGCAACGCCATCAAGTTCACCGAGGCGGGAGAGGTCGTGGTGTCGGTCGGGGTGCGGTCGCTGGGCGATGAGCGCGCGGTGCTGGATTTCGCCGTGCGCGACACCGGCATCGGCATCGCGCCGGAACAGCGTGACCGGCTTTTCCAGGCATTCAGCCAGGGCGACAGCTCCACCACCCGGCGGTTCGGCGGCACCGGGCTGGGGCTGGCGATCTGCGCCCGGCTCGTCCGGCTGATGAAGGGTGCGATGGATGTGGAGAGCGTGCCGGGCAAGGGCAGCGTCTTCCGCTTCCAGGCGGAGTTCGACCGCCATCCCGGCGGGGCCGCGGCCGGTCGGCTCGACTCCCACCCGCGCCCGGTGCCGCGCGACCTGACGGTGCTGGTGGTCGACGACAACCCCACCGCGCGCGAGGTGCTGGGCGCCATCGCCACCGCCTTCGGCTGGACCGTCACCGCCTGTTGCGACGGCCAGAGCGCCATCGCCGAACTGGAACGTGCCGCCGCGGCAGGGCATGCCTATGACATGGTGCTGATGGACTGGAAGATGCCGGGGATGGACGGCATCGAGGCGGCGCGCCGTATCCGCGCCGATGTCCATGCCGGCACCCCGATGATCATCGTCATCAGCGGCTATGGCCGCGAGCGGCTGGGCGCCCGCTTCGAGGAGGCTGGGATTTCCGGATTCCTGGTGAAGCCGGTCACCGCCTCTACCCTGCTCGACGCCGTGACCGTCGCCTATGCCCAAACCGGGCATGGCGCGCCCCTCCTGGCATCTCCGGTTCCGGCGCCGTCCGGCGGCAGCGGGCTGAGCGGGCCGCCCTGGGACGCCAGCCGGGCGCTGCATGGCCGCCGGCTGCTGCTGGCCGACGACAACGACATCAGCCGGCAGGTGGCGTTCGAGATCCTGGAGCGCGCCGGCGCGTCGGTCACCACGGCATCGACGGGGCGGGAGGCGTTGGAGTGCGTGCGCGCGGCCGGCCAGCCGTTCGACGCCGTGCTGCTGGACGTGCATATGCCGGATATGGACGGCTTCGCCGCGACCGCCGCGATCCGCGCGCTGCCGGGCGGGCAGCAGATGCCGATCATCGCCATGACGGCGAGCGCCTTGCCGGAAGACCGGCAACGCTGCCTCGACAACGGAATGGACGCCCATGTTCCGAAGCCGCTCGACCTGCCGCAGCTGTTCGCCACGCTGGCCCGCTGGATCGGGCCGCCGCTGGTGGCGGTGCGGCCCTGCGCGCCCTGCGATGCCGGCCCCGTCCCGCTGCACGGCGACGCCATGCTGACGCGCCTCCCGGCTCCGCCGATGCCGGTTGGCCGTCCCGCCGGACCGCTGGCCGATTTGCCCGATGGATTGCCGGGCATCGACCTTGCCGATGCGCTCAACCGGCTGGGCGGGGACACCGACCTGTTCCGCCGCTTCATCGGCCAGTTCGCCGATGGCTATGGCAACATCGCCGAACGGATCGCCGCGGCGGTGAACGGCAACGATCTGGCCACCGCCAAGTCCATCGCGCATGAACTGAAAAGCGTCGCCGGCAACCTCGGTGCGCGCCGCCTGTCTGTCGCCGCCGACGCGTTGCAGATCGCCGCCTACAGAGACGATGCCATTGCGGCTGCGGCCCAGGTGCCGGTGCTGCGCAGCGAACTGGCGCTCGTGCTGGAAAGCGCGCAGCGGCTGCGTGTGGCGCCCGGCGGAAAGACGGGGCCGGCAGAAGGGCCGGCAATGCCAGGCCGGTCGGCGGAGAGCCGCGCGCAGCTGGGGAACCGCCTGCCCCAATTCGCAACTTTGTTGCAAGAGAGTAACTTCGCAGCGGCGGAGGAGTTCGCTATGCTGGCGCCGTTGCTGACGGACTGGGTCGAGCCTTCGACGATGAAGGGGCTTTCCACCGCCATCGACGGTCTGGACTTCACCAAGGCGCTTGGGATCGTGCGGCGGATCGCGCGAGACCTCGGCCTCCCGTTAGCGACGGTCTGAACGCGCCCATGGCCGACCTCCGCCCGAAAATCCTGGTGGTGGACGATATTCCGTCCAACGTCCATGTGCTGAGCCGCATCCTGAAGGATGATTACGACATCTATTTCGCCACCGACGGCGAGAAGGCGTTGGATCTGGTCCAGGCGCGGATGCCGGATCTCGTCCTGCTGGACATCATGATGCCGGGGATGGACGGGTTTGAGGTGTGCCGGCGCATCAAGGCCGATCCCGCCATCCACGACATCCCCGTCATCTTCATCTCCGCCAAGAGCGAGGTGGAGGACGAGACCCGCGGGCTTGAGGTGGGGGCCATCGATTTCATCACCAAGCCGATCAGCCCGCCCATCGTGAAGGCGCGGGTGCGCAACCATCTGCTGCTGAAACGGCAGACCGACCTGTTGCGCAGCCTTTCCTTCCTTGACGGGCTGACCGGCATCGCCAACCGCCGCCGCTTCGACGATACGATGGCGCGCGAATGGCGGCGCTGTGCCCGGTCGAACCTGCCGCTGTCGCTCATCATCCTCGATGTCGATCATTTCAAGGCCTACAACGACCATTATGGCCATCAGGCCGGCGACGAATGCCTGCGCGTGGTGGCCGAATTGCTGTCGGACCGGGCAAAGCGCCCGAGCGACCTCGTCGCCCGCTATGGCGGCGAGGAATTCGTCTGCCTGTTGCCGGAGACCGACGGTCCCGGCGCCGTCCGCGTGGCGGAAGGTTTCCGGACCGGCGTCGCCGAATGCCGCATCCCGCATGCGCAGTCGCCGGTCATCCCCCATGTCACAATCAGCCTGGGGGTCGCCACCGTGATCCCGTCGGCCGACGGCAGCCCCGAACAGTTGGCGGAGATGGCCGACCAGCTGCTCTACCGCGCCAAGCGCACCGGCCGCAACCGCGTGCAGGACGCCACGGTGCCGGCGTTGTGACGGCGCCGCTGCCTAACACATCCTTTTACGATGTCCGCGGCCGCGGTTTCCCGCGCCGTGCGCCGCTGGCCGATGGCTGGGACTGGATCGACCGCCGGGTTGCTGCGCCTGCCGCAAGGGTCCTGCCCGTGTCGGACTGCGGCGGGCTGCGGCTGGCCGACGCCGTCGCTGCGCAGGGAGACTGGCCCCCGGCCGACCGTGCGGCGGTGAACGGCTATGCCGTCGCGGCGGCCGACACGCTCGGCGCCGGCTCCTACAACCCGGTGCCCTTGACAGCAGCGGTTGCGGTGAGCGCAGGCGATCCTCTTCCGGCAGGCTGCGACGCGGTGATCCCCTATGAGGCGGCGCAGGCCGTCGGTCCCTTCATCGAGGCCATCGACGCGGTGGCGCCCGGCAGCGGGGTGGAGCGGCAGGGCGCCTGGACCGCCGCCGGAAACGCGCTGCTGCCGGCCGGGCGGCGCCTGCGCCCCGGCGATCTCGGCCTGCTCGCCGCCGCGGGGCATGACACCGTATCGGTCCTGCCGGCGCCGCGGGTGCGGATTCTGATTGCCGGCGGTCCCAAGGCCGGCGCGCCGGAGCAGGTCGCGGCCATGCTGGCGGCGCTGGTCGGGCGCGACGGCGGGGGGGGCGAGGCGGTCGAGGTCGTGGCGGCCGATCCGGACGCCCTGGCTGAAGCCTTCGCCCGGCCGGGCGCCGACCTGATCCTGTCGGCCGGCCGAACCGGCACCGGCCCCGACGATGTGGCGGCGCCCGCCCTGGCCTGCGCCGGCAGCATCGACCTGCACGGCATCGCCATGCGGCCGGGCGGCAGCGCTGGGCTGGGCGTCGCCGGCGCCGTGCCCGTGCTGCTGCTGCCGGGGGAGCCGATGGCGGCGCTGGCGGCTTACGAACTGCTGGCCGGCCGCGCGGTGCGGCGCGCCGCCGGCTTGCCGGCCGATCTGCCCCATGCGACGGTCCGGGCGGTGACGGCGCGCAAGCTGGTGTCGGAAATCGGTTGCCTCGACCTGCACCGGGTCCGGCTGGACAGGGACGGCAGGATCGAGCCGGTGGCCTCGCCCGGCTGGCCGGGACTGGCGGCGGCGGCGCGGGCCGACGGTTTCGTCCTGATCGGCGCGGACAGCGAAGGCGTGCCGGACGGCGTTCCCGTCACCATGTACAGGTTCGACTGATCTTATCCTGCAAGGGTTTGCCGCGTGCACAGTTCCGACCGCAGCCGCGAGGACATCCGCCGTTTCGTCGCCCAGGCCGCCCGCCAGGACCAGTTCCTGGAGGTGGTCAGCGGTGAGGAGGCGCGCGCCCGCTTCCACCGTCATCTCGACCTGTCGCCACGGGGGGAGGAGCGGGTGCCGCTGTCGGCCGCCCTGGGGCGCGTGCTGTCCGCCGATGTGACGGCCGATGTGGATGTCCCCGGTTTCGACCGCTCGGTGGTCGACGGCTTCGCGGTGCGCGCCGCCGACACGGTGGGTGCTGCCGAGGACCGCCCGGTCGCCCTGCGCCTGAACGACGAGGTGCTGGCCGCCGGCCATGCCCCCGAACTGACGGTGGAGCCCGGCACCGCGACGGTGATCGCCACCGGCGGCATGCTGCCCCGCGGCGCCGACGCCGTGGTGATGGTGGAGACGACCGAGGCGGTGGAGCGGCCCGACGGCCTGTTCGTCACCCTGACCCGCCCGGCCACCCCCGGCGCCTTCGTCGCCGCCGCCGGCTCCGACATCGGCCGGGGCGAAGTGGTTCTGCGCAAGGGCCAGTTGCTGACCTCCCGTGAGATCGGCGTGCTCGCCGCCATCGGGCTCGGCGAGGTCGCGGTGGTGCGCCGGCCGCGCGTCGCCATCCTGTCGACCGGCGACGAGATCGTGGCGCCGGGCCAGCCGATCCGCACCGGAGCGGTCTATGACAGCAACGGCGCCATTCTGGCCGCGGCCGTCGCCGAACTGGGCGGGGAGCCGGTGCCGCTGGGCATCGCCCCGGACGAGGACGAGGCGCTGGAAAGGCTGGTCGCCCGGGGGCTGGAGTGCGACGCGTTGCTGCTGTCGGGCGGCACGTCGAAGGGGGCAGGCGACCGTTCCCACCGCATCGTGGCGCAGCTGTCGGACCCCGGCATCGTCGCCCATGGCGTCGCGCTGAAGCCGGGCAAGCCGCTGTGCCTCGCGGTGACAGGCGGCAAGCCGGTGGTGATCCTGCCGGGCTTTCCGACCTCGGCCATGTTCACCTTCCACAGCTTCATCGCCCCGGTGATCCGTGCCCTGGCCGGCCAGCCGCCGACACTGGCGGAGGAGGTGCCGGCCACCCTGCCGGTGCGGCTGGGGTCGGAGCGTGGGCGCACCGAATATGTCATGGTCTCGCTGGTCCATATCGCCGGTGGGGGCGCCAATGGGGGCGCAGGTGGGGACGAGCTGGCGGCTTATCCGCTGTCGAAGGGGTCGGGGGCGGTCACCGCCTTCAGCCATGCCGACGGCTTCCTCGCCATCGACGCCCAGGCCGAAGCGGTGGAGGCCGGCACAAAGATGTCGGTCCAACTGCTCGGCCGTTCGCTGACTCCCGCCGACCTGATCGTGGTTGGCAGCCAGTGCATTGGCCTGAACGCCGTGCTCGGCCGCCTGATCGGTGGGGGGATGACGGTCAAGGCGCTGAATGTCGGCTCGATGGGCGGGCTGGCGGCGGCGCGGCGCGGGGAGTGCGATATCGCCCCCGTCCATCTGATGGACCCCGCCACCGGCGCCTACAACAGGCCGTTCCTGGCACCGGGTCTCGACCTTGTCACCGGCTACCGCCGCATGCAGGGCATCGTCTTCCGCCGCGGCGATCCGCGGTTCGAGGGGCGGACGGCGCAGGAGGCGGTGGCCGCGGTCGCCGGTCTGGCCGACTGCATCCTGATCAACCGCAATGCCGGCAGCGGCACCCGCATCTTGACCGACCGGCTGCTGGGGCCGGCGCGGCCGACCGGCTACTGGACGCAGGCCAAATCGCACAACGCCGTCGCCGTCGCGGTGGAGCAGAACCGTGCCGACTGGGGCGTCGCCATCGAAACCGCGGCGAACCTCTATGGGCTGGGCTTCCTGCCGCTGCAGGAGGAGCATTACGATTTCATCATCCCCGCCGCCCGTCGCGACCGCCCGGCCGTCCGCCGCTTCGTCGAGGCGCTGGAGATGCTGGAGGTTGCCGACGCCCTGCGCGCCATGGGGTTCATCAGATAGGGTCTGGAGATAAGGTTTGGCCCAATCATCCGGCTAAACCGAACAAAATGCCGCAGGCCGGGTTTTTTCGTGATCCAGCGGCCGGACGGTTGCGTACCGAAGGTCACGATGCGACATACAGCCCGGCGTGAAAGCCCGCGGGATGCAGGATTGACGCAGAGGTCTTGAAAACGGGGCGGCTGCCGCGAATTCCGGGAATGGGTGCCATCCCCGGCTTGTGCGGACGCCGATGTTCCCCTTGAATGGGACCATGCAGGACCAGCACACCCCCGCGGCCGACATGGCCCCCAGCCTGGAAGACCTGCTCGTCGCCGTCGGGCGCGAGCAGGACCGCCAAGCATTCGGGGTTCTGTTCGGCCACTTTGCGCCACGGCTGAAAACCTATCTGCGCCGGTTGGGATGCGATTCCGGCGCGGCGGAAGAGCTTGTTCAGGAGGTCATGCTGTTGGTCTGGCGTCGTGCCGAAACCTACGATCCGATCCATGCCTCGGCCGGCACTTGGGTGTTCACCATCGCCCGCAACAAGCGAATCGATGTGTTGCGGCGCGAACAGCGGCCGGAGATCGACCCCGACGATCCCGCCCTGGTGCCCGAACCCGATGAGGCCGCCGACCGCCGGATCGAGGCGAAGGAGAGCAGTGGGCGCCTGCGCGCCGCGCTGAAGGATTTGCCGCCGGAACAGGCTGAGCTTCTGCGCATGGCTTATTTCGAGGACAAGCCGCACAGCGTCATTTCCGCGGAGCACGGCATCCCGCTCGGCACCGTCAAATCGCGCCTGCGTCTGGCGATGGAACGCCTGCGCCGGTCGCTGAAGGATGTCGGATGAGGCATTTCCGATGAACCGGCCGAGCCACCACCCCGGCGACACCCTGCTGATCGACTATGCCGGCGGCGCCCTGTGCGAGGGCGCGTCGCTGGCCGTCGCCACCCACATGGCCTTCTGTCCCGCCTGCCGCCACGCCGTGGCGGAGATGGAGGCGGTCGGCGGCGCCCTGCTGGACGATCTGGAACCGGAACCTCTGTCCGACGGCTGCCTGGAAGCGATGATGGCCCGCCTGGACCATGAGCGGCCGGCGCCATGCCGCCCGGCCGTCAAGCCGTCGGCGCAGCAGTCGCATTATCCGGAACCCCTGCGCAGCTACCTGCGCGGACGGCTCGACCGCGAGGGACGGCTGGGGGAGGGCGGCTGGCGGTTCCTGCAGCCGGGCATGCGCAGCATGGAGCTGCTGTCCGGCCCGGATGGGACCACCAAGCTGATCCGCATGAAGGGCGGCGTCGGCGTGCCGATGCACACCCATGGCGGCATCGAACTGACCGTGGTGCTGGAGGGTGGCTTCTCCGACGAGTTCGGTGCCTTCCTGCCCGGCGACATCGCCGTCGGCGACCCGTCGCTGATCCACCGCCCGGTGTCGGACCCGGAAGGTTGCCTGTGCCTCGCCACCACCATCGGCGGGCTGCGGATGACCGGACCGCTGGGGCGGCTGTTCAACCGGTTCGTGAAGCGGTTTTGAGGAATGCGGGCTGCAAAGCCTTCTCCCTAACCCTTTCCCGTTTGGCAAGGGTTGGGAGAGGGCATTCGAGACAGCCTTACGCCGCGCAGCCTTATGCGGCGACCGGCACACGCCCGTCGCGGGCGCGCATCAGCAGCCAGACCACCGAGACGCCCAGCAGCTTCGACGCGAAGCTGGCAGCCCAGACAGCGGGGTCCCAGACGTCGAGCATGCCGAAGAAGATGGCGGTGTCGACCGGCACCGACAGGGCGGCGCTGATCCACAGCCGGTCGCGCAGCGGGCGGCGGGTGACGGTGAAGACCGCCCAGTCGATCAACTCCGACACGGCGAAGGCGACGACGCTGGCGGTGGCGACGAAGGGGTCGGTCAGAAGATAGGACAGCACGGTGCCGGTCAGCATGGCGGCGAGCGCCCAGTGACCGAAGCGCACCTGCACCATGTCGCGCAGGATGAAGATCAGGCCGGCCCAGCAGGACCAGACCAGATCCAGGTGCGGAAACAGGCTGAAGGCGAAGTTGATGGCAAGAATGCTGCCGATATAGGCGGCGAGCCAGAGCATGGCGATGATCCTCCGAGAGCGGACCCGCGGCAATACGGGCGCTGATGACCGGAGCCGGCCCCGCGTGAATGCGAGCGCCCCGAAACCGCTCTAGCTAACAGAACATCGCCATGCTGGGAAGGTGCCGCGTGGCCCTTGCACCGCCGGTCCTTACACCGGCTTCGCGTCGTCCTTCATCAGGGCGTAGGTGTAGCTGTCCACCAGCGCCTCCATCGAGGCTTCGATGATGTTGGTGGACACGCCCAGCGTCGACCATTCGCTGCCGTCGGTGCGGGCGCTGCGGATCAGGACGCGCGGCATGGCGCCGGTGCCCTCCTTGGCGGCCAGGATTCGCACCCGGTAGTCGGACAGGCTGACCCTGGCGAGCGCCGGATAGGCGGGCTCCAGCGCCTTGCGCATGGCGACGTCCAGCGCATGCACCGGACCGTTGCCGTCGGCAACCTCCATCCGCACGGCATCGCCGACCCGCACGCGCACAACCGCTTCCGACTCCACCACAAGCTTGCCGACCGCGTTGTAGCGGCGCTCGTCGGTGACGTGGAAGCGCAGCAGTTCGAAGAAGCGCGGCACCTCGCCCAGCTCGCGCCGGACCAGCAGCTCGAAGCTGGCCTCCGCCGTGTCGTAGGCGTAGCCGTCGCTGTCGCGCTGCTTCACCAGGTCGAGCAGGCCGGCAAGGCGGTCGTCCTTCGCATCCACCGCCATGCCGATGTCGCGCAACCGCACGATCAGGTTGGAGCGGCCGGCCTGATCCGACATGACGATCTGGCGGCGGTTGCCGATGGCCTCGGGCGCCACATGCTCGTAGGAGGACGGATCCTTCTCCACCGCCGAGACATGCAGCCCGCCCTTGTGGGCGAAGGCGCTGGCGCCGACATAAGGGGCGTGGCGGTTGGGCGCGCGGTTCAGCCGGTCGTCGAAGGCGCGGCTCAGCTGGGTCAGCAGCGGCAGATCCTCGCGCCGGATGCCGGTCTCGTAGCCCATCTTCAGCATCAGCGTCGGGATCAGCGAGACGAGGTTGGCGTTGCCGCAGCGCTCGCCCAGCCCGTTGATGGTGCCCTGGATCATCCGCGCGCCGGCCCGCACCGCCGCCAGCGAGTTGGCGACCGCGTTCTCGGTGTCGTTGTGGCAATGGATACCGAGCCGGTCGCCGGGGATGCCATGCGTCTCCACCACCTCGCGGACGATGGCGTCGACCTCGTGCGGCAGCGTGCCGCCATTGGTGTCGCACAGCACGATCCAGCGCGCGCCGGCCTCGAAGGCCGCCCTGATGCAGGACACGGCATAGGCCGGGTTGCGCTTGTAGCCGTCGAAGAAATGCTCCGCGTCGAACAGCGCCTCGCCCTTGGCGGCGTGCAGGGCTGCGATGCTGTCGCGGATGAGGTCGAGGTTTTCCTCGCGCGGGATGTTCAGCGCGACGTCGACATGGAAGTCCCAGCTCTTGCCGACCATGCAGACCGCTTTGGCGCGCGACTGGGCCAGCGCCGTCAGCTGCGGGTCGTTGGCGGCGCTGCGGCCGGGGCGGCGGGTCATGCCGAAGGCGGTGAAGGTGGCGCGCGTCAGCTCCGGCGCCTCGGCGAAGAACTGGTCGTCGGTCGGGTTGGCGCCCGGCCAGCCGCCCTCGACATAGTCGATGCCCAGCCGGTCGAGATCCTTGGCAATCGCGATCTTGTCGGCGACCGAGAAATCGACATCCTGGGTCTGCGCCCCATCGCGGAGCGTGGTGTCGTACAGATAGATGCGCTCGCCCGTCATCGCCGCCTGACCTGTGAAGATGCCCTGTTAAGACAAAGGGGCCGGCAGTGCTTTGCCACCCTGCGGAAAGCCGGGAGAATGGACGATGCGGCGCTTATCCTCAACCGTTTTGAGAAGAAACTTGCGGAAAGCGGGGCTTTGCCGCAACGGAGAGAATAATAAGCCGGAGGATGTCGACCGGAGGGCGGAGCGGTGCGCTCCACCCCCGGCCACCCGCCGGGATCAGCGGGCGAATAGGCGGTAGAGCGCAGAATGGTCCAGCGCGCCGTCGCCCTGGTCCACCAGCATCTCGAACAGCTCCAGCGACAGGCCGAGCGTCGGCAGGTCGATGCCGGACTGCTGCGCCAATTCCTCGGCCTGCTTCAGATCCTTGACCTGGGTGGTGACGCGGCCGCCGGGAGTGAAGTCGCCGCTGACCATGCGGCCGCCATGCAGGTCGAGGATGCGGGATTCGGCGAAGCCGCCGCGGATGGCGTCGCGCACCTTGGCCGGATCGGCGCCGGCCGCCCTGGCTAGCGCCAGCGCCTCAGCCACCGCGCCGATGGTCAAGGCAACGATGACCTGATTGGCCGACTTGGCGATCTGGCCGGCGCCGCTGTCCCCGACATGGGTGATGCGGCGGCCCATCGCCTGCAACACCGGCAGGGCGCGGGCGAAGGCAGCCTCGGACCCGCCGGCCATGATGGTGAGGATGGCGCCCTCGGCCGCCACGGTCCCGCCGGAAACCGGCGCGTCGAGCCACTCCGCCCCGGCGGTGGCGACGCGCTGGGCCAGCGCGCGGGTGGCGGCGACGGCGGTGGTGCCCATGTCGATCACCAGATGGCCGGGACGCAAGCCCGGCAGCAACGCCTCGGCCACCGTCTCCACCGCCGTGGTGTCGGTCAGCATCAGGATGACGATCCCCGCCTGTCCGGCGACGGCGGCCGGGCCGGTGGCGGCGATCATCCCCTCCGCCGCCAGCTCGGCGACCGGGCCGGGGCTGCGGCTGGTCACCACCAGCTCCGCGCCGGCACGGGCGAGCGCACGGGCCATCGGCTTGCCCATCAGGCCAAGCCCGATGACGCCGACGCGCTGGCCGGCGAGATCGGGGCGGATGGTTTCTTCGGTCATGTCGAGGCTTTCACTATACGTGGATACGGTCACAGGCGCATGTGGCGGGCACGGGCGCCCCGCTCGATGGCGGCGGCGCACAGCCGGTCGACCCCCAGCCGGTGGCGGATCAGCTCCAGCATGCGCAGTTCCTCCTGCGATGCCTTGGGATCGGCGGCGGCGATGTCGCAGGCCACCGCATAGGCGGTCTCGCGCAGCTTGGACGGCAGCGCCTGCTCGATGATGGTTAGCACGGTGTCGAGCCCGTCGCTGTCGCTCAGCATGGCGGTGCATTCGCGGGTGGCGGCCATCACCTGATCGCCGCTGTAGTCCTTGAAGATCGGCAGGTGGCGCACATTCTCGCCGATGGCTTCCAGTTCAAGGTCGGTCATGTCGCCGTCGCAGGCGGACACCAGGACCATGACATAGATGAGTGCGCTGTGGTGGTCGATCATGGAATCGGTCGGCTTTCTCATGGGGCGGTCTCCCTTGGGGAGTGGTCGCGTGTAAGGTCGGCAATCTCGAACGCCGCTTCCGCGCCGTCAAGGGTGCCATGCCGGGAGTGGAGGGGTCGGCCGCTCGACGCGACGGTTGGCGTTGCCTATTGTCGCGCACCATGAACGTCGTCCTCAATGTCGCATTTCCCGTATTCGCTATCATCCTGGCCGGCTTCCTGTCCGGGAAGTCGAAGCTGCTCGGCGCCGCCTCGTCGGAGGCGCTGAACAAGTTCGTCTATTGGATGGCGCTGCCGCCGGTGCTGTTCCTGGGCACGGCGCGGCGGTCGATCCCGGAGATCTTCAACGGTCCGTTCATCGGCGCCTTCCTGGGGTCGATGCTGCTGGTCTATGCGCTGGGCGCGGTGATCGGCCGCCTCGTCTACCGCGAGCGCACGCAGATCCAGTGCATGCAGGGGCTGAACTCGGCCTTCTCCAACACCGGCTACATGGGCATTCCGCTGTTCCTGGCCGCCTTCGGGCCGGACCGTCTCGCCCCCACCATCCTGGCGACCGTCATCATGAGCGCCATCATGGTCGGCATCGCCGTGATCTGGATGGAGTTCGCCAACAGCCAGGGCAGCGGGCTGGGCAAGGCTCTGCGCGATGTCGGCCGGGCGCTGGCGAAGAACCCGCTGATCCTGTCCACCGCCGCCGGCCTCGCCTGGTCGGCACTGCTGCCCGGCGTGGCGGTGCCGAAGCCGATTGCGACATTCTGCGAGTTGATGGGCTCCCCCGCCGGCCCCTGCGCGCTGTTCGCCATCGGCCTGTTCCTGGCCTCGCAACGCCTGACCGCCGGGCTGGCGGAGGCGGGCTGGATCAGTGCCCTGAAGCTGCTGGTCCACCCGGCGCTGGCCTGGGTGCTGACACAGACGCTGTTCCCGATGGACCCGTTCTGGACCGGCAGCGCGGTGATCCTGGCTGCATTGCCGACCGGGGCTCTGACTTTCGTGGTGGCGAGCCAGTACCAGACCTATGTGGAGCGCACCTCCTCGGCCATCCTGGTGTCGACGGTGCTGAGCGTGGTGACGCTGTCGGCGCTGCTGGCGGTATATGCGCCAGGGCAATGACTGGTTTCTGGACTTGAGTCGGCGATGTAATCTTATTGAGATTGTTGTTTGTGGCTTGGTTCATTTATCTTTCGAACATTTTCCGGCCGATTCTTTAAGGTATTCTTTACCGCGTGCACTTAGGTGAGTCTGGAATTGCTTTTGCCCTGTCGGCCGAAGTCGGCAGGGAAACCGCTCTTTTCAGGGATCAGCTGAGGTGTCGCTGTGAAACTTATCGAAAATCTCCGGATCGGTACGAAAATCTATGCAGTGGTGGCGATTCTCAGCCTGATCACGCTCGGGCTGTCGATCTACATGAGCAACCGGATCGGTGAGATCGATGATCGCTACAGCAGGCTGATCGATGGAGACGTCACGTTTTCGCTGAAGCTGGAACGCATGCGCGGCGACCTCGCCAACCTCGGCCGTCAGGCCAACAACGTGCTGTTGCTTCAGGACCCCTCCGGACTTCCCGCGCTGGTCAAGGCGATGGACGACATCCAGGCGGCCATTGCCGAATCGAGCACGGTGATGAACCGTCTGGTCAGGCCCGAGCACAAGGACAAGGTGGCGCGGATCGCGGAACTGACGGCAATGGTGAAGTCGTCGTTGCCCAAGCTTTTCGCGGCGAAGGAGAAGGGCGATCACGCCGGGGCTGCCGCCATCTATGGAAAGGAAGGACGCCCGCAGGTGGTGGAGGCCTTCAACATGGCGGCAAAGCTGTCGGATGAGGTGTCGGCCGGAGTGTACCGTTCGTCCGACGATCTGACCGACAAGACCAACCAGACGGTGTTCAACTCCCTGTCGATTGCGATCGCGCTGCTTGTCATCGGTGCCATCGGGTCCGTGCTGCTGGTCGTCTATGGTATTCGCCGTCCGGTCGCCGCACTGAACGCGGCGATGGTGCGTCTGGCGACCGGCGACACCACGACGGAGGTGGTTGGGGCCGGCCGTGGTGACGAGGTCGGCGAAATGGCGCGGACGGTGGAGGTGTTCAAGGAGAGCATGATCCGCACGCGCCAGCTGGAACAGGACGCCAAGGACGCCGAGGCCCAGGCGGCAGCGGAAAAACGCCGGGGAACGCTGGACATGGCCCGGTCCTTCGAGGAGCGGGTCGGCTCCATCGTCGATGCGGTCGGCAGTTCCGCAACCGAGTTGCAGGCCACCTCGTCGCAGCTGGCCGCCGCCGTCGAAGAGGTCGGCGCCCAGTGCACCGCCGTCGCCGCCGCGTCGGAGCAGGCGAGCGCCAATGTCCAGACGGTCGCCGCCGCGTCGGAGGAACTATCCGCCTCGATCGGCGAGCTGTCCGACCGCGTGGGGCGTGCCGCCGACCGCTCCCGCCTTGCGGCCGAGGGGGCTGGGGAAGCCCAGCGCCAGCTCGATCTGCTGTCCGCCTCCATCGATCAGGTCGATCAGATCGTGGCTTCGATCAATGCGGTGGCCAGCCAGACCAATCTGCTGGCGTTGAACGCGACCATCGAAGCGGCCCGCGCCGGGGAGGCCGGCAAAGGCTTTGCCGTCGTCGCCAGCGAGGTGAAGAACCTTGCCAACCAGACCCACGCGATGACCGAGCAGATCACCAACCAGATCGGCGCGGTCAAGGCGGCCTCGGGCCGGACGGTCGGCGCCATGCGCAGCATCATCGGTCAGGTGGAGGAGATCAGCAATTCCACGGCCGACATGGCGCAATCGGTGAACCAGCAGAGCGGCGCCACGTCCGAAATCAGCCGCAACGCCCAGCAGGCCGCGGTCGGCACGACCGAGGTTTCGCGCAACGTCCTGGGAATTCAGCAGGCGGAGAACGAGACGGGGGCTGCCACCAACAACGTCAAGCATGCGTCGGACGATCTCGCCCGGCAGGCTGCGATGCTGAAGCAGGCGATGGACAGCTTCCTCAGCGAGCTGCGCGCCGCCTGACAGGCCACGGAGCGGGAGGTGGCGAGGGGTAGACCGCCCCTCACCACCCCCGCAGGAACTCCGCCGTCTCCTCGACCGCCTGCTTCAGCCCGACCCGCCGCATCTCCACGCCTTCGGGGAAGGCGCCGCCAAGCCGGCTCGGCATCATCGGGTCGAGCAGGACGAAGACCCCGGTGTCGTCGGCGCGGCGGACCAGCCGGCCGAAGGCCTGCTTCAGGCGCAACCGCGTGATCATGTCCTCGTAGCGGCGGCGGCCGAAGGCCTCGCGGCGGGCACGGTGCAGAATGTCGGGGCGGGGCCAGGGCACGCGGTCGAAGACAATCAGACGCAGGCTGCGCCCCGGCACGTCCACCCCGTCGCGCACCGCGTCGGTGCCGAGCAGGCAGGCGTGCTCCTCGTTGCGGAAGATGTCGATCAGGGTCGACACGTCCAGCGGATCGACATGCTGGGCATAAAGCGGAATGTTCGCCTGATCCAGCGGTTCGGCGATGCGGTCGCGCACGGCGCGCAGCCGGCTGATCGCGGTGAACAGGCCGAGACCGCCGCCACCCGCCGCCAGGAACAGCGATTTGTATGCCGCCGAGACCTGTCCCAGATCGTCCTTGCGCACGTCGTTGACGACGAAGACACGGGTGCGGTTCGGGTAGTCGAAGGGGGAAGGGACCTGGGCGCGGATCGCCGGGGCCGGCAGGTGGCTGGCGCCGCAACGGTCCTCCGCCGCGCGCCAGTCCTGGCCGATGTCGCCGGTGCCGTCGGTCAGCGTGGCGCTGGTCACCACCAGCCCATGGGCGGGGCCGGCCAGTGCCTCGGCGAAGGGCACCGTCGGGTCGACCCAGTGGCGGTACAGCCCGACATCGACGTCGCGGCCGTCGATCCGCTCCACCGCGAACCAGTCGACGAAGTGCGACGGCGTCTCAGTCGGCAGGGTGCGCAGCATGGCGCGCCACCCCTCGACCGTCAGGGTGCCGCGGCGGTGCAGGCTGCGCGACAGCGCATCGATGCGGCGGCGCTGGTCGGAGTCGAGCTCGGCGCTCTCGTCCTCCAGCCGCTGGGCCAGCCGGCGGGCCAGCGCCTCCACCGGTTCGGACAGGCGGACCAGGGACTGCTCCAGTTCCGCCGCCGCTTCCAGCAGGCCGTCCACCGGATAGGCCCTGTCGGCCTCCAGGCTGTAGGGGCCGCCCTGGCCGGCGGTGCGGGCATAGACCTGCTGGCGGGCCAGCAGCAGGAAGCGCTCGGTCGGCCCCTGCGGGTTGTCGGCGGCCAGACGCGCCGACCAGCCGTCGGCGGGCAGGACGCGGGCGCCGATCAGGATGTCGTCGAGATGGCGCAGAGCCTCCTCGTCGCCGGCAACGATGTCCTCCAACCGGCGCTTCAGGCCGCGGGCGCGGCTGCGGCCGGTCTCCTCGGCACCCAGCAGCCAGCGGCGCAGCTCCTGCGTCTCCCGGCAGGTCAGATGGCCGGCGAAGGCGCTGTCGGCGGCATCGAAGACATGGTGCCCCTCGTCGAAGACATAGCGGCTGGGCAGCGTCGGTTCCTCGCCGCCGCCGAGAGCCGCCTGCACCATCACCAGCGCGTGGTTGGCGATGACGATGTCGGCCCGGCGGGCGCGGCGCACGCTCTTCTCGATGTAGCAGCGGGCGTAGTGGTCGCAGGCGGAATAGATGCACTCGCCGCGGCGGTCGGCCAGCCCCATGGTCGGCCCGCGCCCGGCGATGTCGACCAGCCAGCCGGGGAAGTCGCCGCCGGTCATGTCGCCGTCGCGCGTCGCCGCCGCCCAGCGCGCCATCAGCCCGACGCCGATGGCGTTGTGCGGCTGAAACGGCATGGCGCGCACCGCGTCTTCGAGGTTCAGCAGGCACAGGTAGTTCTCGCGTCCCTTGCGCAGCACCACCTTGCGCGCCTTGGTCGCCGGGTCGGCATAGAGCCGGTCGAGCTCGGCGTCGATCTGGTGCTGGAGATTGCGGGTATAGGTGGAGATCCACACCGTCCCGCCATTCTTCTCCGCCCAGACCGTGGCCGGCGCCAGATAGCCCAGCGTCTTGCCGACGCCGGTCCCGGCCTCCGCCAGCACGACATTCGGCGTGTCGGGAAGCTGGCGCGGGGCGAAGGCGGCGGACACCGCGCTGGAATAGTCAGCCTGCTGCGGCCGCGGCTCGGCAATCTTGCCCAGCACGTTGGCCGACAGCATGGCGGCGAGGCGGCGGCGCGCCTCGTCCGGATCGACCGGGTTCTGGGCGGGCGGCGGCGGCGGTGCGCCTTCCTCCCACTCCTTGATGCGGGTCCAGACGCGCAGACCTGACCGGGCAGCACCCTTCTCCGGCCCGTCGGGTTTGCCGAGCGCCGCCAGTACCGACGGCGCCCAAGGCCAGCCGGCACGTCCCATCTCCCAGGCGAATGCGACGGGGTCGGAGGATTCCTCCCGTCCGGCTGCCCCGAGGTCGCCCAGCAGCCGGCGCACGGCACGCTGGAGGGCCAGCGCTTCCGCCTCGTGACCCTCAGGCGTGGGCAGGTCGAGCGCCTCGGCGATGCCGCGCGGGGTGGGGACGCAAAAGCGGGCCGGGTGGACGAAGGCGAACAGCTCCAGCACGTCGAAGGCCGGGAAGGCGTCGATCCCCAGCCGGCGGGCGAAGGCGCGGGCATGGCAGACCAGGGGCGGCTGGCGGCGCACCTTCGCCGCGGCGGCGGCCAGCGACAGCTCTTCGACCTCGCCGTCGAGGGTCAGCGACACGACACGGCGCGCGCCCGCCACCATGGCGGGCGCGTCGTCGAGGCTGTGGAGCGGGGTGGGATCGGCGGTCAGGTCCATCGGCGGCACTATATGGCGGTGGCGTGCCGCAAAGCGAGCGCCGCATGTTGACGGCGCACCGCTTCACCCCCATTGAGGGAAGTCCGAAGGAGCCGAGCGGAGACGGGGCTGTATGCGGAAACTGCTGCGCTGGGCGCTGATCGGGATCGCGGGGCTGATGGCCTTCACCATCCTGTGGGCGGCGCTCTACCGGGTCGTGCCGCCGCCGGCGACGCCGCTGATGCTGATCCGGGCGCTGGGCGGCTCCGGCCTGTCGCGCGACTGGGAACCGCTGGAGCGCATCTCCCCCGCCCTGGTCGAGGCGGTGATCGCCTCGGAGGACACCGGCTTCTGCGGCCATGGCGGCTTCGACTGGGCGGCCATCGAGGGCGCTTTCGAGGAGAACGAGGAGGGCCGGCGGCTGCGCGGCGGCAGCACGATCAGCCAGCAGACCGCCAAGAATGCCTTCCTCTGGCCCGACCGCAGCTGGATCCGCAAGGGGGCGGAGGCGTGGTTCACCCTGCTGATCGAAAGCCTGTGGAGCAAGCGCCGCATCCTGGAGGTCTATCTGAACATCGTGGAGTGGGATGACGGCGTCTATGGCGCCGAGGCCGCGGCGCGGCACCACTTCAACAAATCCGCCGCAGCGCTGACCCGGCGCGAGGCGGCGCTGCTGGCGGTGGTGCTGCCCAGCCCGCGCAACTGGTCGCCCACCCGGCCCAGCGCCTATGTCGCCCGCCGCGCCGGGGTGATCGAGCGGCGGATGGCGGTGGTGCGGCGGGACGGGCTGGCCGAGTGCGTGCGGTGAGACAGGGCGCGCCCCTCCACCGAATCTTAACACCCGACGCGCTACGCTCCACACTGCTCCCGCCCGGCCCGCAGGAGGCCGATCATGGCCACGCACCGCACACTGCAAGGAAACCTGTTCTCTACCCCGCCTCCCGACCCGTTGCGGGACGAGCGGGCGCCGCACCATGAAACTCAGCCGGAGCCGGGAAACCCCACCCGTCTGCTGATCGTCGTCCTGATCGCCCTGTTCACGCTGGCGGGGCTGGCCTATGGCGGCGGCATCGCGTTGGACCGCATCCTTGAACAGCGGCGGATCGAGGCGCGGATGGGGCCGAAGCCGCAATTGGCGCGGCTGCCTGCCATCGAGGTGCCGCTGGGCAGCGTGCGGGCGGTGGAAATGCAGGTGTCCCTGGTGCTGGCGCCGACGGTAGAGCCCGACCGCATCCTGCGCTATCAGGACCGCATCGCCGACCGGCTGTTCCAGACCCTCAGCCGGATCGACAGCGAAACCCTGACCGGACCGGGCTCCGCCGACCTCCTGAAGGCGCGCATCAGGGAGTCCGTGAACCGCGAGGCGGGCACCGGCCTGTTCCGCGACATCTACATCGAACGCATGGTCGTCAAGTAAGGCACGCGGGGCTCGTTCTGCGATGAGCCTTGTTTTGTGCGGCGCAATAGACTATCTAGGGCGTCTTGATCGCTGGAGGCTCGCGCGTCTCTTGAGCGAGACGCGCTGTGATTGCGCAACGGCAGTCCCCTAGGGGACAAACGTCCCAGGGTTCTAGGGACGCTCTGGCCGCTGCATCGGATAGACGCCTCTCCCTCTATCGACCTCCTCCCGGCGAGTCCGCCGGTATGTCCCACGCCCGCCATCGGGGCGCGCGGGGCCGTGCCGTGTTGCTTTGAGAAGGTTGTTACGACTTGACGTTTTCCGAACTCGGCCTGCACCCGCTCGTCCTGAAGGCCCTCGAGGCGTTCGAATACACCACCCCGACCCCGGTCCAGCTCGCCGCCATTCCGCCGGCGCTCCAGGGCCGCGACATCCTCGCCACTGCCGAGACCGGCACCGGCAAGACCGCCGCCTTCATGCTGCCGGCGCTGACCCGCACCGCCGAGCTGCCGCTGAACGGCGCCGCCACCCCGCGCGTGCTGGTTCTGGCCCCGACCCGCGAACTGGCCAAGCAGGTCACCGACGCCGCCCGCAAGTACGCGAAGTTCATGAAGCTGAACATCGTGGACGTGGTCGGCGGCATGCCCTACCGCGAACAGCTGCGCCTGCTGTCGCGTCCGGTCGACGTTCTCGTCTGCACCCCGGGCCGCCTGCTGGACCATGTCGCCCGCCGCCGCATCGCGCTGGACGAGGTCGAGGTGCTGATCCTCGACGAGGCCGACCGCATGCTGGACATGGGCTTCCTCGACGATGTCGAGACCATCGCCAAGTGCTGCCCGCCGACGCGCCAGACCATGCTGTTCACCGCCACGCTGGACCGCCGCATGGCGCAGCTGGCCGGCAACCTGCTGCGCAATCCGGAGCGTGTGGCCGTCGAGAGCCAGGCGACCGCGATCAACGTCGAGCAGCGTCTACACCATGCCGACGATCTCGACCACAAGCGCCGTCTGCTGCAGCATTTCGCCGCCCAGGAAGAGGTCGGCAAGGCGATCATCTTCGCTGCGACCAAGCGTGATGCCGACACGCTGGCCGAGGAGCTGAGCGCCGCCGGCCATGCCGCCGCCGCCCTGCACGGCGACATGGACCAGACCAAGCGCAACCGCACGCTCCAGCGTCTGCGCACCGGCCAGGTCCGCCTGCTGGTCGCCACCGACGTCGCCGCCCGCGGCATCGACGTGCGCGACATCACCCACGTCATCAACTTCGACCTGCCGCGCTCGGCGGAGGACTATGTCCACCGCATCGGTCGCACCGGCCGCGCCGGCGCCTCGGGCGTTGCGATCTCCTTCGCCGCCCGCGCCGACCGCGAGACGCTGGTCCGCATCGAGCGCTACACGAAGGCGACGCTCGAGGTGCATGTGGTGCCCGGCCTGGAGCCGACGCGTCCCTTCACCACCGGCGGCGCCGGCCGTCCGGCCGGTCGCAGCGGCCGTCCGGGTGGCGGCGCCGGCAAGCCGTGGCACCGCAACGGCGAGTCCAAGGGCCCGCACGCCCCGCGCGGCCCGCGTCCGGACTATGCCCGCAATGACAACCATCGCGGCGACGCCCGCCCGGACCATGGTCATGCCCGTCGTGAAGCCCACGGCAACGGCAAGCCGGCGGCCCGTGCGAAGAGCTGGTGAGCAGCGTCTACTGCGCTTCTTGAGCCCCGCTTAAGGATCGTTGAATGAAAAAGCCCTCCCTGCTGGCCTTGCGGTCCGCAGGGAGGGCTTTTTTCATGTCAGGCCGGCATCTCCAGCCGGCTTTCACCAAAACGCGGTTACTGGAACGCGATCTTGGCGTGGTCGCCCGGGTCCGGCGACTGGCCGGTCAGCTTCGCCTTCACATAGCCGTAGGCGTAGACCATGGTGCTCGACGGGCTGTCCCAATATTCGGCCTGATCGACCGACACCTTCAGCAGCGCCACCTCGGGATCGTCCGGACCCTGGGGGAACCAGGTGGTCATGATGTCGCGCCACAGAAAGCGGATCTTGTCGCGGTCGCGCACGACTTCGGCGACGCCGGAGGCGGACACGTAATCCTGCTTGTCGGGGTTGGCATAGGCGAGGTTGACGCGCCAGTGGCGGTCGATCTCGTCCACCTTCTCGGAATGGGCGCGGGTGAAGAACCACAGGGTGCCGTCTTCGAACCCCGCATGGGACAGCGTCGCCATCGGACGGGAGTTCATCCGGCCGTTGTCGTCCAGCGTGGTCATCATCGCGACCTGGACGCCCTTCATCATCTCCCAGAGCTTCTTGACGTCGCCCTGGTCGGGGCTGTGGCCGTGGCCGGCGGTGGTGCTATGGACCATGGTCTGCCTCTCGTTCGGTAGCCCAACTGAGACTGGGGAACGCCCGCCGCGGTCAGAAAGTTCCGACCTGCTGATTCACTCCCCCGACAGACCAGGAGCCCGTCCCGGCGTGGTGGTGGTCGATCCGGGTCAGCGACCATGGGTCGATCCGCAGCCTGAGAGCCGCCTCCGGCGTCAGATCCAGTGCCAGTGCCAGCGCACCGCGGATGGTGCCGGCATGGATCACCGCAACCAGATCGCGTCCGGCATGGAGGTCGGTCAGCCGCAGCAGCGCGCCCGCGGTGCGGTCCATCACCGTGGCGAAGCTCTCGCCGCCCGGTGGGGCATGACGGGCCGGGTCGCCCCAGAAGCGCGCCGCCGCTTCGGCATCGCGCCGGGCCGCGGCGTCGTGGCTGATGCCCTCCCAATCGCCGAAATCCTGCTCGGCCAGCGCCGGCTCCACCACGGCGGTGCCGGCAAGGCGGGGGTTGCGGCTCCACAGAGCCTGTGCGGTCTGGCGGCTGCGGCGCAGCGGGCTGGTCAGCCACAGGGCGTCGGCGGGGAGGCCGGCCGCGAGCGCGGTGGCCGCGGCGCGGTTGCCGGTGTCGGCCTCGCGGTCGCTCGACCCGCAGATGACGTTGTCCGGGTTGCGGACCGGCGCATGGCGGATCAGCCACCAGCGGGTGACGGTCAGGGGGGTGAGGCTCAAGGCGGTCATGCCGCTGCTCCGATGGCCGCTGCTCCAATGAGGGCCGACAGGGTCAGCAGCACCGCGGCCTCCGCCGCCTGCTGCGCCGCGCCGAAAACGTCGCCGGTGTGCCCGCCGATCTGCCGCCGGGCAAGCGCCGCCACCGCTGCCACCGCCAGGAGCGAGGCGGCCAGCGCGGGAAGGGCCAGCCCGCCGAGCGCCATCGCGGCGATTGCGATGCCGAGGAGGAGGGCCAGCAGCACCGTCGCCATCGCCGGCCGGCCTTGCGCTGCCGCCAGCCCGTCGCGCCGCGCCGCCGGCAAAACGCGCGCCATCGCCGCCAGCCCGCAGCGCGACAAGGCGCCGGCCGCCGCCAGAGCCGCGACCGCCGCCGGCACCGGCAGGGCGGCCAGGGCCGCGGCGCGGATACCGACCGAGAAGACCAGGGCCAGCACGCCATAGCTGCCGACGCGGCTGTCGCGCATGATCTCCAGCTTGCGCACCGGATCGCGCCCACCGCCGAAGCCGTCGGCCACGTCGGCCGCCCCGTCCTCGTGCAGCCCGCCGGTCAGCCGGACTGTCGTCGCCAGGGCCAGCAGCGCACCGGCCAGCGGCGGCAGGTGCAGGGCGGTGGCGGCGGCATACACCGCCCCGCCCGCCAGCCCGATCAGCGCGCCGACTGGCGGAAACCAGCCCATCGCCCGCGCCGACGCGCCCTCGGCCAAGGGGCCGCTGAGCAGGCCATTGAGCGGGCCGATGGGGGGAAGGGGCAGCCGGGTCAGGAACACCAGCGCCAGGGCGGCGTCCTGTGTCCAGCGCGGCGGCGGGGATGGGGCGGTGGTGGCGTCCGGCATGATCGGCATCGACTACGCCCAACCGGCGTCCGGCGCAACCCCGCACGGCAGGCGGTTCTGCATCGTTCGCATAGGTTCGATTCCTTGACCGAAACGCTCGGTCCGCCTACTTTGTCCGTTTGAACTTTCCCTTACCAGCATCGAGCACCCATGGCCCGTCTTCCGATCCTCGTCGCCCCGCATCCGATCCTGAAGCGCAAGGCGCAACCCGTCGCTGAAGTGGATGCGCGCGTCGTCAAGCTGATGGACGACATGGTGGAGACCATGTACGACGCCAGCGGCATCGGTCTGGCCGCTCCGCAGGTCGGTGTGCTCGACCGTGTCATCGTCGTCGACGTCCATGAGAAGGGCGAGCCGCCGAACCCGATCCGCCTCGCCAATCCGGAAATCGTCTGGTCGTCGGACGAGAAGGCGGTGTGCGAGGAAGGCTGCCTGTCGGTGCCGGAACAGTACGCCGACGTCACCCGGCCCGTGCGCATCCGCGTCCGCTATCTGGATGAAAAGAACCAGCCGCAGGAGATCGAGGCCGACGGGATGCTCGCCACCTGCATCCAGCATGAGATCGACCATCTGAACGGCGTTCTGTTCGTCGACTATCTGTCGATGCTGAAGCGGAACATCCTGCTGAAGAAGGTCCAGAAGATGCAGAAGGCGACGGCCTGATCCGCCGCAAAAGACCAGCCGCAACATAGATCGGCGATAAACATCCGATGATCCCGCTCCGTCTCGTCTTCATGGGCACGCCGGATTTCGCCGTGCACAGCCTTGCCGCGCTGATCGAGGCGGGGCATCAGGTCGTCTGCGCCTACAGCCAGCCGCCACGCCCGGCCGGCCGCGGCCAGCAGGTGCAGAAATCGCCCGTTCACCGCTTCGCCGAGGAGCACGGCATTCCCGTGCGCACGCCCAAGAGCCTGCGCAATGCCGAGGCCCAGGCCGAGTTCGCCGATCTCAAGGCCGATGCCGCCGTGGTCGCCGCCTATGGCCTGATCCTGCCGCAGCCGATCCTCGACGCGCCGCGGCTGGGTTGTGTCAACGTCCATGGCTCGCTGCTGCCGCGCTGGCGCGGGGCGGCGCCGATCCAGCGTTCCATCCTGGCCGGCGATGCCGAAACCGGGATCACCATCATGCAGATGGACATCGGGCTCGACACCGGCGCCATGCTGTCTCGGGAAGCGGTGGCGATCACCCCCGCCACCACCGCCAGCAGCCTGCATGACGAGCTGGCTGCACTTGGCGCCCGCATGATCGCCCCGGCGCTGGACGGGCTGGCCGCCGGCACGCTGGCCGCCGTACCGCAGCCGGAAGACGGCGTCACCTACGCCGCCAAGCTGACGCGCGAGGATGGCCGGCTCGACTGGAGCCAGCCCGCCACCTATGTCGAGCGGCAGGTTCGCGCCCTGACCCCCTGGCCCGGTTGCTGGTTCGACGCCGCGAACGGTGAGCGGATCAAGGTGCTCGCCGCCGAGCCTGCGGCAGGCAAGGGCGTGCCCGGCACCCTGCTGGACGACCGGCTGACGGTCGCCTGCGCCGACGGGGCCGTACGGCTGACCAGGGTCCAGCGTCCGGGCAAGGCGCCGGTGGATGGTGCGGCTTTCCTGCGCGGCTTCGCGCTGGCGGTCGGGCAGCCGGTCTCCGCTCCCGAACCCGTCGCGGATTGACCATCGTGCAGCGCTGGAAACTGACCGTCGAGTATGACGGCCGCCCCTTCGTCGGCTGGCAGCGCCAGGACAACGGCCCCTCGGTCCAGCAGAGCCTGGAGGAGGCGGTGCAACGCCTGTCGGGCGAGGTGGTACGGGCCCATGGCTCCGGACGCACCGATGCCGGTGTGCATGCGCTGGGGCAGGTCTGCCATTTCGATCTGGAAAAGCCCTTCACCGGCCTGAAGCTGCGCGACGCCCTGAACTTCCACCTGAAGCCGGCCCCCATCGCGGTGCTGGAGGTGGAAGCGGTGACGGAAGATTTCCATGCCCGCCTGACCTCGACCGGCCGCGCCTATGTCTACCGCATCGTCAACCGCCGGGCCCCGCTGGCGCTCGATGCCGGCCGGGCCTGGCACGTCACCCGTCCGCTGAACGCCGAGACAATGCATGAAGCGGCACAGGTGCTGGTCGGCCAGCATGACTTCTCCAGCTTCCGCGCCGCGCTGTGTCAGGCCAAGTCGCCGGTGAAGACGTTGGACCGGCTGGCCGTGGAGCGGCAGGGCGAAGAGATCCGCGTCCATGCCGCCGCGCGCTCGTTCCTGCACCATCAGGTCCGCAACATGGTCGGCACGCTGGAGTTGGTCGGTGCCGGCAAATGGACGGTGGACGACGTCCGCCGCGCACTGGACGCCCGCGACCGGGCCAAGGCCGGGCCGACCTGTCCACCGGACGGGCTCTATTTCATGGCGGCGCGTTACTGACCCGGCTCAGTTGCTGATTCGCTCCGTCTGTTCGGGCATGGCGTGGAGCGTCTTCAGCAGCCTGTCCGTATCCATCCCCTGCGCGCAGAGGCCGGTTGCGGTTTCGCCGAAATCCACCAGACTGTGGAAGCGGGGCGGCCGGGCCCGTTCCAGCGCGACCAGCCGGGCATTGTGTCCGCCTGCCAACAGACCGTCGAAGTAAAGACGCTGGGTCCGAAACAGGACGTTCGTTTCCCTGGGGTCGCCGATGACGAAGATGCGGCGGGCAGGGTCCTTGGGAATCCGGTCGAGCGAGCGGTAGGGGTCGAACCATGTCTCCGGCCTCGCCAGCCGGGCCTTGGCGTCATGGGCCTTGAGATAGGCTTCATAAGCGGAGGCTCCCGACGAGATGACCGCGCAGGTCAGGTCGATGCGGCGGGCCAGGAATTCGGCCGTCAAAGTGCCGCCCGCACTGCTGCCGCCGAGCGACCATGCCCCGATCCCGTAGCGTTTCTTGAGCAGATCGAGATGAGCGTTCATCAGCGCGGCTTCGCGTGGGGTATGGCGCATCGTCCAGAATTTGCCGGAGCTGCCATAGGCTCCCGGGCGGGCCAGGAAAATGAAGGGCACGCCAAAGCGCTCCGACAAAGCCCGCTCCTGTTTGATCATGCCGGCGACACTCAACCCTTCCTGATGGCCGATCTGCTCCGGCCTCGTACCCATGATGTCGCCATGCATCCAGGCCGCGACGACCGGATTGGTGCCCGGCTTCAGGCCGGCCGCGTAATAGCGCAGGCATTCGCCCCGACCGCCCACCTCCACCCAACTGGCGGTTTCCCGCGCCTCCAGCGCGGCGCATTGGTCGCGGGTGATGGTTTTTCCGCTGGCGACCACCGCGTTGGAGAAAAGTTCGTCATTGGGGCGGGATTGTGCTTGGGCGGGGAACGGGACGGGGAGTGCCGCCGCCATTGCAAGGGCAACCAGACACAGGGAACGGAGTGACATTCTGGACGGACCCGTTGCAGTGACGACTGCGGGAAGGTGACGCTGGTTGCAGAACGTCGTCAACAGCCCTCCAACCGTTCCCGCTCCGCCGTGAAGACGGTCACCAGATGCTCGATCACCGTGCGCACCCGCGGCACCTCGCGGCGGTCGCGGTGGACCAGCAGCCAGACCTCGCGGGTTAATGGTGAGCAGGGCGGCGGACCGGGCAGTGGCTGCCGCACCAGCCCCGGCACGCCATCGGCCAGCATGCAGGGCAGGAAGGCAGTGCCAAAGCCGGCGACCGCCGCCGCAAGCTGACCCTGCACGCTGTTGGAGCGGAAGGCGACGCGCCGGCCGCCGCCATGGCGGTCCAGCCACAAAGCCTCCGGCAATTCCGCCATCGACTCGTCATAGGCGATCAGCGTGTCGGGCGCGTCCGGCGCCGCGTAAAGCCCATAGCCCAGCGTCGCCAGCCGTCGCCCGACCAGATCGCCGCGCTGCGGCCGGGCCAGCCGGACCGCCAGATCGGCCTCCCGCCGGGCGAGGCTGAGGGTGCGGTTGTCGACGATGATTTCCAGGTCCAGGGCGGGGTTGGCCGCCCGCAGCGCTCCCAGCCGGGGGATCAGGAAAATGTCGGCCAGTGCCTGGGTCATGGTCAGCCGCACGGTGCCGGTCAGCCCCGCCGCGTCGCCTTCGCGGCGGCGGATCGCCTGTGCCCGCTCGTCCATCGCCTCGGCCAGGGCGCGGACGCTTTCACCGTCTTCGGTCACGACATAGCCGTCGGGCCGGCGCTCCATCAGGCTGCGGCCGAGCGTTGCCTCCAGCGCGGCCAGCCGGCGCCCGACCGTGGCGTGGCTCAGCCGCAGGCTGCGTGCCGCCGCCGACAGGCTGCCGGCGCGTGCCAGTTCCAGGAAGACGCGCAAATCGTCCCAATCGAGCGGGCCTGTGAATTTCTGAACAGCCATCGTGCAAGCATAGCGTATGGCGGTGCATAGGTGAACGGGGCAGCATCGCCGTCATCGATTTCCAGCGACCACGGAGCATCTCCCGATGACGACTCTTCCTGCCCGGACACTGCGCCAGATCGTCGGCGCGCCGGCCACCCCTGCTCCCCTGGACAAGGCGGTGCTGGTGCTGATCGACCTTCAGCGTGAATACACTGACGGCGCGCTGCGGCTGTCGGGCGTCGATGCGGCGGTGGAGCGGGCCGCGGAACTGCTGGCGCTTGCCCGTGCCAACGGCGTGCCTGTGATCCACATCGTCCACCACACCGCGGCGGGCGCCCCGGTGTTCGACCCCACCGGGCCGCTGGCGGAAATCGTCCCGGCCGTCGCCCCGCGCGATGGGGAACCGGTGATCGTCAAGAAGCTCGCCAACGCCTTCGCCGGGACGGAGTTGCAGACGGTGGCACGTGACAGCGGGCGGACGGAGATGATCGTCGCCGGCTTCATGACCCACAACTGCGTCAGCAGCACGGCGCGGTCGGCGGTGGACCATGGCTGGCGGGTGACGGTCGTGGCATCGGCCACCGCCACCCGCGACCTGCCCGACGGCAAGGGCGGCGTGGTGCCGGCGGCCGACATCCAGCGCGGCGTGCTGAGCGGCCTGTCCGACAGCCTCGCCGTGGTGGTCGAGGATGCGGGCGCCTGGGGGTGAGCCCATAGACGCAAGGGAGAGGGGGGCGACGAGCCCCCCGCATCCTTACTTCTTCTCGGCCTTCCAGTAGTAGTTGGTGTCGAAGCTCGGGCCCCAGACCAGACCGTTGACGCTCTTGCGCTCGGCGACCATCTCGGTCTGCTGGAACATGATGACGAAGGGCGAGTCGGCGAGAACCGAGCGCTGGAGCTCCTCGTACATCTGGGCGCGCTTGGCGCCGTCGCGCTCCTCGATGGCGGCGGCGGTCTTCTTGGTCAGTTCCGGAATGTCCCAGGCGTTGCGCCAGGCGAGCGGCTTGGACTTGGCGTTGTCG
Organism: Azospirillum melinis; assembly: GCF_013340935.1. Lineage (GTDB taxonomy): Bacteria > Pseudomonadota > Alphaproteobacteria > Azospirillales > Azospirillaceae > Azospirillum > Azospirillum melinis. The sequence goes on along the minus strand of NZ_WHOS01000010.1, from coordinate 72,431 downwards.
CTGTTGTCCGGGTTGGAGGCGAAGGTGTCGGCGTTGGAGTTCGGGTCCTGATAGTCCGCACCCCACTGCTGGATCATCAGTTCGTGATTGCGGGCGCGGTACTTGGTCAGCACCTGCTTGCCGTCGCCGGGGATGATCTCGATCTTGATGCCGGCCTTGGCGGCGCTGGCCTGGATCGCCTGGGCCATGTCCTGGGTCGGGTTGGTGTTGCGGACGTCCATGCTGACGGTGAAGCCGTCGGGATAGCCGGCCTTCGCCAGCAGCTCCTTCGCCTTGGCCGGATCGTACTTGTAGGGGTTGTCGTTGACGGCCCCGAGGAAGCCCTTGGGCAGGAAGGCCTGATGGACGGCGCCGATGCCGTTCATGATGGTTCCGGCCATGCCGTCATAGTCGACCAGATACTTGAAGGCCTCACGCACCTCGGGCTTCGCCAGGGTGGCGTTCTTCTGGTTCAGGCTGAGATACCACAGCGTGCCCTTCGGCGCCTGGACCAGACGGATGGCGTCGCTCGACTTCAGCGGCTCGAACTGTTCCGGCTTCAGGTTGCGCGCGACGTCGACGTCGCCCTTCTCCAGCAGCAGGCGCTGGGTCGCCGGTTCCGGGATGTGGCGGATCAGCACACGCTTCAGCTTCGGCGCACCGCGCCAGTATTTCGGGTTGGCGTCGAAGGTCAGCAGCTCGCTCGCCTTCCACTGCTTCAGGATGAAGGGGCCGGAGCCGGCGGAGTTGGTCTTCAGCCAGCCGGCGCCGAAATCGCCGTCCTTCTCCTTGCCCTTCACCAGCTTGGAATCGACGATGGAGGCGACGTCGGCGGTCAGGCAATAGAGCACGAAGGTCGGCGCATAGACCTTGTCGGTGGTGAAGACCAGCGTCTTCGGATCGGTGGCGCGCACCATCCGGTCGACATTCTCGGGCGTCAGGCCGAACTGGGTCAGGATGAAGGCCGGACCCTTGTTCATCTTCACCGCGCGGGAGAAGGACCACGCCACATCCTCGGCCGTCATCGGGTTGCCGGAATGGAAGGCGATGCCATCGCGGATCTTGAAGGTGAAGGTCTTGCCGTCGGGCGACACGGTCCAGCTTTCGGCGGCCTCTCCCTCGATCTTGCTGACGTCGTTGACGTCGAAATGGATCAGACGGTCATAGACCTGGGCGCTGTATTCCGCACCCGACAGCTCGAAGATCTCGCCGGGGTCGAGGCTGACGATGTCGTCGAACTGCCATGCCATCACCAGCGCGTCTTTCGGCGTGTCGGCGAGGGCGGGGGCGGCTAAACCGGCGAGGGCGAGAGCGGCGGCGCCAAGAACAGTCTGTGCAATGAGGCCGCGCTTGAAGCTGGTCATCCGTGAAGTCTCCCTGGAGGCCCGTTCGGGGCACTGTTGAGGGATGGAATCTTCCCGCCGCCTTCCATGGCATGTCAACTCGGCTGATGGGGCCGGCCGGAGGGCAGGTTTCCCGCCGGATGGGTTGCAATTCGTGGGGAAAGCGCCTAGCTCCTATCGCCCCCCGGCACCATTCTTGTCTTTGCGGACATTCGGCAGAAGGAAACCACCGTCATGGGCTATACCGTCGCGGTCATCGGCGCCACCGGCAATGTCGGGCGCGAGATCCTGCAAACGCTGGCCGAGCGGAAGTTCCCGGCCGACAAGGTCATCGCCCTGGCCTCCGAAAAATCGATCGGCCAGGAGGTGTCCTATGGCGAGGACGAGATCCTCAAGGTCCAGGATCTCAACAAGTTCGACTTCCATGGCGTGGACATCGTGCTGTCGTCGCCCGGCGCCAAGGTGTCGGCCGTCCACGTGCCGCGCGCCGCCGCCGCCGGGGCCATGGTGATCGACAACACCTCGCAGTTCCGTATGGATCCCGACGTGCCGCTGGTGGTGCCGGAGGTGAATCCGGAGGCGCTGGTCGGCTATCGCAAGCGCGGCATCATCGCCAATCCCAACTGCTCCACCATCCAGATGGCGGTGGCGCTGAAGCCCTTGCACGACCGCTTCAAGATCCGCCGCGTCGTGGTGTCGACCTACCAGTCGGTGTCGGGCGCCGGCAAGGAGGCGATGGACGAGCTGTTCACCCAGACCCGCGCCATCTTCGTCAACGATCCCGTCGCCAAGAGCGTCTTCCCCAAGCAGATCGCCTTCAACGTCATCCCCCACATCGACGCCTTCATGGAGGACGGCTCCACCAGGGAAGAGTGGAAGATGACGGTGGAGACCAAGAAGATCCTCGATCCGAAGATCAAGGTCGCCGCCACCTGCGTCCGCGTGCCGACCTTCATCGGCCATGCCCTGTCGATCAACATCGAGACGGAGGAGCCGATCAGCGCGGAGGAGGCCCGCACCGTCCTGCGCGCCGCCCCCGGTATCTCGGTGGTCGACCAGCAGACCGGCGACGGCTATGTCACCCCGGTGGAGATCGCCGGCGACAACCCGGTCTTTGTCAGCCGCATTCGCGAGGACATCACAGTCGAGAACGGCCTGTCCTTCTGGTGCGTCGCTGACAATCTGCGCAAGGGCGCCGCGCTGAACGCCGTGCAGATCGCCGAGCTGCTGGTGCGCGATTACATGGTGGAGTGAAGGGACGGGTGGGGGCACATTGCCGGCGCTTCCCACCCTTTCAAATTGTCGGTAGGCTGAACCGTCCCACCTCACCGGGCGGTTCCGTGCTCCGCATCCTGCCGCTGTTGTGCCTTGTCCTGCTGATGCTCACCGGGTGCGGCGTCGATGCCGACCAGGATGTGCTGTGCCGGAAGCTGATCCCGGCCTTCGAACCCGGCCGCGTCACCGACCTGTCCACCCGCAGCTATACCGAAGACAAGCGGGTGCTGCGTGTCGATTACCGCAGCGGCAGCCAGTCCCATTGGATCGCCTGCCGTTTCGCCGGCACGTCGATGGAGGAGGGGCGTCGCACCCTGGTGGCGGTGGCGACCGACCGCAGCGGCTGGCTGACCGAAATCCGCTTCGCCATGCTTCAGCAATGGCTGCGCATCAGGCCGCCGCGCGATGCCATCGGCGGCGTGGTCGAGACTGAAAGGCCGCAGTCGACGCGCTGGACGCCCGCTCTCTTCCTGGCCCAGCAGATCATCAACGCCGCCACGGTCGCCTGCGTCTATGGGCTGCTCGCGCTCGGCTACACGCTGGTCTATGCCATCCTCGGCCAGATCAATCTGGCGATGGGGGAACTGACCATGGTCGGCGCCATGGTGACGGCGATGGCGGCGGCCGGGTTGGGCATAGCGGGCTGGGCGACATGGCCGCCGGCGCTGCTCGGCGTGCTGGTGCTGGTGATCGGCTTCACCGCGGTGCAGGGCTGGACAATGGACCGGCTGGTTTTCCGCCGCCTGCGCGGGGTGCGCAGCCACACGCCGCTGATCGTCGCGGTCGGACTGTCCATCGCCTATCAGGAGGGGGTGCGGCTGCTGCATGGCGCGCGCGACTGGTGGCCGGCACCAGTGCTGACCGGTCGTTACGACCTGATGAGCGACGGTGCCTTCACCGTCACCGCACTGACCGCGCAGCTGGCGATCCTGGTGCTGACCGGCGGGCTTTACGCGGCGCTTTGGGGAATCATGCAGCGCACCGCCTTCGGCCGGGCGCATCGTGCCTGCACCGACGACATTGCGGCGGCGGAGTTGGTCGGGGTGGATGTCAACCGCACGGTGGCGGCGACCTTCGCCATCGGCGGCGGGCTGGCCGCGGCGGCGGGGGCGGTGATCGCGCTCTATTACGGCGGGGTGAACTTCTTCACCGGCTACCTGATCGGCTTCAAGGCGCTGGCCGCCGCGGTGGTCGGCGGCATCGGCTCGGTGCCGGGGGCGATGCTCGGCGGTGCCCTGCTGGGGCTGGTCGAGACCTTCTGGTCGGCTTACTTCGCGCTGGCCTACAAGGACATCGTGGCGTTCGGGCTGCTGACGCTGTTCCTGATCTATCGGCCGCAGGGACTGATGGGGCAGGCAAGGGGCAGGGGCGATTGAGCGGCTCCGAAAGGGATGAACCTTATCGCGCCGCGCTGGCAGTCACAGCGGTTTCAATGGCGGTCAGGGCGTTCCGCAATGCCGCAACGCTCTCGGCCCGTGCAAGAGTTGCCGCCGCGTCCTCCGGCGTTTTTCCCATCAGAGGGATGGTAATGCTGGCATCATCGATCAATCGGGCTGAAATGACCGTCAGAATCTCCGTCAATGCCTCGCGTGCGTAGGTCGAACGCGGCGAGGCATGCATCAGCGCAACCGGCTTGTCCACCATCTCGCTGCTCGCCACCACCCAATCCAAGGCGTTCTTCAAGGCTCCGGGCACGCCATGGGCATATTCCGGGCAGGCAATCACCACCGCATCCGCCGCGACCAGCGAATCGCGAAGGTCCTTCACTGCCGGCGGGGGCGGGTCGCCGTCCTCATCCGGGTTGAACAGCGGAAGGCTGCCGACACCGCGTCCGTCCAGCCCGGTAAAGACCGTGACGGTCACGCCATCCGGTGCTGCTGCTGCGGCCGCCCGCAGCAATGCGCTGTTGGTGGAAGCGGCACGCAGGCTGCCGGAGATTGCGAGCACCCGCATGATCGACCCTTTTCCCTTGATCGTCCCGATACACCGTCTCGATGATGGGTCGGGACCGAACGAAAAACGGGCGGGAGTGGTTACACTCCCGCCCGCGTCACGACAGTATCCGGTCCGGAAGACCGAACCTGTTCAGGCCAGATCGCGCACGTCGGCCAGATGGCCGGTTACCGCCGCCGCCACGGCCATCGCCGGGCTGACAAGGTGGGTGCGGCCGCCGCGGCCCTGACGGCCTTCGAAGTTGCGGTTCGAAGTCGAGGCGCTGCGCTCACCCGGAGCCAGACGGTCGGCGTTCATCGCCAGGCACATGGAGCAGCCCGGCTCGCGCCACTCGAAGCCGGCCTCGGTGAAGATCTTGTCCAGACCCTCTTCCTCGGCCTGCTCCTTGACCAGGCCCGAACCGGGAACCACCAGGGCGCGGACACCCTCGGCGACCTTGCGGCCCTTGGCGAGGTCGGCGGCGGCGCGCAGGTCTTCGATGCGGCCGTTGGTGCAGGAGCCGATGAACACGGTGTCGACCTTGACGCTCGACAGCGGCTGGCCGGGGGTCAGGCCCATGTAGGCCAGCGAGCGCTCGACGGCGGCGCGCTTGCCCTCGTCGGCGATGTCGGCCGGGTTCGGCACGGTCGCGGTGATCGGCAGCACGTCTTCCGGGCTGGTGCCCCAGGTGACCTGCGGCGCGATGTCGGCGGCGTTCAGCACGACGGTGGCGTCATAGACCGCACCCTCGTCCGACGGCAGCGTCTTCCAGTACTGGACGGCCTGCTCGAAGGCGCCGGCCTTCGGCGCCAGAGCGCGGCCCTGCACATACTCGAAGGTCTTCTCGTCCGGGGCGATCAGGCCGGCGCGGGCGCCGCCCTCGATAGCCATGTTGCAGACGGTCATGCGGCCTTCCATCGAGAGGTCGCGGATGGCTTCGCCCGCGAACTCGATGACGTAGCCTGTGCCGCCGGCGGTGCCGATCCTGCCGATGATGGCCAGCACGATGTCCTTGGCGGTGACGCCCGGGTTCACCTTGCCGTCCACGCGGATCAGCATGTTCTTGGCCGGCTTCTGCAGCAGGGTCTGGGTCGCCAGCACATGCTCGACCTCCGACGTGCCGATGCCGAAGGCCAGGGCGCCGAAGGCACCGTGCGTGGCGGTGTGGCTGTCGCCGCAGACGATGGTGGCGCCGGGCAGGGTGAAGCCCTGTTCCGGACCGACGATGTGGACGATGCCCTGGCGGACGTCGTCCATCGGGAAGTAGCGGACGCCGAAGTCGCGGGCGTTCTTGTCCAGCGTCTCGACCTGGATCCGGCTCTCCTCCTCGGTGATGCCCTTGGAGCGGTCGGTGGTGGGGACGTTGTGGTCGGGTACGGCGAGAGTGGCTTCCGGACGCCGCACCTTGCGGCCGGCGACGCGCAGTCCTTCGAACGCCTGCGGGCTGGTCACTTCATGGACCAGATGGCGGTCGATATAGAGGATGCAGGTGCCGTCGTCCTGGCGATGCACGACGTGGCTGTCCCAGATCTTGTCGAACAGAGTGCGCGGCTTGGACATCGGAAAAACTCTCTCTCGCGGTACGACAGGCGCAGAAGAAACGGAGGCCGCACCATAGCCTTGTGTCGTGCCGGGGACAAGCATTGCGCTACGTCTGTCGTCGCAAGCCTGTCCCCCGCAATATTATGACACTGGAGGCCGTTGAGGGGCGGACGGTGAGAGGGTGCTCAGGGCAGCATCTTGCCGGGGTTCAGCAGACCATTGGGGTCGAGCGTCGCCTTGATGGCGCGCAGCATGTCGAACTCCACCGGGCCCTTGATCGCCGGCATCTCGTCCTTCTTGAAGCGGCCGACGCCATGCTCGGCGGAGATCGAGCCGTCGAGTTTGAAGATCACCTCGTTGACGACATGGCAGATCTCGTCCCAGCGGTCGAGATAGGCCTTGGTGTCGGCGCCTTCGGGCTGGCTGAGGTTGAAGTGGATGTTGCCGTCGCCGACATGGCCGAAGGGGGTCGGACGGATGCCGGGGCAGGCCACCGCCACCGCCGCCTCCGCCAGTTCGATGAACTCGGCGACGCGGGACACCGGGATCGACACGTCGTTCTTGATCGAGCCGCCCTCGAACTTCTGCGCCTCGACGATGGCCTCGCGGATGAACCACAGCTGCTTGGCCTGGGCGTCCGACTGGGCCAGCGTGGCGTCGGTCGCCAGTTCGGCCTCGAACGCCTCGCCCAGCGCGGTTTCCACCGTTTCCTGGAAGGCGTCGGATTGGGTGCCGGCAGTCAGCTCGGTCAGGACATACCAGGGCGACGGCTCCGACAGCGGGTCGATGGTGCCGGCGACGTGGCGGAGGGCGAAGTCCAGGCAGCGGCGCGACATCAGTTCGAAGGCCGACACGGCGTCGCCGGAGGCGGCACGCAGGCGGGCCAGCAGCTCGATGGCGGCGGCCGGGCTTGGCACGGCGACGAAGGCGGTGATCGACTGGCGCGGGCGCGGGAACAGCTTCAGCACCGCGGCGGTGACGATGCCCAGCGTGCCCTCGGCGCCGATGAACAGGTTCTTCAGGTCGTAGCCGGTGTTGTTCTTGCGCAGGCGGCGCATGCCGTCCCAGACGCGGCCGTCGGCCAGCACCACCTCAAGACCCAGCACGAGGTCGCGGGTGTTGCCGTAGCGCAGGACGTTGATGCCGCCGGCATTGGTGGAGATCAGCCCGCCGATCTGCGCGGTGCCCTCCGCCCCCAGGCTGAGCGGGAACAGGCGGTCGGCGTCGGCCGCGGCCTCCTGTATGCTGGTCAGCACCACGCCGGCTTCGACCGTCATGGTGTAGTTCAGCGTGTCGATGTCGCGGATGCGGTTCAGGCGCGACAGGCTGAGAACGATCTCGCGCCCTTCCTCATAGGGGATCGAACCGCCGACGAGGCTGGTGTTGCCGCCCTGGGGCACGATGGGAATGCCGGCCTCGGCGCAGATCTTCACGACCGCCGCCACCTCGGCGGTGTTGGCCGGGCGGACCACCGCCGGGCTGTTGCCCTTGAAGCGCCCGCGCCACTCCGCAAGGTAGGGGGCCATGTCGGCGGCGTCGGTGAGGATGCCGGACGGGCCGACGATGGCGCGGATCTGGTCGAGGGCGGCGGCGACGGTCATGGCAAGGCGTCCGAAGCAGGTTAAAGGGCTTGCAATCGATCCCTTCTAACGTCTTCGCCGACCATTTTCTATCCCTTGGCGGCCGATGCGGATCTGTGTTGTCCCAGCCGTGCGAACAACCTTCCATCGATGGCGGCGAGGCCGCCGGCGATCAGTGCCATCCCGACCCCATGCCTGACCGCCAGCCGTTCGCCGAGAAACAGGCCGCCCAGCAGGATGGCACTGACCGGGATCAGGAACGTGACCAGCATCAGGTTGGTTGCGCCTGCCGATGCCAGGACGCGGAAGAAGATGACGTAGGCCAGAGCGGTGGACAGCAAGGCGATGCCCATGACGGCGCCCCAGGCGGTCGCACTGGGCATCGGCAGGGTCCAGGGACGATCAAGCAGGAGGGCCACCGGCACCAGCATCAGGGTGGAGGCGGTGACCTGCCCTGTCGCGGTGACCAGAGGCGACACCCCCATGCCCTTGAACCGGCGGCCGAAGATGCCGGCGAAGGAATAGGACAGGGCGGCACCCAGCACCGCAAGCTGCGGCAGCAGCCCGTTCCCCAGCCCGGCCAGTGCCGTCGGACCGATCATGACCGCCACGCCGGCGAAGCCGATGAGCACCCCGGCCAGCCGGTTGCCGGTCATCTTCTCATCTCTGGTCAGGACATGCGCAACCAGTACGCCGAACAGCGGGGTGGTGGCATTGAGGACCGAAGCGACGCCGCTGGCGATCTGTGTCTGTCCCCAGACGATCAGGCAGAAGGGAAGCAGGTTGTTCAATGCCCCCATGCCGAAGAAGGCGACCCATGTCCGGCGGTCCCGCGGCATCGGCAGTCCCAGGATCCGCAACAGCCCGCCGAGTGCCAGGGCCGCCAGCGCGACCCGCATTGCAACGATGGTGAGCGGCGGCAATTCCCGCACGGCGATGCCGACGAAGAAGAAGGAGCCGCCCCACAGGATCGAAAGCGCGATCAGAAGGCCCCAGTCGGTCAGGTCCATCGGCTTGTGGCTCGGTGCAGTCATCGGGCAGCCTCCATTGATGGCTTATGAGTGTTCGCTTGTATCTGTGTCAGGGGCTGGACATGCCGGGTTCCGGCATCCTGCACGGCGGTGTCGGCCGGTCGCGATCCGTTTCTTGCGGTGGAATTGCCATCGCCGTCGAAACGGATGTTTCAGGCGCCCGTGCCATGATCGGGCTTGACTCACGCGCCCCGCCGTTGGGCGGCCTTTCCTGCTCAATCGAGCTGAGCTAAAATTAGCCTCCAGCCCCAATATTGTGCAAACGAGCCTTTTTCCGCATGCAGTTGAGATTTTCTAAATCATGACGCTTTCCTTGCCCCCGCTTGCGGGCCTGCGCGCCTTCGAAGCGACCGCGCGTCACCTCAGTATGACGCTTGCCGCGCGGGAGCTGAACGTCACGCCCGGCGCGGTCAGCCTCCAGGTCAAAGAGTTGGAAACGGCGCTCGGCTTGCGGCTGTTCGAACGCAAGCCGCGCAGCCTCGCCTTGACCGCCGAGGGGGCGGCCTATCATGCGGCCATCCGCACCGCCTTCCGCCTGATTCGCGACGCGACCGCCGAACTCACGGCAGGGCTTCGCAGGCCGGAACTGACGCTGTCCTGCACCCCGGCCTTTGCCGTTCAATGGCTGGTTCCGCGTCTGCCGCGGTTCGAGGCGGCCGCGCCCGGGATCGATGTACGGATCGGGGTCACCAACCGGCTTGTCGATTTCGCTCAGGACCGTGTCGACGTCGCCGTGCGTCACGGGTTGGGCGCCTACGAAGGCCTATGTGCCGAGCGGTTGATCGACGACGAGCTGGTTCCGGTGTGCAGCCCCGACTATCTGCGCACCGCACCGCCGGTTCGGCATCCGGCCGATCTGGCAGCCGATCCGGCAGGGGGGCCAGCGGCTCACCGGCTTCTGCATGACGAGCACCGCGGGGATTGGGCGCTCTGGTTCCGAGCCGCCGGCGTGCCGGATGCGGGCGCCGATCGCGGGCCGGTTTTCGCCGATGGCAACGGGGTGATGGAGGCTGCCAGGGCCGGATTGGGTATAGCGCTGGTCCGGGACCGTTTTGCCGCCGACGATCTCGCAGCGGGGCGGCTTGTCGTCCTGTTCGACCAGCGCCTGTCGAACGGCCTCGCCTATCACCTCGTCTATCCTGGCGGGGCGGAGGAAAAGCCGGCGGTGGCCGCCTTTCTCCGCTGGATCAGGGCAGAGGCCGGCAGCGCCCTTATCCCCGCGGTGCCGCCGCCCGGCGCAGGCGGTCGTTGATCGCCAGACCCAAACCCACGTCGGGGATCGGCATGATCGCAATGCGGCGGGCGCCGCTCTGGTCAAGGCTGCGCAGGTGCGAGAACAGGTTGGCCGCGGCCTCGTTGAGGTCGCCTTCCAGGCTCAGGTTCAGCCGCGTGGTGCCGCCGAAGACGAAGCGGTCGGGGCCGAAGGTCAGGAACGCCTCGTCCTCTTCCGCCGACGACGCGTTCAGGCGCACCGCGGCGTTGGGGGCATAGTGGCTTTCCAACTGGCCGGGCGATTTCGGCGCCGTCGGATCGCCGGCCGACAGGCGGACCGGGCCGATCAGCCGCTCCATCTCGTCGGGCAGCACGGCGCCGGGGCGCAGAAGCGCCGCGTCGGGACCGGTCAGGTCGATGACGGTGGACTCCAGCCCCACCATGCATTTGCCGCCGGTGACGATGGCATCGACCCGGTCGCCCAGGCTTTCCAGCACATGATGCGGCGTGGTCGGGCTGACGGCGCCGGAGCGGTTGGCGCTGGGGGCAGCAATCGGCTTGCCGGCGGCGCGCAGGATCGCCTGCGCCACCGGATGGTTGGGCACGCGGATGGCGATGCTGTCCAGCCCGGCGCTGACCAGCAGCGACAGGGCGGAGTTGGCCGGGCGCGGCACGACCATGGTCAGCGGGCCGGGCCAGAACTGCGTCGCCAGATCGTGGGCGCGGTCGTCGAACAGGCCCCAGGAGTGGGCGGCGACCAGATCGGGGACATGGACGATCAGCGGATTGAACTGCGGCCGGCCCTTGGCGGCGAAGATCGCGGCAACGGCGCGGTCGTCGGTGGCGTCGGCCCCCAGCCCATAGACCGTCTCGGTCGGGAAGGCGACCAGACGGCCGGCGCGCAACAGGTCGGCCGCGCGGGCGATGCCGGCGGGGGTGGCCGGGATCAGCGCCGGGCGCTTCTCACCGGTATCGGGTGCGGAATGGTCGGTCACGGCGTCTTTCTAGCCCGTGCAGCAGCGGTGTCAATTCGCGCGGTTGCACCGGTGCCATGCCCAAGGTTATGAGGGGAGTGCGCAATCAACCAACACAACATGATGGGTGCGGGCATGACGGGCAAGGTCTTCACCGTGGCGCAGCAGAAAGGCGGCGCCGGCAAGACCACGCTGGCGGCCCACCTCGCCATCGCCTGGGCGCAGCTCGGCCACAAGGTCGCCACCGTGGACATCGACCCGCAGGGTAGCCTGACCCGCTGGCATGCCGTGCGGTCGGAGGCCACCGGCGGCCAGCCCGGTTTCACCCATGTGCAGATCACCGGCTGGCGCACCCAGGCCGAGGTGGAGAAGCTGGCCCGCGCCCACGACATCGTGGTGATCGACAGCCCGCCCCACGCCCAGACCGAAGCGCGCATCGCCGTCCGTGCCGCCACGCTGGTGGTGGCCCCGGTGCAGCCGAGCCCGATGGATCTGTGGGCGGTGCATCCAACCATCGATCTGGCGGCGCAGGAGAAGCGCCGGCTGCTGCTGGTTCTGAACCGGGTGCCGCCGCGCGCCCGCATCGCCGACGAACTGGTCGGCAAGGTGCATGAACTGGTCGCGCCGCCGGCGGTGGAGTTGGCGACGGCGCAGGTCGGCAACCGCACCGCCTATGCCGGCACGCTGATGACCGGGCTATCGGTGACGGAGGCCGCACGCAAGACCCAGGCGGCGGCCGAAATGCAGGCGCTGGCGGAAGAGATTCTGCAGCGGGTTTGAGAGAGCGGGTTTGAGGGGGCGCTCTTCGCAGAGTCCGCCCCCGCTCAACCTCAGTCCTTGAACTCGCCCATCGCCGACTGGATGTAGTTGGGCAGACCGATGTCGTCGATCAGGCTCAGCTGGGTTTCCAGATAATCGATGCGCTCTTCCGACTCTTCCAGCAGTTCGGACAGCTCGTCGCGCGACACGTAATCGGCCTTCTCCTCGCACACGGCGATGGCGTGGGCGATGCGGTCACGGGCCTCGCGCTCGGCGGCGAGGTCGCTGGACAGGATCTCCGGCACATCCTCGCCGATGCGCAGCTTGCCGAGATCCTGGAGGTTGGGGATTGCCTCGATGAACAGGATCCGTTCGATGATCTCGTCCGCGCTCTTCATCACTTCGATGGAGGCGTGATACTCCCACTTGCCCAGTGCCCTGACGCCCCAGTTCTTAAGCATGCGGGCGTGCAGGAAATACTGGTTGATCTGCGTCAGCTGGTCCTTCAGGACGATCTGAAGCTGGACGATGACGTCGCTGTTGCCCTTCATGATCCGTCCTCCGCTCAGGTGGGGAAGCCGCCCATGGCCGACTGCAGGTAATTCTGCAGGCCGAGCATGTCGATCAGGCCGAGCTGCTGTTCCAGCCAGTGGGCATGGTCTTCTTCGGTGTCGACCAGCAGTTCCAGCAGAATGCGTCGGGTGTCGTAATCCTTCACCTGCTCGCAATAGGCGATTGCCTCCTTGAGCGCGGCCACCACCTCATATTCGAGGGTCAGGTCGTTGCGCATCATCTCCGGCACGGTCTTGCCGATGTGAATCGGGTCGCGGCTGGCGACGTCGGGCGTGCCTTCCAGGAACAGGATGCGGCGGATCAGCTTGTCGGCATGCTCCAGCTCTTCCACCCGCTCGTGCGAAATGCGCTCGCTCAGCGCCTTGAGGCCCATGTCCTCCATGGTGCGGGCATGGGACAGATACTGGTCGGCCGCGCTCAGCTCACCGGTAAGCAGCTTGTTCAAACGGTCCAGGACCCCTTGATCGCCTTGCATGATGCGATACTCCGAAATAGACGATTTGTCGCACCTTGGCACAGCCGAAGGACTCGCACAATAAAAATCTCCATTTGAAACAATGATGTAGTTGATAGTCACTATCAATTGGGGCGATGCGGCCTGCCCAAAATACAGTCAGGGCCGGACTCCTGTTTTGCGAATCAATGTCAATTGCGATAAGGGAGGATTTCCGCCGAATTCCCGGCCCGTACTGCCGGCTTTGACTTGCGGCGGTGCAGCGATGCTTGGGCGGGAGAACAGGCCGGCCGGCATGCCGGTTCCAACTGCGGCAATCGGGGCCGCCGCATTGAGGCAGGGGCCGTTCCGTGCTAACAGACCGCGGGATTTCTCCGCCCTTCATTCCAACGACAGCCGGATTGCGGCCATGACGACGACCACCCCCTCGGCTCCCGTCTCGGAGTTCCTGCGCACCCTTCAGGATCGCGGGTTCATCCACCAGTGCACCGACTTCGCCACGCTGGACGAGCGTGCGACGAAGGGGCCGATCGTCGCCTATATCGGCTTCGACTGCACCGCCGACAGCCTGCATGTCGGCAGCCTGCTGCCGATCATGATGCTGCGCTGGTTGCAGAAGACCGGTCACAAGCCGATCGTCCTGATGGGCGGCGGCACCACCAAGATCGGCGATCCGTCGGGCAAGGACGAGGCGCGCCAGCTGCTGACCGACGAGGTCATCGCCAACAACATGGCGGGCATCAAGCGCATCTTCGGACGCTACCTGACCTTCGGGGACGGTCCGACCGACGCGGTGATGGCGAACAACGCCGACTGGCTGGACGAGCTGAAATACATCCCGCTGCTGCGCGACATCGGCCGCCATTTCACCATCAACCGGATGATGAGCTTCGAGTCGGTCAAGCTGCGGCTGGACCGCGAGCAGCCGCTGACCTTCCTCGAATTCAACTACATGATCCTGCAAGCCTACGATTTCGTGGAGCTGAAGCGCCGCTACGACTGCACCTTGCAGATGGGCGGTTCGGACCAGTGGGGTAACATCGTCAACGGCGTCGAACTTGGCCGCCGCACCGACGGCGCCGACCTGTTCGGCCTGACCACGCCGCTGCTGACCACCTCGTCGGGCGCCAAGATGGGCAAGACGGCGGCCGGTGCGGTGTGGCTGACCGCGGACAAGCTCAGCAGCTATGATTTCTGGCAGTACTGGCGCAACACCGAAGATGCCGACGTCGGCCGCTTCCTGCGCCTCTACACCGAACTGCCGCTGGACGAGGTCGCCCGGCTGGAGAGCCTGCAGGGCGCCGAGATCAACGAAGCCAAGAAGATCCTCGCCAACGAGGTGACGAAGCTTGCCCATGGCGAGGAGGCCGCACTCGAGGCCGCCGAGACCGCGCGCCGCGCCTTCGAGGAAGGTGCCGCGGCCGAGGGGCTGCCCAGCATCGAAGTCGCCCGCGCCGATCTGGAAGCCGGCCTGCCGGTGGTGGACCTGCTTGTGGCGGCCGGGCTGGCTGCGTCGAAGGGCGAGGCGCGCCGCCTGATCAAGGGCGGCGGGGCCAAGCTGAACGACGGGCCGATTGCCGACGAGACGGTGAAGGCGACCGCTGCCGACCTGAACGGCGACGGCGTGGTGAAGCTCAGCGCCGGCAAGAAGCGCCACGCGCTGGTGAAGGTGGGCTGAAGGCTTTGCAGGGGAGGAGGGCCGCCGGGTTGCCGGCGCTCCTCCCCTTCACCGTGTATGCGCTTCCGGCGGCGGTCTGGTGTCCGGCGTCGGCGTGCCGTCGCCGCCCAGGAAGAACAGGTTGCGCAGGAAGCCCGGCGCCAGCACCGCCAGCGGGTTGACCGACACGTCCGGGTCGGACAGAGGGCCCTGGACATGCCAGGTGGCGGAGAAGATGCCCTGGCCCTCGCCGCCGCTCAGCACGTCGCCCAGCAGCGGGATCTGGCCGATCAGGCGGTTCAGGCCATAGACCGGGACGATGGTGCCCTGCAGGTTGGCGGTTTCCGTCTCCAGATCGATCTGGCCCTCCAGCGTCAGGCCGAGCGCCGAGCCGGAGGTGCGCAGGTCCTTCAGGGTCAGCAGGCGGCCCTCCTTGCGGAAATCCGCCGACATGCGGCCGAAATTGACGCCCTTGCCGCCGCCCAGCAGCTCGGCGAAGCCGGACGGCGAGATGGCGTTCAGGATGCGCGCCAGGGCCGGCACGTCGATCAGGGTGTAGTCGCGGATCTCCGCCTTGCCGACGATGGCGGCATCGGCCCGCGGTTCGGCCGACCGGCCGGTCAGGGTCAGCCGTCCGCCGCGCATGCGGTCGTTCAGATCCATCGCCTGCAGGGCCGACCCCAGATCCTCGGCGTTGATCGCGAGGTCGTAGACACCCTGCGGACCCGGCCGCCATTTCAGCGACACCCCGCCGCCTTCGCTGCGGCCGGTGAGGTCCAGCAGAGTCCAGGCGCTGGCGTCCCGTTTCATGGATCCCGCGACCTGCCGCAGCCGCCGGCCGTCGCCGAACACCACCGAGTCGAACTTGATGGCGATGTCCAGCGGGGTCTTGCGGCCGTCGTCGGTGGGTGACGGCGGCTTCTTGGGCGGCGGCGTAACCGCGCCCTCGCCGGACGGCGTCTTGCCGGTCAGGCCGCGGGCGTCCAGGCTGGCGCCGGTGATGGTCCCGGCATAGCCGCCGGAAGATGGGCCTCCAGCTGGCCCGCCGGGCTTCAGCGGGGGCAGCACGGTCAGGTCGGCGCGCAGGTCGGTCTGGCCCAGCTTGAAGCTGGGGGTCTGCACCCGCGCCACCCGCTTGCCGCCGTCGGCCAGCTCCAGATTGGTGACGGCCTTCAACCCGCCGGCGTCGACGGTCAGGTTACTGATGCGGGTCGGGCGGTCCTTGTCGAACTCCAGCGTCAGCTTGCCGGTGCCGGGCTTGCCGGGGGGCTTGGCCCAGCCGAGTTCCTCGATGGACAGCCGGGTCTTTTCCAGGTTCAGGGTGCCGGTCAGCAGAAGCTTGTGCTTGCGGTCCACCGTGAACAGGATGTCGGCGCCGAAGGGACCCTGCACCCGGTCTTCCAGGTCGATGCCATGGGCGCGCAGGTCGTCGGCGGTGGCCTCCCCCTTTACCGCGATGCGGGTGCGCGGGCCTTTGGCCGCACTGTCGAAGGATTCGTTCCAGTCGATGGCGACCGGGATGCCGTCCAGCTTGGTGGTGCCCTTGATCTGCATCGCCTTCAGGTCGAGCGCTAGTGACAGCTCGCCGTCGGTGGCGTTCATCCCGGCCGCCACCTTCTCCACCCCCACCTTGCGCAGCTTGCCGGTCACGTCGAGGTCGAGCTGCTCCACCTTCAGGTCGGCCAGCAGCGGGAAGGCGAAATGCAGCTTCGCCTCGGCCGTGCCCTGGGTGCGCGCCGGATCCATCTCCAGCTTGGTGGGATAGCCCAGCGGCGGCATGTCGATCAGGGTCAGGATCGAGCGGACCGGTCCCTGCACCGGCAGGCGGATGTCCATCGTCTCCTTGCCGACGTCCAGCCCGCCGATCACCACCTTGCCGTCGCCGACCTCGATGTCGCCCGATTTCGCATCGGCGATCCGGCCGCCCTTGGTCAGGACGGTGAAGGTCTTGCCGTCGGTCGTCGCCTCCACGCTGGCGCCGGTGACCGGCGTCAGGTTGTGGAAATAGCGGACGCTGATGTCCTCGCCGGCGATGGTGGCGAGGAAGTGCGTCTGCTCGGGCGGCTCTCCCGACGGCTTCCCTGACCCGTCGAGCGGCACGGACAGCGCCGCCTCCGCCCGCGCCTGCGTCACCGTTCCGTGCGACAGGTTGCGGGTCACCCACTCGCGCGCGTTGGGACCGGCGACGGTGGGCCAATAGCGGCGAAGCTCGTCCAGCGCCACGCCGCGGGCGGTCGCCTGCGTCTCCACCGCCATGCGGTTGCCCTCGCGCCGGGCGGTGGCGGTGGCCTCCACCCGCGGCTGCGGTCCGCCGGCCTCGCCCAGCACGGCCTCGAACCCGTCGAGTTCGATGCGGTCGCGGTCGCCATGCAGGCGTAGCTGGGCCGAGCCCACCGGCACCGGCCCTTCGAACAGGTCGGGCCGCAGCAGCCGGCCGCGGTCGGCAACGATGTCGGCCTTGCCGCCGGTCGGCTGGAACGACGGATCGAAGGCCACCTCCACCGTGCCCGACAGCGGCAGGTCCGCTGCCTTCAGCGGCGTCAGCACCGGGGCGAGATCGGCGAAAGCGGCGGGGACGAAGCCGGTCAGCCGCGCGATTGCCCGGCCGTCCTTGTCCACCCCCTGCTGTCCCGACAGCTCCAGCCCGGCGGTGCGCCCACCGGCGGTCAGCGACAGGCGGGCCTGGAGGTCGCGGCCGCGGTCGGTTTCGGCCAACTGGCCCTGGGCGCTCAGCGCCAGCGGTTCGCCACCGTCCGGCGCGCCGGCCTTCAGCGACAAATCCTCGACCCGCAGCCGCCGGCCCGGAACGTCCAGCTTGCCGCGCAAGGCAAGGCTTTGCACCGCGACCGGCTCCGGCCGCAGAGCGGGCAGGGCGACGATGCCGGCGTCACCGCGCAGGTTCAGGTCGACCGTCAGGGGTTCGAAGCGGCGGTCGAGCCGCGCCGTGACGGTGCCGGACATCGGCAGCTTCACCGCCGACAGCGGCGCCAGGGCCGGTCCGAACTCCGCCAATGCCGCCGGCTCCAGCCCGTCCACGGACATGGTCAGGTCGCTGGTGGTGTCGGCGATGTTGTAGCGGCCGGCGGCGGAGACGGTCACGGCACGTTGGGGGACCGTTCCACCGGCATTGCCGAGGTCGAGCGTCACGCGGGCACGGCCCTGGGCGCCCTCGGCGTCGCGGGTCAGCACCATGTCGGCGCGGGTGGCGTGCCAGGCCAGATCGAGCATGCGGTTCTCGACCCGCAGGTCGGCTCCCGTCACCGACAGCCGGCGCAGCAATCCCAGCGGCCGGTCGATGTCGGGCGGCTGGCGCAGGCTTTCCAGAGCCTCGTCGATCAGGTCGGGATTGCCGTCCTCGGCCTTGCGGGTGGACTGCGCATCCGACCGCACGTCGAAGGCGAGGCTGCCGTCGGCCCGGCGCAGCACGGACAGGCGCGGCCGGACCAGATCGAGGCGCGTCGGCGACAGGGTGCCGCGGAGCAGCGCCGGGATGGAGAAGCCGATGCCCATCTCCGGCACCGCGGCCAGCTCCGCCCCGTCGGCATTCAGCGCCTGCACCCGCCGGGCGCGCAGGTCGAGACGGCGGCCGGCGACCTCAAGCCCGTCCTCTTCCTCCAGCGACAGCACCAGTTCGCCGATGTCGACGTGGAAACGGCCGTCGCGGTCGCTCAGCGCCTGTTCGACATAGGGGATCAGCGGGTCGAGCGCGACCGGCCCCTGCGCCAGGCGCCAGGCGAACAGCCCGCCGGCCGCCAGCGCCACGGCGCCGATCCCGGTCAGCGTCAGGCTGATCATCTTCGCGGTGCGCCGGATCATCGGGCACCGTGAGGAAGAGAGGGAGAATCGGCCCGATTGACCTTCTCGTCTGAGACGTGCAGCTTTCTGCACATGTTTTGAGCAAGAAAGACAGCCGTCATGCCGAGTCCCATCGCGTTCTCAAGCCCCTTGCCGAAGCCCTTCGACAGCGCGCAGGCGGCGCTGGGGATGGAGCGCTGGCGCCAGCAGGCCGCCGCGGCGGAGCCGGAGACCCGCGCCTGGGCGGAGGCTTTCGCCGATTCGGAGACCGGCCGGGCGCTGGTCGAGGCGGTGTGCGGCAACAGCCCGTATCTCGGCCACAGCCTGACGCGGGAGCTGCCCTTCGTCGCCCGTACGATGCAGGACGGTTTCGACGACACCTTCGCTGCGCTGATCGCCTCGCTCCATGCCGAGCATGGCGAGGAGAAGTCGATGGACAGGCTGATGGCGGGCCTGCGGGTGGCGAAGCGGCGGGCGGCGCTGCTGATCGCGCTGGCCGACATTGCCGGTGTCTGGCCGCTGTTCCGCGTCACCGGCGCCCTGTCGGAGCTGGCGGAGACGGGGGTCCGGCTGGCCGCGAATTTCCTGCTGCGCCGCGCCGGGGAGGCGGGGACGCTGACGCTGCCGGATCCGCAGCGACCGTGGGTCAGTTCGGGCCTGATCGTTTTGGGCATGGGTAAGCTTGGCGGGCGCGAACTCAACTATTCCAGCGACATCGACCTGATCGTCCTGTACGACGACGCTGTTGTGCAGACGCCCCAGCCGGACAACCTCGCGCGAACCTTCATCAGGCTCGCACGCGATCTTGTCCGCATTATGGATGAACGGACCAAGGACGGCTACGTCTTCCGCACCGACCTTCGGCTTAGGCCGGACCCCGGCGCGACGCCGCTGGCGGTTTCCGTCTCCGCGGCCGAAATTTATTACGGCAGCGTCGGCCAGAACTGGGAACGCGCGGCCATGATCAAGGCCCGTCCCATCGCCGGCGATCCCGAGGCGGGCGCCTCTTTCCTCCGATTCCTTGAGCCTTTTGTCTGGCGTCGCAACCTGGATTTCGCCGCCATCCAGGACATCCACTCGATCAAGCGCCAGATCAACGCCCACAAGGGTCACCGCGAGGTGACCGTCAACGGCCACGACATCAAGGTCGGCCGCGGCGGCATCCGCGAGATCGAGTTCTTCGCCCAGACCCAGCAGCTGATCTTCGGCGGGCGCGACCCGCGCGTGCGCATCGCCCCGACCCTGATGGCGAACGAGGCGTTGCGCGATGTCGGCCGCGTCCCGCCGCAGACGGTGGAGGAGCTTGCCGGGGCCTATCATTTCCTGCGCCGTGTCGAACACCGCATCCAGATGATCGACGACCAGCAGACCCATCGTATTCCCGCCGACGATGCCGGTGTGGCGCATCTGGCCATTTTCCTCGGCTATGACGACCCCGCCGCCTTCCGGGCCGAGCTGCTGGCGACGCTGGGGCAGGTCGAGGACCGCTATGCCGAACTGTTCGAGGAGGCGCCGTCGCTCTCCGGCCCCGGCAATCTGGTCTTCACCGGCACCGACCCCGATCCGGGCACGGTGGAGACGCTGAAGGGCATGGGCTTCGCCGATCCGGCCCGCGTCATCAGCGTGGTGTCGGCCTGGCATCGCGGCCGCTACCGCGCCACCCGGTCCGGCCGGGCGCGGGAGTTGCTGACGGAACTGACGCCGGCCCTG
Organism: Azospirillum melinis; assembly: GCF_013340935.1. Classification (GTDB taxonomy): domain Bacteria; phylum Pseudomonadota; class Alphaproteobacteria; order Azospirillales; family Azospirillaceae; genus Azospirillum; species Azospirillum melinis. Next base: position 52,615 of record NZ_WHOS01000010.1, on the reverse strand, counting down.
CTGAGCGCGCTGACCAAGACCCCGGCCCCCGATTCGGCGCTGATGAACTTCGACGATTTCCTCGGCAAGCTGCCGGCCGGTGTCGGTCTGTTCTCGCTGTTCGTCGCCAATCCCTGGCTGCTGGAACTGGTGGCTGAGATCATGGGTATCGCGCCGCAGATGGCGCAGACCCTGTCGCGCAACCCGTCGCTGCTCGACGCCGTGCTGTCGCCGGACTTCTTCGACCCGCTGCCGGGCAAGGAGGATGGGCTGGCCGACGACCATGCCCGCGTGATGGCGCCGGCCCGCGATTTCGAGGATGCGCTGACGCTGTCGCGGCGCTGGACCAACGACCAGCGCTTCCGCGCCGGGGTCCATATCCTGCGCGGCATCACCGACGGCGACCGCTGCGGTGCCTTCCTGGCCGATCTGGCCGACATCGTTGTCCCCGACCTTGCCCGCCGGGTGGAGGAGGAGTTCGCCCAGCGCCACGGCCGTATTCCCGGCGGGGCCTGGGTGGTGGTGGCGATGGGCAAGCTGGGCAGCCGGCAGCTGACCATCACGTCCGACATCGACCTGATCGTCATCTACGACGTGGCGCCGGGAGACGGCCCCCGTCTTTCGGATGGGGCGAAGCCGCTGTCGCCCAACGAGTATTACATCAAGCTGACCCAGCGGCTGACCAACGCAATCACCGCACCGATGGGCGACGGGCGGCTCTACGAGGTCGACATGCGGCTGCGCCCGTCGGGCAATGCCGGACCGCTCGCCACCTCGCTGGATGCCTTCCTCAAATATCAGGCGACCGATGCCTGGACCTGGGAGCATATGGCCCTGACCCGCGCCCGGGTGATCGGCGGCGATGCGGAACTGGCCGGGCGGGTGACGGGGGCGATCCGCTCGGTGCTGACGGCGCCGCGCGATGCCGACCGGCTGCTGTGGGACGTGGCCGACATGCGGCGGCGGATCGAGAAGGAGTTCGGGACGACCAATGTCTGGAACGTCAAATACGCTCGCGGCGGCCTGATCGACATCGAGTTCATCGCCCAGTACCTGCAACTGCGCCATGGTCACGAGCGGCCGGACATCCTGCACATCGGCACCGCCAAGGCGCTGGGCTGCGCCGCCCGGACGGGCGCGCTGGCGCCGGAGGTGGCGGAGGATCTGGAGACGACGCTGCGGCTATGGCGGCGGGTGCAGGGCTTCCTGCGGCTCACCACCGCCGGGGTGCTCGACCCCAATCAGGTGTCGCCCAGCCTGCTGGCCGGGCTGGTCCGCGCCGCCTTTCCTGCCGACTTTCAGGGCGAGCGTGAGCCTGGCGCTGTTGACTTCCCCGAACTGGACCACAGAATCCGTGCCGTCGCCGCCCGCGCCCATGGCCACTTTAAGGCCCTGGTCGAGGAGCCGGCGGGCCGTCTGGCCCCACCCACCACCACGCCTCCGGCCTGAGAACCCGTTTCCCGGCCGGCAAGAAGAAGGATAGTCAAGCAGCCATGACCGTAGACGTCGGATCGCCCGCCCCGGATTTCACCATGCCGACCGACGGCGGGGGCAGCGTCACGCTGTCGGCCCTGCGCGGCAAGCCGGTGGTTCTGTATTTCTACCCGAAGGACGACACGTCGGGCTGCACCTCGGAAGCCTGCGGCTTCCGCGACCAGCTGCCCGACTTTTCCGCCATCGATGCGGTGGTGGTCGGCGTGTCCAAGGACAGTGTCGCCAGCCACGACAAGTTCAAGGCGAAGCATGAACTGACCTTCACGCTGGCGTCGGACACCGACGGCGCCGTCTGCGAGGCCTATGGCACCTGGGTCGAGAAGAGCATGTACGGCCGCAAGTACATGGGCATCGACCGCGCCACCTTCCTGATCGACAAGGACGGCGTGGTGCGCAACGTCTGGCGCAAGGTGAAGGTCACCGGCCATGTCGCCGCGGTTCTGAAGGCCGTGCAAGCGCTCTAACCTTAAGCGGGAGGGCGGAGCGCCTTTTTCTCCCGGTGTGGACCGTAGGGGAAGACGCTCCGCCGGCTCGGCTATTCCTCCGGCGTGTGGGCGTACGCCACAAGGGTATTTTTAGAATCGCCCCAAACCTGCCTACACTTCGTGCATTCCGGCACCAGAGGCCGCGCAGCCCACCGCGGTTTTGGTCCTTCGGCTGCCCCCAGGGATGCACATGCCATGAACGTTGCGAACATAGCCCGGCGCCTCGTCGCCGGAGAGCTTCACTATGCGCTGGGCCGCTTCGAGTCGGTCCGGCGCGGCTACAGTGCCCTGCGCCGCCTGTCCCCCCGGTCGCGCCAGCGGGCGCCGGCCGGCCCGCCCATCGCCTTGCCTCCGCTGCCGGCCACCCTGTTCGCTGGCCAGACGGTGGAGCGCGCGCTGGGCGACCTGCGTCGCGACTCGATCGCGCTCGGTTTCGACCTGCCCTGGTCGATGGTCGAGGAAATGGTGGAGTTCGCCACCCACTCCCCCCTGCAGCGGCGGCTGCGCGACGACCGCGTGTTCTATCGCCACGACGTCCGCAAGGGCCGGCTGGAGGATGGGTCGCCCGCGGTGATGGGCATCGTCCCCGATCCGCTGGACTGTCCGGCGGTGCGCCGGGTCTGCCGCGATCCGCTGCTGATGGAGTGTGCCGGCAAGTTCCTGGGCTTCCCCGCGACCAAGATCATCCCGCGCCTGTTCTGGAGCTTCGTCACCGACGCCACCGACGACGAGCGCCGCCAGCTGGGCCAGACCATCGACTGGCATTTCGACGTCCACGACTTCCATTTCTGTTCGGCGCAGTTCTACCTGACCGATGTCGGGCCGGGTGCCGGGGAGCATGCGCTGGTCCGCGGCAGCCATCACGGCAAGTCGCTGCGCATGCTGATGGGCTCGGCGAACGTCCGCGACGAGCAGCTCTTCACCCACTTCGACCGCGACCGCATCCTGGTGGTGGAGGGGCCGGCCGGCACCGGTTTCCTGGAGGACACCTCCTGCTACCACCGCGCCACCCCGCCGGCCAGCCGCGAGCGGCTGATGCTGCAGCTCTGGCTCAGCTGAGCTAGACTGCCCCGCATCGCCACAGGGGATGCGGAGTGGATGATGGAAGCGAAGGAGGGGCTGCGCACGGTCGTCGGCCTGATGAGCGGCACGTCGATGGATGGCATCGACGCCGCTCTGCTGCGCACCGACGGCCGCGACCGGGTGGAGGCGCTGGACTTCCTGACCGTCCCCTATGATGACGGCTTCCGGACCCAACTGCGCGGCTGCCTCGGCAAAAGCGATGTCAGCGGCGGGCCGGTGGCGGATGTCGAGCGCGACCTGACCGATGCCCATGCCGACGCGGTGCGCCGCCTGCTCGACAAGGCGGGTGTCGCCGCGGCGGAGGTCGAACTGATCGGCTTCCACGGCCACACCATCCATCATGATCCGGACCGGCGCCTGACCTGCCAGATCGGCGACGGTGCCCGTCTGGCTGCGGCGACCGGCATCGCCGTGGTCAACGATTTGCGCAGCGCCGACGTCGCCGCGGGCGGGCAGGGGGCGCCGCTGGTTCCGCTGTTCCACCGGGCACTGGCCCATGGGTTGCCGCGCCCGCTCGCCGTCCTCAACATCGGCGGCGTCGCCAACGTCAGCTGGATCGGTTCCGACCCGCAGGAGGGGGAAGCCGATGTGGTCGCCTGTGACACCGGGCCGGGCAATGCCCTGATCGACGACTGGGTGCTGCGCCATGGGCTTGGCCGCTTCGATGCCGGCGGCGCGCTGGCGGCGGCGGGTCAAGTGGACGACGTGGCGCTGGCGGCGTTCATGGCCCATCCCTATTTCGGCCGCCCGGCGCCCAAGTCGCTGGACCGTGACGCCTTCGACCCGGCGCCGGTGGCGGCATTGTCGCCGCAGGACGGTGCGGCCACCCTGACTGCCTTCACCGCCGCATCGGTCGCCTCCGTCGTGCCCCATTTGCCGGCGCCGCCCGTGCGCTGGCTGGTCTGCGGCGGCGGGCGCCACAACGCCACGCTGATGGCGATGCTGGCCGCCCGGCTGGGCGTGCCCGTCTTGCCGGCCGACACCGTCGGCTGGGATGGCGATGCACTGGAGGCGCAGGCCTTCGGCTATCTCGCCGTGCGCAGCAGGCTGGGGCTGCCGCTCAGCCTGCCGGCGACCACCGGGGTGCCGGTGCCCATGCCCGGCGGCGTGTTCCACCCGGTCGGCTGACCCGATCCGGTGCGCCCCGTCCGGCCGGCAGGCAGGAGGTCGCGGCTGCGGGCCGTCGCCAGCAGAACCAATGCTGCGAAGGGCACGAGCCAGATCACGCGGTTCTGATAGCGGTCATGGACGGCAGACAGCCCGCCGGTGACGACGGCGTTCAGCGTCAGCCCCATGCCGATCACCAGAATCAGCATCCACACCCGCCCGTCGACCCGTCGCCAGCGCCCCAGCCCCAGCGCGGCCAGCCCAAGAATGCCGAGCGACAGCGACAGATCCTGGACCAGCGCCAGCCCATCGCGGGGAAAACGCTGCTGCGTTTGCAGCGACCGGTCGAAAGCGCCATAGACCGATGCCGGGAAACGGCTGAACAGGCGGCGGGTCAGCGGCTTGACCGGGTCGTTGAGGGTGTCGTCGGGCTGGAACTCGACGAACTGGCCGGCTGCATTCGCCAGCCCATGCGCGGCGACCGCGGCCGGGCGGCTGGCGATGGTGTTGTGGGCGATCTCGGCCGCCTCCGCCACGAAGCGGGGCTGGTCGCCGAAGCGGCGGCGGGCGCCGTCGGGATGCCAAAGGAAATAGTCGGAGGTGACGTAGCCGGGCGCGCTGCGGTCCAGGCTGTCCAGGCTGCCGCACAGCAGGTAATCGCGGCTGCGGCAGGCCTCTGCCAGATAGTCGCGCGCCGGACCGTCGCCGATCAGCCGGGCGAGCAGGAAGACGGGCGAGCTTTCGGACAGCACCGGCCGGCCGGCGGTCAGCAGGTTGGAGCCGGTCAGCAGCCCGGCCGCCAGCACCATCGGCAGCAGCACCCCCCAGGCCAGCGACCGCAGCATCGCGCGGTCGTGCCACAGGGCCCAAAGTCCGAGCAGGACGATTATCCCGCCCAGGATCGCCAGATGGCTGAGATGGGAGACGATCGTTCCGGTAAGCGCCGCAACGGTCAGCAGCCGCTGAACGGCGGTCAGGGCAGGCCAGCGGACGACGACGACATAGACAAGCAGGATCGCCAGCCCGGTCAGGAAGTCCGGCATGATCGTCGCGGCGTGCAGCGACAGGCTGGTGGTCAGCCCCAGCACCGCGGCGATGCCGAGGAACAGCCCCGGCCGCTCTGGTGCTCCCGCAGCGGTCAGGGCTGCGCGCAGGACCGCCGCCGCCAGGATGCCCTGGGCGAGCGGGATCAGCCAGACGCCCCAGCCACCGGCGAAGGGTAGCAGGAACAGCATGTAGCCGAAGGGCCGCAGGAAGAAGATGTTGGACGATGGAAGGCCGTGCGGAGACAGGTCCGGCGGTGGCGTCCAGGCGGGCTGGGCCGCCCGGTGCAGGATGTTGAAGGCCGGCTCCAGATAGCCCGGCGTGTCGTCGAAGGTCAGCGGAAAGCCGTTCAGCACCAGCAACGGTGCGCCGATCAGGACTCCTGCCAGGATGATCGTCAGGACATTGATCAGGGCAGGCGAAATCCAGGATGCGTTCCAGAAGCGCATGGGCGCCTTCCAGCCATGGCGATGGATGCGCGGAGGATGGCTGTCCCCGTTGCGACGCACAACGGATCGGGGGTGGTAGAGCGGGGCCGCGGGGCGGCGCTTCCGGGCATGACCCCCGGTGGCAGGAGCCCCGTTCAGCCGGTCGCTTCAGCCGGGCGGCGCTGCTGCCGACTCGAGCAGCTCGGCCAGCGCCGCCTGCTGGTCGACGCCGCGGAAGTCGGTCTTGCGCTCCATCGCCGCGGCGAGGCGGCGGCGGTATTCGTTGCGCGGGATCTCGACGGCGCCGAACCGGCTGAGATGCTCGGTCACGAACTGGGTGTCGAGCAGGGCGAAGCCGGCGGCGCGCAGCCGGGCGACCAGATGGACCAGCGCCACCTTGCTGGCCCCGGTCTCACGACTGAACATGCTCTCGCCGAAATAGGCGCCGCCGATCGCCACCCCGTACAGCCCGCCGACCAGCCGGCCGTCGCGCCAGCATTCAACGCTGTGGGCGAAGCCGGCGTCGAACAGATCGCCGTAGAGACGGACGATGTCGTCGTTAATCCAGGTCTTCGGCCGTTCTTCCGTCGCTTCGGCGCAACCCTCGATCACCGCGCGAAAGGCGCTGTCGAAGCGAAGCTCGAACGGACAGCGCCGCAGCGTCTTGCGCAGGCTGCGCGCCACATGGAAGCCGTCCAGCGGCAGGATGCCGCGGCGTTCCGGATCGAACCAGTGAAGCTCCCGCGATTCGGCGCTTTCGGCCATCGGGAAGATGCCGGCGGCATAGGCGCGCAGCAGAATCGGGGCGGACAGGGTGAACATGCCGGTCACTATACCCTCTGCTGGGACGGAACGCGCAAACGTTCGGCACAGTGAGATTTGGCCGGGTGATGCCGGTGTCGAGACCCCGCGACAGAAACATCCTTCCATGGTATGCAACGCAGGGAAGCATAGTCCTGGGGGAAGACCGTCATGAGAAGCGCCGTCGCTGCCATTCTATCCGTTCTGGTTGCCGGACTGTTCACCGCAAGCCCCTCCTGGGCGCAGAGGCGGGCGGAGCCGGGGAGCTTCGATTACTACATCCTGTCGCTGTCCTGGACGCCGACCTACTGCGCCCGCGATAAGAACGGTCCCGATCCCGACCAGTGCGGCGACCGGAAATACGGCTTCGTCGTCCATGGCCTGTGGCCGCAGTACAATGACGGCAGCTATCCCGCCACCTGCACCCGCGACCGCAACCTGCCCAAGACGGTGGTGGACCAGACCATGCCGGTGATGCCAAGCGTCGGCCTGATGATGCATGAATGGCGCAAGCACGGGACCTGCTCCGGCCTGACCGCGACCGACTATTTCGCCAAGCTGCGCGCCGCAGCCGCCAAGGTGACGATCCCCGAGACGATCAAAACGCCCGGCCCGACCGTGCCGGCAACCCAGGTGGAGCGGCTGTTCCTCGATGCCAATCCCGGCCTGACGGCGGAAGGGGTGGCGGTCATCTGCTCCCGCCGCGACGTGTCTGAGGTGCGCGTCTGCCTGAACAAGGATCTGGGCTTCGTCGCCTGTGGCCAGAAGGTGGTCGACCGCTGCCGCGACCGCGACGCCGCCTTGTCGGCCGATGTGGCGCCGTCGCAGCCGCGCCGCAGCATGACGCCCCCGGCCACCCCGGCCCTGCCGCCGGCTCCAGCCCCGGCCCCTGCCAGCGTTGTCGCCCCGGTGCGGTAAAGCTCAGCGGCCGTCCGATTCGCTCGCCAGCGCCGCCATCACCGCCGGGATCTCCGCCAGCAGTTCACGGGCAAGGAAGCCCAGCGGGCCGATGCGGCGGGTCAGGCGGTTGCCGGCCTCGCCATGCAGGTAGACGCCCCAGATTGCGGCCTGTTCCGGGCTGGCGCCGCGGGCCAGCAGGCCGGTGACGATCCCGGCCAGCGTGTCGCCGGACCCGGAGGTTGCCAGCCCCACCGTGCCGCCGCGGTAGGCCCAGGCGCGGCCGTCCGGGGCGACGATGCGGGTGCAGCTTCCCTTCAGCGCCACCACCGCCTTCAGCTGGTCCGCCGCCTGCCTCGCGCAGCCGAGCGGATCGGCGTCCACCCGATCGCGGGAACAGCCGAGCAGCCCGGCCATCTCGCCGGCATGGGGGGTGATCACCACGCGGCCCTCATGACGGTGCAGAGCCGCCGCGTTTCGGCGCAGCCCGGCCAGTGCCCCGGCATCCAGCACGAAGCACGGCCCGTCCTCGCCCGCCTCGAGATGGGTCAGCAGCTCTGCGGTCAGGTCGGCGACCGCCGCCTCGTTCATCATGCCCGGACCGATCAGCACCGTGTCGCAGCGCGAGGCCCGCTCGGACAGCGCCCTGGCCGCGTCGGGGGCGATTTCGCCGTCGGCGGTCTCTGGCAGTCCGGCGACCAGCGCTTCAGGCAGGGCGAGGCCCAGATGGGGCGCGATGCTTGCTGCGGTGGCGATCTGCAACTTGCCGGCCCCCGCCCGTAGCACGCCGATCCCGGCGAGCAGGGCGCCGCCCGGAACCGGAACGCTGCCGGCCACCACAAGCACCCGTCCGCGGGTTTCCTTGTCGCCGTCACCGTCCGGCTGGAGCAGGGGCATGCCACGCAGAAGCTCGGCGGTGACGGGGATTTCCTCGGTTGAGGCGTCCAATCGCTTCTCCTCGGCGGATGGCGGTTTAGCGGGCGGCGATGGCGGCGTCCGGCTCGGCGGTGACCGGGGCGCCGGCCTCCTCCAGCGGGGCGACGAAGTTGTAGCGGTGCAGCAGCAGTCCGCCGCGAGGGCCCGCCTGGGCGTCGAAGCGGTATTCGGTGACGGAGCAGTTGGCGACGTCGCCGGCTGCGTCGATGGCCAGGATCTCCTCCTCCGTCAGGTTCTCCAGCAGGTAGCGCAGGCACAGGACCACCACCTGATGCCCGACGATCAGCACCCGCCGACCGCCGTGATGCAGGCTGACGGTGTCGAGCGCGCTGCGCAGCCGCAGGATCACGTCGCACCAGCTCTCGCCCCCCGGCGGCCGGTGATAGAACTTGCCGAGCAGGCGGCGGAACTCCGCCTGCTCGGGAAATTCCTGGCGGATGCCGGCGGTGGTCAGCCGGTCGAGCACGCCGAACTCCTTCTCGCGTAGCCGTTCGTCGACGACGAAGTCGTTGGGGTGCACCGGCATTCCGCCCGACTGGTGCAGCCGTTCCGCTGTGCGCATGGCCCGCCGGTAGGGCGAGGTCAGCACCACGTCCGGCCGCTCAACCGCCGGCATGGCGGCGAACCAGCGGCCGAGCGCGTCGGACTGCCGCTCGCCCAACGGGCTGAGCGGAACGTCCACGTCGCGCTCGGCGATGTCGATCCGGCTGAGCCCGGCGGCGTGGGCGGCGTCGCGGGCGACGTTCCCGGCGCTTTCGCCGTGGCGGACGATCCAGAGGCGGTCGGGCCAGGGGTGCTGCATCGGCGGTCCCGTTTTCTGCTGAGAGAATCTGCCGGGAATAACCGTCGGGGAGCCCGAAAGGTCCCGCCGGGGCGCCCGACCCGGTATGGCAGCCATGCCGCTCTTCGGGCTGCTGCGGTGCAGCGGAACCTTGCCGGAGGCCGATGGCGCGCCACACTTTCCTGTCCAGTTTCCAAAACACACAGAATGGATCGGACATGACGGACAGCCAGGACGCGGCCCCCCTGTTCCAGCCGGTGACGATCGGGCGCTACACCCTGCCCAACCGCATCGCCATGGCGCCGCTGACCCGCAGCCGCACCGACAACGCCACTGGCGTGCCGACCGCGATGAACGCCGAGTATTATGCCCAACGCGCCACCGCCGGCCTGATCGTCGCTGAGGCGACCCAGATCTCGCCGCAGGGCAAGGGCTATGCCTACACCCCTGGCATCCACAGCGCCGAACAGGTGGCGGGCTGGAAACTGGTGACCGACGCCGTCCATGCGAAGGGCGGACACATCTGCCTGCAACTCTGGCATGTCGGCCGCATTTCCCACCCCGACCTGCAGCCGGGCAGCGCTCTGCCGGTGGCACCATCGGCGGTCAAGCCGGAGATGAAGGCCTTCACCGTCGACGGCTTCAAGGACATCCCGACTCCACGGGCGCTCGATGTGTCGGAACTGCCGGGGATCGTTGAGGATTATCGCCGCGCCACACGCAATGCGCTGGCCGCCGGCTTCGACATGGTGGAGGTGCATGCTGCCAACGGCTATCTGATCGACCAGTTCCTGCGCGACGGCACCAACAAGCGCACCGACGCCTATGGCGGCTCCGTCGAGAATCGCGCCCGCTTCCTGTTCGAGGTGCTGGACGCCGTGGTGGCGGAGGCCGGGGCCGACCGCGTCGGCATCCGTCTGTCGCCGCTGAGCCCGGCCAACGACGCTCAGGAAAGCGACCCGGTCGGCACCTTCAGCCCGGTGATCCGTCGTCTGAACGGCTACGGTCTGGCCTATCTGCACATGATCGAGGGCGTGACCCGCGGTCCGCATCCCGGATTCGGCGGCGATCTCGCCGAACTGCGCGGGCTCTACACGGGCCGCTACATGGCCAACAACGTCTATGACCGCGCCATGGCGATCCAGGCAACGGCGAACGGTCATGCCGACATGATCGCCTTCGGCCGGCCCTTCATCGCCAACCCCGATCTGGTGGAGCGGCTGCGTATCGACGCCCCGCTGGCCGAACCGGACCAGAAGACCTTCTACGGCGGCGACCGCCACGGCTACACCGACTATCCCGCGCTGGCCCAGCCCGCCGGCTGATACCGCAGCGCACGGGGGACGTGCATAAACCTTCCGAGTCGCTCCGCCGGTCGCGGTACGGGAGTGCCGGAGACGGGGGGCGGAGCGGCACTTCGGTGCCGCTTTCGCCCGGCCGGCAGCCGGTGGGTGGGGAAGCGTGAGCCTGGGGTGGGGCAATTAACGGCGATTCGGTCATCTTTCCTTTGGAAGGCTTGACCTGGGATCGGATACCTGTGACAACAGACTTTCGGCACACTCTATGAGCTTGAAGACACATGTTCGACCGCCCGCCCCGCCAGGGCTTCCGCGCTCCCGAGATCACCAAGTCCAACGTCACCGCCACCGTGAAGTGGTTTAACCCCACCAAGGGGTTCGGCTTCGTGTCGCCTGAGGACGGTTCGCCCGATGCCTTCCTGCACGTCTCTGCGGTTCAGGCCGCCGGCTACGACGCGCTGGACGAAGGCACCACCATCACCTGTGACCTGGCCCGTGGGCCGAAGGGTCCGCAGGTTGCCTCCATCCACACGGTCGATACGTCGACCGCTCAGCGTTCGGCCCGTCCGCGGACGACCGGTGGCTTCGACCGTGGCGGTTATGACCGCGGCGGCTACGATGCCGGCGGCAGCGCCGGTGGCGAAGAAGTCGACGGCACCGTGAAGTGGTTCAATGCCGATAAGGGCTTTGGCTTCATCACGCCCAGCACCGGTGGCAAGGACGTTTTCGTCCACGTCAACGTGCTGCGCCGTTCGGGCATGCAGACCCTCCAGGAAGGCGATCAGGTGCGCGTCACCGTTCGCCAGGGCCAGAAGGGTCCGGAAGCGGGCAAGGTCGAGTACCTGTAAGGCTCCGGAATATCCGGGCCTCGGCCGTAACGGCGTTCGTCCTCTCCGGACGCACGCCGCATCGGCTGGCTCCGCTTGGCTGAAAAGCCTGACGAAGTCCTGAGCCGACTTGGCTCCGGGTTTCCCGGTGAGAGTCCGGACTTTCAGCGCACGGTGCCTCCCTTCGGGGGCGCGCCGTGCGTTCCTGTCTTTTATTCTGCTGCTTTTGCGGTCCTGGCTCGTGAGTGATCCGGCCGTGGCTCCAGTTCGGCCCGGCTGTTCGTTGCGTGTGTCTTCTCCGCTCTTTTCTGTCTCCTCCCGTCTGTTTTTTCGGCGCCGCCCTCCGGGGCGGCCGGCGCTGGCGAATCAGCCGGCCTATCCAGGTTGGCTTGCTGGTCTCTTTCCTGCTGCCCCAAGCTGTCGAAGGCGCGATTCGGCATGAACGAGTTGCTGACCGTCCTGCTCCCGGCCGCTGAGGGCGGCGGATGGTCCCTGGCGCAGCTGGTGGGTTTTTGCGGCACGCTCGGCGGCATGCTCTGGCCCTTCTTCCGCAGCCGTACCGGCATGCTGCTGGTGCAACTGGTGCCCTGCGTGTGTTTCGCCCTGCATTTCGCCATGGTGGGCTCTCCGACGGCGGCGGCGCTGAACGGGCTGGCGGCGCTTCAGGTGGTGGCGGCGCTGGCGGTCGGCGGTCGGCCGGCCTTCCGCATCGCCTATCTGTTGATTCTGCCGGTGATCGCCGCGGTGATGGCCCTCACCTGGTCCGGTCTGCCCTCGGCCTTCGCCGCGGCGGGAATGGCGCTGATCAGCCTCGCCCGGTACCAAACACAGGTTGCGCGATTCCGCGGCACCATGCTGGTGGCTTTGCCCTGTTGGTTCGTGCACAACAGTCTGGTGGGATCGGTGCCGGGGATGATCTCGGACGTTACCGGCATCGTCGTCAATGGCTGGATGCTGCTGCGCGGTAGCGGGTCGGCGGCCTCATCGACAGTGATGGCGACACCGATGGCGACACCAATGCCCCCACCAACACCAATTCCGTTGGCAAGCGGGGAGGGGAAGCTGCCATGACCGTCAACCATTCGAACCTGTCGGCGGAAGACGCCGCCGCACTGCGCGCGATCCCGCTGTTCGCCAAGCTGACCGACCGTGCGGTGTCGCTGCTGGGCGGCGTCGCCATCGTGCGGCCGGTGTCGCGTGGCACCACCCTGTTTCTGCAGGACGAGACGGCCGACCGTTTCTTCGTTCTGCTCGACGGCTGGGTGAAGCTGTACCGCCTGACCCGCGACGGGACGGAGGCGGTGGTGCATGTCATCGGCCCGGCGGAAAGCTTCGCCGAGGCCGCCATGTTCGCCGACGGCAAGTTCCCGGTCTGTGCGGAGGCGGTGACCGACGCCCGCGTGATGACCCTGACCGCCGACGGATTCGCCCGCTGCCTGCGCGAGGATGACCGCATCGCCTTCGGCATGCTGGGGTCGCTGTCGGTCCGGCTGCGCCATCTGGTGACTCAGATCGAACAGCTCCAGGTCCAACCGGCGCCGCAGCGGGTCGCCGCCTTCCTGATGCGCGTCTGCCCGCCGGGCGATGGGCCGGCGCAGTTCCTGCTTCCCTTCGACAAGGCGTTGATCGCCCGCCGCCTGGGCATGCAGCCGGAAACCCTGTCGCGGGCGCTGGCCAAGCTGCGGGCTGTGGGCGTGGAGACCCAGGGGCTGACCGTCAACGTTGCCGAGCGTGCCGCCCTGCGCGCCATGGCGGAGGCCGGCGAGGAGGAGTGACGGCAACGTGGCGCCGGCGGCTGTGACAGCATCGGCTCCGCGGTTCAGACCGGATTGACGGCGCTGTCCCCCCGTGCGAGTTTGCACCCCTTCCGGTACCGCATTTGTTCAGGATTTCGAGGCAGCGATGGGCGACAGCAAGACGGTGGAGACGACATCGGATCCGGCGCAGGATCTGGTGGCCTTCGCCGGTGACCGACGCTTCGCCACCGTGATGGCGGACCCGCCCTGGCGCTTCGTCAACCGCACCGGGAAGATGGCGCCGGAGCACCGCCGCCTGTCGCGTTACGGCACCATGACGGTGGAGGACATCTGCGCCCTGCCGGTCGCCGACATCGCCGCCCCGACGGCGCATCTCTATCTCTGGGTCCCCAATGCCCTGTTGCCGGAAGGCTTGCAGGTGATGCGCAGCTGGGGGTTCGAGTACAAGACCAACCTGATCTGGCACAAGGTGCGCAAGGATGGCGGGTCGGACGGACGCGGCGTCGGCTTCTACTTCCGCAACGTGACCGAACTGATCCTGTTCGGTGTGCGCGGCAAGAAGGCCCGGACGCTGCCGCCCGGCCGCACCCAAGTCAATCTGATCGAAAGCCGCAAGCGCGAGCACAGCCGCAAGCCCGACGAGCAGTATGAACTGATCGAGGCGTGCAGCCCCGGCCCCTATCTGGAGATGTTCGCCCGCGGCGCCCGGCCCAACTGGTCGGTCTGGGGCAATCAGGCCGACGACGGCTATGAGCCGACCTGGAAGACCTACGCGTTCAACTCCGCCACCGACCGGGAGGCGGCAGCGGAGTGATTTGCGCGGGGTGATCCGGCGGGAGCGTCGGCTCCCCCGTCACAGCACTCCCAGCGACTCCAAGTCCCGCCGCAGCGCTTCGGCACCCAGGAACTGGTGTGCAGACATGCCCACTGACTTCGCCGCCTCGACATTGTCGGGGTTGTCGTCGATGAAATAGCACTCCTTCGGATCGAGACCATAACGATCCGTCAGCAGCCGATAGATCGCCGGATCGGGCTTCACCAGCCGTTCCGCTCCCGAAACGATGATCCCGTCGAAGCCGTTCAGGAAGTCGAAGCGCTTGCGCGTCAGTTCGAACTTGTCGACCGAGAAGTTGGTGATGGCGTAGACGGGAACGCCGCGCTCCTTCAACTCCGCCAGGATGTCCGGGGTGCCGGGGATCGGGCCGGGCACCATGCGCTCCCACATGTCGTCATAGGCGCGGATCAGCTCGGCGCAGTCCGGATGCTCCTCGGTCAGCAGGGCGACCGCATCCCTCCAGGGGCGGCCGCGGTCCTGCTCCAGGTTCCAGGCGGGGGTGCAGACCCGGTCGAGGAAATCCTCCATCAGGTCTTCATAGCCGTCGAACAGTTCGCGGTAGAGATGCCGCGGGTCCCATTCGATCAGCACCTGCCCGACGTCGAACACGACGATGGACGGCTTGGCCTGCTCGGTCATTCCGGTCATCGAACGATCCGCCTCAACCCTTGGCGCGAGCGGCGTCGGTCAGCCGCTTCATGTCGTCCAGCTTGATGGCGCCCGGCACCAGCTCGTCGCCGAAGACGAAGGCGGGGGTGCCGCGGATGTTCAGCTTCTCGGCGAGAGCCTGGTTGGCGGCGATCACCTTCAGCACGTCCGGCGATTCCATGTCCTTCTTCAACCGGTCGGTGTCGAGGCCGACCGACTTGGCCAGCCGCATGATGACCGCCTCGTCGAGCTGGCCGCGCTGGGCCATCAGGGCATTGTGGAATTCGACATATTTGCCCTGACCCCGCGATGCCAGCGCCGCCTTGGAGGCGACCAGAGACGCCGGCCCCAGGATCGGGAATTCCTTCAGCACGAAGCGCAGCTTGGGATCGCCTTTGATCAGCGACTGGGTGTCGGCTTGCACCGCCTTGCAATAACCGCACTGGTAATCGAAGAATTCAACGACCGTAACGTCGCCCTGCGGGTTGCCGATGACCGGATCGGCGGGGTTGCGGAGCAGCTCCTGCTTGTTCTCGGTCAGCGCCTTGCGGGCCTGTTCGGCCTCTGCCGTCTTCTGGCGCTCCTGCATGGCGTCGACGGCCTGCAGGATCACCTCCGGATGCTCCATCAGGTAGTCGTGGACGATCTTCTCGATGGCGGCCTTCTGGTTGCCGTCGAAGCTCGCCGATTGCGCTCCCGCCGGGGTGGCGGCGGACAGCGCCAGCGCCGCGACGGGCAGGGCGAGCAGGGCGGAACGCAGGAACGGCAGGGCGGGGCGCATAAGGCGGCGCATGGGGGGCGGTCTCCGAAACACGAAGGACATTGGGCCGAAGGCCGCCCACACTGGACCGACAATCCGGTCCGGACAAGCGCAAAACGCCTGCCCGGACCTCACGTTTCAGCGAGCGGCCGTCACCCATCGGCCGTCAGCGGGCGCGCAGCAATTCGCCCACCGACAGCAGAGCCATCTCGTCGCCGTCGGCCTTGCCGATGGTCCGACCGGTGGAATAGGGCAGGTTGTTGTCGTTGACGACGACGATGTGGTCGCCATCGACGATGTTCACCCCCTCCGGTCCCAGATGGGGCATGACGAAGCGGCCTTCCGGTGCCTGGCCGGCGCGGGCCTTGTGGTCGGGGTCGGCGATGTCGGTCAGGTCGATGTAGCCGACCTTGCGGACGAAGCCGTCGGCATCCGCCCCGGCGATGTCGATCTTGTAGATGCGCTTGAAGGCCGCCGGCGCGTTGAAGCAGTCCGGCTTGACCGCGCCCTGGCAGGCCTGGGTCTTCGCCCCTTCGGTGGTGTCGTCGCGCTCGATCACCAAGGCGCTGCTGGCGTCGATCATCGCCATGTCGGCGACGACGTTGGCGTTGTCCTCCAGCCTGTACTTCCACGACTTGCCGGTGTACGCGCGGCTGGCGACGTCGAATTCCAGGATGCGGGTGTACGCGCGGCCGTCCTTGTTCTCGAAGGCGCCGGCGGCGGCGTTCCACAGCGGGCCTTCCAGCGAGGGGTACAGCGTCCTGCCGTCCGGCGACACGCCCATCGGCTCGAACCCGCGGGAGCGGCGGACCTCGAAGCTGACGGCGCCCGGCGCCGCCGGCAGGCCATTGTTGCGGTAATGGTCGGGCGAGCGGGCCGGCTTGCCGTCGATCACCGTCTCATGCACGGCGATCACCACGCCGTCACGGCTCAGTTCCAGGATATAGGGGCCGAACTCATCGCCGATGAACAGGCGGTCGTTCTGGACCACCAGCGATTCGGGATCGAAATCGGCACCGGTCAGGTAGCGGCTGCCGGTGTTCTCGTTGACGATGGCGAAGGGGACCTTGCGGTCGGGATCGCGCAGGAAGGTCGTTTCCAGCCGCTGCATGGCGCCGCTCTGCCAGTCCGGCTTGACGCGGTGGACCATCAGCAGCGCGTCGACCGAGTTCACCTTGCTGCCGAAGCCGTTGTCGGTCAGGGCCAGGAACTCGCCATTGGGCTGCGGCACGACCGCGGAGAAGCCCTGAACCGCTTGGCCTGCGACCGGCAGCATGATCTCCGTCTCACGCGGAGCCTTCGGGTCGGCGGCGAAGGAAGTGGCGCGGATGGTGCCCACGGCGTCGACGCGCTTGCGGTCGGCATTGGTGAACTTGCCGGCGGTGGCGAACAGCGGACCGGCATCGGCCGGCGCCTGCACCAGCGTATCGGCCGGCAGCACCGCATGGCCGGCGAGCGTGGCGGGATAGCGCTTGGCCTGCTGATCCTGCGCCTGGGCCGCGGTGACGGACAGGCTGGCGGACACCAGGGCGGCGGTGGCGAGCAGGGCGCCCCGCCAAGAGGACAGGCGCCAGGTCGGCAGACGGACGGACGGCATGCGGTGACTCCGTGGACGGAACCGCGCGCCCGATTTTGCTTGGGCGCGCTCGATGTCCGCGGAATAGCAAGCGGCGATGACGTGGCCGGGACGGTTCAGTGACCGTTGCGTTACCGGAAGGACGCTTTGGGCATATGACCGGCGGGGCCGACAATCCCGTCAGCGCTCCGGCTTGTCGGCCCCGCCGGTCTGGCCGCGGATGTCCTGGGCGCGCAGCCAGCCGGGCGATCCGGCAGGCAGCATCCTTTCCGCCCGCTCCGCCTGGGCCTTGGCCATCGGCATGTCGCCTCTCGCCAGCGCCTCTTCCGCCGTGGCGTAGGCGACCATGCCGTCGTTCTTCTTCATGCTCCAGGCCTGGGCGGTGAGCCGCCACAGGAAGGCGGACTGCGCCTTGCCCTTGGAGGCGATCTGCAAATTCTTCAACGCCTCGTCGGCCAGACGGGGATCATGCTGCTCCAGCAGGGCGTGGGCGAGCGAGACCCGGATCGTTCCCGCATCGGAACCGGCCATCTCCACGGCCTTCCGATAGGGGGCCACCGCATCCGGCGCCCGGCCGGTCTGCAGCATCAGGTCGCCCTTCATTTCGTAGAGATAGGGGTTCTTCGGTTCGTCGGCGATCAGCCCGTCGACCAGCGGCGTTGCCTGCTTGACATCGCCCTGGCGGAAATAGGCATAGGCGCGACCGTAGCGGGCGGCCGGCGACGGATCGTTCACCTTGTAGCGGACCAGGGCGCCGCGTGGGTCGAGATAGCCGTACAGCTTGGCCTGGACGCGCCGCAGGTCGGCCTCCGTCGCCGACGGCAGCTGGGCATTGCTGTAGCGGGAGCGGGCAACGAAGGCCTTCACCGCGTCGATGCGCTCGCGCGTCAGCGGGTGGGTCAGGCGATAGCCGGCATCGCGGTCGTTCATCAGCGGGTCGTTGACGCCCAGCTTCTCCAGGAAGGTCTCCATCCCCTTGGCGGAGATGCCCGACTGTTCCAGGAAGGACAGGCCGGCCTGATCGGCCGAGGCCTCCTGCGTGCGGGAGAAGGACAGGTAGTTCCGCTCCGCCAGATGCTGGCCCAGCATGACGCCGGCCGCACCAGCGCCGGCATTGCGCGAGGCCAGACCGCCGGCGATGCCGAGACCCATGCCGAGGAGCGAGGCGAGGAAGGCATTGTCCATCGCTTCCGCCCCGCGGACCAGATGGCCGCCGGAGATGTGGCCGGTTTCGTGCGCGATGACGCCCAGCAGCTGGTCGGCGTTGTCGACGTCCAGCAGCAGACCGGTGTGGATGAAGATGTTCTGTCCGCCGGCGACGAAGGCGTTCACCGTCGGATCGTTGATCAACAGAATCTGCACCGAGTCCGGGTCGATGCCGGCCGCCTGGAAGATTGGCCGGGCCATCTTGCGGATGATATGGTCCGTCTCGGCGTCGCTGAGGATTTGCATCTCCGACCGGCGCTGCGCGCTCGCCGGTGGCGCTCCCCACACCAGCGACATCAGACATACGGACATGATGGCGACGACCGAAACCAGCCTGCTGGGCTTGCGCACCGTGACGACCTCCGGCTTGGAACAGCGGACCCCCGCGCACGACCGGCGGAGCCCGCGACACACTCGCTTGCAAATCTGGCAACGGTTGGGCGCGGTTGCCATAGCTGCATCACTGCTACCGGGCTGCGTCAACACCAAGTTCAAGACCGACGCCACGGTTCAGAGCTTCGTCGTCGCCGACGAGCCCTATGCCGCCGGTGTGGGGCGCGACATCATCGCCCAGGGTGGCAAGGCCGGCGACGCGGTCGCGGCGATGGCTCTGGCGATGACCGCCAGCCTGCCGTCGCGTGTCGGACTGACCGGCGGCGGTGTCTGCGTGCTGTTCGACGCCGCGTCGAAGAAGGCCCGCACCATCGATTTCCTGCCGCGCCCGGCCGGTACCGGCGGCGTCGCCATGCCGGCGATGGCGCGCGGCCTGTATGCTGTCCAGGCTGCCGCGGGTGCAATGCGGTGGGAGCAGATCGTCGCCCCGGCCGAGCAGCTGGCCCAGTTCTCCCCCGGCCTCAGCCGCGCGTTGGTGCAGGATCTCGGCGCCTTCGGCGGGCGGCTGGCGCCCGACTCGGAGACGAGGCGGCGCTTCCTCGGCAGCGGAACTCCGGCGGTCGGCGCCGTGGTCGGCCAGCCCGAACTTGCGGCGACCCTGTCGGTCCTGCGTCGCCAGGGGGTGGGGGCCTTCTACAATGGGCCGCTCGCCACGACGGTTGCCCAGGGCACCGGCGTCGACCCGGCGCAGCTGCGCGCTTACCAGCCGCGCGTCGGCGGCACGCTGACCGTACCTTTCGACATCACCGACCTGCATGTGCCCGACATGAGCGAGCCGGAAGCCGGTGCCGCCCTGGTCCAGGCCTGGAAGGCGGTGGCGTCTCTGCCTCCGGCCGAGCGCGCCACCCGCGCCACTCAGTTGCTTGGCGCTACCGGCAAAGGCCCGGTTGCCGCCGGGGCCGGGGTGATGGTGATCGATCCCGACGAGAATGGCGCCGCCTGCGCCTTCACCCAAGGGGCGCCCTTCGGTACCGGCCGCGGCATTCCCGGCACCGGCATGCTGGTGGCCCAGGGCGTGGACCGCGGCGGCTTCGGCGCGCCGGCCCTGATCGCCAACTCCATCATCGGACGCACCCTGTTCGCCGGGGTCGGCACCGCCAACGGAGACGATGGCCCTGCCGCCGGCCCGGCGGCGCTGCTGTCGGTCGCCCTGCCGTCAGGTCTGGAGGAGACGTCCACCGCTCCGCAGATTCAGGCGGCCCGTCCGCAATCCATTCCCGGGCGTGTCAGCTTCGTCGGCTGCCGGGTGTCGGTGGAGGATGGAATCCGCTATTGCCAAGCGGCGAACGATCCGCGTGCCGGCAGCCTTGCGCTGACCGTGGAAAGCGAACGCAAGCGGGACTGAGTCCCGGACAATAATGGCCCGGCCGAAGGCCGGCGACAGTTAGAGACGGACGATCATGAGCAAGCAGCCCAAGGTTTCCAAGCGGGGCGCCATTCCGCCCTTCTTCGTGATGGAAGTGATGCGCGCCGCGGCCGAGCGAGAAGCCGCCGGCCTGGATGTCCTGCATATGGAGGTGGGGCAGCCGTCCAGCGGCGCGCCAAAGGGCGTGGTGCAGGCAGCGGCCAGCGCGGTGGTCGGCTCCGATCCGCTGGGCTACACCGGGGCGCTCGGCATCCCGCCGCTGCGCGCCGCCATCGCCAGATGGTACAAGGATCGCTACGGCGTCGAGGTGCCGGAAGGCCGCGTGGTCGTCACCACCGGGTCGTCGGGCGCCTTCCAGCTGGGCTTCCTCGCCGCCTTCGATCCGGGTGACCGGGTGGCGATGGCGTCGCCCAGCTATCCGGCTTACCGCCACACCCTGACCGCGGCTGGCGTGATTCCTGTCGAGCTGCCGACCGGGCCGGAGCATCGCTTCCAGCCGACCATTGAGCTTCTGGAGGCGCTCGACGAGCCGGTGCAGGGGCTGATCGTCGCCAGCCCGGCCAACCCGACCGGCACGATGCTGAGCCGGGAGGAACTGACCGCACTCTCCGACTGGTGCCGCGCCAATGGCGTGCGCATGGTGTCGGACGAGATCTACCACGGCCTGACCTATGGCACCGACGCGGTCACCGCGGCCGAGGTCAACGATCAGGCGCTGGTGGTCAACAGCTTCTCCAAATATTTCTCGATGACCGGCTGGCGGCTGGGCTGGATGATCGTTCCCGACGATCTGCTGCGCTCCGTCGAATGCCTGGCGCAGAACCTGTTCATCTCCGCGCCGACGCTGAGCCAGGTCTCGGCGGTTGCTGCCTTCGATTGTACCGAGGAGCTGGACGGCCACGTCGCCCGCTATGCACGCAACCGTGCGCTGCTGCTGGAGGAACTGCCGAAGGCCGGCTTCACCAAGATGGCCCCGGCTGATGGCGCCTTCTACATCTATGCCGACGTGTCGGACATGACCGACGACAGCGAGGCGCTGGCGAAGCGGATCCTGGAGGAGACGGGCATCGCCTGCACTCCCGGCATCGATTTCGACACCGCCCGCGGCCGCCGCTTCCTGCGCTTCAGCTTCGCCGGGTCGGAAGCGACCATCGCCGAGGCGGCGCGGCGACTGATCGCCTGGCGACGCGGAAAGTAGGGCGCTTTCCGGCGGGGGCCTTCGCTGCGACGGCCCCTGCCGTCCTCCCGTTCAGAACAGATGCTGCCCGCCGGTGATGAAGGTCTCCGTCCCCGTCACATAGGCCGAGTCCGGACCGCACAGGTAGAAGATCACCGCGGCAACATCCTCCGGCGTGCCCATGCGCTTCAGCGGGATGCGCGGGATGAGCACGTCATATTCCGGGCCGGTCATCGCCGTTTCAATCTCGCCGGGGGCTACCGCGTTGACGCGGACGCCGATCTCCGCGAACTCCACCGCCATTTCGCGGGTCAGGCCGGACAGCGCCGCCTTCGAGGTCGAATAGGCCGAGCCGGCGAAGGGATGCACCGAATGGCCGGCGATGGAGGTGACGTTGACGATTGCCCCCTTCGCCCGCGACAGCGGAGCGGCGAAGCCGCGCGCCAGAACCAGGGCGGCGAAGAAATTCAGCTCGAACACACGGTGCCAGCCCTCGATCGAGCCGTTCAGGCAGCCGAGCCGCTCCTTGATCGGCGTCTTCGGCGAGATGCCGGCATTGTTGATCAAGGCGTGCAGCGGCGCACCGTCCAGCGCCTTGTTCGCCTCCTCGACGAAGGCGGCGCGGCTGGCGGGGTCCGACAGGTCGGCCGGGATATGATGGGTCCAGTTGGGATCGCGGCGGCAATGGGCCGGCACATCCTCGCGCGAGCAGGAGATCACGCGCCAGCCTTCGTTGCTGAACCGGGTGACGGTGGCGTGTCCGATACCCCGGCTGGCGCCGGTGAGAATGACGACTTTGCGGTGCGGCATGGTGGGCTGCGCTTCACGAATGATTGCGGTCGGCGGGGAAAGCGGACGCCCTGGGAATGGCCTCGGGAGTTCCGGATGGAAGGATCGAAGGCCCCCTCATCCGCCGGTGGTCCACCGCCTGCGGCGATCCTACCCGCCCCCGCACCGCCTGTCATCCGCCAGTATGCCAGCTGCTCCCGGCTGTCCGGTCTGCGCCGGGGGCGGCATATGGCGCGGCAGAACGACGCAATCGGCGGCCTTGTCCATTGACGTTGCGCCCGGCAGCGCCAACCTTGGCGAATCCCCGCAAGACGGAGCCAGCCCTTGCCGCGCCAGCCCTTCCGTCCCCTTGCGTCCTTACTGCGCCGTCGCCTTGTCCTGCTGACCGTCACGGCGCTGTCCCTAACGGCGTCGGTCGGCCGGGCTGCGGAGCCCTTGCAGGTCGCCTGCGTGCCGCCCGGCGTCTGGGCCGACAGTGCCGGTGCGGCGGTGGAGCCGGTGCCGCTGCTGCGCCGCCTTGCCGAGGCGCCGGTGGTCCTGCTGGGGGAACAGCATGACAAGGCGGACCACCACCGCTGGCAACTGCACACCCTCGCCGGCCTGCATGCCGTGAACCCCGACCTTGCCGTCGGGATTGAGATGCTGCCGCGCCGGCTGCAACCGGTGCTCGACCGCTGGGTGGCGGGCGAGATGACGGAGGGTGAGTTCCTGAAGGCGACGGACTGGCGCACGGTCTGGGGCTTCGACCCACAATTCTACCTGCCGATCCTGCAATTCGCCCGCCTGCATCGGCTGCCGGTGGTGGCGCTGAATGTGGAACGGTCGCTGATCGGGCGCACCGCCCGCAACGGCTGGGCGACCATCCCGGAGGCCGAGCGCGAGGGCATCGGCAATCCGGCCGCCCCGACGGAGGCCTACCGCAACCGCCTGACCGAGACGCTGGCGGCACACGACCGCTCCGAAGCCCGCTCCGCCGCACCGGCCGACGTGCCCGACAGCGCGGTCAAGCGCTTCATCGAGGCGCAAGGCATCTGGGACCGTGCGATGGCGGAGAAGATCGCCGAGACCCGCCGCACCACCGGCCGTCTCGTAGTCGGCATCCTGGGGGAGGGGCATGTCGCCAGCCGTGACGGCGTTCCGCACCAGCTGGCCGATCTCGGCATCGGCGATGCAGCCGTGCTGCTGCCCTGGGACTCCGACCGCGACTGCGGCGAGCTGGATGGCCGCATCGCCGATGCGGTGTTCGGCCTGGGGCCGGAACGAGAGGATGCGGAGCCGCAGCGCCCCAAGCTGGGCGTGCAACTCGACCCCAGTCCGGAGGGCATCACGGTGGGAGCGGTCAGCAGCGGCAGCGTGGCCGCGGCGGCGGGCCTGCGCACCGGCGACCGCATTCTGATCGCCGCCGGCACGCCGGTGCGCGCACCCGCCGATCTGGTCGCGGTGATCCGCCGGCAGGCGCCGGGCACCTGGCTGCCGCTGACCATCCGGCGCGATGGGGCCGAGCAGGAGGTGGTGGCGAAGTTCCCGGTGGACGGGGCGGCGCACCCGCCCCAACCCTGACTGGCCCCTACAGCATCTTCTCCCACCGGGCGAGCGCGTCCGGCGTGGGGTTGACCGCCGGGGCGCAGTCGGAGCGGCCGAGCCGCTCATGATGCTCGCGCAATGCCCAGACGACGGTGGGGAAGGCAAGCTCGTCCCAGGGGATGTCCTTCCACTCGAACAGGCCGACCTCCAGGCTTTCCGGGCCGGGCTCCACATCGGGCGAGAGCAGGCGGGCGCGGAAGATCATCTGGACCTGGCTGATGCGCGGGATGTCGTAGATCGCCAGCAGATGGTCGATGTCGATGCGTGCCCGTGCCTCCTCCCAGGCTTCACGGGCGGCGCCGTCGCGGGTGCTCTCGCGCTCTTCCATATAGCCGGCGGGCAGGGTCCAGTAGCCCCTGCGCGGTTCGATGGCGCGGCGGCAGAGCAGGATGCGGCCATCCTCCCAGGTCGCCACGGCGCCGACCACGATCAGCGGGTTCTGATAGGCGATATAGCCGCAGTCCGGGCACATCAGCCGTTCACGGTCCTCGCCGGGCGGGATGGCGCGGATACGTGGGCCTCCGCAGTTTGGGCCGCAATCATCGGGGGTTTTGTGGTCGGGGAGCGTATCGTCGGGCATGGTTTCCGATATGGCGCGGTATCCTTGGTTGGGCAAGCGGAGAAAGCGAAAGCCGGGCCGGCGCAGTCCTTGGTGCGTTCGCGCCCTGTTCCAATTCGCGATTCGTTCCGATAGGCTGCACCCGTTCCAGTGGTGAGGGGATTTGGGGTGACGCAGTTCCTGGTCAACGGGATGGTGGTGGATGGCGCATCGCTGGCGATAGGGCTTGCGGCCGGTCTTCTGCTGGGCGCCGCCGTCGCCTGGGCGGTGCTGCGCGCCGCTGCCGGCCGGGCCGAGGCCACCGCCGCCGCTCTGCATGCCGAGTTCGCCACCCGCCTCGACCTCGCCGAACGGACCGAGGGCGACCTGCGCGAGGAGATCGAGGCGCGCGACCACCAGATCGCCCGCCTGCATGGCGAGGTCGCCAGTGCCCGCGAACGCCATGCCCAGCTGTCCACCCGGCTGGAGGCAGAACGGACCGCGGCGGCGGAGAAGATGGCGCTGCTGGAGCGCGCCCAGGCGGCGCTGGCCGACAGCTTCAAAGCGCTGTCGGCGGAGGCGCTGCACCAGAACAACCGCAGCTTCCTCGATCTGGCGCGGGAGACGCTGGCCGGCTTCCAGGAGCAGGCGAAGGGCGATCTGGACAAGCGCCAGACCGCCATCGCCGCCATCGTCGATCCGGTGCGCCTGAGTTTGGAGGCGATGGACCGGCAGATCCGCGAACTGGAGAGCACGCGGGCCGGTGCCTATGAGGGGCTGAAGCAGCAGGTGCTGTCGCTGGTGCAAAGCCAGAGCGAGTTGCGGACGGAAACCGGCAACCTCGTCCGGGCTCTGCGCACCCCGGCGGCGCGCGGGCGCTGGGGCGAAATCCAGCTGCGCCGGGTCTGCGAGATGGCGGGGATGCTCGATCATTGCGATTTCGTCGAGCAGGTGTCGGTCGACAGCGGCCGGCTGCGCCCCGACCTGATCGTCACGCTGCCCGGCGGCAAGACCCTCGTGGTCGATGCCAAGACGCCGCTGGAAGGCTATCTGGACGGCATCCAGGCGATCGACGACACGGTCAGGCGCGACGGCATGGTCCGCCATGCCCGCCATGTGCGCGACCACATGAAGCAGCTCGGCACTAAGGGCTATTGGGACCAGTTCGACGACAGCCCGGAATTCGTCGTGCTGTTCCTGCCCGGTGAAAACTTCTTCTCGGCAGCGCTGGAGCAGGACCCGGCGCTGATCGAGGCCGGCATCGACCATCGCGTGATTCTGGCGACGCCGACCACCCTGATCGCCCTGCTGCGCGCCGTCGCTTATGGCTGGAGGCAGGAGCGGCTGGCCGACAATGCCCGCGAAATCAGCGCGCTCGGCGCCGAGCTGTACAAGCGGCTGTCCGACCTGGGCGGTCATATGGACCGGTTGGGCGGGCAGTTGGACAAGGCTGTCGGCTCCTACAACAGTGCAGTCGGAACGCTTGAATCGCGGGTGCTGGTCAGCGCGCGCCGCTTCCGCGACCTGCATGCCGCGCCGGAGGGGGCGGAGATGCCGCTGCTCGAGCCGCTGGACCACAGCCCGCGCCGCCTGCAGGCGACCGAACTGCGCGCAGTGCCGCCGGTCGAGACCACCGCGGCCGATTGAGGCGCCGCGATGGATGCAGGGCCGGCGGCGTGCTATCCATGCGGCCTGACAGCTTTATCGATCCGATGGAACCCGCCGATGACTGACCAGACGGCAATTGGCCAGACAGCCACCGAACAGACCGTCCGCTGCGACCGCTGTGCCCACCGCTATCCCGCCGCCGAGGAGGGATGCCCGCGCTGCCGGTCGATTCGCCGCACCAATGCGGTCATCGTGGCGCTGCTGGTGATGCTGGTGATCCTGGCCTTGGTCGGCTGGGTCGGCACCTTGGTCTTGACCTAAGATCGGCCCCGGCACTTTGGTTGGTTCTTGCGCAGTCGCTGCACAATCTGAGTGCAATGCGCGAAACGAAACATCATTTCTTTATTTGGTGATAATCGAGCAAGTTTTTTGCTTGTCATATTAGAGTTATTTTGAGAAGCAACCCCATGCCGTCGTTTCTGCGCAGGGGTTGCACCATGTTGAAAAACCTCCGGATTGCCGCACTTACCAACCTGTTCGGGGTGGTGGTCACACTGGGTTTCCTGGCGGTGGTCATCACCGGTGCGTTGGCGATCCGCGAGCTGAAGGTGGGCGGACCGATCTACCAGCGCATCGTGCTGGGTAAGGATCTGATCGCCGATATCCTGCCGCCGCCGGAATATGTGATCGAAGCCTATCTGGAGGCGACGCTGGCAA
Organism: Azospirillum melinis; assembly: GCF_013340935.1. Lineage (GTDB taxonomy): Bacteria > Pseudomonadota > Alphaproteobacteria > Azospirillales > Azospirillaceae > Azospirillum > Azospirillum melinis. Next base: position 26,501 of record NZ_WHOS01000010.1, on the reverse strand, counting down.
TGAACGACCCGGCGTCGGTCGAGCAGCGCCGGGCGCGGCTGGTGCAACTGCGCAAGGACTATGACGAGCGGCATGAATACTGGCTCAAGGAGAGCTTCGAGCCGTCGCTGCTCACCCAGTTGACCCAGACCTCCCACACGCCGGTGATGCGCTTCTGGACCGAGGTCGAGACCAGGTTCCTGCCGGCGCTGGCCCGCAAGGACGAGGCGGCGGCCCGCGCCTCCTACGCGGTGATCGCCGATGCCTATGCCTCCCACCGTGCCGTCGTCGACCGCATCGTCGAGGATACCAACCGCTACAACAGCGAGACGGAGGTCTATGCCACAGGACGCGAGGACCTGTTCATGACCGCGGTGTGGGGCGTCTCGGCCCTGGTGCTGGCGGTCGTGGTGGTCGGCGTGTTCGGCATCCGGCGCCGGGTGGTGCGGCCGGTGGGAGAGCTGACCGCCGCGATGCGGGCCCTGGCGCAGGGCGACCTGACTGTCACCATTCCCGGTGCCGACCGTGGTGACGAGGTCGGGGCGATGGCGCAGGCCCTGCGTGTCTTCAAGGAGAATGCGGAGGGGGCCGAGCGCCTGCGCCGCCTGCGCGACGAGGAACGCGAACGGTCGGAGCGCGAAAAGCAGGCAGCCCTGCTGCGCATGGCCGAAACGGTGGAGACGGAGGCGTCGAACGCCGTCGATCTGGTGGCCAGCCAGACCAGCCAGATGGCCGGCAACGCCACCCGCATGGCCGAATCGGCCCGCGCGGTCAGCGACAACAGCCAGAATGTCGCAGCCGCCGCGACCCAGGCGCTGTCGAACGCCCAGACCGTCGCCGCCGCGTCGGAACAGCTCAGCGCCTCCATCCGCGAGATCGCGGTCCAGATCGGTACCGCGACCACAATGACCGGCGACGCCGTCGGTGCTTCGGTAAGGGCGGAGGAGACCATCCAGCGTCTGGCCGACGCGGTGACCCGCATCGGCGAGGTGACCAACCTCATCAACGATGTCGCCGGCCAGACAAACCTGCTGGCGCTGAACGCCACCATCGAGGCGGCGCGGGCCGGCGAGGCAGGGAAAGGCTTCGCCGTCGTCGCCAGCGAGGTAAAGCAGCTGGCCGGCCAGACCGCGCGGGCGACGGACGAGATCGAAAGCCAGATTGCCGCCATCCAGGCCACCACGGCCGAGGCGGTGAGCGCCGTGCGCGCCATCGCCGAGCGGGTGCGCGGCGTTGAAACCGTGTCGGCCACCGTCGCCGCCGCCATCGAAGAGCAGGAGGCGGCGACCGGCGAGATCGCCCGCAATGTCGTCCAGACCTCCAACGCCGCGCAGGAGGTGGCGACCCGCATCGCCGCCGTCTCGCAGGAGGCGACCGCCACCGGCGAGCGCGCCAGCGAGGTCAACACCCTGTCCGTCCGTGTCGCCGCCAGCATCGATCAGCTCCGCCGCGTCCTGATCGAAGCGATCCGCACGGCCACGCCGGAAGTGAACCGCCGGTCCGCTCCGCGCTATCCGCTGAACCGCCCCGGCCGGCTGTCGGTGGGCGGGCGCGAACTGTCGGTGACGGTCGACAATGCGTCGGAAGGCGGCGCCCAGCTGAGCGGGCTGCCGCAGGAGGCATGGTCCGGTCTGGCGGAAGGGAGCGCGCTGCGCATCGCCTTGCCAGGGCTGGAGCCGGTGGCCGCCGTTGTGCGGGCGCTGGACCGCGGCGGTGCCGGCCGCCTGCACGTCACCTTCACCCTGTCCGGTGCCGAGCGCGACCACTTTGCCGCGCAGTTCGGCCGCAGTGTCGCCGGGCTGGCCCCACTGGAGCGCGCGGCCTGAACGGTTGCGGCTGCGCTGCCGGCCGTCAGAGAATGACCCTAATCATGACAGTGATTTCATGACGGTTCTGCGGTTGCCGGGTTCAGAATGGCGTCGGTTCCTGGGCCGCCGGCCCATTCTGAAAGCCTGCTCGCCATGGTCGAAACCACCGCCTGTCCCTATTGCGGGTCCGATTACGGGCATGGTCCCAACGACTGCCCGCTCTGCCGGTCCGCACGGCGCAAGGATCTGGTCGTGCGCTGCGTCATCGGGCTGATGTTCCTTGTCCCGATCCTGACGCTGTTCGCCACCATCCTGCTGGACAACGGCATGGGGAAGATGCTGTCGATGGACTGATGCGGGAGCCTGAGCGGGCCTACATGTGCCCGGTGCGTGCCGACTGTTCCAGCGCCTTGATGTGGGACAGGCCGGGCAGGATCTCGGATTTTACGAATTCCATGCGGCGGTTGGGGCCGCCGCCGCCGCGGGCGAAGCGGTGCTTCCACAAATTCATCTTCACCGCCAGACCGCACAGCACGCCGCCGATGGTGACGTGGTGCGAGGAAATCAGCTCGCGGATCGACCGGAAGGTGTCGGCGTTGATGTCGCTCCAGAAATCCTTGGAGCGGTTGTCGAAGCTCTCGAACCGGCCGGTGATGGAGGTCGCGATGTCGGTCAGGTCGCGGGCGATCTCGTCGAGCATGCGCATCTGGCGGGAATCGCGCTTGACCTCGGCGGAGCTGCGGATCTCCTCCATCCAGCTGACGAAGCGCTGAACCTCCGGCACGATCTCGTCCAGGCATTTGCGGAAATAGGCGAGCGACAGGAAGATGTCGCCATATTCCTCAAGGAACTTCGGGATGTCGTTCAGGCCGATGTCCAGCCGGTCGGCCATCATGCGCAGGTTGCGCAAGGCCTCGTCCCGGTTGGGGTTGGCGAACAGCTGGATGATGTCGGTCACGTCGGCGACCTGAAGCTCCTCCGTGCCATAGACATATTCCATCAGCGGGCGGGTGAAGACCCGCATGTAGCTGGTCAGCTCGGCCTTCTTGCGGTCGGACAGGGTCAACGATTCGACGTTGTTGACGTCGATGTTCAGCCGCCGCAGCTCGATCCGCGAGGAATAGACGTCGAAGCTGGAGGCGGCGCCGATCTTCTCCAGCTTCACCAGATCGCGTTCGACCTCGTCCTTGTAGGATTCGAAATAGGAGGGGATGTGGCGGGGCGACACCTGACCGCTGCCGGCCTGGGCGTCGCGGAACATTTCCACCACCGTCTGAAGCCGGACATTCTTAATCAGGCGCGCATGCTGGAGGCCGGGCGTTTCCAGCGGGATCGCCGACAAAGGCAGGATGTGAAGGGAATCGCGGGCCTCGTCGTCCCAGGTCTTGCGCTGTTCCGTAGCGGGCGTGGACTTCGCGTCCGCCGCCGTATCGCTTGCCCCACCGTCCAACCGACCGTCTCCCACTGCCGTCTCGCGTCCTGTATCGGCGATTATCGCAGAGCGCACCTTACAACAGGAGTCAGGGCTGACAAGGATCGAGATGTGGCGGATTGCCGCGCAGCAGGCCGCGGCGTGCCGAGAGGCCCGGAGGGCCTCCTGCCGGCGCGCCGCGGCGGGCGGTCAGTGGACGCTGACCGGCTCCATGTCGTTCTGGACGATGGCGGCGAAGGCCAGGTCGCGGTCGGCGACGACGCTCAGCGGCGTGCCGTCGGCGGCATGGATGGCGAAGGCGGCGGCGCCGTCCATCTCCACCGGGCGGACATAGGCGACGTCGCCCAGGCCGAAGCTGGCGAAATCCTGGGTCGACAGCTGGCGCAGCTGGCTGTGGGTATCGTGCATCATGGTCTTGGTCTCCCGCGGCTCCCCGTCATGGGCGGCCGCGCGTGCAGAGTATCGGGGGAGAGAGTATCAGGGAAGACAGCGGGAAAGGGGGATCAGTCGTCCCGGCCGTCGGCGGACACGTCGATGGTGCGGGGCATCGCACCGGCGGCGGTCTTCTTCGGCTGTTCGATCTTGATCGTGCGGACCTTCGGCTCCGGCATCGGGCGGGTCAGGTCGATGTTGAGCAGTCCGTTGTCGAGCGAGCAGCCCACCACCTCGATCCCTTCGGCCAGCACGAAGCTGCGCTGGAACTGCCGCGCGGCGATGCCGCGGTGCAGATAGATGCGCGACTTGTCGTCGGTCTGGCGGCCGCGGATGACGAGCTGGTTGTCCTCGATCTGGACCGACAGGTCATCGGAGGTGAAGCCGGCCACGGCAAGCGTTATGCGGAGGCCGTCGTCGCCGATCTGCTCGATGTTGTAGGGGGGATAGCCTTCGGCCGAATTCTTAGCGATCCGGTCGAGCGTCCGCTCGAACTGGTCGAAGCCAAGCAGCAGCGGGCTGTTGAAAAGCGAAAGGCGAGTCGTCACGACGCATCCTCCTCACGACGGGAGCGAGTTGCGGAAGGTGGGCCCGTTTCCGGCGCCCGGCGGGTCGGCGGCCCAGCATCCGCCGGCGCCGCCATGCCTATAGATTGGGAGAGCCGCCGCCGCGGTCAAGAACCCTGTGCGCCTCTGGAATGGTTAAGAATCCCAGGAGCCTCGCCAAGCTCCACGGCCACCGCGTCGGCGATGGCGAGGCAGGAGGTCAGGCCCGGCGATTCGATGCCGAACAGGTTGACCAGCCCGGCCACCCCATGGGTGCCCGGCCCCTGGATCAGGAAGTCCGCCTGCGGCTGTCCCGGCCCGCTCAGCTTCGGCCGCACGCCGGAATAGGCGGGCACCAGGGCTTTGTCCGGCAGCCCCGGCCAATAGGCGCGGACCGCGCCATAGAAGGAGTCGGCCCTGGCAGGGTCGACGGCATAATCGATCCCGCCATTCACGTCGCCCAGCCATTCCACGTCGGGGCCGAAGCGGGCCTGTCCGGCAAGGTCCAGCGTCAGGTGGACACCCAGCCCGCCCTCCACCGGCACCGGATAGACCAGCCGCGAGAAGGGGGAGCGGCCGGCGACCAGCGCATAGTAGTTGCCCTTGGCCAGCACGCGCGGCGGCACGTGGGTGGCGTCCAGCCCCTCCAGACCGCGGGCGACGGCCCAGGCACCCAGCCCGGCGGCATTGACCAGCGTGGAGCAGGCGATGCGCATCGGCTCCGCCCCTCCGACCTCCAGCTCGAATCCGGCCGCGGTGCGGTGGGAGCGTTCCAGCGGACTCAGCAGCGCCAGCATCGCCCCCGAGTCCTCCGCGTCGCCCAGCAAAGCCAGCATCAGCCCATGGCTGTCGATAATGCCAGTGGAGGGCGACAGCAGGGCGCCGACGGTGCGCAGGTTCGGCTCCCATCGCATCGCGGTGGCGGCGTCGATCTCCGTCAGGTCGGTGACCCCGTTGGCCGCCGCCTGGGCGCGGATCGCCGCCAGCTTCGGCAATTGCGCCTCCTCCGTCGCGACGATCAGCTTGCCGGTGCGGCGATGCTCCACCCCATGGGCGGCGCAGTAATCGTAGAGCGCGTCGCGGCCGGGCACGCACAGCCGGGCGCGCAGGCTGCCGGTCGGATAATAGATGCCGGCATGGATGACTTCGGAGTTGCGGGAACTGGTGCCGGTGCCGATGGCATCCGCCGCCTCCAGCACGATCACCTCGCGTCCGGCCCGTGCCAGCCGCCGCGCGACCGCCAGACCGACCACGCCCGCCCCGACGACCACGCACTCCACCCGTTCCATCGCGTCATTCCTGCCTGCCGCCTGCGCTGCCGGGAAGGGGAGCGGAAAAGGGCGGGGCGTGCAAGAAGTTCCGGATATGCCGTCGAACCCGCATATGCGTCGGGCTTGACTCGGCCGCGACAATGGGTATTGTGCGCGCCTTCACCTCCTGGGAAAGCGGGCGCGCGCAATTTTTGACGCCCCGTCCGCCGCCTGAACAGGGCGGACGGAACTACCGGGACAACATCAACTCGTGTCCAACGAGGCCTGAGAGTTATGAGCAAGCGTCAAGAGTCCAAGTACAAGATCGACCGCCGCCTTGGTGTCAACCTGTGGGGCCGTGCCAAGAGCCCGCTGAACAAGCGCGAGTATGGCCCGGGCCAGCACGGTCAGCGCCGCAAGAAGCCGTCGGACTACGGTCTGCAGCTGATGGCCAAGCAGAAGCTGAAGGGCTACTACGGCAACATCGGCGAGAAGCAGTTCCGCCGCGTCTATGCCGAGGCCGTCCGCCGCAAGGGCGACACCGGCGAGAACCTGATCGGCCTGCTGGAGCGCCGCCTGGACGCCGTGGTCTACCGCATGAAGTTCGCGCCGACCCCGTTCGCCGCGCGCCAGCTGATCAACCACGGTCACATCCTGGTCAACGGCCGCCGCCTGAACATCGCTTCGGCCCGCATCAAGGACAACGACACCGTCGAGGTGCGCGCCAAGTCCAAGCAGATGGCGCTGATCCTGGAAGCCTCGGCCTCCGGCGAGCGTGACATCCCCGACTATCTGGAAGTCGACAGCAGCGCGCTGAAGGGCCGCTTCGTCCGCGCCCCGCTGCTGGCCGATGTTCCGTACCCGGTCCAGATGGAACCGAACCTAGTCATCGAGTTCTACTCGCGCTGATCGGTCGGCTCCTGCCGAACGCGAAAGGCCGCTCCCTCGGGAGCGGCCTTTTTGCTTTTCGGGCCACAGCGTTTCGGTGTTGCCGGGCCGGCAGCCCGGCAGCCCGGCAGTCACCGCCGGCGCGTCAGCAGCAGTGCCGTCAGGTCGTCGTCGATGGGGCCGGTCGCGGTCAGGTCGTCGAGCAGGCCGGACAGCAGGCCGGCGTCGTCAGGCTCGTGCAGGCGGCGGGCGAGCAGGGTGGCGAGGCCGTACTCGTCCAGAACCTCGTGGCCTTCGCCGCCGCCGATCGGGATTTCGATGGCCGCATCGGAATAGAGGAACAGGCGGGCACCGGGCGGCATCGGCAACCGGCGGGCGTCGTAGGTGACCGACGAGAGCAGGCCGAGCGGCAGCCCGCTGCCGTCGCCCAGCCGCGGTGCCTCGTCACCGGGATGCCAGACCATCGGTGCCGTCGACCCGGCGGAGGCATAATGGAACTCCCCGGCCACCGGATCGATCAGTCCGGTCAGCATGGTGGCGAACTGGCCGCTGGGCAGCAGCCCGCACAGCCGGCGGTTCACCGTTTCCAGGAACTCCGCCGGGGTCAGGTCGGTGCTGCCGATCCGGCGGCAGATGGCATCCAGCCGGAAGGTGTTCAGCGCGGCACCGACCCCATGGCCGGAGAAATCGACCAGATAGACGGCGACCCGGCCGTCGGGCAGACGCTCGATCCCCCAGAAATCGCCGCCCAGCTCGGAGGAGGGCGCGAAATGCGCCTGGACGGCGATGCCGGTCGCCGCCTCCAGCTCGGCCAGCCGCTCAGGGCCAGGCAGCATCCGGGCTTGCATGGCGCGGGCCAGCTCCAACTCGTTTTCCGTGCGGCTGTGATACTGCTCCAGATCGCGCAGCATGGCCCGCTTGCGCAGCTGGATGCCCACGCGGGCCAGCAACTCCACCGCGTTGATCGGCTTGGTGACATAGTCGGTCGCGCCGGCGGCGAAGGCGCGGGCCCGGTCCTCCGCCCGGCTCAGGCTGGACTGCACCAGAACCGGCAACGATTTCCAGCGTGGGTCGGCACGCAGGCGCCGGCACATCTCGAACCCGTCCATCTGCGGCATCATCAGGTCGAGCAGCACGAGATCCGGCTTGAAGCGCTCCATCAGGACCAGCGCGTCCTGCCCGTCCTCCGCCTGCTCGATCAGGGTGATGCCGCCGCGCTCCAGCAGGGCCAGCAGAAGGTGACGGTTGATCCGGTTGTCGTCGACGATCAGCACGCGGGCGCCGGCCAGCCCGTCGACGGCATCGCGCGCCTCGGTCGGAAGCAGGTCGGACAGCGGAGAATCGCTCATTCTGCCGCCTCCCGTTCGATCCACAGCAGCGTGTGGTCGTCGCCGCCGACCTGTCCCAGGGCGAAGCCCAGCGAGCGGACCACGGCGTCGAAGCCTTCACCCTCCGCCACGGCACGGGCGATCATCCAGCCGAGCCCGATCCCGGTCCCACCGGCGTCCAGCGCCTCCAGAACCGCGACGGAGTAGAGCGCCAGCACGCTGCCCTGCGGCAACTCCATCACGTCGCTGCGATAGCGGGTGCCGGGCGCGATGCCGATCGGCAGGCCGGCGGCCGCACCGAACGCCGGCCCGCCGTTGCCGTTCAGGATCATCGGCGGCGCCCCGTCCGCCGAGGCGTGGATAAAGCGCCCGGCCTCGCCATCCACCACGCCATAGGTCATGGTGGCCTTTTCTCCCGGCGCCAGCAGCCCGGCGGCGCGGTCGTTCAGCGCGGTCATCAGGACGGCGGCGTCCTCGCCATGGGCGGGGCCCAGCTCCTGCAGAAGGGCGTGCAGCCGGAAGGCGTTCAGCGCCGCCGAGACTCCGCGGCCGGCGACGTTCAGCAGGTAGGCGCCGAAGCGCCGCCCGCCCAGCGGCAGCACCCCCCAGAGATCGCCGCCGAGATTGGGCGAGATCACGCTGTGGGCGCGCAGGCGGCAGCCCGCGGAGGCAGCCACGGCGGCACTCTGCGCCGGGGTCGGCAGCAGGTGTTCCTGCATCGACCGGGCGATGGACAGCTCGGCCTCCACCCGCGCCCGATAGGTCTGAAGGCGGCGGATCAGCACCCGGTCTTCCAGATGGATGCGCACGCGGGCCAGCAGCTCCGTGCGTTCCAGCGGCTTCGACACCAGATCGGTGGTGCCGGCGGCGAAGGCACGGTTGCGGTCCTCGCCCGACGACAGTGCGGTCTGCACCAGGATCGGCAGGTCGGCCGTCTCCGGCATGGCGCGCAGGCGGCGGCAGACCTCGAACCCGTCCATTCCCGGCATCATGATGTCCAGGATCAGCAGGTCGGGGATGGCGGCCTCGATCATCGCCAGCGCCTCGAACCCGCTGGCGGCGAAGGAAACCTGCCGGAAGCCCGCCTCGGCGAGGAAGGCGCCGATCAGCGTGCGGTTGAAGGCGGTGTCGTCCACCACCAGGATCGGGCAGTCCAGGACGGTACAGTCGGGGATCCGGCATTCGCAGAGCCGGTCGCCGTCTCCCAGCACATCGGAGTGTCCGGCATCCGACGGTGGGATCGCCCCGCAGCCGGGATTATGCCAGCCATTCGCGATCACAGCCGGAACCTCATGCGGATGCGGCGGCCGCCATCCTCGATCGTCAGCCCGTCGGCGATGTTGCCGATCAGGTCGAGGCCGCGGCCCGACGCTCCCGAGTTGGCACGCGGGCCCGGGGTGAAGCCGGCGCCTTCGTCGGTGATCTCCACCGTCGCCAGCCGCCGGCCATCCTCCGCCGGGTCGATCCGGAGGGTGACGACGATGCGGCGGCCCGCCAGCACCGGGTCGGCCAGACGGTCGCCCAGGTCGCGGGAAAAGCGTTCCAGCTCCTGGGCGCTCAGTTCCTTCATGCCGGCGACGCCCAGGTTGCCGTGGACCAGCGCATTGCTGACCGCCTCGTGCAACGCAAGTTCGATGTCGTCGCGGCGGTCCCCCTCCAGCGGATGGCGGGCGCTCAGCGCGGCCAGCAGCCTGCCGCCAAGCTGGAGGTCGTGCGCGGTGGCCGTGGTCAGGTTCAGGTAGAGGTCGCTTTTCGCCGCCTCCGCCAGGAATGGCGCCAATCGGTCGGCGGTATCGGAAGCGCCGGTATCGGCCGGCGGCTCGATCCAGGCGGCGACGGGCGGGAGCCAGAGCGCATCGGACTCCGGGACGGCGCTTCCGTCTCCGGCCAGCAGGACTGCCAGCGGCGCCGATCCGGCGGGCGCCTGCAGCAGCGGGGACAGGCGCAGCGCCAGCGCCAGCCGGTTCAGCCGGTCGGCCGCCAACCCCGGCGCCAGAAGACCGGCGAAGCGGGTGCGGCAGCCGACGGCCTGGTCCGCCTCCTGTGTCGTGCCCTGGATTGTCCCGTCGATCACCGGGATCAGTCCTCGATCGGGACGATCTTGGCGATCTGCGCCACGGTCAGCACCCGTTTGACCTGACCGGCGGCGCCGCGCAGGATGAACTGCTTGGCGGCGCGGTCCATCTCCTCCCGCGCGATCAGCAGCATGCCGATGCCGGCGGAATCGACGAATTCGAGCGACGACAGGTCGAGGACCTGGCGCTTGAGCTTGTTCTGCCCCATTTCGCCGATCAGTGCCCGTAACTTTGCGTGGTCGTTGAAGGTCAGGCGACCGCGGAGGCGGATGACCGCCTCCTGATCGCGCACTTCGATGCCGTAGTCCATAGGCCCGTCTTTCCGCAAATGTGGTTCAGTGTACAGGCGGAGAGCGCCGCGCTAGAAGAGTTCAATATCACCGCCGGCGCTGCTTCCCCCTGCGGCATCGAGGTCAAGCACGCCGTTTTCGTCCAGGGCGGTGCCTTCCAGCAGCAGCCTGCGCACGAAGCGCTCGCGCATTTCGCTCAGCGTGAAGCGGCCCATCAGCTGGTTCAGCCATTCCTGCGGTTCGCGTGCGCCGATGGTGGGCGGCACCTGGGCGCGGATGCGGGTTTCCAGATCTCCCAGCCCGGCGCTCATGATGGCGAGGCTGTCGTTGATCGCCTCGATCCGCTGCTTGGTCAGGTCTTGGAACTGCATGCCGGTGATGACGTGCGCGATGGTGGACGACATATCGGACGACACCGACGCCGCTGTCTCCAGCACCGACTGGAAATGGTTGGTCTGCTCCACCAGGCTGTCCATCGTCTTGTCGACGCGTTCCTTGGCCAGCATCTGCGGCGACATGTCGGTGTTGGCGATCTGGCGCAGGATGTCGTGGCCGTTGCGCACGCCCTTCACCACGGCGGTGACGGTGCCGCGCATGCGGTCGGCCAGTTCGCCGGTGGAGCGGGAGAGGTGCCGCACCTCCTGCGCCACCACGGCGAAGGTCCGCCCGGCCTCGCCGGCACGGCTGGCCTCGATGGTCGCGTTCAGCGCCAGGAAGTTGGTCTGGCGGTTGATGCCGTCGATGTCGCCGATCGATTTCTCCAGCTCGGCCACGTCCTTCTGCACGTCGTCCAGCAGATAGACCATGCTCATGGCATGGCGCGACAGGGTGACGATGTTGGCCACCATGTCGGTGATCACGTCCTGCATGCCGACGACCAGCCTGTCGAGCGGCACCCGCTCACCGTCGATGTCGACCGACCCTGCCATGTCGACGATCTGGGCCACCCGCTCGGACTGCTCCAGCGCCTTCCGGGCCAGTTCGCGGAAGCGCTCCGACAGGTCGAGGGTGGAGGTCTCCACATGGTCCGAGGTGCGCGTCAGCTCGCCCTGCACGATGTCGAGCGTGCGGCGCTGTACATCGGCGAAGCCGAGCCAGGTGGACAGAAGCTCCGCGGTGACCGCGACCTTGGCGTCGCCGTCCGGCGTCGCGGAGACGTCCCGGGGCGCGGCATTCCGAGGGCCGGTCTGGACGGCGTCGTGGGCAGCGGACTTGAACATACTGGTGCTCCTTGGAAACTCTACCCGGATCCCCGATCAGGTCGGGGCGGTGCGGGGGCGTTCGCCGACGGCGTCGAAGGCGCGCAGCATTTCGGCGGGGATTTGGGCAAGCGGCAGTTCGACCGCGACCGCGCCGGCTTCCCTGGCGGCGCGCGGCATTCCATAGACGACGCAGCTCGATTCCTGCTCGCCGATGGTGAAGGCGCCGGCGTCATGCATCGCCTTCATGCCGATGGCGCCGTCACGGCCCATGCCGGACAGGATGACGCCGACCGCGTTGTTGCCGGCCGCCTTGGCGACGGAGGCGAACAGCACGTCGACCGACGGGCGGTGGCCGCTGACCGCGGGGGTGTCCTGGATGTGGCAGACGAAGCCGGCGGTGTCGCGGACGATGGCGAGATGCCGGTCGCCGGGGGCGATCAGCACCAGCCCCTGGGCCGGGCGGTCGCCATGGACGGCGACCCGCACGGTGGGGGCGGACAGCCGGTCGAGCCGCGCCGCGAAGCTGGGCACATAGCTGGGGCCCATATGCTGGGTGATGACGATGGGCGGGCAGTCGGCCGGCATGGCGGCCAGCACGTCGCGGATGCGCTCCACCCCGCCCGTCGAGGCGCCGACCGCGATCAGCCGCTTGCCCGAGCCGGCACGCCGCGGCGTCGGTAGGACGCCATGGGTGGCAGCCGGGCGGCGCATGGTCAGGCGCGCGGTGACGGCGACGCGGATCTTGGAAACCAGCTCCATCGCCGTCGCCTCGAAGCCCTGCCCGTCGGAGCCACCGGGCTTGGCGACGCAGTCAACCGCCCCCAGCTCGAGCGCGCGGATGGCGGCATCCGACCCCTCCCGGGTCAGGGAGGAGACCATGATGACCGGCGTCGGCCGCAGGGTCATGATCTTCTCCAGGAAGGACAGCCCGTCCATCTTCGGCATCTCGACGTCCAACGTGATGACGTCTGGGTTGGTGGCCTTGATGACCTCGCGCGCTTCGAAGGGATCGCGGGCGACCCCGGCCACCTCCATCCCCGTCTCCCGGGTCAGGATGTCCTTCAGCATTTCGCGCATCAACGCGCTGTCGTCGACGATGACGACGCGGATCGGTCTGGGCATGGGTCAGCTCCCTTCCGGATCGGCGGGGGTGAACAGTTCGACCTCGCCCTCCTCGGGGGCCTGGCTCAGGTGCGTGATGAAACGCCGTTCGCGGGTGACGGTGTCGGCCGCCGCCTCCGGCCGCAGCAGGCGGCGAAGCGCGCGTCCGCTGTGCGGGAAGTAATGCACCCGCCGGGCGGAGCCTCCGCCCAGATCGTGGCCGGCCAGCGTCAGCCCCTCCGTCCGTACGTAATCCAGTGCGAAGCGGCAGTTCAGCCCGCCGATGTCGTAGCTCGATTCGATGACGCGCCCGCCGCCGAACAGCTTGACCTGCAGGCGTTGGCGTTGGGCACCGGCGGCCAGCAGCGCGTTGATCAGCCGCTCCATGGCGACGGAGCCGTAGCGCGCGGCCATGCCGGCCCCCTCAAGCTCGCTCGCCGGCAGGTCGGGCAGCATGAAATGGTTCATGCCACCGATGCCGCGCACCGGGTCATGAATGCAGGCCGCCACGCAGGAACCCAGCGTCGTCGCGATCATCAGGTCGGGACGGTCGCTGACCGCCTGCTGGCCCAGCCCGATCTTGACGGTGTCGGCATTGAATTCCCGGTTGAAGTAGCGCCCGCTTCCCATGCGGTTGCGGAGAGTCGGGCCGGCTGGCTCCTGCCGGGGGAGGGGTTCGGCGTTCATCGCTCACTCCCTCCGATAGATGGTCGGACCGGCCTGCCGGAACAGGTTCGACACGCCATACAGGCTCTCCGAGTGGCCGAGGAACAGATATCCGCCAGGGCGGAGCATCCGGGCGAAGTTCTCTATCACCTGCATCCGGCCACGGCGGTCGAAATAAATCAGGACGTTGCGGCAAAAGATCGCATCGAACGGGCCGGACATCGGCCAATGTTCCAGCAGGTTCAGGGGCTTGACGGTCACGAGGCGCTTCAGCTCCTCGCCCATCGCCACAGCCGGCTCGCCGTCCAGCCGGGTGTCCGTGGTGAAGCGCTGGCGGATCGCCGGCGGAATGCCGGTGGCGCCCGACAGCGGGTAGATGCCGCGCCGGGCGGTCTCCACCATGTGGGTGTCGATGTCGGTGGCGAGGATGCGGGCATCCCAGCGGCGCAGTTCCGCCCCCATGGCGGAAACCAGCACCATCGCCATGGTGTAGGGCTCCGGCCCGGAGGAGCAGCCGGCCGACCACAGCCGCAGCCGCGGTTTCGGCTTGTGGGCGTTCAGCGCCCGCAGTTCCGGCAGGACGGTGGAGGCGAGAAAGTCGAAATGGTGCGATTCGCGGTAGAAGCTGGTCAGGTTGGTGGTCAGCGCGTTGACCAGGAACCCGATCTCGTCTGCCACGCCGTCGCTTTGCAGAAGGGCGCAATAGGCGTCGAAATCGGGCAGCCGCAATTCGCGCAGGCGGCGTGCCAGCCGGGCATAGACCATCTCCGCCTTGTGCGGCGCCAGCGCGATGCCGGCCAGCTGATAGAGCAGGCCGGCGATCAGGTCGAAATGGTGCCGCTCGAAATGGAATTCGCGCGCGCCACCGAACACCGCGGCCGGCGCGGCCGGGGGGCGCCGCAGCGTCTCGGGTTCGGTCAGTGAGGCGGGCGAGCGGTCGGTCATCGCGGCACCGGGGGCGTCATCAAGAGACCTCGGGTCAGGCTGATCTGCGATCGAGGGTGAAGAAGGTCATCTGCTGGCGCAGCTGGTCGGCCTGATCCTCCAGGGAGCGGGCGGCGGCGGTGCTTTCCTCCACCAGGGCGGCGTTTTTCTGAGTCATCTCGTCCATCTGGGAGATGGCGATGTTGACCTCGTCAAGGCCGGACGCCTGCTCGGCGGTCGCCCGCGCGATCTCCGACACCAGATCGGCGACGCGGCCGATGCCCGACACGATCTCCGTCAGGGAGCTGCCGGCCGACCGCACGAGGTCGACGCCATCGCGAACCTGCCCACCGCTGTCCAGGATCAGCGCCTTGATCTCCTTCGACGCCTGGGCGGAGCGTTGGGCGAGCTGCCTCACCTCCTGCGCCACCACGGCGAAGCCGCGCCCGGCGTCGCCGGCCCGCGCCGCCTCCACCGCCGCGTTCAGCGCCAGCAGGTTGGTCTGGAAGGCGATCTCGTCGATCACCCCGATGATGTCGGAGATCTTCTGCGACGACTGTTCGATCCGGCGCATCGCCTCCACAGCGCTGGTCGCCACCTGCCCGCCGCGCGAGGCCGCGGCGCGCGCCTCGGTGGCGTAGCCGTTGACCTGCTGGGCGTTGTCGGCGTTGGAGCGCACGGTGGCGGCGAGCTGTTCCATGCTGGCCGCGGTCTCCTCCAGCGAGGAGGCCTGCTGTTCCGTCCGCTCCGACAGGTCCATGCTGCCCTCCGCCACCTCGCGGCTGGCGATGGCGATGGAGCCGGCGGCATGGTCGATGCGCTGCACGATCTCCGACAAACGGGCGACCGTGCCGTTGAAATCGTCCTTCAGCCGCTGGAACACGCCTTCATACTGCTTGTCGATGCGGCTGGTCAGGTCGCCGCGCGACAGGGATTCCAGCACCGTTGCCAACTCCTCGGTGACGGCGGCGATGTTCCCGGACAGGCGGTTGATGCCTTCGCTGACCAGCCGGAAGAAGCCGCTCTTGCCGTCCAACGGGATGCGGTGGGTGAAGTCGCCGCGCACCGCATTCTCCACCATGGCGCCGATCTCCGCCTCGATCGCCAGCTCCTCGGTCAGGTCGCGCCATTCGATGACGGTGCCGAGCCGCTCGCCCCGACGGCTGACCACCGGGTTGGCGATGACCTGGAAGGTGCGGCCACCGGTCTTGGCCAAACCACGATGGGTGTGGGTCAGGTCGGTCAGCAGGCGGCGCTGGTGGGCTGGGTCGCGGTGGAAGGTGTCGAAATTCTGTCCGACCAGCCTGCTCGGATCGAAGCCGGGCAGCGCGGTCCGCAGGTCGGCCTCGGCATGGCGGAACATCGCCATGATCGAGTCGTTGGCGTAGAGGATGCGGCCGTCGGCATCGGCCATCATGATGTTGGCCGACACCTGTTCCAGCGCGATGCGGGAGCGCAGGGCCTCCACCGCCTCGTCCTTGAAGGCGTCGACGGCGCGGGCCATGTCGCCCAACTCGTCCTGCTGGCCGGTATGGGGGACGCTGACCGACAGCTTGCCCTCCGTCAGTTCGGTCATCACCCGGCGGATGCCGGTGACCGGTCCGACGATGGAGGCGGCGATGCGGTTGGCCGCGACGATGCCGATCACCAGCGACAGCAGACCCAGCCCGACCGTCAGGCGGATGGTGAAGGCGGCTTCGCTGCCGGCCTCCTGCTCGATGGCCCTGGAGCCGGCGGCGATGGAGGCGACGATGCCGTCGATGGCGCGGTTGACCGCGGATGCGGCGGTCACGAGGTCGTCGGTGCGGCGCTTGGCGTCGTCATTGGCGGCGACGATCTCGCGGAAGGCGTTGCGGTATTCGGCAGCGCGGGCGTCGACGTCGCGCAGGGCCACGGACAGGGCGGCATTGTTTTGCAGCAGGGTGGACAGCCGGGCGATCCCGTCGCCCATCGCCTTGCCTTCCGCCTCCACCTGGGCGGCGGCGGCCGGATCGCGCAGGCCGATGGCGCGGTTGGCGTAGAAGCGGGTCAGCAGCCAGCGCTTCTCCACCTCCTGCATGCCGAAAGCGATGTCCTTGTCGCCGGAGGCGTCGGCCGCGGCCACCGCCTCTTCCAGCCGCTTGGTCACCTGGGTGCCCAGCGGGTCCATGCGCTCGTGCAGCGTCCGGTCGGCGCGCTCGCGCACGGTCCGCACCGCGTCGAATTTCTCGTGGTAGGCGCCGTGCAGGCTGTTGAGGTCGGCGAAAGCGGCGGCCTGGGGGGAGGCCTTCATCATGGCCTGCCGGCCCGACATCGCCGATTCGAACTCCCCGCGCAGGACGCGCAGCCGGTCCAGCGCCTCGGTGGTGCCGAGATTGATGTATTCCCGGGTTTGCAGCCGTTGCGCACCCAGGCGGCTTTCCAGGTCCTTGGCGAAGACGGCGAGGTCGCCCGACGCGATGACGCTGTCGATGCGCCGGTTCAGCCCGTCCAGCCCATAGATGCCGGTGCCGGACTGGGCGGCGATCAGAACCAGCAGCAGGCCGAAGACCAGCCACAGCCGCTTGGCGATGCGCATGTTGCTGAGGAAGGTGCCGGATTTGGCAATCGTACCGTCGGTGGCCATCGCTGACGTTCCCTCTTTTTATGGCTTCTCGTTGCGGCCTGCGCAGCCGGGGGATGGCCAACCGGTATCAGGTCGGCTCCAGCGCCGCGCGGGTGGCGTCCTGGTCGACATGCTCGCCGGCGAACAGCTTCCCCACATTGAGCAGGGTCACCATCCGGTTCTCGGCGGTGTAGAGGCCGCTGAGATACTCGGCGTCGACCAGACCGCTGTCGACATCGGGCGGCGGCTTGATGGCGTCGTGGCCGATGGCGAGGATGTCGGAAATGGCGTCGACCAGGATGCCGCGCGTTCGCTCCCCCACCTGCATCACCACCACGACATGGCGCTTCGTCACCTGGGTCAGGCCGCCGCCGAAGCGGGCCCGCAGGTCGAAGATCGGGATGATGATGCCGCGCAGGTTGATCACGCCGCGAACATAGTCGGGAAGATTGGGCAGCCGGCTCTCCGGCGTCCAGCCGCGGATTTCCCTGACTGCCAGGATGTTGACTCCGTACTCCTCGCTGCCGACGGTGAAGGTGACGTATTGCTCCTCGCTGCCGTTCGCGGCGCCGGCCGGCTGGAGATCGGTACGGGAGCTGACAGGGGCGATTGCGGTGGAACTGCTCATCGCTGAACCTCAAACCGTTTGGCGTTGACGCTGGTCGGACTTGTCCGCCGGGGCGGGCAGGGACGGGGAAGGCGGGGTGCTGCCGGAGGCGTTGCCATTGCCGGCGCCAGTGCCTGAACCATGGCGGCTCATTTCGCGCAGGCCCGCCACGTCCAGGATCAGGGCGACCCGGCCGTCGCCGAGGATGGTGGCGGCGGCAACGCCGTCCAGCCGGCGGAAGTTGGATTCCAGGCTCTTGATGACGACCTGCTGCTGGCCCAGCACCTCGTCCACCACAAGGCCGAGGCGGGAGCCGTCCTCCGTCTCCACCAGCACGACCAGCCCCTTGGTGGCGTCGTCGATGGCCTTGGGGATGCCGAACAGCCGGTGGAGATGGACGAGCCGGACATATTCGCCGCGCGCCATCATGACGTCGCATTTGTTGACCAGCCCATGCAGGTCGGCGGGCTTGGGGCGCAGGCTTTCGACGATGTTGGTCAGCGGCAGGACGAAGCGCTCCTCCCCGACCGAGATCACCATGCCGTCCAGCACCGCCAGCGTCAGTGGCAGCGACAGGACGAAGCGAGACCCTTCGCCCGGCGTCGAATAGACGCCGATCCGCCCGCCCAGGCTGGAGATGTTCCGCCGCACCACGTCCATGCCGACGCCACGGCCCGACAGGTTCGACACCTGATCGGCGGTGGAGAAGCCGGGCAGAAAGATCAGGTGGTCGATTTCCTCGTCCGACAGGCTGGCACCCGGCTGCACCAGGCCCTTCTCGATGGCCTTCGACAGCACCTTGGCACGGTTGATGCCGCGGCCGTCGTCGGTCACCTCGATCACGATGCGGCCCGACCGGTGGGCGGCCGACAGATGCACGGTGCCGGCGCGCGGCTTGCCGACGCGCTCCCGCTCCTCCGGGCCTTCCAGCCCATGGTCGATGGAGTTGCGGATCATGTGGGTCAGCGGGTCGACGAGGTTCTCCACCACCGTCTTGTCGACCTCCGTCGTCTCGCCGGTGGTGACCAGCATCACCTCCTTGCCGGTCACGGCGGCGCATTCGCGCACCAGCCGTGGCATGCGCGAGAAGACGCTGGAAACCGGCTGGGCGCGGATCGACATCACGCTTTCCCGCAGTTCGCGGGTGTGCTGGGCGAGGCCTTCCAGCCCCTCCAGCAGTTCCTGGAACTGGCCCGGCGGCAGGTCGCGCAGATGCTCGGCGATCATCGCCTGGGTGATGACCATCTCGCCGACCATGTTGACCAGCCGGTCGATCTTGTCGAGATCGACGCGGATGGTGTGGGTGGCCGGCCCGGCATGGTCGGTGCCGCCGTTCGTCCGCCTGGCGCCGTCGCCGGGCTTCGCTGCGCCCGATGTGGTGGCGGCCGGGGTGGCGGGTGCGGCTGCGGAGGCAACCGGCTCCGGCAGGTTGACGGCAGGGGCGGGCGTGACCGGCTCCACTGGCGCAATGAGCGCGGGGACGATGATCGCTGGCGGCGGGGCTTCGGCGCTGATGCGGATGTCGCAATCGTCGGCGACGAACTCGAACACGTCGTCGATCTGGGCGCGGTTCACCTGCGGGTCGGCCAGCAGCGTCACCGTCCAGGACAGGTGCAGCAGTTCGGCGTCGAGGTCGCGCAGGGGGGGCAGCCTGTCCAGATGGCAGATCACCTCCGCCTCGCCCAGTCGGCGCAGGGCGCGCAGCATGTAGGTCGGCTCGTTGCCCGACAGCAGCAGTTCGGCCTTCGGGCGGAAGACGATGGTCCAGCGGACTTTGCCTTCGGGAACGGGACCCGCAGCGCGCGCCGGCTGGTCGTCGCGCGCGGCCTGGATCGCCGCCAGCGCGTCGCCGAAGATGCCGGCCTCGTCATCCTCGTCGTCGGGATAGAAGCCTGCGGCGGCCTGGATGGCGGCGGGCGGCGCCTCGTCCGCCGGCTCCCCGCTCCTGTCCAGGAAACGGCGGAGGGCGGCGACGGTGTCGTCGGTTGTGCCGGCCGGCGCCTCGGTTTCGTCGGCGGCGTGGGCCAGCAGGCGGGCCAGCACGTCGTTGGCGCGGATCAGCGTGTCGACCAGTTCGGTGCTGACCGGGATTTCGGCGTTGCGCACGCCGTCCATCACCGTTTCGAACTCATGCGCGAAAGCCACGAGGTCGTTGAAGCCGAAGGCGCCGCCGCCGCCCTTGATCGAATGGACGGCGCGGAAGATCGCATTCACCTCGTCCATGTCGATGTCGCCGGGGGCGAGGCGCAGCAGCCCGGCCTCGGCGACCGCCAGGAGTTCGGCGCTCTCGTCGAAGTAGGTCTGTTTGAAGCGGCTGAGATCGTCCACGGCTGCACCCCTCCCTGAATCCGGCGGCTTGCGGTCAGCCGCAGACCTTCTGCACCACCGACACCAGCTTGTCGGGGTTGAAGGGCTTCACGATCCAGCCGGTGGCGCCGGCGGCGCGGCCTTCCGCCTTCTTGCTCTCGTCCGCCTCGGTGGTCAGCATCAGGATCGGCAGGGTGCGGTGGGCAGGGATGGCGCGCAGCTTGCGTATCAGGGTCAGCCCGTCCATCACCGGCATGTTCAGGTCGGTGATGACCAGATCCACCTTGTTGGTGGCGATGGCACTCATCGCCTGCTGGCCGTCGGCGGCTTCCACCACGTCATAGCCGGCACCCCGCAGGGTGAAGGACACCATGTCGCGCATGGTGCGCGAATCGTCCACCGTCATCACTTTCTTCTTCACGCTCGGCTCCATTGCTTCAGCCAGACGGCGAGTCCCAGATCCTCGCACGCTTCCGACAGGACCTCGGACGGGGTGGCGAGGACGAAGGCGGCCCCGCGCTCGGCCGCATCGCGGGCGGCGACGACCAGCGCCTGGATGCAGGCGGCGCTGATGCGCTCCACGGCGTCGGCCTGGACGGTGACGTCGGCCGAGGCCTTGAAAGCCGCGCGCAAACTGTCCAGCAGAGGTTGCGCCATGGGCAAATCGAGGTCGCTCGGCAGGCCCAGGCGGAGCCGGCCGTCATCCTCCTCCGTCCACTTGATCAGCGACACGCCACCCCTCCGTCTACGGCAGGCACATTCTTGCGCATTCCGGTTGCAGCAGCGACGTTGCCAGACTGCGTCTCAAGGATTCGTTAAGCGCAAGCTTCGGACGGAGGGGGCGGCGGCGGGAAGTTGGGGATAACCGCAATCAAAAATGGGACATGGTGGAGGGGCAGGCCCCCGGCAGGATGCGTCAGCCTTTTACCGGCGCGATCAGCGGACGGAATTCGGCCAGGACGGACTGATAGACCGGCCGCTTGAAGGCGACGATCAGGCCCGGCAGTTCTTCGGCGCCGATCCATTTCCAGGCGTCGAATTCCGGGTGGTCGGTGTCGAGCCGGATGTCGGCCTCGGCACCGGTGAAGCGGGCCAGCATCCACATCTGCTCCTGCCCGCGCCAGCGGCCCTTCCACACCTTGCCCAGCAGATCGTCGGGCAGGTCGTAGCGGTGGGGGGCGGCGGTCATGGCGATGAACTCCGCGTTCGCCGTGCCGATTTCCTCCTCCAGCTCGCGGAAGGCGGCGCTGCGGGCATCCTCGCCGTCGTCGATGCCGCCCTGGGGCATCTGCCAGTCGGCCTCAGACCCGCAACGCTTGGCGACGAACACCTCGCCGCGGTCGTTCAGCAGCATGATGCCGACGCAGGGGCGGTAGGGCAGGGTGTTGCGGTCGATGATGGCGGTCATGCCGGAGGACTCCGTTCGGATCAGGCTTTGGTGAGGAAGAAATAGACGGTCATCGCCGCCCCAACCAGGATCACCAGCTTGCGCAGGACCGGCGGCGGGATGTGGCGGGCGACCGAAGCGCCGGCGTAGCCGCCGGCCATCGCGGCGACCAGCATGATCAGCGCCTCCGTCCAATAGACCGCGCCGCCGGCGACGAAGGCCGCCACCGCCACTGCGTTGAGGCAGCCGGAGACCAGCGACTTCAGCCCGTTCATCGCATGCAGGTCGGTCAGGCCGAAGACGCCGAGCGTCGCCAGGATCAGGATGCCAATGCCGCCGCCGAAATAGCCGCCATAGACCGCGATCAGGAACTGCACCGCCAGCACAGTGCCGTGGCCGATGGTGACGTTGCGGCGGACCCAGGCCGAGGCGGTCGGGCCGATGGCGAACAACAGCGTGGCGAACAGCAGCAGCCACGGCACGATGACCTCGAAGGTCCGCTGCGGCGTCCATAACAGCAGCAACGCCCCCAGCAGTCCGCCGACGAGGCTGATGCCGAGGAAAGAGGGCAGGTGCACCTCGCGGATGCGTCCCAGCTCCCGCCGGTAGCCGAAGGCGCTGGCAAGCGCGCCGGGAGACACCGCGACGGTGCTGGTGGCGTTGGCGTTCAGCGGCGGCACGCCGGCCAGGATCAGTGCGGGGAAGGTCAGGAAGCTGCCGCCCCCGGCCACGGCGTTCAGCACGCCGGCGAAGAAGGCGGAGACGATCAGCAGCAGCGTCAGCATGTCACCCTACCCGAAAGCCCTGTGGCCCGAAAACCTTGTCCCGGCGCGGCCGGCGCGTTGCGTTTTGCACACGCCCGCCCATACCGCAACGCCGAAGTCCCACAACCACGCGGCTTTCGCAACCCCGAACAATTCGTTAAGGTCGTCGTCCCTTCAACGGATAGAGTGTCCGGAGACCTCCATGTCCGCCCTGCTCGATACCACCGACGCCCTGCACGACCAGATGATCGCCCTCGGCCGCGCCGCCCGCGCCGCCGCGGCCGCGCTGGCGACCGTGCCAGGGCCGTCGAAGGACCGGGCCCTGAGGGCGGCGGCGGCGGCCATCCGCGCCCGCGCCGCCGAGATCAAGGCCGCGAATGCGGAAGACATGGCGAGCGCCCGCGACCTGTCCGGCCCCATGCGCGAACGGCTGATGCTGGACGACACGCGCATCGAGGCGATGGCCAAGGGGCTTGAGGACATCGCCGACTTCCCCGATCCCATCGGCGGCGTGCTGGCGGAGTGGACGCGGCCCAACGGCCTGCGCATCCAGCGCGTCCGCGTGCCGCTTGGCGTCGTCGGCATCATCTATGAAAGCCGGCCCAACGTGACGGCGGATGCCGGCGGCATCTGCCTGAAGTCGGGCAACGCCGCCATCCTGCGCGGCGGGTCGGAGAGCATCCGCTCGTCCCGCGCCATCGCGTCCTGTCTGGCCCAGGGCCTGCGCGAGGCCGGGCTGCCGGAGGCGGCGATCCAACTGGTGCCGACCACCGACCGCGCCGCCGTCGGCCATATGCTGACCATGCGCGATTACATCGACGTCATCATTCCACGCGGCGGCAAGTCGCTGATCCAGCGCATCGCCGACGAGAGCCGGGTGCCGGTCATCAAGCATCTGGACGGCAACTGCCACGTCTATGTCGATGCCGCCGCCGACCTGGAGAAGGCCCGCAAGGTGGTGCTGAACGCCAAGATGCGCCGCACCTCCATCTGCGGCGCCGCCGAGACCCTGCTGGTCGACCGCACCATCGCCGACACTGCCCTGCCGGTTCTGGTGAAGGATCTGCTGGATGCCGGCTGCGCGGTGCGCGGCGATGCGGCGGCCCAGGCGGCCGATCCGCGGGTGACGGCGGTGGCGCCGGAGGATTGGGACACCGAGTATCTCGACGCCATCATCGCCTGCGGCGTGGTGGACGGGGTGGATGGGGCCATCGACCACATCAACACCCACAGCTCCCACCACACCGAATCGATCCTGACCGAGGATCCGGCGGTGGCGGAGCGGTTCCTGTCCCGGGTGGACAGCGGCATCGTGCTGTGGAATGCCTCGACCCAGTTCGCCGATGGCGGCGAGTTCGGTATGGGGGCGGAGATCGGCATCTCCACCGACAAGTTCCACGCCCGCGGCCCAGTGGGAGCCGAGCAGCTGACCAGCTACAAGTATGTCGTGCGCGGCGATGGCCAGACGCGGCCTTAAGGTGAGTGCCCTCTCCCGCCCCGGGAGAGGGAGGGGACCCGCCGAAGGCGGGGAGGGTGAGGGGCGATCCGAACATGGATCCCCTGCTCCTCGCATCACCCCTCACCCTTCCCATGCTCCGCATGGGCCCCTTCCCTCTCCCGTGGCGGGAGAGGGAGCCCATTCGGGAGTGAAGAGTGCCCCCCATCTCTATTCCGGCCCGCTCTATGCGGGGCTGACCGTCGGCATCCTCGGCGGGTCGTTCAATCCGGCCCATGCCGGGCACCGGCATATCAGCCTGTTCGCGCTGAAGGCGCTCGGGCTCGACCGCGTCTGGTGGATGGTCAGCCCGCAGAACCCGCTCAAGTCCACCTCCGGCATGGCGTCGCTGCCCGAACGGCTGGCGGAGGCGCGGGCCGTTGCCGCCCATCCGCGGATCGAAGTGACGGCCATCGAGACCGCGCTGGGCACCCGCTACACCGCCGATACGCTGGCCAAGCTTCAGCGCCGCTTCCCCAAAACCCGCTTCGTATGGTTGATGGGGGCGGACAATTTGCGGCAAATTCCACGCTGGAAGCACTGGAATCGAATCTTCGACTCGGTGGCCGTTGCGGTTTTCGCCCGTCCAACCTATTCTCTTGGTGCGTTGAGCGGCAAGGCCGCCCAGCGCTACACCCGTCGGCGGGTGTCGGTGTCCGGGGTAAAAGGGCTGGCGCGCCGCAGGCGGCCGGCCTGGGCGTTCTTACGCAACTCCTTGCACCCGGCCTCGGCGACGGCGATCCGGCAGGCACGGGCCGCCGGGTCGTGACACCGTTGCAAGAGGTTGGAGCCATCACCACGCACACCGAAACGGCCGCGACCGCTCCGCGGCCAGCCGCCGTTCCCCAGATCCTGGAACCGCAGGACCTGAAGGCGCTCATCCAGGCGTCGCTCGACGCCGACCAGGCAGATGACGTGACCGTCATCGATCTCGCCGGGAAAACCACCTTCGCCGATTACATGATCGTGGCGTCGGGCCGCAACACGCGGCACATCGCTGCCATGGCCATGAAGCTGGCCGAAAAGCTGAAGCAGGCCGGCGTCCGCGGCGTCGAGATGGAAGGCATGGCCCAGTGCGACTGGGTGCTGGTCGATGCCGGCGACGTGATCGTCCACCTGTTCAAGCCGGAAGTCCGGACCTTCTACAACATCGAAAAGATGTGGGGTCTGGAACTGCCGACGCCGTCGGGCACGGCGCGGCTGAGCGCCTGACGGGCCGGAGGCGGAGGGCCGCATCATGCGTCTGTGGCTCGCCGCCGTTGGGCGGTCGCGGGGCGGACCGACCCGCGACCTGTTCGACGAGTATGTCGGACGGCTCAGCTGGCCCTTCACCCTGAAGGAGGTCGAGGTGAAGAAACGCCTCTCCTCCGACGAATTGAAACGGCAGGAGGCTGAGCTGCTGCTCGCCGCCGTGCCGGCCGGCGCCATCGTCGTGGCGCTGGACGAACGCGGCAAGGCGCTGCCCAGCGAGACCTTCGCCGCCAAGATCGGCGACTGGCGCGACCGTGGCGCCGGCGATCTCGCCTTCCTGATCGGCGGTGCCGACGGCCATGGCGACGCGGTGCGCGCGCGGGCCGATTTCCTTCTCGCCTTCGGGCCGATGACCTGGCCCCATATGCTGGTGCGCGGCATGCTTGCGGAGCAACTCTATCGCGCTCAACAAATTCTTGCCGGTCACCCCTATCACAGGTCCTGATTCCAAGCGTCGCATCCGGCGCGCGGAAAAGCGCCGGAGCTGAAAAACACGAAACTCCGAGACCACAACCTTTCGAGAAAGGTAAGCGCGATGACCGAGACCAACCGACCCCGCCCTGTCGTCCTCTGCATTCTGGACGGCTGGGGCTATCGCGAGGAGCGGTCCGACAACGCGATTGCGCTGGGCGAGACCCCGAACTGGGATCGCCTGTGGTCGGCCGAACCGACGGCCTTCCTCGACGCCAGCGAGGAGGAGGTCGGCCTGCCGAAGGGCCAGATGGGCAACTCCGAGGTCGGGCACATGAATCTCGGCGCCGGCCGGGTGGTCATGCAGGATCTGGTGATGATCGACCACGCCATCGTCGAGGGCGAGCTTGAGCGCAACGCCGCGCTGAACGACCTCGTCAAGACGATGCACAGGACCGGCGGGCGCGTCCATCTGATGGGCCTGATGTCGCCGGGCGGCGTCCACTCGCACCAGGACCACATCGCCGCGCTGGCCGGCGTGCTGTCGCGCGAGGGTGTGCCGGTGGCGGTTCACGCCTTCACCGATGGCCGCGACGTTCCGCCGCAGAGCGCGAAGGATCAGGTCGCCGAGTTCATGGCCGATGTCTTCGAGCTGCCGGGCGTAGAGGTGGCGACCGTTATCGGCCGCTATTACGCCATGGACCGCGACAAGCGCTGGGACCGCGTCGCCAAGGCCTATGCCGCGATGACCAGGGCGGAGGGCGAGCGCGCCGCCGACCCGATCCAGGCCATCGAGCAGAGCTACGCCGCCGACAAGCATGACGAGTTCATCCTGCCGACGGTGATCGGCGATTACGCCGGCATGAAGGACGGCGACGCCATCCTGATGGCGAACTTCCGCGCCGACCGCGCCCGCGAGATCCTGGCCGCCTATGTCGAGAAGGATTTTGATGGCTTCCCGGTGGCCAACACCCCGGCGGGTGGCACGCCGAAGCTGGCCGCCGTGGTTGGCATGGTCGAATATTCGTCGGCGCTGGCGAAGCTCATGACAACCATCTTTCCGCCCAAAACCCTGACCAAGGTGCTGGGCGAGGTGGTTTCCGAGGCCGGATTGAAGCAGCTGCGCATCGCCGAGACGGAGAAGTATCCGCACGTCACCTTCTTCTTCAACGGTGGCGAGGAGCGGGTCTATGAGGGCGAGGACCGCATTCTGGTCCCGTCGCCGAAGGTGGCCACCTACGATCTCCAGCCGGAGATGTCGGCCTCGGAAGTGACCGACAAGCTGGTCGGCGCCATCGATTCGGGCAAATACGACCTGATCGTCGTCAACTTCGCCAACCCCGATATGGTCGGTCACAGCGGCATGCTGGATGCCGCCATCAAGGCCGTGCAGGCGGTCGACAGCAGCGTCGGTCAGGTTGAGGCCGCGGTGCGCCGCGCCGGCGGCACCATGCTGATCACCGCCGACCACGGCAACTGCGAGCTGATGAAGGACCCGGAGACCGGCGGCCCGCACACCGCCCACACGTTGGACAAGGTTCCGCTGGTGCTGGTCAACGGCCCGGCCGGCGCCCGCATCGACAGCGGCCGTCTGGCCGACATCGCCCCGACGCTGCTCGACCTGCTGGGCCTGCCCAAGCCGACCGAGATGACCGGCCGCAACCTGCTGGTCCGCACCGCCGCCCGCGCGGCGGCGGAATAACGGATGGCGCCCGTCCCCTTCGCGCCGTATTCCCCCTCTCCCCCCGGGGGAGAGGGGGAATACGGCGCGAAGG
>NZ_WHOS01000109.1 GCF_013340935.1 Azospirillum melinis | reverse complement strand
TCAAACACCCGATCCCATCCCGAACTCGGCCGTGAAAAGCCTCCGCGCCAATGGTACTGCGTCTTAAGACGTGGGAGAGTAGGTCGCCGCCAGGTCGCTCAGGCACAAGAGACGCTCCAATCCAAAGCGCAAATGCTTGCATCTTCACCCAGATCAGAAACGCCCCGGCTCCAACGAGCCGGGGCGTTTTCGTGTCGCTTCACCGGCTATTAATTTGTTTTTGGTGAATTCGGTGGACTGGACCGTCAGATGGCGGTGGCGTGGGGGCGGCGATGGGCGATTCGGACGATCTCTTCGACATGTATCGCAAGGACCACGCCGCGGCGGCGCCGACCGGTCCGGCCCTGGCGGCGGCGCTTGCCGACACGGTGAAGCGCAGCTTCGCCCAGATCGAGGAGCTTTGTGCCGACGTGACGCGGGCGCTCGCCCAGGCGCGCTACACCACGAAGCTGGCGCAGACGGTGACCGACCGGTCGAGCTATGTGCGGCTCGACCGCCAGTCCGAGACCTTCCGTGACTATCTGCGGAACTGGAGTCAGCAGCGGGCCGACAAGGGCGCCGGCGGCATGCATTGGGAGGCGCAGATCCTCGTCACCGACCATCGGCGGACGACGAAGGAGATCGGGCTGGGCGTCGCCTTCGAATGGCCGGGTGCGGGGGAGGAGGGCAGCCTCGCCTTCGTCGAATTCTGGCCGACCGGCGCCGGAGTGTCGCTGCCGTCCGATGCCCGCGGCTTCCAGCGTGCCCTGGTCGCCAGCATCATCAAGCTGGAACAGGCTGGCGAGCTGTCCAGCGTCAAGGGCCGCTAAAGTCGATCAGAGTCTAACAGGCGCTACAGCGTGGCGTTCAGACCGGAGGCCGACAGTTCCACCGGCCGGCGCGCCTGTCCGTCGCGGGCATAGGTGCCGTCGCTCGACGCCCGCTCCAGCGCCGTCAGCAGGTTGCGGTTGATGGTCAGCACCGCCTTGCGCAGGGCGACGAGGCCGGAGGCGTTGACCGACACCGCCCGCTCCAGCCGGTCGATGCGCTCCAGCGTCATCGCGCGGAGATCGTCGGGCAGGCGGATGCCTTCATCGCGGGCGCGCAGGACGGCGCCCTCCAGCTGTTCGGCCATCGCCGCCTTGCGGTGGGCGAAGGCCTCCAGCCGGTCGAGCATCCCGGCGGCGATGCAGGCGGACTCCTCCTCCAGCACGGCGGACAGCGCTTCCACCGCGTCGAGGAAGTCGCGCACCAGCAGGGCGGTGGCGCCGTCATAGCCGGGATCGGGAGCGGCCGGTCCCTCGGCCTCGGCCTGTTCGGTCCGGCGGTCGGGGGCGAATTCGTGGATCAGGTCCTTGAGGGTGACGCTCATGAACGCTGCTCCGCTTGCGATGCGTAGAGGCGGACGATCTCGTCGTGCGTCATCCTGCCGATGCCGAGCGTGCCGGATTCGGCGATGGCCTTGCCGTATTCCTGCAACATCATGCTGCGCCACGGCTTCTCCGCCGGGCCGCCGCCGCCGAACAGCGGGCTTTCGCGCATGCCCGCGAACATGCTTTCCATCAGCTGGCCGACCAGCATCGCCTCGAACTCCTTCGCGACCTTGTCGGCCGCTTCCGGGTTGGGGAGGGCCGGCGTCGCGGTTGCCGGCGTGGGCGTCGCAGGGCTGCGGAGGGTCGTTGCGGCGATGTCCATCGTCGTCTCTCCATCCCGGTCTTGGGGGGGTCAGATGATTTCCAGATCGGCGTGCAGGGCGCCGGCGGCCTTGATCGCCTGGAGGATCGCCACCATGTCGCGCGGACCCACCCCCAGCGCGTTCAGCCCGTTGACCAGCTGTTGCAGGCTGACGTTGCCGCCGACGGTCACGAACTGGCGGCCGTTGCCCTCCTGCACCTGCACGTCGGTGCGCGGCACGACGACGGTGGAGCCGTTGCTGAAGGGCTGCGGCTGCGACACCTGCGGCGTCTCGACCACGCGGACGGTCAGGTTGCCCTGGGTGATGGCGACGCGGCTGACCCGGACATCGTCGCCGATGACAATTGTGCCGCTGCGCTCGTCCACCACGACGCGGGCGATGGCGTCTGGCCGGACCGCCAGCTGTTCGATCTCGCCGATCAGGCGGGAGACGTTGCCGACATAGGATCCGGTGATCCGCACGTCGACCGTGGTCAGGTCGACCACCCGGGCGTTGCCGGCACCGAGCCGGCCATTCACCGCGTCGGCAATGCGGATCGCCGTGGTGAAATCGGGGTTGCGCAGCGCCATCCGCACCGCGCCGACATCGTTCAGCGCGAATTTCAGTTCGCGCTCCACCGTGGCGCCGTTGGCGATGCGGGCGGTGGTCGGCACGCCCTTGGTCACCGTCGCCGCCGCCCCGCCGGCGGTGAAGCCGCTGACCGACAGCGGCCCCTGGGCCACGGCATAGGCCTCGCCGTCGGCCCCCAGCAGCGGCGTCACCACCAGCGTGCCGCCCAGCAGGCTGGTGGCGTCGCCGAGCGCCGAGACCGTGACATCGACCGTCGTCCCCTGGCGCGGGAAGGGCGGCAGGCTGGCCGTCACCATGACAGCCGCGGCGTTGCGGGTGCGCAGGGTCTCGCCGCGGGTGTTGATGCCGAGCCGCTCCATCATCCCCTTCAGGCTCTGTTCGGTGAAGGGGGTGTTGATCAGCCGGTCGCCGGTGCCGTTCAGCCCGACGACAAGGCCGTAGCCGACAAGCTGGTTGCGGCGGACCCCGTCGAAGGTGACCAGATCCTTCACCCGGGTCTGCGCCGCCGCCGGACCGGGGGCTGCCGACAGCATGCCGAGCGCCAGCAGCAGCCCGCCGGCCAGCACCAGGGCGCGGCGCAAGGCCGGCCGGAGCCGGTACGATAGGGGGACCTGGATGCCGGGGCTCATGTCGATGCGGCCTAGAGATAGTTGGTCAGATGCAGCTTGGCGATGCGCGCGGTGGCGCTGGAGGTGGCGTCGATCTGCGCCTCCAGCTGGCTGATCCGCGTGCTGGCCTCGTAGGGATCGACGCCTTCCAGATTGTCGATCTGCAGGCTGAGGATCGACTTCTGCGTCTTGTGCTGCTCGGCCAGCGTCGCGACCTGGGCGCGCTGGATGCCGAGCTGGGCCGTCGCCTCCCGCAGCTTGCCGAGCCCGCCGGACAGCTTGTCGACAGCGGTCCTGATGTAGTCGGGATAGGCGTCGACATCCATCTGCGAGGTATCGACCGCCGCCAGCATGTAGATGCCTTCCAGCATCTGCCGCATCATCGGGTCGTTCGCCTGCACGCCATAGGCGATGGCGGTGGACTCCGCCGGCTGGCCGCTGACGCGCGGCGAGGCGGCGCCGCCGGGCTGGAGCGCCGTGGTGCCGGTGTAGAGGCCGCCTTCGAAGCTGTCGGTCAGCGGGGCGGGGGCCGGGGTCGCCGGGTCGCGCACGGCGAACAGATCGTCGAGCCGGGCGACGACCGCCGCGGTCTCCACCGCCGTGGTCGGCATGGCGGTGCCGCCGGTGGCCGACTGGATGGCGTCCCGGACGATCTGCATCGGCGAGCGCAGGCCCGACTTGTCGCCGTCGACGTTGCGCATCGGCGGCTGGTCCAGCGCGGTGCCGGCGAAGAGATAGCTGTTGCCGGACGCGGCGTTCAGCAGCCCGACCACCTGATCCAGCACACCGCGCGCGCGGATTTGCAGAGACGTCCCGGTCGGCGACTGCTGTCCCAGCCCGGTGGAGGCGGCGGCCAGCAGGTCGGTGCCCGACGCGAGGATGCTGGTCATCGCGCTGTCCATCGTCTTCATCCGGCCGTCGAGCAGGTCGGTGGTCTTCACATACTCGTCGGTGCGGTCGAACAGGTTGCGCAGCGCGATGTCGCGGCCGGTGCCGGCGCCGATGGTCGCGGCGACGTCGGCATGGACGCCGGTCGACACCTCCTCGTTGGCGCGGGTCAGCTCCATCTGCTGCCGGGTCATGGTGCTTTGCAGCGACCGGCTCATCCCCAGCGTGGACAGGGCATTGTACAGCATCGGCTTACCCCTTGATCTGCAACAGGATGTCGATCATGCGGCCGGCGACCTGCACCACCTGGGCGCTGGCGCCATAGCTCTGCTCGATCAGCATCAGCTTCTGCATCTCGTCGTCGATATTGACGCCGTCGCGGTTGATGCGGGCGGTCTCCAGCGTGTCGGCGCTGATCTTGCGCGCGTTCATCTCCGACTCGGCACCGGTGCGGTAGCCCTGCTGGGCCGACACCATGGCGGTGGCGTAGCTGCCGAGCGTCGCGTTGGCCGGCATGTCGGTGGCGGCGAAGCTGCGGGTGCCGGTGAAGACGGCCTGGAATTTCTCGATCTGCGTCTGGTCGCCCGGCGGGAGCGGGGCCGCCGCCTGCACGCCGCTCTGCACCCGCCAGCTTTCCGTCCGCACCAGGTCGTTGACGGCGATGCGCGAGGCCAGCCCGGCGGTCGCGCCATAGGCGGCGCCTGCATCGGTGAACAGGCCGGGCTGGGTCGGGTCGGCCTCCGCCCCCTGGAAGGCCTGGACGAGGCCGGCGGCCAGCTCGTCCAGCTGCGCCATGGCGCGCGGCATGTCCTGCTTGACGGTCTGGACATAGCCCATGATCCGGCCGCTCTGGATTTCGCTGTCCGGGTTGGCCGACAGTGCGACGCCGTTCGCCATCACCTCGTCGCCCAGCAGGGTCAGCGGCTGCTCGCCCGGCGCCAGCGGGTGGTCGAGCAGGGTCTGGCCGTTGCGGGTCATCACCACGACCTGGCCGTCCTCGCGGCTGTAGGTGCGGATGCCGATCTCCTGCGAGACCTGATCGAGCAGGCGGTCGCGCTGGTCGCGCAGGTCGCCGGCATCGCCGCCGCGCGTCTCCAGGGTCGCGATCTTGCCGTTCAGGTCGCTGATGCGCTGGAGCGATGTGTTCACCGTATCGACGGAGGTCTGGAGCCGGCCCCTGGCGTCGTCCTGCACCGTCTGCGCCGCCTCGGCGGCACGGTTCAGCCCGCCGGCCAGAGCCGTCGCCTGCGACACCACGGCGTTCCGCGCCGCGTCGTCGTTGGGCATGTCGTGCAGGCGGGAGAAGGCCTGTTGCAGCTTCGACAGCTGGGTCGAGACCGACTTCTCGTCCTGCGGCTGGCCCAGCACCAGCGCATAGTCGGCCAGTGCCGAGGTGCGCGCCTCCTGCCCGCTGTAACGGCTGGTCTCGAACCGCGCATCGCGGATCAGCAGCTCGTCCACCTTGCGGGCGACGGCGTCGACCCTAACCCCGGCCCCCCGGCCGGCGGTGGTGACCGCCGACAGGTCGAGGTCGCGGCGCACATAGCCGGCGGTGGTGGCGTTGGCGAGGTTGTGGGACACCATCGCCGCCTGCTGCTGCGTCGTGCGCAGGCCGGACAGGGCGGACGTGAGGGCGAGTTGGACGCTCATGGCCGGGACTCCGTCGGAACTGGGCTCAGCGCTTCAGGCGCGTGGTTTCTTCGACCATCTCGTCGGCGGTGCGCACCAGCGTGGCGCTGGACGAGTAGGCGCGCTGCGTCTCGATCAGCGACACCAGCTCGGTCGCGATGTCGACGTTGGACTGCTCCAGCGCGCTGCCGACGACGCTGCCGGCGCCGCCCTGCTTGCCCGCACCCAGCGTCAGGGTTCCGGTGTCCGCCCCCAGCGTGTAGGTGTTGCCGTCCTGGGCGACCAGACCGTCGGGGTTGGTGACCGTGGCGATCGGGATCTGGTATAGCGCCTGACGGGCGCCGTTGTCGTACATCACCCACAACTTGCCGCTGTCGTCGATGTTGACCGAGGTGACCTGACCGACCTTGGCGCCGTCGCCGGTGACGGTCGGCACGTAATCGCCGTTCAGCTGGGTGACGTTGCCGAGCGACATGGTGAAGCTGTCGGCTGTCGGCGTGGCCGGCGAGGTGATGGTGAGGCCCGGCATCGGGTCGAGCGGCAGGCCGGCGCCGTCCACCGGCTTGCCGGCATAGGGGCCGGTGGCGGCGAAGGTCAGCGTCACCGGCGCGCCGGTCACGGTATAGCCGGCCGGGCCGGTGGCGGTCAGCGTCCACTGGTTGGGGCCGGCGGCCTTGGTCCAGGTCATCGACAGGTCGAGCGGGTTGCCCAGCCCGTCATAGAAGGTCGGGCTGCTGGTGAAGCTGTCGCCGGTGGCGGCCTGGGCCGGCAGGTTGCCGGAGAAATCCATCTGCGTCGTTTTGCTGCCGCCATAGACGAGATTGCCGACATTCACCGACTGGAGGTCGTCGAAGCGGGAGCTGCTGACGTTCGGCATGGTGCCGTCCGGGTTCAGTTTCCAGGCTTCCAGGTACTGGCCGGCATTGTTGCGCAGGAAGCCGGCCTCGTCGGGCAGGAAGCTGCCGGCGCGGGTCAGCGAATATTGCGGCGTGCCCGAGGCCTTGTTGCCGACGACGAAGAAGCCGTTGCCGCTGATCGCCATGTCGGTGGACGAGCTGGTCCCGAGGATCGTGCCGTCCTGCTGCATCTGATAATGCGTGGCGGACTGCACGCCGCTGGCGGTGTAGGTGCTGCGGCTGCCGGGCGAGGTGACCAGGGTGGAGAAATCCACAGTCGCCCGCTTGTAGCCGACCGTCTGCGAATTGCTGATGTTGTCCGAAATGGCGGCAAGGCGCGAGCTTTGCGCGGACATGCCGCTGACACCGGACCGCATGGCGCTGTAAAGGCTCATCCTTGGAATCCTCTGGTCAACCGTCGAACGGGCCGTCGCAGTGACGACGAACGGAAGGGAAGGTGTGCGTTCCGGGATTCTCCGCGGATGACTGGCGGGGTTAACGGTAGCGAAGGGGTTTTAAAGGGGCTTTAAAGGAAAAATCGGGCGGTTTTGTTAAAATGTGTAAGGCTTTTTCTTTTGATTGTTTTCCGCCTTGATTGCTCCCGCCTATTGCCCCGCCGGCCGCCGCAGCAATGTGATGCTGATCCGCCGGTTGCTGGGATCGAGCGGGTCGCTGGCGCCGAAATGGTCCAGATCGGCACGCCCCTCCACCCGGACGATGCGCCCGCCTGGAATGCCGCTGGCCAGCAGCTCGCGGCGGGCGGCGTTGGCGCGGTCGCTCGACAGTTCCCAGTTGCCGTACTTCGCATCCGGCGCATAGCCCAGCGCATCCGTGTGGCCGGTGATGCCGATGGGGTTCGGCACCGACGCCAGCGCCGCGGCCACCATCCGCATCAGCCGCCGGCCCTGGTCGTTCATCTGGGCCGAGCCGACCTTGAACATCGAGAAGCGGGCCTGATCGGTCAGCTGGACGCGCAAGCCCTCCGGCACCTGCTGGATCACCAGACTGCCTTGCAGGGCGCTGAGGTCCGGCGACGCGGCGATGCGCTGGCGGAGATCCCGTTCCAGCGACTCCAGCGCCACCTTCTCCGTCAGTTCGGAGGACTGGCGGTCGAGCAGCGCCTCCAGCTCCGCACGGGTGGCCTGGACAGTGGGGGGTGGTGCTTCGGTGGCGGATGCTGCCGGCGCATTCTCCGGCGCGGGGCGCAGCAGGTCCACCGGCGGAACAGTGCCGCCCGGCGGGTGGGGCATCGGGTCCCTGCGGCCGGCCGGCTGCCGGTCGCTGTCGCCGACCGACGCCACGACGGGGGGGGAGGCGACCGGGCTCGCCTGATCGCCGGCGGCGTTCGGGGTGGTCAGCGATCCGCTCTTGTCGACCGAACGGCCGGCCAGCATGCCGTCGGCGCCGGAATTGCTCTGCGACACCGCGACCGGGTTGAAATAGTCGGCGATGCCCTTGCGCTGTTCGGTGGTGGTGATGTTCATCAGCCACATCACCAGGAAGAAGGTCATCATCGCCGTGACGAAGTCGGCGTAGGCCAGCTTCCAGGTTCCGTTGTGCTCCTCTTCCTCGTGGCCGCCGAGGTGGCGCTTGACGATGATCGGGGGCAGGGCGGTCTTGCGCGGCATGGCCGGTCACGCCGCCTGGCGGCCGTCGCGGGCCTTGGCCTGCGACGACAGCGCGGTGGCGACCTCCACCTCGGCGAGGCTGGGCTGGATGTCGGTGTACAGCACCTTGCGGGCATATTCGGCGCAGACCTGCGGCGGGCTGCCGCGCAGATAGGCGCACAGCGCCGCCTTGATGCAGAAATACATGTTCAGTTCCGATTCCCGGCGCTGGCGGGCGGCGCTGGCGATGGGGCCGACCATGCCGTAGGACAGCAGCACGCCGAGGAAGGTGCCGGTCAGCGCGCCGCCGATCATCCGGCCCAGCACCTCCGGCGCCTCGCTGATGGCGCCCATGGCGTTGATGACGCCCAGCACCGCGGCGACGATGCCCAGCGCCGGCAGCGCGTCTGCCAGATTCTGCAACGCCTTGGGCACCTGGTTCAGCTCGCGGCCCAGCGTGTCCAGCTCTTCCGCCATCAGCGATTCCAGGTCGTGCGGGTTGTCCTGGCCGAGTGCGATCAGGCGCAGATAGTCGCACAGGAAGGTGATGCAGCGGTCATAGCGCAGGACGTTGGGGTACTGGGTGAACAGCGGGCTTTCGGCCGGCTTGTCGATGTCGGTTTCGATCTGCGACATGCCCTTGGACTTGGCGACGCGCAACAGCCCGTAGACCAGCGCGATCATGTCGAGATAGTCGTTCTTGGGGGTGGTCCGCCCGCGGGCGATGGTGCCGACCGCGCGCAGCGTGTCGCGCAGCACCGCCGGGCTGTTGGCGATGGCGAAGCCGCCGATGCCGGCGCCGATGATGATGACGATCTCCACCGGCTGCCACAGCACCGCCATCCGCCCGCCCATCGCGTAGAACCCGCCGAGCACGCTGGCAAACACCGCGATCAACCCGAACATCAAGCGCATGTCTTCTTCTCCGGATGTGCAAGAGCCATCGCGATTGGGGGCAACGGTCCGCCGACGCTACAGCCCGCCGTTTAAAGCGGCTTTACGGATCGGTGCCCAAAGGTCAGGGGGACTTCCGCCACCCGCGCGCCAGCCGGTCGAGCGCGGTCGCCGCGGCAAGGTCGCGCTCCACCGACTCCGCGCGCAGCGGCCCGTCGGCGGGCGGCGGGGCGAGCGCATCGAGCAGCCCGGCC
This sequence comes from Azospirillum melinis, assembly GCF_013340935.1. Taxonomy (GTDB): domain Bacteria; phylum Pseudomonadota; class Alphaproteobacteria; order Azospirillales; family Azospirillaceae; genus Azospirillum; species Azospirillum melinis. The sequence goes on along the minus strand of NZ_WHOS01000109.1, from coordinate 1,926 downwards.
CAACGGGTGCCGGCCAGACGCGCGCGCTGTGCCTCGCCGAAACCGCGCGAGGCATCGGCGTCGCCGGCCAGATAGGCCGACAATCCCTGCAAGGCCAGATCGTCGGCCGTCGGTTCCGTCCCGGTGGCGGCCAGTTCGGCGAAGGCGCTCCGCGCCGCCCGCCATTCGCCGGCCGCGAACAGCCCCTCGGCCCGCAGCCGCGCCGCCTCCGCCCCGCTCAGGCCGCGCAGCGCGTCGAGCGCCCGCACGGTGTCGCCGTCGCCGAGCAGCGCGTCGGCGCGCAGCAGGGCGCGGCGTTCGGCCAGGGCCGGCTCCAACGCCGACCCGCCGGTGCGGGCCAGCACATCCAGCGCCTCCCCCTCGCGCCCACCGTCGATCAGGGAGCGGGCCAGGGTGGCGCCAAGCTCCGCCCGGCGCGGGCCGGTGGCGCCTTCCGTCAGCGCATGCAGGATGCGGGTCGCCTCCAGCCCATAACCGTCGCGCAGCAGCAGCGTGGCGAGCCTCAGCCTCAGCTTGCCATCCGGGCCGTCAACCAGCGTCACCAGCCGTCCATGGCGTGCCTGCAAGGCCAGCGCATAGAGCCCGCCCGGCGGCGATTGCTCCAGCCGGTCGAGCACCGCGGCCAGCAGGGTCCGCCCGGCCGCCAGCGCGTCGCGCCCGCGCGCGGTGGCGCCGAAGCGCCGTCCCAGCAGGCCGAAGATGTCGAGTGCCGCGTCGGTCCTGCCGCTGCGGGCATAGGCGCCGCCCAGCGCCGCCAGCGCATCCGTCTCCACATCGTCGCCGCGCCAGGCGAAGCGCAGGGCTTCCAGCGCCTGGATGGCGCCGTCCTCGTCCAGCCGCCCGAGCCCACGGCGCAGTTCGATGGCGCGCACCTCGGCCCGGCGGGCGAAGGGACCGCGGCGCAAGGCCGCGGCTGCGTCATAGCGTTCGAGAGCCGCCTCGGGTGCCGTGCCGGGCGTCGCCTTCAGCTCCGCCAGCCGGCCGCGGAAATAATCGAGCCGGCCGTCGGCCATGCCCGTCGAATCGACGGTGATCATCTCCAGCACGATCAGGTTCAGCGCCGCGCTGTCCCCGGCCTCGTCCGCCGCGGCGGCGAGCGTGGTCAGCAGCCGGCTGCGCAGGTCGGCCGGATAGTCGAGCAGCCGGCGGAGCGCGATGGGCAGCCCCTCCTTCGCCGCCGCCCAGCGGGTCGGCGCCAGCGCGACGCTGCGCCAGACATGGTGGTCGGGCATGGCGCCGGCCGGCAGCTGGACGAACAGGTTGTCGTCGGGCCCGTCCTCGCGGTCGAGCGCGCGGAAGGCGTCGCCCAGGATGCGCAAGGCATAGCGCTGGTCGGGTGCCGGCGACAGGCTGGCCGCCGTCTCCAGCGCCGCGCGCCCCTCCTCGTCCATGGCGCGGGCGAGCAGGAAGCGGACCAGCGCGATCTGCGCCTCGACCCGCGCCCGGCCCTGCGCCGTGTCGAGCGCCCTTTGCAGAGCCTCGCGCGTGCGGTTGAAATCGTCTCCGGCCCAGCCGGCGAGATCCATCGCCCCGATGGGCGGCGGGGCCGGCGGCTTGGGCGGTTCGGTGGACTGGGGCGCGGGTTTCGCCGGGCGTTCCGGCATGCGCTCCAGTTGCCGCAGGGTCTGCTGGATGCTGTCGCGGACTTCGCCTTCCAGACTGGCGACGACGGGAAGGGGCGCGCTCCCCCTCTCCCCCCCGGGGAGAGGGTCGGGGTGAGGGGGATGCATCGCGTGGCTATCCCGAGAATCCTCGCCGCGCTCCCCCCTCACCCTAACCCTCTCCCCGGGGGCTGGTTCTTATAAACAACTGACACCCCCGGAGAAAAGAGAGGTGAAGATCATCGGGTGAGTCCGCTTTATGTACACAGAACATGCTGGGGCTGAAGACGAATCTGCCTAAAACGATACAGATGAGTCCTAGGTA
>NZ_WHOS01000108.1 GCF_013340935.1 Azospirillum melinis | reverse complement strand
CTCCCCTGAAGGTCCTCATCGTCGAGGATGACCCCAACGTCAGCCTCGGCTGCCAGCAGGCGCTGGAACTGGAGGACATCCCGACCGAGGCGGTGGACAGCGCGGAGAAGGCCCGGCGTCTGGTGGCCGAGGGCTTTCCTGGCATCGTCGTCACCGACATCCGCCTGCCGGGCATGGATGGGATGGCTCTGCTGGCCGATCTGCTCGCCACCGACCCGGATCTGCCGGTGGTGCTGATGACCGGCCATGGCGACGTGTCGATGGCAGTGCAGGCGATGAAGCTGGGCGCCCATGACTTCATCGAGAAGCCTTTCTCCCCCGACTATCTGGTCGAGGTGGTGCGCCGCGCCCTGGACAAACGCCGCCTGACGCTGGAGGTGCGCGACCTGCGCGCCCGCCTGCAGAACCGCGACAGCATCGAGGCGCGGCTGGTCGGCGGATCGCCGCAGATGGCGCGGGTGCGCCGGCTGATCGGCGAGCTTGCCAGTTCGGCGGCCGACATTCTGATCCATGGCGAAACCGGCTCCGGCAAGGAACTGGCTGCCCGCTGCCTGCACGACGCCAGCCCGCGGCGCGGCGGCAACTTCGTCGCCATCAATTGCGGTGGCCTGCCGGAAAGCCTGATCGACAGCGAGATCTTCGGCCACGAGGCCGGGGCCTTCACCGGAGCCGGCAAACGGCGCGTCGGCAAGGTGGAGCATGCCAGCGGCGGCACCCTGTTCCTCGACGAGATCGAGAGCATGCCGATGCCGGTGCAGATCAAGTTCCTGCGCGTGCTCCAGGAACGCACGCTGGAGCGGCTGGGCTCCAACACCCCCGTCCATGTCGATTGCCGGGTGATCGCCGCGACCAAGGTCGATCTGCGCGAGCTTGCCGACCGCGGGCAGTTCCGCGCCGACCTCTATTACCGCCTGAATGTCGCCAATCTGCCGCTGCCCCCCTTGCGCGACCGGCGCGAGGACATCCCGCTGCTGTTCGAGCAGTTCACGCTCCAGGCCGCCGCCCGCCACGGCCGCCCGGTCCCGCCGCCGGACGCCGAGCGCATGCGCCGCCTGATGGCCTACGACTGGCCGGGCAACGTGCGCGAGCTGCACAATGTCGCCGACCGTTGCGTTCTGGGCATCGAACAGGGCTTTCCCCCCTTCGCGACCGCCCATCCCGCCGCCAACCGCCCGTTGGCCCAGGCGGTGGAGGCCTTCGAACGCGCCTTGATCGCCGACACCCTGCGCCGCACCGACCACAGCCTCGCCCGCGCCGCGGAGGAGTTGCAGGTCGCCAAGACCACGCTGCACGACAAAATCAGGAAATACGGGCTGTCGTGAAAGGGCTGCGCCCTCCCGTCGACCGGGAGGGCGCAGGACCGGTTAAGCGGCGGTGTCGAGATGGACGCCGTCGGTGCCATGGCCATGTGTCTGGCCATGCATCTGCCCGTGGCCGGAGTCGAGGTGCAGCGACTGGACGGTATCGACAAATTCATCGACTGCCGCCACCACGTCGGGGTTGCCGGTGACCGTGCTGTCGCTGGAGGCATAGTGGTTCAGGAAATGCTGCCAGATGGCGCTGCCACCGTCAGCGGCGGCCTGACCGGTACCTGCATCGGTCGAGCCGGTGGTGCCCGAGCCGTCATGCTGTGCGATCAGGCGGTCGTGCCAATGCGGCGCGTCGCCAGTGCCGGTCTTGGCGTCGTCGTTCGCCGTGGTGGTGGAGGTGGACGTAGCTGTGTCCGTCGTCCCGGTATGGCTGGTGGCGTCGGTCAGATGTTCCTGGTGCAGCACGGCGCGGACCTGCTGCAACACGCCCTGGACGGTGGCGGTGCTTTCGCCGGTAGCGTCGGTCAGGACCTTCACCAGCGGGTCGGCCGGCGGCTGATGCGTGGTCGTGTCGGTGGTCTTGCCGGTGGCGGCCTTGTCCGTCGCGGAGCTATCGCTTGTCGAGGTATCGTTTGCCGTGCTGTCGGTGGTGGCCGTATCCGTCGCCGTGCTGCCGCTCTTGGCGTCGGCGATGGCCTTTTCGACCGCGACATAGGCGGCCTTCAATTCGGCGACGGCGCTGTCCGACAGCGTCGGAGCGCTGTGCCCGACGGTGGTGTCGGCCGTCATGTTCCCATTCGTGCCATTGGTAGCGGCATCGCCCTGGGCGTGCTGGTGCTGAAGCTGGTGGTCCCGGAACTCGGCGACTGCGCTGTCGGTGGTCGTGACGGATGAGGTCGGCGCAGTGGCCTTGGACGTCACGGACTTGAGCGTATCAGTGGCGAAGTTGGTAGCCATAGGAAGTCTCCAAGCATTTCAGCCGATCGCCACCCGGCATTGTTGGCGCCAATATTCCCGGCGCCGGCGGATGGCACCCGACCATCACGCATGATGATCGTCGGCTCTCGTCTGCAGTCGTCATCCGACCGCCGGCAGACAATAAGTGCGATTTTTCCGCAAATTGAACCGGATTCTTTGCTGAACCACTCTTTGACACCGCTTGTGACGATGAGCGGTCATTTGGGAGTCAGGAATCGGTTATTTATAACCATTCACCTCTACTCTTTGAACATGGCGTACGTCCACATGGGTGATACGCACGGGGCCGTGATTCCTGCGCGGAAAATTCGCGGCCCCATCATGGTCACAGCACACCTGACGAAGGCTTATCCCAACAGCGCTGCTTCGATCCCTGCGGCGATGCCCAGCAGGCTGCGGTCGCTGCCGCGCCGGCCCATCGCCATCAGCCCGACCGGCAACCCATCAGCCGGAACCGGCAGGGAAATGGCCGGCAGGTCGAACAGGTTGGCGACACGGGTGTTTCGCAGCAGGGCCAGATTGACGCGGTGGAAGGCCGCATCGTCCAGCACGTAGGCAATGGTGGGCGCCGTCATCGGCACCGTCGGCAGCAGCAGGACGGGATGGCGGGTCAGCCGCTCGTCCATCAGGCGGATCAACGCGGCACGGCGGTTCTGCATGCGAACATAATCGGCGGCGGGCGCCTTGCCACCGGCCTCGATCCGCGCGCGGGTCTTCGGGTCGATGCCGTCGAGCGCCGTGATGCCGAGATCGGCGAGGGTCGCCGCCAGCTCGATGGCCGTGAACACGCCGATGCGGTCCAGATCCGCCAGCGCGTCCAGTTCCGCCTCGACGGCCCCGTCGACGACCTGCGCCCCGGCCGCCCGCAACCGGTCGAGCGCCGCCTCGAAAGCGGCGGCAACGGCAGGCTCGATCCCGTCGAACAGCCGCCCGCGCGCCACCAGGAAGGATTGCCCGGCAAGGGACACCGGGGCCAGCGGTGCCGGGTCGCCATCGGAAAGGATGCTGTCCAGCAACGCGGCATCCGCCACATTGGCGGCAATCGGCCCGATCGCATCCAGCGTCGGCGACAGCGGAAAGGCCCCTTCGGCCGACAGGCGCCCGGCGGACGGCTTGAAGCCGACCGCACCCGACAGCGCCGCCGGTATGCGCAGCGACCCGCCGGTGTCGCTGCCCAGCGCGATCTCCGCCATGCCGTCGATCACCGAGATCGCCGCCCCGGACGAGGAGCCGCCCGGCACCCGCGAGCGGTCATGCGGATTTCCGGGATTGCCGTAATGGGGATTGATGCCGACCGCGGAGAAGGCGAATTCGGTCATGTGGGTCCGGCCGACGATGACCGCCCCGGCGGCGCGCAGCCGGGCCACCGCCTTGGCATCGCGCCCGGTGGCCGGACGGCCGCGCAGGATGGCGGAGCCGGCCGCCGTGACATCGCCCGCCACGTCGAACAGCGCCTTCACCGAGACGATCCGCCCGTCGAGCGGCCCCAGCGAGCGACCCGCCGCCGCCCGGCGGTCGCTGGCAGCCGCCGCGGAGCGCGCCTCCTCCGCATAGATCTCGGTGAACACCATGGCACCCTGCCGCTCCGGATCGGCAATCCGGGAAAGCGCCGCTTCCAGCCGGTCGCAAGCGGAAGCGTGGGGGGCGGGCTGGACGGACGGCATGGACATCGGGCGTGCTCCTGATCGGTCTTGCAACAAAGCTGCGCGGTGGCGGCGGTGCCCGAACGCATGTGCCATATCGGCGCCGCCTTGGCGACAGCGATGTTGCGGGGCAACATGCGTAAAAAACCGGCAAATCCCTACTTTTGGAATAGTGTTTGCCCTTCGGCCGATGGCGCGTGTCCCCGGCGCTGTGATATTCAGGGCAGAACGAAGCGGACCGAGCAGACACACGGCCGACGCGAGTCCCCTCTTTCAGCGATCGCCTGACGGATTCGGGGAACAGACGCCAACGGCCGGCCTTTTCCGGAATGACTCACGGAAGGACGGACTTCGATGCCTGCAACGCCTCACTTCCCTCCCCCTGGCGGCAGCCCGCCGAATGCTTTTCACCAGCCCCGCCAGATCGCCATCGTCGGCGCCGGTTTCACCGGCAGCCTGCTGGCCGCCCACCTGCTGCGCGGCGCCCAGGCGCCGCTGACGGTGCATCTGATCGAATACGGGCACCGGCCGGGCACCGGCGTCGCCTATTCCACACCGAACGGCACACATGTGCTGAACGTCCGCGCCTACAACATGAGCGCCTATCCCGACGATCCGCGCCATTTCCTGCGCTGGCTGTGGAGCCGTGCGGACGGGCCGACGCCGGACGAGCCGATGCCGCCGAGCGGCCATGCCTTCGCCTCCCGCGCGCTCTACGGCGCCTATATCCAGGACGTCCTGGCGGAGGCCCAGGCCGAGGCGCCCGCCCATGCCCGGCTGAACCTGATCCGGGCCGAAGCGGTGGATGTCCGCACCGAAACCCCGTCGGGCAGCCGGCCGGCGGTACATGTGCGGCTCGGCGACGGCCGGGTGGTCAGCGCCGACACCGCCGCCCTCTGCATCGGCAATTTTCCGCCCTCCCCGCCCTGTCTGGCGTCCCCGACCGCGGACGAGGCCTTCGCATCGGACCGCTTCATCGGCGACCCGTGGGATGCCGCCGCCATCGGCACCATCGACCGGGACGCTCCCGTCGCCATCCTCGGCACCGGGCTGACCATGGTGGACACGGTGCTGTCGCTGCTCGACCAGGGCCATCGCGGGCCGGTCACCGCGGTGTCGCGCCGCGGCCTGCTGCCGCTGCGCCATGAGGAGACGCGGCCCTACACCTCCTTCCTCCATCCGGACGTGCTGCCCAGCACGGTCCTCGACGTGTTGATCGCCCTGAAGGCCGACGCCCGGCGGGCGGCCGCGGCCGGCTATGACTGGCGGTCGGCCTTCGACGCGCTGAGGCCGCACCATCACCGCATCTGGGCCCATCTGCCGATGGAGGAGCGCCGCCGCTTCCTGCGCCACGCCCGTCCCTTCTGGGAAGTGCATCGCCACCGCATGGCCCCGCAGGTCGCCGACCGCATCGCCGTGGCCCGTGACAGAGGCCAGTTGAGCATCCTGCCCGGCCGCCTGAAGGACGCCGCGCTGACCGCGCGCGGCCTGGAACTGACCGTCGCCGAGCGCGGCGGCGGGGCGGAGCGGCGGCTGGCGGCCGGCGCGCTGATCAATGCCACCGGCACCAACTGCGACTACACCCGCATCCGCCACCCGCTGGTGCGCTCACTGCTCGACCGCGGCCTTGCCCGTCCGGACGAGTTGCGGCTGGGGCTGGACGTGACGGAAGGCGGAGCGGTGATCGCCGCGGACGGCACGCCGTCGCCGCGCCTGCTGGCCTTCGGGCCGGTCGCCAAGGCGCCCTTCTGGGAAATGACGGCCGTGCCCGAACTGCGCAGCCAATGCGCCGAAGCCGCCCGCCGTATCCTGAACGGACTGGCGGGCGGCGCGATCTCGGCCCAAGCGGGGTTGCCCGGCATTGCGGCACCGGACTTCCCGGAACCGCTGCCGTTGTAAGCTCCCATTGTAAGAGGGCGGAGGGGTCAGCGCGCCTTGGGCAGCGGCGGCGCATAGCCGCCGACCTTGCTGGTCCGCAGCCCCAGGGCGGCCAGCCCCTCCACCAGCTTCACGCCGGCGGTGACTCCGTCCACCACCGGCAGGCCCATCTCATCGCTCAAGGACCGGGCGAGGTCGGCTATGCCGGCGCAGCCCAGCACGATGGTCTCGGCCCCGTCCTGCTCCACCGCCCGGCGGATTTCCGCCCGCACGCGCTCGACGGCACCGGACGCCGGATCCTCCAGCGCCAGCACCGGCACGCCGGCCGCACGGATGGTGCAGCGCCCGGCCATGCCGTAACGTTGCGCCAGCCGCTCCAGCGCCGGGACGGAACGGGCCAGCGTCGTCACCACGCTGAACCGGCCGCCCAGCAGCCCGGCGGTCTGCATCGCCGCCTCGCAGATGCCGACGACCGGTGCGGTGGCGAGGCTGCGCGCGGCGTCCAGCCCGACATCGTCGAAGCAGGCGATCACCGTGCCGGCGATGGCGCCGTCGCGCTGGTGCCGCTCGATCTCGGCCAGCATACCGGGAACGGCCAGCGCCTCGTCGTAGTAACCCTCGATGCTGGCCGGACCGCCCGGCGGATTGGTGGCGACGATCTCGGTGCCGGGGGCCGCAACGGTGCGGGCGGCGGCACCGATCCGCGCGGTCATCGAGGCGGTGCTGTTCGGGTTGACGACCAGAATGCGCATGTCTTGAAAGTCCTCAGTGGCCGCTTCGGCGCAGGCGGCGGCGGCGCAGCGCGATCAGGCCAAGGAAGAACAGGCCGATCACGGTGAAGGAGAAGACCGTCGTCAGCGACCCCAGCGCATAGAGCACCGGCGTGGTGACGTTGGTGGTCATGCCGTAGATCTCCAGCGGCAGCGTGTTGAAGCTGCCGGCGGTCATCAGCGTGCGGGCGAACTCGTCGTAGGACAGGGTGAAACCGAACAGCCCGACGCCGATCAGGCTGGGCAGCAGGATCGGCAGCACCACATGGCGCACCGTCTGCCAGGGCGTGGCGCCCAGGTCGCGCGCCGCCTCCTCATAGGCCGGGTTGAAGCGGTTGAAGATGGCGAAGACGATCAGCAGGCCGAAGGGCAGCGTCCAGGTCAGGTGCGCCCCCAGCGCCGAGCTGTACCAGGACGGCTCCAGCCCCAGAATGTTGAAGAACAGGCCGATGCCCAGGCTGACCAGGATCGACGGCACGATCAGGCTGGCGACGGCGAGATAGAACAGCGCCCCGCTGCCGCGGAAACGGCGGCGGAAGGCGAAGCCGGCCAGCACCGAGAACAGCACGGTCAGCACCATCACCATCAGCCCCAGCGCGATGGAGCGGCGGAAGGAGCCGCCGAAATCGCCCACCGCCTGCTGTTCGAACAGGTTGCGGAACCAGTGCAGCGACACCCCGTTCATCGGGAAGGTCAGCCCGCCTTCCGGACCCTGGAAGGACAGGATCAGGATGGTCGCGGTCGGGCCGTAGAGGAACAGCACGAACAGCGCGAAGAAGGCCCCCAGCAGGTAGAAGGACAGGCCGCGGCGGGAGGTGTTCATCTCTCACAGCTCCTTGCGGATGTCGACGACACGCAGCATCGCCACCACCATGATCAGGACGACGGCCAGCAGAACCACGGCATTGGCGGCGGCGGCCGGGTATTGCAGCAGCGAGATCTCGTTGGCGATCATCAGCCCGATGGAGGCGCTCTGCCCGCCGCTCATCAGCCGCACGGTGATGAAGTCGCCCATCACCAGCGTGACGACGAAGATGGAGCCGATGGCGATGCCGGGCTTGGTCAGCGGCAGGATGACGTTCCACAGCGTCTGCGCCGCACTGGCGCCGCCGTCGCGCGCCGCCTCGATCAGCGCGCGGTCGATGCGCATCATCGAATTGAAGATCGGCACCACCATGAACAGCGCATAGAGGTGGACGAAGGCCAGCACCACCGAGAAGTCGGAGAACAGCAGGAACTCCAGCGGCTGGTCGATGATCCCGGCGGAGATCAGGCCGGAATTGAGCAGCCCGTTGCGTCCCAGGAACGGGATCCACGAGATCATGCGGATGATGTTGGAGGTCCAGAACGGGATGGTGCAGACCAGGAACAGCACCATCTGCCAGGTGGTCGACCGCACATGGAAGGCCAGGAAATAGGCCACCGTGAAGCCGATCCCCAGCGTGATCGCCCAGGTGAGTGCGGCGTATTTCAGCGTGTTCAGATAGGTCTTCCAAGTGACCGGCGAGGTCAGCAGCTCTGTATAATTGGTCAGCACGAAGTCCGGATAGATGCGCACGCTGTCGTAATCCCAGAAGCTGACCGCGACGATGGTCAGGATCGGCACCAGCAGGAACAGCAGCAGCGTGACGGTCAGCGGTGCCGCCTGGAGATAGGGCGCCACGCGCGGCAGCAGGCGGACACGCCGCGCCCTGCCGGCGGCGGCCGTGGCGGACGGTCGGGACGTTTCGGCGGTCAGGGTCATGCGCGGGGTCCTGCTTGTCAAGGAAGAGGCGATCATTGCCCTCTCCCGCCCCGGGAGAGGGAGGGGACCCGCCGCAGGCGGGGAGGGTGAGGGGTGGTTCGAGCATGGATTCTGATCCTTGCCTCACCCCTCACACTTCCCATGCTCCGCATGGGCCCCTTCCCTCTCCCGGGACGGGAGAGGGAACTACGACTACGCCGCGATGAACTCGTTCCACTTGCGGACCATGTAGCGGTCCTCGTCCATCACCGCGTTCCAGCAGGCGACGCGGCCCATGCGGTCCTGGAACGAGCCGCCGTCACGCACCGCGCCGGCCTTTTCCATCACCTTGCCTTCGGGGCTGAGGATGTCGGCCTTGGCAGGCTGGCCCTCCATCCAGAAGGCCCATTCCTCCGGCGACATATGCTGCTTGGCGGTGTCGAGCACGGCCGAGTAATAGCCCTGGCGGTTCAGATAGGCGCCGACCCAGCCCGACAGATACCAGTTGATGTATTCATAGGCCGCGTCCAGCTCCAGCCCGCTCAGATGCTTGGCGATGCCGAGACCGCCGCCCCAGGCGCGATAGCCCTCCTTCAGCGGCTGGTAGACGCACTGGATGCCCTTGGAGCGAACGGCGGCGACGGCCGGCGACCACATCGACTGGATGATGACCTCGCCCGACGACATCAGGTTGACGCTCTCGTCGAAGGTCTTCCAGAAGGCGCGGAACTGACCGGCCTTCTTGGCGTCGGTCATGATCTTGAGGGTCTTGTCGATCTCCTCCTTGGTCATGTTGCCCTTGTCGCCATATTTGACCTCGCCCATCGCCTCGCAGACCATGGCGGCGTCCATGATGCCGATGGACGGGATGTTCAGCAGCGACGCCTTGCCCTTGAAGGCCGGATCGAGCAGATCCTTCCAGCTGGAGATCGGCCGGCCGACCAGATCGGGGCGGATGCCCAGCGTGTCGGCATTGTAGATCGTCGGGATCAGCGTCATCCACTCGGTCGGCGCCTTGGCGAACTTGGTGCTGTCCTTGCCCTCGACGAAGCCGACGGTGTGGGGGGCGGTGCCCTGGGCGATGGCGCTCTCCGGCGTCAGCTTGCCGGTGATGAAGATCGGGACGATCTTGTCGAAGTTCTTGATCTTCTTCACGTCCATCGGCTGCATGACGCCGGCCGGGAACACCTTCTTGCCGATCCAGTATTCGATGTCGGCGATGTCGTAGGACTTCGGCTGGGTCACCGCACGCTGCGTCACCGCGTCCGAATCCAGCGCCGTCATCTGCAGGGTAAAGCCCAGATCCTCCTTCACCTTGTCGGCGACGGCGTTCAGGTTCGACACACCGGTGCCGAACTGGCGCAGCGTGACGTTCTTGATGTTCTGCGCCCAGATGGTCGGAAAGCCGGTGATGGCGCCAGAGCCGACGGCGGCGCCAGCCACGGCGGCGGTGCCCTTCAGCAGGGTGCGTCGGCTGACGCCGGTCGACAGCGTCGCGGACTTCGAAGGAGTACGGGTGTCGGTCATCGCTGAGCCTCCAGTCTGTTCGTCGTGTTGTTTTTTGATGGGCGGTTTTTGAAAAGGGATCAGGCCACCAGCGGGTGGATGTCGCGGCGGCTCCAGCCGGCCCGCACGCGGTCTCCCACGCCGACGGGGGCATCGAAATAGCGGGCCTCGTCCAGCACGACGGCGAACTCGTCGGCACCGGCGACATCGAGGCTGAGATGGACCGAGGCGCCGTGATACTCCAGCGAGCGCACCGTGCCCTCCACCTGGATTTCGCTCGGCATATCGGCCCCGCCGAGCTGGATGCGGTCGGTCCGGACGGCACAGCGGCCGGCGTCGCCCACAACTCCCCCCTCGATGACGTTGTGGCCGCCGATGAAGCGGGCGACGAAGGCGGTGCGCGGCTGGTTGAACAGCTCGCGCGGCGGCCCCGCCTGCTCGATCCGGCCCTGGTTCATCACCACGGCCAAGTCGGCCAGCGCCATCGCCTCGGTCTGGCTGTGGGTGACATGGATGAAGGTGATGCCGATGTCGCGGTGCAGGCGCTTCAACTCCTCCCGCATGCGCACCCGCAGGAAGGGGTCGAGCGCCGACAGCGGTTCGTCCAGCAGAAGCACGCCCGGCCGGGTGATCAGCGCGCGGGCCAGTGCGACGCGCTGCTGCTGTCCGCCCGACAGCTGGGACGGCAGGCGGCCGGCATATTTGCCCATATCGACGAGGTCGAGCATCTCCGCCGCCCGCCGCCGCCGCTCCTCCTTCGACACGCCCTTCATTTTCAGGCTGAAGGCGACATTGTCGGTGCAGTCGAGATGCGGGAACAGGGCATAGCTCTGGAACATCATCGCCGTGCCGCGCTTGGCCGGCGGGTCGTCGTTGACCATTTTGTCGCCGATCAGCAGGTCGCCGTCGGTGATGTCCTCGTGCCCGGCGATCATCCGCAAGGTGGAGGTCTTGCCGCAGCCGCTCGGCCCCAGCAGGCAGCAATAGGATCCGGCGGCGATCCTGAGATCGATGCCGTCCACCGCCACGGTCGCTCCATAGGCCTTGCGCAGCTTCACCAGCTCGACCGTCGAACCTGCCGTCATCGAAGCGCCTCCGGAATTGTGCACAATCTGCGCAGTCGTTTGTGACCGTTCCGCTATCTGCATCCCGCGTGCCAAAGGCCAAATGGCGGAAATCTGCCAGTCCCACATCTACTCACTGCGCAAAGGAACGGCATTTGTGCAGCAGTTCGGCGCAGTGGCGCGGTTTTAAGCACTTCCGCTCAGGGCGATCACCGGCATCCTGCTCACGCGATTGCAGTTCCCTCGCTGGCCCGCTTTGTGCACAATCTGCGGTACGTTTCCCGCACACCGGTAAAAGCACCTCCCCCGCCCATGACCACCGCCGC
>NZ_WHOS01000107.1 GCF_013340935.1 Azospirillum melinis | reverse complement strand
CAGGGGGGCGATGCGCGCCGACGCCCCCTTCCCGCCCGACGACACCGCCTCCTCCAGCAGATGGACAAGCCGGCGCGCATCGCCCCCCTGTTCGGCCTGCAACCGGCCCTGCACAAGCCGCAGACCGTCGCGCGCATCGACCATCGCCTGCCCGGCCCGGTTCAGGCCGGTGACCCGTCCGGCGGTATCGAGCAGGACGACACCCAGCGGCAGCCGGTCGATGGCGCGGCCATTCCAGCGGGCCTCCTCCCGGCCGTCCCGGCCTGCCAGCAACCGGACGCGCAGCCGCATCGCCCGTTGGAGATGCGGGGCGCAGTCCTGAAGGAGCCGCACCGTCTCGTCGGGAAAGGGAGAGGCGTCGGAGGGCCGATGGAGGCTCAGCACCGGCTGCACCGACGAAAGCTCGCCGCCGTCGGACAGGGTGAGTGCGCACAGCCGGCCCATGCCGTGATCCCGCAGCAGCTCGTTGAAGAAGGCCGAGCGCCGCAGAACCGCATCCGGCACCAGCTCCTCGCCGCGGCGGACGACGCAGCGGTTCAGCAGGCCACGCGCCGCCGCGGCGTTCGCCCAGACATCGCGATGGCGGAAATGCGTGGTGTAGTCGGTCAGCTGCCTGTCCGTGATGTTGTGGCGGGCCCACAATGCCGCGGTCAGGCTGTCATGGCGGGGGGCGGCGGTGAACAGGAAGCCGTGCGTCGCATCGGTCAGGGCACAGAGCCGCTCCAGAACCCCTCCCCAGCGCTCCGGGAAGGTCACGGCGTCGTAGATGTCCTCGATCAACTGGTCAGCGCCGTCCACTGTAGGGAAATCCTCCGCTGTAGATCAATTTTTCGTAGGCGTCGTAACGTTCTCAAGAGCTATCGGTTGCATATGACCATCATCCGAACGCCTCGTCCATCATCTGGAGGATGCGGTCGCCGGAATTTTCCTCAAAAGTCACAGAAAGAATCCCTGCCGCAGACAGGAGCCTTCGAACCGGAGCACGCCCCCATGACCGCGTCCATGATCGATGACGGCCGAATGGATCATGCCGGCCCATCGCCGCAGCGGTGGACGACCGGAGGCCGGGTGCGCTGGGCCTTGGTCGCCGACCGCAATCCATTGCTGCGTGAAGGGCTGCGGCTTTACCTGGAGACGCTGGGCTGGGGGGTGGTGGCGGGCGGCACCATGGAGGAAGGACTGGCTCTGCTGGCGCGGTCTCCTGCCGCCTTGTCCAGCCCCATCGTTCCCGACCTGATCGTGTTGGGGGAGACCGGACCGGAATGCCGGGAAGCCGGAGAGTCATGGTCTTCAGTCTTCGACCGGCTGACCGCGATGCGCAGTGCTGCCCGCCCTGTCCTGCTGTCCATCGCCGCGGCCAATCACGACCTGATGGTCCGGGCGCGGAACCGCGGCTTCGAAGCCATCCACATCGACATGCCGCCGCTCAATCTGGAGGAATTGCTGTTCGGCTGCGTCCGTCGCATCGAACGGGGATGAGGCAATGGCATGGTATCATCATGTATTTTCATGAAGACATGTCATTCTATTTTGAGATCGTTTGATTTGGGGAAAGCGGCATCCGGGTTGACAACAGGACTGCCCAAGCGGCTTTTCAAGCCGACCGAACCGCAAGAGTCCCGCCGACATCATGCCCGACACATCCCCCCAAGCCCGGAATGCCGACCGCCGCAAGGCCGCCTTCTTCGACCGCGACGGCGTGCTGAACGAGGACATCGGCTTCGCCCACCGTCCCGACCAGATCACCTGGATGCCGGGAGCGAGGGAGGCGGTGAAGCGGCTGAACGACGCCGGCTTCCTGGTCTTCGTCGTCACCAACCAAGCCGGGGTCGCCCGCGGCCTGTACAGCGAAGAACATGTCCGCACCCTGCACCGCTGGATGCAGCAGGAACTGAACGCGGTCGGCGCCCATGTCGACGCCTTCTATCACTGCCCGCACCACCCCGATCATGGCGAGCCGCCCTACCGCACCGACTGCGCCTGCCGCAAGCCGGAACCGGGGATGCTGTTGCAGGCGATGGCCGAATGGCCGGTGGAGCCGAAAGGGAGCTTCCTGATCGGCGACCGCGACACCGACGTGCAGGCGGCACAGCGGGCGGGCATCGAAGGGACGCTCTACCGCGGCGGCGACCTCGACGCCGTCGTGGCCGGGATCCTGGCGAGGATGGCGTCAGAACGTAACGGCTAGATCAGCCAACCTTCGAACGACGGCGACAGCCACCGCCACAGCAGGACGCCCGCCGCCAGCCAGAGGGCGACCATGACCGCAGCGGCGGCGACGCTGACCGGCCGGGCGGACCGGCGCGCCGCGGCGACCCGGTGTTCGGCCAGAAGATCCGGCGGGATCAGGCGGACGACCAGCAGGATGCCGAGCGGCACGATCAGCAGGTCGTCCAGATAGCCCAGCACCGGGATGAAGTCGGGAATCAGGTCGATCGGGCTCAGCGCGTAGGCGGCGACCGCCATCGCCAGGACCCGGACGCCCCAGGGGGTGCGCGGGTCGCGCGCTGCCAGATAGACCGCCAGCACGTCGCGCTTGATCGCACGCGCCCATCTCTTTGCCGCCGAGAGCATGATCTGTCCGGCCTATCCCGCCCGCTGGACGGCGGAGGAAAGGGAAGGCGAGCCGGCGAGATGATATCCCAGCCCCGACAGCCCATTCAGACCGACGTAAAGCCCGACCGCCAGGATCAAGGCGCCGGAGACATAGGGGGCTTGGCGGGCGATGCGGCCGAAGGCGCCGGACCAGCGGCGCTCGGCATGGCGCATCCCCAGCGCCGCGACCACGCCGGCCGACATCAGGGTCAGCGCCAGCCCGATGCTGAAGCACAGCACCAGCACGCCGCCCAGGGCGACCTCCTTCAATTGCAGGCACAACAGCAGGACAGTGATGGCGGCGGGGCAGGGGATCAGGCCGCCGGTCAGGCCGAACAGGACGATCTGGCCGGTGGTGACCGGCCGCCCGTCGAAGCGGCGGCGGATTTCCTCGGCATGCGCCTGCGCGTGCGCATCCTCCGGCTCGTCGTCATGATGGTGGTGGTGATCATGGTGATGGCCGTCATGCTGGTGATGGTCATGACGGTGATGGGGATGCTGCTCCCGCCATGTCCGTGCCATCATCCACAGCGCCACCCCGACGATCAGCACCGCCGAGGCGACCTGGAAATAGGGCTCGGTCGTCGCGGCGTCCCACCCCTGGCCCAGCCGCAGCCCGGCGAGCGCCACCACCCAGACCACCAGCGTGTGCGAAACCGTCGCCGCCAGCCCCAGCAGGACCGCCTGCAACACCGTGCCGCGGATGGCGACGATGAAGGCGGCCATCATGGTCTTCGAATGGCCGGGCTCCAGCCCATGCAGGGCGCCCAGCAGGATGGCGCTGGGAACGAACAGCCAGGCATGCCCGGCTCCCTGCTGCAACAGGGCGGCGAAATCCGGCATTCCAGCCCCCCTAGAGGTATTTGGTGATCGCCTTGAACTCGGCGACGGAGCGGCGGGACTCCTCCGGTCCGGCATCAACCGCGGCGTCCAGGCAATGGTCGAGATGGTCGTGGATCAACAGCTTCTTGGCCTCGCGCACGGCGCTTTCCACCGCGTGGAGCTGCTGCGCGATGTCCAGACAGGGGCGTTCGGCCTCGATCATCTCGATGATGCCGCGCAGGTGACCGTCGGCGCGCTTCAGACGCTTGACGATGTCGGGATGGGAGTGATGCTTGCTCATGCCCTGATCCTATCCCCCTGGAGGGGATAGAGTCAAAGACAAGCTCTTCCCCGGCCGGGATGGCGCCTGGGCCGCCACCCCGGTCCGGCAAGGAAATCAGTGGCGGGCGAAGACCTGCGGGCCGCCGGCGGCGCCGAACAGCATGACCTGATAGGGCTGGCCGCTGGCCATATCCATGCCGGGGGCGTCCTGCGGCATGCCGGGGACCGCCAGCCCGCGGGCCTGCGGCCGTTCGGCCAGCAGCCGCGTCACATCCTCGGCCGGCACATGGCCTTCCAGCACATAGCCGCCGACCCGCGCCGTGTGGCAGGAGGCGAGATCGTCCGGCACGCCGGCCATCCGCTTCATCGGCGTCACGTCGTCGACGGTGTGGACGGTGACGTCGAAGCCGGCCGCGCGCATGTGCCGCACCCAGCCTTCGCAGCATTCGCAGCTCGCCGCCTTCCAGACCTCCACCGCCGCGTTGCCGGTTGGGACGGCGGCGCGGACCATGCCCGGCAGCCCCACGGACCCGAGGCCGAGCGCCAGGACGGCGAGCGCCGCCCCCCGCATCATCGTCCGCCGTGTCATGCTCATAGAACTTCTCCTAACAGAATCAATGCCTTGCCCAGCACGCTCACGGGCGGGCGGACAGAAGGCGCAGGGCGTTGGCGGTGACCAGCACGGTGGCGCCGGTGTCCGCCAGGATCGCGGGCCACAGCCCGGTAACACCAAGCACGGTGGTAAGCAGGAAGACCGCCTTCAAGCCCAGAGCCAGTGCGATGTTTTGACGTATGTTGGCCATGGTGCGGCGCGACAGCGCCACCAGCGCCGCCACGTCGCCGACCCGGCCGTGCAGGATGGCGGCATCGGCCGTCTCCAGCGCCACGTCGGTGCCGCCGCCCATCGCGATGCCGACATCGGCGGCGGCGAGCGCCGGGGCATCGTTGATGCCGTCGCCGACCTTCGCCACCCGCTGCCCCCGGGCCTGGAGATCGCGGACGATGCGCAGCTTGTCGTCCGGCAGCAGTTCGGCATGCGCCGCTATGCCCAGCATCCCGGCGACCGCCCCGGCGGTGCGGGCATTGTCGCCGGTCACCATCAGCGAGTGGATGCCGGCGCGCTCCAGCGCTGCGATCCCGCTGCGGGCATCGGGGCGCGGCTCGTCGCGCATGGCGATCAGTCCGGCTGGGATGCCGTCCACCAGCAGGACCGAGACCGTCTTGCCCGCCTCGGCGAAGGCGGCGGCCCGATCCGCCAGTGCCGCGCTCAGCGACGATGCTGCGGCCTGGGGCGACAGCAGGGCCAGCAGACGGCCGTCAACTTTGCCAGTCAGGCCGGCACCGGGAAGGGCGGTGACTTCACCGGCAGCCGGCGGGGCGATGCCGCGTTCGGCCGCCGCGGCCAAAATGGCGCGAGCCAGCGGATGGCTCGATCCGGCCTCCAGCGCCGCGGCATCGGCCAGCAACTCCGCCTCGCTGCCCAGCAAGGGGATCAGGTCGGTGACGCGGGGCTTGCCTTCCGTCAGGGTACCGGTCTTGTCGAAGGCGACGGTGGTGATGCGGCCCAACGCCTCCAGCACGGCGCCGCCCTTCAGCAGCAGCCCGCGCCGCGCGCCGTTCGACAGGCCGGCGGCAATGGCCGCCGGGGTGGAGATCACCAGTGCGCAGGGGCAGCCGATCAGCAGCACCGCCAGGGCGCGGTAGATCCACTCCGTCCAATCGCCGCCGGAAAGCAGCGGCGGCACCACGGCGACCAGGGCCGCCACCCCGACGATGCCCGGCGTGTAGAAGCGGGCGAAGCGGTCGATCAACCGCTCGGTCGGGGCCTTGCCCGCCTGCGCCTCCTCCACCAGCCGGACGATGCGGGCGATGGTGTTGTCGCGCGCCGCGGCGGTGACGCGGACGCGCAGCGCGCCGTCGGCGTTGATGGTGCCGGCGAAGACCTCGTCGCCTTCGGCCTTGGGCTTTGGCACGCTTTCGCCGGTGACGGGGGACTCGTCGACCGCGCTGCGGCCGGACAGCACGACGCCGTCGGCCGCCACCCGGTCGCCCGGTCGAACCAGGATGACGGAGCCCACGACCAGCCCGGCGGCGGGAACGGAGTACGGGGCGGCGCCGTCCTGTTCCAGCAACGCCGTGTCGGGGACCAGCGCGGTCAAGCCGCGGATGCCGGCGCGCGCCCGGCCGGCCGCTACCCCCTCCAGCAGTTCGCCGACCAGGAAGAGGACCAGAACCGTCGCCGCCTCCTCCACCGCGCCGATCAAAAGCGCGCCGATGGCGGCGACCGTCATCAGCATCTCGATGGAAAAGGGGGTTCCGGCCCGTGCCGCCGCCAGGGCGCGGCGGGCGACCGGAACCAGCCCGACCAGCAGCGCCAGCGGGAAGGCCCAGGGCTCCGCCGCCGGCACCAGCAGTCCCAGCGCCGTCGCGGCGGCCAGGGCCGCACCGGCCGCCAGGGTCAGCAAAGCCTTGCGGCCCCGCCACCAGGGCGTTTCGGACGCATCGTCGTGGCCGTGGGAGTGCCCATGGGAATGATCATGGGAGTGGGCGTGGGAATGCGGCTGGGCCTCGGCCCCGCAGCAGCCTCCGCCGCAGCTTGACGGTCCGGCCTCCACCACCAGATCGGCAGGGGTGGCACCGTAACCGAGGGCCGTCAGCGGACGGACCACCGCATCGGCGCCCAGCATGTTCTTATGCGAGACGGTCACCGTCCCGGCGGGCACCGACACCCGCACCTCTTGGATCCCCGGCACCCGGCGCAGCGCCGTCTCGATCTTGGCGGCGCAGGAGCCGCAATCCATGCCGGAAACCCTGTAGCGGCTGGTGCGCAGGGCGGTGCCGGCCGGAACCCCGGGCTGAGGGTCGGAAATGGGTCCGTGCATGGGAGAGGCTCCTCGATCATGGCCGGTTGCCAGCAGCTTCCCCGGAGCCTAAATTCTCTAGCGACTGGAGGATCAAGAGGGAAATGCCAGCTATTTGGAAATAAGTCTGGAATCCCCCTTAAGCCACCAGCCCACCATGGTTAGGTCCTAGGTATGCAGACCATCAGCGTGCCGTACACGACCGACGAGGATTCCCGCGCCGCCATCACCCGGCTGCGGCGCATCCAGTCGGCCGCCGTCCGAACCGCCTACGCCAATGCCGTCGGACCTGATGGCAAACGCCTCAAGCAGAAGGACCTGCGAGACCTAGTCAAAGCCCACTTCGCCGGTCACGAGGCCGACGCCTGGCTGCTGCACACCGCAACACTCGAAGGCATAGCCTGCCGAGAGCGCGTCCCCGACGGCTCCATGGTCTTCGGCGGAAAATGTCTCGCACGCCGCCGCGCCAAAGGTCTCATCCCGGCCCAGCGCTGGAAAAACGCCCGCCTACGACCGCTCAACTCCGCTGGTGATAAGACCCGGCTGGGCAACCGCCACTTCCGCCTGGCTGAGGACGCCGAAACCTGCGCGCTCACCGTCTACGGCGCACGCTACACCCTCGTCCTGGCCGACATGCGCGGCAAGCACCACGCGATCCTCCAGCAGATCGCTCGAGACGCGGCACTTGGCCTGATTAACGTCCAGTTCTCCCTGGGCGACCACCGCCTCAACATCACCATCGACGAAACCAAGCTCACGGCGCATCCCGATCGACGGTCTCCACAGACCTTCGCGAAGAACCGCGTGCTGGCGGTCGACATGAACCCGAACTGGGTCGGCGTCTCCGTCGTCGACATGGGCGATGATGGTGGTGTCACCGTCAAGGATTGGCGCTTGTTCGACCTAACCGGCCTGAACACCGGCACCCGCCAGGACCGCTCCCAGAAGGCCGCCGCCGACCAGGCGAACAAGATCACCACGGAAGTGGCCGAGATCGCTGAGAGCATCGCCAACTTGGCGCGCTCCTGGAACGCCGGCCTCATCGGGCTGGAGAACCTGCGCGGTATGCCGCGCGGCGACCTGGGACGGGGCGCGAATCACAATCGGCTGGTGTTGAACCTGTGGACGCGCCAGCACTTGACGGCCTGCCTGAAGCGCCACGCCCGGCAACGGGGCGTCGAGGTACTGGAGGTCAACGCTGCCTACAGCAGCACGATCGGCAATCTGCTGCACGAGTTTCCCGACGCGGTTGCCGCGTCGATTGAGATTGGCCGCCGCACCCTCGAGGTGCGTCGCGGCCGCCAAGACCGGTTCTACCCGGTGTACAGTGGAGACGCGTTGGCACAGCGATGGAAGCATGTGCCGGGCGTTGTCGAAGCCGGAGATTGGGTGGGCCTGCACGGGGCATTGAAACGGGCGAATGTTCGGGTTCGCCGACCTCATCCTGTGGCGCCGTCAGCGGCGTTTGAGGTGCGGGCGCACATGAGCCGAACGTCACGGGTTTCCCAGTGGCGGGTGGCGTGCGCTAACAGTCCGGCATGAAGTGTCATTCCACACTTTTTTCCGGATACCCGAAATGCCGACCATGTCCGACCTGCCCAACAGCTCGCCGACCCCCCTGACCATCGGGGCGCTCGCCAAGCAGACCGGCGTGAAGATCCCGACCATCCGCTACTACGAGAGCATCGGCCTGCTGCCGGAAGCGCCGCGCACCGGCAGCAACCGCCGCACGTACGACAGCGGGTCGGTCCGCCGTCTGCGCTTCATCCGCCATGCCCGCGAGCTGGGGTTCGAGGTGGAGGCAATTCGCCAGCTGCTGGCCATGGCCGACGATCCGGGCCAGCCCTGCCGGGAAGCCGACCTGCTGGCCCGCACCCATCTGGCCGGGATCGAGTCCCGGATCGCCCGGCTGGAAGCCCTGCGCGACGAGGTGCGGCGGATGGTGGAGGGTTGCGCCCAGGATCAGGTGCGCAGCTGCCACGTGATCGAGGTGCTGGCCGATCACGCCCACTGCCTGCATGACCGGCATTGAAGTTTGCCGGCACTGAAACCCTGGCTGCGCTGAAAACCCCGGCCGGGACGAAGCGCCGCAGCGGGCGGATGCGCTCTATGACCTGCAACCGGTTGCCCGGCGGGCCACGGTGTTTATAGTCGCATTCATACAGTGTCGAAACCTTCCGTCACTCCGGCGGGCGCCCAAGGAGGGCCTGCAGGAGGACGGATCGCCATGGCGACGGTAAAGGGAAGAGGCTCGGACATGAATGGGGGAGCGGCGGCAAAGGCGGACCGGAAGCGGGCGTCATGCTGCGGCTTCTGAAGGAAAACCGCCCGCTCCAGCGCATCGGGGCGCTCGGTGTTGGCCTGCTGACGGTGCTGTGCGGCGGCACCGCGATGGTCCTGGACCGGCTGCATGGCGAGACGGTGACCGAGGCGATGCTGGGCCTGCGCACGCTCAACGCCTCGCTGGCCGAGCAGACGGCCCGCACCATCGAAGGGATCGACCTGACCGTCAGCGGGATCGCCGGGCAGATCCCGCTTGAGAACCGGCGCAGCCCCGAAGCCTTCAGCCAGCTGCGGACGGACCGGCAGGTCTACGAAATCCTGAAGGCCAAGGCATCGAGCCTGCCGCAGATGGAGGCGCTGAGCCTGATCGCCGCCGACGGCACCCTGATCAATTCCACCCGCCAGTTCCCGGCCCCGGTGCTCGACCTGTCCAAGCGCGACTATTATCAGGCGCTCAAGGACGCCGATCCGGGACGCGCCTATCTCAGCCGGCCGATGCAGAGCCTCATCACCCGGGAATGGACGCTCTACATCGCGCGGCGCGTGAACGACCCGGACGGCGGGCTGGCCGGGCTGGTCGTCGGGGTCATCCGCCTGTCTTATTTCGAGCAGTTCTACCGCAGCCTCCATGTGACGCCGGGCAGCGCCTTCAGCCTGTGGTGGCGCGACGGCATGCTGCTGGCGCGCTTCCCGCCGACGCCGGACAGGCTCGGGACCGTCGCCACCGACCCGATCATCGACAGTCAGCTCTCCCAGTCCGGCATCGCCGCGACCACCCTGAAAAGTTCGATCGACGGCGAGGACCGCATCCTGTCGGTCCAGCAGCTGCGCAACTACCCGCTGGTCGTCGCGGTCAGCCGGACGCGCGGGGAGATTCTGGCGCGCTGGGAGAGTCAGGCGGTCGTCATCGCCGCCGCCGGGCTGGTCAGCGCGGTGGCGCTCGCTCTGATGCTGTGGGCGATGGCCCGCCAGTTCCTGGCCTACGAGACCGCCAACCGCGCGCTCGGCGAGCGGCGGCAGGCGGTGGAGGCCCGCGACGAGGCGGAGGAGCATGTCCGCCAATTGCAGAAGATTGAGGCGTTGGGCCAGCTGACCGGCGGCGTCGCCCACGACTTCAACAATTTGCTTCAGGCGGTGCGCTCCAGCCTGCACATGCTGGAGGCGGGCGGCGAGCTGCGCGGGGCGGAGAGCCGCCGGGCCCTGGAGGTCGCGAGCCAGGCGGTCGACCGCGGCGCCACCCTGACCCAGCATCTGCTGGCCTTCGCCCGCCGCCAGCGGCTGGCCCCGGCGCCGGTCGATCTCGGCGCCCAGGTGGCAGGGATGGCGACGCTGCTGGAACGCACGCTGGGCGGCGCCATCCGAATCCGCATCGACCGCGACGCCGATGTGCCGCCGGCACTGGTCGATCCCCATCAGTTCGACATCGCCCTGCTGAACCTTGCCATCAACGCCCGCGACGCCATGCCGGACGGCGGCACCCTGACCATTACCGTCACCAGCCTGCCGGTTGGGATGGCGTGCAAGGAGGCTTCCCCCGCCCTGGCGCCCGGCGGCTATGCCGCCGTGACCGTGCGCGACAGCGGGGCGGGCATGCCGCCCGATGTTCTGGCGCGGGCCTGCGAACCCTTCTTCACCACCAAGCCGGTCGGGCAGGGCAGCGGGCTGGGGCTGAGCATGGTGCATGGCCTGACCGCCCAGTCCGGCGGCGGCATCCGGCTGGAAAGCCATCCCGGCCTGGGCACCGCGGTGACGCTGTACCTGCCCCACGCTCCGGCGGAAAGCCTGCCAGAAATCAGGTCGGAAAGCAGGGCGGGCGCGCCCGGCGGCCCGGCGGCCTCCACCGGAACCGACCCCCTGCCTGTGCCGTCCGCCGCCCTGCGCATCCTGCTGGTCGAGGATGACGCCCTGGTCCGCATGGCGAATGCGGCGGTGCTGGACGAGGCCGGCCTCATGGTCTCGGAGGCCGCCAGCGGCGAGGAGGCCCTGGCCCTGCTGGAGGCGGACGAGGGCATCGGCGTGCTGGTCACCGACTTCGCCATGCCCGGCATGACCGGCGCCGACCTGACCCGCCTCGTCCGCCGCCGCTGCCCCGGCCTGCCGGTCCTGATCGTCACCGGCTATGCCGAGAAGGCGGTGCTGCAGGATCTGGGGCGCGAGCCCGGCATCCGCATCCTGTCCAAGCCCATCCCGCCATCGGCCCTGATCGGGCACATCATGACGGCCCTGCGGGACCCCCGGGCCGCCATGGGTGCTGACATCGGGCGCTGAGGTCGCACACCGGCGTCAGGTGTCCTTCAGGCAAGCCCCCACATGGGTGAAGCGGAAGCGCGCATCGATCGGCACATCGGGAAAGGGCAGCCCATGGCCGTCATGGGCGCTGTCATGCACGAGGCAGCAGCCCTCGATCAGCGGCCAGACGACCCGACCAAGGAAGCGCTGGTCCCCCAAGCGTCCGTCTTCGGCGCGGGCGGCAACCTCCACCAGAGGGGCCATCGGCGGCAGAATGCCCGCCCGCGCCGAAGACGGACGCTTGGGGGACCAGCGCTTCCTTGGTCGGGTCGTCTGGC
>NZ_WHOS01000106.1 GCF_013340935.1 Azospirillum melinis | reverse complement strand
CCTATCGGGTCTTCGTCGGCGGGGGCTGGGCTGGGGCACGGTCCAAAGCTCCTGCGGTCGTCGCATCGTTTCGGGTGGGCAATCTTTTTTAAGATGGGGATGAATCTGATGCTTGACACCCGGTGGGGAAGGCCGTAGAAACCCGCCCACCGCAGCGGCGGGGCCGACGAAAGACGGTCGCGACGCGAAAGAGTTCGGTACAGAGTTTCAAGGTTCGGGCGCGTAGCTCAGCGGGAGAGCATTCGCTTCACACGCGAAGGGTCACAGGTTCAATCCCTGTCGCGCCCACCATTAAAAAGGCTCCGGACGGTTGTCCGGAGCCTTTTTTGCTTTCCGCTCCCGTCCGACGGGAATTGCGCGCGCAGGCGCGAACCGGAACAGCCAACATCGCAAAATCCTTATGTAATGGGCGATCCCGCGGTCGATTGACGCAGATCAGCCCCTTTTGCGCTGCAATAGGCTAGACAGGACGCCATCCCTGTCACCCGCTTCGGAAAGCAACTCACATGGACGATACCCGTATCGCTTTGCTGTCTCTCGCCCTGCTGGTCGCCGTCCTGGCCGTCATCATCGGTTCGGTGATCCTGGTGCCGTCCTTCACCGCGCTGCTGGCGACGCTGCTGGCCTGGGCGAACCTGGCCTATCTGGTCGGCATCACTTTCAAGCGCTGATGGCCAAGCGCTGATAGGCAAGCGCTGATCCGAAACCGCGGCGGAGAGGGAAGGCCGCCCTCTCCGCTGCGGGCGCCGAACCATGACGGTTCGGCAACAGTCTGTCCTGCGGAAAGCTTTTCTGGACAGGAACGGTCCGTCGGGGTATCCAGCGCCCGTTTCGCTGTGCCAAGGACCGACGCCATGACACCGACCGCCGCCCCGTCGTCTTCCAATCCGACCGGCACCCTGTCCGCCGGCACCCTGCCGATCCTGCGGACGGTCGAGGATCTGCGGTCCCAGGTCGCCGCCTGGCGCCGGGAGGGGCTGACCGTCGCACTGGTGCCGACCATGGGCGCCCTGCACGACGGCCATCTGGGCCTCATCCGGCGCGGTCGCGAGCTGGCTGACCGGGTGGTCGCCAGTGTCTTCGTCAACCCGACCCAGTTCGCCCCGCACGAGGATTTCGACCGCTACCCGCGCGATGAAGGCGGCGATGCCGCCAAGCTGGCCTCGGCCGGCTGCCACGCGCTGTACGCGCCGACCGTGCGCGCCATGTATCCGCAGGGCTTCGCCACCGCCATTTCGGTCGGCGGCCCGGCGGAGGGGCTGTGCGGGACCTTCCGGCCGCAGATGTTCGGCGGCGTGGCGCTGGTGGTGACCAAGCTGTTCCTCCAGGCCCTGCCCGACGTGGCGGTGTTCGGCGAAAAGGATTACCAGCAGCTGATGGTGATCCGCCGCTTCACCCGCGACCTCGACATTCCCGTCCGGGTCGAAGGGCTGCCGACGGTGCGCGAGGCCGACGGGCTCGCCATGTCCTCGCGCAACGCCTATCTCAGCGCCGACGAGCGCGCCCGCGCTCCCGAACTGAACCGGGCGCTGACCGCTGCCGCCGCCGCGTTGGCGGGGGGGGCGGAGGTCGATGGCGCGCTGACCGGCATCCGCGGCCGCATTGCCGAGGCCGGCTTCGGCACCATCGATTATGTCGAGCTGCGCGATGCCGAAACGCTGGAGCCGGTGAGCGCCGTCACCCGGCCCGCCCGCCTGCTGGCCGCCGCCTGGATGGGCAAGGCCCGGCTGATCGACAATGTGCCGGTGATCCCCGCCGGCTGACCGGCCGAAGATTGGGGCCTTAAACATTGGCAGTTGCCGGCATGATCGGCATTTGACCGACATTTGTTGTGCGCCTAGCATTCTCGGACGGGCAGGTCCCCGATGGGTTTCGTGGCCCCCACGATGGGGGCGGAAAGGCGACTTTGCGGCTCGTTCGTCGCAACCGGCAGGGGGAAACGGTTTCCCTGATGCCAATCCTTCTGACCGGCCTCCTGCTGGTGCTGGCGGCGCTGGGGGCCACCGCCGCTTTGGTCGCCACCCGAAACCGCGCCCCGGCCTCCCAGACTCAGCTGGGACCCGACAAGAAATATGCGGCGCTGCCGTTGATGACCTTCAGTCTGGGCGGCAGCGATGCCCGGATGGTCGACGTCAAGGTGCTGCTGGAGATCGACCCGTCGGTCGACGGCAAGGTGGCCGATCCCTATGTCCCCCGCATCACCGACCGGCTGTCCGACCGCATGCGCCAGCTCGACCCGCAGCAGCTGACCGGGGCCGACGGGGCGATGCTGATGAAGAGCACGATTGCCGGGGTTCTCGACCGCGAACTGCGCGGCGTGCGGGTGAGGGAAATCCTGCTCGACCGGATGGTGGTCAGGTAACACCCCAAAAAAACGCCCGGACCGGCGGAGTTTCCGCGGGACCGGGCGGCTCGTGCAGCCATTCCGTTGACTGTCAGTCGGCCAGCCGTGTGGTCAGGCGAGGGGCGGCGCTGGCGGCGGCCGCGACATAGCGGGCGCGCAGCGGCTTCAGGACGAACAGGGCGAGGAAGGCGGCCAGCGCGTTGACGATGGCGACGCTGTAGAAGACGGTCTGCCAGCTGCCGGTCGCCTCGACCATCAGGTTGCCGACGGGCACCAGCAGGGCGGCGACGCCCTTGGCGGTGTAGAGAAGCCCGGCGTTGGTGGCGGCGAAGCGCGACCCGAAGGTGTCGCCGCAGCAGGCCGGGAACAGGCTGAAGATCTCGCCCCAGGCGAAGAACACCAGACCGGTCAGGATGACGAAAGCCACCGGGTCGGCGCCGTATGCGCTGAGCGCCATCACGCCCACCGCCTCGATGGTGAAGGCGATGAACATGGTGTTCTCGCGGCCGATATGGTCGGACACCCAGCCGAAGAAGGGCCGCGTGATGCCGTTCATCACCCGGTCGATGGACAGCGCGAAGGTCAGCGCCGGCAGGGTCAGGCCCAGGATGCTGACCGGGGCGTCGATCAGTCCCATGTCGGTGGCGATGGGGCCGAGCTGGGCCGTCACCATCAGGCCGCCGGCGGCGACCATGGTGAACATGCCGTACATGATCCAGAAGACCGGCGTCCGCAGCATCTCCTGCGGGGTGTATTGGCGGCGCTGCGGGGCGGAGCCGTTGCGCGCCTGCCCATAGCCGTGCTTCGGCGGGTCGGCCATGAACCAGGCCAGCACCAGGATGACCATCCCCTGGCCCAGCCCGAAGGTCATGAAGGTGTTCTCGAAACCGGAGGTCTCGATCATGGTGGCGATCGGCACGACGGTGAGGGCGGAGCCGGCGCCGAAGCCGGCGGCTGTCAGGCCGGCGGCCAGACCGCGGCGGTCGGGGAACCATTTCAGCGCATTGCCGACGCAGGTGCCATAGACGCCGCCGGCGCCGATGCCGCCGATCACCGCGGCGAGATAGAGCAGGGTCAGCGAATCCGCTACCGCGTTCAAGGCCCAGGACAGGGCGCACAGCGCGCCGCCCACCAGCACGACGATGCGTGGACCGAATTTGTCGACGAACCAGCCCTCCACCGGCACCAGCCAGGTTTCGGTGACGATGAAGATGGTGAAGGCCACCTGGATCGCCGTGCGACCCCAGCCATGCTTGTCGTCGATCGGCTCGACGAACAGGGTCCAGCCATATTGCAGGTTGGCGATCATCGACATGCAGACGATGCCGATGGCCAGCTGCATCCAGCGCCCGCCCCAGGGTGCGACCTGGGCCGTATTGCCGTGCGTGTCACGCACCATGTCCTTCCTCCGCATTGCACCCGACATGTTCTGTTCGGCGACATGTTTCGTTCGGATTGCCGGACCTCGGGCTCCCGTGTGGCCGCGTTGTTGGTTTCATGTCCGGTCCGGAAAAAAGGCGACGGGCTGAAGCTCTGTGCCACCAACTTGGGGTTGCTGGCATGCCAAATGCCCCATGCCCGCCTCTACGATCATCAGTTTGACGGATGATGTCAATACGAACCATTTGCCGGACGGACAACGGGCATGCGGATTGTCGATTTGAATCCGCGGAATTTCCGTAGGATGGAAAGACAATCGCCTTGGGACTGGTCGAAAGCAGCAAGCCTTGCGATGCTGACCGGCCGAACAGAAGGACGCGATGCCATGTCATTGCCCGAACCGCCGCTGCTGGCGATCACCGACCGCAGGCTGGCCGACCGGCCGCTGCCGCAGGTGGCGGAGCGTCTGTTCGCCTGCGGCGTGCGCTGGCTGTCCTTGCGGGACAAGGACTTGCCGGATGGGGAAAGGCTGGATCTGGCTCGCGCATTGATTGCGTGCGCCCGTCCGTGGGGAGCCCGCATCACCCTGCATGGCGACCCGGCGCTGGCCGCCGCGGCCGGTGCGGACGGGGTGCATCTGCCAGCCCTCGGCGATCCGGCGGCGGCGCGTGCGCTGCTGGGGGCCGGCGCCCTGATCGGGCTGTCTCTCCACGACTCGGACGGTGCGGCGGCGATGGCGCGGGCGGCCGGGCAGGCCGACTATGTGACCGTTTCGCCGGTTTTCCCCTCCGCCAGCAAGCCGGGCTATGGCCCCTGCCTGGGCGAGGTGGGCCTGCGGCGATGGGTCGAACTGGGGGTGCGATGCGGCGTGCCGGTGATCGGGCTGGGCGGTCTCGACCGGGCGGATGCGGTGGCCGGATGCCGGGCGGCCGGGGCCGCGGGCATTGCGGTCATGGGGCTGGCGATGCGCGACGCGCAGGCGCTGACGCCTCTGCTGGCCGCACTGGCGCCGGAGGGGGCCGATCTGCCGCGCTGAAGCCGGCCGTGGGCGCAATTCACGCCTGTCCCCCTGGACATCTCAACGGCTTGCATGCATCTGGTATGTAGGATACGAAAACGCCGAAGGTCCCGAACCGGGGGCCCGCCCGGCTGCGCCGCAACGTCCGGCGAGACATGAGGACATCCACTCCATGACCTTTCCCGCTCTCAACGTCCAGCCCCTCGACACCGGAACCACCTTCCGCAGTCAGGTCTATCACGCGCTGAAGCAGGCGATCACGGAGATGGACATCTACGACCATGACCGCGAGATCAGGCTGGACGAGCGGCAGCTCAGCGACAAGCTCGGCGTCAGCCGCACCCCGATCCGCGAGGCGCTGACCCTGCTGGAGCAGGAGGGCTTCATCCGGCTGCAACCGCGCCGCGGCATCTTCGTCGTGCGCAAGACCAAGACCGAGATCGTCGAGATGATCCAGGTCTGGGCCGCGCTGGAAAGCATGGCCGCCCGCATGGCCGCCGAACATGCCCCGGCCGCCGAGATCCACAAGCTGTGGGACCTGTTCGGCAGCTTCGAGCAGCGCAGCCCGAAGGACCATGTCAGCGAATATTCCGACGCCAACATCGCCTTCCACAAGAGCATCATCCAGCTGAGCGGATCGAAGCTGATCCAGGACGTCACCGACAACCTGTTCATCCACATGCGGGCGATCCGCAAGCTGACCATCGGCCAGGAGGACCGGGCCGAGCGATCCATCCACGATCACCGCGCCATCATCAAGGCCCTGGAGGACCGCGACGCCAACCTCGCCGAACGGCTGGTGCGCGAGCACACCATGGGTCTGGCCGCGCATGTGGAGAAGCACTGCGATTTTCTGGAATGAGGAACGGGCCAGGGCGGTTCCCGCCGCCCTGACCGCAGCGGGCTCAGACCGTCACCGCCTCCTTCTGCGTCTGCGCCGTCTCCAGCTTCGGCATATCGTCGCCGTCGATGGTCACCACCCGCAGGGAATTGGTCTTGCCCGGCGTGCCGAAGGGAACGCCGGCGGTGACCACCAGCGACTGGCCGGACTTGCCGATGCCGGTCTCCGCCGCCGCCGTCAGCGCACGGCCGACCATCTCCGAGAAATTCGCCACGTCGTCGGTCAGCACGGCATGGACACCCCAGGCCAGCGACAGCCGCCGCGCCGTCGCCTCGTTGGCGCTGAGGCCGAGGACCGGCACGCTGGGCCGCTCGCGCGAGGCGCGCAGCGTGGTCGAGCCGGTGGTGGTGTAGGTGACGATGGCCGCGGCGCTGATGGTTTCCGCCACCTGCCGCGCGGCGGCGGTCAGCGCGTCGGGGGCCGTCGCCTCCGGGCTGGGATGGTCGGCATCCATGATGCGGCGGTAGAGCGGGTCGCCCTCCACCCGGCGGACGATGCGTTCCATCATCGCCACCGCTTCCACCGGATAGCGGCCGGAAGCGGACTCCGCACTCAGCATCACCGCATCGGCCCCGTCATAGACGGCGTTGGCGACGTCGGACGCCTCGGCGCGGGTCGGGGTCGGCTCCGACACCATGGATTCCAGCATCTGGGTGGCGACGATCACCGGCTTGCCCATGGCGCGGCTGAGCCGGATCATCTTCTTCTGCAGGCCCGGCACATCCTCCGGCGGCAGTTCGACGCCGAGGTCGCCGCGCGCCACCATCACCGCGTCGGACAGTTCGATGATGCGGTCGAGCGTCGGCAATGCTGCCGGCTTCTCGATCTTGGTCATCACATGCGCGCGGTTGCCGATCAGCTCGCGCGCTTCCAGGATGTCCTCCGGCCGCTGGACGAAGCTGAGGCCGATCCAGTCCACCCCGAGGTCGAGCCCGAAGGCGAGGTCGCTGCGGTCCTTCTCCGACAGGGCACTCAGGGCGAGTGCCGCACCCGGCACATTGACGCCCTTGCGGTCGGACAGGGTGCCGCCAGCCACCACCTCGGTTTCCGCGAAGTCGGGACCGCAGTCCAGAACGCGCAGACGGATGCGGCCGTCGTTCAGCAGCAGGTCGAGGCCGGTCTCCAGGCTTGCGAAAACCTCCGGATGGGGCAGGCAGACGCGGCGGCTGTCGCCCGGCCGGCGGTCGAGATCCAGGCGGAAACGGTCGCCGATGGCGAGATCCACCGGCCCGAAGCCGAAGGTGCCGACCCGCAGCTTCGGCCCCTGGAGGTCGAGCAGGACGCCGATCGGCCGGCCCACGGTCTTTTCGGCGGCACGGATGCGGGCGAAGCGCTCCGCATGTTCGGCCTGGGTGCCGTGGCTGGCGTTCAAGCGGAAGACATTCACGCCCGCCCGGGCGAGCGCCGTGATCTGGCTTTCCGACGAGCTGGCGGGGCCCAGCGTGGCGACGATCTTTGTGCTGCGGTGAAACGGCATGACGACAGCCTTCCTCCGCCCGGCCCTTTGCGAAAAGGGGCGGGACTGGCGAACGATGATGAGTTGGGGTTCGGTGTTGGCCCGATGCTGGAAGTCCTAGGCCGGACGGTCAAACGGCGCCCGATCCTTATTCCGCATCGTGAGAGTGGTTCCACCCACGGCACATGGACAGCCGGCCGGCCCGTCGGCGACACTGGGGCATGCCCGAGACCGCGCCGCAAAGCCCCGTTCCAGCCCATCCCGCCGCCACGCTGATCCTGCTGCGGGATGGGCCTGAGGGGCTGGAGCTGCTGGTGATGGAGCGCCATGCCGGCCTGCGTTTCGCCCCCGGCGCCACCGTCTTTCCCGGTGGGCGCATGGAGGCGATGGACCATGACCCGCATTGGCACCGCCTCTGGCGCCGTCTCCGGCCGGATGGCGACCCGCCGGCCGATCTGGCGCACCGTGTCGCCGCCTTGCGGGAGTGCGCGGAGGAGTGCGGCGTTCTGCTGTCCCGCGATCCCCTTGCGCCCGATACCCTCGACGACCTGCGGCGAGCGCTGGCGGCGGGGGAGGGGTTCGCCGCGGCGCTGGCGCGGTCGGGCGCTGTCCCCGCCCTCGACCGGCTGGCGCCGCTGGCGCGCTGGGTGACGCCGGAGATGCTGCCGCGCCGCTTCGACACGCTGTTCTATCTGGCTCCCGCACCGGAGGGGCAGCAGCCGGTCTGCGATGGCGGAGAGGCTGTCGGCACCCTGTGGGCCAGCCCTCGCCGCCTTCTGGCGGAGGCCGGGGCCGGACAGCGGCGGCTGGTCTACGCCACCCGGATGACCCTGCTGCGGCTGGCGGGCTGTGCCGACAGGACGGCGGCGATGGCCCTTGCCTGTCCCGGACAGGGCCCCGGACAGGGAATCCCGCCGCCGATCATGCCGCGGCTGGTGGAAACCCCGTCCGGTCCGGTGCTGCGCATTCCGGAGGGCTGCGGCTTTTCGCCACTGGAGACCCCGGCCGAACATGTTAGGCTTGGGTAAGATTAGGTAAGTCGGGACGGGTTTCCGCGATGTGAAAATTGCGCGATGGTGCTATTGTGCGACGCGGAATGCGCAATCAATCTCCAGACTGACGCAGGGCGCCGGATCCCGCTGAGGGAAACGGCGGCGGTGGCGGAAGCAGGAGGATCGCGCAATGGATGTCGGGTTCGTCGGAAACGGGGAGATGGCCGATGCGATCATGGACAGGCTGCGGCAGGCCGGGCACCGGCTGCACCACGACCGCCATGGCCGCCATGACCGCAGCGCGTTCCGTGACCAGGCCGGGATGTGCGACGTCGTGATGATGCTGTTGCCCGATGCCCGCGCGGTCGAGGCCGCCCTGTTCGGCGACGCCCGCTTCGCCAATGACGGCTTTGCCGGCGCCCTGCCGCCGGACACGCTGGTGATCGACCTGTCCCGCATCCCGCCGTCCGAGGCTTCGGCCAACGCCGCGCGGCTGTCCGGCATGGGTGTCCTGACGGCCGATGCGCCGCTCGCTCCCGGTTTTACTCCAGGCTTCACTCCCGGTTTTGCCATCGATCTGGGCGGCAGCGATGCGGCCTGCGCGCGGGCCGAACCGCTGCTGCGGCTGTTGAGCGATGGCGTTGTCCGTGCAGGCGGAGCCGGTGACGGGCAGCGGGCGCATCTTGCCCGAACTGCGGACAGGAAGAACGACGACCCGGATGGACTGCACCGGCTGCTGCGTCTGATGGCCTTCGACGGGCCGGCCGAACCCATGTTGAGTGCATCATGAACAGCCTGACCGCTCCCGACATCGCCCAGCTCCGCCATCCGGCCGCTCTCCTCCTGGCGGCCGTGCCGGACGTGATCGTTCCCTTCGGGGCCGGGCTGGGCGCTGGGCTGGGTGATGGCCGGGCCGATGCCGGGCGGCTGGGCAACAAGGGGGCGCGTCTGGTGGAGATGGCGGCGCTGGGCATTCCGGTGCCGCCGGGCTTCGTCATCGCCGCGGAGGCCGGGCGCGGGCTGGGGGCGCAGGATGCGCTGCCGGCCGGCCTGATCGAGCGGATCGACGGCGCCGTCCTGGCGCTGGAACGGCAGGCCGGGGGGCGTTTCGGCGATGCCGGGCGTCCGCTGCTGCTGTCGGTCCGCTCCGGTGCCGCGGTGTCGATGCCCGGCATGATGGACAGCATCCTCAATCTCGGCCTCAACGACCGCAGCGTCGAGGGGCTGGCGGCGACGTCGGGCGACGCGCGCTTCGCCTATGACTGTTATCGCCGGCTGGTCCAGTCCTTCGGCTGCGTGGTGATGGGCGTGCCCGGGCACCGGTTCGAGGCGCTGCTGGACGAGCACAAGGAGGAGCGGGCGCTCCAGCGCGACGGCGACCTGACGGCGGAGGACTGGCGCAGCCTGCTTCCGTCCTTCCTGCGGCTGGTGGAAACCCGCTGCGGCCGGCCCTTCCCCCAGGATCCCGCCGAGCAGCTGCGTCTGGCGGTGGCGGCGGTGTTCCGCTCCTGGATGAACCCGCGGGCGGTGGCGTTCCGCGCCCTGCACGACGTTCCGGAGGATCTGGGAACGGCGGTGACGGTCCAGGCGATGGTGTTCGGCAACCGCGGGCCAGATTCGGGCACCGGCGTGCTGTTCACCCGCGACCCCTCGACCGGCGCCCCCGGCCTGTGCGGCGAGTTCCTCGCCGATGCCCAGGGCGAGGATGTGGTGTCCGGCACCTGCGACCCCGACCCGCTGAGCGCCAGCCAGGCGAATCCCGACCGCTCCATGGAGTGCCGCCTGCCGGCGGCCTATGCCGAGCTGTGCAGGGTGGCGGACCGGCTTGAGCGGGCCTTCGCCGACATGCAGGATATCGAGTTCACGGTGGAAGGCGGGCGCCTGTTCATCCTGCAATCGCGCAGCGGCAAGCGGTCGTCCGAAGCGGCGGTCCGCATCGCCGTCGATCTGGCGGAGGAGGGGATCGTCACCCGCGACGAGGCGGTGCGCCGCGTCGATCCGCAGGCGCTGGACGAGTTGCTGCGCCCGACCCTGACGGCCGATGCGCTGGCGGCGGCCATCGCCACCGGCCTGCCGGCGTCGCCCGGAGCGGCCACCGGCCGGGCCGCCTTCACCACCGACGACGCGGTGCGGCTGGCGCGCGGTGGGGCGCCGGTGATCCTGTGCCGGCCGGAAACCTCGCCGGAGGACATCCACGGCATGCAGGCCGCCATCGGAATCGTCACCGCCCGCGGCGGCTTCACCAGCCACGCCGCCACGGTGGCCCGCGGCATGGGCCGGCCCTGCGTCTGCGGCGCCCGCATGCTCCGCATCGATGTCGAGGACGGGGCGATGCGGGTCGGCGATGTGACCGTCCGCACCGGCGACCTGCTGACCATCGACGGCAGCAACGGCGCCGTGGTGCTGGGGGCGGCCCCGTTGCAGCGGCCGGCGCCGGACGGCGCGACCGCCCGGCTGTTGGACTGGGCGCGCGAGTGCGGGGTGGGGCTGGCGACGGATTGAGAGGGAGGGGATCGAGAGGGAAGGCGTCGGGTTGCGAACGCCTTCTCCCTGGACAGCGCCCGTCAGGCCCGCATCAGCGCCGTCAGATGGGCGGCGCAGCCTTCCGCCAGACCGGTGGCGTCATAGCCGCCCTCCAGCGCCGACACCACCCGGCCGCCGCAGACGCGGTCGGCAAGCTCGACCAGCTTGCGCGTCACCCATTCGAAATCCTCCGCCGTCAGGCCGAGCTGCGCCAGCGGATCGCGCTTGTGGGCGTCGAAACCGGCGGAGATCAGCAGCAGTTCCGGCTGGAACGCCTCCAGCGCCGGCAGGATGACGCGCTCCACCGCCTGGCGGAACTCGACGGAGCCGCTGTAGGGCTCCAGCGGCAGATTCAGGATGTTGCCGTCGACGCCGCGCTCCCATGAATTGCCGGTTCCGGGATAGAGCGGCGACTGGTGGGTCGAGGCGAAGAACAGGTTGGGGTCGTCGGCGAACATCGCCTGCGTGCCGTTGCCGTGATGCACGTCGAAATCGACCACCGCGACACGGGTCAGCCCATGGATCCTGCGGGCATGCTCCGCCCCGACGGCGATGTTGTTGAAGACGCAGAATCCCATGGCGCGGGCGGGTTCGGCATGGTGGCCGCAGGGGCGCACCGCGCAGAAGGCGTTGGTCGCCTCGCCGGCCAGCACGGCATCGACCGCGGCGCAGACCGACCCGGCGGCGCGCAGGATCGCACCGCGCGATCCCGGCGACAGCAGCGTGTCGCCATCCAGCCGCTGGTAACCGTCGGTCGGGACCGCGGCCAGGACCGCATCGACGTAAGAGCGCTCATGGACGCGCGACAGCTGTTCCACATCCGCTTCGGGCGCGGACCGGCGCTCCAGGTCGCGGAACTCCGGCCGATCGAGCACCTGCCACACCACCGCCAGCCGTTCCGGCGCCTCCGGGTGGCCGGGGCCGGTGTCGTGCGCGAAGCAGTCGTGATGGGTGAAGATCAGGGTTGTCACGGAGGGTCACTCCCATGGCAAAGGGGCCGCCGGACTGGATGTGCCGGCGGCGCCGCAGTTGGGTGGGGCGGCCCGGGT
>NZ_WHOS01000105.1 GCF_013340935.1 Azospirillum melinis | reverse complement strand
CTCGGACAGGGTTGGGCGGGTCCCCTTGGGGTTTCCCCCTCAGGCGGTCCGCCCGGACGCCGCCGCTGCCCGAGAGCAGACGGCGGCGAAACGGGTCATCAGGCGGCGGCCGGAGCCGACACGCTGGAGAGGTCGAGCTTCAGGCCCGGGCCCATCGTCGACGAGAGCGAGACCTTCAACAGGTACTGGCCCTTGGCGCCGGTCGGCTTGGCACGGGTGATGGCATCGATGAAGGCGCGGATGTTCTGGACCAGCGCCTCTTCCGAGAAGCTGACCTTGCCCACGCCGGCGTGGATGATGCCGGTCTTCTCCGCACGGAACTCCACTGCGCCGGCCTTGGCGGCCTTCACGGCGCCGGCGACGTCGGGGGTCACGGTGCCCAGCTTCGGGTTCGGCATCAGGCCGCGCGGGCCCAGCACCTTACCAAGCTTGCCGACCACGCCCATCATGTCGGGCGAGGCGATGCAGCGGTCGAAGTTGATGTTGCCGGCCAGGATCTGTTCGGCCAGATCGTCGCCGCCGACAACATCGGCGCCGGCGGCCAGAGCCTCATCGACCTTGGCGCCACGGGCGAACACCGCCACGCGGACGGTCTTGCCGGTGCCGTTCGGCAGGTTCACGACGCCGCGGACCATCTGGTCGGCGTGGCGCGGATCGATGCCGAGGTTCATCGCGATTTCGATCGTCTCGTCGAACTTGGCCTTGGCGGCACCCTTCACCAGGGTGACGGCCTCTTCCAGCGAGTAGAAGGAGTCGCGGTTAACGGTCTTGTAGGCGTCGGTCAGACGCTTGCCCAGCTTCGCCATAGGATCAGCCCTCCACCACTTCGAGGCCCATCGAGCGGGCGGAGCCGGCGATCATGCTCGCGGCGGCTTCGACGTCGTGCGCGTTCAGGTCGGCCATCTTCTTCTGGGCGATCTCGCGGATCTGCGAGGTCGTGACCTGGCCGACGAAACCACCCTTGCCGGGGGTCGTCGAACCCTTGTCCTTGCCCGAAGCCTTCTTGAGGAAGTAGCTGACCGGCGGGGTCTTCGTCACGAAGGTGAAGGTGCGGTCGCCGTAGGCGGTGATGACCACGGGAATCGGCATGCCGACTTCCAGGTCCGCCGTCTTGGCGTTGAACGCCTTGCAGAACTCCATGATGTTCAGGCCGCGCTGACCGAGCGCCGGGCCGATGGGCGGCGACGGGTTGGCCTTGCCGGCCGGGACCTGCAGCTTGATGTAACCGACGATTTTCTTCGCCATCTCACAACCTCCTGGGACGACGCCTCACGCACTTGACCGGATGGTCCGGCGCGGCGCCGCGGGGCTTTGCGGTTCGGCCATGGCGAGCCTCCCGCAACAGAATGGAGCCACCGATGCAAGCACCGGCAGCTCCGACTCACAAACCGTGGAACCTTGCGATCAGATCTTTTCGACCTGCGTGTATTCCAGTTCGACCGGCGTGGAGCGACCGAAGATCGAAACCGCCACCTTGAGGCGGGACTTCTCTTCGTCGACTTCCTCGACGACACCATTGAACGAGGTGAAGGGACCGTCGCTCACTCGCACCTGCTCGCCCACCTCGAAGGTGATCGAGGGCTTGGGGCGCTCAAAGCCTTCCTGCACCTGATGGATGATCCGCTCGGCCTCGCGCTGGGAAATCGGCTGCGGCTTGCCGCCGCCACCCAGAAAGTCCGTGACCTTCGGCGTGTTCTTCACCAGCGACCAGGATTCGTCGGTCAGGTCCATCTTGACGAGGACATAGCCCGGGAAGAACTTGCGTTCGGTGTTGATCTTGGAACCCCGGCGCACCTCGACCACTTCTTCGGTCGGGACCAGGATTTCCTCGAACTTGTCTTCCAGACCCTTCTGAGCCGCCTTTTCGCGGATGGCCTGGGAGACCTTCTTTTCGAAACCCGAATAAACGTGAACGACGTACCAGCGTGCAGCCATGTCTCAGCCCCCCAGCCCAAGGATCAAGCGAACGGCAACCGCCAGCACCTGATCGACGACGAGGAAGAACAGGGCGGCGAGCACGACCATGACGAACACCATGGCGGTCGTGATGCCGGTTTCCTTGCGGGTCGGCCAGGTGACCCTGGCTACCTCGCGGCGGACCTCGCGCGCGAATTCTGCGGGATTGACTTTAGCCATCGTGCGAACCGTGCGAGCTCCGGAGCGACTGTGAGGGCGCCGCTTTTACCCTAACCGTTATTGGGACGGGATGGCAGGAGTGGAGGGGCTCGAACCCCCAACCCCCGGTTTTGGAGACCGGTGCTCTACCAATTGAGCTACACTCCTATCTCCGTCCGGCCACACCTTTCGGCGTGGGAGGCCGCTTAAAGCATTCTTTAGGCGGCGGTGTCAAGGCCTTTCGACCTAACTTTCGGAATAACTTTCAAAACGGCTTTCCGGAAGCCCAACCGTACCCTAGACAGACAACCTCCCCCGCCGGACCTGGGTCCGGCGGGGGAGGCAGGCTTATAGCATCACTCGACGATCTTGGCAACGACGCCGGCGCCGACGGTACGGCCGCCCTCACGGATGGCGAAGCGCAGGCCTTCGTCCATGGCGATCGGGGCGATCAGCGCCACTTCCATGGCGACGTTGTCGCCCGGCATCACCATCTCGACGCCTTCCGGCAGCGAGACCATGCCCGTCACGTCCGTCGTGCGGAAGTAGAACTGCGGACGGTAGTTGGTGAAGAACGGCGTGTGACGGCCACCCTCTTCCTTCGTCAGGATGTAGGCTTCGGCCTTGAACTTGGTGTGCGGGGTGATCGAACCCGGCTTGGCCAGAACCTGGCCGCGCTCGACGTCCTCACGCTTCGTGCCGCGCAGCAGCGCGCCGATGTTGTCGCCGGCTTCACCCGAGTCGAGCAGCTTGCGGAACATCTCGACGCCGGTCACCGTCGTCTTCACCGTCGCCTTCAGGCCGACGATCTCGACTTCGTCACCAACCTTCACGATGCCGCGCTCGACACGGCCGGTCACAACGGTGCCGCGGCCCGAGATCGAGAACACGTCTTCGATCGGCATCAGGAACGGACGGTCCTTCGGACGCTCCGGCTGCGGGATGTACTCGTCCACCGTCTTCATCAGCGCCAGGACGGCGTCACGGCCGATCTCCGGCTGACGGTCTTCCAGCGCGCACAGCGCCGAACCCTTGGTGATCGGAATGTCGTCGCCCGGGAACTGGTAGGACGACAGAAGCTCGCGCACTTCCAGCTCGACCAGTTCCAGCAGCTCCGGATCGTCGACCATGTCGACCTTGTTCATGAACACAACCAGCGCCGGAACGCCGACCTGGCGCGCCAGCAGGATGTGCTCGCGGGTCTGCGGCATCGGGCCGTCGGCGGCCGACACGACCAGGATCGCGCCGTCCATCTGGGCGGCGCCCGTGATCATGTTCTTCACGTAGTCGGCGTGGCCCGGGCAGTCGACGTGCGCGTAGTGGCGGTTGGTCGTCTCGTACTCGACGTGAGCCGTCGAGATCGTGATGCCGCGCGCCTTCTCTTCCGGCGCCTTGTCGATCTGGTCGTAAGCGGTGAAGGTGGCGCCGCCGGACTCCGCCAGCACCTTCGTGATCGCCGCCGTCAGCGACGTCTTGCCGTGGTCGACGTGGCCGATCGTGCCAACGTTGCAGTGCGGCTTGTTCCGCTCAAACTTTGCCTTCGCCATCGCTTTGGTCTTTCGTTCCCGACGTTCCGGACGCACACAATGGCCCGGCCGAGATCGGTTTTCCGTGGCGCACGCGGGATTGGAGCGGGTGAGGGGAATCGAACCCCCGTCGTAAGCTTGGAAGGCTTCTGCTCTACCATTGAGCTACACCCGCAAGCATCCCGCCGGCGCGACCGTCCGGGGCAAACGCGATCACGGACAAGCCGTGGAAAGTAATGGTGGAAGGGGCTGGATTCGAACCAGCGTACGCGTACGCGGGCAGATTTACAGTCTGCTGCCTTTAACCACTCGGCCACCCTTCCAGTCCGCGGCCTGGCGATGCCCGCCGCGGAGTTCGGCAATATGCGAATTTTTCAGGCCTTGTCAACACGGGTTAAGCGGTTCACACCAGAAAAAATTCGGCCGCAGTCCGCTGCGGCCCCCTCCCCTTCTTCGTGGGTATCATGACGCGCTCCAGACATCCCGGTTCCGGCCCCTCCTCCAGCCGTCCCTCAGACCGCAACACCGACCGCAGTGGCGACCGGTCCGGCGGCAGGCCGCAGCAAGGCGCGTCTCCGCGGCAGGACGAAGGGGACGAGGGAGCGCGCGGCGGCCGCAAGGCGGCAAGGGGAGGACGTGGGCCGGCCGCGCGCGGCGTGCTTCTTTACGGACTGCACCCGGTGGCCGCTGCCTTGACCAACCCCGAACGGCGCATCCACCGCCTGCTGGTGACCGACTCGGGCCGCGCTGCGCTGGAGCCGGCGATCGCCGCCGCCCGCGCCCAGGGGCTGCAAAGGCCGGAGGCTTCGCCGGCCGACCGGATGGAGCTTGACAGGATGCTGCCGGCGGGCGCGGTGCATCAGGGCGTCGTCGTCGATGCATCTCCCCTGCCCGATCTCGGCATCGAAGATGTGTGCAACGAGCTGGCCGGGGAAACGTCGGCGGTCATCGTGGCGCTCGACCAGGTGACCGACCCGCACAATGTCGGCGCCATCCTGCGTTCCGCTGCCGCTTTCGGCGCCCGTGCCGTCGTGGTGACCGAGCGCCATGCTCCGGAGACGACCGGCGTTCTCGCCAAGAGCGCTTCGGGTGCTTTGGAGGCGGTGCCGCTGATCCGCGTCACCAATCTGGCCCGGGCGCTGACGGATCTTCAACAGAACGGCTTCTGGTCGGTCGGGCTCGCCGAATCGGGACAGTCGACGCTGGCCAAGCTGAATTTGACCGGAAAGACGGTGCTGGTGATGGGGGCGGAAGGCAGCGGTCTGCGCCGGCTGACCATGGAGCGCTGCGACGCCATCGCCCGACTGCCGACCGGCGGACCCGTCGGCAGCCTCAACGTCTCGAATGCCGCCGCGGTGGCGCTGTACGAGGTTGCCCGCCTGCGCGAGTGACCGAACCGCGAGGCCGTCTTGGTCAAGTGCTTGTTTACGCGGAAAAGGGACGCTAAGGTGTGCGTCCCGCAAGCGGCGGGCGCGCCGGATTAGCTCAGCTGGTAGAGCAGCTGATTTGTAATCAGAAGGTCACGGGTTCGATTCCTGTATCCGGCACCAGTTTTCCAACGGCTTAGCGCACCCCGCGCTAGGCCGTTTTGCTTTCCCGGATAAAGTCGCTCGGTTGCCGGTCTGCTGAGGCGGGTTCAATCCGCCGACACGACGGGCTCATCGGACTTTGGGCCCGTCCAGTCGCTTGGAGTCCTGCGCAGGGCAGTCTTCCTATCTGTCCCGCATCGCCCCGGCATAGTGGCGTTTCTGCCAAGCATCCGCCGACCACACCCCATCCGGTTGCAACCAGAGGGCTTTCCGACCCTTTGCAGTCACCAGGATGGCAACGCATGTCGGGAAGCTCCGCCGGCCTGTCGCTGTAGGGTTGCACTGTTCCCGCATAGGTCTGGATACGGTACCCGATCTGGGGTATACCCCATGCCGCTCTGGACCGAAATGCCGCTTGAATTTGGAGTTCCGGAACCACAAGCGCGCAGCAGGCATAGCATAAGGGTGGATGATGGTTTTCAGCTCTATCGTATTTATCTTTTATTTTTTGCCAATTTTTATCTTTTGCTATTATTCCCTGCCGCTGAAGCACGGAACGCTGCTTTTCTTCAGCTTGGTTTTCTATGCGTATGGCGAGGTGATCTATACCTACGTCATGCTGCTGTCGATCCTCGTCAATTATGCCTTCGGGCTGTGGATCGCAGGCCAGGAGGGGCGGGGCCGTAAGCTCGCCATGGGTGCGGGCGTCGTCGTCAACCTGGGCATTCTCGTCTATTTCAAATATCTGGGCTTCTTCTATGAGATTGTGGCCGCGCTGTTGCCCAACCTGTTCTCGGGCCCGCCGCAGGTGCATCTGCCGCTCGGCATCTCTTTCTTCACCTTCCATGCACTGTCCTACCTGATCGACGTCTACCGCCGGCAGGTTCCGGTCGAGCGCAGCCTGATCTATGTTGCCGTCTACATCACCATGTTCCCGCAACTCGTGGCGGGGCCCATCATCCGCTTCCATGACATCCGCGACGAAATCCACAACCGCAGGGTCAGTGCCGGACTGTTTGCCGAGGGCATCCAGATCTTCGTGATCGGCCTCGCGCAGAAGGTGCTGATCGCCAACACGGTGGCGGTGGCGGCGGACCAGATCTTCGCGCTCGACCCGACGGGGCTGAGCCTGCCGATCGCCTGGCTGGGCATCGTCTGCTACACCTTGCAAATCTTCTTCGATTTCTGCGGCTATTCGACCATGGCCATCGGGCTGGGGCTGATGATCGGCTTCCATTTCCCGCTGAACTTCAACTATCCCTACATCGCCCAGTCGATCACCGAATTCTGGCGCCGCTGGCACATCTCGCTGTCAATGTGGTTCCGCGACTATCTCTACATCCCGCTGGGCGGCAACCGCGCCGGTCCGCTGGCCACCTACCGCAACCTGCTGATCGTCTTCTTCCTGTGTGGCCTGTGGCATGGCGCCAGCTGGACCTTCGTGGTCTGGGGCCTTTGGCACGGCGCCTTCCTGGTGTTCGAACGGCTGGGCATCGCCCGGATGCTCGACCGGTCGGTGCCGGCGGTCCGCCACGTCTATACGCTGCTGGTGGTGATGATCGGCTGGGTCTTCTTCCGCGCCGACACGCTGGGCCATGCCTGGGTCTTCCTGAAGGCCATGGCCGGCGCCGGCCATCCCAGTCCTCTGGCGCCGCATATCCTGCAGTTCCTGACGCCGGAAACCGTCACCGCACTGGTCATCGGCGCGGTCGCCGCGACGCCGCTGCTCGGCCGGCTGGTGCGGAGCGGGCTGGATGCGGTGCGGAACGCGGCCGGCGGGCGCATGCTGGTCAGCACCGGCGAGGCGCTGTACCTGGCCGGTTTGCTCGGCATGTTCGCGCTGGCCGTCATGAGCCTCGCGGCCGGCACCTACAACCCATTCATCTACTTCCGGTTCTGACCATGCGAGCGATGTCTCTCGGGATCATGCACAGCACGCTTTTGCAGAAGCTTTGCATCGGGATTTTCCTGGCGCTCCTCTTGCTGCCGATGATCGGCCAGACGCTGTCCGTCGGGACGGGCGTGACGGCGACCGAGATGCGGGCGCCGAACGAGCTGCCCGGCCTGCCCGCCACCTTCGATGAGTTTTCCGTCCTGCCGCAGCGCTTCGAGGCGTGGCTGAAGGACCATTTCGGCTTTCGCAACGACCTCGTCCTCGCCAACAACTTCATCCGGGTCAAGGTCTTCGGCCAGAGCACCTCGCCGCTGGTCGTGCTCGGCCGGAACGGCTGGCTGTTCTATACGGGCGAGCATGCGCTTGAGCAGACGCGCGGCATCGACCGCTTCTCGCCGGAGGAGCTGGACCGCTGGATCGACGTGATGGAGCGGCGGCAGGCATGGCTGGCGGAGCGCGGCATCCCCATGCTGATGGTCGCGATCCCCAACAAGGAGCGCGTCTATCTCGAGGACCTCCCGGCCTGGGCCACCCAGGTAAACCCGGAAAGCCGGATGGATCAGATCGTGCGGCGGCTGGCGGAGCGTCGCTCGCCGCTGGTGTTCAAGGACATGACCGCCGACCTCGTCGCCGCGAAGAAGAGCATGAAGGTCTATCTCCAGGCCGACACGCACTGGACGGTCGACGCCGCCTTCACCATCGGCTATCGGGGGATCGCGGAGTGGATCAAGTCGGTCCGTCCGGATTTTAGGCCGCTGGCGACGGCAGATATGAAACAGGTTCGCGTCATGCGCCAGGGCGTCGACCTCGACCTCGCCCGCATGCTGGGACTGACAGCGGTCTACCAGGAAGAGGAAATCCGTTACGAACTGCTGGGGTCACCCAAGCTCCGCAGCAACGACACCTCGATGCCGAACGGCATTGTCCAGAACATCCTGCGCGCCGACCTGCCGACGGCACCGACCGTGGTGTGGTTCCGCGATTCCTTCACCATCCCCATGTACTCGTACATCGCCGAAAGCTTCCGCAAGGCGGTGATCACCGAGCACAAGGGACTGCGCTTCGACAAGGCCCTGATCGAGGAGCAAAAGCCGGATGTCGTCGTGTACCAGTTCGTCGAGCGCTCGCTCAACAACCCTGTCCCGGCGGAGTGAGCAAAGGTAGGCCGGGAGCGTACCCTCACTCCCTTTGCAAATGCTGTCAGTCCGGTTTCACCGCCAATTTGCGCCCCGGCGCTGACGCAGACGGGCCCAGCCCATGACGAAGATCAGGCCGAGCAGGGCCCCGCCGCATCCCATGAATGCCAGCATCAATCCGGCTCCGAAGGTCGGCGGCATTTCTCCGCTGATGGACCCGTCGGGCAGCACCGCCGGAGGCAGGCAGCACAGGGCGCTGGCCGTCCCTGCACTCCCGCCGGCGATCAGGATCGCGCAGCAGGCCCAGTAAAGCCGCCGCCATCCGCGGACACGGACCGTCAGGACCGTCGCAACAAGCAACAAAATCACCGCAATCGCCGGGATGCCGAACGCCAGCAGCGTCAGTCCGGTGTCGGGCATCGGGTGCTCCCATGGCGTGGAGTGGTCTGGCCGGGTCTTACGATCACCGATAGCCTACCGATATTTCCCGGCAGGGAACCCCCGGCAGGACGCGGCGGTTGGGGAAGGCATCGGAATGCCCCTCACAGCAGTTTGCGCGAAAGGCCGACCATGACCAAG
Organism: Azospirillum melinis; assembly: GCF_013340935.1. Taxonomy (GTDB): domain Bacteria; phylum Pseudomonadota; class Alphaproteobacteria; order Azospirillales; family Azospirillaceae; genus Azospirillum; species Azospirillum melinis. Next base: position 3,098 of record NZ_WHOS01000105.1, on the reverse strand, counting down.
CCCCATCCCGAGTCGGACGACCGGACGCCCACCACCCCCAGTGCGGAAGCGAATCGGATGCGCGCGGACATCGACCGCGGCCTGACCGGCGACAAGGTTCCCGCTACCGATCCCGCCGCAGCACCGCTCGGCACCGATGACGAAGCCGCCGGCACCACCCCGCCGCATGGCATTTCCCGCGATGCGGTCGTTCCCCGCAGCCAGCGCATGCCGCCGGGGCAGAAGAAGGGCGGCGACACGCTCGACACCTGATCGGAAGTCCCGATCCGCAGACGGCAGAAGGCCCGGCCGGGTGTTCCCCGGCCGGGCCTTCTTGCGATTCGGCGGCGGACTGCCGCCGGCCTGGAAAGCGATACTTAGAAATAGCGCTCCGGAATGCGGACCACGTCGTCTGGCATCACCGAGGTGGTGATCGGGGCTTTGCGGATTTCCTTCTTGGGATCGCTGCCGCGGGTGATGAGGACGTAGTCCTCCTTGGCGCGATAGGTGTAGCCGCCGGCCATCGCCACCGCCGACAGGGCGGTCATGCCGTTGACATACTGGTACTGGCCGGGATTGCGCACCTCGCCCAGGATGAAGAACGGACGATGGTTCAGCACCTCGACGCTGACCTTCGGGTCCTTCACATAGCCGGCGGACAGCCGGGTGGCGATTTCCTTCTCCAGGTCCCGGGTGTTGCGGTCCTTGGCCGAAACCTCGCCGATCAGCGGCATGGCGACCTTGCCGGTGCCGTCGACGCGGAATTCGCCGGACAGCTGCTCTTCACCGAACACGATGACGCGCAGAGCGTCACCCGGGCCGAGACGGTATTCGCCGATCTGACCGGCGCTGGCGGTCTCCATCGGCGCGTCGTTGCCGCCGGCACAGCCGACCATGGCAACGGCGAGCGCGGCCAACCCGATCCCCTGGCCCAGCGCACGGATCACCTGACGTCGATTCATCCCTAAACCCTTTCCCTGGCTGGTGGATGCCTGCCACAGCGCCGGTCCGGCCCCTTCGACGGGTCGGTTCCGAAGAACCGACCCGTCCGCCGGCCGCCTTGCAGCGGCGCCCTTTGGTCACGCACCTGAATTCGGGTGGAGACTAGCAACTCGCAAGCGCTTGGGAAAAAGTGGAGAGGAATTACCGCCTTCGGATCTGTTCAGTACATCGCCATCGATCATAAGAGCAGGCATAAGAAAAGGGCGCCCGTCATAGGACGGACGCCCTGCCCTGTTCAGCGGTACTTTTAGGACCTTTGGCCGGGACTTTCCCGGTCGGCCGAACCGATTCCGCCAGATTACATGCTGGATTACATCTGGGCGCCGAGTCGCAGATAGATCAGGTTGTCGCTGTACTCGGCGGAGCTGATGTTGGAATTGCGCTTTTCGTAGGTATAGCCACCGGTCAGATACAGGTTGCGATTCATCTGATAGGTGCCGCCGACGCCGGCCGTATAGACCTTGTCGTTGCGGTCGTTGCCGTTGAAGTCGTCCTGGCGGTATTGCAGGCGGCCGTTCAGCACCAGCGAACGCAGCAGCTCGTGGTCGACACCCAGGGCGACCAGGGTGCGGGTGTAGCTGGAGGCGGTGCCGAAGCCGGGGCTGGCCGACGTCTCCCGCACTTGGCGGCTGGCGGTGGCGCTGATGCCGGTCAGCTGGGTGACCGCCCAGTTCACGCGCCCGCCGAAGGACAGGCCGCTGAAGTCCTCCAGCCGCGAATCCTTGTAGTTGCGGACGAGGTAGCCGGCGAAGACCTCGCCGGTGATCAGGCCGGTCAGGTCGGTGGCCAGACCGCCCACCACCTCGTAGCCGTCCGAGTCGCGGTCGAGGCCGAAGGCGTCGCGGTCGTTCTTGTGGCGGGTCCAGGAATAGGTGCCCTGGACGAAGGCTTCGTAGCCTTCGATGAACTCATAGCCGACGCGGCCGACCGACGCGTATTCCCAGCGGTCGCGGTCGCCCTGGCGGGCGACGCCGCCGCCGATCAGGTCGACGTCGTCGTAGGAGATGTACTGGGCCGAACCAGAAACGCGGGCGCGCAGGCGGTTGAAGCGCTGGGTATAGCCGGCCTCGCCGCCGCTGGTGAGGAAGGTCACCGGCTCGGCATAGCCCTGCAAGCTGTTGATGTCGCCGCGGCCTTCGTGATTGCGGCGGTGGAACAGCTGGCCGTCCAGCGCACCGCCCTTGTTCACGTCGAAGCGGCCGTCGGCCTGCACGGCATAGTCCGTGTAGTTCTCGCGGTTGTGGTCGCTGTAGCGGCCGGCATCGGCCGAGGCCGAGAAGTTCAGCGCGTGGGCCGAGAAGTCCGACTTGATGTCCAGCCGCGGCCGGACCGTCCAGATGACGTCGTCCTCGTGATTGTCGCGGGTGGCGTAGACGTTGGTGTCATAGGTGGCACCGGCTTCCACCCGCGGCAGGAACAGGAAGGAGCCGGCGCGCAGCCCAAGCTGCTCCAGTTCCGGCCGGCGGCGCTCCAGCACGGTTTCGCCACGCTGCAGGTCGTCCTGGGCGGCGGCGGGAAGCGACGTCAGCCCGGTCGAGGCGAGAGCGAGGGCGAGGAGGGAAAGGGTGCTGGTCTTCATGGAGTCACCGCGCTTGGCTGGGTTCGGTCGGCTCACTGGGCCGGGGGTCCGGCTCCTTGGTGGGAGGCGCGCCGCCGCCGGTCTTCGGCCAGAACCCCGGCCGGGACCGCTGCGGACGCATCCTCGGCAAAGACACAACAAACCGTGCTTCCCACGCAACAGTGAAGCCCACGCACTGCTGCTTTTGCTGGGTCCTGTGGTGTGGCCGCAACAAAAAGCTGCCGGCCTGTCGATGGCGCCCGAAGCGATGACCCGCTTGATTTCAGCGCATTTTTCAAATGGTCCTAAGATCAAGGTCATAGACCGACGCGGTGAAACCGGCGGCACCACAGAGTTCCTGCTTTGGAACCGCCTGCCTGGCATCGGGTTGTTCATCACGTTTCTTGACCCGCAAAGGTGCCGCATGACACGCCGACTCGACACACCGCCCCCGCCCTGCACGCCCTGGCGCTTATGCACCTCTGACGCTGCCCCCGAAGAAGGAGAGTGTAGTCGAGGCCGTGTCAGTCGATCTATCGACACAATAAGATAAAGCGCG
>NZ_WHOS01000104.1 GCF_013340935.1 Azospirillum melinis | reverse complement strand
CCGTACCCCGCGCCGTCCCCCCTGCCGCCCCTGCTGGAAATCCACGCCCTGCGCGCCGAACTGGCGACCCGCGGCGGGCCGCTGAACATGCTGGACGACGTGTCCTTCACCCTCGGCCATGGCCGCGTCCTGGCGCTGGTCGGGGAATCCGGATCGGGCAAATCGGCCACGGCCTTCTCGATCATGGGACTGCTCGACCCGCCGGCGCGGGTGGCCGGCGGGTCGGTCCGCTTCGCCGGGCGGGAGCTGGTCGGTCTGGCCGGGGCGGAGATGCGCCGGCTGCGCGGCAACCGGATCGCCATGATCTTCCAGGACCCGATGATGACCCTGAATCCGGTGCTGACCATCGGCGCCCAGATCGTCGAGACCGTGCTGGCCCACGCGCCGGTCGGACGGGCCGAGGCCCGGCGGCGGGCGCGCGACGTGCTGGGCCGGGTCGGCGTCCCGGGGCCGGAGGAGCGGCTGGCCTGCCACCCCCACCAGCTGTCCGGCGGCCTGCGCCAGCGGGTGGCGATCGCCATCGCCCTGCTGCACCAGCCGGACCTGATCATCGCCGACGAGCCGACCACGGCGCTCGACGCCACCACACAGGCGCAGATCCTGCGGGAGGTCCGGGCGCTCGTCACCGGACGGCGGACCGCCCTGCTGTGGATCACCCACGACCTCTCGGTGGCCGAACAGCTCGCCGATGACATCGCGGTGATGTATGCCGGCCGGATCGTGGAGCGGGGACCGGCGGCGGCACTGCTGCGGCAGCCCATCCATCCCTACACGGCCGGGCTGATCGCCAGCCTGCCGCGCGGACGGCGCGGCAGCCGGCTGACTCCCATCCCCGGCCTGCCCCCGACCCTGGCAAGCCGCCCGTCCGGCTGCGCCTTCCGGCCACGCTGCGGTGTCGCCGGCCCGGCCTGTGCCGCCGATCCGCCCTGGCGGGACCGCCTGGCCGGCGGGGCGTCCGGCGGTGCCGTGCGCTGCGTCAACCCCGGGCAATCGGTGGCGGCATGAACGCCGCCCTGACCGCCGCACCGACAGGCGGAGCCTTGGCCGAACTGCGCGCGGTCTCGCGCGTCTTCGCCCTTCCCGGCCGGCGCGGCGCCGGCTTGACGGCGGTGGACGGTGTCGATCTCGCGGTGCGGCGCGGCGAAATGGTCGGTCTGGTCGGCGAATCCGGCTGCGGGAAATCCACCGTGGCGCGGATCATGGCCGGGGTGCTCGCCCCCAGCACCGGCACCCTGCGGCTCGGCGGCCGCGACCTTGGCAGCCTGACGGCGGCCGAGGCACGGGCGGCGCAGCTGCGGGTGCAGATGGTCTTCCAGAATCCCCACGCCAGCCTCAACCCCCGCTTCACCGTCGAGGAGATCGTCGGGGAGGCGGTGCGGTTCCACCGCCTGGTGCCGCGCGACGCCCTGGCCGACCATGTCGCCGCCCAGCTGCTCCGGGTCGGGCTCGACCCATCGCTGCGGCATGGCCATCCGCACCGCTTCAGCGGCGGCCAACGCCAGCGCATCGGCATCGCCCGCGCCCTGGCAGTCCGCCCGGACGTGCTGGTCTGCGACGAACCGGTCACCGCGCTCGACGTCTCGGTCCGCGCCGGCATCCTCAACCTGTTCCTCGACCTGCGCGATCATGGCGAACTTGGGATCCTGTTCATCAGCCACGACCTGTCGGTGGTCGGGCATGTCTGCGACCGCGTGGCGGTGATGTATCTCGGCCGCGTGGTCGAGGAGGCGCCAATCGATGCCCTGTTCGATGCGCCTCGCCATCCCTACACGCAGGCGCTGCTCACCGACGCAAACACCCCGTCGCCGCCGGCCGCCGGCCCGGAAACGATCCGGGCCGGGGCGCCGGCATTGTCCGAACGGCCATCGGGCTGCCGCTTCCGTCCGCGCTGCCCCGCCGCAAGGCCGGACTGCGCGGTCCGGGAACCGGCGCTGCGCCCCGTCGGACCGGGGCATCGGGTAGCCTGTCTGCTCGCCCATCTCTGAGGCCGGAGGCGACGCGGTTGCCCTCCCGGGGGCGTGACGTGCACGTGGCCGAGAGCCGCGAGGCCGGTGGCGCCCAAGATTTCCAGGATCGCCCGCCGCGTCCATGGAATGCCAGCACCTGACCCTGTTTCCTCGTCGTTTCGCATGCCAGCCTCCAATAGTTGAGAATGGAGCCCATCGCGCGCAACGCCGCGTGTGTATGTTCGACTATCGTAGATTCATCGAATTGTCGATCTGCCGACGCCTGTGTGGCCCGGCAACGGCGCAAAAGGAGGACATCGGCGAGCGGTACACCGTGCGAGGGGCGGCCGCATCATGACCGTCTGTCTGCCTGGCGATGCGACGATGCTTACGGTGAGAGGGCTCGCCACAGCGTCGCCGTGCTGGTGATGCTGTCGGTGGTGAGGATCGTCAAGACGACCCGGCCCTGGTACGAGGGGCGGGCCGGCGCCTGATGGCCCGCCCCCGCCGTGGGACCATCACCGGAGAGTGTCGGCATGTCTGAGCGTGATTGCAAGAACGGAGCGGATTCCCGAGCTTGGACGAGCCCTATTTCGAGGCGCCGGACCTCGGCAAGCTGACGCCCGGGCCGGTGTCCACCCACCCGCCGCGCATCCTGCTGCTCTACGGCTCGCTGCGCGAACGCTCCTACAGCCGCTTCCTCGCCGAGGAGGTGGCCCGGTCGGGACGTCAGCGAGGGATCACGTCTTTAGGATCAAGTTGTCGATCCGCACTCCTCACTGACAGGTCTGGTGAACAGATGTTCGGCCATGAAGTCAACGAAGATGCGGATTTTCGGTGAGAGCTGACGGCTCGATGGCCAGAGGATGCGGAACGTCCCTGAGTGTGTGAGCGCGCTGTCCATCACGCTTATCAGCGTCCCGGCCTTGATCTGTTCGCGAACGGCGAAGTCTGGCAGGCAGGCGATGCCGAGGCCGCGTTCGGCCATGTAGACGAGCGGCTCGATCGCGCTCGATGTCGCGGCGGTCGGCAGATCGGGCGCGGTTGCGCCACGGCGAACCGACAGCGGCCAGTCCTCCAGCTTACCCGTGCTCGGATAACGGTGGCGCAGGCAGCGATGCGTAGCGAGATCGGCTGGCTTTTCAGGAATGCCGTGCGCCGCGAAATACTCCGGCACACCCACGAGCCTGTATGTGAAGCTGCCGAGCACGCGGGTCATCAGCCGGGAATCGCTTGCCTCGCCGGTGCGGATCACCGCGTCGAAGCCTTCATCGATCACATCCACCAAGCGGTCGGTGAAATCGAGGTCGAGTTCGATCTCCGGCCAGGCGCGCATGAAGGCGGAAAGCGTCGGCATCATCAGCATGCCCACGAGCGGCAGGCTGACCCTGAGCTTGCCGCGCGGCGCGCTCCGTGTCTGCGACAGCTCCATCTCGGCCTGCTCGATCTCGCAGAAGATGCGTCGGCAGCGTTCGAGGAAGAGCGTGCCTTCCGGCGTCAGGGTGACGGTGCGGGTCGAGCGATGGAATAGCCGCACGCCGAGCCGGTCTTCGAGCCGGGCGACCGCCTTGCCGATGGCCGAGGACGAGACGCCGAGCTGCTTGCCCGCTGCGGTGAAGCTGCGCGCCTCTGCCGCTTGGACGAAGGCGTTGAGGGAACCGAGATTGTCCATACATTGAACCGATTGCGGACTGCTATATCCGATATGTTCCGAATTGTAGCCATATTATCGCGATAGACCAGAAAAACTATCATTGCCTCCAGACCATTGGCCGGCGGCTGGCTTTCGTGCCGAACGGCCGGAAGCCGATCGCCATCAGTCGGACAGGCGGAGCGATGACGACAACAAGAGAAAGCCCACCAAGCGCGAAAAATGGCCGCAGCGCCGCTTCCGACCCATTTCCTCTCGCCGCGCTGCTGGCGCTGGCGACGGCCGGCTTCATCACCATCCTGACCGAGGCGCTGCCCGCCGGCCTTCTGCCGCAGATCGGTGCCGGCCTGTCGGTCTCCGAAGCCCTCGCCGGTCAGCTCGTGACCGTCTATGCCATCGGCTCGCTGGTGGCAGCCATTCCGCTGACAGCGGCGACACAGGGTATGCGGCGACGGCCGCTGCTGCTCGCCGCCATCGTCGGTTTCGCCATTGCCAATACGGTGACGGCGGTGTCGGGCGACTACCTGCTGACGATGGTGGGGCGGTTCGTGGCTGGCGTCTCGGCCGGTCTCCTATGGGCGCTGCTCGCCGGCTATGCGGCGCGGATGGTGCCGGAGCATTTGAAGGGCCGCGCGATCGCCGTCGCCATGGTCGGCACGCCGCTCGCCTTGTCGCTCGGCATTCCCGCCGGCACCTTCATCGGCAACGCCATCGGCTGGCGGGCCTGCTTCGGCCTGGTGAGCGGCCTGACGCTGATCCTGATCGGATGGGTGCTGCTGAAGGTGCCGAACTTTCCCGGCCAGGCGGCGGGCAAGCGCCATTCGCTTCGCGGGGTGTTCCGCATGGCGGGCGTGCGGCCGGTGCTGTTCGTCACGCTCGCCTTCGTTCTCGCCCACAACATCCTCTACACCTATATCGCGCCGTTCCTCGCTGCCGCCGGCATGGGGGAAAGACCGGACCTCGTTCTCCTCGTCTTCGGACTGACCTCGCTCGCTGGCATCTGGATCGTCGGCGTTATGATCGACCGACGTTTGCGCGAACTGACGCTGGCGAGCACCGCGCTGTTCGGCCTTGCCGCTCTCGCATTCGGTCTCTGGAGCGAAATCCCGGTGGCGGTCTACGGCGCAGTTGCGGTCTGGGGCCTGTCGTTCGGCGGGGCGGCCACGCTGTTCCAGACGGCACTTGCCAAGACATCAGGCGACGCCGCCGACGTCGCGCAATCCATGCTCGTCACGGTCTGGAACATGGCGATCGCCGGCGGTGGCATCATCGGCGGCCTGCTGCTGGAAAGGATCGGCGTCGCCGCCTTCGCGCCGGCTTTGCTCGGCCTGCTCGTGCCCACCCTAATCGTGGCCTGGACCGCGCACCGGCACGGCTTTCCTGCCACCGACACCATTCCCTAAAACAACCTGACACTTTGGAGCCTTCCATGTTCCTGACCTCGGGCGATCGCCCTTCTTTCTCACCGAACGCGCAGACGAAAAGCCTGAGCGCACGGATCGATGCCGTCATCGACACAGCCCTTGCTCAACAGCGCGTCGTCGGCGCCGTAGTCCTCGCAGCAAAGGACGGCGAGATCGTCTATGCCCGCGCGGCCGGCTTTGCCGACCGGGAAGCTGGGCGGGCGATAACGCCCGACACGCTGTTCCGCCTGTCCTCGGTATCGAAGGTGTATGTCTCGGTCGCCGCGATGGTGCTGGTCGAACAAGGGCGGCTCGCGCTGGACGCGCCAGTCACGGACTGGCTGCCCGATTTCAGGCCGGCGTCGCCGGACGGCAGCGTATCCGACATCACCGTCCGCCATCTGCTCAGCCATATGGCGGGACTGAGCTACGGCTTCCTCGAACCGGCGGATGGCCCATATCATCGGGCGGGCATCTCCGACGGCATGGACATCGCCGACGTGACGCTGGAGGAGAACGTCCGGCGCATCGCCGCCGTGCCGCTGCTGTTCGCGCCGGGAACGTCGTGGAATTATTCGCTGGCGACCGACGTGATCGGACTGGTCATCGAACGCGCCACCGACCTTCCGCTCGCCGAGGCCGTCCGCACACTGGTCATGGAACCGCTCGGGCTGACCGACACCGGCTTTGCCGTTGCCGATCCCGATCGGCTGGCGGCCGGCTATGTCGACGACGGCGCCGCGCCGCGCCGCATGGCCGATGTCGAAATCATCCCGCTGCCCTTTATCGAAGGCTCCGAGGGGCTGCGCATGTCGTTGGCACGCGCCTTCGACGAAAACGCTTTCGCATCGGGCGGCGCGGGGATGGTCGGCTCGGCCGGCGATCTGCTGGCCGTGCTCGAAGCGCTGCGCAAAGGCGGCGCGCCGCTTTTGTCGCCGTCCGGTGTCGAGGCGATGGCAACGGACCAGACGCAGGGAATCGATCTTTTGCCGTGGGCCGGACGTGGCTTCGGCCTCGGGTTCACCGTGCTGCGCGATCCTGTCGCTGCCAATTCGCCGGAGCCTATCGGGACATGGCGGATGGGTGGAGCCTACGGCCATTCCTGGTTCGTCGATCTCGTCAACGGGCTGACGGTCGTCTCCTTCACCAATGCCGGTCTGGAAGGTCAGTCCCCCGGCGGCCGGTTTCCTGACGGGTTGACGCGGGCTATCTATGGATGAGGAGAGCGCGATAGGCGTTGGGCAAACAACGCCGCCATCATCAACCAAAGACAGCCACGGCGGAGCGGATGCCGATCCCGCCAGAATACAGGTCGGCGTGGTCGGGGCTGATGTGATGGAAGACGTCAGCGATCGTGCGCCGGACACGATCGTTGAAGCCCTCGGCCGAGTTGGCATGCACGCTGCCGCGAACATGCTCGTGCCGGGAATGGCGGACCGTATCGTGCGCACCGAACGCACTGCCGATGGCGACGAACGCCCTCCATTCGTCGCTCATCAGGTGGGCGTCGGGATCGACGGCGGCTTCCAGCACCCGCTCGGCCTCGTCGAGCGACAGGTCGGCGACCACGGCGGCACGGGCCTCGGCCCGCCGGTGTGCCCGGTTCCCGCGCGCTTGGCCGCTGGACGACCGCGAGTGCTGGCGTTTTCGTCGTGCGGGGCCGGCTCTTGCGTCCTCGCCTAAGTTTGGGAGGGTTGGGATCACGGCGCGGCTTGGCACCGGAATGGAACTCGTCGATCTGCACCGTCCAGCCCAGCGGATGGTCGCGCAACACCAGAAGCCGCAGGGCGTGGCTCATCCGCCATGCCGCCGGCTGGCTGACGCCAGTCGCACGTAACCGCTGGAAGACCTGTTTCTTACGGTGTTTCGTTGATAATGGCGGCGTTGTTTGCCTGACAACCGTCGCGGTCTCCTCCATTATGCCCAAACCGAGGACGTCGCTATGGCGGCGTAACTCAACACAAATGGCCTCCAGGAAATCCGGTACGGTTCAATCTCCTGCTTTTCGACCACCCGGTCGCCCTCAAGCTTGTCGGCCGGTTTCACCGAGCGCGCGATCAAGACGCGTCGCCCCTCACGCATCACATCGCACAGGAAATCGGTCGTCATGACCAGCGGGGTCCGGGTCGCGGTGTCACGGGGATGCTCGACACCGATCCGCTCGGCAATGGCCTGGGTTGCAGCGCGGTCGAGGGGGAACTGCTCGCGGATATCGAGCACCGAGGAGGACCAGTCGAGGATATAAAAGAGGTCGCGTTCTATGTCGGATAGCAGATGACGGACGCGGCCGGTTTTCAGGCCATGAGGCCGGTGCGTGCGACCGCTCGACGGAACGTCCTGGACCGTGAGCCACGGCTTGTAATCCAAACCGGCCCCGGTGCCGCGTCCCTCTGCGTGGAAGCGGGAGATCCTGCCCTCGTCGAAGCTGTGCCGGCGGTGCCCCATGCCATCCCGTCGGAAGCGGACCACCTCTTTCGATAGTACGCAGATTCCGGGCGAGCGCAAGCTCAGCTAGGAGCAGACATTTTTGCCTAAGTGCAGACTTTTTTGTCTGAGTGCAGACTTTTTTGTCGTCTCACATTTGTCTCATTCATGCCACGGGAAACGCCCTCATTCATAATTTCCTAACCATAAGTGTTAGTACCCGATTAAGGCTAACAGACGAGCCTGCGGAACGAGGCGATACCCATAAAGCGGAGTTCCAAAATGGCTACCACCAACACCGACGGCACGATCCAGGTCACCTTTGCGGTCAATGCCTGGGGCGCGGCAGCCGGCGGAAAATGGCCGCATTTTCAACTGCTTCTGGACGGTGCCAGCATCGGCGAGGCCACCGTTTCCTCCGCCACCCAATCCCGCTACGTCTTCACCGCGAATGTGCCGGCCGACAAGGCTCATGCGCTGCAGCTGGTCTACGACAACGACGATACGGTTAACGGTGAGGACCGCAACCTGTTCGTCAAGTCGTTCGAGGTGAATGGCAAGACCATCCTGTCGATCGATCCCTCGGTCAAGTACGACACCGGCAAGATCGACGGGCTGAACGTCATTTCCGGCCAGACCGAGATGTATTGGCCGGGCGCGCTGAACGTGCCGCTGCCCGCCACCCTGTTCCCGTCCGCCGCCACCGTGCCGGACGCCGAGACGGCCGCCACCATGACCACGACGATCAAGGTCAGCGCCTATGGCGTCAGCGCCGCCGGACAGGCCCCGCACTTCAAGCTGCTGGTCGACGATCAGGTGGTCGGCGATGCCTGGGTCAGCGCCACCTCGGCCACCGACTACACCTTCACCGCCAAGGTGGACCCGAACGAGGCCCACAAGATCCAGATCTGGTACGACAATGACGCCACCGTGAACGGCGTCGACCGCAACCTGTTCGTCAAGTCGATCAACATCGACGGCAAGACCATCGCCTCGACCTCCGACATGGCCTCCTATGACAAGGGAGCGGTTGACGGCAAGTTCGTCGTCGCCGGCCAGGAGGGACTCTACTGGGGCGGCGCCCTCACCTTCGGCGTGCCGGAGGAGTATTTCGGCGGCGCCTATGTCCCGCCGCCCCCGCCGCCGCCGAGCAAGGCGGTGGACATCGTCGTCAACGCCTATGGCACCTCGGCCGGCGGCCAGGCCGCGCATTTCAAGCTGCTGGTCGACGGACAGGTGATCGGTGATGCGAAGGCGGCGGCGACCACCACCGGCTACAAGTTCACCGCCGACGTCGACCCGACCAAGGCCCACACGGTCCAGGTCTGGTACGACAACGATGCGACCGTGAACGGCGTCGACCGCAACCTGTTCGTCAAATCGGTCGTCATCAACGGCAACACCGTCGCCGCCACCGACAGCATCGTCACCTATGACAAGGGTGCCGTCGACGGCAAGGACGTGGTCAAGGGCCAGGAAGGCCTCTATTGGGGTGGCGCCTTGAACGTCAAGGCCGGGGCCGACCTGTTCGGCAACACCCCCGCCACCCAGACGCCGGTTCCGACCGCTCCGACCAAGCCCGCCTTCTACGTCGCCGCCAACGGCAAGGACACCTGGTCCGGCAAGCTGTCCGCCCCCAACGCCGACGGTACCGACGGTCCCTTCGCCAGCCTGGAGAAGGCGCAGGCCGCCATGCGGGCCAACCCGTCCATCGACACCACCTATGTCCGCGAGGGCACCTATCACCTGACCAAGACGCTGGAGCTGACCTCGCTCGACAACGGTCACAGCTTCCAGAACTATCCCGGCGAGAAGCCGGTCCTGAGCGGCGGCGAGGTGGTGAAAAGCTTCACCAGCGAGGGCAACGGCCTCTATTCGGCCAAGCTCGGCACCGCCAGCAACCTCGACCTGATCGTCGGCGATGTCCGCCAGCATCTGGCCGAGAAGTTCGCCTACGACGCCTCCGACGTCACCAGCGGCTGGCACTTCGCCGACGCCGCCTCGGGCGGGCCCAGCGGCTGGTCGATCCGCTCGCACGGCACCGACGTGACCGCGGCCGACATCCAGCCGGGCACGCTCATCCAGATCATGGATGCCGAACGGCTGGGCGACACGCTGGGCACCATCGCCAGCTTCAACGCCTCCACCCGCACCATCACGCTGAAGAACGGCGCCTCCCTGCCCTTTGCCGAAGGCACCACCTACAAGCTGCTGAACAACGCCACCTATGTCGATCAGGCCGGCGAGTTCGCCTGGCACACCTCGGACGGCAAGCTGCTCTACAAAGCCGCCAGCTCCGGCTTCGTCTCCAGCGGCGTCGAGGTGCCGCGGCTGGACACGCTGATCAAGCTGAACGGCGCCAGCAACGTCACCATCGACGGGCTGACCTTCAAGAACACCACCACCGGCGGCGACGCCCTGCTGCTGACGAAGTCGAGCGGCAACCACATCAGCGACAACAGCTTCCTGAACGTCGGCACCGCGATCAAGCTGACCGCCGCCTCGTCCAACAACGACATCGCCCACAACACGCTGAACCATATGGCGGAAAGCGGCATCGAGATGGACGGCCGCAGCAACGGCAACAGCATCTACGGCAACAGCATCAGCAACATCGGCGAAGTGCGCAAGGCGGTGTCCGGCATCATCGGCACCGGCGTGGACAACAACCTGATCTCCAACAACGACATCGACCACAGCGCCCGCTATGGCATCTCGTTCAAGGATTACGGCGGCACCACCAACACGGTGAACCACAACAACATCATCCAGTACAACAACATCTCCTACACCGGGCTGGAGACCGCCGACGGCGGCGCCATCGAGATCCTCGGGCGGTCCAGCGTCGACACCGGCATGATCATCCAGGGCAACCGGATCGAGCACGCCAACGGCCTCGCCACCAGCAACCAGGACACCTGGATGTTCGGCCAGAAGGGCTTCGGCATCTATCTGGACGACATGGCCGGCGGCATCACCGTCAAGGACAACTTCATCAAGGACGCCGACTGGGCCTCGGTGCAGATCCATGGCGGCGACAACAACGTGGTGACCAACAACTTCTCGGTCATCGCCAGCAACAAGGAAGACTTCATCCGCATCGAATGGCAGCCGGTGCACGGCACGGCCGGCGACCCGCACAACAATACGATCACCAAGAACGTGGTGATGGGGACCCTGCCGCTGGACGACTACATCGAGCTGCTGAGCGCCAACGACTTCGTCATCGACAACAACCTTGTCTACAACGTGCCGAAGTACGGCGATCACGACGTGATCGGCAAGCCGATGTTCGCCAACGCCTACTGGGGCGACTACTCGCTGCTGCCGACATCGCCAGCCTTCGCGATGGGCATCCACGACCTCGCCTGGGCCAAGATGGGCGTCGACGGCGTCGCCGCGGTCGGGCTGGAGCATTTCTGGGACGGCGTCTGATCGCCCGATCCTGAAAGCCGGCATATAGGGGGCCGGCGCATCGGGGGTACGCCCTCGACGTGCCGGCCCCAGCGGTGGGCGGAGCCTGTTTTGCTCGAGGTCGAGCGACGGAGGCTCCGCCCACATGCGTTTCGCAAATCCTTTCAGAAGACACCCCCGGCGCCCGGCACAAGCGCAATCGGCGCAGCCGTGCCTCCTGCTTGGCGTCCGCGCCGCAGCGCACCATATCCAGGCCGCGCTCCGCTGCGGGCAGGTCCAAGCTGCACGGATCGGGGCGCGTTCCCATTCCAGACCGGACGGACCGAGACAGTTTCCGATGATGCAAGCGACGTGGACCGCAGGATGGACCGCAGGAGCCGTGGTGAAGACCCTGGGGGCCGGCCTCCTGCTGTGGGCCGCCTGTGCGGTGGGGCCGGCCTCGGCCCAGCAGGATGACAAGAAGCCGAAATTCGGCCCTGACGCCGTGCCGATCACCCGTTCGGTCGATTTCGTCCGTACGACGCCCGCACCGGATTACTGGGCGCTCAGCCCCTATTACGTGCCGCAGACGACCGGCGCCTCCTGCTCGGTGGCCAGCGTGGTCATGATGCTGAACGCGCTGCGCGGGTTGCCCGGGCTGGCGTCGGAACGGCTGGTCACCGCCAAGCAGCTGCTCGACCGGCTGGACGATGATCATTGGCGCGACGCCACCGCCGACGATGGCGAGGGCATCTCCTTCGGCGAGCTAATCACCTATGTCCGGCGCAGCCTGAGCGCCTACGGCATCGACGCCGAGGTGGAGGTCTGGCGCCCGCGCGACACCTCTCCCGCCACGCTGGCGGAGCTGCGCCGCATCCTGTCCGACAATGAGCGCAGCGCCGACGACATCATCCTGCTGGCCTTCGACCAGGGCACCCTGACCGGCGACATCGGCCTCGGCCACATCGCGCCGCTCGGCGCCTACGACGCGGCGAACAGGCGCGCGCTGGTGATGGACCCGGACCGCGCTTGGTACGTCCCCTATTGGACCAGCGACGTCCGGCTGCTCGAGGCGATGCTGAAGCCCGACCGCGCCGATCCGGAGGGCAGCGGACTGATCCGCGTCCGCAGCCGCCGGGTTTCAGGGTAAGCGTCCTTTACTTCACTTCCTGGCTGGTCAGGTCGGAGGGGTTCTGCGACCGGGTCGGCTCGTTGGGCTGATCCGGCTCGCTCGCCCACTGGTTCGGGCGCGGCACCGGATTGCCGTTGAGGTCGGGCGGCGCCCGGCGCACGTCGGCGAGCGCCTGCTGCAATTCCTGGCTTCCCGTGGCGGCGGAGCTGGACGGGTTGGGCGCCCTGGTGCCCTGAGCGGTCGGGTGCGGATCCTGGCTCTCCTGCACCTTGCCGTCGCGGGCGAGCGCGTCGCCGGCGGACTCCTTCGATCCGGACTCGACCGGAGCGGCGGCCGGCTGCTGGCTCTGCTGCTGATCCGCCTGCTGTGCGGCGGCACCGAGCAGCGGCAGGCCGGACAGGAACCCTGACAGCAGCAGGGCGGCGGCGATCTTGCGCATGGCGCATCCTTCCATTGGAGAATCGGCAATCGGGCCGGCGGGCCTTTCGGGGAAAGCCGTTGGAGTCCAATGCGCGACGGCACCAAACGGCCGGCGGCGCGTTGTACGGGGGACAGAGTCCGGCTTTCAGGCCGTCCGGTCCCAGCCCATCAGGAACACCGACAATGCCCAGCGAGTTCCCGTCCTCCGCCGCCACCCCCTCCACTG
>NZ_WHOS01000103.1 GCF_013340935.1 Azospirillum melinis | reverse complement strand
CATGGCGGGCGTGAACTCCGGTGATCCGTGGTGAGACTGCTTCAGCACCAGAATCATACACGAATTCAGTGGATTAGCCTTGCGCCCGCCGCCCCTTGCGCCAGCCCTGATGAATTATTCGGGTTAGAGCCGCCGGTCGGGTTGGCCAGCACCACGGGTCCTACCAGCACCATGTCGAAGCGGTTTCCCAAAGACAGGTCGAGCGTGACAGTGCCGCTAACGTTGCCGAGATTTACGGGCGTGGCAAAGACGGCGCGGCCAAAGGTCATCACCCCATTGGCTGTGGCCTTAAATACGGATGCAGATATTGCACCGCACCAGATCGCAAAATCTCGAACGCCATTGCCAGACACATCGGAAAGCAACCCCCAGCCGGACCCGATATTGAGAGTGGCCCGGCGCGAGGTGACGTGACCGCTTTTGGCAACTTGGAGGCTTGTCGGGAACTGCCCGGTCTGACCTCCACCAATATTGACTGTGCTGCCGTCAGAAGCGTTTACGTCAAGGCCTCCGCCAGAGGTCGTGATTTGCGGGTTCCCTGTGCTGGTAACGCCTTTGACGTACAACGACCGAGTGGCATTGGCCACATAAGCGACGCTAAGCTGCGCAAACCCGCCGACAAAAAATGTAAACCACCCGCCACCCTTGGTATAAATCGCGCCTCCGACAGTGGGGTCAGACCCAGTGAATGAAACTGTCGGAGGACTGCCAGTTACGCTGCCTGCGATATCGATCCGGTTGACCGAGCCGACCGGGGAGCTTAGCCGGAGAACCTCAAGAGCCCTGGCAATAATGCTCAGGGTCTTTGTGCCGCCAACCTGTGCAAGACCGGTATCACTGTCGCCGGTCACCGCCCACCCTGGCGCAGCGGCGGTGCCAGCCGGAAAGCTGGTCGGCATGTCGCCGGCACGGGCGAACCCGACCGCGACAACGTCCGCCGCCGCGAAGCCCCCCGGCCCGGTCGGGCTGGAGACGCTGAACGTCCACCAGGAGCCGTTATCGACGGCTGCGGTAACGTCCGCCTCGATCCACTTGGTGAGGTTGAGGCGGTGGCTGATGCGCAACCGGCCCTTGACCGGGTTGGTCGACCCGCCCCATGCCGTGAACACGGCCGATAGGTTCGCCGACGCAGCGTCGCTCTCCGAGATGTAGATCGCGGTGATGCTGGCGACGGTCGGGTTGCTGACCCAGACCTTCCCGGCTCCAGGGTCCGCAGCGCTCGTCCCTGTGTCCCAATTCATGCGGACGGCCGGAGCAGCTCCGCCTGCTGCCGATGCATACTGATCGGCTGTCGTAGCGCTCACAGCCGCAGCGGATGCGCTGCCAGCCGCCGCACCGGCGCTGCCCGCCGCAGCGGTCGCGCTGCCACTGGCTGCCGTCGCACTCCCGGCTGCGGCGGATGCACTCCCCGCCGCAGCCACTTCGGAGGTGTGGGCGGCAGCGGCACTGCCCGCCGCTGCGGCCGCCGATCCTGCGGACGCGGTCTGGCTGCCAGCGGCGGCGGTGGCGTTGTCCGCCGTCGCTTGGCTGGCCGTCACCACGTCGCCCAGCATCGGCTCGAAGTTGGTGTCCGGTCCGCCGGCGCCGGTCAGGCCGAAGGGATTGGACGAGAGGCTGAACGGGCCGAGATTGTACTTCTTCAGCCGGTCCAGCGCGTCGGAAAACAGGCTCATTCCCGCCACTCCAGCAGGTTAAGGGTTAAGGCCGCCCAGATCGGCGGCAGGTATTTGTGCTGGTAATCGCCGACCAGCCGGAACAGGCCGCCGTACCAGAAGCAGGCCTCCGGGCTGGCCACGTTGGGCAGCCAAACGATGGGCTTTTCGTTGCCGGCGCGATGGGCGGCGGCGAACAGCTTGTCGCGCAGCGTCGGCTGGATCGCCGCCAGATCGATCACCGCGGTGCGCTTGCGCAGGCCCGGCTCGGCCCAGACATAGCCGCCCGGCTGCTCAATCAGTTCGGTGTTGGGTTTCACCCCGTCGCTCGAGCCCGGCGCGTGCCGGGTGACGGACAGGCCGTTGCCGGCCCAGCCCAGCCCCAGCCGATAGACCGTGTCATCGGTGCCGTCGGGCTTGTAGGCGCCGCCCCACAGGCTCCACCGGATCACCCGGGCGCGGCAGAGATCGACGTTGGCATGGATGTTGGTGGTGTAGCGCCGGAAGTCCTCGTTCGGCAGGCCGCCGCGCAGCCAGCTGCTGTAGCCGGGCTGCAGCGTCTTGGGATCGTAGAGCCCGGGGATCACCCGCCGGTCGCGGCCGTTGGGCATCCGGGTATCGGCCACCTTCTGCGTCCGGCCGCTGTCCAGGAAGGCTTCCATCCGGAAGAACGATTCCTGCCAGAGGTTGAGATGCAGCAGCCCGGCATAGGCGATGTCCACCGGGTACAGCCACTCCATCTCGATCACCACCGGATCGGCGGCGGCGCCGAGCCGGGCCGTCACCGCCCGCTCTTCGAGCGGCGTGGTCAGGATCGAGGTCAGCGGCGCGGTGCTCGCCCAGCCGGTGCCCGGGCTGGTCAGCGTACAGGGGTTCACCAGCTGATTTGACAGCTCGTTGGTGTCGACGAAGAACCCGGCCATGATCAGCGCTCCCCGTAGAGGGTGGCGCCGCCGCCGCGGTCGCGGTTGGTCCGGCCGGTGCAAACCAGCGTGGCGCCAACCTCGAAGCCGGCGATGTCGTCGGTGACGCTGAAGCCGTCGCCGATCCACAGGCCGGGCGCGCCGTCGCGGACCTTCACCTCGTAGGGTTGCGGCGGGTCCTGCTTCTCAGCCTGCCATTCGGACAGCTCGGCCGCCGCTTCGACCGCCACCGTCAGGGCGGTCTCCACCGTCGCCACCTTGGCGCCCTTGCCGTAGGCCGCGACGATCCCCGCGTCCGTCTCGCCGGCAACCTCCCGCCATTGCTTGGTCCACAGCGCGACATTCGCCGAGTCGGTGGCGTCGTAGGCGGTCTGCGTCACCGGGTTGGGGTTTTCTGCATAGCGCAGCACCACCTGCTTGGCCGGCGGCGTGTTGGACCGGGTCGCCAGTCCAGCTGTCCGTGCCGATGACGTCCATGATGCCGATGGTGCCGGGCGCCTCCGCCATGGTGGCGGTGGCGGCCCAGCGCTCAAGCGCGTCGGACGGCGGGTCCCAATGCAGGCCCTCGGGGCGTTCGAACGCCTGGGCGGCGGGAAGGTTACGGAGCGACATTGCGGGGTTCTCCTGCGCTGATGAGGCCGCCGCCGTCGGGGTGCGCTCCCAGGCCGACCGACTCGCGGACCTCGTTGACTTCCATCCATGGCCGCTGGCCGCCGGCACCGAGCGCCTTGGCGAAGAACTCGGCCTGATCCTTCAGCGTGCCGCGCAGCAGTTCGGTCTCGTCGAAGTCGGGGAAGAGGGTTCCGCGATCCGCCAGAGGGATGCAGGACCGGGTGATCGCCTGCTCCCAGGCCTGGAACCACGGCGCCAAGCCGTAACGGACGAAGAGGATGCTCAACTGCTCGATGCCCGAACCCCAGGACGTATCGTCCACCCCCATCAGCGGGCGCGGCACGCCGAAGACGCGGGCGATCTCCTCGACCAGCGAAGCCCGGGTCTCGATCAGCTGGCCGTCCTTGGCCGTGCTGGCGAAGGGCTTCGCCTCCATGCCCTCCTCGGTGATGATCCACTTGCCGGCGTTCTCCGGACCGGCGTGGATCTCGTTCAACGATTCACGGAGGAACTGTTTGCCCTCGGGCCCCAGCTTGCCGGGGTGCTTCAGGTTGCCGCCGACCATCATGCCGTTGCGGAAGATGCGCTCCGCGGCGCGGCCGGACTGGAGGGCGAGCGAGATCGTCTCGGCTGCCTTCTGGACGCGGGACAGACCGGTCAGGCCGTTCAGCGACAGGCCGCGCAGGTGCAGAACGTCGCGGGCGGCGTAATAGCCGAGCGAGCCGTCGGCGCGGGTGATCTCGTAGCGCACGGTCAGGTCCGGCATCTGCCGCACCATGACGCGGCAGGGGTCGACCGGGATGAACTGGGTGATCTTGGACCCGGTGCGCACGATGATGGCGTAGGCGTTGCCGTGGACCAGCACCCAGGTCTGCATGAGCTGCTTGAACTCGAACGCCGTCTGCCAGCTGTTCGGCTGGTAGGCGAGCAGGTCGAACAGCGGGTGGGCCTCGTCCTTCACGACGGAGCCGGCTTCCCGGCGCATGAGGAAGACCGGCAGCATGCCGATGCTGCTCGACACCAGATCGACGCAGCGGAAGACGGCCGAGTTGCGCAGCGCTTCGTCGACCGACACCGTGGTGCCGGCCAAGGCTCCCGTGCGCAGGAACTCCAGCAGGGACGGGTCGTCCAGGCCGGTGAAAAGCTGCCCGCCGCTCGCCTGGGGCCGCTGGCCGCCCTGCGCCCGGCCGCCGCGGAAGAAATCGAACAGGCCCATCGGCGCCTCACATGATCAGCAGGCCGCGCGTCGTGTAGACCGACGGCCCCTGCGCTTCCGGGTTTGTGGACATGAGCGCGACCGCGTCGAAGGCGGCCATCAACGCATCGATCTTGCCGGCGCCTGCCGCCTGCTTCGTAATGACGACGGCATTGCCGCGGGGCTCCACCTTCGCATTGCCGACGCACCATGCCATGAGCGGCTGGCTGGCGTGGGCCAGGGTCCCATCGACCAGCTTGCGCTCGGCCGTCTTGATGGCTCCGGTCAGCTTCCAGCCTTGTGACACGCCGATGACGCGACCCTTGCCGGAGGAGTCCTCCTCGCCGCCGATCTTCCGCTCCGCCAACGCGTCAACGATGGCGCCGACGCCCATCGGGTCCAGTCCGACCGACGCCAACAGGCCGGAGGCGTCCACCTTGGCGATGATGTCCACCAGCTGCGTCACGTCGTCGGGCAGATGGTCGACGATGGTCAGGTCGCCGCCATTCTCGAAGTCGAGGAGCCGCGGCGCCTCCTCCTTCCGCCGGGTCAGCACGCCGCGGTGTGCCCAGGCGTGGGCCCACAGCAGCCATTCCCGCGTGAGCTTGTCGCGGCCAAGGATGGCCAGCCCGAGAAGATCGTCCAGGCCGCCACCGTCGATGCCCGCCACCACCACGTCCGACCGCTCCAGGATCGCATCGAGCGTCAGCGCCTTATCGCCGCGCGCCTCCCAATGATCCGCCCCGGCCCAGCGGTCGGAGCGCAGGTTCAGCCCGATCTCGACGTTGAGGTGCTGGGAGGCGAACAGCGCCAGGGCATCCGGCCCCTCCCGTTCGGCCTTGCCCAACTCGCGCACGAGGAAGTCGGTATTTACCGACCGGCCCAGGTTCGGGTTGACCAAGCCCATGTTCTCCGGCCGGGTCCAGCCCTTGCCTTCGGCGACGCGCGCGGGCAACTCGTAGATGACCGGCAGCAGGGGCAGAGACTGCTCCCCATCGCGCACCCGCCGGGCCGTCCCCAACTCCGACTTGAACACGCCGGCCGGCGTCGTCTTGCTCTGTGTCGAGATCTGGAAGAGGAACCCGTCCGGCCGGGCCGCCAGGGCGCCGCGCAGCTCGACAAAGACGTCGGCGGCGCGCGACTTGCTGGCGAAAACGTGGGTCTCGTCGATCAGGATGAAGGTGGCCTTGGCGCCGGTCACCGCGTCGGTGTCGGCGGCCACGATCTTGATCGCCGCGCCGCTGATCCGGTGGGTGATAGTCCGGATGTGGCGCTGGGGGTGGAACAGCTTCTTCAGCGCCTCGTCGGCACGGATCATGCCGGCGGCCTGCCGGAACGAGATGTCGGCGATTTCCTTCGTCGGTGCGACCAGCAGCAGCTCGGCCTCGGGCCGGCGGTTGATGATCGCCGCCGTCACCATCACCGCGGCGGCGTTGGTCGATTTGCCGTTCTTCTTGGGCACCAGGAGGAACACTTCCTGAATGGCCCGCCGGTGCGTCACCGGGTCGTAGGAGCCGAACAGGGCGGCGACGATGTCGCGGAACCAGTCGCCAGTCGCGTCAGCCAACAGCGGCGTGCCGATCACGTCGGGCAGGCGCAGCCGGTTGAAGATGCGGATCGCCTTTGCTGCCTCCTCCTGGTTCAACGGCAGGTCAGGCACCAGCGAGCGACCGGAGAGGATACGGTCCTCCCAGTCGAGACAGGCGGTGTTCCAGGCTGTCATCAGTTCGGCCGCGCGCCGTTGAAAGCGAGGTCATCGCCCCAGGCATCCAACGAAGCGACGGCACGGGCGTCCTCGGCGGCCTTCTCTTTCTTGCCCTTCTCCTCCGGTGCCCCGACCGGCCGGAACATGCCGAGGTGCTGACCGATCTTCACCAGCGCGCCGAGCTTGTCGTGCATCCGCACCTTCAGCGCGCCGTCCTTGGTCTGGGAAACCTCCAGGATCGCGGCGGCAGCGTCGGCCGACAGCTTCGAACTGTCGGTGATCACCACCTCGTTGCCGATCTCCAGCAGCGGCTCGCCGGTTTCGGGATCCTCCGCGACCTGCTGGACGTTCGCGCGCCACTGGACCACATCGCGGATGTCGGCGAAGCCCAGCTTGGCCAGTTCGGACAGCACCCGCTCCGGGGTGATGCCGGTGCGCGTTTGCAGCAGGATGCGACGCCGTTCCAGTTCCGCGACTACCTTAGCATGGGTTAGCAAACGGCTGGCCTCGACGGCGGCGTTTTTCTCGCTGTAGCCGGCAGCGATAGCGGCCTTTTTCCCATTCGGGTCAAGAAGATAGGCCTCGACAAAGCGAAGCTGCTTCGGGGTCAGAGACATTAGCAAATCCCTCCAGCCCTCGTTGGCCGGGAAAAATTCTGCGCGTGGGGGAAGGCGCGGTCCCCCGGTCGGCCGCCGCCCCGACTTTCGACACCCCCTACCCCCTCATCGTAAGGGGCGTGCCAGTCGGGGCGGCGGGTCAGCCGCGGGCGAACCCCTGATCTCTGGCCGTCCGCCCCGAGTGGCAGGGCTTGCACAGTACCCGCAGGTTCGAGCGCACCAGCCGCAAGTCAGGCCTGTCGGTGATGCTCTCGATGTGGTCTACCTCGGCAACCGGGGTGATGGCCGTCGCCTCCCGCTTGCGCAGCACCACGATGGTGCCGCACGCCTCGCAGCGGCAGCCCCGTTCGATCACCACCGCATCCTGCAGCTTCTCCCAGTCGCGGTCATAGCCACGCTGACGGGCCGACCCGCGGGTCTCGTCGTGGCGCCGCTTGCGGTCCTGCTCCGACACCGCGGGCGCCAGGGCCTTGCCGGTGCGGGTGTCCAAGATGGACAGGGGGGATCTCAGGGTATGGAGACGTGCCATCACATAGCCCCTCTTCCGCTCGGCTTTCCGCTGAAGGTGCCGTCTGGGCTGCTATCTGAAACCTGCTTTCCCACGAAATCTCATTGTTACAATGCAGAAATTCTTCGATACATTTTGTTCAGTGACAATAATGAACGCAAATCCAATCTTTGGTTCACCAATGAAAATCGCTGCTCTTCATAGCAATTCCCAAACCTCTGGAGATTTGGATGATAATCTATGCTTTTCGCAGCGAGCTTAAATCTATTATGTCATACACCGATATGCAGAACATATGTCTTTCATCTGCCAGAAACAACAGAAAGTGGAATGTTACTGGCTATATGGTTGAGTGCGGCGGGGTCTTTCTCCAGGCTTTGGAGGGACCAGAGGACGCGGTCACCTCGATCTTTCGAAGGGTCGTCAACGATCCTCGCCATCATCACGTCGACCTTCTCCTGTCCAACGATGGGGTGGCTCGTCGGCAGTTCGGCGCTTGGGCAATGAACCTGATGTTCCTCGACGACCCCTTGCTTTGGAGAAGAGTTGTCGGCTCCTTAAGCCCCTATGACGACTTCCTTCATCGTTCGCAGGACCCGATCTTCTCCCTTGGCCTGTTGTCACTCGCCTATCAGTTCGCTTGCTCCGCAACGAGCGTTGATGCTGCCGCAACCGGACTGGAGCGCGGCCGGGTTCCGCGGCTTCAGCATATGCTGAGAAGCTGAGAGGCGCCGCGTCTGCCTATGTACACGCAAGGTGCCGGTGCGCACGCTGTGTGACCTCGCTCGTCTCGACGAGGCCCAGGTCGTCGCCGGCCGGCGGCTGGCCGAGAACCCCAACAGCCGCGAACCGGGACGGAAGCACAGCCGCGCCTTCTGGCATGGCTGGCGGTCGCGTCGGATGGAACTCAGCCCCGATGACCGGGACGAGGCCCATTGCGAGCTGTACTTCCGGTTCTGGTGGTGGGTGCTGCGCCACCAGCCCGACAGCCTGCGGATCGTCGCCGGCTACGCCCCCGATAGCGATATCGCCCATTCGTCGGTCAAGGTGACGGAGATGTACCTGGATTACGTCGACCCAACGACACGCCAGCGGGCAATGAGGTTTGGAGGCAGGTCGGCATAGAAGTCGGCATAGCTGTAACGGTTCCACGAAGGTTGCAACCTTCGAACCGCTCTATTTGATCTGCTATGTCATTGATATGATTACGCGGTGGCGGAGGGGATGGGATTCGAACCCACGATAGGGCTTTAAACCCTATGACGGTTTAGCAAACCGTTGCCTTCAGCCACTCGGCCACCCCTCCAGCCAGTGCGGTTTCCCGTGGGTCACCGCTGGCGTGGGGAGGGTTCTAACGGCCGGCCGTACCCTTGTCAACGCTTACAAAGCCACAAATCCGCTTTTCCTGAAAATCTTCGGAAAGGGACAAATCTGTATAAAATTTTAGGTACTTTTTAACGGAAGGCGCTTATGATGCCACCATGAGCAATAAAAAGCCTGGGTGCCGAACGACTCGGTCGCGTGGGGGCTGATCCCGACAAAGCCCCGCCGGTCAGTGACGCCGCACCCCGTCGCCGTGGAGGATGCCATGACCCTGTCACGCCGTTGCGCCGAAACACTGATCGACCTCGTCGAGATCAAGCTGAGCTGTCTGGAAATCACCGACCGCGAAGACCAGCGCGAAAAGGAATTGCTCCAGCGCTGCGTTCAGGAGCTGACCGCCGAGCTACAAGGCGAGAACGGCGCGCTCGCCAACTTCGCGGCACCGAAGCGTCGCGGCCGGCGGCCCAAGCATCTGCAATTCCACGAACTTCACGTTGCCTGACTGAACCTGCGGCTGATCAGCCACCCTGTCGCAGGGCCGCACCACGGGTTCAACCCAAGACCGGCTCCGCAGTTACCGCCGGCTCTATCGCCGGAGCTTCGCGGGGCAGCTGGATGGTAAAGCGGGTCCCCTGCCCCGGCCAGGACTGGACGGACACGCTGCCGCCCAGCGGGCCGGTGACGGTGTTGAAGACGATATGCAGCCCCAGGCCGGAGCCGCCCTGCCCGCGCTTGGTGGTGAAGAATGGGTCGAAGACCTTCGACAGATGCTCCGGCGCGATGCCGGCGCCGTCGTCGATGAAGTCGATCCGCACCCGCTCGGCCCCATCCGCCTGTGCGGTGATCCTGATCGTGCCAACCGGCTTCTCGACCAGGCGGTCGCCGCCCCGATCCCCAGCCCGATCCCCGTCGCCATAGGCATGCACGACGGCGTTGATGACCAGATTGGTCAGCACCTGCCCCAGCGCGCCGGGAAAGCTGTCCATCGTCAGTTCGTCGTCGCACTCCACCGCCACCCGCAGATTGGTGCGTTTCAGCCGCGGACGCAGAGAGAACAGCAACTCCTGGATATAGCCGCCCAGTTCAAACACCCGGCGGTCGCCGGAGGACTGGTCGACCGCCACCTGCTTGAAGCTCTGCACCAGTGACGCGGCGCGGTCGATGTTGGCCATCAGCAGGCGGCTGCTCTCGCTCAGCCCATCCAGAAACTCGAGGAATTCCGACCGGCGCAGCGCGTTGCCGGTGAAACGGTCCCGCAGGACCTGCGCCTGTTCGCCGATGTGGCTGGCGGCGGTCAGCCCGATGCCGATGGGCGTGTTGATCTCGTGCGCCACCCCCGCCACCAGTTGGCCGAGCGAGGCCATGGTCTCGGCCTGGATCAGGCTCTCCTGCGCCTCCCGCAGGTCGGCCAGGGCCTGCTCGGCCTCTTCCCTGGCCTGGATCATCGCCGACTCGGCAGCCTTGCGGTCGGTGATGTCGTAGAGCCAGGTCAGCAGCGCCGCTTCACCGTCCAGTTCAATGCTGTTCCACGAGGACAGGACCCAGACGACGCTGCCGTCCGGCCTGCGGAACCGGATCTCGGCATTGCGGAAGGCGCCCTCCCGGTCGAATCGGGCGATCAGCGCCGCGCGGTCGGCGGGGTCGGCATAGAGGTCGGTCACCGGCGTGCGCATCAGTTCCGAGCGGTCACGGCCCATCAGCCGCACGGACTGGGCATTGCAGAACAGCCAGCGGCCGTCGCGCGTGGTGACGTTCACCGCGATGGGGGCCGCCTCCATGATCTTCAGCAGACGTTCCTCGCTGGCGCGCAGCCGCTCCTCCTGTCGCCGCGCCTCGGTGATGTCGGTCATGATGCCGGCGTAGCGCACCGCCCGCCCGGTGTCGTCGCGGAAGGCGCGGCCCTTGGCGGCGATCCACACCCATCCGCCGCCCTCGTGCCGCAGGCGGTAACTGTAGGCGTAGGCCGAGGTTTCGCCGGCCAGATGCGAGGCGATATGGGCCAGAACCCGTTCGCGGTCCTCCGCATGCAGCCGCCGCTCCCAGAAATCGGGCGGCATCGCCGGGCGCGTGCGATAGCCCAGCATGCGCGGGAAGGTGTCCGACCACCAGCAGGTGCCGGCCACCAGATCGGCGTCCCAGACCGCGGCCCCGGTCGCCTCCAGCGCCATCTCCAGCCGTTCGCCGATGTCCGGTTCGTGGAGGGCATGCGCCGGCCGGGCGCCGGCAGGATTGGCGGAGTGTGGCGACGATGGATGGCGGGCCGCCCGGCGACCGGCATACCGGCCCAGCAGCACCCCGAGCAGACCGCCGACAGCACCAGCCGCCAGCGCCATCATCACCGGCTCCGCCGCCATGGTTCCTCCACCGTTTCCAGCACTGTGACGGCGGAAACCGGGAAAATTCAACTGCGGCTTTACCGTAACGGCGGGTGGCACCCAAGAAAAAAGCCCCTCCGCCGAACGGAGAGGCTTTCTTTCGGGCAAGACGGCGATTTCCGTCCGCCGACAGGGACAGGCAGATTAGCCTTTCAGTTTCTTCATAAGGATTTCGTTCACCATGGCCGGGTTGGCCTTGCCCTGGGTCGCCTTCATCACCTGACCGACGAAGAAGCCGAACAGCTTGTCCTTGCCGCTGCGGAACTCCGCCACCTTGTCGGGGTTGGCGGCCAGCACGGCGTCGATGGAGCCTTCGATGGCGCTGGTGTCGGTGACCTGACGCAGCCCCTTCTTCTCGACGATGTCGGCGGCCTTCTCGCCGGTTTCGAACATCGTCTCGAACACTTCCTTGGCGATGCGCCCGGAAATGGTGTTGTCGGCGATCAGGTCGATCAGGCCACCGAGGTTTTCGGCGGACACCGGGCTTTCCTCGATCTCCTTGCCGGCCTTGTTCAGATAGCCGAACAGCTCGCCGGTGACCCAGTTGGAGGCCAGCTTCGGATCGCGGCCCTTGGCCACCGCCTCGAAATAGTCGGCCTTCGACTTTTCCGACACCAGCACGCCGGCGTCATAGACCGACAGCTTGTAGTCTTCGATGAAGCGGGTCTTCTTGTCGTCCGGCAGCTCGGGCAGCGTCTTCTTGATGTCCTCCACCCACGCCGCATCGAGTTCGAGCGGCAGCAGGTCGGGGTCGGGGAAATAGCGGTAATCGTGCGCCTCTTCCTTCGACCGCATGGAGCGGGTCACGAACTTGGTCGTGTCCCACAGCCGGGTCTCCTGATCGATCTTGCCGCCTTCCTCGATGATCTCGATCTGGCGGCGTGCCTCATACTCGATGGCCTGCATGACGAAGCGGATCGAGTTGACGTTCTTGATCTCGCAGCGGGTGCCGAAGGCGTCGCCCGGCTTGCGCACCGACACGTTGACGTCGCAGCGCATGGAGCCTTCCTCCATGTTGCCGTCACAGGTGCCGAGATAGCGCAGGATGGAGCGCAGCTTGCGCACATAGGCACCCGCCTCCTCCGAGGAGCGCATGTCGGGTTCCGACACGATCTCCATCAGCGCCACGCCCGACCGGTTCAGGTCGATGTAGGTCTTGGACGGATGCTGGTCGTGCAGCGACTTGCCGGCGTCCTGTTCCAGATGCAGGCGCGTGACGCCGACGGTGCGGCTGGTGCCGTCCGGCAGGTCCAGCACAATCTCGCCCTTGCCGACGATAGGCTGCAGGAACTGGCTGATCTGATAGCCCTGCGGCAGGTCGGCATAGAAGTAGTTCTTACGGTCGAAGACCGAGTGCAGGTTGATCTCGGCTTTCAGGCCCAGACCGGTGCGCACTGCCTGTTCGACGGCATATTCGTTGATGACGGGCAGCATGCCGGGGAACGCGGCGTCGACGAAGCTGACCTGGCTGTTCGGCGCGGACCCGAATTCGGTGGCGGAGCCGGAAAACAGCTTCGCGTTCGAAATCACCTGGGCATGGACCTCAAGCCCGATCACGACTTCCCAATCGCCCGTTTCACCCTGGATGTACGACATCGTTCCGCTCTTCGACGTTCACGGCACGGGACGGGACGGGCGCCGCCCTGGAAGGACGCCCCGGCCATACCCTTGGAATCCTGTTTCTTCTAACGCCCTTTGCGTTCGCGCGCACGCTTTATCGCGCCGCATCCTTCCTACCCCGCCCCTACC
>NZ_WHOS01000102.1 GCF_013340935.1 Azospirillum melinis | reverse complement strand
CGGCTGGGGCAGGGCGGCCGGGTCGGGCGGCGGCGACGAACTGCCGCGGCGGCGTTTGGGCTGCGGCTGGTCGGTGCCGTCCGGGTCGCGGCGGATTTGCCGGTCGTCGGTCTGCCGGGATTGCGCGGTGGCGGGTCTGGAGTCGGTCCGTGACTGCTCCGCCCCCTGCTCCGCCTGGATCTGGCTCCAGGTTCGTCGCTCACCCCCGCCGGGAACGACTGTCTGGTTGTAGACAGGCGGAAAGGCCTGGGCGCGGCCGGGCGTGTCGTCGCGCAGGTCCGACGGCGCGCAGGCACCGGCCGCCAGCAGGAGAAGGAGCGGAGCCAGACGGCTGGCAACCGGATGGCGGGCGAAGGGCGGGGGATGTGGGGTCATGTACGGAATGTCGGCACTACCGAACGTTTCGGCAAGATGACCCCAAAGGAGGGACTCCCCTTGCGGTCAAGCCAGCGCTAGAATGTTCTTTGTTTGTTCTTGATTGTTGGGCTCGATATGACGCATCCACCTCCCCATCCGCCCTTGTCCCCCTCTCCTCCCCAGGGAGGGGGTCGGGGTGAGGGGGGATCGCAAGGCAGGTCGGAGAGAGCCAAGCGCCGCATCCTTGCCCTGTGGCTGCCGCGCCTGCCGACCGACGCGCGGGAGCGGCTCATGCCG
The DNA here is from genome assembly GCF_013340935.1 of Azospirillum melinis. Taxonomy (GTDB): domain Bacteria; phylum Pseudomonadota; class Alphaproteobacteria; order Azospirillales; family Azospirillaceae; genus Azospirillum; species Azospirillum melinis. Next base: position 12,012 of record NZ_WHOS01000102.1, on the reverse strand, counting down.
CCGGAATTGCGTGCCCGCCCCTTCGTCCTGCTGCGGACGGAGCGCCAGCGGCGGGTGGTGGTCGCGGTCAACCGGGCGGCGGCAATGCTGGGCATCGCTCCCGGCCATACCCTGAGCGATGCCCGTGCGCTGGAACCGGCGCTGGAGGTGGCGGAGGCGACGCCGGAAGCCGATTCCGCCCTGCTCGGCCGCGTCGCCGACTGGGCGCGGCGTTACAGCCCCTGGACCGCGGCGGACGAGCCGGACGGGGTGGTGATCGACATCACCGGCTGCGCCCATCTCTTTGGGGGCGAACCGGCGCTGGCCGCCGACCTGACCGGCCGGCTGCACGCCGCCGGCTTCGCCGCCCGCACCGCCATCGCCGACACCCCGGCCGCCGCCTGGGGGCTGGTGCGGTTCGGCAGTCCGGAGCAGCGGCGTCACGAGGCGTTGGATGGCCTGCCGCTCGCCGCCTTGCGACTGCCGGCGGAGATGGTGGAGGGATTGCACGCGTTGGGCCTGCGCCGGATCGGCGACCTGCATGCAATGCCGCGGGCGGGGTTGGCGGCGCGGTTCGGGGCCGGGTTGCTGCAACGGTACGATCAGGCCCTCGGCCGGCTGGACGAGCCGATCTCCCCGCGCCGGCCGGTGACGGACCATCGTGAGCGCCTGACCTTCGCTGAACCGATCGCCACGCCCGAATCGATTGCCGGGGCGCTGAGCCATCTGCTGGGGAGGCTGTGCAAGGGGCTGGAGGCGGCAGGGCAGGGGGCGCGCCGGCTGCGGCTGGATGTCCATCGCACCGACCAGCGGGTTGACGACGAACCGCAAAGCCTGGCGCTCGGCACCAGCCGCCCGGCGCGCGACCCGGCGGTGCTTGCCCGGCTGTTCGTCCCGCTGCTGGAGCGGATCGAACTCGGGTCGGGGCCGGGGCTGGAAACCCTGGTGCTGTCGGCGACCGAGACGGGACCGCTGTCCGCCGTCCAGACCGCAATCGAGGGAGAGGGGCCCGGCGACCAGGGGAGCGACGACAAGCTGGCCGAACTGGTCGACCGACTGGCGCTGCGGCTGGGGGAACGGGCGGTGCTGCGGCTGGTGCCACGGGAAAGCTGGCTGCCGGAGCGCTGCGTGGCGCCGCATCCGCCGATGGAGCGCCTGCCGGCGCCGAAACCCTGGCCCGCCGGGCAGCCGCGCCCCCTGCGCCTGCTGACCCCGCCCGAGCCGGTGGAGGCCACCGCCCCGCTGCCCGACGACCCGCCGCTGCTGTTCGTCTGGCGCGGCGTGCCCCACCGTGTGCGCCGGGCCGAAGGGCCGGAGCGGATCGAATGCGAATGGTGGCGTGGGCAAGGGTCGCTGGGGCTGGCGTTGCGCGACTACTACCGGGTCGAGGATGAGGGCGGCCGGCGTTTCTGGCTGTTCCGCGCCGGCCTGTACCGCCCCGACGAGACCCCGCGCTGGTTCCTGCACGGGTTTTTGGGGTGAGGTGTCGGGCAGACGCCCGCTTACCCCGCCCGGTCGAGCTGCTTCAGGAAGGCGATGTAGCGGTTGATGTCCTCCATGCGGCGGGCGTGGTCGTTCATGTCGGACAGGCGGCCTTCGATGGCCTTCTGGGCGCCCTCCACCTCGTCGATCACCGCATGGATGTCGGTCTGCAACTCCTGCGAGGCAGTGGCGGCCTCGTCCATGCGGGCGCTGGTGTCGTCGAGCTGACCGCCGACGGAGCGGACGGAGGTCACCACCTGGTCGATGGCGCGGCGGGTGTCGGCCAGAGTCTGCTTGGTGTCGTTGGCCAGCTTGCGCACCTCCGCCGCCACCACGGCGAAGCCCTTTCCGGCCTCGCCGGCGCGGGCGGCCTCGATGGTGGCGTTCAGCGCCAGCAGGTTGGTCTGGCTGGCGATGCCGTCGATCACCGCCAGCACCTTCTCGATGCTTTTCACCACGGTGGACAGCTGGTTGAATTCGCGGACCAGCGCCTCCTTGCGGTCGGCGTGGCCGTCGAACAGGGTGGCGTGGCGGTTCAGCGTCGCCTCGATCGCCGACATCGAGCCGCCGATGCGCGCGGCATAGCTGGCGGTCTCCTGCACGCCGCCGGTCAGCGTCACCAGCGCGTCGAGATAGCTGTGCATCCGCTCGATCACGCTGTTGCGGATGCGGCTCAGCAGCTCAAGCCGGTTGTAGCGGGTGGCGATGAAATAGCTCTGGAACCGGGCGTAATGCACCGGGAAACGGTCGACCATGTCGTCGGAGAACCCGGTCCCGGGCGGCACCTCGAAGAACATCAGCGCCGACAGGGTCTGGTTGATGTTGATGCCCAGCAGTTCGCCGAAGGTCGAGAATCCGGCGGCGGCCAGCCCGTCGAAGGCATGGACCCGCGACAGCTGGTCCGGGTTGTTCAACCGGCGCAGGATGCAGTCGTTCAGGATGGCGCCGACCGGCCGCGGCTTGTTGCGCAGATAGGCCGAGAGGTCGTCTTCCGTCTGGCGGACGAAATCGGTCGCCTCCACCAGGCACAGCGAATCGCCGGGATTGACGTCGCAGTAAAAGGAGACCTCCCCCTTCTCGAAATCGAAGCCGGAGATGGAGCGGACGAACAGCTCTCCCTCCATCTCGATGGCGAAGGTGTTCTTCGCCAGCTTGCCCGGCAGCTCCTGCGGCTTGCAGCGCAGGGATTTGGCGAGCGCGTCGATGAAGCCGACGACCTCGAAGCCGTCACGGTCGATCACGCTGCGCACGATGCGGCACATCGGGTCGGCGTCGACCACGGCGAAGCGGGTCTGGGTCGGCCGGAAATTCTGCGACTTGAAGATGCCGTAGCGGATGCCGGGCGCCATCTTCAGGAAGATCGTCACCGCCACGTTCTCCAGCACGCGCTGGCCGTCGAACAGATGGGTGTTGCGGAAGTCGAGCTTGCCGCCGGCCGAGCCGCCGATGAACAGGCAGGGGAAATGGCCTGAGCGGTAGACCGCCTCCATGAAACAGCTTTCGCTGGCCGACAGCCCGTCGATGAAGGTCAGCGCCACCGTGTCGTGGCTGTCGACCGGGAAGGGGACGCGGATGCGGTCGAGCTCGCCGCGGATCGCCTCCACCCGGGCCGGCACGTCGCGGGTCGGGCGGCCGCCGCGCAGGTCGTCGCAATGCAGCGGGACCGACTGGATGCTGACCCCGGCGAGCAGGCGCGGGCTGAAGGATTGCAGCACCACGCTGTCCCAGCGGTCGCCGGCCTTGCGGTAGAGCGGCTGGCCCTCGGCCGCGCACAGCTCGCCCGCGGTGGAGACCAGCACCAGCTGGGTCGCCGCCGGCAGGGCGGAGCGGACCGCCCGCGCGGTGGCGGCGAAATCGACATGGGGCGACACGAAACCGACCACCAGCGCCGGTGCACCGTCTGCGAAAGTCAGACCCTCCAGCGCCGCGGCGCCGATCTGCCCCGCCGGCAGGCACAGGCTGCGGATCGGCTGCTCCGCCGGTCCGGCGGCATGCGCTGGCGGTTCGGACCTGCCGGCTGAGGTGCCGACCGGGCTGCCGGGGACGGGGGAGGTTGGGGAGTCCGAGCGGAAGAAAGACAGCATGCTGGCGAATCCTCGGTCGTCTTTGTTGTTCATCCCGCGCGTTGGCGGCGCCCGTTTTCTGCTGTGAGTGCCCGGGTATGGCTCATTTTGCCGACAATTTAGCTGCCGATCGGTAGCGTTTCCTGTCGGGGGGACTCCGTATCCGGCTGCGGCCTGTCGCCGCATCCATCGTCAGGTTGGGCCGTCGGCAGATGCGGCGGGCTGGGGTGGCGGGACCGGATAGCAATGCCGGGCGACGGTCGATTCCGCTTGTGGGGCCAGCGGAACATTGGCATAAGGCAATCCATAGGCCTGGGGTGCCGTGCGGTGGTCGCACGGCTGAGAACACACCCATCGAACCTGTCTGGGTAATTCCAGCGAAGGGAGCCGCCGCATGATCCATGCGCCAGAACCGCATCCATATTCCGTTTCCGCGCCGGGACTCCGTCCTTCCGTTGCCGTCATCGGCGCCGGCTGCATCGGCCTCGCCATCGCCTGGAGGCTGGCGTCGGCCGGCTGCCGCGTCGATGTCTTCGAGCGGGGGGAGGCTGGGCGCGGCGCCACCCATGCCGCCGGTGGGATGCTGGCCGCCTGTGTCGAAACCGAGCCGGGCGAGGAGGGGCTGCTGCCGCTGACCCGCGCGTCGCAGGCCCTGTGGCCGGACTTCGCCCGCGATCTCGAAGCGGCCAGCGGCATGGCCGTCGACCTGCGCAGCGAGGGAACCATGGTCATCGCGCTGACCGCCGACGATGCCGCGAAGGTCCGCTTCCTGCACGGCTTCCAGCGCGATCTGGGATTGCCGGTGGAGTGGCTGAGCGGGGTCGAGGTGCGGCGGCGCGAACCCTTCCTGCAACCGGGTGTCGCCGGCGCCCTGTTCTGTGCCGGCGACCATCAGGTCGACAACCGCAAGGTCGCGGCCGCCCTGCGGCGCGCCGCCGTGGCTGCCGGCGCTCATCTGCACGAGGGGTGCGGCGAGGTGGCGCTGGCGGAGGAGGACGGGCGCGCCGTCGGTGTGCGGGTGGCCGAGACGCTGCACCGGGCCGACCGGGTGGTGCTGGCCGCCGGGGCGTGGTCGGCCGGGGTGCCTGGGCTGCCGCCCGCCGCGAAGCCGCCGGTGCGGCCGGTGAAGGGGCAGATGGTCTGCCTGCGCATGGACCCCCGTTTGCCGCTGCTGCGCCATGTGGTGTGGACGCCCGGCACCTATCTGATCCCGCGGCTGGACGGCCGGCTGCTGATCGGCGCCACCACGGAGGAACGCGGCTTCGACGACCGTCTGACCGCCGGCGGCCAGTTCGCCTTGCTGGAAGGGGCGTGGCGGGCGCTGCCGGGCATCGCCGAGCTGCCCATCGAGGAAGCCTGGGCGGGTTTCCGTCCCGGCAGCCGCGACGATGCGCCGATCCTGGGCGAGAGCGGCATTCCCGGCCTGATCCACGCCACCGGCCACCACCGCAACGGCATCCTGCTGACCCCGGTGACCGCCGACGGCATCGCCCGTCTGGTGCTGACCGGCGAGACCGACCCGCTGCTGCGCCCCTTCGCCGCCGACCGCTTCGTTGCCGCGGGAGCCGCCGCATGAGCGCCGTTTCACGTGAAGCCATCCGCGTCAACGGCCGTGAAGAGCCGCTGTCCGCCGCCTCCGTCGCCGAGTTCCTGGCCGGGCGCGGCATCGCCGCCGGGACCCTCGGTGTCGCGGTCGCTCTGAACGGCGCAGTGGTCCCCCGCCGCCGTTGGCCGGAGACTCCGCTCCAACCCGGCGACAGCCTCGAAATCGTCCGCCCCATCCAGGGCGGTTGACCCTGAATTTTCCTCTCCCGGGGCTCTCAGCGGATCTTCGATCCGCCTGACGCCGTCAGCACAAACGAAGCTTGTGCGAGAGGCGGGAGAGGGTCTTTGCAAAAGGCTCCCCCCCATGTCCCAGACCGACACCCTCACCATCGCCGGGCGCAGCCTCGGCTCGCGGCTGTTCCTCGGCACCGCCGGCTATCCGAACCAGCAGGTGATGCTCGACGCGCTGGCGGCCAGCGGCAGCGAGCTGGTCACGCTGGCGATCCGCCGCATCAGCCTGGACGGCTATTCGGAAAGCCTCGTCGACGTGCTGGCCCGCGCCACCGGGGGACGAGCTGCTGGCCCGGTTGGGCTGCTGCCCAACACTGCCGGCTGCATGACCGCCAAGGAGGCCGTGCTGACCGCCCAGCTGTCGCGCGAGGCGCTGGATACCCCCTGGATCAAGCTGGAGGTCATCGGCGACCGCGAGCTGCTCTATCCCGACGTGGAGGAACTGCTGCGCGCGACGGAGGAACTGGTGAATGACGGATTCGTCGTGCTGCCCTATTGCAACGACGATCCGGTGACCTGCCGGAAGCTGGCCGACCTGGGGGCTGCGGCGGTGATGCCGCTGGGGGCCTTCATCGGGTCGGGCATGGGTATCCGCAACCCGCACGCCATCGAGACGATCTGCGCCCGCAGCCCGGTGCCGGTGGTGCTGGACGCCGGCATCGGCACCGCGTCCGACGCGGCGCTGGCGATGGAGCTTGGCTGTGCCGCCGTTCTGCTGAACACGGCGGTGTCGAAGGCGCGCGACCCGGTGCGGATGGCGGCGGCGATGCGCGATGCGGTCAATGCCGGCCGCGCCGCCCATCTGGCCGGCCGCATGCCGATGCGCGCCCATGCCGAACCGTCCAGCCCGCAGATGGGCCTGATCGGCGGCTGACGGCGGTCGACCATGGGCAACCGGACGGCGAGAGGGGTGGGCAAGGTGACGCGCACTCCGTTCGGCCGCTTGATCCGGCGGGGCGGCTGACGCAGGCTGTGGCGCACCGCCTCCCTTGGCGCCCATCTGCCGGAGACCATTCCCGTGCCTGCCACCTTTGAACCCCGCACTCCCGACTGGAAGGCGCGCTGTTTCGCGTCCTTCGAACAGCAGCCGATCTGCAAGACGCTCGGCATCGAACTGGCGGCGATGGGGCCGGGCTTCTGCGAGATGCGCTTGCCCTTCCGTGCCGACCTGACGCAGCAGCACGGTTTCTTCCACGCCGGCATGGTCAGCACGCTGGCCGACAATGCCGGCGGCTATGCGGCGCTGAGCCTGATGCCGGCCGGGGCGGAAGTGCTGGCGGTGGAGTTCAAGATCAACCTGATGTCGCCGGCCAAGGGCGACGTCATGATCGCCCGCGCCCGCGTGGTGAAGCCGGGCCGCACCCTGGTCATCACCCAGGTCGAGGTGTCGATGCTGGACGGCGGTGTCGAGAAGGACTGCGCCCTGATGCAGCAGACCACTTTCTGCGTGATGCCGAAATGACGTTTCAACCGGTTCGAAAGGGCTTTTCCATGCTGTCTGCCCGTCTGTTGTCCGTGCCCGCCGCCCTGCTGCTGGCCGGCGGTGTCGCCGTGCTGGCCGCCGCCCCGGCCGAGGCCAAGGATCCGCCCTCCTGCGCCGCCATCTCCTTCCGCTCGCTGCCCAGCGGCGCGCCGGACGGCGAACAGGATGCCGGCCTCTACAAGTCGCGCTTCGGCAAGATCGAGGTGAAGGCCGACGTCAAGGGCGGGCAGGCCACCACCTATTACATGGTGCTGAACGGCAAAAAGGTGGACGGCCCGGCCAACCCGCCGAAGATGTCGGAAGCCTGCCTGAAGTCCAAGCACGTCAAGGTCCCGGTCGCCAAGCAGACCCAGGGCACCTGCACCGGCACCCGCTTCCGCGTCGTCGTCGACCGGTCCAGCGGCAAGCCGGTCGCCGCCTTCTTCGGCCTGCAGGGCGAGGACTGGGCCTATTGCAGCGCGACGACCCTGTAAGGACGGAAGCCTGAAGGGGGGCGGACCCACGCCCCCCTTCGACTTGTCAGATCGTCATAGCCTTCACCCGTTCGCGCAGCACCTGTCGGGCCTTCTCCGCCTCCGCGCGGGCGGTGGTCAGGTCGCGGGCCAAGCCGTCCAGGCGATTCTCCGCCTCTCCCATCTTGGCCAGCGTGCGCTTGTGCAGGTCGCTGCCCGCCGGCAGCGCCTTCAGGTTCTCGCGCAGCCGGTCCTGGTCGGCGATGCGCTCGGTCCGCTCGTCCTCCAATTCGGCGATGCGGCGCTCCTTCTCGGCGACGGCGGACTGCAGGCCGGCCAGCGTCGTCAGCGCCTGACGCACCTCCGGCGGCAGTTCGGGGGCAGAGGCGCGGGCGGCGATCTGGTCGACGCTCAGATCGGTCAGCACGATCCGCTCCTGCCGCGGCCGTTCCAAGGTCGCGGTCAGCGTCACCGTCTTGCCGGCCGGCACCGCCAGCGGCAGGCGGTAGGCGCCGGCCGTCGCCTCCGTCTTGCCGCCCGCCGGCTCGGCGAGGTCCCAGCCGGGGCGGCGCGGATGCTCGATCACCACGCTGCGGTCGGCGTCCGGGGCGCCCGCCACCGTGTAGGTGGTGCTCTGCCGGTCGGTGACCGACAGGGTCAGCACGCCATCGGCAAGGGCGGCGCGGGACAGCCGGCGACTCGGCTTCTCCTCGCGGTCGATTGTCACCGCCTGATCGACGGCGAAGGACAGCAGACGGCTGTCGCCCGCCGGCAGGGTCGCCATGCGCGCGTCGCCGACATAGGCGCTGGTCTCCGCCCCGGTGCCGCCGGTCCGGTCATAGAAGGTCAGCAGCCCAGGCGGCAGGGCGGTGTCGCCGTCGTTGCGCAGCCGCAGAGACGCCAGCGGGTGGCGGGCATCGGTTCCCGGCTGGTAGAGCGCCACCCGCTCGACAGGCAGGCTGCGGACGGCGATCGGCATCATCAACGTTCCGCCGTTCGGCACGCTGACCGGCTGCGGGTAATGGAACAGCACCTGGGCGCCTTCCGCGGCACCGGCATCGGCTCCGCGCACCGCGGCCATCGCCGGGGTCCCGGCGGCGCTGCCGTAGGGCGCCACCTTCGCCAGCGGCTCGCCCATCGGCGCGGGGGCCATGGCCGGTGCGGGGGGCGGAGGAGCGGCCATGGCCGCGGCGGGTGGCGCCGCGGCGCGCGAGGCTTCCGACTGCGCCCGCATCGCCGGATGGGCGTCGTTCAGTGTCACCGTGCCCTCGTCCGCGGTGGGCAGCACCCGGCCCAGCACCTCCACCGGCACCTCCGGCCGTTCGACGAAGTAGGGGGTGTAGAGCGCCTGGCGCAGGGTGACCGGGTTGCCCGACACCACTGTCAGATCGACGCCCTTCCAATCCTCGCCGCTGAGATTCTCCAGAACCGCCCAGCCCTGCAGGGCGCCGTTGCCCTCCTTCGCCGCCCCGGTTTGCGGCTGCCCATTCTGCGGCTGTCCGCTCTGCGTCATGCTGAGCCGGTAGGTCGCCTTCCACAGCGGCATCTCCGCGACATAGCCGACCCGGACCCGCCGCTCGCCGGCGGCTTGGCCGTCCTGCGGCGCCCGGCTGTGCACGGTCAGCTGCCGCCGCTCGCGCCGGGCATTGTCCGCCACCGCCGACAGCGCCCGGTCGATCTGGGCCTGCACCGCCGGATCGGTGAAGCGCAGGGCGTCGGCTTCCTCCAGCACCAGCTGGCGCAGGCCGTCGGCGGTCATCAGCGTCACCCGGTGGCGCATGGCGGTGGCGCCGTCGCTGCCCTGCAGCCGCACCGTCTCCTCCGTCACCGACATCAGCCGGCCGGTCAACTGGCGGGAGCCGCCGGACGTCACCTCCGCCCCGCGCATCGCGTTCAGCAGAGCGGCGGGGGAGGTGAGGTCGCCCGCCGAGAAGGGCAGTTCGCGGAAGGCGGTGTCCAGCGGCTCGGCGCCGGGCAGGCCGATGGTGCCGACGCCGCCCTTGTCGTCATAGACGACGATGCTTTTCAGCACGTCGTCAACCTGATCGCGCCGGACCTCCAGCGACAGGTCGGCATCGCCGCTGACCGTCGCCTCATATTCGAAATAGCCGACGCCGCCGGTGGACAGCAGAACCCGCGTCAGCGCCAGTTGCCCGCCGGTTGGCCCGTCCGCCGCTGCCCAGGCGGCCGGGGCCGCCATCAGCAGGGCGGTGGAGGCGAGAAGGATGGCACGGGTCATGATTGTCTCTCCGGTTCTGTTGCTCCCGAGCGTCGGCATAAGCGCGAATTCGGGCGGGAATAGGGAGAGCGTTGCCGGAAGAGACGGATGAGGCCTGAAGGGTGGGGGGCCGTGGTCAGGGCGCCGCCGTCAGCCAGCGTTCCATCATCGTGCGCCACAGTGGCGCGCCGTTATGGGCCGCGACCTGTGCCACATTCGGCGCGCAGCCCGGATTGCAGCCCTGATGATGGCTGCAACGCTCCGCCACCGGACGGCGGTTGCCGTCGGCGGGAAGGCGCCTCGCGGTCCTATAGTAGGCCGGGGAGTGGGTCGGGGCGTGCGATGCGGTGCGCTGGTGCGGCATCGGCAGTGCAGGGACGGTGCGGCCGGACATGATCGGGGTCTTGTCTCAGTTTTTCGGGTTCCAGTCGTTCGGTCGGGCCGTCAGCTCGGCCGCCCGACCGAGCGCGCCGAGTCGAGATGGCGCCGCGCCTCGCCCAGCAGCAGCCGGTGCTGCGCCAGCGTTTCGCGGATCGGGCCATGCTGCCCATAGACCCGCACCTCGTTCAGCAGACGGTCGGCGCGGTCGAGCAGGGCCAGACGTTCCAGGCAATGATCGATGTTCGACATGGCGGTGCATTCCCCCATCACGGCATTGGTTCGGCGCCCTGTGCAGCCGTCCCCTGTTCGATGGTCTGGATTTAAACCGCAGCGTGTTTCTGGTTAATGTCTGCGCAAGGGTATTTTTATGTCGCTGGCGCGGCAGGGGGTTTCAACCAACTCACGCGGTGGGCGAAAGAGCCGCGGCTGTTACCGGGTTGTAACGCATTGCGTGGCGCTCGCGCGTGAGATAAGAAGGTTTGGGGAGGTAACAGGCATGCATATTCTCGCGGTCGACGACGACGAGCCGATTCGGGAGCTTTTGGCCTCATATCTGGCGGGAGAGGGGTACCGGGTCACGACGGCGCAGGATACCGCATCGGCCCGGCAGGCCCTGGATGGCGAACCTGTCGATCTCGTGGTCTGTGACCTGCGTCTGCCCGACGGCGACGGTCTGGGGCTTGTCCGCCAGATCCGCACCGAATCGCAGATCCCCGTCATCATCCTGTCGTCCAAGGACCAGGATGTCGACCGCATCGTCGGGCTGGAGCTGGGCGCCGACGATTACCTGACCAAGCCCTTCAACCCGCGCGAACTGCTGGCCCGCATCAAGGCGGTGCTGCGCCGCGTCTCCAACGACGCCCGCCCGGCCCGCAGCCCGGAAGAGCTGCGCGCCGTCGTGCAGTTCGCCAATTGGGAACTCGACCTCACCGCCCAGCGCCTGCGCGGCCAGGAGGGGCGCGAGGTGGAACTGACCAAGGCGGAGTTCGGCCTGCTGGCGGCCTTCGTCAAGCGGCCGCAGCGGGTGCTGACCCGTGACCAGCTGCTCGACCTCACCCGGGTCGACGGGGCGGAGGTGTTCGACCGTTCCATCGACGTGCTGATCCTGCGCCTGCGCCGCAAGATCGAGGCGAACCCGAAGGAACCCCGCATCATCAAGACCGAACGTGGTGCCGGCTACGTCTTCGACGCCAAGGTCCGCACCGTCTGAGGACCCGCCGATCCCTGTCCGTGGCTCCCCCGGACGCCACCCTGGACGCCTTCCCACGCCCGCGTTAGCCTTTCCTGAAAACCTGTCGGAAAGGAAACGCGCGTGCCTGATTCCATCGATTTCTATTTCGACTTCGGTTCGCCCTACGGTTACTTCGCCAGCCTGCGCATCGACGAGCTGGCGGCGAAGCATGGCCGCACCGTCACCTGGCACCCGGTCCTGCTCGGCGCCATCTTCAAGGTGACGGGCATGAAGCCGAACCTCGAGCAGCCCCTGCGCGGCGAGTATCTGACCCAGGACGTCGGACGCATCGCCCGCCTGACCGGCGCGCCCTTCACCTTCCCCGATTCGGCCCCGGCCAATGGCGTCGCCGCCTCGCGCGCCTTCTACTGGCTGGCCGACGAGCATCCGGAACAGGCCAAGCTGCTGGCCCGCGCGATCTATCACGCCCATTTCGGTGAGGGGCAGGACATCGGCCCGGCCGACACGGTGGCGGAGATTGCGGCGAAGACGCTGGGCAGCCTTGGCATCGACCGCGCCGCGGTGACCGCCGCCATCCAGGACCCGGCGGTCAAGGACCGGCTGCGCAGCGAGGTCGACGATGCGGTGGAACGCGGCGTCTTCGGTTCGCCCTTCTTCATCGTCGATGGCGAGCCCTTCTGGGGCTGGGACCGGCTCGACATGGTTGACCGCTGGCTCACCACCGGCGGCTGGTAAAGCTCGGCCTCCGGATCGTCATCCGGGGGCGGAAAGTGCTGACGGTCGGGGCCGGCAAACCGCTATAACCATGGGCTAAGACTTTCGGTTGGGCGCCGGCCGCGGTGCCTGCTCTCGTTTCGGTTTACCGCCCCATGGATCAGATCGTTCCCGACCGCCGTCCCCGGACCTCCAGCCCGCCCCCGGCAGTC
>NZ_WHOS01000101.1 GCF_013340935.1 Azospirillum melinis | reverse complement strand
CCTGCGGCCGGCCGCGCCACACCCCCCGCTGCGCCCCCCCCCGCCCCCGCCCCGCGCGGATGGCACGCCCCCCCCGCGCAGCCCCCGGCCCCGTCCCCCCCCCCCCCCCCCCCCCGGGGGGGGGGGTGGGGGGGGGGGGGACGCGCGGCGGCCCTTTCCCGAGTATCCTCCCTGCCCATCCCCCTCACCCCGTCCCTCTCCCCAGGGGGGAGAGGGAGATGCAAAGCGATCAGTTGCTCACCCTCAGATACAGCGTCCGCCATCGACCTCCAGGCACACGCCGGTCAGGAAGTTCCCCTCGTCGGAGCAGAGATACAGCGCCGCGTTGGCGATGTCGGCCGGGGTGGACAGGCGCCCCAACGGGATGCTGTTAAGGAACTGCTCGCGGCGTTCCGGCGTGTCCTGGCCCATGAAGCGGTGGAGCATGCCGGTCTCGCCAGCGACCGGTGCGATGGCGCAGACGCGCACATTGTCGGCCGCCAGCTCCGCCGCCATCGACTTGGTCAGAGTGATGACCGCCCCCTTGGAGCCGTTGTACCAGGTCAGGTTCGGCCGTGGCCGCAGACCGGCGGTCGAGGCGATGTTCAGGATCACGCCGCCGCCATGGGCGCGGAACACCGGCACGGCGTGGATGGCGCTGTGATAGATCGACTTCACGTTGACGGCATAGATGCGGTCGAAGGTGGCCTCGTCCACGTCCAGCATCGAGCCGTAGCGGTGGGTGTAGCCGGCATTGTTGACCAGGATGTCGAGCCGCCCGAACTCGCCCAGCGCCGCCGAGACGATGGCCTCGTAATCCTCTCCCACCGCGACGTCGGCGCGGACGGCGAGTGCGGTCTCTCCCAGGCTGTCGGCGACGCGACCGGCAGCGGCCTCGTCCAGGTCGGCGACGATGACGCGGGCCCCTTCGGCGGCGAAGCGTCGGGCGATGCCCTCGCCGAAGCCCGATCCCCCGCCGGTGACGACGGCGACCTTGTCAGACAAACGCATGAGCGGTTCCTCCCCGGCAATTCTCGATCCGAGATGCGCACGGCCGTTGCGGCGCGCGGATTCCGTTCAACAGGGAACCGGCGCCATCGGCCGCATCGTGAACACGACGTAGATTGTGAACACGGCGAAGAATGCATGATAGCGCGAAGCTGCCCTGTGGGGCAGTCGCCATCATCCGCTACATCGTTTTGGAGAGATAGAGGAGAGAATGGCGCGAGTGACGGGACTTGAACCCGCGGCCTCCGGCGTGACAGGCCGGCGCTCTAACCAACTGAGCTACACCCGCGCTATGGCTCCCGGTGCTGGACTCGAACCAGCGACAAGCGGATTAACAGTCCGCTGCTCTACCAACTGAGCTAACCGGGAACGGAGGCCCGCCTTATATGGCCGCTGGCGAAAGCTGGCAAGCGGAAAAATGCAAAGCTCTTCATTTTTCCGGAAAAAGGCCGCTTTCGCGCCCTTCGCCTGTGACATTCCAGCCGCGCCGCAGCCATGGGTTGCCGGCGCACAGGCTTGCTCTTGACAGTCCGGAGCATCTCAGGCTTTTTCTCGCCTCCTCTCCCCACCATTGCCGCAGGCCCCGATGTCCGAGGTCGTTCCCTTCGCCGCCGCCCGCGAGGCGCTGCTCGCGCGCCTGACCGAACAGCTGCCGCCCTCGTCGGAATGGGCGGGCCGGCTGATGCTGATGCCGGAGGGACGCCGGGTGGAGCCGATGCCGGCGGCCGACGCGGTGGAGTCGCTGCGCGCCTTCCGCGCCGGGCTGGGCGAGGCGGTCGGCGCCGCCGCCTGCTCGGTCGGCGGGGTGTGGGTCGGGCGGGAGGATTGCCTGGACTGGGACGGGCTGCTGGCGCCGCTGGCGGTCGCCGCCGCCTATGTGGTCGGCCGCACCCAGTCGGCCGGGGGCTTCGCCGCGGAACTGTTCCGCTGCAAGGATGCGCTCGCCGGCTGGGGCGTGCGCGGCCTGCGCGGCGAACCGGCGGTGGCGCGTGCCGCCGGCTATGCCGTTGTGTCGGTCAGCCGCCGCCCGGACGACAACGAGATCGTGCTGGACCGGGTGATGGACACCTTCGCCTTCGTCATGCGCAGCCTGGGCGAACCGACGGTGGCGGCAGCCGACATGGACCGCCGGCTGGTCAAGCGGGCGGTGCCGTTGCGGCGATAAGAAATTTTGCGGTAAGACAGAGTTCGGTGAGGGCTGAACCCGCCCTCACGCTTGCGCGTCCCTCAACCGCGGGCGCGCTCGATCTCGACGCCGACGCTGGCGGCGTCGGGGAAGACATCCAGCTTTTCCACCCGGACCTTGGCCATCGTCACCCGCGCGTCGGCGAGGCAGCGCTCGGCGATGCGTTCGGCCAGCGTTTCCACCAGCGTGACGTGGCCCTGGGTAACCACGCCCTTGACGATGGTCGCCATGTCCTCGCCGGTGACGCCGGGGGCGATCACGTCGAGATCCAGGTTCAGGCGGATGCGCTGGGGCTTCAGCCGTTCATGGGCGTAGACGCCGATCAGCGCGTCCATCACCAGATCGCGCACGAAACAACGGGTGGACAGCGTCGCCGGGGCCGAACGCGGCACCGGGGCGGTGACGGTGGCGAAGAGCTTGTTCATGGCCGACAGCCCTAGCACGGCAACGCCACCGCTGCCAAGCAACCGTCCCCGCCGGCGCCTATGCCGGACGGACAGGTCTGGGATGGACTCAGTGCATTTCCGAGCGGATGCGCTCGCGCAGCACGTCGATCGGGCGCAGATCCTCGCCCTCCTCATAGTGCCAGAAGGTCCAGCCGTTGCAGGCCGGCAGGCCGGCCATCGCCGCCCCCACCTGATGGATCGAGCCGCGATGGTCGCCGCGCGGGCCGGAGCCGATCAGCGTGCCGTCGGCGCGCACGCGAGCGGCAACGCGGCGGCGGTGGTCGAACAGGGTCGAGCCCGGACGCAGAAGCCCGCGTTCCACCACCCAGCCGAAGGGAATGCGCGGTGCGGCGCGCTTCGGCGGGGTGTCGAGGATCGCCGCCTCCGGCGCCTCCTCCACCGCATCGATGCGGGCCTGGGCCGCCTTGACGTAGGTGTCGTCGCGCTCCAGCCCGATCCACTTGCGGCCCAGCCGCTTGGCGACCGCCCCGGTGGTGCCGGTGCCGAAGAAGGGATCCAGCACCACGTCGCCGGGCCGGGAGGAGGACAGGATCACCCGGTACAGCAGCGATTCCGGCTTCTGCGTCGGGTGGGTCTTCTTGCCGTCCTCGTCGCGCAGCCGTTCGCCGCCGTTGCAGATCGGCAGCAGCCAGTCGCTGCGCATCTGAAGATCCTCGTTGAGGCTCTTCATCGCGTCGTAATTGAAGCGGTAGCGCGCATCCTTGTCGCGGGCCGCCCAGATCATCGTCTCATGGGCGTTGGCGAAACGGGTGCCGCGGAAGTTCGGCATCGGGTTGGTCTTGCGCCAGACGATGTCGTTCAGAATCCAGAAGCCCAGATTCTGCAAGGTGGCGCCGACGCGGAAGATGTTGTGATAGCTGCCGATCACCCAAAGGGAGCCTTCCGGCTTCAGGATACGGCGGGCAGCCGCCATCCAGTCCTGGGTGAAGCGGTCATAGGCCTCGAAATCGTCGAACTTGTCCCATTCGTCATCCACCCCGGCGACGCGGGTGTGGTTCGGCCGCAGCAACTCACCCCCCAACTGCAAGTTGTAGGGCGGATCGGCGAAGATGAGATCGACCGAAGCGGGCGGCAGATCGTTCATGAGAGCGATGCAATCGCCGACCAGGATACGGTTTTCAGGGAGCATTTCACGACCGGCAAAGAACTGGGACTCGGCCGGACAATGAGTCGCGGCCGAGTCGCCGTCAACAGCTTTCTTTGCCAAGTGACGACGGCTCAGCCGCTCAGTGCCCTTTGGCGTTTCACTGGTGCAAAACTGACTCGGTGATGCGGCGTGACACCATGGCGGGTCAATGCTTCCAGATGCTCTGGTGTCGGATAGCCGGCGTTTCGGTCCCATCCATAGTGTGGATACTGGACCGACAACCGCAACATCTCGCTGTCGCGCGCCACTTTGGCGAGAATAGAGGCGGCGGCGATGGATTGGCTGCGGCTGTCGCCCTTGACGACCGCCACCCTCTCGCACGCGATGTCCGGGGTGAATTTGCCGTCGATCAGCGCCGCGTCGGGGGCGGGACCGGGCAGCGCCAGATAGGCCCGCTTCATCGCCAGCAGCGTCGCCTTGTGGATGTTGAGTTCGTCGATCTCAGCGGCCGACGCCTCGGCGATGGCGAAAGCGAGCGCATGCGCCCGGATCGCCGGTTCGATCTCCTCGCGCAGGCGCCGGTTGACCGCCTTGCTGTCGTCGATTTGCGCTGCGATCTCCGGCGGCAGCCCTTCGGGCGGCAGCACCACGGCGGCGGCGACCACCGGGCCGCAGAGCGGGCCGCGCCCGACCTCGTCGATGCCGCAGACGCGGCGTCCGGGACCGAAGCCGGCCTCCAGCGACAGGTCGGGGCGTTGCCGGGGGATGGCGGCTTTGCGGGGTGCTTTGGCAGGCATGGGAGCGGACAGCCTTCCGGGCAGCAGTGGACCATGGATCGGGATGGGGCCGCTTGATAGCGGCGGCGGAGTCCGCGCGCAAGGCCGCCGCGGATTGCGGCCGACACGGATCGAGCCGCAGATTGCGGCCATTTGCGCCAACCAGCCTCTTGAGAAGCGGCGCGCGGCTGCGCTATGGATGCGCCCCGCGAAGCCGGACCCCACCCTCAGCGATTCTGCCGCAACCCGCCCCGCCATCACCCGAGAGCAGGCCATGACCGACACGACCCAGACCGCCGCCGAATGCCCCTGCCGTTCCGGCAAGCCGCTGGACGCCTGCTGCGGACCCTATCTGGCCGGCATGCCCGCCCCGACGGCCGAGGCGCTGATGCGCTCGCGCTATTCCGCCTTCGCCACCGGCAACATCGACTATCTGCACGACACGCTGCTGCCCAGCACCCGCGACGACTTCAACCGCGAAGAGATCGAGACCTGGGCCAGGAACAGCGTGTGGACCGGCGTGGAGATCCGTTCGACCGAGGACGGCCAGCCGGGCGACAGCGAGGGGATCGTCGAGTTCGTCGCCCGCTTCAGCATGAACGGCAAGCCGATGACCCACCACGAGACCAGCCGCTTCACCCACCAGGACGGCCGCTGGTACTATGTGGACGGCCAGCTGGGCGCCCGTCCGCGCAGCGGCCCCAAGGTCGGCCGCAACGACCCCTGCCCCTGCGGCAGCGGGAAGAAGTACAAGAAGTGCCACGGCGCCTGACCGCCTCCGGTCTTGAGTCGCGGCTGAATCGTCACGCTGCATCTGCACAAAAACGGCCGAATCGCCCCGCCCCGCCTGCCCGTCAGGCGGCGGCGGAGCTTTTGTTGTGCGCGGATGGTGAAAATTCGCAATCCTGATTGAATTATGGGTCGGAACCGATCATCCTTCGCCTGCCCTGTTCCGGGTGTCCCTTCTTTGGTTTTTGCCGGGATGGGGTTTAACACGACAGATGAGACGATAACTGATGTTCGACCGTCCGCAGCGCTCTTCCTTCCGCGCTCCTGAAATCACCCAGCGCGACATCCGCGCCACCGTCAAGTGGTTCAACGCCACTAAGGGCTTCGGCTTCGTCACCCCCGACGATGGGTCGCCCGACGCTTTCCTGCACTCCACGGTTCTGCAGTTCTGCGGACACGACAGCCTGCCCGAAGGCGCCACCATCACCTGCGATCTGTCGCGCGGCCCGAAGGGCCCGCAGGTCGCCACCATCCACGCGGTCGACACCTCGACCGCCGCTCCGAGCCGTCCGTCGCGCGCCCCGCGCGAGCGTGACAGCTGGGGCAACGACGGCGGCTACGGCGGCGGCAACAGCTACGGCGGCAGCCGCGGCGGTTACGACAGCTACGGCGATTCGGACGGCGGCGAAGTCGTCGACGGCACGGTGAAGTGGTTCAACGTGTCGAAGGGCTTCGGCTTCATCGCTCCGTCGACCGGCGGCAAGGACATCTTCGTGCACATCCGTGCGCTGGAGCGGTCGGGCATCAACGGTCTGGACGACGGTGCGCAGGTCCGCGTCACCATCCGCCAGGGCGCCAAGGGCCCCGAGGCTCAGCGCGTCGAGATGGCCTGATCTCTCATCGGTCGTTGTGATGTGAAAAAGCCCCCGCTCCACCGGAGCGGGGGCTTTTTCATGGCCATTCCTCGGCCGTCATCCTCGCGAAGGCGGGAATCCAGCCCCGACAGGTACGCTCGTCGGAAACCCTGGCTCCCCGCCTCCGCGGGGATAACGGCCGATAATCGTCCGGCCGGATTTGCAGTCTTTACTCCAGATGGTCCAGCGGCAGCCGGGTCTCGAACTTCACCTCCTTCAAGGTGACGCTCGATTTGACGTGCGACACCGCGGGGATGGAGAAGATGCGTTCGCTGAGGAAGCGGCCATAATCCTCGGTGGTCGGCACGACGATGCGCAGCAGATAGTCGGCGTCGCCGGTGACCGCGAAGCATTCCAGCACCTCCGGCATGCCGGCGATGGCTGTCTCGAACTGGTCGACCGCATTCTCCTTGTGGCGCTCCAGCGTGACATGGGCGAAGACGCATTCGCCGAGCCCCAGCTTGCGCGGGTCGAGCTGCACCGTGTAGCGGCGGATGACGCCGATCTCCTCCATCGACCGCACCCGACGCCAGCAGGGGGAGGCCGACAGACCGACCGTGTCGCCCAGCTCCTGCATGGTCAGGCGGGCATTCTCCTGCAGGGCCGCCAGTATCCCCTTCTCATGCCGGTCGAGCTTGATGGCCGCCATTGGCATCCTCTTCGTCCGTCCAATCGTTGCATCTGCAAACATAAGCAGGACCGGCTGCCGGTGCGAGCCCTTCCATGCAACCAATCCCCCGTCCCGGTGTTGCTCCGGCGGTGGGTGGCGGGTCGGCAGGTGCGAGGAGAAGACCGTGTTCGATTGGATTGTCGGTATGGTGGAGCAGACGGGCTATCTCGGCGTCGCTCTGCTGATGTTCGCGGAGAACCTGTTTCCCCCGATTCCGTCGGAGCTGATCCTGCCGCTGGCCGGTTTCACCGCCGCGCGGGGCGACCTCGGCCTGCCGATGATCATCGTGTCGGGCACCGTGGGCGCCGTGCTGGGAGCGCTGTTCTGGTACGGGATCGGCCTCTGGGTCGGCAGCCGCCGGCTGAAGCAGTGGGCCGCGCGCCATGGCCGCTGGCTGACCATCGCACCGGAGGAGGTCGATGAGGCCGCCGCCCATTTCCGCGAGCATGGCGGCCGGGCGGTGCTGATCGGCCGGATGATCCCGGCGGTGCGCACGCTGATCTCGATCCCCGCCGGGGTGTCGACCATGCCGATCGTCCCCTTCCTGCTCTACACCACCCTGGGCACCGCGATCTGGACGACCTTCCTGGCAAGCGCCGGCTATCTGCTAGAGGACCGGTACCAGCAGGTCTCCGGCTGGCTGAACCCGGTGTCCAACATCGTCGCCGCCGGGATTGCCCTCTGGTACGTTTACCGGGTCGCCACCTTCGGCCGGCGGTCGGCCCGCCAGCCGGCGGAATAAGGGCCAAGCCCTTTTCCGCACAGAGGAAAAGTGGACCTCCCCGGCTGGACGGTCCGATCCCCGCCATGCTCTGACTGGCGGGTCCGACCGTCAGCGGGAGCCGTTTCCATGAGTTCCACAGTCAGTTCCACCCCGACCATCATCCTCGTCCATGGCGCCTTCGCCGACGGGTCCTCCTGGGGCCGGGTGATCTCCCGCTTGCAGGCGGAGGGCTTCGCGGCGGTCGCGGTGCAGAATCCGCTGGTCTCGCTCGACGACGATGTCGCCCATGTCCAGCGTGCCATCGACCGGACCAAGGGGCCGGTGGTGCTGGTCGGTCATTCCTGGGGCGGGGCGGTCATCACCCAGATCGGCGAGCAGGAGCGGGTGAAGGCCCTGGTCTATGTCGCCGCCTTCGCTCCCGATGTTGGACAGTCGCCGAACGACACGCTGAAGCCCTTCCCGCCGTCGGCCGGCCTGTCGGGCGTGTCGGTGGACAAGGGCCGCTTCCTGACCCTGACGCCGGAAGGCATGGCCCGCAACTTCGCCCAGGACCTGCCGGCGGAGGAGGCTGCCCTGCTGGCCGCCACCCAGGGGCCGGTCGCGGCGGCCTGCTTCGCCAGCAAGGTCGGCGCCGCCGCCTGGAAGACCAAACCCGCCTGGTATGTCGTCGCCAGCCAGGACCGCATGCTGCCGCCGGATTTCCTGCGCGCCACCGCCTCGCGCATCGGCGCCCGGACGGTCGAGGTCGAGAGCGGCCACGCCCCCTACCTGTCGCGCCCCGATGCGGTGGCGGCGGTGATCGTCGAAGCGGCCCGCGGAACTTAACCGCCCTTCCGCACCGCCCCCGGCGTGGTGCCGCGCCGCCGCCGCAGGCTGCGGGTCAGGGCGCTCTGGTCGGAGAAACCGACCGCCAACGCCACCTCCGCCAGCGGCAGGCGGCCATCCCGCAGCAGCGCCTCCGCCCGGTCCAGCCGCAGGTCTGCCAGCAGGCGGGCCGGGGTGCTGCCGGTGCGGGCGCGGAAACGTTCATGGAACCGGCTGGTCGCCAGACCGGCCGCCGCGGCCAGTTCCGCCACCGTCAGCGGCTCGCCGCAGCGCTCCGCCATCAGGGCCAGGGCGCGGTCGATGGGGTCCTTCGATAGGGGCGATACAGGCGATACGGGCGGCGGCTGGCGCACCTCCAGTGCGCGCAAAAGCAGCCCCGCCGAGTGATGGGCCAGCACAGGGTCGAGCGGCCGGTCGGACGCCTCCGCCGCCAGATAGCGCACCAGCCCATCCAGCGCCCCGTCGATGGCGAAGAAGGCATCGCAGGCGCGCACCGCCGCCTCCGGCACCAGCCCGGCGGCCGGCACATCCAGCACGACGAAGCGGTTGGCGCCGCCGCTGCGGAAGCTGTGCGGCACGCCGTCGGCCACCAGAACGCCGCGCCCCTCGCCCACCCGACCGCAGGCGCCGCCGACCTCCATGTCGAGGGTACCGGCGATGGGCAACACGATCTGGTGATGGTCATGCGTGTGCCGCCGTTCATGCCCGTCATAACTGCGGGTGCTGACGGTCGGCCGATGCGGGGACGCCACGCCGGCGGACTCCTGAAATCGGTTCGAGGGACCGATGGTACGCCCTCGACCATTCCGCCGGCAACCGCCCTGTTGCCGGGCGATGCTCACCAAATACCGGTTTGCGAAATTGAGTTTCGGCAAATCCCGATGGTAGATTAACGAAGTCTTTGGCCGCATTGCGAACATATATGGCGATATTCGCCCATCCATTCACTTCCCCGTGACCTGATATTCCGGACGAACGGTTGCGGCATCGGACAGCCCATCCTTATGAGTATTTTCACATAAGAAATACGGCCGCCAAGGCACGGATCGTTCGTCATTCGACAAAAAAGCACTCATAAAAGGAACGCCCGATGTACCGAGATCGCATCCGCCTGAAATCCTTGTGGGGCAAGGTGGTGCCGGCGGAAGAAGCCGCCTTTCTCATCAAGGATGGCATGACCGTGGGCATGAGCGGCTTCACCCGCGCCGGCGACGCCAAGGCGGTGCCGCTGGCGCTGGCCGAGCGCGCCGCGTCGGAAAAGCTGAAGATCACGCTGATGACCGGCGCCTCGCTGGGCAACGACGTCGACAAGATCCTGACGGAGGCGGGGGTGCTGTCGCGCCGCCTGCCCTTCCAGGCCGACCCGGTGCTGCGCAAGGCAATCAACCGCGGCGAAGTGATGTTCGTCGACCAGCATCTGTCGGAAACGGTGGAACTGCTGCGCTCGCGCCAGATGGGTCCGGTCGATGTCGCGGTGATCGAGGCCTGCGCCATCACCGACACCGGCGGGATCGTGCCGACCACCTCCATCGGCAACTCGGCGACTTTCGCCATCCTGGCCGAAAAGATCATCATCGAGCTGAACCTGACCCAGCCGCTGGATCTGGAGGGGATGCACGACGTCTATATCCCGACGCGCCGCCCCTTCCGCGAGCCGATCCCGGTGGTGACGGCGGAAAGCCGGGCCGGATTGCCCTACATCCCCATCGATCCGTCGAAGATCGCCGCCATCGTGGTAACGCGCAAACAGGACAGCTCCGCCAGCATCCTGCCGCCGGATGACGAGACCAACGCCATCGCCGGCCACCTGATCGAGTTCTTCGGCCGCGAGGTAAGGCAGGGCCGGCTCGGCCGGTCGCTGGCGCCGCTCCAGGCCGGCATCGGCACCATCGCCAATGCGGTGCTGCACGGGCTGATCGACGGGCCGTTCCACGACCTGACCATGTACAGCGAAGTGCTGCAGGACAGCACCTTCGAGCTGTTCGACGCCGGCAAGTTGACCTTTGCGTCCGGATCCTCGATCACGCTCAGCGCCGGGAAATATGCCGAGGTGCTGCCGAAGATCGGCTCCTACAAGGGCCGGCTGCTGCTGCGGCCGCAGGAGATCTCCAACCATCCGGAGGTGATCCGCCGCCTGGGTGTCATCGGCATCAACACGGCGCTGGAGTGCGACATCTACGGCAACGTCAATTCCACCCATGTCAACGGCACGCAGATGATGAACGGCATCGGCGGCTCCGGCGACTTCGCCCGCAACAGCCACCTCGCCATCTTCGTCACCAAGTCGCTGGCCAAGGGCGGCGCCATCTCCAGCATCGTGCCGATGGTCACCCATGTCGACCACAACGAGCATGATGTCGACGTGCTGGTGACGGAGGTCGGGTTGGCGGACCTGCGCGGGCTGGCGCCGCGCGAGCGGGCGGAGACCATCATCCGCAACTGCGTCCATCCCAGCTACCGCGAACTGGCGGCCGACTATCACCGCCGGGCTCTTCAGCGTGGCGGCCACACCCCGCACCTGCTGGAGGAAGCCTTCGCTTGGCACAGCCGCTTCCAGCAGACCGGCAGCATGATGCCGACGACGCCGGCGGCCGAATAGGCTCCCTCAAAAACGGGCGGGCCGCGGAATGCCGCGGCCCGTTCCCGTTACCCATACGCTGTCAGACGTGCTGCCCGCCGCTGCGCTCCAAGTAGAGAAGCAGGGCGGGGTAGTATTGCTTGCGTTCGGACGAAATCTTCTCGCAGAAACGGCGCGCAGCTCCGCTCTTGAGCCAGTCTTCAAGCTGGCCGTTCTGCCGTTTTTCCGCGACGATGGCATCGATCGCGTCCAAAATCTTGTGAATCACCTCAGGCCTCGTCTTATGAAGATCGGAGCGGCGTCTTCGTCGCCCTCACAATCCTATATGCGCCCGGCTGCCGGTGAACGGCCCTGCATTCTGGGAATAGCTGCGTGTTGCAATGCACAAAACGGATGGCTTCACGCCCTTTCCCGCTCCTCCTCGGGCGGGCGGAGCGCCTGTCCGGTCGGGCAGAGCCGCAGCAGCACGCAGCGGTCGCAGGCCGGCGCCTGATAATAACAGCAGCGCTGGCCGTGCAGCATCATGACCTCGTGGTTGTCATAGACCTGCTGGGCATCCCACCCCTCCGGCAGCTGCGCCGACAGCACGGCGTGCGACGGGCCGACGGCAAGGCTGGCGGGGATCAGTCCGGTGCGCACGGCGACGCGGTGATGGTGGCTGTCCACCGGCAGCGCCGCCTGCCGCAGGGTGGAGAAGCTGAGCACCGCAGCACTGGTCTTCGGCCCCACTCCCGGCAATTCCTCCAGCCACGCACGGGCCTCCGGCACCGTCATGCCGGACAGCAGGTCGAGCGACAGGCTGCCGACCCGCTCAGTGATGCGGCGCAGGATGGCCTGGATCCGCGGCGCCTTCTGCTCCGGCCAGGTGACGCCGGCGATGGTCGCCTCGACCTCCGCAACCGGCGCGTCGCGCACCGACTGCCAATCCGGCCAGCGTCGCCGCAGCGCCTTGAAGGCGGCGCCGGAGGCCGCATTCCGGGTGCGGTGCGACAATAGCGACGACACCAGCTCGCTCAGCGGGTCGAGGCTGTGGAAATAGGCGACCGGGCAGCCGTAGACGGTGCACAGCAGCCGGTGGATTTCGAGCGCCTTGTCGCGCAACGCAGCGGGGTCGGTCATGAAAACCGACAACAGCCGAACCGGTAAGGCGTTACCGGTAAATCATCAGGACACCTTCTCCATCGGCCCCTACCCCACCAGACCGGACATCACCGCGCGCAACTGCGCCGGCTTCACCGGCTTGTTCAGCACCAGGCAGCCGGCCGCCTTGGCCTCGTCCGCCAGTTCCGGGGTGCGGTTGGCGGTGACGATCACGGCGGGCAGGATGCGGCCGCAGGCGGCGCGCAGCCGCGCCACCTCGTTGACGCCCAACGCCCCGTCGTCGAGGTGATAGTCGGCGATCAGCAGATCCGGCGGCTGCGGCATGCCGGACAGCAGCGCCAGAGCCTCGTCGCCGCTGGTGGCCGACACCACGTCGCAGGCCCAGCCGCGCAGCAGCGCCTCCATCCCCGCCACCACCGCCGGCTCATTGTCGAGCACCAGCACCGAGGTGCCGGCCAGCCGGTTGGTCATCGGCCGGGCGGCGATGCTGGCCGGGCGGACGGCGCGGCGCTCGGTCCCGCGCGGTACGGTGACGGCGAAGACGGAGCCCTTGCCCGGCTCCGAGCGCACGGTGATGGGGTGGTCCAGCATGCGGGCGACGCGGTCGACGATGGCGAGCCCCAGCCCCATGCCGCGGTCGCGCCCCTTGGTGACGGGGGTGTCGAGGCGGCGGAATTCCTGGAAGATCTCGGCGATCTTGTCGCGCGGGATGCCGGGACCGTTGTCCCACACTTCGATGCGGATGCCGCCGTCGCCGGTGCGGCGGCAGCCGACCACCACCCGGCCGCCCTGAACGTAGCGCAGTGCATTGGACAGGAAATTCTGCACGATCCGGCGCAACAGCCGCATGTCGCTGCGCACCACCGCCC
>NZ_WHOS01000100.1 GCF_013340935.1 Azospirillum melinis | reverse complement strand
GCCGCAGCTGGTCCCGCTGCTGGTCCAGGCGGCGCGCACCACCAGCACCGTCATGTTCCTGTGCGCCGCCGCCCTGGTGTCGTCCTACATGGTGACGCTGGCCGACCTGCCGCAGCAGATGACCGAGATGCTGGCGCCGCTGATGGGCCATCCCAAGATGCTGATGCTGGCCATCGCCATCCTGCTGCTGGCCGTCGGCACGGTGATGGACCTGACCCCGACCATCCTGGTGCTGGGTCCGGTGCTGACTCCGCTGGCGATCAAGGCCGGCATCGATCCGACCTATTTCGGCGTGATGTTCGTCCTGATCGGCACGCTGGGCCTGATCCATCCGCCGGTCTGCACGGTGCTGAACGTGGTGTGCGGCGTCGCCCGCATCTCGCTGGAAAGCGCCACCAAGGGCATCTGGCCCTTCCTTCTCACCTACATCGTGCTGGTGGGCCTGCTGATCGCCGTGCCGGAGATCGTCACCGCCCCGCTGCACCTGTTCCACTGACGCCTGCCCAAAACCAAAAGCCCAAAACCAACCAAACACCAGACGCCAATCACCAGATGGCAAGGGAGATCGACCCCATGTTCCGCAAACTGCTGCTCGCCACCGGCATCGCCGCCGCCCTGCTCGCCCCGGTCGCCGCCTCGGCGCAGGACGTGAAGACCCGCATCATCCGCTTCGGCTACGGCCTGTCGGAAAGCAGCAACCAGGGCCGCGCGGTGAAGTATTTCGCCGAGGAGCTGTCCAAGCGCAGCGGCGGCAAGCTGAAGGTCAAGGGCTTCGGCGACGCCAGCCTGGGCAGCGACATCCAGATGCAGAACGCCCTGATCGGCGGCGCGCAGGAGATGATGGTCGGCTCCACCGCCACCCTCGTCGGCATCGTCAGGGATTTCGGCGTCTACGACCTGCCCTTCCTGTTCAACAACGAGAAGGAGGCCGACGCCGTCCTCGACGGCCCGTTCGGCGAGAAGCTGCTGAAGTCGCTGAACGACAAGGGGCTGGTCGGGCTGGTCTATTGGGAGAACGGCTTCCGCAACCTGACCAACAGCAAGCGGCCGATCACCAAGCTGGAGGACATGGGCGGCATCAAGCTGCGCGTGATGCAGAACCCGGTCTACATCGACATGTTCAACCGCTTCGGCGCCAACGCGGTGCCGCTGGCCTTCTCCGAGCTGTTCACCGCGATGGAGACCGGCACGGTCGACGGCCAGGAGAACCCGGTCACCACCATCCAGTCGTCCAAGTTCTATGAAGTGCAGAAGTACCTGACGATCTCCCGCCACGTCTACAGCCCGTGGATCATGCTGGCCAGCAAGCGCTGGTACGACGGCCTGTCGGCCGACGAGAAGAAGATCCTGAACGAGGCCGCCGTCGCCTCGCGCGATTTCGAGCGCAAGGACAGCCGCGAGGCCTCGGCCCAGAGCATCGCCTACCTGAAGGAAAAGGGCATGCAGATCAACGAGCTGAGCCCGGCCGAGCTGGAGCGCATGCGCGAGATGGTCAAGCCCGCCTTCGACAAGTACGCCGCCGACGGCGGTGCCGAGGTGCTGAAGGACCTGCAAGGCGCCATCGCCGCCTCGCGCAAGTAAGCGCGGCGACGCGGGTTTGCGAGGATGACGGGGGCGGGCCGGATCGACCGGTCCGCCCCTTTCTTTTGTGAACCAATGAGTCGAGGTTGCAAGGATTGGAACGATTCTCAGATTGGTCCTTAAGTATGGTTTGCGGATTGTCGTCCGATTTCTTCGCGGTTTTTGAGAACAACTCTCAGTAACTGTGGGGCGAACAGATTGATTGGTGAATAATTTACTCGAATTTAACAGAACTGCGAAACAGTTGCTCCGGGGTGTCGTGCCCTTGTCCGGGTGTGTCGTGGGGACCGTCGATGTTCAAGAAGCTGCCTTTGGTGACCAAGCTGGTGCTGGCGATCGGACTGGTCATGACGATCGGGCTGGGGGCCGGGTCGGTCGTGATCTCCCTCAAGAGCGGGGCGGACACCGACGCGCTGTCCTTCCAGGTCGGGGAGGAGCTGGGCAAATACCATGCGGCGACGGTCGAGCGCCGGCTGAACGATGCGCTGGACATCAGCCGCCATATGGGCACGACGCTGCTCAGCCTGAAGCGGAGCGGCGTCACCGACCGCGGCGCGCTGAGCGACTGGCTGAAAAGCCTGCTGGAGGCCAACACCGGCCTGATCGGCGTCTGGGTCGGCATGGAGCCGAACGCGCTGGACGGCAAGGATTCCGCCTTCGTCAACAGCCCCGGCACCGATGCCAGCGGCCGCTTCATCCCCTATTGGAACCGTGGCGGCGGCAAGGTCCAGCTGGAAACGCTGGTC
Organism: Azospirillum melinis; assembly: GCF_013340935.1. Taxonomy (GTDB): domain Bacteria; phylum Pseudomonadota; class Alphaproteobacteria; order Azospirillales; family Azospirillaceae; genus Azospirillum; species Azospirillum melinis. Next base: position 11,102 of record NZ_WHOS01000100.1, on the reverse strand, counting down.
GGCTATGACGATCCCGGACCGGACGGCCTCTATTACCAGCAGGCCAAGCGCACCGGCAAGGAGGTGATCGTCGAACCCTACAGCTATGTCGTCGCCGGCAAGACTGTGCTGATGGTGTCGCTGGTGGTGCCGATCCTCGACAACGGCAAGTTCATCGGCGTCGCCGGCGTCGACATCGCCACCGACGCCATCTGGAACGAGCTGAAGACGGCCAAGCCGTTCGAGACCGGGTCGGTCTTCCTGATCTCCAACGCCGGCGCCTGGGCGGCCTACAGCAACCCCGACCATCTGGGCAAGCCGATCCTGGAGACCAACCCCCGGCTGAAGGACGCGATGCCCGCCGTCCGCGAAGGCCGGCCCTTCGCCCATTTCTCGGTGTCGGCCAGCCTGGGCACCGACGTGAAGCAGCTGTTCCGGCCGGTCTCCATCGGCAACACCGGCACGCCCTGGTCGATCCTGGTCAACCTGCCGCTCAACAAGGTCGAGGTGCCGAAGCAGGAGCTGCGGACCTTCATCGCGGTGGGGGCGGTGCTGCTGACCGTGGCACTTCTGGTTGCGCTGTGGCTGACCAGCCGGGTCGTGGTCGGCCAGCCGCTGCGCCGGATCATCGCCACCATCCAGGCGCTGACCGCCGGCCGGCGCGACGTGGAGGTCGCCGACCGCGACCGCGCCGACGAGATCGGCGCCATCAACACGGCGCTTCAGCTGTTCAAGGAGAATGCCGGCCGCGTCGCCGAGATGGAGGAGCAGCGCCGCCTGGACGAGCAGCGCGCCGCCGAGCAGCGCAGGCAGGATCTGGCCGGGCTGGCCCAGCGCTTCGAGGGGTCGGTCGGCGACGTGGTCGCCAGCGTCGCCAGGCAGGCCGAGGCGATCCGCGCCGATTCCGAGGGGCTGTCGGCCATCGCCGAGCAGACCAACGCCCAGGCTTCCGCCGTCGCCAGCGCCGCCGACGTCGCCAGCGGCAACGTGCAGACGGTGGCCGCCGCGGCGGAGGAGCTGGCGCACTCCATCGAGGAGATCAACCAGCGCATCGCCGCCTCGTCGCGCATGGCGAACGACGCGGTGGGCGAGGTCGAGAAGACCAACGGCACGGTGGCCGGTCTGGCCCAAGCCGCGCAGAAGATCGGCGACGTGGTGAACCTGATCCAGTCCATCGCCGGCCAGACCAACCTCCTGGCGCTGAACGCCACCATCGAGGCGGCGCGGGCGGGGGAGGCCGGCAAGGGTTTCGCCGTCGTGGCGCAGGAGGTGAAGAACCTCGCCAGCCAGACCGCCAAGGCGACGGAGGAGATCGCCGCGCAGATCGCCGAGATCCAGTCGGTCAGCGGCAGCGCCGTCGGCGCCATCCAGGCCATCGGCCGCACCATCCTGGGCATCAGCGAGACGGTCACCGCCGTCGCCGCCGCCGCCGAGGAGCAGGGGGCGGCGACGCGCGAGATCAGCCGCAACGTCCAGCAGGCCGCCAGCGGCACCCGCGAGGTGTCGACCAACATCGAAGGCGTCACCCGCGCCGCCAGCGAAACCGGCAGCATGGCCGCCCAGGCGCGCGCGGCGGCCGACACGCTGTCGCACCAGTCGGCGCAGCTGCGCGGCGAGGTGCAGCGCTTCGTGGCGACGATCCGCGAGGCGTGAGAGGGTGGGAGGGAGCCGCCGGTCGGCGGCTCCCTCCATTTCAGCAGTCCCAGGTTCAGCAGTCGAAGAAGACCGTTTCCCCGTCGCCCTGGATGCGGATGTCGAAGCGGTAGACCACGCCGCCGGGCGTCTCGGCGCGCGTCGCGATCAGGGTGTCGCGGCGGTCGGCCGGGACGCTCGCCAGCACCGGGTCGGCCTCGTTCGCCGCGGTCTCGTCGGAGAAATGCAGGCGGGTGAAGGCGTGGCTCAGCATGCCGCGGGCGAACACCGTCACCGCGATGTGCGGGGCGTGGCCGGGGTCGCAGGCGCCGGGCTTCACCGTGTCGAAGAAATAATGGCCGGCGTCGTCGGTGCCGCAGCGGCCGAAGCCGGCAGCACCGGGGGCGTGCCTGCCGTCGGCGCCGGCCTGCCAGATCTCCACCACGCAGTCGCGGATCGGCGCACCCTGGCCGTCATAGACCACGCCTTCGATGCGGATATGCTCTCCGGCCATGTCGCGGGTCACCAGCCGGTTGGCCGCCAGCGGGCGGCGGCCGTAGAGCTCCGGCGTCCAGGCATAGGCGAAATAGGGGCCGACGGTCTGGGAGGGGGTCTGCTTCAAGGTCTGGCTCATGGCGGTCAGCCCTCCATCGGCGTGGCGTGGCGTCCGCGCAGGACGATGTCGAACTCGTAGCCGAGCGCCCACACCGGCTCGGTCACGTCGATGGAGAAGCGGGAGACCAGCAGCTCGCGCGCACCCTCCGGCACCCCGTTGTAGATGGGGTCGAGCGGCAGCAGCGGATCGCCCGGAAAATACATCTGGGTGACCAGACGGGTCAGGAAGGACGGCCCGAACAGCGAGAAATGGATGTGCGCCGGCCGCCACGCATTGTGGTGGTTGCCCCAGGGATAGGCGCCGGGCTTGATCGTGGTGAAGCGGTAGCGGCCCTCGGCGTCGGTGAGGCAGCGGCCGGCGCCGAAGAAGTTGGGGTCGAGCGGCGCGTCGTGCTGGTCCCAGCGGTGGACGTAGCGGCCGCAGGCGTTGGCCTGCCAGATCTCCAGCAGCGTGTGCGGCACCGGCCGGCCGCTCTCGTCCAGCACGCGGCCGGTGACGATCATGCGCTCGCCGATCGGCTCGCCATTGACGCGGCCGTTCTTCGTCAGGTCGTGGTCGAGCGGATCGAGGCTGTCATGGCCGAACACCGGGCCGGTGCGGACCGACAGCCCCTGCTTCATCGGGATCAGCGGCTTGGACGGCGACCGCAGCACCGTCGATTTGTAGAGCGGCGACAGGTAGGGCGGGTGTTGCGCCCAATCGCGGGGAGTGAAGTCGCCTTCAGCCTCTTGAACGGCTGTGTCCATCGCGGGTGTCCCTCCTTGGGAGCGGTCAGCTTTGCCGACCTTGTGTGTTCTTCTGGTCAGGTGTGTTCTTGTGCTCGGCGAGTACGCGGTCGATGAAGTGGGAGGCAGCACCGGTGTAGCGCAGCGGGTCGAACAGGCGGTCGAGGCCGTCGCTGCCCAGCGCCTGCACCACTTCCGCATCCTCGGCCAGCACGTCGCGCAGCGGGCGGGCGGTGGCCGCGGCACGGCGGCTGGCTTCGGCCACGCGGGAATGGGCGGTCATGCGGCCCATGCGGTCGCCCAGCGCCATCGTCACCGCCTCGGCCAGGATCAGGCCGCGGGTCAGGTCCAGGTTGGCGCGCATGCGTTCGGCATCGACGGTCAGGCCGGCGATTGTCTCGCGGGCATGGCGGGCGGCACCGGCGACGAGGCGGCAGAGGTCGGGCAGGGCTTGCCATTCGGCATGCCAGCCGCCGAGGCCGCGCTCATGCTCCTGCACCTGCGCCGCCAGCAGCCCGCCGACCAGGGCGGGAGCGCGGATGGCGGTGGAGAGCAGGACGGCGCAGGACACCGGGTTGCGCTTGTGCGGCATGGTGGAGGAGCCGCCACGCCCGGGGGCGCTGGGCTCGAAGGCTTCGGCGACCTCCATCTGCATCATCAGCGAGATGTCGCGGCCGAGCGTGCCCAGCGTGCCGGCGAAGATGCCGAGGCTGGAAGCGAGTTCGGCGATGCGGTCGCGGCTGGCGTGCCAGGGCAGGGCGGGCAGGGGGAGGTCCAACTCCTTCGCCAGGGCCTCCGCCACCGCCGGGCCGGCATCGCCGAGTGCCGCCAGCGTGCCGGCGGCGCCGCCGAATTGCAGGGCGAGGCGGGCGCGGGCGGTGGCGAGGCGCTGGCGGTCGCGGCCGAGCGCGTCGAGCCAGCCGGCGGCCTTCAGGCCGAAAATGGTGGGCAGGGCGTGCTGAAGCCAGGTGCGGGCGACCATCGGCGTGGCGCGGTGGTGCTCGGCGAGGTCGGCGAGGCCATCGGCGAGTGCCGCCAGATCGGCGTTGAGCCCGTCGAGGAAGCGGCGCAGCTGAAGCATCAGGCCGCTGTCCATCGCGTCCTGGCTGGTGGCGCCCCAATGGACGTAGCGCGACGCCTCCTCGTCGGCGGCCTTCACGGTGGCGGTCAGGTGCCTGACCAGGGGGATGGCGGTGTTGCCGGCCAGCGCCGCCTCCGCCCCCAGAACGGCCGGGTCGTAGAGGCCGGCCTTGCACGCCGCCTCAATGGCCGGGACGGCGCGGGATGGGATGACGCCGACCGCCGCCTCCGCCCGCGCCAGCGCCGCCTCGAAATCCAGCATGCCCTGCAGCCTTGCCGAGGGGGAGAAGGCGTCGGCCGCCGCATCGCTGGTGAAGAGCGGGTCGAGGAGGGGGTCGGCGTGGATGGTGGTCATGCTGCTCACCCCTTTTTCGCGTCTTCCTCGTCCATCTCGGCATAGACGGCGCGGGCGAGCGCAATCGCGTGGTTGGCGGCGGGGATGCCGGCATAGATGCCGGCCTGCATCAGGATTTCCTTCACCTCGTCACGGGTGACGCCGGTGTTGCGGGTGGCGCGGATGTGCAGCTTCAGCTCGCCGTCCTTGCCCAGCGCCGCCAGCATGCCGATGGTCAGCATGCTGCGCGTCCGGATGTCCAGCCCCGGCCGGGTCCAGATCTGGCCCCAGGCGGTCTTGGTGATGAACTCCTGGAAATCGGCGTCGAACCCGGTGGCGCGCTCCAGCGAGCGGTCGACATGGGCGTCGCCGAGGACCGCGCGGCGCACCGCCATGCCGCGGTCGTACAGATCCTCATCGTCCATCACAGATCTCCCAGGAAGCCGTCGATCAGGGCGGCCAGCTCCGTCGGCTTTTCGACGCCGGGGATGTGGGCGGCGCCGGGCAGCAGCTCGAACCGCGCGCCGGGGATGCCGGCCGCCAGTTCGCGGGCGGCGTCGGGCGGGGTCGCCACGTCCTCCGCGCCGCAGATCACCAGGGTGGGGGCTTCGATGCCCGCATTGGCGGTGCGCAGGTCGGCGTCGCGGATCGCCATGGCGCAGCCGACATAGCCGTCCTCGGTGGTGCGGGCGACCATGGCGGTGTAGCCACGGATCTGGTCGGGTCGGCTGTCGCGGAAGCCTTGCGTGAACCAGCGCGCCATCACCCCGTCGGCAATCGCCGTCATGCCGCGGGCGCGGATGGCGGCGATGCGGTCAGTCCAGACCGACGCCGGGCCGATGACGCCGGCGGTGTCGCACAGGATCAGGCCATGCACCCGGCCCGGCGCCTTGACGGCGAGGCGCTGCGCCATCATACCGCCGATGGACAGACCGCAGACATGGGCGCGCTTGACGCCGAGCGCGTCGAGCAGGCCGGCGGCATCGTCGGCCAGCACATCCATGCTATAGCCGGCGTCTTCCGTGACCGGCGTCACCTGGGTCAGGCCATGGCCGCGCATGTCGTAGCGCAGGATGCGGTAACGCTGCGACAGGTGCGGCACCACGGCGTCCCAGATGTGGAAGCTGGTGCCGATGGAGTTGGCGAACAGCAGCACCGGCGCGTCGGCCGGGCCGGTCAGGTCGTAATGCTGGGTGATGCCGGCGGCTTCGATGAAGGGCATTGGGCCTGCCTTCTGTTGTTGTGGTGCGGGCGCAGTGACTCCCGACGCTACACCCGCTCGATCATCACCGCGATGCCCTGGCCGACGCCGATGCACATGGTGCAGAGCGCCGTCCGGCCGCCGGACCGTTCGAGCTGGTGGAGCGCGGTGGTCGCCAGACGGGCGCCGCTCATGCCGAGAGGATGGCCGAGCGCGATGCCGCCGCCGTTCGGATTCACATGGGCGGCATCGTCCGGCAGGCCAAGCTCGCGCAGGACGGCCAGCGCCTGGGCGGCGAAGGCTTCGTTCAGCTCGATCAGGTCGATGTCGGCGATGCGGCGGCTGAGACGTTCCAGCAGCTTGCGGGTGGCCGGGACCGGGCCGATGCCCATGACACGCGGCGGCACGCCGGCGGTGGCGCCGCCGAGGATGCGGGCGCGCGGAGTCAGGCCATGGCGCTTCACCGCCGCTTCGGAGGCCACCAGCAGGGCGGCGGCGCCGTCATTGACGCCCGAGGCGTTGCCGGCGGTCACCGTGCCGCCGGGGCGGACGATGGGCTTCAGCGCCGACAGCGCCTCGATGGTCGTGGCGCGGGGATGCTCGTCGGTCGCGACCACCGTCTCGCCCTTGCGGGTGCGGATGGTGACGGGGACGATCTCGCGGGCCAAGCTGCCGTCGGCGATGGCGCGGGCGGCGCGCTCCTGGCTGCGCAGCGCGAAGGCGTCCTGGTCGGCGCGGGAGACCTTCCAGTCGTCGGCGACGTTTTCTGCCGTCTCCGGCATCGAATCCGTGCCGTAGGCCGCCTTCATCGCCGGGTTGACGAAACGCCAGCCGATGGTGGTGTCGAAGATCTCGGCCTGCCGCGAGAAGGGGGTGTCGGACTTGCCCATGACGAAGGGGGCGCGGCTCATGCTCTCCACCCCGCCGGCGATCATCAGATCGGCCTCGCCCGCCTTGATCGCGCGGGCGGCGGCGGCGAGCGCGTCGAGGCCGGAGCCGCAGAGCCGGTTCATCGTCGTGCCCGGCACCGCATCGGGCAATCCCGCCAGCAGCGCCGACATGCGGGCGACGTTGCGGTTGTCCTCGCCGGCCTGGTTGGCGCAGCCATAGATGACGTCGTCCACCGCGGCCCAGTCGACCGAGGGGTTGCGCTGCATCAGGGCGCGGATCGGCACGGCGCCGAGATCGTCGGCGCGCACCGACGACAGCGATCCAGCATAGCGGCCGATGGGGGTGCGGATGGCGTCGCAGATATAGGCGTCACGCATTGCTTTATCCTTCTCCGCCAACCTGCCCGTGGGCGGCGGCGGTGCGGGCGTGCAGGTCGCGCAGCGCCGCCAGGGTTCCGGCGTCCGGGATCTCGGTGGTCTTCAGGTCGGGCGAAATCTTCAGGTCCCAGCCGGTGGCCGCCTTCACCTGCTCCACCGTCACGCCGGGGTGGATGCCGGTCAGGGTCAGCTCCCTGGTCACCGGATCGGGGGTGAGGATGCCGAGGTCGGTGATCACCGCGGTCGGCCCGGCGCCGGGGATGCCGGCCCTGGCCCGCGCATCCCCGCCGTCGAGATAGCCGGCCGAGGTGACGAAGGGCAGCGTGGCGACGAAGGCCTTGGGGCTCTGCTTGAGGACGATGAAGACCTCCTTGGCCTGGGAGGCGATCTCCGGCGCGCCGCCGGCACCGGGTAGCCGCACCTTGGGCGCGTCATAGGGGCCGATGACGGTGGTGTTGATGTTGGCGAAGCGGTCGACCTGCGCGGCGCCGAGGAAGCCGACGTCGATCCGCCCGCCCTGGAGCCAGTAGCGGAAGATCTCCGGCGTGCCGACCACGGTGTCGGCGGTCAGCGCGAGGTCGCCGTCGCCGATCGACAGCGGCAGCACCGTCGGCTTGGCGCCGATGGGCCCCGATTCATAGATCAGCACGACGTCCGGCGCATGGGTCAGCCGGGCGAGGTTGGCGGCGGTCGAGGGCAGGCCGATGCCGACGAAGCAGACGGTGCCGTCCTTCAGCAGGCGGCTGGCCGCCACCGTCATGATCTCGGTCGCGGTGAAATCGAGAGTTTCGGTGCTGCTCATCACGCGGCCTCCTTCATGCTTTCGGCCAGCACGCGGCGGAAGCCGGCGAAATCGTCGGTGTCCAGCACATGGCGCTGCATCCAGGCCTGGAAACTGTCGCGCGAGCGGGCGATGGGGTCCCAGGCCTTGTAGAAGCGGTTGTCGCGCTCCGAATAGCCCTGCGCGTAGGACGGATAGGCGCCGCCGGGGACAGGACAGACGGCCGACAGCGCCCAGCTCGGCAGCACGCAGGCGTTGGGCGGCGCCTCCAGGTCGTCGACGATCTCCTCCACCGTGACGATGGAGCGCTTGGCGGCCAGCACGGCCTCCTTCTGGACGCCGAGGATGCCCCAGAGCAGCACATTGCCGCGGCGGTCGGCCTTCTGGGCGTGGATCACCGTCACGTCCGGCCGGACCGACGGGATGGCGGCCAGCTTTTCGCCGGTGAAGGGGCACTCGATGAAGCGGATGTTGGGGTTGACCTTCGGCAGGTCGGAGCCGGTGTAGCCGCGCAGCAGGGCGAAGGGCAGGTTGGAGGCGCCGGCGACATAGGCGTTCGCCATGCCGGCGTGGCTGTGCTCCTCGATCTCCAGCCGGTGCGGCCAGCTTTGCTCGACCGCATCGCGGAAGCGGTGGAGGGAGCCGACGCCGGGATTGCCGCCCCAGGAGAAGATCAGCTTCGCGGCACAGCCCATGCCGATCAGCTGGTCGTAGATCAGGTCCGGCGTCATGCGCACCAGCGTCAGGTCGCGCCGGCCCTGCCGGATGATCTCATGCCCGGCGGCATGGGGGATCAGGTGGGTGAATCCTTCCAGGGCGACCGTGTCGCCATCGTGCACGAGGCTCGCCACCGCCTCGCGCAGGGGCGTGATCTTCGCCATATGACCTCCCGGATGTGCGAAAATCGCACGAACATTCGTCGTTACGCACAGAGTGGCGAGCGGTGTACCGCGGTGTCAAGGGCGAAAAAAGCATTATATGTGCGATGATCGCCCATATTGCGGCGCAACATAAGGAGTGTGTGTCCTCTGGAGTCAGTTTCTTGATAAAAACTGATATTTATCAATTGTTTGATCTGAAGACCAATTTTGTGCGATTATAGAACATAACATCAAATATCGCACTTGACGGTTCGGTCCTCCCTCAGTACGGTGGACGGAACAGTCAATGACCGGAATTGCGAATTCCGGCGCCGGCATATGGTCACATGTGGGAGGGACGATGACGAGGACTCTGCGCAACGCGCTGTTGGGCAACGCGCTGCTGGGTGCGGCGTTCGGTCTGGCGCTGGCGGCCGGTCCGGCCGGGGCCGCCACCATCAAGGTCGGCGTCGTGGCGCCCTTCTCCGGGCCGTTCGGCGTGGTGGGCAAGAGCTTCAAGGAAGCCATCGAGGTCTATCAGGCCGAGCACGGCAAGACCGTGGGCAACGACACGGTGGAGTTCATCTACAAGGACCTCGACCAGGCGAACCCGGCACAGAGCAAGGCGCTGTCGCAGGAACTGATCGTCAAGGAGAAGGTGTCCTTCCTCGCCGGCTATTTCTTCACACCGGATGCGCTGGCAGTCGCCCCGCTGATCGACGAGGCGAATATCCCCTGCGTGATCTTCAACGCCGCGACCTCCGCCATCACGGAGAAGTCGCCGCGCTATGTCCGCACCTCCTTCACGCTGTGGCAGAACACGGTGCCGCTGGCCGAACACATGGCCAAGCAGGGTCTCAAGAAGGCGATCTCGGCGGTCAGCGACTACGGTCCCGGCATCGACGGCGAGGCCGCCTTCAAGTCCACCTTCGAGAAGAATGGCGGCACGGTGGTGGACACCATCCGCATGCCGCTGAAGTCCACCGACTTCGCCCCCTTCATGCAGCGGATCAAGGATTCGGGCGCCGAGGCCGTCTATGCCTTCCTGCCCGCCGGCCCGACGACGCTCGCCTTCGCCAAGGCCTTCAACGACACCGGGCTGAAGGCGGCGGGCATCAAGTTCTTCGGCCCCGGCGACCTGACCCAGGAACCGGACCTGCCGGCGCTGGGCGAGGCGGCGATCGGCATCACCACCAGCTTCAATTACAGCCGGGCGCATGACTCGGCGATGAACAAGGCCTTCGTCGCCAAGCACAAGGAGATGTTCGGCTCCTACGACAGCGTCACCTTCACCTCGGTCGGCGCCTATGACGGCACGCACGTCATCTATCAGATGATCAGGAACGGCGGCGGCAAGATCGACGGCGCCAAGGCGGTGGAGTCGGTGAAGGGCATGAGCTGGGAAAGCCCGCGCGGCCCCCTGACCATCGATCCCGACAGCCGCCATGTCACCCAGACGATCTATCTGCGCACCGTCGAGATGGTCGACGGCAAATTGGAGAACGTCGAGAAGCAGTCGTTCCCGAAGCAGCCGGACTATGGGTACAAGTTGGCGAAGTGAGCGGGTGATTGTCCCTCTCCCGTCCCGGGAGAGGGAAGGGGCCCGCAAAGCGGGAAGGGTGAGGGGTGATCCAAGGACCCATGCGGTTCATGATCCTCGGCTCACCCCTCACCCTCCCCATGGCTTTGCCATGGGTCCCCTCCCTCTCCCGGGGCGGGAGAGGGTTGACGGAGAGACATCATGGAAACCATGTTCGGGATCGCCGTCGACGGGATCGCCTACGGCATGATCCTCTTCATCATCTCCGTCGGGCTGTCGGTGACGCTGGGGCTGATGCGGGTGGTCAATCTGGCGCATGGCGCCTTCGCCATGGTCGGCGGCTATGTCGCCTCCTATGCCGCACAGAGCGCCGGGCTGCCCTATGGGCTGGCGCTGGTGGTGGCGGTGGCGCTGACCGTGCTGGCGACGCTGCCGCTGGAACGGCTGCTGTACCGGCGCATCTACGGCTCGGCCAACGAACTGGCGCAGGTGCTGCTGACCATCGGGCTGACCTTCGTCATCGTCGCCGGCATCAATTACCTGTTCGGCCCGACGCTGAAGCGCATTCCGCTGCCCGATCTGCTGACCGGCACGGTGTCGCTGGGGCCGAAGGCGATCCCGACCCACCGCGCCTTCGTCATCGGCGCCGGGGCGGCCACCCTGCTGGGGCTGTGGTGGCTCCTGGAGCGCACCGATTTCGGCATCCGGCTGCGCGCGGCGGTGGATGACCCCGCCATGGCGGCGGCGTTGGGCATCCGGACCGAGCGGCTCTATCTGGCGACCTTCGCGCTCGGCACCGGGCTGGCGGCGCTGGGCGGGGTGCTGGGGGCCGAACTGCTGCCGCTGGAGCCCTATTACGCCATCCGCTACATCGTGCTGTTCCTGGCGGTGGTGGCGGTGGGCGGGGCGGGCCGCATCCTCGGCCCGGCGGCGGCGGCGCGGGCGCTGGGCATCGTCGGCACCGCCGGCCAATACCCGATCCCGAATTTCGGGGAGGTCTTCTTTTACGCCCCCCCGGTCCCGATCCCTTTCCCCTGGGCCCCACGGCTCTTTAAAGGGGGGGCGGCCGTACGGGCGTCGGCGCGC